>NZ_CP037858.1:2400000-3600000 GCF_006974125.1 Stenotrophomonas maltophilia | reverse complement strand
AGCCCCGCCAGCGCCAACAGCACGCGCTTGCGATGGGCCGGGCTGGCCTGCGACCAATGGCCCACATCGAAGGCACGCCGTGCCGCCCGCACCGCGCGCTCCACGTCCTGTGCATCGCAGTCGGCGACCGCCCCCAGCACGCGGCCATCAATCGGGCTGATGCAGTCGAAGCGGGCGCCGCTGGCAGCGTCGGTGTAGCGGCCATCAATGAATGCCTGTCCGGGCATCGAAAGCTGCTGGGCCAGTGCCTGCCAGTGGCTGCGGTCGGGAAAGTCGGCCATGTCGGGCTCCTCGGAACAGTTTCCCCGGTTATACCGGCGTGGCCGCGACTCCGCCGTGACGTGGCTGCGCTACATTCTCCCCATCGGACCTGATGGAGCTGGCATGAAGCGTCCCGCGAGCGACCTGCACGATCTGGCTACCCAACGCCCGCAGTCACTGGAGGCGTACTGGATGCCGTTCACCGCCAACCGCCAGTACAAGGCAGCGCCGCGTGTACTGGTGCGTGCCGAGGGCATGCACTACGAGGATGTCGACGGCCGCCAGATCCTCGATGGCACGGCCGGCCTGTGGTGCTGCAACGCCGGCCACGCGCGTCCCCGCATCGTGGAAGCCATCGTCGAGCAGGCGCGCACGCTCGACTACTCGCCGGCCTTCCAGATGGGCTCGCCGCCCGCATTCGCGCTGGCGCAGCGGCTGGCCGCATTGGCACCAACGCCACTGAACCATGTGTTCTTCACCAGCTCCGGCTCGGAGGCGGTGGATACCGCGATGAAGATCGTGCTGGCCTACCACCGCCAGCGCGGCGAGGGCCAGCGCACGCGCTTCATCAGCCGCGAGAAGGCCTACCACGGCGTCGGCTTCGGCGGCATGGCACTAGGCGGCTTGCCCAACAACCGCAGGGCGTTCGGCCTGCAGCTGGGCGGCGTGGACTACCTGCGCCACACCCTGGACCTGCAGCGCAATGCGTTCAGCAAGGGCCTGCCGCGCCAAGGCGCTGAACTGGCCGACGACCTGGAGCGGCTGATCGCGCTGCATGACGCCTCGACCATCGCGGCGGTCTTCGTCGAGCCCATCGCTGGGTCCGCCGGGGTGATCCTGCCGGCGCCGGGCTACCTGCAGCGCCTGCGCGAGCTGTGCGATCACCACGGCATCCTGCTGGTGTTCGATGAGGTCATCACCGGTTTCGGCAGGGTCGGCATGCCCTTCGCCGCACAGCGCTTCGGGGTCACACCGGACCTGCTGACCTTCGCCAGGGCGGTCAGCAACGGCGCGGTGCCACTGGGGGGTGTGCTGGTCAGCGATGCGGTGCACGCTACGCTGATGCAGGCGCCGCCGCAGGCCATCGAGCTGTTCCACGGCTATACGTGCTCTGGCCACCCGCTGGCCTGTGCGGCCGCGCTGGCCACGCTGGAGGTCTACGCCGAGGAGCGCCTGTTCGAGCGGGCCATCGAACTGGGCGAATACTGGCAGGAACGGCTGCATGCGCTGCAGGGCCTGCCCAACGTGATCGACATCCGCAACTTCGGGCTGGTCGGCGCCATCGAACTGGCACCACGTCGCGATACCCCAGGCAGCCGCGGCTACGAGGTATTCCGGCGCTGCTTCCACGACGGCGGGCTGCTGGTGCGCTGTACCGGCGACATCATCGCGCTGTCGCCGCCGCTGATCGTGGACAAGGCGCAGATCGACCAGATCACCGGCACGCTGGGCGAGATGATCCGGGCCACCGCCTGAGCCCGGGCCGGCGGCGGCGAGCGGGTACAATGGGCGGTTCCGCTCCTGCTCGCTGCCGTGCCCATGGATATCGTCGTCAAAGAAGAACTCAAGGCCTATATCGACCCGCTGACCGCGGACGAACATGACGCGCTGGAGCGCAGCATCCTTGCCGAAGGCTGCCGCGATGCACTGGTGCTGTGGGGCGACGTACTGGTCGATGGCCATAACCGCTTCGGTATCTGCCAGAAGCACGGCCTGCCCTTCAACACCGTGCAGAACACCCGCTTCCAGAGCATGGAAGACGTGCACCTGTGGATGATCGAGCAGCACCTGGGCCGCCGCAGCGTATCCGACTTCCAGCGCGGCGTGCTGGCGCTGCGCAAGCGCGACATCCTGGCCGCCCGCAAGCAGGTCGAGCAGGCCCAGCTGCAGCGCGAGAGCGATGGCACGGCCGAGATGGCTGATGAGGCTGGTGAAGACGGCCCGCCGTGGGAGCCGGCACCGAAGGTCAGCCGCGCCGAACTGGCCCGCGAAGCCAAGCTGAGCACCAGCCAGGTCGGCATGATCGAACGCATCCATGCCCAGGCCGCGGCCGAGGTGGTGGAAGCGGTGAAGGCCGGCATGATCTCGATCAGCGCCGCCGCGGCCGTGGCCGACCTGCCCGAAGAAGAACAGCGCGCCGCCGCCGCCGGTGGCAAGGACGAGCTGAAGCAGGCCGCCAAGCGCGTGCGCGAGTCCAAGCGCAAGCCGCGCGCGCCGAAGCCTGAACCGGCCGAGATGGATTTCGAGGAAGCGGATGAGGACGAGATCGCCAGCCGCGATGCCGAAGTGCTGTCGGCACTGGAACAATTGGGCGAGGATGCACCGGCGCTGCGCCGTCGCGTGGTCGCCCTGACCCGCGAGAACGACACCCTGCGCGCGCAGCTGGCCGCGCTGCGCAAGCAGCTCGAAGCGCTCTGAACCAACGGGTAGTGCCGGCCGCTGGCCGGCACCCCCATGAACGTTCCGGGTGCGTTGAGGATGCCGGCCAGCGGCCGGCACTACCAGATGCTCATGCCGTGCCGGTTAGACTCCCCGCATGACGTCTGCCATCGATCCGCGCCGCGCTCAGCTGCGGCGCCTGAAAGCCCTCGCGCTGGGCCTGCTGCTGTTGATGCTGGCCGGTTTCGCGGTCAGCCACTGGCAGGGCGAGCGCGGCATCTGGGCCTGGGTTTCGGCTTTCTGCGAAGCCGCGGCCGTGGGCGCGCTGGCCGACTGGTTCGCCGTGGTCGCGCTGTTCCGGCGGCCGATGGGCCTGCCGATTCCGCACACCGCGATCATCCCGCGCAGCAAGGAGCGCATCGGCGACAGCCTGGCGCTGTTCGTGCGCGACCAGTTCCTGGAGCCGGGCGTGCTGCTGGCCAAGCTGCAGGTATTCGATCCGGCCAGCCGCCTTGGCAGCTGGCTGGCCGACCCGGCACGCTCGCGCATGCTGGCCGACATGGCCCGCGGCTGGGCGCTGCAGGCGCTGGATTTCTTCGACGAAACCGCCGTGCGCCGGCAACTGCACGGCTTCGTGGTACAGCAGCTGCGGCAGTGGAATGCAGCTGCCACTGCCGGTGAACTGCCGGCCCTGCTGACCGCCGATGGTCGCCATCAACGCGTGCTGGACGAGGGCCTGCAACGGCTGGGCCGCTGGCTGGAGCAGCCTGAGGTGAAAGAACGCGCCTCGCAGCTGATCGTGCGCTACATCCAGCGCGAATGGCCGACGCTGTCGAGCACGGTGAACTGGGTCAAGCCGATCGATGAGATCGGCGACAGCCTGGCCGAACGCCTGGCCCGCGCGGTGCTGGAAGAGCTGCAGCAGGTGCTGGCCGAGCCGCAGCACCCGCTGCGCCAGGACTACGAGACCTGGTTGCAGAACTACGTGCAGCGCCTGCGCGAGGATCCGGCGCTGGCCGAGCGCATCGAGCAGCTCAAGCAGGAAATGATCGACCACCCGGCCCTGCAGGAGTACGTGCAGGGGCTGTGGGCGCGCATCCACGCCAGCCTGCGAGCGGACCTGCAGCGCGAGGATTCGGCGCTGGTCGGCCACCTGCAGCGCAGCCTGGGTTCGCTCGGTGCCAGCCTGCAGGCCGACCCGGCGCTGCGCGAGGCACTGAACCAGCATCTGATGGAAGGTGCGCAGCGCCTGACCGGGCGCCTGCGCGAAGGCGTGACCACGCATATCGCGCAGACTGTGAAGGGCTGGGACGAGCGGCACCTGGTCGAACAGCTGGAACTGAGCGTGGGCCGTGACCTGCAGTTCATCCGCTTCAACGGCACCCTGGTCGGCGGGCTGATCGGCCTGCTGCTGCACGCTGCGACGGTCCTTTTCCGCTTCTGAAGCCTCCCTGCACGGGAGCGGGCGCCGTCACGCTTGATTAACGAAATGCGAATGCCTATCATTTGCTAATCGGTTGTACGCTTAGCCAAGCGGGGCACGGAAGCACGCACCCACCCGCCCCTTCGCCCGTGTACATCCCCCGACTACCGGGTCACCCTCACTGCGCGGGTGGCGCACCGTCGATGGGACTCGCTGGGCGACGTGCGCGGAGCGCACGGCTGCTGCGTCCGCGCATTCCATCGCCTGTTTCGTCCTGCATGGAATCGCACCGATGGCAATGCCGCTGAACCTCCCTCGTCCCTCTCTGCTGGCCCTGGCCGTGACCGCACTGATGATCGCTCCGCTGGCACACGCCGACGGCACCGCCGAATCTTCCGCGCGCACGCTGGACACCGTAAAGGTGACCGCCGATGGCGAGATCCCGAACAGCTACACGGTAAAGAACGCGCGCAGCGCGACCAGGCTGGACCTGTCGTTGCGCGAGACGCCGCAGTCGGTGACGGTCATCACCCGCCAGCGCCTGGACGACATGGGCCTGTTCTCGCTGTCGGACGTGATGGGCCAGGTGACCGGCGTCAGCGTGTCGGTCACCGACAGCGAGCGCATCAACTATGTCTCGCGCGGCTACACCATCGACAATTTCCAGATCGACGGCATGCTCAACACGTTCGGTGGCTCGGTCAAGACCAATACCGACAACGTGATCTACGATCGCATCGAGGTGATCCGTGGCGCCACTGGCCTGACCACCGGCGCCGGCGATCCCTCCGGCACCATCAGCATGATCCGCAAGCGCCCCACCGATACCTTCCAGATGGGCGCCAACCTCACCGTGGGACGCTGGGGCAACCGCCGCCTGGAAGCCGACCTCGGTGGTCCGGTTGCCTGGGACGGACGCATCCGTGCGCGCGTGGTCGCGGCCAAGCAGCAGAGCGATTCGTTCCGTGATGTCTATTCGCTCGACAAGGATGTGTTCTACGGCATCGTGCAGGCCGACCTGAGCGACAACACGCTGTTCGAAGTGGGCTACGAATACCAGTCGCCCCGTACCACCGGCGTGACCTGGGGCGTGGTGCCGTACTGGGGTGCCGATGGCGCGCCAGCCAACCTGCCACGCTCGACCAACCTGTCGGCCTCGTGGAGCGCCTGGCCGATCGTGGAGAAGACCAGCTTCGCGCGGCTGGAGCAGCAGCTCGGCAACGGCTGGTCGGTGAAGGGCAATATCAGCCACGCCGTGCGTGATACCGACGGCAGCGTCTGGTACGGCGCAGCCGGCAATCCGCGTGCCGATGGAACCGGCGTCACCGCCTACATCTCGCACTTCAACGAGCACAGTACGATGGACGTGTTCGACGTCAACGTCGGTGGCCCGTTCCAGCTGTTCGGTCGCGAGCATGAACTGGTGTTCGGCCTGGGCCAGTCGGTGCGCAAGGGCGAGTCGGAAGGCATGGACTTCGACTACGACGATGCTTATGCCATGGTGCCGGACTGGCGCCACTGGACCGGCAATGTGCCGGTGCTTCCGGTAACCCGGCTGGGCAGGCTGTCGTCGCAGAATGAACTGCGCCAGCGCGCAGCCTACGTTGCCGCGCGCCTGCGCCTGGCCGACCCGCTGCTGGCGGTGGTCGGCGCGCGCTACGGCAGCTGGGAAACCCGCAGCTGGGCTTATGGCTACGATGCCAATGGCAACCGCAACCGCACCACCCGCACCGGCTACAGGCCGGACGACATGCTCACCCCGTATGCCGGCCTGGTCTACGACTTCAATTCGATCTTCAGCGGCTATGTCAGCTACACCGACATCTTCAAGCCGCAGAACTACCGCGACCGCAATAGCAACTACCTGGAGCCGGTGGTTGGCAACATGTACGAAGCGGGCGTCAAGGCCGAGTTCTTCGGCGGCCTGCTCAATGCCTCGGCCGCCGTATTCGAGGGCAAGCAGGACAACGTCGCCGAGATCGATGATTCGGTGCCGGTGAACTCGCTGCCCGATGGCAGCCAGGCCTACCGCTCCACCGGCAAGGGCAACAAGGTCAAGGGCTGGGAGATCGAAACCCAGGGCAGCATCGGCGAGCAGTGGAACGTCTCGGCCGGTTTCGCCCATACCGTCATCCGCAACAAGGACGGCGTCCTGCAGCGGACGACCGCCCCACAGGACACCTTCCGGCTCAACAGCAGCTGGCGCCCCGGCGGTATCGACGGTCGCTTCTGGCTGGGTGGTGGCGTGACCTGGCAGAGCAGCATCTGGAACAACAGCACCAAGGCCGATCGCAGCAAGGCCAGGATCACCCAGGACGCGTTCTACCTGGTCAACCTCGCCGGCGGCTACCGCTTCAACGAGAACTTCAGCGCCCAGCTGAACATCAACAACCTGCTGGACAAGAAGTATTTCAACAACGTCGGTTTCTACAACGGCGTGTACTGGGGCGAACCACGCAATGTCACCGTGACGCTGCGCTGGAAGCTCTGACCCTGATGGATGGCACCGGTTCTGCGACCAGTGCCAGGCCAGGGATGGCCTCCTCCGGCGCACAGTGGTGCGCCTGCCTTCTTCCACTGAAACCTGCAGGAATGCCGTGGACCGCTCGCCCGCAACCGCCAGCCCCCGCACCTTCTTCTCCAACCCGCGCTGGGGCGTGCTGTCACGTTCGTTGGCCGCGATCTTCGGCGGCTATGCGCTGGCCTCGGTGACCAGCGTGTTCTGCGCGGTGGCGCTGCCCGGCGCGCGCGGGCAGACCGTGCTGACCGGCATGCTGCTGGCGATCCTGGTCGCCGCCTGTGCCGCACTGTGGGCATTCGCCACCCGCAGCGCGCTGCGCGCATGGGTGGGCATCCTCGTCCCGGCCCTGCTGATGGCAGGCATTGCGCGCCTGATGGGGGCCTGGGCATGAAGAACGGATTCCGCCAATCGATGGCCTGGCTGCACACCTGGACCGGACTGCTGGTCGGCTGGTTGCTGCTGCTGATCTTCATGGCCGGCACAGCCAGTTACTACCGCGAGGAAATCAGCCGCTGGATGCGCCCGGAGCTGCCGGCCAACAAGGTCAGCATCGATGTGTCCGCGCAGCGCGCGGTGGACTACCTGCAGGCCAATGCCGGCCAGGCCGAGAACTGGTTCGTCACACTGCCGCAGCCGCGCAACCCGGCCATGCAGATGTTCTGGCGGTTGCCACCGGAGCTGGCCGACCCCAGCCGTGGCCGCCGCGGTGGCTTCGGCGACGCCACGCTGGACCCGAACACCGGCCAGGAGTTGAAAGCGCGCGAGACCCGCGGCGGCGACTTCTTCTACCGCCTGCACTTCGACCTGCACTACATCCCGGTGCTGTGGGCGCGCTACCTGGTCGGCTTCTGCGCGATGTTCATGCTGGTAGCGATCATCACCGGCGTCATCACCCACAAGAAAATCTTCAAGGACTTCTTCACCTTCCGCAAGGACAAGGGCCTGCGCTCCTGGCTCGACTTCCACAACGTCAGTGCGGTGATGGCGCTGCCGTACCACGCGATGATCACCTACACCGGCATTGTGACGTTGATGATCATGTACCTGCCGTGGGGGGTGAAGGTGGCCTACCCGCAGGATGAGGACAAGTTCTTCTTCGAGGCCTTCGGTGGCATGCCGGAGGTGACCGCACCGGCCGAAGGCCGCGCCGCGCCGCTGCCGATCGCACAGCTGCTGGACAGCGCACGCGCGCATTGGCACGGCGTGGAAGTGGCCGGCTTCACCGTGTCCAATCCGGGCGCGGCCAATGCGGTGATCGATATCCGCCAGCGCGACGGCAAGCGACTGTCCACCGACACCCCGGCCGTGCGCTACAACATGGTCAGCGGTGCGCTGCTGGAAGAAACACCGCCCTCCGGTGGCGCCACCGCCACCCGTGGCGTGCTGTACGGCCTGCATCTGGCACGTTTTGCCGACTGGGGCCTGCGCGCGTTGTTCTTCCTGTCCGGCCTGGTCGGCTGCCTGATGGTGGCCAGCGGCGTGGTGCTGTGGGCGGTGAAGGAACGGCCGAAGCATGCCAAGAGTGGACACACCGGCTTCGGCCTGCGCCTGGTCGATGCGCTGAACATCGGCACCGTCGCCGGCCTGCCAATCGCCTTCGCAGCCCACTTCTGGGGCAACCGCCTGCTGCCGCTGGACATCGCCGAGCGCTCCAGCGCCGAGGCCAACGTGTTCTTCTATGCCTGGGGTGCGGCACTGCTGGCGGCCTTCATCTGGCCCAAACGGATGATGTGGGCGTGGCAGCTGTACCTCGGTGCGGCGGCGTTCGCGCTGGTGCCAGTGGTCAATGCCCTGACCACGCACGCCCACCTGGGCGTCACGCTGCGCAGCGGTGATTGGGTGCTGGCCGGCTTCGACCTGTCGATGATCGCCTTCGGCGCGATGCTGGCACTATGCGGCTGGCGCATGCAGCACTGGACACCACCGCTGTCTGCGGCCGAGAAGAAGAAGCGCGCCGCTGCAGCAGCAGCGCCGAAGGCATCAGTCGAAGCGACCGAAGCGGAGGCCAGCGCATGATGCTGCTCGCTCTGACGCTGTCGTTCTCTGCGTTCACCGCCCTGTCGCTGGCGATGGAAAAGCACCAGCACGACCTGCATGGCAAGGCCGCTGCCGCACCCGCACGGCGGATGCAGTGGCGGGTGCTGGGCTGGGCGCTGCTGACGGCGGCGTTCGCACTGTGCGTGGCCGACCACGGCTGGGCGATGGGCCCGGTGCTGTGGCTGGGCGCGATGACCGTGGGCGGCGTGGCACTGTCGTTCGGGCTGTACCCGTACCGCCCGAAATGGATCGCGGTGTTGGCGATCGTGCTGCCGGTGTTGGGGCTGGTGGTGGCGGTGCTGTAGCCGCCATCCACGCATGGCGTGGATCTACTGAACAACCATCCACGCGTGGCGTGGATCTACCGGCCAGATATGGGTAGTGCCGGCCGCTGGCCGGCATCCCATGAACCCTCTGCGGATCTGACACCGTTGCCGGCCAGCGGCCGGCACTACCGGAATTACCCCAACCGCTTCAGCTCCCACGCGCGGTGGATGCGCGCGTTGCGCTCGAAGTCCGGACCAATCGTGCGCGCGGTGATCTCGCGGCACTGGGCGAACTCGGCGATGGCGTTCTCTTCCAGCTTGAAGCGTCGGAAGTTGTTGGAGAAGTACAGCACGCCGCCGGGCGCCAATCGTGCCACCGCCGCGCGCAGCAGCTTCAGCTGCTCGCGCTGCACGTCGAAGTCATCGGCACGGGCGGAGTTGGAGAAGGTCGGCGGATCGCAGAAGATCACGTCGTACTGCCCACGGTCGCCCTCCAGCCAGGCCATTGCATCGGCCTGCACCAGCAGATGCTGGTTGCCGCCCTGCCCGTTCAAGGCCAGGTTGTCGTAGCACCACTGCAGGTAGGTCGCCGACAGGTCGACGCTGGTGGTGCTGGCGGCACCGGCCACGGCGGCCTGCACGCTGGCCACGCCGGTGTAGCAGAACAGGTTGAGGAAGCGCTTGCCGCGCACCTGCTCGGCCATCATCCGGCGCAGCGGGCGATGGTCGAGGAACAGGCCGGTATCGAGGTAGTCGAACAGGTTCACCTGCAGCAGCGCGTTGTTCTCGCGCACCACGATGAATTCGTCGCGCTGCTCGAAGCGGCCGTACTTGCTGCCGCCCTTGCCGCGCTCGCGCGACTTCATCGAGACCTGCTCCGGCGGTACGCCGAACACTTCACGCGCGGCGGCCAGCAGTTCGTTGCGGCGGCGGCGCACGTCGTTCTCCGGAATCGCGGCCGGTGCGGCGTACTCCTGCACATGCAGGAAGGTGCGGCGCTTGCCACCCTCTTCCTCGTAGACGTCAATGGCGGCCGCGTATTCCGGCAGGTCGGCGTCATAGGCACGGAAGCAGGTGATGTCTTCGCGGGTGCGCCAGCTCTTGAACTTCTTCAGGTTCTTGCGCAGGCGGTTGGCCACCATCTGCGCACCTTCGCTCAGTTCGCGTGGCTGCGCCGGGTCGCGGCCCGGCACAGCGATCGGGTCGCAGACGATCAGCGCGCATTCCAGCGCACCGTTGAACATCTGGTACTTCTTGCCGGCGCGCAGGCCGGTGGCAAAGGCCAGTTCGTCGTTGCCACACAGCAGGCTGGCGCGCCACTGCGGCACGGCCTTCTGCAGGGCATTGCCCAGTGCACGGTAAAGCGCCGGATCGGCGGCCAGGCGTTCGTCGTACGGCGGATTGCAGACCACCGCGCCGATCTCCTGTTCGGGCGCAGCCAGGTCGGCCACGTCGGCACGGGTGAAGCGGATCGCATGAGCGACGCCCGCGACCTCGGCGTTCTCGCGCGCCGCCTGGATGGCGGCCGGGTCGATGTCGCTTCCGTGGATGACCGGCTTCAGCGCGGCCAGGCCAGCGGCTTCGCGATCACGCGCTTCGCTCTGGATGGCCTTCCAGGTGGCCTTGTCGAAGCCCAGCCAGCGGCTCGGCGGCAGGCTGCCATGGCGCATCAGGCCGGGAGCGACGTCGGCGGCCATCAGCGCGCCTTCGATCAGCAGCGTGCCGCTGCCGCACATCGGGTCCAGCAGGCCACCGCCGGCGGCATGCAGGCGCGGCCACTGCGCGCGCAGCAGCAGCGCGGCGGCCAGGTTTTCCTTCAGCGGTGCCTCGTGGGCGGCGCCACGCCAGCCACGGCGATGCAGCGGGCCACCGCCGAGGTCGATCGACAGCGAGGCACGGCCCTTGCGCAGCGACAGGTTCACGCGCACGTCCGGCAGGTCGGTGTTGACCGACGGGCGCTCCAGGCCTTCGTCACGCATGCGGTCGACGATGGCGTCCTTGATCCGCTGCGCGGCGAAACGCGCATGGGTGATCTTGTCGCCGGACACGTGCGCGTCCACCGCCAGGGTCATCTCCGGCTTGATGTGCTCCTGCCAGGGCAGCGCACGCACGCCGTCGTACAGGGCCTGTTCGTCCGGGCATTCGAATTCGTCGATCGGCCACAGCACGCGGCTGGCCAGGCGCGACCACATCACGATCCGCAGCGCCTGCTCCAGTTCGCCCTCGGCGTTGACGCCGGCAATGGTGGCAGTGGCCTTGCCAAGGCCCAGGGCCGACAGTTCATCGGCAAGCAGGTATTCCAGGCCCTTGGCGCAGGAGACGAAGAATTTCACGGGATCGGTTCGCAGGTGGTCGGGCGCGGCACAGGGGCCGGGCCGGTCGGAAAGGAGGGCCGCAAGCACGGCCAGCAGGCCCGCGCCGGGGGCGGCGGGGCTGCCATTGTAGTCAAAGCGGGCGGGCACGCCGTGCGCCCGGGCTTCACAGTTGCCGTAGCAGGCGCTCGAAGGCCTGCGCGGAGGCCTCCACATGGTGTTCCAGGCGGTGGCCGTCATCGACCAGCAGCAGCTGCGCGGCGCGCGCCTGTGCCCAGGCGATGACCCCGGCGGCCGGGACCACATCGTCATGCCAGGCCTGCACCACCGTAGTCGGTACCGCGGCAGCATCCAGTGCCGGCATCGGGCCCATGGTGGTCGGCGGCACCATCAGGAACAGGCCGGCCACCGGCACCTGCAGCGAGGCGATGGCGGAGATGTAGGCGCCCAGGCTGGAGCCGGCCAGCACCACCGGGCCCTGCCGGGCGGCAAGGGCGGTGCGTTCGACCAGGCGGCGCAGGCGGGTCGGCACGTCGCCTACCCGGCTGACCTCGCTCATGGCGTCCAGGTCGGTGTAGTCGGGGCGCTCGTGGGTCCAGCCCAGGCGCTGCGCCACCTCCGCCAGCGCGGTGACCTTGGTCGCTTCCGGGCCGCTCTCGAAGCCGTGGGACAGGATGCAGTGGCCGCGGCTCACGCGCAGGCTCCGTGCGCGCGGTTCGACAAGGAAAGGGAAGGCAGGTTCATGCCGCAATGCTAGCATCGCCGGATGCCCAACCCGCTCCTGCCCGGCCTGCAGCTGCAGCCCCTGCCCTACGAAGACCGTCTGCCGCTGCGCGACCCGGCCACGCTGGAGATGGTGGTGATCCACTGCACCGAGCTGCCCGATCTGGTGATGGCGCGGGAGTACGGGCAGCGCGTGCTGTACGACAGTGGCGCCGGCAACAGCGGCCATTTCTACATCGACCGTGATGGCCGCGTGGTGCAGTACGTGGCACCGGAACGCGTGGCCCACCACGTACGCGGCATGAACGCGCATTCGCTGGGCATCGAGCTGGTCAACACCGGGCGCTACCCGCACTGGTTCGACAGCCGTCACCAGGCGATGGACGAGGCCTACACCGAGGCGCAGCTGGTGGCGCTGGAGGCGCTGCTACTGGCGCTGGTGGCGCGCTATCCGTCGCTGCGGCGGATTGCCGGGCACGACCAGCTGGATCTTGAGCAGGTGCCGGCCAGCGACGACCCGACGCTGATGGTGGCGCGCAAGCGTGATCCGGGGCCGTTGTTCCCATGGGCGCGGGTGCTGGCGAAGGTGCCGTTGCAGCCTGTTGGGTAAGCGGCAGGGCTGCGCCCTGCACCCGCAGAAGCAACGTCAACGTCAAAAGCCGGCATTCGGTGGGATGGCGGGGGGGATCCGGTTGCGGGGGACGCCGTAAACCCGTCCCTGGGGGCTTGGCCGCGGCATCCATGCCGCGGACACCCCCGCAACCGGACCCACCCCGCCTTCGACAGTTTCCCGCTGCTGTTGGTGGGTGCCGACCGTTGGTCGGCACGGGGTCGAATCGATCGAAGGGTGCCTTTGTAGAGTCGAGCCGCGCTCGACTGCGTTTTGCCCGGATCGCTCAGGCGCCGGTCGCCACCGGGCGGCTGCTGTCGCTGACCCACCCGCTCCACGAATCGGCGTAGATACGCGCGCCGGACAGGCCGGCCGCTTCCATCGCCAGCAGCAGATGGCAGGCGGTCACGCCGGAGCCGCACATCAGCACCACCTGCTGCGGATCACGGTTGCCGATCACGCCCTGCAGTTCGGCGCGCAGCGCCTGTGCGTCGCGCAGGCGGCCGTCGAGTACGTTCAATGCGAACGGGCGGTTGACCGCGCCAGGCACGTGGCCGGCGACCGGGTCCAGCGGCTCGACTTCACCGCGGAAGCGCTCACCCGCGCGCGCGTCGACCAGCCAGCCCTGCGCATGCTTCAGCCGCGCGGTGATTTCATCGGCATTGGCGATCTGTGTGGTGTCGAAGCGGCCCGGGTAGGCAGGCAACGCCGTCACTTCAGTCTGGCCGCTCGCCAGCGCGTGACCAGCCGCCTGCCAGGCGGCGATGCCGCCGTCGAGCACGGCAACCCTGCTGTGACCCATCAGGCGCAGCAGCCACCACAGGCGCGAGGCGGCCATGCTGCCGTCGCTGCCGTCGTAGACCACCACCTGGGTGTCGGGGCCGATGCCCCACTGCCCCAGCTTTGCGGCAAAGGCATCGCTGTCCGGCAGTGGATGGCGACCATGGCCGACGCGCGACAGATCGGACAGGTCACGATTGAGATCGGCATACACCGCACCCGGGATATGACCTGCCAGATACTGGCCGCTTCCCGCCTGCGGGTCGGCCAGCGAGGAACGCGCATCAACCACGCGCACCGCGGTGCTGGCGGTGGCGCGTGCGTCGACCACGCGGATGCCCTCGCCCAACGTGGCAGCCAGGGGGGCGACATCGACCAGGGTGGTCCACGGCGGATCGATCAGGTTCATTGCACTTGCTCCAGGCGGCGACGCAGGTTGTAGAGAATGGCCGCGGTGGCGCCCCAGATGCGCTGGCCGGGCCAGCCGTACTCAAGGACGTGGCGGATGCGGCCGCGATGGTTGATTTCGACCTGACGCAGGTTGTCGGCCGCCATCAGGTAGTCCAGCGGCACCTCGAACACCTCGGCCACTTCGCTGGGCTGCGGCACCGGCACGAAGTCCGGATCGACCACCGCCACCACCGGGGTGACCCGATAGCCGGTGATCGTCACGAAGGGATCCAGGTAGCCCAGCGCCTGCACCTGGCCGGGCGCCAGTGCGATTTCTTCCTGGCTCTCGCGCAATGCCGCCGCCAGTGCGTCGCGGTCGTCGGGCTCGGTGCGGCCGCCGGGGAATCCGACCTGGCCACCGTGCGTGCGCAGGGTTTCGGTGCGGCGGGTGAGGATCACCTGCGCGCCATTGGCACGCGGCACGATACCCGCGAGCACGGCCGCCTCCACCGGAGGGCCGGACGGCAACAGGTCGATCAGCTCGCTGCGGTTCCAGCCGTCGCCGGCCGGCGGTTCGGCCAAGGGGTGCAGCGCGCGCATCAGTCGTTCGTGGTCGGCCAGCGAGCCGCGCAGTGATTGCTGGAGTTGCGCGCGCAGCGGCTGCACGCGATGCAGGATGCGACTGCGTTCGTCGTGGCTCATCGACGACCACCGTGCGATTTCATCGATATGCCGCCCGCAGCCGGTGCACTGCCGGTGCGGATCCAGCGTGCACACTCCGATGCAGGGACTTGCGACAACACGCGCCGATTCTTCCATTGTTTGCACCCGCCAACAGTAGCGCGAATGGGCTGGATTTGCGCGGGTGGCCCGGCCGGACGGTAGAGTCGACTGTCAGTCGACGCGCGCGCGCAGCGCGGGCGTTTTCTTGATGTGACCCAAGTGCAGTCGACTGACAGTCGACTCTACCGTCAGGAGCTGCGCAAACAAAAACGCGCCGGTGGAATCACCGGCGCGTTTCGTTTACGACTTCGATTTACTTGACGCTGACCAGCTTGATCTCGAACTGCACAGCCACGTTCGGCGGGAACGGGGTGCGCGGGTCGGCACCGTAGGCCTGGTCCGGCGGCAGGGTGACTTCCCACTTCGAGCCTGCCGGCATCTGCAGCAGGGTCTCGCGCATGGCCTTCATTTCGACTTCGCTGACCTTGATCGACGGGATCTGCTGGGCCGGGCGGGCTTCGGTCGGGCGCTGGCCGTACGGGAACGGACCGGCCACTTCCAGCTGCACGGTGCTGGCCTGGGTCGGCTTGGCACCCTTGCCGGCCTCGATCACGCGGTACTGGACGCCGCTCGGCAGCGACTGCACACCGGCCTTGGCCTTGTTCGCCGCGATGAACTGATCGCTCTTGGTCTTGTTTTCGGCAGCAGCCTTTTCGTACTCGGCCTTGGCAGCCTGGGCACGGCCCTGCTCGCGCTTCTGGAACGCTTCAACGGCCGGCTTCAGCTGCTCGGCGGTGATCGCCGGCTGCTTCTTGGCGTAGGCATCCTGCAGGCCCTTCACCACCGAGTTGATGTCCAGCTGCTCACCACGACCGGTCAGCTCCGCCAGGTTGTTGCCGTAGTCGTAACCGAAGTAGTAGCTCAGCTTGCCCTTTTCGGACGAAACGTCCTGGGCGAAGGCATTGCCCGTCAGGGCCAGGGCCGCGACGGCGACCGCGATAGAACGCAACTTCATCAAACAGTTCTCCAGGGGTGGTAACTCAGGGACGTTCTGCGCCGCCCTGAGGCGACGGGTTAGGATAACGGGCGCAACGTGTAACCGCTACTCACGATGCAGGCTATGACCCGTCTGCGTTCGCGGAGTTCAATATCACTTTTTTTTAACGTTCCAGGAGTTTCCCCGTGGCCGATGCCCTGATCGCTGTCACCGACGACGGCGCCATCCGCACCGTGACCGTCCAGCGCCCGGACAAGCTCAACGCCCTCAATGCCGCGACCCTGCAGGCCCTGGCCGAGGCCTTCAGTGCTGCCGCCGCAGACCCGGGGGTGCGCGTGGTGGTGCTGACCGGCGCAGGCCCGAAGGCGTTCGTGGCCGGCGCCGACATTGCCGAGATGAACACACTCAGCGCGGTTCAGGGACGTGATTTCTCGCTGCTGGGCCAGGCCCTGATGCGCCAGATCGAGCGCATGCCCAAGCCGGTCATCGCCCGCGTGAACGGTTTTGCCTTGGGCGGCGGCCTGGAACTGGCCATGGCCTGCCACCTGCGCATCGCCGCCGATACCGCCAAAGTCGGCCAACCGGAAATCAATCTCGGCCTGATTCCCGGCTTCGGCGGCAGCCAGCGCCTGCTGCGCCTGTGCGGCCGCGCCGCCACCCTGGAGCTCTGCCTGCTGGGTGCACCGATCAACGCCGCACGTGCGCTGGAACTGGGGATTGTCAACGAGGTGGTGCCGGCCGACGCGCTGGACAATCGCGTGAATGACGTCGCCCGCCAGCTGGCGCGCTCGGCGCCGCTGGCCCTGCGCGGCCTGCTGGACGCGGTGCACGTGGGTGGCGAATGCAGCCTGGAAGCCGGGCTGGAATACGAAAGCGCGCAGTTCGGCCTGCTGTTCGCCACCGAGGACATGCGCGAGGGAACCAGCGCCTTCCTGCAGCGCCGTCCGCCGGCCTTCCAGAACCGCTGACGCCATGGCATCCCGACCCAACCCCGCGCAGCTGTTCGCCCGGGTCCAGGCAGACGATCTCGATGGCGCCCTGCAGGCCGGTCTGATGGACTATGTCGCCCGCGCCGACGACGCGCAGTTGCTGCCCGGCCACCCGGAACTCCCGCAGCGGTTGCAGCAGGCCCAGCAGCAGCTTCAGGCCGCCTGGGCGGCACGCGAACGCTACCGCGCCCGTGCGGTGCGACTGGCCCGCCGGGAAGCCGAACGCGACGCGCGGCGCACGCCGGCCCCGGCGCCGGACGTGAAGCCCGCCCTGCCCGCTGCGGCGGCCGCCATCCTCGCCCGGGCCAAGGCCCGCGCCAGCGGCAAGGAGCAGTAATGGCCACCACGAAGAAGACCCCACGCGCCCCGGCGCTGCGTGGCGGCACGATGCCGCGCGCCGACGTGGTGGAAATGTTCACCCGCCTGCGTGAACTCAATCCGCACCCCAAGACCGAACTGGAGTACAGCTCGCCGTTCGAGCTGCTGGTGGCGGTCGCGCTGTCGGCGCAGGCCACCGACGTCGGCGTCAACAAGGCCACGCGCCGTTTATTCCCGGTCGCCAACACGCCGGCGAAGATCCTTGCGCTTGGCGAGGACGGGCTGAAGCAGTACATCGCCACCATCGGCCTGTTCAACGCCAAGGCCAAGAACGTGATCGCCACCTGCGCGATCCTGCTGGAAAAGCATGGTGGTGAAGTGCCGCGCGATCGCGATGCGCTGGAAGCGCTGCCGGGCGTGGGCCGCAAGACCGCCAACGTGGTGCTCAACACCGCGTTCGGCGAGCCGGTGATGGCGGTGGACACGCATATCTTCCGCGTCTCCAACCGTACCGGCCTCGCCCCGGGAAAGAATGTGCGCGACGTGGAAGACAAGCTGGTGAAGGTGATTCCCGCCGAGTTCCTGCTCGACGCGCATCACTGGCTGATCCTGCACGGTCGTTATGTGTGCAAGGCGCGCAAGCCGGATTGCCCGGGGTGCGTGATCGCCGATCTGTGCCGGTTCAAGGAAAAGACCACGGCCGAGGCATGACGCAGTCTCTGTTGTGACCAAACGAAGACGGCGGGCACGAGGCCCGCCGTCTGTGTTTCAGGACAAGCGTGCTTCAGGAGATCAGAACGACAGGTCGCCCCATACGCCGAATTCCTTGGTCTTGTCGTTCTTCTTGTCGCCGGCGTTGGCCAGGTGCGTGTATTTGTACACGGTCGACAGCTTGAGGTTCTTCATGACCGGGAACTCGACGCCGACGTTCCAGTACTTGTCGCTCAAGGTCGGGTCCAGGGTCTTGCTGACGTCGGTGTCATCGTAACGACCGAACACGTTGATGCCGCCATCGGTCACGCGCACGCTGCCCCACACCGACCAGCCGCTGGACTTGTCGGTGGCAACGGTCATCACGTTGTTGAGGTTCTTGGCCTGGAAGTACTCGCCACCGACGCGGAAGTCGCTGCTGGCGTAGGCCACCATCGCGTTGGCGCGGGTGTAGGTGTTCTCGGAACTCTGGATGTCGGTTTCCTTGCCCAGCTTGCCGCTGTAGCCACCGACGGCAACCACGAAGTTCTCGTTCGGGGTGTAGGCCACGCGGCCTTCCACGTCCATGCCCTTGCTGCGGGTCGGGTTCTTGTAGCCGGCGCCGGACACCACCGAGACGGCGTAGTTGAAGTTGTTGCCCAGGTTGCCGAAGCCATGCAGGCCCCAGTCGGACGAGTTGCCATACTTCAGGCGGTCGGTCAGGGTGTTCTCGACATAGCGCATGCCGTAGAACTTCTCGACGTACGGGATCCACGGCATGTCGGCGGCACCGACGCGCAGGTTGAAGGCCGGGTCGAAGCTGCCCTGCACGTAGGCCTTCTTGACGAACAGTTCGGTGTTGCCGATGGCCGAGCTGTACTGGAAGTCGGTGGTCAGGTTCGCCGACCAGATGTCGTTGAACTTGTGGTCGACGGTCAGGTAGAAGCGCTTGACGTCCAGACCGGTGCCGCTGGCGGCGGTGTCCTTGCCGTTGCTGGTCTTGTCGATGTTGGTCAGGTCGAAGAACATGCGACCGCCGATCTTGTTGTCATTGACCAGCTTGGCCAGCTTGTCGACGCTGGTCTGGGTCTTCTGTGCACCTTCCAGCGCCTGCGCCTGGGTGATGTTCACTTCGGACTGCGCGTCGGACTGCGCCTGCAGCGCCTGCGAATCGTTCTGCAACTGCTGGACCTGGGCCTGCAGCGCGGCGATCTGTGCCTGCAGCTGCTGCAGCTGTGCCTGGGATACGCCCGAGCTGGCGGGGGCTGCGAAGGCGTCGGCGGAAACCAGACCGAGGCTTGCAACGACCGCGGCGGCGAGCAAATGGGAACGCATTTTGGATCTCTCCAGAGGGTTGGAATGGCTTGGGCAGAACGCCACGCCGGCAGGCCGGTCAAGCGTTTTGCGAACGTTCCGTTAAAACCATGACAGTCGAATGACAAACTGCGCACCAAACACAGGTTTCTTCGTGCGGTCATGCGGACGACGCATTTGCGCCGGCATCTGTGTCGAGGCCTTGCGGCACATGGCGTGATGTATCCGCTTCAACACGCAACGCGGCACCATGCATCCCGGTGCGGGACATGGCATCGCTGCCGGATGCCCATTCCCGGGATGCGTGCGCGCCAGCGTGGAGGCTCCGACAGCGACATATAGAGGAGGGCGGCGCGCCCCCCTGCCGCCCCTCGACCGCGCGCCAATCCTTCACGGACACCGCCGCAGCTGTAACGGCCAGCGCTGTAACGGTTGCGTCATACAACGGTCCCTGCGCTGTCATCGAACCGTTATGGAATGTGCGCCGGGCGGGTAACCCCGCATCCCAATCAACCCAGGAGCCACCCCGTGATCCACGCCTTCAAGTCGCGCGTTGCCGTTGCCGTCTTCGCAGCGTCGTCCGTGTTCGCCGCCAACGCCGCTGAAATCACCGGCGCGGGCGCCTCGTTCATCTACCCGGTGATGTCGAAGTGGTCGGCCGACTACAACGCCGCCACCAGCAACAAGGTCAACTACCAGTCGATCGGCTCCGGCGGTGGTATCGCCCAGATCAAGGCCAAGACCGTTGATTTCGGCTCCTCCGACGCCCCGCTGAAGCCGGAAGAACTGGCCGCTTCGGGCCTGGCGCAGTTCCCGTCGGTGATCGGCGGCGTGGTGCCGGTGGTCAACGTGGCCGGCATCGCCCCGGGCGCACTGAAGCTGGACGGCACCGTGCTGGCCAACATCTTCCTGGGCAAGATCAAGACCTGGAACGACCCGGCCATCGCCGCGCTGAACCCGGGCGTGACCCTGCCGAGCGCCAAGATCACCGTCGTGCACCGTTCGGACGGCTCGGGCACCACCTTCAACTTCGTCAACTACCTGTCCAAGGTCAGCCCGGAGTGGAAGAGCTCGGTCGGTGAAGGCACCTCGGTCCAGTGGCCGGCCGGCATCGGCGGCAAGGGCAACGAAGGCGTTGCTGCCTACGTGAAGCAGATCAAGGGCGGCATCGGCTACGTCGAACTGTCCTACGCGCTGCAGAACAAGCTGTCGTACACCGCGATGAAGAATGCCGCCGGCCGCTTCGTGCAGCCGAGCGACGCGTCGTTCGCCGCCGCCGCTGCCAGCGCCGACTGGGCCAGCGCCAAGGACTTCTACCTGGTGATGACCAACGCCCCCGGCGCCGAGTCCTGGCCGATCACCGCCACCAACTTCATCCTGGTGCACAAGAAGCCGAAGAACGCTGCCAACGGCAAGGCCACCCAGGAGTTCTTCCGCTGGGTCTACAAGAGCGGCGACGCCCAGGCCCGCCAGCTGGACTACGTGCCGCTGCCGGACAGCCTGGTCCGCCAGATCGAGACCTACTGGTCGCAGAACCTGAAGTAAGCGTTCCCCCCGCAGGAACGGGGTCGGCGGGTCCTCTCTCCCCCGCCGATCCCACCCGGGCGCGAGATCCTCGAGATCTCGCGCTCTTCTTGTTTTTTCGGGGTTGGTCGTGAAGAGCGTTTGCGCCTGCGTTGATCCGTGGGTGAGTCAGTGGGCCAGGGCGTGCAGGACACGCCGTAAACCCCGCTCCGCGGTCCGGCCCAGCCGCTGGCGGCTGTGCGTTCGGGCGCTTGCGAGGCAGTGCCTCGCAGGCAAACCGCCCTCACCCCTGGGGGCTCGGCCACGGCATCCATGCCGTGGACGGTCCTGCACGCCCTGGCCCACCGCCTCTCGACAGTTCATCGGGGGCGCGGTGGGGTCATGGAAGGCAGAAGCAAAGGCAGGAGCGTTTGTAGAGCCGAGCCCATGCTCGGCTGGGTGCTGGAGCGTGCGGACCAACGGTCCGCACCTACCGAGGGCAGGGAGCAGTCGAGTATGGCTCGACTCTACAAGGGCCAACCGACCGTCATATCGGTGCGCAGATCGGGGGTTTCCCGGCACCTGCCGGATCGGCGCCAACCCTGTGAAACCCTTGTCAGAACGTGATCCGGGACACCTCTGTCATGGTCGTAATACGGCTGTAACAAAAACATCATTTCATAGCCGCATCCGCCGACCACGTCGGCTCTTCCCCGCTATGGAGTGACCATGAAACTGCACTCGGCCGGCCTTGCCGCCCTTTCCCTGGCCATCGCCCTGGGCCTGTCGGCCTGCGGTGGCGACAAGCAGGCCGCGCAGCAGCCGGCTGCCGACGGTGCCGCTGCCCCGGCCGCTGCCGGTGCCAAGGTGACCGCCGAAGTGTCCGGCGCGGGCGCGTCCTTCATCTTCCCGCTGGTCTCCAAGTGGTCGGCTGACTACAACGCCAGCACCGGCGCCAAGATCAACTACCAGTCGATCGGCTCGGGCGGCGGTATCGCCCAGATCAAGGCCGGCACCGTCGACTTCGGTTCCTCCGACAAGCCGCTGAGCAGCGAAGAGCTGGCCCAGGCCGGCCTGGCGCAGTTCCCGTCCGCCATCGGCGGCGTGGTGCCGGTGGTCAACATCGAAGGCCTGGAAGCCGGCAAGCTGCGCCTGAGCGGCGCCCTGCTGGCCGACATCTTCCTGGGCAAGGTCAAGACCTGGAACGATCCGGCCATCGTCGCCGCCAACCCGGGCGTGAAGCTGCCGGACGGCAAGATCACCCTGGTCCACCGTTCGGATGGTTCGGGCACCACCTTCAACTTCTCCAACTACCTGTCCAAGGTCAGCCCGGAGTGGAAGAGCAAGGTCGGCGAAGGCACCTCGGTGCAGTGGCCGGACGGCGTTGGTGGCAAGGGCAACGAAGGCGTTGCTTCCTACGTGAAGCAGATCAAGGGTTCGATCGGCTACGTCGAACTGGCCTATGCGCTGCAGAACGGCATGCCGTACACCGCCATGCAGAACGCGGCCGGCAACTGGGTCGAGCCGAGCGCGGAAACCTTCGCCGCTGCAGCCGCCAGCGCCGACTGGGCCAGCGCCAAGGACTTCAACCTGGTCATCACCAACGCACCGGGCGAGCAGGCGTGGCCGATCACCGCCACCAACTTCATGCTCATGCAGAAGCAGCCGAAGGACGCCAAGCGCAACCAGGACACCCTGGCCTTCTTCAAGTGGGCCTTCGAAAACGGCCAGGCCCAGGCCAACGAGCTGCACTACGTGCCGCTGCCGGCCGAACTGGTCAAGCAGATCGAGGCCTACTGGGCGTCCGACCTGAAGTGATGGACACGACGGTGCCCGCCCCGCGCGGGCACCGCCGCTTCCACGCCGTGCCGCCCCGCCCCTTCCTGGCCCTGCCGTCCCCATGAATGCCATCGCCCAGCCTGTAGCCGCCCCGTCCACGCGTGATGCGCGTGATGCCCGCAACGACAAACTGTTCCGATGGGTGCTGGTCGGCACCGTCATCTTCGTCCTGATCGCCCTGGCCTGCGCCGCGCTGTCGATGCTGTGGGGCGGCCGCCATGCCCTGCAGATGCAGGGCCTGAGCTTCTTCTTCTCCGCCGACTGGAATCCGGTCGAAAACAAGTTCGGCGCCCTCGCCCCGATCTACGGCACCCTGGTCACCGCGCTCATCGCGATGGTCATCGCCGTGCCGGTCAGCTTCGGCATCGCCTTCTTCCTCACCGAAGTCGCGCCGCGCTGGCTGCGTGGCCCGGTCGGTACCGCCATCGAACTGCTGGCCGGCATTCCCTCGATCATCTACGGCATGTGGGGCCTGTTCGTGCTGGTGCCGGTGATGACCGAGTACGTCACCCCGTTCCTCAACGAAACCCTGGGCGAGATGCCGATCATCGGCCCGCTGTTCCAGGGCCCGCCGCTGGGCATCGGCATGCTCACCGCCGGTTTCGTGCTGGCCATCATGGTCATTCCGTTCATCTCCTCGGTGATGCGCGAAGTGTTCCTGACCGTGCCGACCCGCCTGAAGGAATCGGCCTACGCGCTGGGCTCCACCAAGTGGGAAGTGAGCTGGGACATCGTCCTGCCCTACACCCGCTCGGCGGTGATCGGCGGCATCTTCCTCGGCCTCGGCCGCGCCCTGGGCGAGACGATGGCGGTGGCCTTCGTGATCGGCAACAGCGTGCGCCTGTCGCCGTCGCTGCTGGAACCGGGCACCACCATCGCCGCGCTGATCGCCAACGATTTCGGCGAAGCCACTGAAACCTACCGCTCGGCCCTGCTGCTGCTCGGCTTCGTCCTGTTCATCGTCACCTTCGTGGTGCTGGCCATCGCCCGCCTGATGTTGATGCGCCTGTCCCGCAAGGAGGGCAACTGATGTCCACCACCGCTGATTCCTTGTACCTGCGCCGCCGCATCGGCAATGTCGTTGCGATCACCGCCTCCTGCGCCACTGCGCTGTTCGGCCTGTTCTTCCTGGGCTGGATCCTGTTCACCCTGGCCTCCAAGGGCCTGGCCGGCATCAACTGGGATCTCTTCACCAAGATGACGCCGCCGCCGATGCAGGAAGGCGGCCTCGCCAACGCCTTCTTCGGCAGTGCCGTGATGTGTGCGCTGGCGATCGGCATCGGCACCCCGCTGGGCGTGCTGGCCGGCACCTGGCTGGCCGAGTACGGCAACGCCCGCAAGGCCGGCACCGTGGTCCGCTTCGTCAACGACATCCTGCTGTCGGCCCCGTCCATCGTGCTGGGCCTGTTCGTCTACACCCTGTACGTGATGCAGACCGGCGGCAACTTCTCGGCGTTTGCCGGTGCCCTGTCGCTGGCCTTCATCGTGCTGCCGGTGGTGGTGCGCACCACCGACGAGATGCTGCGCCTGGTGCCCTCGCAGATGCGTGAGGCGGCCCTGTCGCTGGGCATCCCGCAGTGGAAGGTGATCGTGCAGGTGCTGTACCGCAGTGCCTCGGCCGGCATCATCACCGGCATCCTGCTGGCGCTGGCCCGCATCTCCGGCGAAACCGCGCCGCTGCTGTTCACCGCCTTCGGCAACCAGTACTGGAACAACAACATCTTCCAGCCGATGGCCTCGGTGCCGGTGGTGATGAACCAGTTCGCCGGCAGCCCGTATGAATCCTGGCAGGTTCTGGCCTGGGCCGGTGCCCTGGTGCTGACTGTCTTCGTGTTGCTGGTCAGCCTTGCCGCCCGCGGCATCCTGCTGCGCAACCGTATCTCCCATGACTGACCTTTCCGTGGATAACGCCATGAACGACCTTTCCAACGCCGTGCCGATGCAGCGCATCGCCGTGCCGTCCTCGCACGAGAGCCTGCACACGCCGTCGCCGGTGAAGCTGGCTGCGCGTGGACTGGACTTCTACTACGACAAGTTCCACGCCCTGAAGGGCATCAACCTGGAGATTCCGGAAAAGCGCGTGACCGCGCTGATCGGTCCCTCCGGTTGCGGCAAGTCGACCCTGCTGCGCATCTTCAACCGCATCTACGCGCTGTACCCGAAGCTGGAAGCGCGCGGTGAGGTGCTGCTGGACGGCGAGAACATCCTGTCGCCGAAGTACCCGATGAACCGCTTGCGCAGCAAGGTCGGCATGGTGTTCCAGAAGCCGGTGCCGTTCCCGATGACCATCTTCGAGAACGTGGCCCACGGCATCCGCCACCACGAGAAGCTGAGCAAGGCCGACATGGCCGACCGCGTCGAGCAGGCGCTGCGCCAGGGCGCACTGTGGGACGAAGTGAAGGACAAGCTGGGGCAGAGCGCACTGGGCCTGTCCGGTGGCCAGCAGCAGCGCCTGTGCATCGCCCGCGCCGTGGCCCTGCGCCCGTCGGTGTTGCTGCTGGACGAGCCGACCTCGGCGCTGGACCCGATCTCGACCAGCCGCATCGAACAGCTGGTGGAAGAGCTCAAGCACGAGTACACCATCGTCATCGTCACCCACAACATGCAGCAGGCCGCGCGCGTGTCCGACTACACCGCCTTCATGTACCTGGGCGACCTGATCGAGCACGACCGCACCGAAGTGATCTTCTCGCAGCCGTCGCAGCGGCAGACCGAGGACTACATCACCGGTCGCTTCGGCTGATCGACGCTGTTTCTTCGCCATATGTCCCAGCCAGGCATGGCCTGGCTCTACCCGGATTGCAGACCATGAACCTTCCCAACGACCACATCGTCAAGAGCTACGACGAAGAGCAGCAGCGCCTGGTGGCCGAAATCGTGCGCATGGGCGAGATGGCCGTCGCCCAGCTCGAAGCGGCGATGGACGTGATCGAGAAGCGCGACGAGAACGCCGCCCATCGCATCATCGCCAACGACGAAGCGATCGATGCGCTTGAGCAGCAGATCAGCCATGACGTGATGCGTCTGGCGCTGCGTGGGCCGATGGCGCGCGACCTGCGCGAGATCCTGGCCGGCCTGCGCATCCCGGCCGACATCGAACGCATCGGCGACTATGCAGCGAACGTGGCCAAGCGTTCGATCGCGCTGGGCAAGGTGCCGCCGCTGCCGCAGATCCAGGGCCTGCGTGCGCTGGGCCGCCTGGCCGCGCAGCAGGTGCGCCGCGCCATTGCCGCCTACCGCGACAACGACGCCGACGCCGCGCTGGAACTGCGCGAGGACGACGCCCGCCTGGACGCGCAGTACACCGCGCTGTTCCGCGAGCTGCTGACCTACATGATGGAAGACCCGCGCAACATCACCCCGTGCACGCACCTGCTGTTCATGGCCAAGAACCTGGAGCGCGTGGGTGACCACGCCACCAACATCGCCGAGAACGTGTGGTTCCTGGTGCACGGCGAGCAGCCGCTGCCGCCGCGCGAGAAGCGCGACGAGACCTCCAGCACCGGCCAGCCCTGACGCTGCACTGCAACACCGGAGTCGACTCCAAGGTGGCCGCTGTCCTGGTGACAGCGGCCTTCTTTTTTGGGTTTCTCCGTGAATTCATCCACGCATGGCGTGGATCTACCGGGCCGCGCGTGGCGTGCATGCCCTGCCGCGGCTACCGTTCTCCGCTTCTGTAACAAATCTCACGAAAATTTGAGTTCTTGGCGAGGATTCGTTGAGTAGGATCGCTGCACCATCGATTCACCCCGGGCACCTGCCCACCACCCAGGAGTAAGACCGATGAGCAGTTCCAACAAGACCCTGTCCCTGCTGACTGCTACCGCCCTGGCCGCCGGCCTGGGCATGACCGCCAGTGCCTCGGCCCTGAGCATGAGCGACCTCGCCCAAGGCTACCTGGTGGCCGGACAGGCAGCCAAGGCCAGTACCGACGCCAAGGCCGCCGACACCAGGATGGCCGCTGACGCGACCAAGCATGCCGAAGGCAAGTGTGGTGCCGACGGCAAGACCGCCGAAGGCAAGTGCGGTGCTGACAAGGGCAAGGCTGCCGGTGCGGCCGCTGGCGCCAAGGCCAAGACCGGCGACAAGAAGGCGGCCGAAGGCAAGTGTGGCGAAGGCAAGTGCGGTGGCAAGCACTGAGGTCCGCGCCAGCGCCGTCAACCCGCGGTCGCCGCTTCGTGCGGCGGCCGCCGGGTTGGGGCTGCGCCGGGCGCTGCTGCAGGACCTGCGTGATGCACCGGCGGACGACTTCGATTTCCTCGAATGCGCGCCGGAAAACTGGATCAATGTCGGCGGCCCCGCCGGGGATGCGCTGGCCGAGCTGGCACAGCGCCATCCGCTCAGCTGCCACGGCCTGTCCCTGTCGCTGGGCGGTAGTGCGCCGCTGGATACCCGGCTGCTGGAGCAGGTCGGCCAGTTCCTGGAGATGCACCGCGTGCCGCTGTACAGCGAACACCTGAGCTACTGCAGCGACGACGGCCACCTGTACGACCTGCTGCCGATTCCGTTCACCGATGAAGCAGTGCGCCACACCGCCGCACGCATCCGTCAGGTGCAGGATCTGCTGGGCCGCCGCGTCGCGGTGGAGAACGTGTCCTATTACCTGGCGCCGGAGCCGGCGATGGACGAACTGGCCTTCACCAATGCCGTGCTCGCCGAGGCCGACTGCGATCTGCTGCTGGACGTCAACAACGTCTACGTCAATGCCTGCAACCACGGTTACGACGCCGACGCGTTCATCGCCGGCCTGCCCGCAGACCGCATCGTCTGCCTGCACGTGGCCGGGCACCTGGATGAAGCGCCGGACCTGAAAATCGATACCCATGGCAGTGCGGTGATCGACCCGGTCTGGGAGCTGCTGGCACGCACCTATGCGCGCATCGGCGCTCGCCCCACCCTGCTCGAGCGCGATTTCAATTTCCCACCCTACGCCGAACTGCGCGGCGAACTGCAGACCATCCGCCGCCTGCAGGCCGCGCACGCGGAGGCCCTGCATGGCTGATGCCCCCGCCACGCTGCGTGCGCAGCAGCACGCGTTCACCGCACACCTGCGCGATCCACAGGCGGTGGCCTCACCCGCCGGACTCGAACCGCGCCGCGTGGCGGTGTACCAGCGGCTGCTGTTCAACAACCTGCTCGGTCTGTTGAGCAACGGCTTCCCGGTCTGCGTGCGCCTGCTCGGTGAACCGACCTGGAGCGCGCTGGTCCGCCACTACTTCAGCATGCACCGCTGCCAGACCCCGCTGTTCACCGAACTGGCCGCTGAGTTCGTGCAATGGCTGCAGGCGCAGCCGCAGCTGCCACACCCGGCGCTGGCCGAGCTGGCCCACTACGAGTGGGTGGAAACCGCGCTGTACCAGCTGCAGGCCGAGCCACTTCCTGCGCCTGGCGGCATCGACCCGCTGCGGGTGCCGCTGCAGCGCTCGCCGCTGGCGTGGCCGCTGCTGTACCAGTGGCCGGTGCACCGCCTCGGCGCCGAGGATGCACCGACCGAGCCACCCGCCGAGCCGACGGGCCTTCTTGTGCGCCGCGATGCCGACGGCGAGGTGCGGTTCGCCACGCTCAGCCCGCTGGCGGTGTACCTGCTGTCCAGCATCGGTGAACAGCCTGGCCAGGAAGGGCATATCTACCTGCAGCAGCTGGCTGCTGCACATGGGCTGGCCGAGGATGCGCTGGCCGAACCCGGTGCCGCGCTGCTGCAGCAGTTCCTGCAGGCCGGTGTGATCGGCCCGCTTGCATCCCCACCCTGACGCCCCTTCCACCGGAGATCCACCGATGAACCTTCCGCTCCTGGCCGCCGCGCGCGGCCAGCTGGACCGTCTCGCCCCCTGGTTGGCCCCGCTCGGCCTGCGCCTGCTGCTGGCCTGGGAATTCTTCGAATCCGGCCGCGAGAAGCTGCACGGCCAGAACTGGTTTGCCGACCTGCAGGACGCCTTCCCGTTCCCGTTCGACCAGCTGCCGGCCGGCCTGAACTGGCAACTCGCCACCTGGTTCGAACTGATCGGGGCGGCCTGCCTGCTGGTCGGCTTCGGCACCCGTTTTGCCGCCGCCAGCCTGCTGGTGCTGACCGTGGTGGCGACGTATGCAGTGCATTGGCCGATGGAATGGCATTCGCTGGGCGACCTCGCCATGGGATATGCCATCAGTGACCAGGGCTTTGGCAACTTCAAGCTGCCGGTACTGTTCATGGCGATGCTGCTGCCGCTGCTGTTCACCGGTGCCGGCAGGCTGAGCGTGGATGCGTGGCTGGCACGGTGGCAGCCATCGGGCACGACGGCACGGCCCGCAGTCCGGTAGATGCCGACCTTGGTCGGCGCGTCGTGTGCCAACCAAGGTTGGCACCTACCGGGTGCCACCACGGTGGCTGGCATGGGCTGCGTGGCCGGGCGCTCAGGATCGCTCTGCTAGAATTCACGCATGACTGACCCCACTCCCGCACCTGCCGCCGCTCCCGATTCCGCAGTACCCCAGGCGCAGCGCGCGATGTCACAACGCTTCCGCGGCTTCCTGCCGGTAGTGGTGGATGTGGAAACCGGCGGCTTCGACAGCCAGCGCAACGCGCTGCTGGAAATCGCTGCGGTACCGATCGAGATGGACGAGAACGGCCTGCTCTACCCCGGCCAGACCGCCAGTGCCCACGTGGTCCCGGCCGAGGGCCTGGAGATCGACCCGAAGTCGCTGGAAGTGACCGGCATCATCCTCGACCACCCGTTCCGGCTGGCCAAGGAAGAGAAGGCCGCGCTGGACCACGTCTTCACCCCGGTCCGCGCAGCGATGAAGAAGTACGGCTGCCAGCGCGCGATCCTGGTCGGGCACAACGCCCATTTCGACCTGGGCTTCGTCAACGCCGCCGTGGCCCGGACCGGCCACAAGCGCAACCCGTTCCATCCCTTCAGCGTGTTCGACACGGTCACCCTGGCCGGTATCGCCTACGGGCAGACGGTGCTGGCACGCGCGGCCAATGCTGCAGGGCTGGGCTGGGATGCGAACGAAGCGCACAGCGCGGTGTACGACACCGAGCAGACGGCGCGGTTGTTCTGCACCATCGCCAACGCCTGGCCGCGGTAACGCAGCCAACGGCGGAGCCCCTCGTGGCGTGAAGCGAATCATCGGTTGGGCCGGACGGGTGGACTGCGCAGGGGACGCTGCAAGTACGTCCATGTAAGCTCGGTCGCCGCATCCATGCGGCTCACGCCCCTGCGCAGCCCACCCGTCCGGCCACGGACACGTTGCTGGGCGCCACGGAAAGATCAGAAAAGCAGGAGCAACAGCGGGTCGCTGCGCTCGTTGGGGGGCTGCCGACGACCTCTGTGGTGGGTCACTTCTTTGGTGGGTGCCGACCATTGGTCGGCACCGCCAGTTGGTACGGCACTCCAGTAGATCCACGCCACGCGTGGATGTGATCAACCGATGCTCGTGCGGTCGCGGCCGTCGCTCTTGGCGCGGTACAGCGCACGGTCGGCGCGCTGATACAGCAGCGCCGGGGTGCGGTCATCGGCATCCAGTTCCACCAGGCCTGCGCTGAAGGTCACGCGCAGGCCCGCCACGCCGGCCCAGTCGGGGTTGTCATGGAACAGGCCGCGCAGGCGCGCGCACAGCTGCGCGGCTTCTTCCAGGCGGGTGTCGTTGAGCAGCAGCGCGAACTCCTCGCCTCCGGTGCGCGCGGGCAGGTCCGAGTCGCGGCTGGCGGCGGCGATCAACCGCGCCACCTGCACCAGCACGGCGTCGCCGATGCTGTGGCTGTGGCGGTCGTTGACGTCCTTGAAGTGGTCGATATCCAGCACCACCAGGCACAGCGGGTGGCCACTGCGCTGCGAACGCGCGAAGTCGCGGGCCAGGGTTTCATCGAAGGCACGGCGGTTGGCCAGGCCGGTCAGCGCATCCTCGCGGGCCTGCCGTTCGAATGCCTCGGCCTGGCGTGCCAGGCGCTCGGCCAGTTCGGTCTTTTCCTGGTTCAGCGCCTGCAGGTGCACGGTCTTGGCCTGCAGGTCAAAGGTGGCTTCATCCACCCGCCGTGCCAGGCGCAGATTGCTGGCCTTCAGCTGCTGCAGCAGCAGGCGGTACAGCACAACCAGCCCGGCCAGCAGCAACAGCCCGCCCAGCAGCTGCACGCTGCGGCGCTGCCACCAGAACGGCTCCACCGTGAAGCTCCATACGGCTTCCTGCTGGCCCCAGGCCCCGCCTGGATGCGCCGCCGACACGTGCAGGGTGTAGTCACCCGGCGGCAGGCCGACGAACTCGACACTGCGCTGCGGGCCACGCTCGACCCAGCCCGCATCCAGGCCATCAAGCCGCGTGCGGTAGCGGATCCGGTCGGACATCAGGTAGCTCAGGCCCACATAGCTCACCGCCAGACGTCGGCCGCCGGGGATGTAGTTGCGATCAGGGCCTTCCCAATGCACGGGTGCGCCATCCACCTGCACGCTCTCGATCGCTGCCGGCGGTGATGGGCGCTCACGGAAGCGCTGCAGGCGCTGCGGGTCGACGGTGCTCAGGCCACCGGCGGTGACCACCCAGAACGTGCCGTCCTGGCGCAGGATCGCCGATGGTCCGGAGCTGCCGTTGGCCTGTGCGTTGGCCATGCCGTCGATCTCGTTGTAGCGCTCCACCACTACGCGCGGTGCGCGGCCATCGGCCACGGCGTTGAGGGTGGCCATGTCGGTGCGCAGCACGCCGCGGTTGCTGCTGATCCACACATTGCCCAGGCGGTCCGGCACCAGCTGGAACACCGCATCCACCGGCATGCCCTGCTCCAGGCCGACGCGTGCCAGCTTTCCGTCGCGCCAGCGGTACAGGCCGCGGTCGCTGCTGACCCACATCGCATCGCCCAGCTGATGGAAGCCGAACACGCTGCGCCCCCCGCCCATCGGTGCCAGGTCGATCGACTGCACGTGGTCGCCGCGCAGTACGCGGATTCCCTCGATGGTGCCGATCCACAGGTTGCCCTGATGATCGTGCTCGAGCGCGGTGATCAGGCCACTGGGCATGCCCACCATGTTTGATACCTGCACGCGGTCGCCATCGATGCGGACGACGCCCTTCTGCGTACCGGCCCAGACCACGCCCTGCGGGTCCACGCTGATCGCGCGGATGTTGCCGCCCGGCATGCCATCGGCGACGGCATAGTTGTGCTGCAGCCGGCCGTCGCGGCCAAGACGGTAAACGCCATCGCCGAACGTACCGACCCACAGGTCGCCGTCCGGCCCCTGCGCCAGGCTCAATACCGATGGCGCCTTGCCACCGCGGTTGTGCAGGGGAACCGCGCGGAAGCGGCCATCAGGCGTCTGCAGATCGAGGCCACTGGCACTGCCGACCCACAGCTGGCGGTCGCGGTCCTCCAGCACCGTGCGCACATAGTCGCCACTGAGGCCATCGCGCTCGGTGTAGCTGCTGAACAATGTTTCGCGCAGGCGGTACAGGCCACCGTTGGCCCCCACCCAGATGCTGCCTTCGGCATCCTCGCGCAGACTGACCACGCGCCCGCCTGGCAGGTTCAGGCCGGCCGGCAGTCGTTCCAGACCATGCGCCGAGATCCGCAGAAGGCCCTGGTTCTCGGTTCCCAGCCACAGGTCGCCGTGCCGGTCCTGCAGCATCGAGGTCATGTGCAGCTGTCCCGGCAACCGGTGCACAAGCACCAGCTGATCATCCTCCACGCGGTACAGGCGCTCGCCAGCGACGATCCACAGCGCGCCATCCGGAGCCCGGTACGGCCATGACAGGCCGGTGCCGGCCCCCAGGCCCCACGCGGCGGGCGCGCGCTTGAGCACGCCGTCGTTGTCGCGCAGCACCAGCCCGTCAAGCGTGCCGACCCACACCCGGTCCTGCGCATCGACCACCAGCTTGGTGAAGCTCATCGCCATCGGCAGGTCGGCGGCCGGGGCCTGGTAGACGATGCCGGTGTCCGGCGTCAGATAGCCGATGCCCTTGCCTTCATACAGCAGCCACAGGCGGCCCTGGCTGTCCATCTGCATGGACTGGATCAGTACCTGCGGGGTATCGGCCTGGTGCTCCCAGACACGCCACTGGCCGTCGTTGCCGCGGTGGCTGACGTTGCCGCGCGAATCACTGATCCACAATCCGCCCTGGCGGTCGACGAACAGCGCGCCGATGCCGTTGTCGCGCAGCCCCGGGCGGGTGCTGCGGTCGAACACGGTGAAATCGAGGCCGTTGTATCGCACCAGGCCTTCCCAGGTGGCGAACCACAGGTGGCCTTCGGGGGTCTGCGCGATGTCGCGCAGCGAGTTGTGTGGCAGGCCGTTGCGCGAGGTCCACACATCGATGGCGTAGTCGCGCAGTGGCGGTGCCCCCTCCTGCGCTGCCGCCGGCACTGCAAGGGCCAGCAGCAGCCACAGCAGGCCCTGTCGCAGCCATCGACCGATATCTGATCCGCAGCGCTCCGCCCAGCGCCCGATGTCCCCCTGTCCGGCCATCAGTGCAGCGGCGGCGGCCAGGCAGGGCTGCCGGGCCTGGCAGCATGCGGGAACTGCCGGGCAGCGCGGAACGGCATGCCGGCGGGAACGGGCTGGCTCATCGGGGGGAAACTGGGAAGATGCGCAGATGATAGGCCAAACCCGGCCCACGGCGTCACCATCGCCAGCCGCGAAGACTCAGCCCGCGCGCCCCGGCGGCGTCACCTGTGCACTGGCCGGCCACTGCACGACCGCCTCCAGTCCGCCTTCGGCGCGGTTGCGCAGCCACAGCCGCGCCCCATCCTTCTCGGCCAGCGCGCGCGCGATGGTCAGGCCCAGCCCGGCGCCACCGGTTTCCCGCGAACGCGAGGTTTCCACCCGCACGAACGGGTCGAACACGGCCTCCAGCTGATCTTCCGCCAGGCCCGGGCCATCGTCGGACACCATCGCCGTGATCGCGCCGCCGCTGCGCTCCACCCGCACGCGCACGCGGTGGGCATACATCACGGCGTTGTCCACCAGGTTGGAGAACAGCCGATGCATGGCCAGCGGGCGCAGCATCAGCACCGCACCGGTGCCGCCTTCAAAGACCACATCGGCACCGCCCTCGGCGGCGTCTTCCACGATGCTTTCCAGCAGTGAATCCAGATCCAGCGCGGCGCGCTGCTCGGCGCTCTCGGCGCTGCGGGCCAGCTCCAGGCCTTCGCGCACCAGTGCCTGCATCGCCGCCAGATCGCCGATCAGGCGTTCGCGCAGCACCTCGTCGCTGACGCTCTCCAGGCGCAGGCGCAGGCGGGTCAACGGGGTCTGCAGGTCATGGGTGATCGCCGCCAGCATCTGCGTGCGTTCGGCCAGGTGCCGCTGCAGGCGGTGCTGCATGGCATTGAAGGCCTCGGCGGCGCGCTGCACCTCGCGCGGCCCGCGCAATGGCAGTGGATCGCGCTGCAGATCGTCGCCGAGATCCTCGGCGGCGGCCGCCAGCTCCTGCAGCGGCGCGCTGGCCATGCGCGCGACGATGTAGGCCAGCACCGCGATGGCCAGCACCAGCAGGGTCAGGAACCACGGGTCCACGGCCAGAATGCCGTTGTGGGCCACCGCCGGCGAATCCAGCGCCAGCTTCAGCAGCGTACCGTCGTTGAGCGTCACATCGACCGCGCGGCACTTGGGCGGAATGAAGGCCGGATCGCGCTCGCGCGGATGCCGCCGGTGCCCCGGCGGCGGTGGCGGCAGCAGGTCCTGCAGCTTGGGAATGCAGGAACGGAACGAGGTGAAGTGCACATGCGCGCGCGACACCGGGCCGGGCCGGTCATCCAGGACTTCCATCAGTGCGGTATCCGCCCGCCCCAGGCGCGCGCCGGGCTGCAGCGCACGCACGCTGGGCCCGCCGACCTCGAGCAGGCGCTCGCGCAGTTCGGGATTGCCATCGAGCAGGTTGACGTAACCCTGCAGGCGGTCGGCAATGCGGTTCAGGTTCTGCCGCTCGAACTCCTGCTGGCGTTTGGAGGTGGCCAGCATGGTTGCGCCGATCGCAGCCACGCTCATGCCCAGCAGCAGGATGACGAACAACCGCCCGACCATCGAGGACAGGAAATGGCGCAGGCGCTTCATGACGGCTTATTCCAGGTTCACCGAGGAGGCCAGCACGTAGCCTTCGTTGCGCACGGTCTTGATCAGGCCATCCGGACCACCATCATCGCCCAGCTTGTTGCGCAGGCGGCTGACCTGCAGGTCGATCGCGCGGTCCTGCGCCTCGTAGTTGCGGCCACTGCTGAGCGCCACCAGCTGCTCGCGCGACAGCACCTTGTTGGCATGGGCGATGAACACCCGCAGCAGGCGGAACTCGGCGCCGGACAGCACCACCACGCGATCGTCCGGGTCCACCAGGTGGCGATGCTCCAGGTCGAACACCCAGCGCGAGAACCGCGCGCGGCGCACCGCCAGCGGCTCCAGGTTGGCCGGCAGCGCCTCGGTCCGGCGCAGTACGTTGCGGATGCGCGCCAGCAGCTCGCGCGGTTCGAACGGCTTGGCCAGATAGTCGTCGGCACCCATTTCCAGGCCCAGCACGCGATCGATCGGCTCGGCGCGCGCGGTCAGCATGATCACTGGCGTGTTCGAGCGCGCGCGCAGGTCGCGGCACAGGGTCAGGCCATCTTCGCGCGGCAGGTTGAGGTCGAGCACGATCAGGTCCACGTGCTCGCGGTCCAGCAGCTGGCGCATGGCGGTGCCATCGGCGGCCGTGCTCACCTGGTAGCCGGCACGGCCGAGCTGTTCGGCCAGCAGGGTGCGGATGTCGTTGTCGTCGTCGACGATCAGCAGTCGATGCATCGTGTTTTCAGTCTCCATGTCGCGATCATCCCGTGTCGGCAGCTGAACCGCATCCGGGGCAATGCGTACCAGTGTATCCAGCCGCGGGCGGGATACCCGTGGTTACGCGTATTCACCGACAGTGTTACATAGAGACATACCCCGAGGATTGAGCGGCCCATCGCCCGGTCTTCACAATGCCCGCCAACGCCGCCCGTGCGGCCCCGAGAGTGAAGCCACGACGTGACGTTCCGCCTGTTGCCCGCGACCCGCCGGGGTCGCCTGATACTGATCGCCCTGCTTGCCCTGATTGTTGCCGTGGCCGCCTGGTGGCTGCTGCGCAGGCCCGCCGCCCCGGCCGTAGCGACCACGCCGGTCAGCCGCGGCGACATCGAGCAGACCGTGGACGCCACCGGCGTGATCGACGCCTACAAGCTGGTCAGCGTCGGTGCGCAGGCCTCCGGCCAGATCAAGTCGCTGAAGGTGCAGCTGGGCGACACGGTGAAGGAAGGCGACCTGATCGCCGAGATCGACGCCACCACCCAGCAGAACCAGGTGCTCAACGCGCAGGCCTCGCTGGACCAGGTCACCGCCCAGCGCGCCGTGCAGCAGGCCACCCTGCGCCAGGCCGAACTGGAGTTCGCGCGCCAGCAGCAGATGCTGGCCGCCGAGGCCACCTCGCGCCAGGAATTCGATGCCGCTGAGGCGCAGCTGAAGACCGCCCGCGCCCAGCTGCAGTCCTACGAGGCGCAGATCAAGGGCCGCGAAACCGAGCTGGGCACCGCCCGCGCCAACCTGGCCTACACCCGCATCACCGCGCCGATGGATGGCACGGTGGTCGCGGTGGTGGCCGAGGAAGGCCGCACCGTGAACGCCAACCAGACCGCGCCCACCATCGTGATGCTGGCGCGGCTGGACGTGGTCACGGTCAACGCCGAGATCTCCGAGGCCGACGTGGTCAAGATCAAGGCCGGCATGCCGGTGTACTTCACCACGCTGGGCGACCCGGACCGCAAGTACCACGCCACTCTGCGCCAGATCAATCCGGCGCCGGCCTCGATCGCCAACGAGAATTCGTCCAGCTCCAGCAGTTCGTCCAGCTCCAGTTCCAGCAGCGCGGTCTACTACAACGCGCTGTTCGACGTGGAAAACCCGGACGGCACGCTGCGCATCGACATGACCGCGCAGGTCTCGGTACTGCTCAAGCAGGCCAAGGGCGTGCTGATGGTGCCAGCGGTGGCGCTGGGGCCGAAGCGTCGTGGCGATGAGCGCATGGTGCGGGTGCTGGACGACAAGGGCCAGCCGCAGCCGCGCAAGGTCACCGTCGGCATCAACAACGGCGCCTCGGCCGAGATCCTGTCCGGGCTGAAGGAAGGCGAGCGCGTGGTGGTCGGCGAGGCCAATGCGGCTGCGGCCGGTGCCGGTGGCGGGACCCGTGGCGGCATGCAGATGCGGGTCGGCGGCCCGGGCATGGGTCCGCGCCGATGAGCACGACGGCGCCGCTGCTGCGCCTGCGCGACCTGCGACGCGAATTCCCGGCCGGCGACGATGTGATCGCCGTGCTGCGTGACGTCAACCTCGACATCCACGCCGGTGAGATGGTGGCGATTGTCGGCCAGTCCGGCTCGGGCAAGTCGACGCTGATGAACATCCTCGGCTGCCTCGACCGCCCTACCCGCGGCAGCTACCAGGTGGCCGGCCGCGAAACCGGCAGGATGGAGCCGGACGAACTGGCTGAACTGCGCCGTGAGCATTTCGGCTTCATCTTCCAGCGCTACCACCTGCTGGGCGACCTGGACGCGCGTGGCAACGTGGAAGTACCCGCGGTGTATGCCGGCAGCCCTGGCCCGGTGCGCAACGCGCGCGCCGAGCAGCTGCTGCAGCGGCTTGGCCTGGGCGATCGCATGCACCACAAGCCGGGCCAGTTGTCCGGCGGCCAGCAGCAGCGCGTCTCGATCGCGCGTGCGCTGATGAACGGCGGCGAGGTGATCCTGGCCGATGAGCCCACCGGTGCGCTCGACACGAAATCCGGCGAGGAAGTGATGGCGATCCTCGGCGAACTGCATGCCGAAGGCCACACCATCATCATCGTCACCCACGACATGAGCGTGGCCCAGCACGCGCAGCGCATCATCGAGATCCGCGATGGCGAGATCATCGCCGACCGCGCCAACCCGGAGGCGCCGACCTACCGTGCGCAGCGCGAAGCCAGCACCGGCGTTGCCCACGGCAACAGCTGGCGGGCGGCCCGGGATCGTTTCACCGAGGCCTTCCGCATGGCCCTGCTGGCCATGAACGCGCATCGGCTGCGTACCTTCCTGACCATGCTCGGCATCATCATCGGCATCGCCTCGGTGGTGTCGGTAGTGGCGCTGGGCAATGGCTCGCAGCAGCAGATCCTGCAGAACATCAGTGCGCTGGGCACCAACACCATCGACGTCTACCCCGGCCGCGGCTTCGGCGACATGCGCTCAGCCCGCGTGCAGACACTCAAGGCCAGCGATGCCGATGCGCTGGCCAAGCAGAGCTATGTGGACAGCGCCACCCCCAGCGTGTCGACCTCGGTCACCGCGCGCTACCGCAACCAGTCGTCCACCGCGCAGGTCAGCGGTGTCGGCGAGCAGTTCTTCCGGGTCAAGGGCGTGACCCTGCTCAGTGGCAGCTTCTTCGACAGTGACGCAGTGAAGGGCCTCGGCCAGGTGGCGGTGATCGACGAGAACACCCAGATCCAGTTCTTCCCCGATGTCGATCCGGTCGGCAAGGTGATCCTGCTCGGCAACGTGCCGGCACGCGTGGTTGGCGTGGCCAAGCGCCAGAGCTTCGGCTTTGGTGGCAGCACCAGCCTCAGCGTATGGGTGCCGTACACCACGGTGATGTCGCGCATGCTCGGCCAGAGCCACGTCTCCAGCATTACCGTGCGCGTGGACGACAGCACGCCGATGGATGCGGCACAGGAAGCGATCACCCGCCTGCTGACCCTGCGCCATGGCACCGAGGATTTCTTCCTCAGCAACAGCGCCGAGATCCGCGAAACCATCGAGCAGACCACGCGTACGATGACCCTGCTGATCGGCGCCATTGCCGCCATCGCGCTGCTGGTCGGCGGTATCGGCGTGATGAACATCATGCTGGTGTCGGTGACCGAGCGTACGCGCGAGATCGGTGTGCGCATGGCCGTGGGCGCGCGGCAGAGTGATATCCGCCAGCAGTTCCTGATCGAAGCGGTGCTGGTGTGCCTGCTCGGCGGCGTGCTCGGCATTGGCCTGGCCCTGCTGCTGGGCTCGATGATCGGCCGCTTCGCCAGTGACTTCCAGGTGCTGTTCTCCACCGCCTCGATTGTTGCCGCATTCGCTTGCTCGACGCTGATCGGCGTGGCGTTCGGCTTCCTGCCCGCGCGCAATGCCGCGCAGCTCGACCCGGTGGAGGCCCTGGCCCGCGAATGAAGATGATGACCCGACTACCCTTCCCTGCTCCCTCGCGCCTGCTGCTGGCCGGCGCCGTCCTGCTCGCGCTGTCCGGTTGTGCGTCGGTCGGCCGCTATCCCGTGCACGACCCCGATGTGGCGGCCACCTACGGGCGTGGTGATGCCACGCTCAATGCACCGGCCGACGACCCGCGCAGCAGCCTGGATACCCCCGGCCGCGACATTCGCCAGGACAGCTGGTGGACCGGCTTCGGCGATGAGCGGCTGGACCGCCTGGTAGCGCAGGCATTGGCCGCCAACAGCGACCTCGCTGCCGCCGGCCTGGCCGTGCAACGCTCGCGCCTGCAGGCCGGGCTGGCCAGCAACGCGCTGTGGCCACAGCCTTCGTCGTCCGGCATCAGCGGCAATACCAGCCGCGCCACCGACCAGGCCGACGACTGGCGCCGCAGTTATTCCACCGGCATCTCGCTGGGCTGGGAGGTCGATCTGTGGGGCCGCCTGCGCACCCAGCGTGACATCGCCCGCTGGGAAGCCGAGGCCAGCGAGGAAGACCGGCAGAACACCGCGCTGCTTGTGATCGGCGACACCATCACCCAGTACTGGAACCTGGCCTACCTCAATCAGTCGATCGCCACCGGCCAGGCCAACCTAGAGCGCCTGGAGCGCACCCGCGAACTGGTGCAGGCCCGCTTCGAGGCCGGCGCGGTATCGCGCCTGGAAGTTCGCCAGGCATTGCAGAACCTGCAGTCGCAGCGCTCGGCGCAGAGCGCGCTGGAACAGCAGCGGGTGGAGGTGCGCAACGCCCTGACTGTGCTGCTGGACGGCACGCCGTGGCCGCAGCAGGACGAACCGCAGGACCTGCTGGGCGCACACAGCCCGGGCATCAGCGAAGGCCTGCCGAGCGACCTGCTCGGCCGCCGTCCCGACCTGCGCGCGGCCGAACTGCGCCTGCGCAACAGCCTGAAGACCATCAAGGTGACCGCCACCCAGTACTACCCGGCCCTGAGCCTGACCGGCAGCCTCGGCTCCAGTGCGACCTCGCTGGGGGATGTGCTGCGCAACCCGGTGGCCACGCTGGGCGCGGGCCTGTCGCTGCCGTTCCTCAACCTGCAGCGCGCGCAGCTGGATACCGATATCGCCGGCACCGCCTACCAGATCGCCGCCACCAACTTCCGCAAGACGCTTTACACCGCGCTCTCGGAAGTGGACAACGCGCTGTCGGCCCGCGAGCAGCTGGTGCGCCAGGTAGCCGCCTCGCAGGCGTCGTATGACGAGGCGGTGGAAGTGGAGCGCGCACAGGAAGTGCGTTACCGCGTGGGTGCCACCGATCTGCGGACCTGGCTGGAAGCGCAGCAGACCCGGCGCGACGCCGAGCTGTCGCTGGCACGCGTGCGCCAGGGGCAGCTGAACAACGACGTCACCCTGTTCAAGGCGCTGGGCGGCAGCGCGGGGTAAGGCGATGCGGGGCTGCGCCCCGCACCCGCCGAAGCGACGGCAACGGCAACGGCAACGTCAACGTCAAAAGCTGGCTTCCTGTGGGACGGCGAGGCGGGTCCGGTGGCAGGGGACGCCGTGAACCCGTCCATGGGGGCTTGGTCGCCGCATCCATGCGGCTCACACCCCTGCCACCGGCCCCACCCCGCCCTCGACCGTCTCCGCGAGCTGTCGGAATCTGCTGCTGATGCTTGGTGCCGGCCGTTGGTCGGCACGGGCCCTGATCCGGTTCTGCTCTGGTAGGTGTCGACCTTGGTCGACACGATCCTTCCGATCAAAAAAATGGGTCAGATCCCTTCTCCCGTAGGAGAGGGATCTGACCCCGATCACGTCGCGCCAGCCGATCAACCGCGCTGTCGCACGGCCTCGAACAGGCTGACGCCGGCGGCGACGGACACGTTCAGGCTCTCGATCTCGCCCGGCATCGGGATCTTGACCAGGCCATCGCAGTTTTCGCGGGTCAGACGGCGCAGGCCATCGGCCTCGCCACCCAGCACCAGCGCGATGTTGCCCTTCAGGTCCAGCTGGTACAGCGAGGCGGTCGCTTCACCGGCCAGGCCATAGATCCAGACGCCCTGCTTCTGCAGGTCCTTCAGGCAGCGCGACAGGTTGGTCACCGCTACCACCGGGATCAGATCGGCGGCACCGGCCGAGGTCTTGCGCACGGTGGCATTGACCGTGGCCGACTTGTCCTTGGGAATGATCACTGCGGTCGCACCGGCCGCAGCGGCCGAGCGCAGGCAGGCGCCGAGGTTGTGCGGGTCCTGTACCTCATCCAGCACCAGCAGCAGGGCCTTGCCCTCGGCTGCAGTGACCAGGCCTTCCAGCTCGTTCTCGCTGTAGGTACGGGCGGCGGCATAGCGCGCGGCCACGCCCTGGTGGCGCACCGAACCGCCCACGCCATCCAGCGCCTGGCTGTTCACCTTGCGCACGTCAATGCCCTTGCGGCGCGCGTTTTCCTCGATCTCGGTCAGGCGCGGGTTCTTCGCACCGGCCTCGACCAGCACTTCGCGGACGTTCTCGGCGTCGTTCTCGATGGAGGAGGCGACGGCGTTGACGCCGACGATCCACTGGCTGTTCTTGCTCATGCGGGCGGGGACCGGAAAGGGGGTGGCTATGGTAGAGCATCGGCGACAACCGCGCTTCGCGCTCGCCGGGCATGGCCCGGCGCTACCGGCCGTTCACCCTTCGGCTGAACGGCTGCGCGGCGGCCAGTGCGGGGTGTCGTGGTCGGGGTGCTGGTGGGACACGATCGTGGCCAGGAAGTCCAGGGCAGCGATGTCCTCCTCGGTACGGCGCGCCGGCAGGCTGGCCAGGCTGTCGGCGAAGGGCAGCTTGCGCTCGACTCCGTACTGGATCGTCGGCGGCAGGCGTTCGGGTTCGTCAAACGCGCCAGCAGCCACCGCCACGCCATCGGGCGCCTCGTAGGTCAATGGCGTGCCACAGTCGGCGCAGAAGCCGCGCCGCACCACGTTGGACGACTGGAAATAGCGCGGCTGGCCGCGGGTCCAGCTGAACTGCACGCCGCGCACCGACACCAGTGGCGCGTAATAGGCACCGAAGGCCTTCTGGCACATCCGGCAGTGGCAGATCGAGCTGTCGGTCAGCGCGCCACGCGCCTGGAAGCGGATCGCGCCGCACTGGCAACCGCCGCTGTATTCGGGTTGGCCCTGCATGCGATGTCTCCTGGTAGTGCCGGCCGCTGGCCGGCAACACGTCGGTGCCGAGGGTGCCATGGATGCCGGCCAGCGGCCGGCACTACCACGGTCATCAATACTTCTCTTTCTTCCGCTTGGCCGGCTTGCCACGCTCGGGCAGCGGCGGCAGGTCATCGCCTTCGTCCTCGCCCTTGTGTTCGACCAGGCGGAAGTCGATCTTGCGCTCTTCCATGCTGGCCTTCAGCACCAGGATGCGCACGCGGTCGCCCAGCCGGTAGCTGCTGCCACGGCGTTCGCCGGTCAGCGTCTTGCGGGTGGCGTCGAACTTGTAATAGTCCTGCGGCAGCTGGGTCACGTGCACCAGGCCCTGCACCTTCGACTCGTCCAGTTCGACGAACAGGCCGAAGCTGGTCACGCCGCTGATCACGCCGTCGAACTGCCCGCCCACGTGCTTTTCCATCCACGCGGCGCGGTAGCGCTCGTCCACCTCGCGCTCGGCCTCGTCGGCCCGACGCTCGCGCTCGGAACACTGCAGCGCCAGCGCAGCCATTTCGCGGGCGTTGTAGGTGAACTTGTCCAGCGGCTTGCCGGACAGCGCGTGCTTGATCGCGCGGTGCACCAGCAGGTCGGGATAGCGGCGGATCGGCGAGGTGAAGTGCGCGTACGCCTCCAGTGCCAGGCCGAAGTGACCGTGGTTTTCCGGGCTGTAGATCGCCAGGCTCTGGCTGCGCAGCAGCACCGATTCCAGCAGCGTGGCATCGGGGCGGTCACGGATCTTCTTCAACAGCTTGGTGTAATCGCCCGGGCGCACCTTCGACCACGGCGGCAGGCTCAGCTTGAACTCCTTGAGGAATTCCAGCAGGTCGGCGTACTTGGTTTCCGGCGGCTTCTCGTGGATGCGGTACGGGGCCGGCACGTGGCGCGACAGCAGGTACTTCGCCGCCTCGACGTTGGCCGCGATCATGCATTCCTCGATCAGCTTGTGCGCATCGTTGCGCACCAGCATGCCGGCCTGGGTGACTTCACCGCGGTTGTCCAGCACGAAGCGCACTTCGCTGCTTTCGAACTCGATGGCACCCCGCTTGGCGCGTGCCTTGGACAGCACCTTGTACAGCTGGTGCAGGCGCTGCACCTGCGGCAGCAGGTCACCCATCCAGGCCTTGGTATCGGCATCGTCCTCGCCCACCGCCTTCCACACCTGGGTGTAGGTCAAGCGCGCGTGCGAGTTCATCACCGCTTCGTAGAAGCGGGAATGCGTGACCAGGCCGTCGCGGTCGATCTGCATGTCGCAGACGAAGCACATGCGGTCGACCTTCGGCATCAGCGAGCAGATGCCGTTGGACAGCGTCTCCGGCAGCATCGGCACCACGAAGCCCGGGAAGTACACCGAGGTGGCGCGCTTCTGTGCTTCCTCGTCCAGCGGCGTGCCCGGACGAACGTAGCTGGAGACATCGGCAATCGCCACCACCAGGCGGAAACCATCGGCATTCGGCTCGCAGTACACCGCGTCGTCGAAGTCCTTGGCATCCTCGCCATCGATGGTGACCAACGGTGTGCTGCGCAGATCAACGCGGTCGCCGATCATCGCCGGCTCGACCACCAGCGGCACCGAGGCCGCTTCGTCCAGCACTTCCTGCGGGAACTCGAACGGCAGTTCATGGCCGTGGATAGCGGTTTCCACCACCAGCGAGGCGGTCAGCTTGTCACCGAGCACGGCGATGATGCGGCCGATCGGCGGGCGGCGGCTGTCCGGCGCCTGGGTCAGCTCGCAGACCACCAGCTGGCCGTCGCGCGCGCCACCGGTCTGGTCCGGCGGCACCTGCACGTTGCGCTGCACGCGCTTGTCGTCGGGCACCACGTAATTGATGCCCATCTCGATGCTGAAGCGACCGATCAGGCGGGTCATGCCGCGTTCGAGCACGCGGGCGATGCTGCCTTCGCGACGGCCACGGTGGTCGATGCCAGTCACGCGGGCCAGCACCTTGTCGCCGTGCATCACCTTGCGCATTTCATACGGCGGCAGGAACAGATCGTCGCCACCCTCGACCGGGCGCAGGAAGCCGAACCCTTCCGGGTTGGCGATCACCACGCCGGTCACCAGGTTCAGGGTCTGGATCGGGGCGAAGCCGCCACGGCGGTTCTGCACCAGCTGGCCATCACGGACCATGGCGCCGAGCCGGCGCGACAGCGCCTCGGCACGGTCCGGTGCGGTCAGTCCCAGGCGTGCGCCCAGTTCCTCGGCGGTCTGCGGCCCTTCGCAGCGCTCCAGCAGGGCCAGGATGGCCTCGCGGCTGGCGATGGGTTGTTCGTATTTCTCCGCTTCGCGCGCGGCGTAGGGATCGTCGATCACCTTGCCGGTCGGCGGCAGCTTGCGGCCCGGGGCCGGGCCCGGTGCGTCGCTACTGCGGACCTTGCGGCCACGCGGTGGTGCGCCGCCTTCATTCAATTCAGGGAACCAGCCCGGCAACGGCTTGCCCGGCTTGGTGGCGCGGGCTGTGCCCGCCTTGGCGCCCTTCTTCGGGGCCTGGCTGCGGGAGGTGCTCCCGCCCTTGCTTGGTTTTTTGGTAGTCATCGCCCTACATGGTAGCCGTTGACGGCGTGCAGAACGGGTCAGCGGCCGTCTTGAAGGCCTTGCGTGAAAAATGTTCAGGAAGTCGTTGACAGCCTGCGGATTCATCTTCACAATTGCGCCTCTGGAACGCCCAGGTGGCGGAATTGGTAGACGCACTAGTTTCAGGTACTAGCGGGTAAAACCGTGGAGGTTCGAGTCCTCTCCTGGGCACCAACGAAAAAACTCCTCGCTTCGGCGGGGATTTTTTTTGCCTGTAATCCAGCAATGGGGTCGGATCTCTTTCCAAAGGAAAGGGCCCTGACCCCAAGCAGGTTGGATGGGGTCGGAGCCCGTTCCGCACGCGAAACGGAATCAGACCCCGGATCCAGAAAAAGTGTTGACACCTCCATAACAACACCCCATAATCTCGCTCCTCGACGCCCAGGTGGCGGAATTGGTAGACGCACTAGTTTCAGGTACTAGCGGGTAAAACCGTGGAGGTTCGAGTCCTCTCCTGGGCACCACGTCGAGAATGAGAAAAGCCCGCGAAAGCGGGTTTTTTCATGGCCGGAATCCAGCATCAGAACAGCGGCCGCAGCACCAGCTCCAGCCCGAGCAGCAGCAGGAACCCAAGGAAACAGGCACGGAACACCCGGGCACTGATCCGCTGCCGGATCACCTGCCCCAGCCACATGCCCAGCAATGCCGGCAGCACCGCCAGCGCACTCAGCCCCAGCTGCTGGATGCCGAATGCGCCGTGCAGCACCAGGCCGGTGGTCAGCGAAATCGTCGACACGGTGAAGGCCAGCCCCAGCGCCTGCACCAGCTCCTCGCGCTGCAACCCCAGCGACTGCAGGTACGGCACCGCCGGCATCACGAACACGCCGGTGGCGCCGGTCACCACGCCCGACAACGCGCCCACCAGCGGCCCCAGCCAACGCTCGCGCCGCTGCGGCACGCGGAACACCGGCGCAAGCAGGGCATAGGCCGCATAGACCACCAGCGCTACGCCCAGTGCAACGCGCGACCAGGTGCGATCCACCCGTACCAGCAGCGCGGCCGAACCCAGCGTCACCACCACCACCGCCAGCATCATCGGCCACAGGCGCCGCACGATGTGGCCCAGCGATGGCCCGGACAACAGCTGCCATGCATTGGTGACAAAGGTGGGGATGAACAGCATCGATGCCGCCGCCACCGGCGACAGCGTACTGCCGAGCAACCCCATCGCCACGGTCGGCAAGCCCATGCCGGTTACGCCCTTGACCACGCCGGCCAGCACGAACACCACTACCAGCAGCACGTAGAAGTACATCGATTCATTCATGCCTTCATTGGATCGACCGACCACCCGGCGCACAATGCGGTCTTCCCGGCCACGCCTTCGGCTGATCCGAAGGCTCAGGCGTTGCAATGAGGGCATCACATGCGGATGGATATCGCCGACCTGCGCCTGTTCCTGGCCATTGCCGAAGCCGGCAGCATCACGGCCGGCGCGGCCCAGGCGAACCTGGCACTGGCTTCGGCCAGCGAACGCCTGCGCACGATCGAAGCCGATGCCGGCACCCCGCTGTTGAACCGGCATCCACGTGGCGTCAGCCTGACCGAAGCCGGTGCCACCCTCGCCCACCATGCACGCCTGATCCTGCAACAGCAGACGCAGCTGCGCGGCGAACTGCAGGCGTTCGCGCATGGTGCGCGCGGCACCCTGCATCTTTATGCCAATACCGCAGCACTGACCAACTACCTGCCCTCGCGGCTGGCACCGTGGCTGGCCGAACGCCCACGCCTGCACGTGGAACTGCTGGAGCGCACCAGCCCCGAAGTCGTGCGTGCGATCAGCGCTGGCCAGGCCGAGGCCGGCATCATCAGTGATGCGGTCGACGCTGCCGGCCTGCAGCAGCATGTGGTCGCCGAAGATCCACTGGTGATGCTGCTGCCGGCCGACCATCGCTTCGCATCGCGGCGCAACGTGGCTTTCGCCGAGGTTGCCGGCGAGACCTTCGTCGCCCTGGCCGATGGCAATGCACTGCAGACCTACATCGAAGACCAGGCGCGCGACATCGGGCGCCGCCTGGACGTGCGCATCCGCATGAAGACCTTCGAAGGCGTGTGCATCATGGTCGGCCACGGCATTGGCGTCGGCATCGTGCCGCGGACCATCGCCCGCCAGCATCGGCGCAGCACGCATACCGTCGCCGTGCCGCTCGCCGATGCATGGGCACAACGTCGCCTGTGTGCGTGTTTTGCCGAGTGGACGCAGCTGTCACCGGCGATGCGCAGCCTGCTGCATCACCTGGGCGTGCAGCCGCAGAAAAAAGTGTGAAATGTTGTTGACACACTCTCTGCCGTACCGCACAATTCATCTCCTGAGTCGCCCAGGTGGCGGAATTGGTAGACGCACTAGTTTCAGGTACTAGCGGGTAAAACCGTGGAGGTTCGAGTCCTCTCCTGGGCACCACGACTCAAGATGATCAAACCCGCGAAAGCGGGTTTTTTCGTTTCCGGGGTTTGCAGCGTCAACGCGATGATTACGTCTGCGCCCACGGTAGATCCACGCTATGCGTGGATGCATCCGGTGTTCGCAGGAATGCACACACAAAAACCCCGCCTTGCGGCGGGGTCAAAATACAGCACGTGTTTCCAGGGAGTTTTCAGTGCCCGCCACCGGCGGCCGCACCTGCGCCTGCGCCGAACGGCGGTTTGGCCAGCCACAGGAACGCGATGATCGCCAGGAAGATCCAGCCCAGCAGGAAGAAGATGTCGTTGAAGCCCATCTGCGATGCCTGGTGGTTGATCATGTTGTTCAGTACCGCCGCGCCATGTTGCAGGTCGCCCTGCCCCATCGCTGCCACCTGGTCCTGCATGCCCGGCTGATAGACCGAGATGTGCTCGGTCAGGTCGGCATGGTGCACCTGGGTGCGCCGCGCCCACAGCCACGTCGTCAGCGACGCCGCGAAACTGCCGCCCAGCGTACGCAGGAAGGTGGCCAGGCCGGAGCCCGCCGCGATCTCGCGCCCATCCAGGTCCGACAGCAGGATCTGCAGCACCGGCATGAAGAACAGCGCGACGCCGATGCCCATGATCAGCTGTACGCCCGCTACATGGTTGTAGTCCACCTGCAGGTTGAAGTTCGAACGCAGGAAACTGGTCATCGACAACACGATGAACGCCACCGTGGCCAGCATGCGCATGTCGAAGCGTGATGCGTACTTGCCCACGAACGGGGTCATGATCACCGGCAGGATGCCGATCGGCGCCGTCGCCAGGCCCGCCCAGATCGCGGTGTAGCCCATGTCACGCTGCAGCCACTGCGGGATCAGCAACGCCACGCTGAAGAACGCCGCGTACGCCACCACCATCGCCAGCGTACCGGCGCGGAAGTTGCGATGCCGGAACAGCTTCAGGTCGACGATCGGATCCTTGTCGGTCAGTTCCCAGATCAGGAACACTGTCAGCGTCACCACCGCCACACACGCCAGCACCACGATCTTCATCGACGAGAACCAGTCCTCGTCATTGCCCAGGTCGAGCACCAGCTGCAGCGCACCGACACCGATCACCAGGGTGACCAGGCCGACGTAGTCCATCTTCGGCTTCTCGATGTGCTCCGGGCGCCCCTTCAGCTGGTTGCCCACCACCAGTGCAGCGAAGATGCCCAGCGGCACGTTGATCAGGAAGATCCATTCCCAGCTGTAGTTGTCGGTGATCCAGCCACCGAGGATCGGGCCGCAGATCGGCGCCACCACCGTGATCATCGCCAGCAGCGCCAATGCCTGCCCGCGTTTCTCGCGTGGATAGATCGAGACCAGCAGCGACTGCGTGATCGGGTACATCGGGCCGGCCACGAAACCCTGCAGCGCACGCGACAGCACCAGCATGCCCATGCTCTGCGCCAGGCCGCACAGCAGCGAGGTGATGACGAAGGCCAGCGTGGCCCAGACGAACAGCTTGCGTTCGCCGAAACGACGGCTGAGCCAGCCGGTCAGCGGCAGCGCGATGGCCGTGCTGACCGCGAACGAGGTGATGACCCAGGTGGCCTGCTGCGAACTGGCACCAAGGTTACCGGCGATGGTCGGCAGCGAGACGTTGGCGATGGTGGTGTCGAGCACCTGCATGAACGACGCCATCGCCAGGCCCACGGTGCACAGGGCGACGCTGGGCGGCAGGAACCCGGAGGCCGCACCCGGCGCCGCCGGTGCGCCCGGAGCGCCGGGCGCGGCTGGAGCTTGTGCGGACATGGCGACCTCAGCCCACCTTCGCCTGCTGCGGCAGGTTGCCCTGGATGATCGTATGGATCACCTCATCGGCATCATGCAGCTGCTTGGCATACACGTCGGTGTCGAACACCGTGCCCTTGGCCGGGGCGCTCGGCAGCACTTCGCCCTTCTGGTCGCGCAGGCTCACTTCGGCCTTCATCGACAGGCCGATGCGGAGCGGGTGCTCGGCCAGCTGCTTGGCATCGATGGCGATGCGTACCGGCACGCGCTGCACGATCTTGATCCAGTTGCCGCTGGCGTTCTGCGCCGGCAGCAGCGAGAACGCCGAGCCGGTGCCCAGGCCCAGGCTCTGGATGCGGCCCTTGTACTTCACGTCGCCGGCGTACAGATCCGACTTCAGCTCCACTTCCTGGCCCAGGCGCATGTGGCGCAGCTGGGTTTCCTTGAAGTTGGCCTCGACCCACATCTGCTCGGTCGGCACCACCGCCATCAGGGCATTGCCCGGCTGCACGCGCTGGCCGACCTGCACCGAACGACGGGCAACGTAGCCGGTCACCGGCGCGACGATGCCGGCGCGGGCGTTGTTGAGGAAGGCCTGACGCAGCTGCGCGGCGGCGGCCTGCACGTCCGGCTGGGTGGCGATCACGGTGTCGTCGACCAGCGCGCGGTTGCGCTCGACGGTCTCGCGCGAACCGGCCACGGCGGCTTCGGCAGCGGCCAGCTCGTCACGGGCATGGGCCAGTTCTTCATTGGAGATGGCACCGGTGGCGGCCAGGTCCTTGCGACGGGCGAAATCTTCGCGCACGCGCTTCAGGGTCACCTGGCGGGCGTTCAAGTCCGCCTGCGCGCCCTCCACGCTGCGGTACAGGCCACGGGTCTGGCGCACGGTCTTGGCCAGGTTGGCTTCGGCCTGCTGCAGTGCCACCGAGGTGTCGGACGGATCCAGCTGTACCAGCAGCTGGCCGCGCTCCACGCGCATGCCGTCATCGGCGTTGATGGCGACCACGGTACCGGCCACCAGCGGGGTGATCTGCACCTGGTTGCCCTGCACGTAGGCGTCGTCGGTCTCTTCGAACCAACGGCCGAACATGAAGTACCACAGCGCCAGTGCTGCAAGCAGCAGCACGACGATCACGAACAGGCCGCGCAGCAGGTTGCCGCGGCGGTTGGGGGCGGCCGGGGCCGCGGTGTCTTGGGTCTGGCTCATGGCAGGCGTCTTCAGGAATGCGAGGAATTGGAATGGGAGGCGATCGGTGCGAGGTCGGCTTCAGCGGGCTGGAAACCACCGCCCAGCGCCTTGCTCAGGCGCACCGAGGACTGCACCTGCTGCGACTGCAGCCCGGCCAGCTGCTGCTGCGACTGCAGCAGGGTGGACTGCGCGGTCAGCACGTCCAGGTAGCTGCCGATGCCGGCGCGGTAGCGCTGCTGGGCCAGATCGAAGGCCGAGCGCGCGGTGTCCACCGCCTGCTGCTGCGAGTGCGCCTGCTGCGCCAGCGAACGCACCGCGTTGACCTGGTCGGCAACGTCGCGCAATGCGTCGAGCACGGCCTGGTTGTAGTTGGCCACCGCCAGGTCGTACTGCGCATCGGTGTTGGCCAGGTTGGCGCGCAGCTTGCCCCCCTCGAAGATCGGCAGGCTCAGCGCCGGGCCGATGTAGGCGAAGGTGGAGCTGCTCTTCAGCAGGTCGCCCACGTTCGGGGCGACCACGCCGGCCAGCGCGGTCAGGTTGAAGCTCGGGTAGAACTTGGTCTTCGCAACCTTGATCTGCTTGTCGGCCGCTTCCACGCGCCAGCGTGCGGCGACGATGTCGGGGCGACGACCCAGCAGTTCGCTGGGCAACACGCCCGGCAGTTGCAGGGCCATCGGATTCAACGGCTGCGGGCGCTGGATCGACAGGCCGCGGTCCGGCCCCTTGCCGACCAGCGCGGCCAGCGCGGTGCGGGCGGCATCGATGCGCTGCTGCGCGGCCTGCACCTGCTGCTGCGCGGCGGGCACGCGGGCCTCGGCCTGGCGCACCTGCAGATCACTGTCGATGCCGGCGCTGCGGCGCTGGCGGGTCAGTTCCAGCGACTTCTGCGAACGGGCCAGCTCTTCCTCGGCCACGTCGTTGAGCTGCCACGCATAGGCCAGGTCGGCATAGGCCTGGGTGATGCCGGTGGACAGGTTCAGGCGTGCAGCCTGGGCTTCGACAGTGGCGGCATGGGCGCCGTCCACGGCCGCTTCCCAGGCAGCGCGCTTGCCACCCCACAGGTCCACGCCATAGCTGAAGTCGAAGGCGACCTGGCTGCTGCCGGCGTAGTGGCCACCCATCTCGCTGCCGGCCATCGACTCAGGCAGGCGCAGGCCGGTATAGCCACCGGACACCGACAGGCTCGGCAGTCGATCGGCACGCGCGGTACCCACCTGGGACTGGGCCTGGCGCAGGCGCGCATCGGCGGCGTCCAGGCTCGGGTGACCGGCCAGGCCTTCGGCAACCAGGGCGTCCAGCTGTGCATCGCCCAGCGCCTTCCACCAGTCCTGCGCCGGGAAGCCGGTGGCGCTCAGGTCGGTGTCGGCCAGGGTGCGTTCGCTGTGCAGGCTGTCCACGTCGAGCACATGGCCCTGCGGGTTGAGGCCACGACTGCTGGCGCAGGCGGCCAGGGCCAGGGCCAGCGCTGACACCAGCAGCGCGCACCCGGACCGGCGGAGAGTGGAATGCGGGATCGGGTTCATGGGGTCGTCAGGGAATCGCGGATTCGGGTAAGGAGGGACAGCAGCAGCGTGCGCTCGTCGGCGGAAAGATCACGCAGGGCGTAATCCATCACCGCGTCGCCGCGCAGCTTCAGCCGCGCCCACAGTGCGCGGCCTTCATCGGTCAGCACGATCTGCAGCGCACGCCGGTCCTGGGCATGCGGTTCGCGGCGGACGCAGCCCAGCGACTCCAGCTTGTCCAGCAGGCGGGTCACCGCACTGGGCACCTGGTCGATGGCCTGGGCCAGCTCGTTGGCCGTGCACGGGGCCATGTTGGAAAGCACCTTCAACCCGATGTAGTGGGTGAAGCCGATACCCAGGTCTTCTTCAGCCATGGATGCGTCGAGTTGACGGACCAGGCCGTCGCGCACCTGGCGCAGCAGCAGGCCGAAGCTGGGGGGAGTGGTTGCAGGACAGATCATGGGGGAGCATTCTCTTCCAAAAAAAATATTTCTCAATGGAAATATTCGATCTGGCATCGAATGCTGTGTTGCAGCAGCGGGCTGGATCAATGAAGGCGCCTACCTTAATGATCTGGTCAGGTGGCCCGGTAGTACAATTCAGCCAATGGATGACACATTTCAGCCAGCGGATATGATGAACAAGGCAGAAATCCCCCCTTCCAAGCGGTTGTTGCGCGACGACGCGCTGGATTGGTTCGAGCGCAATGACGGGCCACCGGTTGTCGCTTTCCGCTTCGACAGCCCCCTGGGCCTGGTCCGTGAAGTGGACTGGCACCACCACCAGCGCGCGCAGCTGATCTGCGTCGAACGCGGCCTGCTGACCACCCGGACCTCGCACGGCACGTGGTCACTGGCGCCGGGCTCGGCCGGCTGGATGCCGCCGCTGGAGCCGCATACGGTCACCCTGGACGGCCCGCTGCGCGGCTGGGGCATGGCACTGGCCGCGCCGGCCTGCGCCACCCTGCCCGCCGATCCCTGCGTACTGGGCCTGTCCAAGCTGGCGCAGGCGCTGGCCGACCGCATCTGCGAATGGCCGCTGGGCTATGACACCACGCCCGAGCGCCAGCACATCATCGAGGTGCTGCTGGATGAGATCCGCACCGCGCCGCGACAGCGCATGCATCTGCCGATGCCGCACGACCGGCGCCTGCTGAAGATCGCCTCGCAGCTGCTGGCCGACCCGTCCGACGAGCGCAGCCTGGCCGAATGGGCGCATTGGGCCGGCCTGTCGCCGCGCAGCCTGACCCGTCACTTCCGCGACGAGACCACGCTCAGCTTCGCCCAGTGGCGGCAGCAGGCCCGCCTGTCCGAGGCCCTGCGCCAGCTGACCGACGGCCGCAGCGTGGCCGACATCGCACACGCGCTGGGCTTCAGCAGCGCCAGCGCCTTCGTCACCGTGTTCCGCCGCCACTTCGGGCTGCCGCCGGGGCGCTACCTGGCACGGGCCGGACATGGCCTGGAAACCGGGCTGGACCCTGCGCGCGGCTTGGCATCCCCCGCCGCATCCGGATAATCACAGGATTGCGAGCGGCGACCGCCGTCGCCGCCTCCCGACAACAGGTAACAACGCCGCATGACCGAACTTGCCCGCCCCGTGTTCCACGGATTCGAACAACTGCCGCTGCGCGAGTACGCCGAACGCGCCTACCTCGACTACTCGATGTACGTGGTCCTGGACCGCGCCCTGCCGTTCATCGGCGACGGCCTGAAGCCGGTGCAGCGCCGCATCATCTATTCGATGAGCGAGCTGGGCCTGAATGCCGCGTCCAAGCCGAAGAAGTCCGCGCGCACCGTCGGTGACGTCATCGGTAAGTACCACCCGCACGGCGACAGCGCGTGCTACGAGGCGCTGGTGCTGATGGCCCAGCCGTTCTCGTACCGCTACCCGCTGATCGAGGGCCAGGGCAACTTCGGCTCCAGCGACGACCCGAAGTCGTTCGCGGCGATGCGTTATACCGAATCCAAGCTGACCCCGATCGCCGAAGTGCTGCTGGGCGAGCTGGGCCAGGGCACCACCGACTGGGCACCGAACTTCGACGGCACCCTGCAGGAACCGACCTGGATGCCGGCGCGGCTGCCGCACCTGCTGCTGAACGGCACCACCGGCATCGCCGTGGGCATGGCCACCGACGTGCCGCCGCACAATCTCAACGAGATCGTCAGCGCGCTGCTGCACCTTCTGGACAACCCCGAGGCGACCGTGCGCGACCTGTGCGAGCACGTGCAGGGCCCGGACTACCCGTCCAGCGCCGAGATCATCACCGCCGCCAACGATCTGCGGAACATGTACGAGACCGGCAACGGCAGCGTGCGTGCGCGTGCGACCTTCACCAAGGAAGCCAACAACATCGTGGTGACGGCGCTGCCGTTCCAGGTGTCGCCGTCGAAGGTGATCGAGCAGATCGCCGCGCAGATGCGCGCCAAGAAGCTGCCGTGGCTGGAAGACATCCGCGATGAGTCCGACCACGCCAACCCGGTGCGCGTGGTGCTGGTGCCGCGCTCCAACCGCGTCGACGCCGAACAGCTGATGGGCCACCTGTTCGCCACCACGGACATGGAGCGCAGCTACCGCGTCAACCTCAACGTGATCGGGCTGGACGGCCGTCCGCAGGTGAAGAACCTGAAGATGCTGCTCAGCGAATGGCTGACCTTCCGCAGCAACACCGTCACCCGCCGCCTGCAGCACCGCCTGCAGAAGGTCGAGCGCCGCCTGCACCTGTTGGAAGGCCTGCTGGTCGCCTTCCTCAACCTGGACGAGGTGATCCACATCATCCGTACCGAGGACGAACCGAAGGCCGCGCTGATCGCGCGCTTCGGCCTGTCCGACGACCAGGCCGAGTACATCCTGGAAACCAAGCTGAAGCAGCTGGCCCGCCTGGAGGAGATGAAGATCCGTGGCGAGCAGGACGAGCTGGCCAAGGAGCGCGAGAAGATCCTCGGCATCCTCGACAGCAAGGCCAAGCTGAAGAAGCTGATCCGCGACGAACTGACCGCCGACGCCAAGAAGTTCGGCGATGCACGCCGCTCGCCGCTGGTGCAGCGCCAGGCCGCGCAGGCCATCGACGAGACCGAGCTGGTGCCGAGCGAGCCGATGACCGTGGTGTTGTCCGAGAAGGGCTGGATCCGCGCGGCCAAGGGCCACGACGTCGATGCATCCGCGCTGTCCTACCGCGACGGTGATGCGCTGCAGGGCGCGGTGCGTGCGCGCAGCACCCAGCAGGTTGCGTTCCTCGACAGCGAGGGCCGCGCCTACTCCACGCCGGTGCACACCCTGCCCTCGGCGCGCGGCAACGGTGAACCGCTGACCGGCCGCTTCTCGCCGGCACCGGGCACCAGCTTCGTGACCCTGGCCAGTGCCGAGCCGGATGCCCGCTTCGTGCTGGCCTCCAGTCATGGCTATGGCTTTGTCACCCGCTTCGAGAACCTGATCGGTCGCAACAAGGCCGGCAAGGCGATGCTGAACCTGTCGTCCGGTTCCTCGGTGCTGACCCCATCGGTGCTCGCCAACGTGGCCACCGACCGCATCGTGGCGGTGACCAGTTCGGGCAACCTGCTGGCGATTGCTGCCAACGACCTGCCGGAACTGGACAAGGGCAAGGGCAACAAGATCATCGAGATCCCGAAGGCCAAGCTCGCCACCGAACGCGTGGTCGCCATCGTGGCGATCAGCCCGGGGCAGACCCTGCAGGTACGCAGTGGCCAGCGCACCATGGGCCTGAAGTTCAATGAGCTGGACGCCTACCTCGGCGCCCGCGCCACCCGCGGCCACCTGCTGCCGCGCGGCTGGCAGAAGGTGGAAGGGTTGTCGGTGGAGTGAGGGCTGGGGGTCGGACCCCGTTCCAACGGAACGGGCTCTGACTCCGGACACGAAAAAGCCGGGGAATTCCCCGGCTTTTTCGTTGTCGGCTGGCGGGCGGTGGAGCAGCTGGCGGGCGAAGGCTGGCTGGCGGTGCTCCGGTGCTGGCGGGCGACAGAACGCTGTGCTTCGTCTGGTAGAGCCGACCGCTGGTCGGCTGCCTTTTGAAGTGCAGCCGACCAGCGGTCGGCTCTACCGGGTGGTCGCCGGGAATTGCCCGGCGCCCCCTGCGGCTCAGTGCGCCGGGGCGCCGTTGCCGTCGATCTTGCTCAGCTGGTACAGCTCCAGGCCGATGCGCTTGATCAGGCCCAGCTGCTGCTCCAGCCACCAGGCGTGGTCTTCCTCGGTGTCCTTCAGCTGCGCCAGCAGGATGTCGCGGCTCACGTAGTCGCCGTTCTCCTCGCACAGCTTCATGCCGGCGGCCAGATTGTTCCGAACGGCGTATTCAGTATCGAGATCCTTCTGCAGCATCTCTTCCACGGTCTTGCCGGGCTCGGTGGCATGCGGGCGCATGTCCGGGTCGCCGCCGAGGAACAGGATCCGGCGCAGCAGCGCATCGGCGTGCTGGGTTTCCTCTTCCATCTCGTGGTTCAGGCGTTCGTACAGCGCGAACAGGCCCTGGTCCTCGTAACGGCGGGAATGGATGAAGTACTGGTCGCGGGCAGCAAGCTCGCCGCGCAGCAGTTCCTTCAGGCAGGCGATGACGTCCGGGTTGCCTTTCATGGGGGGGCTCCTGTGAATCGATGCGGCATAGGGTGCCCCATTTCAGAATACGGTGATCTAATCGGAATCAGTCGCAGTTGCGCCTGCGGCTACAATCGCCCCTCGAGTGCTGGAAGGACCTGCAATGCGACGTAGATGGCGTTGGATACTGGCTCTGCTGATCGCCATCGTGATGGCTGCGGTCCTGACAATCTGGCTGCTGCTGCGTGGCAGCCTGGCCGACCTGGACGGCGAGCATGCCCTGCCGGGGCTGGCCAAGACGGTCACCGTCGAGCGCGATGCGCTGGGCGTGGTCACCATCACCGCCGGCAGCCAGGCCGACGCCATGCGCGCATTGGGTCGCGTGCATGCGCAGGAACGCTATTTCGAAATGGACCTGATGCGCCGCAGTGCCGCCGGCGAGCTGTCGGCGCTGTTCGGGCCGAAGGCCATCGACGCCGACAAGCGCATGCGCGTGCATCGGCTGCGCGCGCGCACCGAGGCGAACATGCGGGCTGCGCTGGGCGACAACATCGAAGCCGTGAGCGCCTATGTCGGTGGGGTCAATGAGGGCCTGGCCGATCTCTCCGTGCGCCCGTGGGCCTACCTGCTGCTGCGGCAATCACCACAGCCCTGGCAGGCCAGCGACAGCGTGCTGGCCGGGCTGGCCATGTATGCCGACCTGCAGGATCCGGGCAACCAGACCGAGCTTGCGCTGAGCCGCATCCGCGCGGTGGTGCCACCGGCGCTGTATGCGCTGATCGCCCACGACGGCACCGAATGGGATGCACCGCTGTTCGGCGAACCCACCGGCAACGCCGCCCTGCCCGATGCCAGCCAGCTTGACCTGCGCACATTGAAGGCAACATCCGGCACCGCGCAGGAAGAGGCGGACGCCGTCGGCAGCAACAACTTCGCGGTGGCCGGGGCGCTTACCGCCGATGGCCGCGCGATCGTCGCCGACGACATGCACCTGGGCCTGCGTGCACCGGGCCTGTGGTTCCGCGTGCGTCTGCGCTACCCGGACCCGCAGGCTGCCGGCGGCCAGGTCGATGTCACCGGTTTTTCGCTGCCCGGTCTGCCCGCGGTGATCGTCGGCAGCAACGGTCACGTGGCCTGGGGCTTCACCAACAGCTACATCGACACGGCGGACTACCGCACTGAACCGGCCAACGCCCCGGCGACCGTACATGAAGAACGCATCACCGTAGCCGGCCAGGCCGACGTGGTGTTCCCGGTGCGCGAAACCGCCTGGGGGCCAATCCTGCATACCCACGCCGACGGCAGCGGCGACGCGCTGCGCTGGGTCGCCCAGCTGCCCGGCGCGGTGCGCCTGGACTTCGGTGACCTGGCCCGCGCCGGTGACCTGGACACTGCCCTGCAGTTCGCCGACCACGCCGGCATCCCCGCACAGAACCTGGTGGTCGGCGACCGCAGCGGACGCATCGCCTGGCGCCTGATCGGCGCCCGCCCGGACCGCGGCCCCGGCTGTGCGCCTGCGGGCTTCACCGCCGCCAACAACCAGGACTGCGCACCCTGGCCGATCCGCAGCGATGCCTCACCGGCACTGATCGACCCACCCAACCATCGCCTGTGGACCGCCAACGGCCGCGTTCTGGACGGCGAGGCACTGGCCGCCGCCGGCAACGGTGGCTATGACCTCGGTGCACGGGCGCGGCAGATCCGTGACCTGCTGGCGATCCAGGAGCGCTTCGACGAGCACGATCTGCTGGCGATCCAGCTCGATGACCGCGCCGTGTTCCTGCAGCGCTGGTGGGCCCTGCTGCACGACGTCATCGAACGCAGTGACGACCCTGCACTGAAGCGATTGAAGGCGGTCAGCCATCAGTGGGGCGGGCGCGCTTCAGCCGACTCGGTCAGCTACCGGGTGGTGCGCGAGTTCCGCACGCAGGTGATGGAGACGCTGTCCGATGCGCTGCTGGCACCGGCCAATGCGCAGCTGGGTGAGGACTACCTCGATCCGCGCCTGGCGCAGCTGGAAGGCGTAGCCTGGCCGATGCTGCAGCAGCGCCCGGCCAACCTGCTGCCGCCGGCGTTCGACAGCTGGGATGCGCTGCTGATCGATGCAGCACGCCGCACGGAAGCCGAGCTCTCCAGGCAGGGCCCACTGGCCAGGCGCACGTGGGGTGAACGCAACACCGCGGCGATCTGCCATCCCATTGCTCGCGCATTGCCGGACATCGCCAAGCGCTGGCTGTGCATGCCCGCCGACCGGCTGCCTGGTGACCGCGACATGCCGCGCGTACAGACGCCGAACTTCGGTGCTTCCGAGCGCATGGTGGTGTCGCCCGGCCACGAGGCCGACGGCTTCGTGCATATGCCCGGCGGCCAGAGCGGGCATCCGCTGTCACCTTACTGGGGTGCCGGCCACGAGGACTGGGTGCATGGACGCCCGACCCCGTTCCTGCCTGGCAAGGCACAGCACGTGATGACGCTGGTGCCGGCGCGTTGACGGCCGGGGTCAGATCCCTTTTCCAGAGGAAAAGGGATCTGACCCCACCTCCACGCCTGCATGGATGCCCCCCAGCGCTCAGGCCCTGCGCCGCTCGATCAGGTTCAGCAGCGGCCCGGTCATCGCCGTGGTCACCAACGCCATGATCACCAGCACCGCGAACAGGCGGTCGCCGAGCAGGCCCAGCTCGTAGCCCAGGTTGAGCACGATCAGCTCCATCAGGCCACGGGTGTTCATCAGTGCACCCAGCCGCCACGCCTCGCGCGTGGGCATGCCGGCGCTGCGTGCAGCACTGAAGGTGCCCAGCAGCTTGCCGGCCGTGGCCACCACGATCACCACCGCGCACAGCACGATATCGCTGGCCTGCAATGCATCGGCGCGCATGCGCAGACCGGTCATGGCGAAGAACAGCGGCAGCAGCAGCGTCACCGCGAACGGTTCGACGCGGGCCATCAGCAGCTCGCGCAGCTGCACGTTGGACGACACTGCCACGCCCGCAGCAAAGGCACCGAACAGCGCATGGATGCCGAGCATCTCGGTGACCAGCGCACTGGCCAGCGACAGCAGCAGAATGCCCAGCAGCCAGCGCCCCTCACGGCCCGGTGCGATCTGCTGGCGGGTGAACCAGGGCTTCACCAGCCCCAGCATCAACGCCACGAACGCAACCACGCACAGCAGGTTGAGGCTGGCCGGTAGCCAGCCACTGGCCTGGGCCGCTGCGACGATCAGCGCCAGCAGGCACCACGCGGTGGCGTCGCCCAAGGCGGCGCAGGCGATGGCGGTCTGGCCCAGCGATGTCTGCGTGATGCCGCGGTCGGCGAGGATGCGCAGCAGCACCGGGAACGCGGTGATGCTCATCGAGATGCCGACAAACAACGCGAACGCGGTGAAGCCCACACCTTCGGGGCCGTGCTGCGGATACAGCCAGATCGCCAGAGCGACGCCAAGCACGAACGGCACCGCGATGCCAGCATGGCTGACCGTGAAAGCAAAACGGCGGCGGCCACGCAGTGCCGCCAGGTCCAGCTCGGCACCGGCTACCAGCAGGAACATCAATACGCCCAGCTGGCTGAGCATGCCCAGCGGGCCAAGCGAGCTGGCCGGGAACAGGGCGCCATGCAGCTGCGGCAACAGGCTGCCGAGCACCAGCGGCCCCATCATCAGGCCGGCGGCCATCTCGCCGATCACCGCCGGTTGCCCAAAGCGCTTGAGCAGCGCACCTGCGCCCTTGGCCACCAGCAGCAGCACCAGCAGCTGCAGCAGGAACAGGCCCAGCGGTGACGCCAGATGCTGCGCCCAGCTGCCTTCGGCAGCAGCCGTGGCACGGGCGACCGCCTCGGGCGCCGCCGGCCCGGCATACCGCGCCAACAGCACGCCGACCAGCAGCGGGACACCGGCCCAGGCCAGATAACGCCATCCCCATTTCGTGGGCGGCGCGTTGCCGCCTGCCTGTACGTCCATGAACATTCCCCAATGCGCAGGGGGGCGATGATACAAAAAGGGGACGGAGGGGATTAAGTCGTTTGTGCCACTAACGACTTAATCCCCTCCGTCCCCTTTTTGGGGCTTAGGCCAGGGCCTGCGCGTGCACGCCGGCAATCGCGCGTCCGGAAGGGTCGGCAGCTGCGGCGAAGCTGGCATCCCAGGCGATCGCCGCCGGCGACGAACAGGCGATCGACTTGCCGCCCGGCACGGTCTCCGCCGCCGCGCGGCTCGGGAAGAACTGCTCGAACAGGTGGCGGTAGTAGTACGCCTCCTTGGTCTGCGGCGGGTTGTGCGGGAAGCGCTTGTCGGCCGCCGCCAGCACACGGTCGCTCACCTGCGCCTCGGCATGCGCTTTCAGTCCGTCGATCCAGCCGTAGCCGACGCCATCGCTGAACTGCTCCTTCTGACGCCACAGGATGCTGTCCGGCAGGTAGCCATCGAATGCCTCGCGCAGCACCGCCTTCTCGATGCGGCGGCCACCGAACCCGGCACCGACCATCTTGTGCGCGGCATCGAAGCGCATCGCCACGTCGAGGAATTCACGATCCAGGAACGGCACGCGCGGCTCCACGCCCCAGGCCATCATCGACTTGTTGGCACGCAGGCAGTCGTAGTTGTGCAGGGCGTCGAGCTTGCGCACCAGCTCATCGTGGAATTCGCGCGCGTCCGGCGCCTTGTGGAAGTACAGGTAGCCACCGAAGATCTCATCGCTGCCCTCGCCGGACAGCACCATCTTCACCCCCATCGCCTTGATCCGCCGCGCCAGCAGGAACATCGGTGTCGATGCACGGATGGTGGTGACGTCGTAGGTTTCGATATGGCGGATCACTTCCGGCAGTGCATCCAGGCCTTCTTCGAAGGTGTATTCGAACCCGTGGTGCACCGTACCCAGCGCTTCGGCGGCGATCGCAGCGGCGGCCAGATCGGGCGAGCCCTTCAAGCCGATCGCGAACGAGTGCAGGCGCGGCCACCAGGCTTCGGTCTGCCCGCCGTCTTCGATGCGGCGGCGTGCATAGCGCGCGGCCACCGCCGCCACCAGCGACGAGTCCAGGCCACCGGACAGCAGCACGCCGTACGGCACATCGCTCATCAGCTGGCGTTCCACCGCATGCTCGAAGGCCTGGCGCAGTTCGGCCAGATCCGCCTGGCGGCCCTGCACGTCGGCGTAGTCACGCCAGGGTTGCTGGTAGTAGCGCACCAGCTCACCGCTGGCGCTGTCGAAATAGTGGCCCGGCGGGAACTGCGCGACATCGGCGCAGGAATCGACCAGCGCCTTCATCTCCGAAGCCACCCGCAGGCGCCCCTGCGCATCGTGGCCCCAGTACAGCGGCACCACCCCGATCGGATCGCGCGCAACCAGCACCCGGCCGACATCACGGTCCCACAGCGCGAAAGCGAAGATGCCGTTGAGCTGCTCCAGCCACTGCGCTGGCGATCCGCCCTGGCGGTACAGCGCGTTGATCACTTCGCAGTCCGAGCCGGTCTGGAAGTCGTAGGCGGTGGTCAGCGCGGCCTTCAGCTGCTGGTGGTTGTAGATTTCGCCGTTCACTGCCAGCGCCAGCTGCCCATCGGCCGACAGCAGCGGTTGCGAGCCGCCGGCCGGATCGACGATGGCCAGCCGCTCGTGGACCAGCAGTGCGCCTTCGTCCAGGTACACGCCGCTCCAGTCCGGGCCCCGGTGGCGCTGGCGCTGCGACAGTTCCAGCGCATGACGGCGCAGGGCGGGAAGATCGTCACCGGCCTGCAGGCCGAAGATTCCGAAGATCGAACACATGGCGGAGCTCCTGTTGGGGAATTTCACGAGGGGAAGGTGTTCGACCGGCCATCCAGGCCCGGGAAGGCTGCGCCCGGGCACAAAAAAACCCGCATCGGCCGATGCGGGTTTTCTGGTGTCCGGGCGTGTATTGCTGTCTATCTACCCAGGGCGCAGTCCCGCATCGGCCGCGCACGATTATTCGCGCGCAGATTATTGCGGTTGTTGTTATTGACGGCGGTGGCCAGGCGGATCGACATGGGATCGACCGTACCCCGGTTTCCGGCGCGACGCAACAGTTGCGTTGGCAACCACACGTGAGGCGCATAATGGCGCGCCCCGCAATGTGTAATGGAAATGCAACACCGCACTGGATGCACCGCCGTACTGGCCGCCCTGCTCTGCCTGGGCCTGACGGCGTGCCAGACCCTGCCCCCGCCGTCCAGGCTGCCACCGGCACAGCAGCAGGCCCTGGAACAGCGCGGCAGCGACGGCAGCTTTGACGGCGCCTGGGATACCGCAGAGACCTTCGAGCGCTTCAACGATCCGCGCGCACTCGCCTACTACGAGCGTGCCGCTGCGATCACGCCATGGACCTTCCACAACACCAAGGCGGAAGAGGCACTCGGCCGGATCTGGACCTCCGGCATGCTGCGGCATGCCGACAGCCCCCGCATCGATCCTGCACCGGTGCTGCGTGCGTCCTGGCGACGTGGCGAACGCGCCTATCTGGCGGCCGCCAACCACGGCAATCCCTATGCGTTCTACGGGCTCGCCAAGGCCTATCGCCAGCGGGGCGACGCGCAACAGGCGCTGCGCTGGGACCTGCGCGCGATGATCTACCAGCGCTATCCAAGCCGTTCCTCGCGACTGCCGGATGCAGTGGCCGCGCAGGGCGACACCGTGCATCCGCTGGTTGCGCGCATCCAGCGTCGCGCGGCGCGTGGCGATGCCGAAGCGCAAGTGGATCTGGGCGCACTGCTGGAGAAAGGCATGGGACTGCCGCGCGATCCGGCACGTGCGTTGCAGCTGTACCAGCGTGCCGGGGAACAGGGCAATGTCTTCGGCCAGTACTTCGCCGGGCTGCTGCTGGGCCGGAGTGCGCCAGGCGTGGAGAAGGACACCGAGGCGGCGGCACGCTGGTTCGCGAAGGCCGAGGCACAGCGCTTCTACATGGCAGCGCCGAGTTACTGGAAGAAGGCGGTCGAGCCGCCGTTCTTCATTTTTTCGGAGTAGTGCCGGCGGGCGGCGTGCCGACCAACGGTCGGCACCCACCGTCGCAGGCTCACACCAGCAGCCGTTCCACCAGCCGCTGGTACAGCCCGGGCAGTGCTTCCAGTTCGTCCACGCGCACGTTCTCGTCCACCTGGTGGATGCTGGCGTTGACCGGGCCTACTTCGATGCACTGCGCACCCAACGGCGCGATGAAGCGCGCATCGGACGTGCCGCCGCCGGTGCTTTCCTCCGGCGCACGGCCGATGTGCTCGGCCAGCACCGCCCGTGCGGCGGCGCGAAGCGTGCCTTCCGGGGTGTAGAACGGCTCGCCGCTGCGGTGCCACTTCAGCGTGTACTGCAGGCCATGCCGGTCCAGCAGTGCGGCGATCTCTGCTTCCAGCTTCGGCGCGTCCCAATGCGGGTTGTAGCGGAGGTTGAAATCCACTTCGAGCTCGCCGGGAATCACGTTGTTGGCACCGGTGCCGGCGTGGATGTTGGAAATCTGCAGGCTGGTCGGCGGGAAGCTCTCGTAGCCATCGTCCCAGCGTCGCGCACTCAGTTCGGCCAGTGCCGGCGCCGCCTGGTGGATCGGATTGCGCGCCTTCTCCGGGTACGCCACATGCCCCTGCACCCCCTGCACGCGCAGCTTGGCGGACAGGCTGCCGCGGCGACCCACGCGCAGCAGATCGCCCAGCGCCGCGGTCGACGACGGCTCACCGGTGATGCACCAGTCGATGCGCTGCCCGCGTGCGGCGAACAGGCGTGCAACGTGGCGCACCCCATCGATGGCATCACCCTCTTCGTCGCTGGTCAGCAGCACCGCCAGCGTGCCGGGATGGTCGGGATGGGCGGCGACGAACTGCTCGGCGGCGACCACGAACGCAGCCACGCTGCCTTTCATGTCGGCGGCACCGCGCCCGTACAGCACGCCATCGCGGATCTGTGGGGTGAACGGGTCGCTGGTCCAGGCTTCGCGCGGGCCGGTTGGCACCACGTCAGTGTGGCCCAGCAGGACCAGCACCGGTGCGCCCTGGCCATGGGTTGCCCACAGATTGTCGACCTCGCCCAGACGCAGGTGGTCACAGTGGAATCCAGCCTGCTTCAGCCGCGCCGCCAACAGCGCCTGGCAACCTGCATCGTCCGGCGTCACCGAAGGCCGTGCGATCAGCTCGCAGGCCAGGTCGAGCACGGCACTCATGCGTCGCCCACGCCGAAGCGTGCCTTGAAGCCATTGTCACTGAAACCCTGGCTGGCCCTGCCATCGGCGTTGACCACCAGCGGGCGCTTGATCAGCTGCGGGTACTCGCGCAGCAGCAGCTTCCACTCGGCCTCGGAATCGGCGGCCTTGCGGTTGTCGGGCAGCTGCCGCCAGGTGGTGGAGGACCTGTTGACCATCGCCGCCAGCCCCCCCAGCTGTTCGGCCCATTCCAGCAGCATTTCCGGGCTGGGTTTGTTCTCGCGGTAGTCGACAAAGGTGTACGGCACGCCGAAGCGGTCCAGCCACTTGGTCGCCTTCTTGCAGGTATCGCAGTTCTTCAAACCGTAGACAGTGGTGCTCATGGCCATCTGTGATGCTGGAAAACAGGGGGCCAGAATCTCACAACAGGCGCTCGGACACGACCCGGAACGGCACCCTCGGCAAACGGAAGGCCAGGCCCGATTCAAGCGCCACGCCCATCGCCTGCAGGCGCGGGCAATGCAGTTCGCCTTCCAGGCGCAGCGGCTGCAGGCTGTCGACGTCCACCGGCAGCGCGATACGGGTGCTGGCCCAGCGGCGATCACAGGTGCGGGCGATGGCTTCGTCCTGGCAGGTCAGGAAGCGTAGCAGGGCCTGCTGGCCACCGAAGGCCGCCGCCCACGCGGCATCCGCGCAGTCGGCAGCAACCCGCCACTGCAGGCGAAGGTCTGGTGCACTGCCCTGCCCGCCTTCGATCAGCGTGTGGCCACGACCGGCGGCATCCAGCACATGTTCGAAGCGGGTGGAAAGATGCGGCTGCATGGCATCACTGAACGCACGCGCCCCGGCGACGAAGGCCAGTTGGTCCATCACGTTGCGATCAAACAGCACCACCGGCGTGGCGTCCGGATCGTCGTCACGGCACAGGTACCAGCGCCAGTTGCTCTGCTGCGGCGACGGCATCAGCGCGCGCAGCGGCCCGGCCAGCGCGGGCCCGAAGTGCCCGTGACGGTAGCTGAGGATGGTGTACGGCGTGCGCCCGGCATGCACCACGTAATGATGGCCCGGTGGCGGCGTTGGTGCGTGACGCACGTCGACCCACCAGCTCGCGTAGACCACGTCGCGCACATCGCTGGCCAGTGCCGGCATCGGCCAGCGCCGCGACAGCGCGCGACGCAGCCGGCTCCAGCGGGATGCATGCAGCAGGCGCGGCAGCATCCGCCCGAACGCGTTGTCGGACGGATGCCGGTAGATCGCGGACTGCGCCAGGTCTTCCGGCGCAGCCACCTTCAGTCGGCCAGGCCGCGCAGCAGGTCGTTGACGCTGGTCTTGCTGCGGGTCTTGGCATCGACCTGCTTGACGATCACTGCGCAGTACAGCGAGTGGGTGCCGTCCTTGCTCGGCAGCGAGCCGGACACCACCACGCTGTAAGGCGGGATGTAGCCGTAGCTGATCTCGCCGGTGGCGCGGTTGTAGATGCGGGTGCTCTGGCTGAGGAACACGCCCATGCCGATCACGCTGTGGTGGCCAACCACCACGCCTTCCACCACTTCCGAACGCGCGCCGATGAAGCAGTGGTCTTCAATGATGGTCGGGCTGGCCTGCAGCGGTTCCAGCACGCCGCCGATGCCGGCGCCGCCGGACAGGTGGCAGTGCTGGCCGATCTGCGCGCAGGAACCCACGGTAGCCCAGGTATCGACCATGGTGCCTTCGCCGACGTAGGCGCCGATGTTGGTGAAGCTCGGCATCAGCACCACGTCCTTGCCGAAGTACGTACCACGGCGGGCGATCGCACCCGGCACCACGCGCACGCCACCACGGCGGAACCTGGCTTCGTCATAACCGGCAAAACGCGATTCGACCTTGTCCCAGAACGGCGCCGGGCGCGCATCGACCACAGCCATGTCGTTGACACGGAAGTACAACAGCACCGCCTTCTTCAGCCACTCGTTGACCTTCCAGCCACCGTGGCCGTCCGGTTCGGCAACGCGGAATTCGCCGCTTTCCAGGCCATCGATCACACGGTTGACCAGCGGCTTGGTCGAGCCTTCCAGTTCGTGCAGGGTCAGCGTGGCGCGGCGTTCGAAGGCACTTTCGATACCGAACTTCAGTTCTTCCACGCCCGGCGCGGCCGGCTTGCGCAGCGACTTGCGGGCGATGGTTTCGGCGCGTGCGGCTTCTGCACTCTTGGCCGGGGCCTTCTTGGGTGCCGCCACCTTCTTCGCCGGCGCCTTCACCGCTGCGGCTTTCTTCGGCGTGGCAGCCTTCTTCGCGGCCGGCACGGCGGCAATTTTCCTGGCCGCTGCGCTCTTGGCGGTGGCAGCAGTCTTCTTAACGGGCTTGGTGGCCATCAGGCGGGGTCTCCGGCGTTTCGATCAGGGTCCAGGCAGGCCAGCATCGCGTCATGCAGCTGCTGCCGGGCAGGTTCAGTCAGGGGGAGGTCGTGTTCGTCACTGATCACGAAGGTGTCTTCGGCGCGTTCGCCGAACGTGGCAATGCGCGCATCATGCACGCGCAGGCCCTGGTTGCGCAGCACGAACGCCACGTCGGCCAGCAGGCCGGGGCGGTCGGGCGCGACCAGGGCAAAACGGGTTGCGCCCGGTTCATCGCGGAACTCGATGCGCGGGGCGAAACGGAAATGGCGCAGCTGGCGTGGCACCACCCGGCGCGACGGGCGCAGGCGCGACAGGTCACCACTGAGTGCCTCGCGCAGCGCGGCCTCCAGGTTGGCGCTGCTGCCATCGGCGAAGCTGTCGGCCGGGTTCACTTCGAAGGTATCGAAAATGGTGTCGGCCGGACCATCCAGCACCCGCGCGCGATGGATGCCGTAGCCCTTGCGGTCCAGGGTCATCACGATGGCAGCGAACAGGCCGTCGCGGTCCGGCGAATGCACGAACACTTCCAGTGCCGGGTCGTCGACGCTGATGCGGCGCACCTTCACCAGCGCCTGGCCCTGTTTCACCGGTACCAGTGCGGCAGCCTGCCAGGCCAGCTGCTCCGGGCGCAGGCGGATGAAGCCTTCGTCGGGCATCACGGCGAACTGGCGGTCGATGGTGGCATCGTCATACCCCTGCTCGCGCACCAGCGCACGCACGCTGTCACGCGCCTCGGCCACGCGCTCGGCGGCAGGCACCGGGTGCTCGAGGCCTTCACGCAGCGCGCGCCGGGTCGCGAAATACAGGTCGGCCAGCAGGCGGTCCTTCCACGCGTTCCACAGCTTCGGGCTGGTGCCGGCGATATCGGCGCAGGTCAGCAGGTACAGATAGTCGAGGCGGTCGCGACTGCCGACCAGGGTCGCAAAGCGATGGATCACCACCGGATCGGCGATGTCCTGCTTCTGCGCGGTCACCGACATGCGCAGGTGCTGTTCGACCAGCCAGGCCACCAGTTCGGTGTCGGAGATGCTCAGGGCATGCGCCTGGCAGAACGCGCGTGCATCGACCGCGCCCAGTTCGGAGTGGTCGCCACCGCGACCCTTGGCAATGTCATGGAACAGGCCGGCCAGCAGCAGCAGCTCCGGCTTGCGCAGGCGCGGCCACACCTCATGTGCGATCGAGAAGCGCTCGTCGGCACGGCTGCTGGCGAACTGGCCGATGTTGCGCAGGACCATCAGCGTGTGCTGGTCCACCGTATAGACATGGAACAGATCGAACTGCATGCGCCCGCTGACCTGGGCGAATGCCGGAATCCACTGGCCGAGCACGCCCAGCCTGGCCATGCGCGAAAGCGTATCGACCGGGCGCTGGCCACGCAGCAGGGCCAGGAACTGCTCGCGCGCGTCGGCGTCGGCCTGGTCGTAGGCCGGCAGCAGCGGCAGCGATTCGGCCAGCGCGCGCGCGGTCAGCGAATGCAGGCCGCGCACCTGCGGGTTGTTGGCCCAGCTGGAGAACAGCGCGAACACCTGGCCGATATCGCCACGCGGCCAGTCGGCATCATTGGCCGCCAGGTAGCCGCGTCGCAGGGAAAAACCCACGGTCAGCGGTTCCGGCTGCGCCTCGCCATCGAACTGTTCCTCGAAGCGCTGCAGCAGGCGGTCACTGATCCGGCGCACCACCAGAGCGGCGCGGTAGAAGCCCTGCATCATCTTTTCGACACCGAGATTCTCGGCATCGTCTTCGAAGCCCAGGCGCGCGGCCAGGGTCTTCTGGTAATCGAAGCGCAACCGTTCTTCCGGGCGCCGCGCCACCAGGTGCAGGCCAAAGCGCAGACGCGCCAGCACCGCACGCTCGCGCTTCAGCGCGGCCGCTTCGTCGGCACCCAGGTGGCCCAGGCCGACCAGCGCTTCCAGGTCGCGCACGCCGAAGGCGCGCAGCGCCATCCAGCCCAGCGTGTTGAGATCGCGCAGGCCGCCGGGGCCATCCTTGAGATCCGGCTCCAGGTTGTCGGCGGTGTCACCGAAACGCTGGTGGCGGTTGCGCAGCTCTTCCAGCTTGGCCAGGAAGAAGGCACGTGCAGGCCACAGCTCCCGGTCGTCGATGGCCTCGCGCAGCGCGCGTCGGGCAGCGTCCTCAGCCAGGATCGGACGCGCCTCGATCAGCGCGGTCAACACGGTCTGGTCGGCAGCAGCCTCGCGGCACTGCGCGGCACTACGCACCGCATGGCTGACTGCCAGCCCGCAATCCCACAGCAGCGCGAACAGGCGCGCCAGTGCGGATTCGTGCGCCAATTGTGCCGGCGGATCGCCGAACACCAGCAGGTCGATGTCCGAGCGCGGGAACAGTTCACCGCGCCCATAACCACCCACTGCGAACAGCGACAGGCCGCTGTCGACCGGCAGGCAGCGCTGCCAGGCCAGGCGGATCAGATGGTCGGCGGCACGCGCGCGCAGCGCCAGCAGGCGCTCGATGTTGTCGCCCTGGTCGAAGCGGCGGTACAGGCGCGCGTCGGCCTGCTGCAGCGCCTGGCGCGCGGCAGCAGCCCAATCCGGGTCGTTGAGCGACGCGGCCGGCGTGTCCAGCAGCGAACTCGCCGGCAGCATCCTCAGGAGACCTGCGACTCGCCCGGCGACAGGGTCAGCACGTCGACGCCGGTCTCGGTGACCGCGATCATGTGCTCCCACTGCGCCGACAGCTTGCGGTCCTTGGTCACCACGGTCCAGCCATCCGGCAGCACCTTGTTATAGCGGGTGCCCTCGTTGATCATCGGCTCGATGGTGAAGGTCATGCCGGGCTGCAGCACCAGGCCCTGGCCCGGGCGGCCGTAATGCACCACCTGCGGCTCGTCGTGGTAGACCTTGCCGATGCCGTGGCCGCAGTACTCGCGCACCACGCTGAAACGCTCGCCTTCGGCATAGCTCTGGATGGCATGGCCGATGTCACCCAGGGTTGCGCCCGGACGCACCGCACGGATGCCGCGCCACATGGCTTCGTAGGTGGTTTCCACCAGACGGCGGGCCATTACCGACGGGGTGCCGACGAAGTACATGCGGCTGGTGTCGCCGTGCCAGCCGTCCTTGATGACGGTAACGTCGATATTGATGATGTCGCCATCCTTGAGCACCTTCCCTTCGCTGGGAATGCCGTGGCAGATGACGTTGTTGACCGAGGTGCACACGGTCTTCGGGAAGCCGCGGTAGCCGACGTTGGCCGGAATCGCGCCCTGCACGTTCACGATGTGGTCGTGGCAGATGCGGTCCAGCTCCTCGGTGGTGACACCGGGCTTGACGTGGGGGGTGACGATGTCGAGCACTTCGCTGGCCAGGCGGCCGGCGATGCGCATCATCTCGATTTCCTGCGGGGTTTTCAGATTCACGCTCATGGCGCCCATTATCGCCGATCCGGCTGCAATCTGAACGAACGCCACCCAACTGGCGATCCGGGGCATGCACGGTTCCGGCAAGGAAAGTGAAAGCGTGACGACCTCCACCCTTTCGCATGCCTATTTATCACGGATTACAGACACTTACCCCCACAAGCTGGCCATGACTGTCGTCAAAGCGGCCCCGAATGCGCCGCCTTCGCCTTGTTCAACAGACCTTCGGGTCAGGGAGGTTGTCCATGCGATCCACGCTCCGCTCACCGCTCGCCTGGGCCCTGACCGGACTGTTGCTGGCCGGCCCCGCACTGGCGGCCGATACCACGACCTTCAACGTCACCCTGGTGGTCACCAAGGCCTGCACGATCACGGCAGCGGCCGCCACCAACGTTGACTTCGGCACGGCGGCCTCGACCACGGCGACCCCCACCCTGGGCCAGGGTACAGTGACCGCCCAGTGCTCGGCCCTGACCCCGTACACGATTTCGCTGAACGCGGGCGCCAATGCCAGCACCGCCAACGACGTCACCACCCGCCGGATGAAGAACACCAATGCCGCGGTGACCGCCAACAATTTCGTCGGCTACCAGCTCTACCAGGACGCCGCGCATACCCTGGTCTGGGGTGCCACCTCAGGCACCAACACCCAGGCCGGCATCGGCACCGGCCTGGCCGTACCCTACATCGTCTACGGCCAGATCCTGAACCTGAGTACCAACAACCCGGCCACCGGTAACTACCTGGATACGGTCACCGCCACGATCACCTATTGATGGAGCACGCCCGCATGGCCGGACCCCGCCCGTGGCGCGCCACCGGCGTGGCGCTGCTCGCCCTTTTCCTGCTGGCCACCGCCGCTGCCAGTGCCACCAGCCTCCAGGTCGCCCCCACCAGCCTCCAGCTTGAGGCCCGCCAGCGCGCCGGCGAACTGTGGCTGACCAACAGTGGTACCTCGCCGGTCAGGCTGCAGGTGCGGGTCTTCCGCTGGGTGCAGCAGGATGGCCAGGAACAACTGCTGCCCACTGATGAACTGCTGGCCACCCCGCCGATGCAGGAACTGGGCGCTGGCCAGCAGCAGCTGGTACGGGTGATGCGCCCGAACCACGAACCGCCTGCGGCACAGCAGTACTACCGGCTGATCGTCGACGAGGTGCCTGATCTGGCGACCCGTGCCAACGGCATGCAGTTCGTGCTGCGCTATTCGATTCCGGTGTTCGTGCAACCCTCGGGCGGCAAGCTGGCGCCGCGCCTGCAGGCCAGCCTGGTCCGGCTGGAGGACGGACGCAACGGCGTGGAGGTGGCCAACACCGGCAACAGCTATGCACAGATCGCCGACCTCGCACTGGGCAGCGTCCAGCGTCCGCGCATCGTGCACCCCGGCCTGCTGGGGTATGTACTGCCCGGGCAGGTGATGCGCTGGCCGATCGAGCGCACGGCCATCGACCGCGACAACGACCAGATCACGGCCAAGCTCAATGGCGAGTCGGAACAGACGCCACTGTCGCCACCACCGGCTCGCTGAGGCGTTGATGGGCGCGCTGTTGGCTGCCCTGGCTCCTGCGGCGACCGAGGCCGCCGATGTGCCCGGCATGGCTGCTGCCGGGGCTGCGGATGTCTCCGGGGTGTCGGCCGATGCGATCCCGCCTGCCCCCACGCCCCTGACCGCCAGCCAGACGCTGTACCTGGACGTCTCGCTCAACAGCACGCCGCGCGGCCTGCTGCCGTTCACCGAAAACCATGGCCGGCTGCAGGCCAGTCCGGAAGTGCTGCGCCAGCTCGGCTTCAGCGCCCGCGGCGATGCGCCGGTCTATCTGGACCAGATCAGCGGGGCCGTGGTGCGCTACGACGCGCATATGCAGACCCTGGCCCTGGACGTGCCACTGGACCAGTTGACCCTGCCGACCACCGTGCTCAGCCAGCCACAGACCCGCGCGCTGGCCGGAAGCGCCTCGCCCGGCCTGCTGCTGAACTACGACGTGTATGGCAGCCGGGTCGACACACTCGGCAACCTCAGCCTCAGCTCGGAGCTGCGCCTTTTCGGGATCGGCAACGGCACCTTCGAAAACACCGCGATCAGCCGCCGCTACCAGCAATCCGGTGACCGCCGCTGGCGTGGCGAGAGCGTGCGCCTGGACACCCGGTGGAGCCTGGACTTCCCCGACAGGGCGATGACCCTGGACGTCGGCGACTTCTACAGTGGTTTCGTCGACTGGACCCGGCCCGTGCGCATGGGCGGCCTGCAGATCGGCCGCAACTACGGCCTGCAGCCCTACCGTGTGCTCACGCCCACCCCCAGCTTCCTCGGCCAGGCGGTGGTGCCGTCCACGGTCGAGCTGTACGTCGATGGGCTGCGCCAGTACAGCGGGCAGGTGCCGGTCGGTCCATTCCAGCTGGCCGCGCAACCCGGCATCAGCGGCACCGGCAGTGCGCAGGTGGTGGTGACCGATGCGTTCGGCCGCATGCAGACGCTGGATTTCAGCTTCTACGGCACCCAGCAACTGCTTGCCAAGGGCCTGTCGGACTGGTCGGTCGGTGTTGGCCGCCTGCGTGAGGATTTCGGCCAGCGCTCCTTCGCCTACGACGATCGCACCGTGGCCAGTGCCAGCTGGCGCGGCGGCGTCAGCGACGCCTTCACCGGCGAAGCACATGCCGAAGGCGGCGGCGGCCTGGCCCAGGCCGGCATCGGCGGCTGGTGGCTGCTCGGCGGCGCGGGCGTGTTCAACGCCGCCTATGCGCACAGTGACTATCACGGCCTGCAGGGCGGGCAATGGGCACTGGGCTACAGCTGGAACAACCGCCGGCTCAACTTCAATCTGCGCACCGTGCGCAGCCATGGTGATTACCGCGACCTGGGCGCACTGCAGGGCAACCTGCCGCCGAGCATCAGCGAACAGGCCACGGTCGGCGCCGATCTGCTGCGGCTGGGCACACTCAGCGCCAGCTACCTGCGCCTGCGCTATCCCGACGGCGAGGACAACCGCTACGCCAGCCTCTTCTGGTCGCGCACCTGGAGCCAGCGCTGGTCGGCTTACCTGTCGGTGAACCAGAACCTGGACAAGAGCGATGACCGCAGCATCTACCTGTCGGTCACCGCCAGCCTGGGCAACAACCGCCAGGCCAGCCTGTCCAGCCAGCGCAATGGCGACAGCCAGAGCTGGGTGGCCGATGTCACCCAGCCGGTGCCCGGCGACGGCAGCGCCGGCGGCGTCGGTTGGCGTGCGCAGGTGCGCCATGGCGAGGATGGCAATGGTGGCCTCGCCGAAGTCGGCATCCTCAATGCTATCGGTCGCTACTCATTCGGCGCCTCGCGCCAGGGCGGCCTGAACTACGCCTACGCCAGCGCCAGTGGCAGCCTGGTGTGGATGGGCGGGCATGCCTTCGCCACCCGCGAGGTCTCCGATGCATTCGCGGTGATCAGCACCAATGGCATCGGTGGCGTGCCGGTGCGGCTGGAAAACCGGCTGATCGGCGTGACCGATGATCGCGGCCTGCTGCTGGTCAGCCCGTTGCTGTCCTGGCAGCGCAACCGCGTCTCCATCGATACCCTGGACCTGCCCGAGGACATGCGCGCCGACCGCATCGAAGACTGGGTGACACCACGCCAGCGCGCCGGTACCCACGTGACCTTCGCACTGCGCTCGCGGCCCTCGCTGAGCCTGACCCTGCACGGCATGGACGGGCAACCGCTGGAGGTCGGCAGCGAGGTGCAGCTGCCGGACGGGCGCCAGGCGCTGGTGGGCTATGACGGCCTGCTGTACCTGGAAGACGTGGCCGCCGGCAGCGTGCTGTACATCACCACCAGCCGCGGCCAGTGCCGGGTGAAGGTGCCGGACCTGCCCAAGGTGGTGGCCACCGGTGCACGCCCCAAACCGGCGCCGCTGCAGTGCATTCCGGAGGTGGCGCCATGAAGGTGCTGCTGCTCGGATTGCTGCTGATAGCCGGCCTGCTGGCGGCGGCACCGGCACGTGCCACCGCGGTCTGCACCGCCATCGCCGATCCGACGCTGCCGTTCGGCAACGTGAACAGCAATGCGCCAGGCGCAACCACCGGCACGCTCAACATCACGGTGTCCTGCACCACCGCTGCGTTGAGCCTGCTGGCCACCACCGGCGTGCGGGTCTGCGTGGGCATCGGCGCCGGCAGCGGCGGCGGCAGCAGCTTCAGCTGGCGCACGATGAAGACCAGCGCCAGCGACAGCATGAATTTCCAGCTCTACAACACCTCCAACTTCAGCCAGGTAACCGGGCTGACCCCGCGTGGCACTCCGCCGGCACAGGAACTGGCCATGACCTACAGCGTGCCGTTGCTGACCGGTGGCAGCGGTGCGCAGTCGACCCAGCTGTTCGCGCAGATCCCGGCCAACCAGATCCTGGCGTCGGGCGCCTACAGCAGTACGTTCAGCGGTGCGAACGTGGTGCTGACCTGGGCCTGGAACGAAGTGCTGCTCGGCACGGCCACCGTGCCCGCCACCTGCAACGGCGGCGCCACCGGTACCAACAGCGCCAGTGCCGCCTTCAGCTTTACCGCCACCGCCAACGTGTTGCCGCAGTGCGGAAGCTATGTCACCACCAACATGAACTTCGGCAACGTCACCGGCAGCATTCCCGCCAACATCGACCAGACCGCCACCTTGACCCTGACCTGCCTTAAGAACACGGCCTACCAGATCAGCCTCAACAACGGCCAGAACAATCCCACCGCCACCAGCACGCGACGCATGGCCACCACCATCGGCGCCAGCACCTACTACCTCACCTACGAGCTGTACCGCGATTCCACACGCACCCAGCGCTGGGGCAACGCGCTGACCGTCGATACCGCCAGCGGTACCGGCACTGGCAGCGCGCAGCAGCTGACAATCTATGGCCGGGTGCCGCCGGTCACCGGCCAACCACCGGCCGGCACCTACAACGATGTGGTGCAGGTGACGATCACCTATTGACCTGCGTGCCGACCAACGGTCGGCACCCACCAGGCAGGTTTCGGACGTTCGACGCCCACCGGGGCGGGTTTCCGTAGATCCACGCCATGCGTGGATGCGCGCATCACGCCTGCGCCAGGAGCAGCCGACTGACAGCTCTACAGATTCGGCCGATCCAGCCGATACCGCGCAGCGATATCTTTCAGCACGGTGGTTGGCAGGTGGTTCGCGCAATTCTGATCGGGGCGATGCTGGTCGCCAGCACGCCGGCGTGGGCTGAACCCAGTCCCGCGCCGCTGCAGATTCGCCTGACCGTGGTCGAAGCCTGCCGCGATGATCCCGGCAGCGCCCACTGCCCCGCCCCCCACCAGCGCAGCGACGCACCGCAACTGCCTCCCCAGGTCCGCGAGCTCGCACCTCCCGCCGACGACGAAGACTCGACGTCCGCCGTGACCGTCATCTACTGATGCGGGCACTTCTGACTCTGCTGGCGATGCTGCTGGCGTTGCCTGCCGCGGCACTGGACCTGTTGCCGACCACACTGCAACTGCCCGCCGAAGGTGGTCAGGGCGAACTGTGGCTCTACAACCCCGGTCCCGGCCGCTGGCAGGGCCGGGTGCAGATCATGGCGTGGGAACAGCAGACCGACGCCGAAGTGCTGCGTCCCACCGACCAGGTTGTCGCCAGCCCGACCCAGCTCGACATCCCGCCCGGCATCCGCCAGCGCATCTGGCTGCTGCCACGCCAGCCGGCACCCGCTGCCGGTGAACAGGCCTATCGGATCGTCCTGGCCCCCACCACGCCAGGCCTGCAGCGTTATTCGCTGCCGTTGTTCCGCGGGCACGCCACACCAATGACCCAGCCGCGGCTGCATGCATGGATTGAACCTGGCCAGTCGCATACCGTCCTGCGAATGAACAACGCCGGTACCCTGCACGCACGCCTGAACGATCTCGCCTACATCGCCAGCGACGGCCGACGCACCCTGCTGCTGCCGGGGCTTGCCGGCTATCTGCTGGCCGGCCGTGAGCGCCGCTGGGCCCTGCCCGCCCACCCTGATGGCTACGCCGGCGGTCATTTCCAGGCCCTGCTGCAGGATGGCCGCGTGGTCGATCTGGTCGCTCCAGACCCGGCAATTGCAGCCAGCGCACCGAGCGGGCTATAATCGACCGGATTCCTGCCGCCTGCGTGCGCGGGAGCCCGTCCACACCGGACGTCACCGGTGAATCCACACCTGCTGCCCCCATCCGTGCCGGGGTGCTCCGCAAGGAGTTCGGCCACGGAGGCAACAGGGAAGCCCAACCCCGGAACCGATCGCGCTTCCACGCGTCCCGCATACCTATCCCCGCGGGCGGAATCGCTGGTTCCATATCAGGAGTATTGCAATGCCCCAGGTCACCATGCGTCAGATGCTGGAAGCCGGCGTCCACTTCGGCCACCAGACCCGCTACTGGAACCCGAAGATGGCTCCGTACATCTTCGGCGCCCGCGGCAAGATCCACATCATCAACCTGGAAAAGACCGTCCCGCTGTTCAACGACGCGATGAACTTCATCTCGTCGGTGGCCCAGAAGCGCGGCACCGTCCTGTTCCTGGGCACCAAGCGCAGCGCCCGCGAAACCATCAAGGAAGAAGCCGAGCGTTGCGGCATGCCGTTCATGAACCAGCGTTGGCTGGGCGGCACCCTGACCAACTTCCGTACCGTCAAGCAGTCGGTTGCCCGCCTCAAGGAACTGGAAGCCGGTGAAACCGACGGCACCTTCGAGAAGCTGGTCAAGCACGAAGTGCTGGGCCTGCGTCGCGAGCGCGACAAGCTGGAAGCCTCGCTGGGCGGCATCAAGGACATGAACCGTCTGCCGGACGCCATCTTCGTGATCGACATCGGCCACGAAGACATCGCGATCAAGGAAGCCAAGAAGCTGGGCATCCCGGTCATCGCCGTGGTCGACACCAACTACAACCCGGAACTGGTGGACTACGCCATCCCGGGCAACGACGACGCCATCCGCGCTGTGCAGCTGTACGCCCGCGCCGCTGCCGATGCCGTGCTGGAAGGCAAGGCCGCTGCCCCGCACGCCGCTTCGGTGCGCGAGGAAGAGTTCGCTGAAGCCGCTGCCGAAGGCGAAGAGAAGCCGGCCCGCCGCGCTCCGGCCAAGAAGGCTGCCAAGAAGGGCGACGACGCCCAGGCCTGATCCAGGCCCCGGGGTGGACGCCCGGCGTCCACCCTCCCTGCGCGCAGCCCTTGGCGCGTGACAGGACCGTGTCACACGGGCCGGCCACCATGCCGGCCCTACCCCTTTCTTTCGTGAGGTAATCCCGTGGAAATCACTGCTTCCCTGGTCAAGGAACTGCGCGAGCGCACCGGCGCCGGCATGATGGAATGCAAGAAGGCGCTCACTGAAGCCAACGGCGACATCGACGCTGCTGCTGAAGCCATGCGCAAGTCCGGCGCCGCCAAGGCCGACAAGAAGGCTGACCGCGTGGCCGCCGAAGGCCGTCTGGGCCTGGCCCAGGACGGCGGCAAGGCCGTGCTGGTCGAAGTCAACTCGGAAACCGACTTCGTCGCCAACGATGACAACTTCAAGTCCTTCGTCAACGCCGTCGCCGCTGCCGCCCTGGCATCGGGCGCCAGCGACGTCGAAGCCGTGAAGGCTGCCAAGCTGGCCGATGGCCGCACCGTTGAAGAAGCCCGCGCCACCGCCGTGCAGACCCTGGGTGAGAACATCCAGATCCGTCGCATGGTGAAGGTTGATGGCAACAACACCATCGGCGCCTACGTCCACACCAACGGCAAGGTTGGCGTGCTGGTCGACCTGGTCGGCGGCGACGTCGAGCTGGCCCGTGGCCTGGCCATGCACGTGGCTGCCCTGAAGCCGCCGCACAACAAGGCTGCGGACGTCCCGGCCGAGTTCGTCGAGAAGGAAAAGGAAATCGAGCTGGCCAAGATGTCCGAAAAGGACAAGGCCAAGCCGGCCGAGATCCTGGAAAAGATCATCAGCGGCAAGATCAACAAGATCGTCAGCGACGTGACCCTGTACGGCCAGACCTACGTGCTGGGCGACACCACTGTCGAGCAGGTGGTCAAGGCCGCCGGTGCCGACGTGGCTGGCTTCCAGCTGCTGATCGTCGGCGAAGGCATCGAGAAGGTGGTGGAAGACTACGCCGCCGAAGTTGCCAAGGCGATGCAGGTCTGATTCCAGCCCTCGGGCCGTGAAACGACCAGAAGGAGCCGCGGGAAACCGCGGCTCTTTTTTTATGCCCGGGACAATGGGAGGCCCATGTTCCAACCGTGGGTGCGCACCCTCGGTGCGCACGCCGGCGCCGGGCACACCGGCACCTTTGCGTTGCGCGCGAATCAAGCCGATACTCGGCACAGGGAATCAACAGTCATTTAGCAGGAACGAAAATCGCGGACTGTGATGCATTCCTAGGTATTCTTGTCCCAATGGAATTGAACGACCCGACATGCCTCCCGAGCTGACAGCTGCCCTGGCGCTCTGCCGCAACCTGCCCTCGCCACCCGGTATTGCCCTGCGCATCATCGAACTGGCACAGGACCCGGAAGCGGATATCGCCACCGCCGCCGACATCATCGCCATCGACATGGCGCTGAGTGCTCGCATGCTGCGCATCGCCAATTCGCCGCTGTACGCCAGCCGCCGCCGGATCGAGAACCTCGGCCAGGCACTGACCATGCTCGGGCTGAATGCCACGATCAGCCTGGCCCTCGGCTTCACCGTCACCCAGGGACTGACCGGCGGTACCGGCGCCGACCACGACCTGCGCCAACGTGCCTGGAAGCGCAGCATCCTCAGCGCACTGGCCGCCAGCCAGCTGGGCCAGGCCCGCGGCCTGCGCCGGCTGGAAGAACTGATGCTGGCCGGCCTGCTGCAGGACCTGGGCGTACTGTGCCTGGCCCAGGCCGAATCGGAGCGCTACCTGCCGTTGCTGCGCGAAGCGCGCGACAACATCGATCTGGTCGCGCGCGAGCGTGACGAACTGGGCTGCAGTCACGCCGAGGTGGGCGCCTGGGTGGCCGAGCAGTGGGGCCTGCCGCGCTACCTGGTGGAAAGCATCAGCCACAGCGAAGACCTGGACGCCGCAGAATCGCCGTTCCAGGCCTGCGTGCAGCTGTCCGGCGCGGTGGCCGACATCTGGCTGGATGATGACGCCGATGCCGCCCGCGAACGCGCCCTGCAGCAGGTGCATGACCGCCTTGAACTGGACAGCGCCCGTTTCGACCAGGTCCTGACCCGCATCAGCGAGGCGCTGCCGGACATCGCCAGCCTGTTCGAGGCCGGCCTGAATTCCCCCTCGCGGGTGCGCGAACTGATCGACCACGCGCAGGAGCTGGCAACCCTGCGCAACCTGCGCGAGCTGCAGGATGCCGACCAGGCCCGTCGCCGCGCCGACGAATTCGAAGCCCGGGCCAAGCGCCTGGCAGACCAGGCCCATCGTGATGCCCTCACCGGCGTGCTCAACCGGCGCCAGCTGGAAGCGGTGCTGGAGCAGGAGTTCCTGCGCGCCGGGCGCCAGGGCTGGCCACTGTCGGTGGCCTTCATCGACCTGGACGACTTCAAGAAAATCAATGACGCCCACGGCCACCTGACCGGCGACGAGGTGCTGCGCGCCTTCGCCGGCAAGCTCCAGGGCCAGCTGCGCAACAGCGACACCGTGGCCCGCTTCGGCAGCGAGGAGTTCGTCGCGCTGCTGCCCAACACCAGCGAAACGGTGGCACTGGACGTGATCCGCCGGGTGCTGGCCAACATCGTCGCCACGCCGATGGCCGAGCTGGAAGGCGGCCCGCTGTTCGTCACCTTCTCCGCCGGCGTCGCCACCCAGGGCGGCTACGAACGCTTCGCCGACGTGCAGGACCTGCTGCGCGCCGCCGACGACGTGCTGTACCGCTCCAAGAACCTCGGCCGCAACCGGGTGATCGCGCGCTCCCCCGGCGCCCTCGGCCACGACGAGCTGTCAGCGACCGCCGGCGCCGAGCTGGGCTGAACGGGAAGCCCCGGATGACCGGGGCGAACGCCGGGATTTTACGCCGCAGTGCACAAAACACTATGGCCTGACGCCGCATGCGCGTAGAATCGCCCGCGATTTCCACGCACCCGAGGTCCCCATGTCCAAGCTCGCCTATCGCCGCATCCTTCTGAAACTGTCCGGGGAGGCGCTGATGGGAGATGAGGACTACGGCATCGACCCGAAGATCATCAACCGCCTGGCCCGTGAGGTCATCGAAGCCCAGCAGGCCGGTGCCGAAGTGGCGCTGGTGATCGGCGGCGGCAACATCTTCCGCGGGGCTGGCCTGGCCGCGGGCGGCATGGACCGGGTCACCGGCGACCAGATGGGCATGCTGGCCACCGTCATCAACGCCCTGGCCATGCAGGACGCCCTGGAGAAGCTGGGCGCCAAGGCCCGCGTGATGAGCGCGATCAAGATCAACGACGTGTGCGAGGACTACATCCGCCGCCGCGCCATCCGCCACCTTGAAAAGGGCCGACTGGTGATCTTCGCCGCCGGCGTCGGCAGCCCGTTCTTCACCACCGACTCCGGTGCCGCCCTGCGCGCGATCGAGATCGGCGCCGACCTGCTGCTCAAGGCCACCAAGGTCGACGGCGTGTACGACAAGGACCCGAACAAGCACAGCGATGCGGTCCGCTTCGACAGCCTGAGCTACGACGAAGTGATCCGCCGCGGCCTGGAAGTGATGGATACCGCCGCCTTCGCACTGGCCCGCGACAGCGACCTGCCGATGCGCGTGTTCGACATGGGCCAGCCGGGCGAGCTGCTGAAGATCCTCAACGGCGAGAACATCGGCACCCTCGTCCAGGGCCGCGATCCGGCCTGAGCCTGAGCGCGCGGCGACAACCGGGCCGATTCAGGCCCGGCAGCGTCCCGTATTCGCCTATAATCGCCCGATTCCAGATACATCCAGGACCGGGCGATGCTCAACGACATCAAGAACAACGCGCAGACGCGCATGGCCAAGAGCATCGACGCTCTGAAGCACACCCTCACCTCCATCCGGACCGGGCGTGCCACGCCGGCCCTGCTGGACCGCGTGACGGTCAATGCCTACGGCAATGCCAGCACCCCGCTGAACCAGGTTGCCTCGATCTCCAATGCCGACGCGCACTCGCTGCTGGTCACCCCGTTCGACAAGGGCATGATCAAGGAGATCGAAAAGGGTCTCTACAATGCCGAGTTCACCCCGAACACGCTGGGCACCGCGATCCGCATCAACATGCCGCCGCCGACCGAAGAGCGCCGCAAGGAACTGGCCAAGCAGGTGCAGAAGGAAGGCGAAGGCGCCAAGATCGCGATCCGCAACATCCGTCAGGACGCGAACAAGGAAATCGCCAAGCTGGTCAAGGACAAGGCGATCAGCGAAGACGAAAAGAAGCGCGGCGAAGACGACATCCAGAAGCTGACCGACGCCAACATCAAGGACGTCGACAAGGTCGTCGCCGACAAGGAAAAAGAACTGCTGTCGGTCTGAAGTCGATGCCTTCAGTCCCGCCTCCGTTGCCGGCCGCCCTGCCCCGCCACGTTGCCATCATCATGGATGGCAACGGGCGCTGGGCACAGCAGCGCCGCCGCCCGCGCGTGATCGGCCACCGTGCTGGCGCGCGCGCGGTCAACCGCACCATCGAGCGCTGCCTTGAACTGGGCATTCCGGCGCTGACCCTGTTCGCGTTTTCCAGCGAGAACTGGGGCCGGCCGCAGGAAGAAGTCGACGCCCTGATGAAGCTGTTCCTTGGCGCGCTCGATCGCGAAGTGGACGAACTGCACCGGCGTGGCGTGCGCGTACGCTTCATCGGCGAACGCGAGCGCTTCGGTGCCGGACTGGTCAGCCGCATGCAGCTGGCCGAGCAGCGCACCGCCGACAACACCACTCTGACCCTGTCGATCGCCGCCAGTTACGGCGGGCGCCAGGACATCGCCCGTGCCGCGCGCGCGCTGGCCGCTGAAGTCGCCGCAGGCCGCCTGCTGCCCGAACAGATCGACGAATCGCTGCTGGGCAGCCAGGTGGCCCTGGCCGACCTGCCGCCGCCGGATCTGTTCATCCGCACCGGTGGCGACACCCGCATCAGCAACTTCCTGCTGTGGCAGCTGGCCTACACCGAGCTGTGGTTCACCGAGGCGCTGTGGCCGGACTTCGATGCCGACCTGCTGCAGCAGGCGCTGGATGCCTATGGCAGCCGCGAGCGTCGTTTCGGCCTGACCAGCGCCCAGATCGCCGCACTGGCCACCGAGACCTCCAGCCCATGACCAAGACCCGAGTCCTCGCCGCGCTGATCATGGCGCCGGTCGCCATTGCCGCGATCCTGCTGCTGCCGACGCAATGGCTGGCCGCCGCCGCCGCCGCCGTGCTGCTGATCGGCCTGTGGGAATGGCTCAAGCTGGCCGGCATCGAAGACACCCTCGCGCGCACCGTGCTGCTGGTGCTGAACCTGCTGTTGATGGTGCTGCTGGTGTGGGCCGATGGCAGCACGCTGGTGCTGTTCCAGATCACCACATTGGCGGGTGTCGCCTGGTGGCTGGCGGCGCTGGTCTGGCTGCGCTTCTTCAACTTCGGCGCCCAGCCGACGGCCCCCTCCCGGATCGTGAAGATGCTGGCCGGCACCCTGGCCATCGTTCCTGCCTGGGCTGCGCTGGTGCTGATCCACGCCGGCGGTGACCCGCCGGGCAAGCAGGGCCACCTGTGGCTGCTGGCGGCACTGGCACTCGTCTGGGCAGCCGATTCGGGCGCCTATTTCGCCGGCCGTCACTTCGGCAAGCACAAGCTGGCGCCGCGGATCAGCCCCAACAAGACCTGGGAAGGCCTGTTCGGCGGCCTGCTGGCTGGTGTCGGCGTGGCCCTCGGCCTGGGCTGGCTGGCCGGCATCGACATCGCGCACCTGCCGGGCCTGCTGATCACCTCGGTGGTGGCCGTATTCGCGTCTGTGCTGGGTGATCTGTTCGAAAGCCTGATCAAGCGCCACGCCGGTGCCAAGGACTCGGGCAACCTGATTCCGGGCCATGGTGGCGTGCTCGACCGCGTCGACGGCGTCCTCGCCGCCGTGCCGGTGTTCGCGCTGGGCAAGGAAATCTTCGGGTTCTGACCATGAAAGCTGTCGCAGACCTGCGCCGGGTCGCCGTATACGGCGCCACCGGCTCGATTGGTGCCTCCACGCTGGACGTGATCGCCCGCCACCCGCAGCGCTACCAGGCCACGGTGCTGGCCGCCGGCCGCCAGGTGCAGGCGCTGCTTGCGCTGTGCCGACAGCACAAGCCCGCGCACGCGGTCATCGCCGACGAAGCGCTGTTCACCGAACTGCGCGACGGCCTGCGCGATGCCGGGCTGTCCACCGAGGCCCACGCCGGTCATGCCGCACTGGACCAGCTGGCAGCAAGCGATGCCTGCGACACCGTCGTCGCAGCCATTGTCGGTGCTGCAGGGCTGTCCTCGACCCTCGCCGCCGCTGCGGCCGGCAAGCGCATCCTGCTGGCCAACAAGGAATCGCTGGTCCTGGCCGGTGAACTGCTGACCCGCACCGCCGAGCGCGCCGGCGCCGAGATCATTCCGATCGACAGCGAGCACAGCGCGATCTTCCAGTGCCTGCGTTCGCGCGACGCCAGCATCGACGGCGCCGGCGTGCGCCGGATCCTGCTGACCGCGTCGGGTGGCCCGTTCCGCGGCCGCAGCCGCGCCGAGCTGGCCGAGGTCACCCCGGCCCAGGCCGTGGCCCACCCGAAGTGGTCGATGGGCCCGAAGATCTCGGTCGATTCGGCGACGTTGATGAACAAGGGCCTTGAAGTGATCGAGGCCCATCACCTGTTCGCGGTGCCCGGCGAGCGCATCGAGGTACTGGTGCACCCGCAGAGCCTGGTGCATTCGCTGGTCGAGTTCGTCGACGGCTCCACCCTGGCCCAGATGGGCCTGCCGGACATGCGCACCACCCTGGCGGTCGGCCTGGGCTGGCCGCAGCGCATCGAATCAGGCGTGGCCGGGCTGGACCTGCTGGCGCAGGGCCGGCTGGATTTCGAGGCGCCTGACACCGACGCCTTCCCCTGCCTGGCGCTTGCGTGGCAGGCGATGCAGGCCGGTGGCACCGCCCCGGCGGTGCTGAACGCCGCCAATGAAGAGGCGGTTTCAGCATTTCTTCAGGGCCGGATCGGTTTCCTGACCATCCCGGAGTTGGTTGCTAACGCTCTTTCAACACTGCCGACGCAAGCAGCCGATACACTGGAGGTCCTGTTGTCCGCCGACCAGCGGGCACGCCAGCTCACCCTGAACGCCATCGACGCCGCCTGAACGACCGCCTCGCCCAGCATGACGCCGCCGCCCCTGCCCGCCACTGTGAGCCTGCATGACTGACTTCATCGGATCGGTCTGGTGGATGATTGTCAGCCTCGGGCTGCTGGTCACGTTCCACGAGTTCGGGCATTACTGGGTCGGCCGCCTCTGTGGGGTCAAGATCCTGCGCTTCTCGGTCGGCTTCGGCCGCCCGCTGTGGTCGCGCCGCGACAAGCACGGTACCGAGTTCGCCATTGCCGCCATCCCGCTGGGTGGCTACGTGAAGTTCCTCGACGAGCGCGAGGTCGAGGTCCATCCCCACGAGCGCGGCCAGGCCTTCAACCACAAGACCGTGTGGCAGCGCATCGCCATCGTTGCTGCAGGGCCGATCGCCAATCTGCTGCTGTGCATCCTGCTGCTGTGGGCGATGTTCGTGATCGGCAAGCAGGACTACTCGCCGACGATCGGCCGGGTTGACGGCATCGCCGCCAGTGCCGGCCTGGTCAGTGGTGACCGCGTTCTGCGGGTGGATGACCGCCAGGTCGCCACGCTGGGCGAGGCCAGCATGGCGCTGACCGCCGCCGCGATGGATCGCCGCGACGTCACGCTTGAAGTACTCGACCCCGCGGACCAGGTACGCGTGCGCACCCTGCCGCTGTCGCAGCTGCCCGCCGGTTTCGATGAACGACGGGTGCCGATCCTGGCCGGCCTGTATTGGCAGTCGTGGCTGCAGCCGGCGCTGGTCGACTCGCTCACCGCCGATTCGGTGGTCACCGGGCTGCTGCAGCCGGGCGACCTGATCGTGGCGATCGACGGCCAGCGCATCGACAGCGTCGACCAGGTGATCGGCGAGATCCAGGCCCTCGGTCGTGCCGGAGGCCCTGGCATGATCGAGGTCCTGCGAGGCGGTGAACGCCTTGCACTGGAAGTCACGCCCCGCCAGGGCAAGGATGGCAAGGGCAACCCGGTCTGGCAGATCGGCGTCGGCTTCCCCACCACCTACAGCCCCTCCTATGACACCCTGCTGCGCTATGGGCCGCTGGATGCAGTGACCGTCGCCGTGCGTGAAACCGGCCGGCTTGCCGCCGATTCGCTGGGCATGATGGGCCGCATCGTCACCGGCAAAGCCTCGCTGCAGAACGTTTCCGGGCCCGTCACCATCGCCCGCGTGGCCAATGTCTCGGCCAAACGCGGCCTCGACTGGTTCCTGCAGTTCCTTGCCCTGCTGTCACTCAGCCTGTGCATCATCAACCTGTTGCCGATCCCGATCTTGGACGGCGGGCACCTGCTGTATTACCTTATCGAGTTGGTCAAGGGCAGCCCGCTGAGCGAGCGTGCCATCGCCGCCGGCCAATACATCGGCCTGGCGTTGCTGGCCGGGCTGATGGGGTTGGCGTTCTACAACGACATCCTCGGCCTGGTCCCGCGATGAACTTTTCCACGTTGTTGCCGTCTACAGCGTCGGCATCCCGCACCAATGAAATCGACCTTCCTACCGGACGTGACATGACGCGACTCCCCAATCGCCGCCTGCTGGCCCTCGCCCTCGCCGCCGTCACCGGCGCTCCCGCCCTGGCCCAGGCAGCCGAGCCCTTCACTGTCAGCGACATCCGCGTCGATGGCCTGCAGCGCATCAGCTCGGGCACGGTGTTCACCTACCTGCCGGTGGAACGTGGCGAGACGATCACCGACAACAAGGTCGGCGAGACCATCCGCGCCCTGTACAAGACCGGCTTCTTCGAAGACGTGCAGCTGGACCGCCAGGGCAGCATCCTGGTGGTGACCGTCAAGGAACGCCCGGCGATCAACAAGCTGACCGTGACCGGCAACAAGGACATCAAGTCCGAGCAGCTGCTCAAGGGCCTGTCCGACATCGGCCTGACCGAGGGTGGCACCTTCGACCGCCTGAGCCTGGACCGCGTGACCCAGGAACTGCGCCGCCAGTACAACGACCGTGGCAAGTACACCGTCGAGATCACCCCGACCGTGAGCCCGCTGGACCGCAACCGCGTGGACATCGCGATCGCGATCAAGGAAGGCAAGGCGGCCAAGATCCGCCACGTCAACCTCGTCGGCACCGAGAAGTTCGAGAGCAAGGACATCCTGGAGACCTGGGAGTCCAAGGAGCACAACTGGGCGTCGTGGTACCGCCGTGACGACCAGTACTCCAAGGAAAAGCTGTCCGGCGACCTGGAAAAGCTCAACTCCTGGTACCTGGACCGCGGCTACGTCGACTTCAGCATCGATTCCACCCAGGTCTCGATCAGCCCCGACAAGCGCGACATGTTCCTCACCGCGGGCGTGACCGAGGGTGCGCAGTACAAGATCTCCGAGATCAAGGTCAGCGGCGACACCATCCTCCCGCAGGAGGACGTCGAGCGCATGGTGATCCAGAAGTCCGGCGACACGTTCTCGCGTGCCCTGCTGGAATTCAGCTCGGACACCATCACCAACTCGCTGTCCAACATCGGCTACGCGTTCGCCAAGGTGAACCCGATTCCGACCACCAACCGCCCCGACCAGACCGTGGCCATCAACATGCAGGTCGTTCCGGGCCCGCGCGTGTCGGTGCGCCGCATCCTGTTCCGTGGCAACACCCGCACCTCCGACGAAGTGATGCGTCGCGAAATGCGCCAGTTCGAGAACAGCTGGTACTCGCAGGCCGCGATCGACCGATCCAAGATCCGCCTGCAGCGCCTGGGGTACTTCGAATCGGTGGACGTGGAAACCCCGGCCGTCAGCGGCAGCAACGACCAGGTCGACGTCGTCTACAACGTCAAGGAAACCACCTCCGGCAGCTTCGTGTTCGGCCTGGGCTATTCGCAGTCCTACGGCATGACCACCTCGGTGCAGCTGTCGCAGAACAACTTCCTCGGCGGCGGCAACCGCGTGTCGGTCGAAGCCTCGCGCAGCAGCTACCTGCAGCGCTACGGCTTCAGCTACACCAACCCGTACTTCACCGATGACGGCGTGTCGCTGGGCTACAACCTGTCCTGGCGTGAACTGGACTACTCCGACTTCAACACCGCCCAGTACAACAGCACCAATGGTTCGGCGCAGGTGGTGTTCGGCGTGCCGCTGACCGAGACCGACACCGTCTCGCTGATGTTCGGCATCGACAGCAACCAGATCACGACCTACCGTGGCTCGACCCCGGCCTCGATCATCGATTACATCGATGCGGTCGGTTCGCGCACCTTCCATGCCTGGCGTACCGAGCTCGGCTGGGCGCGCGACTCGCGCAACGATTACTTCATGCCGACCCGCGGTACCTACCAGCGCGTCGGCCTGGAAACGACCCTGCCAGGTTCGACCATCGAGTACTACAAGCTGAACTACCAGATCAGCAAGTACTGGCCGATCATGCCGTCGCTGGTGATCAACACCCGCGCCGAAGTGGGCTACGGTGACGCCTACGGCAAGGACTACACCCGTACGATCACCAATGCCGATGGCACCACCCGTACCGTCACCGCCAGCGGCCTGCCGTTCTTCGAGAACTTCTATGCCGGTGGTACCAACTCGGTCCGCGGCTTCGAGGACAACACCCTCGGCCCGCGCGAAGTCACCGACGGTTACCCGGAAGGCCAGCCGCTGGGTGGTTCGCTGAAGACCGTCGGTTCGGTCGAAGCCTATTTCCCGCGCCTGTTCGACAGCCCGTCGGCCCGCGTGTCGGCCTTCGTCGACTTCGGTAACGTCTACAACGGCACCAAGAACTTCAAGGCCAACGAGCTGCGCGTGTCCTCCGGTGTCGCCCTGTTGTGGCGTGCTCCGGTCGGCCCGATCTCGATCAGCTACGCGTTCCCGCTGAAGAAGGAAGACGGCGACAAGATCGAACGCCTGCAATTCACCTTCGGCGGCCAGTTCTGAGGAACGACGTTCCTCAGAACTGATCCACCTCCGGTGAATTGCCCGCGCATTTCACCTATCCCCCGCGCCGCTGGCGCGCCCCCCTTAACAAAAGGGGGGCTCTCCACCAGACGGGGCGCGAAGCGCCGGGCTCTGCCCGGCGTTTTCGTTTTACTTGCTCGCCACCGTTACTTCCCGCGCTCGCGTGAAATCACCTGGTGATGGCGCAGGGGGCTGACCAGGACCGTTGGCGCCATGGGCCCGAGGCATGCTTCGGGCGGGTTGGGCAGGACGCCCAACCCCGGTCTTGCCGTGTGCGCAGGACAGCGCACACGAGCAAGGCGCCATCGAGCCCCCAGGGGTGAGGGCGCTTTGCTTGCGAAGCACTGCTTCGCAAGCGCCCGAACGCCCAGCCGCCAGCGGCTGGGCCGGACCGCGGAGCGGGGTCTACGGCGTGTCCTGGGCAGCCCCCTGCGCCATCACCCCGGGACATCAGGCAGGCGCCGCTTTTGACCCCGCATGACCGCAATGGCCTCACACGTTAAACTCCCGCCGTGAATACTCCCACCTACACCGCCCAGCAACTCGCCGAGCAGTTCGGCCTGCAGGTCCATGGCGACCCCGCCACCGCCATCCATGGCGTGGCCACCCTCGCCCATGCCGGTCCTGGCCAGCTGACCTTCCTCGCCAACCCCCGCTACCGCGCCCAGCTGGCCGACAGCCAGGCCTCGCTGGTGGTCCTGCGTGCCGACGACGCCGAGGCCGCCCCCGGCGCCGCGCTCGTGGCCAAGGACCCGTACACCACCTTCGCCAAGATCGCCGCGCTGTTCGACATCGCGCCGGCGCGCCCGCCGGGCATCCACCCCAGCGCCGTCATCGATCCCAGCGCCCAGGTCGCCGCCAGCGCCCATATCGGTCCCTTCGTCTCCATCGGCGCGCGCAGCGTGGTCGGCGAGAACTGCATCATCGGTACCGGCAGCGTGATCGGTGAAGACTGCAGCCTGGACAACGGCTGCGAGCTCATCGCGCGGGTCACCCTGGTCACCCGGGTCAAGCTCGGCAAGCGCGTTCGCGTGCATCCCGGTGCCGTGCTCGGCGCCGATGGCTTCGGCCTGGCCATGGATGCCGGCAAGTGGATCAAGGTGCCGCAGCTCGGCGGCGTGCGCATCGGTGATGACTGCGAGATCGGCGCCAACACCTGCGTCGACCGCGGTGCGCTGGAAGACACCGTGCTGGACGACGACGTGCGCCTGGACAACCTGGTGCAGATCGCGCACAACGTGCAGATCGGCGCGCACTCGGCCATCGCCGGCTGCACCGGCATCGCCGGCAGCGCCAGGATCGGCCGCTACTGCCTGCTCGGCGGCCACGTCGGCGTGGTCGGCCACCTCGAGATCTGCGACAAGGTCGTGATCACCGGCAAGTCGGTGGTCCGCAATTCCATCCATGAGCCGGGCGAGTACTCGTCCGGCACCCCGTTGACCGACAACCGCACGTGGCGCAAGAACGCCGCGCGCTTCAAGCAGCTGGACGCATTGGCTCGCCGCGTCCTGGCTGCTGGCAAGGAGAAAGAATGAACGACACGCTGCAGCTTCCGATCGACGTCTGCCAGATCCAGGAACTGCTCCCGCACCGCTACCCGTTCCTGCTGGTGGACCGGGTGCTTGAGCTCGACATCGAAGCCAAGCGCATCCTTGCGCAGAAGAACGTCAGCATCAACGAGCCGTTCTTCCAGGGCCACTTCCCGGGCCGCCCGATCATGCCCGGCGTGCTGATCATCGAAGCGCTGGCGCAGGCCGGTGGCGTAATGACCCAGCTCACGCTTGGCCGCGATGCGCAGTCCAAGCTGTTCTACATGGTCAAGGTGGAAAACGCCCGCTTCAACAAGCAGGTCGTTCCCGGCGACGTGCTGATGCTGGATGTGCAGATGAAGCGCCTGATCCGCAACATGGGCTGGTACTACGGCGAAGCCAAGGTCAACGGTGAAGTCGTTGCCTCGGCCGAAGTCATGTGCGCCGGCGCCAAGGGCTGATCCACTGGAGGCAGGAATGACTGACAACGCACCGCGGATCCACCCGACCGCCGTCATCGATCCGGCCGCGCGCCTGGCCGACGACGTCCAGGTCGGCGCGTTCACCCTGATCGGTGCCGATGTCGAAATCGGTGCCGGCACGGTGGTGGGCCCCCACTGCAGCATCCACGGCCCGACGAAGATCGGCCGTGACAACCGCTTCGTGGGCCACGCAGCGGTCGGTGGCGAGCCGCAGGACAAGAAGTTCGCTGGCGAACGCACCGAACTGGTGATCGGCGACCGCAACGTGTTCCGCGAGTTCGTCACGCTGAACCGTGGCACCGGCGGCGGCGGTGGCATCACCACCATCGGCGACGACAACTGGATGCTGGCCTACACGCACGTGGCGCATGACTGCCATGTCGGCAACTTCTGCGTGTTCTCCAACAACACCACGCTGGCCGGCCACGTGACCGTGGGCGACTACGTGATCATCAGCGGCTTCGCCGGTGCCCACCAGTTCTGCCGCATCGGTGCGCATGCCTTCCTCGGCATGGGCGCGCTGACCAATGGCGACGTACCACCGTTCACCATGGTCGGCACCGATTCGCTGGGCCGCCCGCGTGGTATCAACAGCGAAGGCCTGAAGCGCCGCGGCTTCGATGCCGAGCGCATCTCCGCCATCAAGCGCGCCTACCGCACCCTGTACGTGGCAGGCCTGCCGCTGGCCGAAGCCAAGGTGCAGCTGACCGAACAGGCGCGTGACAGCGATGACGTCAAGGCGATGCTGGACTTCATCGAGCACGCCGAGAGGCCCTTGCTGCGATGAGCAGCACGACCGGCCAGGCGCCGGCCGGCGCCGCCGTGATTCCGCTGGCCTCCATGGCTGGCAGCGTCCCTGCCCAGCGGGTGCTCAGCGAGCGCCCGTTGCGGATCGCCCTGGTGGCCGGTGAGGCCTCCGGCGATCTGCTCGGTGCGGGCCTGGTGCGCGAACTGAAAGCGCGCTTCCCGAATGCCGAATTCGCCGGCATCGGCGGCGATGCCATGCGCAGTGCCGGCTGCCAGACCTGGCACGACGCCAGCGAACTGGCGGTGATGGGCCTGACTGAAGTACTGCGCCATCTCCCACGCCTGTTGAAACTGCGTTCGGCGTTCCGCCAGCGTGCACTGGAATGGCAGCCGGACGTGTTCATCGGCATCGACGCGCCCGACTTCAACCTGGGCATCGAGCGCTGGCTGAAGCAGCGCGGCGTGCGCACCGTGCACTACGTCAGCCCCTCGGTCTGGGCCTGGCGCGAGAAGCGGGCGGAGAAGATCGGCAGCAGCGCCGACCTGGTGCTGTGCCTGTTCCCGATGGAACCGCCGATCTATGCCAGGCACGGCATCGACGCGCGCTTCGTCGGCCACCCGATGGCCGATGACATTCCGCTGCAGGGCAACCGCGAGGAGGCCCGTGCCGCACTTGGCCTGCCGACCTCGGCCAAGGTACTGGCAGTGTTGCCGGGCAGCCGCCTGGGCGAGATTTCGCGCTTGGGCGAACCGTTCTTCGAGGCCGCCTGGCAGGTCTCCGAACGCATCCCCGGCCTGCACGTGGTGGTGCCTGCGGCCAACCCGGCCTGCAAGCGCCTGATCGAAGAGCAGCTGTCACGCTCGGCGTTGCCGGTGGCTTTTTCGCACGTTCTCGACGGCGAGGCACGCAACGCGATGATCGCCGCCGATGTGGTGGTGCTGGCCTCGGGCACCGCGACGCTGGAGGCGATGCTGGTCAAGCGGCCGATGGTGGTCGGTTACCGCGTCAACGAGCTCACCTACCGTCTGGTCAAGGCGCTGGGCCTGATCAAGGTCGATCGCTTCGCCCTGCCCAACATCCTGGCGGGCCAGGACCTGGCACCGGAACTGATGCAGCACGACTGCACACCAGACAAGCTGGCGGCAGCCATCCAGCAGTGGTTCGACCACCCGCAGCGGGTGATCGACCTGCAGGACACCTATGCCCGCCTGCATGAGCGCCTGCGCCGCAATGCCTCGGCCCGTGCGGCCGACGCGGTGGGCGAGCTGCTGATGCGCGACCAGGCCCAGGCATGAGCCGCCGCCACGCCGCAGCGGCCAGCCTGGCCCTGTTCGACGCCGCCGCCGTGGTCGAGCCGGAGCGTCTGGTCGCCGGCGTCGACGAAGCTGGCCGCGGTCCGCTGGCCGGACCGGTGGCGGTGGCAGCAGTGGTGTTCGATCCATCCCGGCCGCGAATCAACGGCCTGGACGATTCCAAGCAGCTGACCGCAGCCCGCCGCGAGCAACTGCATGACCGCATCATCGAACGTGCCCTGGCCTGGCAGGTGGTGCTGGTGGACGTGGACACCATCGACCGCCTGAACATCTACCAGGCCACCCTGCAGGGCATGCGCGACGTGGTTGCGGCAGTGGCCCACGTCGCCGGCTTCGCCCGCATCGACGGCAACGTCGTGCCCAAGGGCCTGGTGCTCCCCGCACAGGCGCTGGTCGGTGGCGACGGCATCGACCGGTCGATCATGGCCGCTTCGATCCTGGCCAAGGTCTCGCGCGACCGCTACATGCAGGACGTGCACGCCCGCTACCCTCAGTATGGGTTCGAGCAGCACAAGGGCTACGGCACCCCGGCCCACCTGGCAGCCCTGCGCGAGCACGGCCCCTGCGAGGAACACCGCCGCAGCTTCGCCCCGGTGCGTGAGTGCCTGCAGGCCGAGCAGGCCGTCACGATCGCCTGAACAGCCGTCGGGCATGGCCCGGCGCTACCACGCCAATGTGAACGCATCCGGTAGCGCCGGGCCATGCCCGGCGGTATTCGCGCAATCGACGTACCGTCAAGTCCTTGTCGCCTCCCCCTGCCCTCGCTACCCTGACCGGGCACTCCAGCGCTTCCCGACCCCGGCGACGATTCCCCCGTCAGCACCCGGGGCCCGCGCGCTCCAACCTGGTCCGGCATGTCCAACTCCCGCTTCGTACATCTCCACGTCCACACCGAGTTCTCGCTGGCGGACTCCACCATCCGTGTACCGGCCAAACCGGACCAGGCGGACCCGAAAAAGGCCAAGCAGGCCAACCTGCTGTCGCGCTCGGTCGAGCTCGGCCTGCCCGCGCTGGCGGTGACCGATCTCAACAACCTGTTCGCGCTGGTCAAGTTCTACAAGGCCGCCGAAGGCGTGGGCATCAAGCCGATCGCCGGCGCCGACGTGCTGATCGCCGAAGAGGGCCAGGACCCGTGGCGGATGACCTTGCTGTGCCGCGACCGCGAAGGCTACCTGAGCCTGTCGCGGCTGTTGACCCGCGCCTGGATGGAAGGCCATCGCCCGGAAGGCGGTGTGGCCATCCATCCGGACTGGCTGAAGGCCGGCAATGCCAACCTGTTCGCGCTGGCCGGCCGGCAGAGCCTGGCCGGGCGCCTGGCGCTGGACGGCAAGCATGAACTGGCCGAGCAGCAGCTGGCCGACTGGCAGCGCGTGTTCGGCGATGGCCTGCACCTGGAACTGACCCGTACCGGCCGCGAGGGCGAGGAAACCTTCAACCAGTTCGCGCTGATGGCGGCCGGCCAACGTGGCCTGCCGGTGGTGGCCAGCAATGATGTGCGCTTCCTGTCGCCCACCGATTTCAGCGCGCACGAAGCGCGCGTGTGCATTTCCACCGGGCGCGTGCTGGACGACCCCAAGCGCCCGCGCGAGTACAGCGACCAGCAGTACCTGAAGTCGGCCGAGGAGATGTGTGCGCTGTTCGCCGACATCCCCGATGCGATCGACAACACGCTGGCGCTGGCCGAGCGCTGCAACATCGAGATGCGGCTGGGCACCTACTTCCTGCCCAACTACCCGGTGCCCGACGACGAGACCCTGGACACCTGGATCCAGAAGATGTCGCGCGATGGCCTGGAAGAGCGCCTGGAGAAGAATCCGCTGGCGCCGGGCAAGACCCGCGAAGAATACTTCGAGCGCCTGGAATTCGAGCTCAACACCATCATCAAGATGGGCTTCCCCGGCTACTTCCTGATCGTGGCCGACTTCATCCAGTGGGGCAAGAACCAGGGCATCCCGATCGGCCCGGGCCGTGGTTCGGGTGCCGGTTCGCTGGTGGCGTGGGCACTGAAGATCACCGATCTGGACCCGCTGCCGTACAACCTGCTGTTCGAGCGCTTCCTGAACCCGGAACGCGTGTCGATGCCCGACTTCGACATCGACTTCTGCATGGACCGCCGCGACGAGGTGATCGACTACGTCGCGCGCAAGTACGGCCGCGAGCGCGTCAGCCAGATCATCACCTACGGCACCATGGCCGCCAAGGCGGTGGTGCGCGACTCCGGCCGCGTGCTCGGCTTCCCGTACGGCCTGGTGGATGGCGTCTCCAAGCTGATCCCGAACATCCTGGGCATCCACTTGAAGGATGCACTGGGCAAGGGCAAGGAAGGCCCCAGCTCGGAAATGGCCTCGCCGGAGCTGATCCAGCGCTACGAGACCGAGGACGATGTCCGCGACCTGATCGACCTGGCGCTGCAGCTGGAAGACCTGACCCGCAACGCAGGCAAGCATGCCGGTGGCGTGGTGATCGGTCCCGAACCGCTGAGCGAGTTCTGCCCGCTGTACGCCGAACACGACGAGAACGGCCTGGGCAAGAACCCGGTCACCCAGTTCGACAAGAACGACGTGGAAGAAGTCGGCCTGGTGAAGTTCGACTTCCTCGGCTTGCGCACGCTGACCATCATCGACTGGGCGGTGAAGGCGATCAACAAGCGCCATGAGCGCGCCGGCATCCCGCCGGTGGACATCGCCGCGATCCCGCTCGACGACACGCCCACCTACAAGGACATCTTCGCCAACGGCAACACCGGCGCGGTGTTCCAGTTCGAATCCTCGGGCATGCGCCGCCTGCTGAAGGACGCGCGCCCCGACCGTTTCGAAGATCTGATCGCGCTGGTGTCGCTGTACCGCCCCGGCCCGATGGACCTGATTCCTTCGTTCAACGCGCGTAAGCACGGCCAGGAAGAAATCATCTATCCCGATCCGCGCACCGAAGCGATCCTGAAAGACACCTACGGCATCATGGTGTACCAGGAGCAGGTGATGCAGATGGCGCAGATCGTCGGCGGCTACTCGCTGGGTGGCGCCGACCTGCTGCGCCGTGCGATGGGCAAGAAGGTACCGGCCGAAATGGCCAAGCACCGCGAGATCTTCCGCGAAGGTGCGGCCAAGGACGGCGTGGACGAAGCCAAGGCCGATGCGATCTTCGACCTGATGGAGAAGTTCGCCGGCTACGGCTTCAACAAGTCGCACGCCGCCGCCTACGCGCTGGTCAGTTACCAGACCGCGTGGTTGAAGCGCCATTACCCGGCCGAGTTCATGGCGGCCACGCTGTCGTCCGACCTGGACAACACCGACAAGGTGGTCGGCTTCCTCGACGAGGTGCGCAACCTCGGCCTGACCGTGCTGCCACCGAAGGTGAACCAGTCGGCCTTCATGTTCGAAGCGGTGACCCCGGACACCATCCAGTACGGCCTGGGCGCGATCAAGGGCGTTGGCCAGGGGGCCTGCGAAGCGGTGGTGGAGGAGCGCCTGAAGGGCGGCAGGTACAAGGACCTGCTCGACTTCTGCACCCGCGTCGGCTCGGCCAAGCTCAACCGGCGCACGCTGGAAGCGATGATCAACTGCGGCGCGCTGGACGAGCTCGGTCACAACCGCGCCTCGCTGATGCTGCAGCTGCCGGAAGTGATCAAGGCCACCGACCAGATGGCGCGCGAGCGCGCCTCGGGCCAGAACTCGCTGTTCGGCGGCCCCGACCCGAGCACGACCACGATCCAGCTGGACCTGCCCGAAGCCGAGGAATGGCCGCTGCTGCAGCGCCTGAACGGCGAGCGCGACACGCTGGGCTTCTACCTCAGCGGGCACCCGTTCGATCCCTGGCGCGACGATGTGCGCGACCTGGTCGGCAACGACCTGGGCGCGGTGGAGAAGATCTGGAGCGCCAACAGTGGCGGCGGTGGCGGTGGCGAGAAGCGCTGGCGCCCGGAAGTACAGACCGTGCTGGCCGGCCAGGTGGTCGGCGTGCGCCGCAAGGGCGAGAGCCAGATCTTCATCCAGCTCGAAGACGGCCGTGGCCGCGTCGAGTGCAGCGCGTTCTCCGACGCGATGGCCGAGTTCGGCCACCTGATGACCAAGGACCGCATCCTGGTGGTCAAGGGTGGCCTGCGCGAGGACGAGTTCAACGGCGGCTACGCACTGCGCATCCGCCAGTGCTGGGACTTCGACGAGGTCTGCGCCAACTACGCCACGCGCCTGTCGCTACGCCTGGACCTGCGCCAGCAGCGCCCGGTCTGGGAGCGCATCGATGCCCTGCTCGACCGCCATCGCCCGGGGCGTACCCCACTGCGCCTGGACCTGCTGCTGAAGGGCCCGCAGGGCGGCGTCGCCGGCATGCTCGATGTGTCCGGGCAGAGCGCCGTACGCATCGATTCCAAGCTGATGGAGGCGCTGCGCGCCGACCCGGCCGTACGCACGCTGAAGGTGCGCTACAGCCCACCGTGGGCCAGCTGAGGCTGGCGCCATCGTTTTCCTGCACTCCCCGTTCCAGATATCAAGGACGATTTTCCGATGAAGACCCTGCTGTTCCCGTTCGCTGCCGCTCTGGCCCTGGCCGCCTGTTCGCCCTCGAAGGTCGAGTTCCAGATCGACAACCCCACCGACACGCCGCTGGCACTGAGCATCGATGGCAAGGACCTGCCGGTCGCCGCACAGGGCTCGCGCCCGATTTCGCTGGCCGTGGGCGAGCATCGCCTGCACACCGAAAAGCTCGGCGACGTGCGCTTCATCGTCTACACCGACGGGCGTGGCGGCCTGATCAACCCGACCCTGAGCGAATACGTGGTCGCCCGCGAGATCTACGTCACCGACGAGAGCAAGCTGAAGAACTTCGGCACCGGCAAGGCCGGCATCGAGCTGGGTGGCGTCGACTTCGAAGGCCCGTTCGAGAAGCACCACGACCTGTTCATCGACAAGACCTGGACCTACGGCGTGCGCGAGCCCTTCCCGAAGGAAAAGGTGGTGGCGCACGTCGACGCCAGCGGTGGCCAGATCGTGGCCAAGGTGTTCACCGCCCCCGACTTCATTGCCTACGTCGAAGAAGGCATGGGCGAGCCGGGTGCGTTCAAACGCGAGCAGCCGGCCGGCTACGTGGCCCCGGCGTACAGCCTGGAACCGGCCCCGGCGAGCCTGCCGGCGCTGGTACCGGCCTTCGAGACCCACGCCGCGCCGCTGCGCGAGGTCTATGCGCGCTGGCTGAAGGCCACCACCGCCGAGGAACAGAAGGCCCTGCGCAAGCAGGACTTCGCCGCGCAGATGGCCTTCACCTCGGCCACCGCCAGCCTGGGCAGCGGGCTGGGCCGGGAGGCCAACGAGGCCTACAACGACTTCGTCTCCCAGCGCAGCCAGCTGATGGGCCGCAGCGCCCTGGTGGTGCCCTGAACTGACTGGCGCCCCCTGCCCGGCTGCGCTACCGTCGCCTTCCAGACGAGGGCGTACGGGTGGTTTGCACGCATTCGGCTAGAATTCCCCTCTTCTTTACACGACGGCTTCCGATGAATCCGAACTACCTCGACTTCGAGCAACCCATCGCCGACCTGGAAGCCAAGATCCAGGAACTGCGCAACGCCAGTGCCGGGCCGGCGGTCAATGTCGAGGCGGAAGTGCACGCGCTGCAGGACAAGCTGCGCATGCGCACCGCGCAGATCTTCCGCAACCTGACCTCGTGGCAGGTGCTGCAGCTGGCCCGTCATCCGTCGCGCCCGTACACCGCCGACTACCTCCGCGTCATGTTCGATGAGTTCCAGGAGCTGGCCGGCGACCGTGCCTTCGCCGACGACAAGGCCATCATGGGTGGCCTGGCCCGCATCAACGGCCGTGCAGTGATGGTGATCGGCCACCAGAAGGGCCGTGACACCAAGGAAAAGATCAAGCGCAACTTCGGCATGCCGAAGCCGGAGGGCTACCGCAAGGCCCTGCGCCTGATGAAGATGGCCGAGCGCTTCGGCCTGCCGGTGCTGACCCTGATCGACACCGCCGGCGCCTGGCCGGGCATCGACGCCGAATCGCGCGGCCAGTCCGAAGCGATCGCGCGGAACCTGATCGAGATGGCCGAACTGAAGGTGCCGATCATCTGCACCGTGATCGGTGAAGGCGGCTCCGGCGGCGCGCTGGCGCTGGGCGTGGGCGACCGCACCGTGATGCTGGAGTATTCGGTGTACTCGACCATCACCCCGGAAGGCTGCGCCTCGATCCTGTGGAAGGACGCCGGCAAGGCCAAGGATGCCGCCGAACAGCTGGGCCTGACCGCCCCGCGCCTGAAGAGCCTGGGCCTGGTCGACAAGGTCGTGCGCGAGCCGACCGGTGGCGCCCACCGCAACCCGACGCAGATGGCCAAGCGCCTGAAGGCGGTGCTGCTGAACGAGCTGGACGCGCTGGACAAGCTGTCCACCGAACAGCTGCTGGAACAGCGCTACACCCGCCTGCGCAGCTACGGCACGTACGAAGCAGCCTGATTCATCGGCTTGTTACTTTCTTGCTCGTGCAAGAAAGTAACCAAAGAACACGCCGCCGAACGCGAGCCGGTGCTGTGCACCGGTTCCCTGCGCTTCTCGGTGAATCAGGGGACGGCGCCGAACTCGCTGCGCTCAGACATCGGCACCTCTTCGCCCCTGTTTCACCTGCGATGCTCGGCTCGCTCATGGCGGACCTGGACATCAAAAGCCACAGCTGCACCCAGTAGAACCACGCCATGCGTGGATGCATCTGTGCGATGCGCCGCGCGCGCAGCGCGCCCCGTTCAGAACGGCTTGGCCAGCACCAGCCATACGATCGGAATGAAGGCCAGCAGCGGGATCTCGTTGATCCAGCGCAGCGCGCGCGACGACGGCAGCGCCCTGCCCTTGGCCACGCCCTTGAGCAGGCGGCCAATCCAGCTGAAGTACACGAGCAGCAGCACCACCAGCCCCAGCTTGGCATGCAGCCAACCGGCGCCACCGGGCGCGACCATGGTCGGGAAATCGGGAATGACCTTGTAGCCCAGCCACAGCACCAGGCCCAGCAGGAAGGCCAGGCCGAACATCGAGTGGCCGAAGCGGTACAGGCGCAGCCCCATCAGCTGCAGGCGCTCGGTCACCGCCGGCTGGCCCGCAGTCTCGGCCAGGTTCACCAGGATGCGCGGCAGGTAGAACACCGTCGCCATCCACGCCACCACGAACACGATGTGGAAGGTCTTGACCCAGTAGTAGCTCTGCATGCGCTCGCTCCGGCGGCTGGCGTAGATTGGCGGCCATTCTCGCATGCCGTGGCGAAGCCGCTGCAGGCACGCACGCCGCGACACATCGACGCATGACGCGTCGCAACACCGTACGATAGACGCCGTTTTCCCCGATCGCGCACCGCCCCATGGACAAGACCTACGACGCCGCCTACTTCCAACGCTGGTACCGCCGTGCCGACATCGGCGGCAGCGCCCGCCTGGCGCGCAAGGTCGCGTTGGCCGTGGCCAGCGCCGAGTACTACCTGGAGCGGCCGATCCGCAGTGTGCTGGATATCGGCTGCGGTGAAGGCGCCTGGCGCGCGCCGCTGCTGAAGCTGCGTCCGAAGGTCGAATACCTCGGCTTCGACAGCAGCGAGTACGCTGTGCGTCGCTACGGCAGGACCCGCAACCTGCACATGGCCCGCTTCGGCGATTTCGCCTGGCTGCGGCCCTGTGCCCCGGTCGACCTGCTGATCTGCTCGGACGTGATGCACTACGTGCCCGACCGCGAGCTGCGTGCCGGACTGGCCGGCGTGGCCGAGCTGACCGGCGGCGTGGCCTTCCTGGAAACCTTCGCCGCCGAGGACGAGTTCGACGGCGACCACGACGGCTTCCAGCCCCGCCCAGCGCGCTGGTACCGCCGCACGCTGGCCCGGCACGGCCTGCAGCCGGTGGGGTCGCACTGCTGGCTCGGCCCCGCCCTGGCAGGCGATGCGGCCGCGCTGGAACGGATGTGAATCCGGATTCATTATTTTCAGCCGACTTAACCTGCGGGACACCCGGATGGGATATGCTGCGCGGCAACATATGACCATACATATTCGGTCGTCATGCTCTATCAACTGCACGAACTGACCCGCAACCTGCTCGCCCCCTGGGTGCACCAGGCCCAGGCCAACGCCAGGTTCTTCGCCAACCAGGGCCACTGGTGGTCGCAGATGCCCGGCGCTGATCGCCTGGCGGCGGTCAATGAACTCTTCCACCGCATCGGCAAGGATTACGAGAAGCCCGAGTGGGGCATCAACGAAATCGACGTCGATGGCGAACGCGTGCCGATCGTCGTGCACGAGGAAGTGAGCAAGCCGTTCTGCAAGCTGCTGCGCTTCAAGCGCCACAGCAATGAGGCCGACCAGCTGCACACGATGCTCAACCAGCCGTTCGTGCTGGTGGTGGCGCCGCTGTCCGGCCACCATGCCACGCTGCTGCGCGATACCGTGCGCACGCTGCTGCGCGACCACCGCGTGTACGTGACCGACTGGGTCGACGCGCGCATGGTGCCGTCCAGCGAAGGCGAATTCGGCCTGGACGACTACATCGCCTACATCCAGGAATTCATCCGCCACCTCGGCGTCGAGCGCCTGCACGTGGTGAGCGTGTGCCAGCCGACCGTACCGGTGCTGGCGGCGGTTTCGCTGATGGCCAGCCGTGGCGAGCCGACGCCGCGCACGCTGGTGATGATGGGTGGCCCGATCGATGCGCGCTGCAGCCCGACCGCAGTGAACAACCTGGCCACGCAGAACCCGCTGTCGTGGTTCGAGAACAACGTCATCCACACCGTGCCGGCCAGCTATCCCGGCGCCGGCCGTCGCGTGTATCCGGGCTTCCTGCAGCACGCCGGCTTCCTGTCGATGAACCCGAGCCGCCACTTCAGTTCGCACTGGGACTTCTACACCGACCTGGTCAAGGGCGATCTGGAAGACGCCGACGCGCACCGCCGTTTCTACGACGAGTACAACGCGGTACTGGACATGCCGGCCAAGTACTACCTCGATACCATCCGCGTGGTATTCCAGGACTTCCTGCTGCCGCGTGGCGAGTGGGTGGTCAATGGCGAGAAGGTCGATCCGTCAGCGATCCGCGATACCGCGCTGCTGAGCATCGAAGGCGAGCTGGACGATATCGCCGGCCTCGGCCAGACCGAAGCCGCGCAGGCGCTGTGCACCGGTATCACTGCGGACCGCCGCGAGCATTTCATCGTCGAAGGTGCCGGCCACTACGGGATCTTCAGCGGTCGTCGCTGGCGCGAAGTGGTGTACCCGAAGGTGCGCGACTTCTTCGCCGCGCATGCCGAAGCACCGGCGGCGAAGGCTACGAAGAAGAAGAGCAACGTCACCCCGTTGCGTCGAAAGGCGGGGTAACCCGCCGGTGGTGGGTGCCGACCCGGGTTGGCGCCATGCCATGAATCCCGGTATCTGATGGAGCGTGCCAACCAAGGTTGGCACCTACCAAAGCGAAGTCCGCCAAACGCCCCGACGCTGATGGATTGTGCCAACCAGGGTTGGCACCTGCCGAAGCGTGGATTCCCGCTTACAGCCGCACCAGCAGGTTCTTGGCGATCAACCCATGCAGCTTGCCGATGCCGCGTGCCAGATGCATCGTCAACAGCAGCAGCAGCACGCCAACCGCGGCGACCGCGATCGCCACCAGCGGCGATGCCGCCATCGGCAGTACATTCACGCCATCGACGTACACGCCCGGAATCTCGCCACTGAAGATCGCCGCGACCGGCGCCCAGATCAGGCCCAGCGACAGCGACAGCAACGTCACCGCGATGGTGAAGTAGATGACGCCCAGCGGCAGCATCAGCACGAAGTACAGCAGGGTCAGCCAGGTGCGGCCATCGGTGAACATGTCGCCGATGCGCTGCAGCCAGGTACGGCTGCGGTCGGTGTAACGCGGACGACGCGGCATGCGCTCGCCCAGCAGCGCTTCCACCAGCCGTCCTTCCAGCAGCGCCAACCCGCGCACCGAGCCGAAGAACAGCACGGTCAGCGGAATGCCGACGATCAGGATCAGCAGGCCCAGCGACAGCGACAGGCCGGTCACCACCCAGGTGAAGAAGAAGATGCCGGTGGCGAGCGACAGCAGCATGTAGAACAGCGCACCGTAGGTGTGCGGATCGGTCACCACGCCGAAGAAGCGCGCCAGCAGCGAACGCTGCACCGGCGCCGGCGGCGGTGCGGCCGGCTCGACGCCACTGGCTTCCGCCGCCGCGCGCAGCACCGGCGCGGTATCTGCACGCGGCGTACGCAGCGCGCGGTTCACCGTCACTTCGGTCTCGCGGTAGATGTCGGCCACTTCGTCCGGCGCGCCATAGCTGCCGGCCACGTCGGCGATCACCTCGGCCTCGCTGCGGCCGGGCTGCGCGGCCAGCTCCGAGCGCAGGTATTCCTCGGCGTCGTACAGCGCGTCCTGCACCATCGCCGGATCGGCACCTTCCAGCGCCGCGCGCAGTTGCGCCAGATACTGCGGGATGGTCGTGGGCAGGGCGCGGCCTGCCAGGCTCGGGTCGTTCATTGCGGTACCCCCTCCAACACGGAATCGACGGAATCGCGGGTGGCCTGCCAGGCCTGGCGCCATTGCGCCAGCACCTCGCGGCCACGTTCATTGATGCGGTAGTAGCGCCGCGGCGGCCCGCTGCTGGACGGTTCCACATGGCTTTCCAGCAGGCCGGCGCCCTCCAGGTTGCGCAGCACCGGGTACAGCGCGCTCTGCTTGCCGCTCAGCACGCCCTCGCCCACTCGTTCCAGCTCCTTGGCAATGAGGTAGCCGTACAGCGGCTCGCCGGCCCGGGCCAGCACTGCCAGCAGGGCCAGCGACACCGTTCCAGCGCTGAGCTCCTTCTGGAACTTCTTCAGGTGGACATCGTCCTCGGACATGACCGGCCTCCACTACGTTGAAGTCCACAGTAGTGCGAAGTTCGGTATAGCGAATGTGTCGTTAGTCATCGTGCCGGTTGGCGAGACCCGGCCGCTCGCGCAGAATCGAAGCCTTGTTCATGTTCCGGGGTTCCCATGCCGCACCGTCGTCGCCTTGCCCTGACCGCCCTCGCCCTCGCCTGCCTGCTCCCCGCCCTGGCCAGCGCGGCCACCCCGTACCGCAGCCCGCAGCAGATTCTCGATGCTTCAGCGGCCAGCGACTGGCGCACCCCGGATCCGGCCAACCTGCTGTACATGGACCTGCCGGCCGGGCGGGTGATCATCGAACTGGCGCCGCAGTTCGCCCCGCGCCATGTCGCCAACATCCAGACCTTCGCCCACGAGCACTTCTGGGACGGCACCAGCATCTACCGCTCGCAGGACAACTTCGTGGTGCAGTTCGGCGATGCCGACGCCGATGACGCGGCCAAGGCCAAGCCGTTCGGCAGTGCCGCGCGCAAGCTGCCAGCCGAGTTCGAACGCGCCAGCGCCGGCCTGAAGGTGAGCGTGCTGCCCGACCGCGATGGCTGGGCCGCGCAGACCGGGTTCGTCGACGGTTTCCCGGTGGGCCAGGATCCGCAGGCCGGCAAGGCCTGGCTGGCCCACTGCTACGGGATGCTCGGCGCCGGCCGCAGCAACGAGGAAGACAGCAGCATCGGTGCCGAACTGTACGTGGTGACCGGCCAGTCGCCGCGCCAACTGGACCGCAACATCACCCTGGTCGGTCGCGTGCTGAAGGGCATGGAACTGCTCAGCGCAACACCGCGCGGGCCCGCGCCGATGGGCTTCTACCAAGACCCGAAACTGCGCACGCCGATCGTGTCGATCCGCCGCGCCAGCGACGTGCCGGCCGCAGAGCGCACGCAGATCCAGGTGCTGCGTACCGATTCGAAGACCTTCGCCGATACGGTGGAGGCACGGCGTAATCGCGTGGATGATTTCTACAAGCGACCGGCCGGGCATATCGACCTCTGCAATATTCCGGTGCCGGTGCGCTGATGGTTTCCTGCGCGTGACGCGTGCTGAAGGTGCTTCACTGTTCATGGACGTCACTTTTCTTTTCGCGCGAAAAGAAAAGTAACCAAAAGAAACGCGCCGCCAGGTCGCGAGCCGCCGTGCTTCGCACGTCGGTCCCCTGCGCTTCTCGGTGAATCAGGGGACGGTGCCGAACTCGCTGCGCTCAGACATCTGCACCTCTTCGCCCCTGATTCCCCTGCGATGCTCGGCTCACTCAAGGCGGACCCAAGGTCAAGAGCCACAGCTGCACGACGATGCATGGTAGTGCCGGGCCGGGCCGGGCCCGGCGAGCGAAGCGACCGCTTCTGCCTTTGATCTTGGATCCGCCTTGAGCGAGCCGAGCACCGCAGGTCCGGCGAGGGCGAAGAGGCGCGGGTGTCTGAGCGCAGCGAGTTCCCGCGCCGTCCCTCGACGGGCCGAGGAGCGCAGGGCACCGGTGCGCAGCACCGGCTCGCGGCCGGCGGAACGTTTCTTTTGGTTACTTTTCTTTGCGTACAAAGAAAAGTAACGCCCATGAACAGTGAAGCACCTTCAGCACGCGCAACGCGCAAAACGCCAATTCCTCAGCCCTTCTGACTCACCGCCACGCTACCCAGAATCAGCACACCGGCAATCAGCATCTGCACCGTCACCGCCTCACCCAGGAACAACCACGCAAACGCCGCACCAAACAGCGGAATCAGGTAGGTCACCGTCGACGCGCGTGACGGGCCGATGCGGCCGATCAGGCGGTAGAACATCAGGAACGCCAGCCCGGTGCAGGCTACGCCCAAGGCGATCGCCGCGCCCCAGGCCTTCAGCGGAATCGCCGCCTGCGGCCAGTGGCTCACCGCCATCGGCAGCATCCACAGCGAGGCACACGACAGCGTGGCTGCCGCAGCCGCGGCCGACGGCAGGCCGGTCATGTGCCGCTTCACCAGGTTCACGCCCAGGCCGTACAGCAGCGAAGCCGCCGCGCCGGCCAGCACCGCGGTGCCGATGCTCAGGCCCGAGACCTTGGCGGTGGCCAGCACCACCACGCCGGCAAAGCCGACCAGCAGCGCACCGGCACGGCGCATGCCGATCTTTTCACCGAAGAACAGGAAAGCGATCAGCGCGGCGAACAGCACCGTCATCGCATTGCAGATCGCACCGATCGCGGCCGGCGCCTGTTCGGCGGCATAGGCAAACAGCACGAACGGCAGCGCCGAGTTGATCAGGCCGATCGGTGCAAGCCACAGCCAGCGCCGCGGCGGGAACTGCGCGCGGGCACGCCACAGGAACGGCAGCAGCACCAGCGCTCCCAGCACCAGCCGTACCTCGACCAGCGCGAACGGGCCGAACGACGGCACCGCCACCCGCATGAACAGGAACGAGCAGCCCCAGATGGCGCCCAGCAGGGTCAATTCCAGCGGCGTGCGCCAGTCGCGCTCGGCCGCCTGTGGGACCGCATTCATGCCGTGCCTCCGTCCATCGTCTGTTTCGTGCCAAGGCAGACAGGATCAGGCGCAGACGCCCGCCACACAAGCGCGTAGTATCGCTGCCAGCCACAAATATGGTTTGAGGCTCGACATGCAGCTACGCCCTTCCCTGCTCCCCGCACTGGCCGTGTTCGCGGTCGCCGCACGCCACCAGAACTTCGCCCAGGCCGCTCAGGAACTGCACCTGACCGCCAGCGCGGTCAGCCACCATGTGCGCCGTCTGGAAGAAGTGCTGGAAGTACGCCTGTTCCTGCGCCACGCCCGCGGCGTGCGCCTGACCGCCGAAGGCCGACAGCTGGCCGACGCCGCCAGCGCTGCGTTCACCGACGTCGCAGCGGTTGCCCACCATCTGCACCCCGATGCCGACAGCGTACCGCTGCGGATCACCACCCTGCGCTCGCTGTCCTACTGCTGGCTGTTGCCACGCCTGCCGCGCTTCACCCAGGCGCATCCGCATATCCGCATCGAACTGCATACCGGCAGCGGGCTGGATCGCTACGACGACAACGGCCCCGAAGTCGGCATCCGCTACGGGCTGGGGCAATGGCCGGGCCTGCGCGCGCAGCATCTGATGGACGACTATCTGTTCCCCGTAGCCTCACCCGCGCTCGCCGGCGTCGAAATCCTGGACGACCCGGCGCGCATCGCTGGATTGCCGCTGCTGACCGATCTGTCACCGCAGGGCTGGCGTGACTGGTTCCGCCACGCCGGTGTACGCCCGCCGTCGCCGCTGCCGCCGATGCACACCTTCGCCGACAGCACCGATGCGATGCGTGCAGCGGTGTATGGCATGGGCGCGGTGCTGGCGCGCACCCACGTCGCCCAGCCCTACCTGCAGCGCTATGAAGTGGTGCGCCTGCCCGGCCCTGCGCTGAAGGCCCGCTACGCCTACTACGTGGTGCATGCCGAAGGGCAGCCGCCGAGCCCTGCGGCACGCCTGTTCATCGACTGGTTGCTGGAGCAGGCGCAGGACGAGCGCACGCCGATTCCCGCGCTGCCGGACAGTCTGTTGGGGCGCCCTGCCACGCGCGGCTGACTGCGCCCTCACCCGCTCTTTTCTTCACGCTGGCTAGGCTGCTGGCGAACCCACAACGTACCTATGCCATGGCCATGCTGCGACTGCGCATCACCGGAACCGAAGACGACGCCCGCGCCATCAGCGATCTACTGCTCGGCCTGGAAGGCATCGAGCATGTCGAGGAAACCGACGACCTGATGCCGCACATGGACGACGACGACTCCAGTTCGGCCGGGCTGTCCGACGACATCGGCCCGGGCATCCACGAACTGGAAGTGGAAGTCGGCAATGAAAGCACCGCGCAGAAGGTGCGCGATGCCGTGCAGGAACTGGCGCTGGAGCTGGATGTGTTCGTCGAGTACGAGACCGACGAGGGCTGATGCCGGCCGGCTGCCGGCATCAGCCTTCACCTCAGAGGTTGGGCGGCAGCTTGCGACGGCGGCGGCGCAACCACGCCCGCACACCCCAGGCCGCGATCAAGGCGAGCACCGCCACCGGCAGCAGCGCTGCGGCGGCGCGGATCAGGAACGCAATGCTGGTGCTGAGGATGCCGCCCGACTCGCTCAGCGCCTCGCCGATCTCGCTGCGGCTGCGCTGGCCCGAGGTGGTGTCGAAGTGGATCGTCACCAGCTGGGTATCGATGCGCCGACGCTGCTGCGCTGCATCCTTGTTGGCCTGCTCGACACCGGCCTCGATCTCCGACAGCCGTGTAGTGATCGCCATCAGGTCTTCGATCTTCAGGTCCTTGCGATCCTGGTAGGACAGCAGCCGCGCGTGTTCCTTCTCCAGCCGCGCCTTGGTCAGCGCGGTGTCGGCCACGGCCTGCGCGAGGTCCTCGGCACGCGTGTTGCGTGACTGCAGCGTGCCGCCCTCACCGGCCATCGCGATCAGCGGCTCGGTGCCCTTCGGTGCAATCCGCACCTTGACCTCGCCGCTGGGCTGCTCGCCACTGCGCTGATCGACCTGCAGCACCGCACAATCGCCGAACTTCGCGCTCTGGCACGCCTGGGCGATCTGCTGGATGCGCGGTGCGATCTGCGCCGCCTCCAGCTGCACCTGCACATCGTGTTCGTAGGCAAGGAACGCGCCTTCCGGTGAAGCGATGGCAGCCTCGGCCGCCGTGGCGCCCGCATCCGCCGCCATGTCGCCCTGCTTGGCGCAGGCGCCCAGCGCCAGCAGCAGCACCGGCATGGCCAGCGTGCGCGTCCACGCGCGCAGCGGCCTCACAGCGCGGCTCCGTTGTAGGAGGTCACCGAAAGACCGGCCAGATCCACCTGCGGCACGCAGCGCACGTTCACCGCCACCATCGGTGTACCGCTGCGCGGATCCACCGCCTCGCTGTAGGGGGCAATGCCGCATTCGCGGCAATGGTGATGATCGATATGGGCCTTGTTGAAGTGGTAGGTGGCCACGTCCGCCGGATCGGTGCTCAGCTGGAACGCTTCGCGCGGGGCGAACCACAGCAGGCTGCCGCGGCGACGGCACATCGAGCAGTTGCAGTCGATGACGTCGCTGATCGGCGCCTCGGCCTGTACGGTGAATGCGATCCTGCCGCAATGGCAGCTTCCCTGGTATTCCATGTCCTGTGCTCCGCTGGAGGGTCCGTGTCTGCGCCCATGGTAATCCTATGGCACGGGGACAAAGCAGCTCCGGCGCCCTATGCTCGGGGTTTGACCCTGTACAGGAACGCCGATGCGCCCGCATCTTCTTGCCCTCGCCCTGGTCGCCGCCCTCGCCGGTTGCCAGCCGGCCGACGCCCCGACCAACGGTTCCACCCCGGCCGCCAGCCAGCAGGCCGGTGACGCGGCGGTCGATGCCGCCTTCGCCGATCTGTCCAAGCGCGCCCTGGACACCTGGATGCAGCTGTCGCCGGTCAGCGCCACCCAGATCGGTGACCATCGCTACGACAGCGAGCTGGACGACCTCAGCGCCGCCGGCCAGCAGAAGACCGTGGCCGCCTACAAGGCACTGCTGGGCGAGCTGGACAAGATCGAAGTGGCCAAGCTGGGCCGCGAGAACCAGGTGGACGCGGCGATCCTGCGCAACCAGCTGCAGTCGGAAATCTGGAACGCCGAAGTGCTGCAGTCCGGCAAGTGGGACCCGCAGCTGTACAACGGCATCGCCGGCAGCGCGATCTACGGCCTGATGGCGCGTGAATTCGCACCGCTGCCGGAGCGCCTGAAGTCAGCCACCGCACGCATGGAGAAGCTGCCGGCGATCTTCGCCCAGGCCCGCGAGAACCTGGATCCGGCCCGCGTACCGAAGATCCATGCCGAGACGGTGGCCAAGCAGAACAAGGGCATCCTCAGCATCGTCGATACCTTCATCACCCCCCCACATCGGCGAACTGCCGCAGGCCGACCAGCAGCGCCTGCAGGCCGCCATCGACGGCCTGAAGAAGGCCGTGGACGAGCAGCAGACCTGGCTGGACAAGACCCTGGTGCCGAATGCCAAGGGCGACTTCCGCATCGGTGCGGAAAAGTACGACCAGAAGCTGAAGTTCGCGCTGAGCTCCTCGCTGTCGCGCCAGGAGATCGGTGAGCGCGCGCGTGCCGAACTCAAGCGCGTGCGCGAGGACATGTACGGCATCGCGCAGACCGTGCTGAAGGACAAGCCGGGTGCGCCGGAGATGCCGGCCCAGCCGACCGACGAGCAGCAGCAGAAGGCGATCGAGGCCGCGCTGGAACTGGCCTACGCCGACAAGCCGGCACGCGACAAGGTCGTCGACGATGCCAAGGCCGCGCTGGACCAGTCCACTGCGTTCGTGCGCGAGCACGACCTGATGACCCTGCCCGACGCACCGGTGGACATCATCCTGATGCCGGAATTCCAGCGTGGCGTGGCCGTGGCCTACTGCGATTCGCCGGGCCCGCTGGACAAGAACCTGAAGACCTTCTACGCCGTGTCGCCGATTCCGGACGACTGGAACGACAAGCAGGTCGACTCGTTCCTGCGTGAATACAACTCGCGCATGATCCACCTGCTCAGCATCCACGAAGGCACCCCGGGCCACTACCTGGAGGGCTGGCACTCGGCCAAGTTCCCCTCCACCCTGCGTGCGGTGCTGCGTTCGGGCCTGTTCGCCGAAGGCTGGGCGGTCTACACCGAGCGCATGATGCAGGAGCAGGGCTACCTCAACAACGACCCGTTGTTCCACCTGGTACAGCTGAAGTTCTACCTGCGCACGATCTCCAACGCGATCCTCGACCAGGGCGTGCACGTGGACAACTGGGATCGCGAGAAGGCGATGCACCTGATGACCCACGACGCGTTCCAGCAGGAAAGCGAAGCCTCGGGCAAGTGGGTGCGCGCACAGCTGACGTCGGCGCAGCTGCCGACCTACTTCGTCGGTGCGCAGGAACACTTCGACACCCGCAAGGCGGTGCAGGAGAAGCTGGGCGACAAGTTCAACCTGAAGGCCTACCACGACCAGATGCTGTCCTACGGCGCACCGCCGGTACGTTTCGCCCGCCAGCTGATGCTGGACCAGCCGATCGAATGATCGGGGTGGTGTAAGTTGCAAACGGAACGGCCCGGGCAAACCCGGGCCGTTTCTACATGCGGTGGCGGGAGCCGCGGCTGCATCACGCACCGGCAACATGCACGGGCGCATCGTTCGCCGGGTTCTCCCTTCCACCAGCGTCCATGTCTCTCCCTCTGCTCCGTCTTGCACTGCTGCCCACGCTGCTGGCCAGCGCCTGTGCCTTCGCCGCCTGCCCTCCACCACCGCCCGGCCAGCCCGACATCCGTGCCCTGGGCTACTACACCGACCAGGCCGGCTCGGTGATCGACCCGGCACTGCAACAGCAGAACAAGGACGCCACTGCGCCGCTGGACCGCTATGCCGCCGACGTGGCGCGCATGAGCGACGACTATCTGCGCAACGGTGACCCGGCAGCGGCGCAATGCACGCTGGCATGGCTGGGTGCATGGGCAGACGGAGGCGCGATGCTCGGGCAGATGATCCGGGTCAACAACGACCAGTCGTTCTACATGCGGCAGTGGATGCTCGATGCCGTGGCGATGGCCTACCTGAAAGTGCACGACCAGGCCGACCCGCAGCAGCGCGCACGCATCGATCCGTGGCTGCAACAGCTGGCACGCGCCAACCTGGCCTACTGGGACAACCCGAAACGGCGCCGCAACAACCACTACTACTGGGGCGGCCTGGGCGTGCTGGCGACCGGCCTGGCCACCGACGACGACGCCCTGTGGCAGGCCGGCCACGCCGCCTTCCAGAAAGGCATCGATGACGTCCAGGACGATGGCAGCCTGCCGCTGGAAATGGCCCGCGGGCAGCGTGCCCTGCACTACCACGACTACGCACTGGCGCCACTGGTGATGATGGCCGAACTGGCGCGGCTACGCGGGCAGGACTGGTATGCCAGCAGGGATCACGCCATCGACCACCTTGCCCGTCGCGTCATCGAAGGCAGCAAGGACCCTGCATGGTTCAACCAACACACCGGCGTTGCACAGCTGCCGCTCCGCAGACCGAGCGGCTGGGTCGAGTTCTACCGGTTGCGATCACCCGATGGCGGTCTGTTCGATGCCGCGCATGCACGCGGCCCGTTCCACTCGCCACGGCTGGGGGGCGACCTTACGCTGATGGCCACCCATGGCATCGTGCGCACGCCGCTGCGATAGCAGCTCTGTTTCAGTGACGGGCCCGCTGCAGCAGCTGCTGCAACTGCGCACGGCTGCAGCCCAGCCGGTCGCAGCCCGGCAACGGCAGTGCGACGTGCCCCGGCGGCTGCGCCTCGGTCAGCGGCAGCGCATCGCGCAGTTGCCCGGTGGTGGGATAGACGTAGGACACGCGGAAACGCTCCAGGCCACTGCGACGCTCGCGCCAGCGCTCGAACTGCAGCAGGCCTCCGATCGGCGTCTTCTCGTACTGGCCCGGCAGCGTGTAGTCAGCGATTCCCAACGCGGCCAGCACGGAGCCGATGTTGGAGTCGTGGCCGACCAGCAGGGTCACCTTCGGTGACGCCGGTTCCTTGAACAGCGCTTCTACTCTTGCCAGCAGCGGCGCGGCCACATCACGAGCAACTTCAGGAGTACCGAACAGGATGTCCTGGTAGCGATTGCGGATCTGCGCCAGCGCCTGCCATTGCGTCTCGTTGTTCAAGCGGCCCCAGCCTTCGCGCGGAATGCCACTTCCCTGGTAGTGCTCCATCAGCAGCGCATCCACCACCCCGCTGGCCAGCGCCAGTGAACCCGAAGCGCGAGGCTCGTTGCCCGGCTCCGCACTGAAGGTGATATCGGCCAGCGTCAGATGGCAGTCGCCGCGGCCGGTACACGCCGCCGACTCCGGGTAGCGGGTGATCTGCTCCACCACGGACAGTGCCGGTGCCATGTCCACGTCGGTCAGCGCTTGCTGCATTGCCGACAGCGCGCGCTCGCGGAAGACCGTGTCTCTGTTGAGGATTACCGGATTGAACAAGGGATCCATCGTGCCCAGCGGCATGCGCTGCTCGATCGCAACGTGGCAGCCCGGGAAGGCACCGGCAACGAAGAACTGCGCCGTGGCCTGGGTACGTTGCAGGCTGTTGGCATGGGCGTGGAAGTCAGCGGGCTGCGGGCAACCCGACGCCGGCAACAGTCGCGCCTGGCGCAGCCACTGGCCGATGTAACGGCCCATGTAGACCTCCAGCACGCCGCCCTTGGTGGTCAGCTCGCCCGGTGCCACCTCCCAGCGCGGCCAGGTCTCGGGTGTCGCGTTGGCGAGCGCGCCGGAGGCCACCACCGGCGCGCGCAGGTTATGGCGGCTGAGCAGGATGACCTGCTCAAGCTGCTCGCCTGCGGCGGGTGCGGCCATCGCGGTTGCAGTGCTCATGGCCAGCGCGAGCGCCAGCAACAGGGAGCGCAGGGGGAGGATCATGCAGGTCTCCAGAAGCACGCTGGGGTCAGAGCCCTTTCCTGCGGAAAGGGATCCGACCCCGATCCCATCATTGATCGGCAGCCACGAAACCACCGGTCTGCCGCGCCCACAACCGTGCGTACAGTCCACCGGCCGCAATCAGCTCCGCATGGCTGCCGGTTTCGACGATGCGGCCCTGGTCCATCACCACCAGCCGGTCCATGCGCGCGATGGTCGACAACCGGTGCGCGATCGCGATCACCGTCTTGCCACCCATCAGTTCGTCCAGGCTGTCCTGGATCGCCGCTTCCACTTCCGAATCCAGCGCCGAGGTGGCTTCGTCCAGCACCAGGATCGGTGCGTCCTTCAGCAGCACGCGGGCAATGGCGATGCGCTGGCGCTGGCCACCGGACAGCTTCACGCCGCGCTCGCCGACATGCGCGTCGTAGCCACGACGCCCCTGCCCGTCCACCAGCGTATCGATGAAGGCTTCGGCACGTGCTTTGGCTACTGCTGCGCGCAGCTGCTCATCGGTCGCGTCCGGACGGCCGTACAGCAGGTTGTCGCGGATCGAGCGATGCAGCAGCGAGGTGTCCTGGGTGACCACGCCGATCTGCTGGCGCAGGCTGTCCTGGGTGACGTAGGCAATGTCCTGGTCGTCGATCAGGATGCGGCCGCTCTCCAGGTCGTACAGGCGCAGCAGTACGTTGACCAGGGTCGACTTGCCGGCACCGGAGGGGCCCACCAGGCCGATCTTCTCGCCCGGTTTCACCACCAGGTCCAGGCCGGCGATCACGCCGCCCTTCTTGCCGTAGTGGAAATGGATGTCCTGGAAGTGCACGCCGCCACGGGTCACCTGCAACGGCACCGCATCCTCGCGATCCTGCACGGTCAGCGGCTGGGCGATGGTGGTGATGCCATCCTGCACCGTGCCGATGTCCTCGAAGATGCCGTTGATGGTCCACATGATCCAGCCGGACATGTTGTGGATGCGGATGACCAGGCCGGTCGCCAGCGTGATCGCGCCGACGGTGATGTGCCCGCCATTCCACAACCACAGCGCCAGCCCACAGGTGCCGGCAATCAGGAAGCCGTTGACGATGGCGATGGTCAGGTCCATGCCGGTGGTGATGCGGGTCTGCGCGCGGTGCTTGACCGCCAGTTCCTGGATCGACTCGGCCACGTAGGCCTGCTCGCGCCCACCATGGGCGAACAGCTTCAGCGTGGGAATGTTGGTGTAGCCATCGACGATGCGGCCCATCGCCTTCGAACGTGCTTCGGAGGCGATCCATGCCCGTTCCTTCGCGCGCGGAACGAAGTAGAACAGGATCACCGCATAGGCCAGCAGCCACAGGATCAACGGCACCATCAGCCGCTAGTCGGCCTGCGCGAACAGGTACAGCGCGGTGCCGGTGTAGACCACGATGTACCAGAGCGAATCGACCATCTGCACCGCCGATTCGCGCAGCGACGTACCGGTCTGCATCACCCGGTTGGCGACGCTGCCGGCGAAATCGTTCTGGAAGAAACTCAGGCTCTGCCGCACCACGTAGTTGTGCATCAGCCAGCGCGAGCGGTTGCTCAGGCCTGGCACGATGGCCTGGTTGACCAGCAGGTTGTGCAGGCCGACCAGGATCGGCCGCGCGATGACCGTGATGAACAGCATCCAGCCCAGTTCATTGGCGTGGCGCTTGAAGAAGTCGGCGCCCGGCTGCTCGGCGACCATGTCGACGATGCGGCCCAGGTAGTCGAACATCGCCACTTCCACCAGCGCCAGCAGCAGGCCGGCGACAAGCGTGGCCAGCAGCACCGGCCAGACCGGGCGCAGGTAGTGCAGGTAGAACGGCAGCACCTTGCGCGGTGGCATGCGCCCATCCACGGGCGGGAACACCGGGATCAGGGATTCAAACCAACGGAACATCGCATTCCCTCGCCATCATTAGCCGGCGGAGTATCCCACGCCGCATGTGTACACCGGCCGACGATCGCCGCGGCTCCGGTAGTGCCGGCCGCTGGCCGGCACCCTTGCGACGCATCCGGGGAACATGAGGTTGCCGGCCAGCGGCCGGCACTATCCATCGGATTCGTCAAACGTTGGCGCCGGGCCACGTCCGGCGGCGTCACTTCACCGGAGTGAACAGCAGGTCCTGGAAATCGAAACTGAAATCGGTCAGGTCGGAAATCGGCTGCATGCGCACCTCGCGCACCTTGCCATCCGGGTCCAGGCTGAAGTTCACGAATGCGTCGGCGTTGAGCGAACGGTCGTCCCAGCGCACGATGAAGGTGTCGTGCTGCCAGTGCTCCAGGCGCCCGCTCAGCTGCGCGGTCTTGGCAAAGCGCAGGCGCAGGCCCTTGCCCTCGCTGCTGACCTGCATATCACCGTACCAGCGGTCACGGAAGGTGCCGGTGTAGCCGGCCAGCGCCAGCGACGGCCTGCTGCCCTTGTCGCGCGCGATCTGGTGCTTGGCCCAGGCCTCGTCGGCCTTGTCCTGGCCCTTGGCCACGGCCTTGGCATAGGCATCCACCCAATCGTGCTTTTCTCCGCCCAGGTAGGCGTCAAGCACGCTCAGGGTGATCGCGTTGAACGCCGCACCCACCTCCTGGTTGGTCAGCACCACCACGCCCAGCTTCTCGCCCGGCACCAGGGTCAGCCGCGAGACCATGCCCGGCCAGCCACCGGTATGCCAGACCAGCTTCTGCCCGCGATAGTCGCTCAGGCTCCAGCCCTCGCCATAGCCGGCGAAATTGGCCCGCGCCGGTGCCAGCTCCGGCACGCTCGGCGCCGGAATCGACTGCGGCGTGATCATCCGCCACATCTGCTGCTGGCTCTTCTCGGTGAACAACGGCGTGCCATCGGCCAGCTTGCCTTCGGCCAGCTGCACCTGCATCCAGCGCGCCATGTCATGCGCGCTGGAATAGATGCCACCGGCGCCTGCGTTGTTCGACCAGGTCAGCGGCGCAACGGTGCGCAGATCCTTGAAATCGTACTTGGCGTGACCGACCGCGGCCTTGTCACCGGGCTTCAGGTGATCGGCGTTGTAGCGCGTGCCGGCCATGCCCACCTTGTCGAAGATGCGCGCCTGCAGGAACTGCTGGTAGCTCATGCCGGAAACGTGCTCGATCACCTGCTGGGCGACCGCGTACAGGATGTTGTCGTAGGCATAGCTTTCGCGGAAACCGCCCTTCAGCGGCACCTTGCCCAGGCGCTCCACCACTTCGGCATTGCTGTAGGACGTGGTCGGCCAGAACAGCAGGTCACCGGCGCCCAGGCTCAGGCCACTGCGATGCGACAGCAGGTCGCGGATCGTCATCTGCCCGGTCACGAACGGATCGGACATGCGGAACGACGGCAGGTGGTCGATCACCTTGTCGTCCATCTTCAGCTTGCCGTCCTCGGCCAGCAGGTTCAGCGAGGTTGCAGTGAACGCCTTGGTATTGGAGGCAATGGCGAACAGGGTGTCGGCCTGGACCGGCTCCGGCCTGCCCTGTTCACGCACGCCCCAACCGCGCTCGAGCACGACCTGGCCGTCCTTGACCACGGCCACGGCGATGCCGGGCACGTCGAACTGCGCGCGCACGCGCTCGACGGTCGCATCCAGGTCCTGCAGTTGCGCCGGGGTGCCCGCGCTTGCCATGGTCGTGCATGCCAGCAGCACGGCTCCTCCAATCCAGGGTTTCATCCAGCACGATCTCCGAACAGGGGTGGCGGCCATGTGCAGGCCGTCATCAAGGGTTCGCGCGATGGTAACGGTCATCGGCGCAGGCTGGCCTGTGCCATAGGAGGGGTGTCATGGACGGGAACGGCCAACCGAGCAATGGATCCACCATCATTCCTTGCCTGCGCTACCGCGATGCGCAGGCGGCGATCGACTGGCTGCAGCGCGCCTTCGGCTTTCATGCCCAGGCGGTGTATGCCGATGGCGATACCGTGTTCCACGCCCAGCTGACCTTCGGCAACGGCATGATCATGCTCGGCTCGGCCGTCAAGGAAAGCGCCTGGAGCCAGCATGCCGCGATGCCGGACGAGGTGGGCGGCCGCCAGACCCAGAGTGCCTGCGTGATCGTCACCGATGCCGACGCGCACTACGCCCGGGCCAAGGCGGCCGGGGCACGCATCGTCATCGACATCGCCGACCAGGACTACGGCGGCCGTGGCTATGCCTGCGCCGATCCGGAAGGCTACCTGTGGTGGTTCGGCAGCTACGATCCCTGGCGCGCGGACCACGGCCAGTGACCGCAGGAGCGATCCGCTGCGGCATCGGCGGCTGGGTGTTTCCGGAATGGCGCGGCGGCGTGTTCTATCCCGCCGGCCTGCCGCAGCGGGAAGAGCTGGCACACGCCAGCCGTGCGCTGCGCTGCATCGAGATCAACGGCACCTTCTACCGCACGCCGACCGCAGTGCAATGCGCGCAATGGGCCGCGCAGACCCCTGAAGGCTTCCGCTTCTCGCTGAAGACGCCGCGCTACCTGGTACAGCGCCGCGACCTGTCCAGCACGGTGGATGCCGCGGCGCCGTTCCTGCAGGCCGCACTCGCGCTCGGTGACCGGCTGGGCCCGCTGCTGTGGCAGTTCGATCCACGGCATCCGGCCGACGCCGAAGCGCTGGAACGGCTGATGGCGCAGCTGCCGAAGCAACTGGACGGCGTGCCGCTGCAGCACGCCCTGGAAGTCCGCAATGCCGAGGCGCATGGCCCGGAACTGGTTACCGCTGCGCGCGCGCACGGCGTGGCCCTGGTGATCGAGGACAGCGACGAGGCACCCCTGCACGGCGATGTCAGCGCCGGCTTCGTCTACGCACGGATCAAGCGCAGCCAGGCACGTTTGAACGAGGGCCTGCCGGCACCCGTGCAGCAGCGCTGGGCCGAACGGGCCCGGCGCTGGTCGCGCGGCGAGCCGGTGGACGACCTGCCCTGCCTGGCAGCGCCCGCCCCTGAAACCCCGCGCGAGGTCTACCTGCTGTGCATCGGCGCAGGCAAGGCGCGCAACCCGGCGGCAGCGATGGCGCTGCAGCGGCAGGTTGACCAGGGCAACAATTCCACACGCGGGTAGCGCTGCGACGTTCGCCTTGCCTCACAATAGGCGGATGAGCACACCCGACACCCGCAAAGCGCTGTGGCAGATCCACTTCTGTGTCCTGCTGTGGGGCGTCACCGCCATCCTCGGCAAGCTGATCACCCTGCCCGCATTGCCGCTGGTCTGGTGGCGCATGCTGCTGGTGACGGCGATGCTGGCCCTGCTGCCACGGGTGTGGCGCGGGCTGCGCACCCTGCCCCTGCGGCTGGTGGCCGGCTACGCTGGCATCGGCGCGCTGGTCGCCCTGCACTGGCTGACGTTCTACGGTGCGGTGAAGCTGGCCAATGCGTCGGTGGCCGCCACCTGCATTGCGCTGGCGCCGGTGTTCACTTCAATCATCGAACCGTGGGTAGCCAAGCGGCCGTTCCAGCTGCGTGAACTGGCCTTCGGCCTGGCAGTACTGCCGGGCGTGGCGCTGGTGGTCGGTGGCGTGCCCGATGGCATGCGCCTGGGTGTATTGATCGGCGCGATCTCGGCATTGCTGGTGGCGGTGTTCGGCTCGCTCAACAAGCGCATGGTCAGCCACGCCGATCCGCTTACGGTCACGGCGCTGGAGCTGGGTGCCGGCACCCTCACCCTGACCCTGCTGGCACCGCTGATGCCCTACCTGCTGCCGGCGCTGGCCAGCCCGCTGTGGGTGGTTCCGGACCTGCACGACGGCATCCTGCTGCTGGTACTGGCCGGGTTCTGCACGCTGCTGCCGTTCGCCCTGGCCCTGGTCGCGCTGCGCCACCTGAGCGCCTACACCGTACAGCTGGTGACCAACCTGGAACCTGTCTACGCAGTGGTGCTGGCGGTGGTGCTGCTGCGCGAGCAGCACGAGGTCACGCCATGGTTCTACCTGGGCGTGGCGATCATCGTCGGAGCCGTGTTCCTGCATCCGCTTCTCAATCGCCGCAAGCCGGTGCAGCATCCGGAAATCCTTGGCACGGCCGAGGCGCGCAACATCGCCGATTGAGTGCATCCACGCACGGCGTGGATCTACCGCGCGTGGATCGACGTTTCAGCGCTGCGGCCAATGCCATGCAGGGGCATCCAGCAGCCCCTGCCCACTCAACAACGTGCGCCCCTGCTCCTTGTGCAGGTGCAGCGAGTGGCAGCCCGGTGCCTGCTCCAACGCGGCGATCAGCCGGCTGGCGTGAGACACCACCCATACCTGGCTGCGTGCACTGGCGGCGATGATCAGCCGCGCCAGCGCCGGCAGCAGGTCTGGATGCAGGCTGGTCTCCGGCTCATTGAGCACCAGCAGCGGCGGCGGGCGCGGTGTGTGCAGCGCGGCAGCCAGCAGCAGGAAACGCAGGGTGCCATCGGACAGCTCGGTCATCGACAAGGGCCGCAGCAGCCCGGGCTGGTGGAAGCGCAGGGCCAATCGGCCATCCAGTTCCTCGAAGCCGATCGTGGCACCTGGGAAGGCATCGTCCACGCTGCGTGCCAAGGCAACCGGATCTCCGATCTCGAGGATGGTCACCCAGGCCGCCGCCAGATCGCGGCCGTCGTGATGCAGCACCGGCGTGCGCGTGGCCATCGCCGGCTGCCGCGCCGGCGCATCGGCATCGCTGCGGAAATGATCGTAGAAGCGCCAGCGACGGATGTACTCACGCAGGGCGATGGTTTCCGGCATGCGCTGCGGATCGCCGACCTGGGTGAACAGGCTGTCGAACGATGACAGCCGGTCGTCGACCCGATCCCAGCCGTGCGCAAGGCGTTGCCGCACCATCGCCCCGCGGCGATCGACCAGCAGGTTTGCGCTGCGCAGGAACGGCCCGGCCCAGATCGCCTCGGCCTTGATCTGCGGGTCCAGTGCGAACGCTGAACGGCTGGGCGGCGGATAGCCCAGGTCGATCGCATAGCCGAACTGGTCAGTGGCGAAGCCGAGCTTCAGGCCCACCGCTTCCTGGCGCGGGCCACCCTGCAGGGGAATGTCGCCCGCCGTGACCCGGCGGTCGATCTTTTCCGGGCCGGCCCACAACGCCGAGCCGAGTCCACCTTCGCGCGCCAGCACTGCGGCCACTCCGCCCTGCGCGGTTTCCGCCAACAGGCGCAGCGCGCGGTACAGGCTGGATTTTCCACTGCCGTTGTCGCCGGTGACCACATTCAACGGCTGCAGCGGCAGCACCAGTCCATGCAGTGAACGGTAGTGGGCGATGGCCAGGGTCTGCAGCATGGTCGGCGTCCGCGGGAACAGATGCACCATGCTGGCCGGTCGTGGTCGCAGGGATTGCGACGCGACGGTGTTGAATCGGGAACGGCATCCACGCGTGGCGTGGGCCTGCCTGAGTGGCATCGAATCATCCGCACGTCGCATCCATTCGACGGGGGGCGATTCAGTCGGCCCGTTCCACCCGGTTGCGGCCATTGCCCTTGGCCCGGTACAGCGCCTTGTCGGCACGTGCCAGGGTCTCGTCCACGCTCTCGCCAGTGAGGTGCTGGGCGACACCGATACTGATCGTGACCGGGAAACCCAGCGGAAGGTCGGCCACCGCCAGGCGCAGGAACTCGCATTGCAGCTCCGCGGTGCGCAGATCGGTACCGGGCATCACCGCCACGAACTCTTCGCCGCCATAACGCGCGGCCATGCCGCGGCCGGCGAAGTGCGAGCGCAGCAGCGCTCCCAGTTCGGCCAGTACCCGGTCGCCGGTGGCGTGACCCTGGAAGTCGTTGATGTGCTTGAAATGGTCGATGTCCAGCAGCGCCACGCAGGCCGCACTGGGCGGATTCCCGGCCACCGCCTCTTCCAGCGCGGCCGCCATCGCACGGCGGTTGGGCAGGCCGGTCAAGGCATCGGTACGGCTCTGTGCGGCCAGGTCGGCATTCTGCGCCAGCAGTACGTCCTGGTATTCCGACAACAGGCGCTCGTAATCGTCGCGCTCCAGCATGTGCTTCTGGATGTCGAGGGCGAAGCGGCGCAGTTCCATCACCAGCATCACCTGCCGCGACAGAGCAGCCAGCGCCTCGGCCTTGTCGCTGGCCAGGTGCTGCGGATGCGCGTCGAACACGCATAGCGTGCCCAGCGGCAGGCCATCTGAACTGATCAGCGGCGCACCGGCATAGAAGCGGATGTGCGGATCGCCGGTCACCACCGGGTTGTCGTGGAAGCGGATGTCCTGCAGCGCGTCCTCCACCACCATGATTTCCTGCGGCTGCAGGATGGCGTGGCCGCACATCGATTCGCTGCGCAGGTTCTCCGCCGCATCGATGCCCTGGATCGACTTGAACCATTGCCGTTCGACGTCGATCAGGGTCACCGCCGCCATCGAAGTGCCGCAGACCGCCTTGGCGATCACTACCAGGTCGTCGAAGGATTTCTCACGCTCCGAATCCAGGATGCGGTAGCGGTACAGCGCCTCAAGCCGAAGGGCTTCGTTGGCGGGCTTGTCGGGCTTGATCATGCAGCGTCACGTTCCGGCAGGTCACCGCCAAGTCTAGCGGATGCCGGTGCGTAAACCGCACAACAGGTAGCGCCGGCCACTGGCCGGCATCCCGCAGTCATTCGATGACTGGTGCAGCCGGCCAGCGGCCGGCACTACCACGCGTTACCAGTCCAGCTGCTTCGGCAGCAGGCCCTGCAGTTCCTGCTCGGTCAGGTTGCGCCACTGGCCCGGCTTCAGCGCGCCGATCTTGATGTTGTCGATGCGCACACGGCGCAGCTGGGTCACGCGGTAGCCGAATTCAGCGGCCATCAGTCGGATCTGCCGGTTCAGGCCCTGCTGCAGGGTAATGCGGAAACCGAACTTGGCGATGCGCGAGGTCTTGCACGGCAGGGTCATCTGATCGTGGATGCGCACGCCGCGCGCCATGCCACGCAGGAATTCATCGGTAACCGGCTTGTTCACCGCCACCAGGTACTCCTTCTGGTGGCCGTTCTCAGCGCGCAGGATCTGGTTGACGATGTCGCCGTTGCTGGTCATCAGGATCAAGCCTTCGGACTCCTTGTCCAGTCGGCCGACCGGGAAGATGCGCTGTTCGTGGCCGACGAAGTCGACAATGTTGCCCTTGACCGATGTTTCGGTGGTGCAGGTGACGCCGACCGGCTTGTTCAGCGCGATGTAGACGTGGCGGCGGGTCCCGGGCTTGCGGGCGACGCGGGCGCGCAGCGGCTGGCCGTCGACCAGTACCTGGTCTTCTTCGCCCACCACCGCACCGGTGCCGGCCGGGTGGCCGTTGACGGTGACGCGGCGGGCGGCGATCAGGCGATCGGCCTCGCGGCGGGAGCAGAAGCCGGTGTCGGCGATGTGTTTGTTGAGTCGGGTGGTCATCGCCCTATTATCCGGCATCGCCGCCCGCTGCGCCTCATGCCGGGCCGGGCGGATCGAGCTCTTCACCGTCGAACACACGGTTGCGGCCTGCGCGCTTGGCCACGTACATGGCATGGTCGGCCCGCCGCAGCAGTGCCGCCAGGTCATCCTCGCCCGGCCGCCACTGTGCCAGGCCGATGCTGGCCGTCACTTCCAGCCCCGCTACCTGCAACGCCAGGCCGGCCTCGGTGATGCGCTGGCGAAGGCGGTCCAGCCGCGCCGATGCCGCCTCACGCGGCATGCCCGGCATCAGCAGCAGGAACTCCTCGCCCCCCATCCGTACCACTTCGTCCTGGCTGCGCACCGCCGTGCGCAAGGCCCGCGCGACGGCCACCAGCACCTGGTCGCCCACCGCGTGGCCATGACGGTCGTTGATGTCCTTGAACAGGTCGATGTCGAGGAAGCCGATCACCAGCGGCCCTCCTTCACGGTTGACACGCTCCAGATGCCGCGCCAGCTGCTGCAGGCCGGCACGACGGTTGGGCAGGCCGGTCAGGCCATCGGTCTCGGCCAGCTGGCGCAGCTCGTCACGCTGCTGGCGCAGGCGGCCAAGCCGCTGGTTCAGGGCGTAGGCAGCCATCATCAACAACCAGGTCACCGCCAGCTGCAGCGCCTCCACCCGGTATTCCAGCAGCCACTCCGCACCACAGGCATCGGCGATGATCAGTACCAGCATCGGTGCCAGCGCTGCCAGACCCGCCTGCGCCCAACGGTCACCGCGCCAGCGTGCCCACAGGCCGACCAGCAGTGCCAGGCCACACCCGGACAGATAGGACACCTGCAGGCCCTGTGCGACCCAGGCCAGATGCTCCCAGCGCAGCCACGGCACCAGCGCGGCCAGCGCCATCAGGGTCCACAACACCAGCAGCTGCGCAGAGCGCGATCGAGGCAGCACGCGGTCGCCTCCGTTCAGCCGCCACAGTGCCGGCAGCACCAGCGCCTGCGAGGCCGCGGTCAACGACAGCAGCCACCTCGCGCCATGCTCCCCCACCGGCAGCCAGGGTTCCGGGTAGCCACTGAGCCCGCCGAGGATGGCCTGCCACAACACCAGTACGGTGGTGCAGGCGATATAGACCAGGAAGCTTCGGTCGCGCGTGGTCAGGAACGCCATCAGCGCCGACAACGCCAGCGCGATCGCGACCGCGATGCAGGCGGCACGTACCAGCAGGCGCGCGGTATCGTTCTGCTGCACCGGGCTGGGTGCGCCCAGCCGCAGGGTCGGTACCCAGCGTGTTTTCAGCGGCGTCTGCCAGGAAACCAGGAAAGGCTCGTGGCTGCCTGCCGGCGGTACGGCCACCATGCCGATACCTGCGCGGAAACGCGAATCGCGGGTACGGGCATCATGCATGTCGCCGCAGATTTCGCGGTCGCCATGCTGGACGCGCACTTCACCGGCAAAGACGTTGAACACATCCAGTGCCTGCGGCTCGCCCGACCAGCCAGTGGGCGGTGCGGGCACCTCGGCCTGCTGGCGGGCGCCGGACAGCATCTGCGGCGTGCACGCTCGGTGCGGCGTCGGCTCGTCGGTAGCACCGCCGACCAGAAGATAATCACGGCCCGACACGGCCTCTGCAGCCAGAAGCGGCCACGGCAACGCCAACCACACCAGCAGGACGGCCAACACCGCTCCTGTTCCATACCGCCACTGCCTGCCGCCCACGCCACGTCCTGTTCCTGCTTACGTCCGCGCCCACTGCGCGTCGCCCCTGGCGCGCATTATCGCAGCCGGGCACGCCGCGCATGTGTAGACCAAAGTCGGCGTCCGCGGTTCAGCCTGCGCTGGGCGGTCCCTTCACGGCCACCAGCCGGAACGGCCTCAGGTCAGCCAGGGTCACCCGCTCCAGCGGCTGCGGCCGCTCGACCGCATAGCCCTGCAGGCCCTGCACCCCAAGCCGGGTCAGTGCGGCGGCGACTTCGGCGGTCTCCACCCATTCGGCCACCACCTCCATCTGCAGCTCGCGCCCCAGTTCACTGATCGCGCGCACGGTGGCGTGGCTGACCGGGTCGGTGTCCATGTCGCGGACGAAGGCGCCGTCGATCTTGAGCATGTCGGCCGGCAGCTGGCGCAGATAACCGAACGAAGAGAGGCCGGACCCGAAGTCGTCCAACGCCATCCGGCAGCCGCGCGCCTTCACCGCGTCGATGAACGCACGGGCCTGGCTGAGGTTGCTGATCGCGGCCGTTTCGGTGATCTCGAAACACAGCTTGGACGCCAGCGCACGGTTGCGTTCGAGCAGGTCGCAGACGAAGGAGAGGAAACCCGGTTCGGCAATCGACTGGGCAGATACATTGACGTTGCACAGTCCCAGCTGGCGGACATGCACCGGGCAGACCTGCAGGTGGCGGAACAGCAGTCCGAGCACGTGCCGGTCCAGCGCTACCGCCATGCCATAGCGCTCCACCGCAGGCATGAACTGTCCGGGCAGGTGCAGGTTGCCGTCGGTGCCCCGCATGCGCACCAGCACTTCATAGTGCAGGTAGGACGGATCGCCAACCCGGGCGATGCGTTGCGCATACAACAGCATCCGGTTCTCGGCCATCGCCAGGCTGACACCCTGCAGGCGCTCGGCCTCCTGCCGCCGCTCCTCCAGTGCCATGCGGTTCTCGTTGAAGCAGTGCACGCGGTTGCGGCCGGCCTGCTTGGCGGCATAGCAGGCACTGTCGGCAGCGCTCATCAGCCAGTTCACATCGGGTGCGTCGGCGCTGACTTCGACCACGCCGATGCTGCAGCTCAGCTGCGGGCGGCCTTCACTGATGGGGAAGGTCGCCTGCCCCAGGTTGCGGATCACCCGCTGCAGCACCCGCTTGGCTTCGTCCTGGCTGGCATGGGCAAGAAATACCGCGAACTCATCGGCGCCAAGTCGCCCGACCCAGTCGCCATCACGCACCGCAGCCACCAGGTAGTCGGCAAAGCTGCGCAGCATCTGATCGCCGGCGGCGTGGCCGAAACTGTCGTTGACCAGCTTGAAGTGGTCCAGATTGATGTAGCACAGCGCATGCGTTCCACCATCGCTGCGCACCTGCAGCAGTGCGCGTTCCAGCAGGCGTTCGATCTCGCGACGGTTGATCAGGCCGGTCAACGGATCATGGCTGGCGTGGTGCTCGATCTCGCGTGCCAGCGCATGGTTCTGGCTGACGTCCTCGATGATCGCGAACACCGACAGGCCACCGCCGGCGCTGCGCACACCGGTACCGCTCCAGCGCCCCCAGACCAGGCTGCCGTCACGCCGGCAGAAGCGCAGTTCGCTCGGCCGCAGCTGGCGGTCCCAGTCGATGCGGCCGACGCCGTCGATGACCAGCTCGCCTTCCATCAGCAGATCGCCCAGCGACATCTGCAGCAGCACCTCACGCCGGTAATCGAGGATATCGGCCATCGCCTGGTTGGCTTCGACCACCCTGCCTTCGGTGTCAAGCTTGAGCATGCCGACGTTGGCCTGGTAGAACGCCGCGCGGAAGCGGCTCTCGTGTTCGGTCAGGTCCTTGCCCACGCGGCGCGCGAGGGCTACCGCCATCAGGCTGATCGCCAGTACCGACAGTCCTCCCACCACCAGCGTCGCGATGCGCACCATGGTGGCCATCCGCAGCAATGCCTGCGAGAACGCCTGCGCCTGCACCTGCAGGCGACGGTCGAGATCACGCAGCTGTTGAAGGTAGCGGTCACGCGCAGCGACCGGCAGCCCGCCCTGGCCGTGCCGCTGCTGCAGCTCATCCACCAGCCGCTGCACGGCCATCAGGTCGCCGTCGGTCTGCCGCCACAGGGCGGTCGCTTCACGGAATGCGCCGATGTCGCGTGCATACCGGAACGAGAACACCAGTCGTGGAATATCGGCGCGCGCGTTACCGCCCCGCAGGAAGCCCTGCCGGGCCTTGGCCTCGTCCGGTTCGGCCTGCTCCAGTGCCAGCCGCGCCTGCAGATCCCCCATGGGCACCTGCAGGGCCCGGCGTGCATCGTCCAGGTCCTGGGCATCACCACGCGCCAGGTAGCGGCTGAGTGCGGCGGTCGCGTCCTGCTGCCCCCGCGACCAGTACCCCTGGCCGGCAATCCAGGCGGTGGAAGCCGCCTGCAGTTCCTGGATCAAGGCGGACAGTGCGACCAGTCCAATCGCCATGCCCGTCAACAACGCAAACCGAAGTCCCAGGCCGCGGGTCATCGGCACCCGCCGGCTCTGTTGGTCCGTGCCACTCCTACCCATCCCGGATCCCCCCGAATGTGATGCGGTGACAACCTCCTTTGGAACCAGCTCAGCCTAGGACCGGGAATGTGTTGGCCATGCGAAAAAGGGGACGGAGGGGATTAAGTCGTTTTCGGCATAAGCCCCCTGGCCAGCCATTTACGACTTAATCCCCTCCGTCCCCTTTTCCAGCCCCATAACGGACAACGCCAGCCCGAAGGCTGGCGTTGTCATGGCTGCGGTACGACTCAGTAGCTGCGCGGGCCGCGCGGCTTGAAGCCGTCACGACGCGGCGGGCGGCTGTCGCGGTCACCGCCGCGGTCGCCACCATGGCCACCCGGACCACCCGGGCCACCACGGCGCGGGCCACCCGGACCGCCTGGACCACGCTTGTCGAAGCGCGGCTTGAACGGACGCGGGGCCGGGTTGGTGTCTTCACCCGGGGCCAGCGCACGCATCTGCAGCTGCTGGCCGGACACCCACACCTTCTGCAGGTGCGACAGCACGTCCGGCGGCATCTGTGCCGGCAGGTCCAGCAGCGAGAAGTCGTCGTGGATGTCGATGCGGCCGATGAAGCGGCTTTCCAGGCCGGCCTCGTTGGCAATGGCGCCGACGATGTTGGCCGGCTTCACGCCATGCTGGTGGCCCACCGAAATGCGGTAGGTCTCCATGCCCTGCTCCGGTGCACCACGCGGCGGAACCTCGCGGCGCGGACGCTGCTCGAAACCACCTTCGGCGTCGTCACGGCGCGGACCGCGCTCGAAACGCGGACCACGCTCGTTACGGTCGAAGCGATCGCCACGTTCCGGGCGGTCGCCACGGTCGAAGCGCTCGCGCGGCGCGCGCTCTTCACGCGGGGCCCGCACCGGCGGCTGCAGCAGGAACGGGGTATCGCCCTGCAGCATCTTCGCCAGCGCGGCTGCCACTTCAATGGCGGGCACGTTCTGCTCGTTCTCGAAGCGCTCCAGCAGCTGGCGGTAGAAGTCCAGGCCACCGGCACCCAGGGTTTCGCTGATGCGCGAGGTGAACTTGTTGATGCGGGTGTCGTTGACCGCTTCCACGCTCGGCAGCTGCATCTCTTCGATCGGCTGGCGGGTGGCGCGCTCGATCTGGCGCAGCATGCCCTTCTCGCGCGGGGTGGCGAACAGGATCGCCTCACCGCTGCGGCCGGCACGACCGGTACGGCCGATGCGGTGCACGTAGCTTTCGGTGTCGTACGGGATGTCGTAGTTCAGCACGTGGCTGATGCGCTCCACGTCCAGGCCGCGCGCGGCCACGTCGGTGGCGACCAGGATGTCCAGCTTGCCTTCCTTCAGCATGGCGATGGTGCGCTCACGCTGGGCCTGCTGCATGTCACCGTTGATGGCGGCAGCGGCCAGGCCACGGGCCTGCAGCTTGCTGGCCAGTTCTTCGGTGCCGGCCTTGGTACGCGCGAAAATGATCATCGCGTCGAACGGCTCGACTTCCAGGATGCGGGTCAGCGCATCCAGCTTGTGCATGCCGCTCACCCACCAGTAACGCTGGCGGATGTTGGCCGAGGTGGTGGTCTTGGCCGCGATGGTCACTTCCACCGGGTCCTGCAGGTAGGTCTGCGCGATGCGACGGATCTGCGGCAGCATGGTGGCCGAGAACAGGGCCACCTGGCGCTGCTCCGGCAGCTTCTTCAGCACGGCTTCGACGTCGTCGATGAAGCCCATGCGCAGCATTTCATCGGCTTCGTCCAGCACCAGCGTCTTCAGCTCGGACAGGTCCAGGGTGCTGCGGTCGAGGTGGTCGATCACGCGGCCGGGGGTGCCGACCACGATATGCACGCCACGGCGCAGGGCCGACAGCTGCTGGCCGTACGGCTGGCCGCCGTACACCGGCAGCACGCGGAAGCCCGGGATCTTCGACGAATACGACTGGAACGCCTCGGCAACCTGGATGGCCAGTTCGCGCGTCGGCGCCAGGATCAGGGCCTGGGGCTTGATCTGCTGCAGGTCGATGTTGGACAGTACCGGCAGTGCGAACGCTGCGGTCTTGCCGGTACCGGTCTGGGCCTGGCCCAGTACGTCGCGGCCTTCCAGCATCGCCGGGATGGTGGCAGCCTGGATCGGCGACGGGGTTTCATAGCCGATGGCAGTGACCGCCTGCATCACGGGCTCGGACAGGCCGAGCTGCGCAAACTGCAGCGGCGCTTGGGAATCTTGGGACATGGGGAACTCCGAAGGCACTGCCGTCTTCCTGGCAGTGCGATAAAAAGGTGATGGTCCGCGCTTTGGGCGCCCTTCTTATCGCGTGCCCTGGCGCTGCTCGGTCGGAGGAGATTTCACTCGCTCAGAGCGGAATGATACCGCATTGATCCTGAACGAGGCGTACAGCTTTCCGTGCGCGTGCCGTCATGCCCCGCGCTGGCGCACAATACGCGCCCTCTTCCCCGCCCGGCCGCTGGCCCGCGCCCTCTTTCCAGGAACCCCGCTCCATGCAGATTCTCGAATTCGACCTCGACGGCGACTACGTCGAACTCAAGCAGCTGCTCAAGCTGGCCGACCTGGTCACCAGTGGCGGCGAGGCCAAGATGGTCATCAGCGACGGCCAGGTGCGGGTCGACGGTGAAGTCGAACTGCGCAAGGCCTGCAAGATCCGCGCAGGCCAGGTGGTCGAGTTCGCCGACAGCCAGATCCGGGTGCTGGCCGCCGGCTGATCTGAAGCTGTTCAGGCCACGCGCTGGGTCAGGTGCGAGGCAATCAGCTGCCTGAACGGTGCCACGCCCTGCGCCAGGCGCAGGCCGGCCGCCCGCAGCAGGCGTGCCGGACGGCGATCGTCGGTGTACAGGCTGGCGATCGCATTGGTAGCTTCGTACAGCGGCCGCGACGCCAGCCGGTGACCCCGCTGGTAGCTGCCCAGCATGCCGGCCGCGGCAATATCGGCACCGCGACGCTGCTGCCCGACGATGCCCTGCGCCAGCCGCTGCGCGCTGGCCAGGCCCAGGTTGAAGCCATGCGCGGTGACCGGGTGCATGCCGACGGCGGCATCGCCGATCAGCGCCGAACGCTCGCCGACAAAACGGTGCGCGTACACACCGACCAGCGGATACGCCTGCGGCGTGGCCACCGGCTGCATCCGGCCAAGGCGGTGTTCGAAGCAAGCACTGACGGCGTCGCCAAAGGCCACCTCATCCATCGCCAGCAGCTCCTCGATCTGCCGCGGCGGCAGCGTGATCACCGCCGATGCCTGGCCCTCGTTGAGCGGCAGCAACGCCATCGTGCGGCCGTAGCCGAACCACTCCCAGGCAGTGTGGTGATGGTCGCGCTCGACCTGCATGCGGCACACCAGCATCGACTTGCCAAAGTCGCGCATCTGCGCCCCGATGCCGAGCATGCGGCGGGTGGCGGAGAAGCGGCTGTCAGCGGCCACCAGCAGCCGCGCATGAAGTTGGCTGCCGTCATCGAGTTTGACCACGTGTCCCTGCGCATCGGCCTGCACGCCCAGCACCTTGCGCCCGTCAAACAGCTCCAGGCCGTCCTGGCCCTGCACGGCATCCCATGCAGCACGGCGGATCAGATGATTGGGTACCAGCCAGCCCAGCGGCTGGCCGTCAACCTGGCTGCTAGCGAAGGTCAGCGCGAACGGCGAGCCGCCGTTCATCACCTTGGCATCGCGCAGTTCAGCGACTTCGGTCTGCGGCAGGCGCTGCCACAGCCCTAGCTGCTCCATGCTCTGCCGCGAGGCATGGGTCAACGCGATCTCGCGGCCATCGAAGGCGGCCTCGGCCAGCGCCTGGCGCGGCTGCACTTCGACCAGCCCGACCTGCAGCCCGCTGCCGGCCAGCGCACGCGCGAAGCACAGACCCGCCGGTCCGGCGCCGACCACCACCACGTCCATCCTGCGCATGCGCGCCTCCTGCCGTTGATTCAGTCCGGGCCAGCATAGCGCCACGCACCTGACCGGCCTTGATCTGGATCAGGCCCGGGTCACAACAACGCGAACACCAGCGCCAGGATCGACAGCAGCGACACCAGCCACACCAGGCTGCGCACGTAAGGCACGCCTGCGGCATACAGCGGCAGGTAGACCACGCGTGCCCAGAAGTAGGCCTGCGTCGCCAGCGCCGTGGTGTCGTTGCCGCGACCGGCCACGACCACTGCGATGGCGGCGGCGGCGAAGAACGGGAAGGTTTCCAGGAAGTTGGCCTGGGCACGTTGCAAGCGCCCGGCCAGCGGACTGACCGGCTTTGCATCGCCATCGCGTGCCGAGGCATTCCACTTCATCCCGCGCTCGCGGGTGACCACGGAGGAGGTAGCGAAGATGTAGACGAAGCCGAGCACGATCGACCAGGCCAGCATTGTCAGTTCAGTTGCCATTTGCTCATCCACGGGGCGACAGGTTGATCGGAGGAACCTTAATTACTTCGATTCATTACGCAGACTGCTGATAACTCGATTCCAGTAGCGCACAGCCTCAAAGTGCTGCTGTCTCGTCAACCACGCTTTATTCTCAGGACAGGCTGGATCACCACCAACCATAACGGGCTTGATCTCGAACAACTCCATACCACTGGGACGCGAAGACTTATTCAAGTCAATCATCCTGTTCTGCCAGCCGCGCAAACAGATCGGGAATGTCCCTCGCTACCGAGATCGCATACTGACGGTCCATACCTATGAAAGGAACCCGAACAATCGGCATTGCCACATCCAATGTGTCAAACCCATACCCCTCGCCCCCGCCACTAGAAGCGAACAAAAATATTCCCGGAGCATATGCCGCGACCTCATACTCACGATTGAAATCGACTAACTCTTCGACTCTCCAGAAAATAATATAGCTGTCACCGATGAATCCTTCACCCCCATCGTGGGCCTTGAAGAATTCAATGTAACTTTCAGGGAGCGCGACTCCCACACGCGCTGACAGACCATCGACAGCCGAAGCTGCAGCCGGACCATTAAGCTGACCCTCGGTCAGATGATATTGCATCGTTGTTTTTCCAAGCATCTCTGCAAATGGCTCCGCCAATGAATTACCTGCTAACGACCCTCAGGGTGCCGACGCACGCAGGCTGTAACCGGCCAGGCGCCACACCTGGTCCTCGTCGAAACGGAACGAGACCAGCTCGCGCACCGGCTGTGCGCTGTTGGCGAAACGGGTCGGGAAGCTGACGTTGATGTACAGCCCTTCCGGCACCGCGGCACCGGCGCTGTACTTGACCCGGGTGATGGTCGGCTGGCCACGCCCGGCCAGCGCACCCAGACGCGTGCGCTCGGCGGTCAATTGGCTGACGAAAGCGGCCTTCGGTACTGCACGGCGCGCGACGGCCGAAGCGCCATCCCACAACTCGCCGGCGCGATTGGCATCAACCAGCTGCGCCGCCTTCACTGCGGCCGCACCCATTTCCGCATCCTGTTTCTGCACCTGTGCCTGCTGCGCGGCGGTCAACGCCGGAGCACCGGCGGTGGCCGGTTTTGCAGCCGACGGCGAGGCCGGTGCCGGGCGCGCGGGCGCCGGGGCGGGCGTGGCGGGCGCAGGCGTCTGCGCCAACGCGAGCATGGGCATCAGGGACAGCAGTAGGAGCACGCGTTTCATGAACACCGCCGGTTCTCGGGAAAGAACCGCAGTCTACGCCAGCACGGTGAGCCGTCCGTCAGCGCGCGTTGGCGCTGCCTTCCACCGCTGCGGCATCGGCCTGCGCGGCGGGCGTGCCGGTGTCTGCCGGCGCCTGTTCGGCCACCGGCGGCGGCTCCGACGGTGCCGGTGGCAGCGTTGCCACATCGATCTCCGACAGCGGGCTTTCTTCCGGGCACACCGCATCCGGGAAGCCGAAGCGCTGCTTCAACGCTTGGCCGCAGCTGTTGATCGATTCCATGTCGGCGCCTTCGCGCTTGCACTGCTGGTCGAAGGCGATCAGGAACGCGTCCTTGCGCTGCACGAAGTCATCGCCACAGGCGCGCATCTGCTTGATCCGTTCCAGATCGTCCTGCACCGCGTTGGTGCCATCCAGGCCGTACTGGCGCAGCTCGTCCGGCGTCAGCAGGCGCAGGCTGCGATTGGGCACAGTCATCATCAGGTCGGCCACGCCCACCGCCACGCCGTTGCGCTGCAGGTAGTCCTTCACGTTGTCGTAGACCTCGTGCAGCTCGCGGTTGAGTTCCGCGCGCGAGGTGGCCTTGGAACTGATGCGCATCATGCGGTGGATGCCGACCTTGCCCGACAGCAGGCGGTTGTCACCGGCGGCCAGCACGAACACGCAGGCGCTGTGGCAGATCGAGCCTTCGCGCACCCAGATGGTCCAGCCGGATTCACCGATGCTGTCACCGGCGACGATCGCCGATTCCACCTGGCCGCCGCTGGAATCCAGATCGAGGATGCGCTTGTGGATCTTCTGATCGTCAGCGACCACGGCCAACCGCCACATCATTTCGGCGAAGCCCGGATTGATCTTGCCGGCGTAGCGCACGCGCATCAGGCCACGTTCGGCGCACGGCGCCAGGGCCTGGGTGATCTGCTCGCGCTGCAGGCCCTCCAGCTCGACGCCGTCGCCGGCATCGCCAGCATATTCCGTGCTGCAGCTGACCCAGGCACGGCCATTCTCCAGCTGCGCCTGTGGCCACGGCCGATCCGCCCGGCTGCGCGGCGGCGCCGGCGGCGGCGCATCGGCGGCATTGATCGACACCATGTTCTCGCCATCGCTGGCCGGCGCCCGCGCTGCCTTGTCGGCAGCGGTCACATTGCCTGGATTTTCCAGCTGACTGCAGCCCGCCAGGGCCAGGCACAACAGGGGCAACCAGCGGAATTTGGCGGACATCGGGCAACCGGTATTCATGGGAGCAAGAGCCACAGTCTACCCGTCCGGGGCGCGCATTCAGCGCGTGGCACTGAACCCCTTCTGACCCTTGGGAAATGCGTGTCGACCAAGGTCGACACCTACCAACAGCAAAGCGTGCCGACCAACGGTCGGCACCCACCAACTGCAGCGACCAACTGACAGAGGTGGGCGATGTGGGCTGGCAGGACCGTTGGCGCCATGGATGGCGCCATCGAGCCCCCATGGGTGAGGGCGCTTTGCTTGCGAAGCACTGCTTCGCAAGCGCCCGAACGCCCAGCCGCCAGCGGCTGGGCCGGCCTGGGGGTTCACAGCGTCCCCTGCCACCGGACCCACCACGCCATCCCACAGGAATCCCGCTTCTGCTGTTGCTGTTGCTGTTGCCGGCCAGCGGGCGGCACTACCGCGGGTGCCGGGCGCAGCCCGGCCTGTCCCCCTTCAGCATCCATGTCCGAATGTGGCGAGTATCCCTACCCGCACACGCCTAGACTGGCGCCATGGACACCGCCCTCGCCCTCGACACCGCCGCCTGCGACCGCGCCCGCCTGGCCCGCGACGCACGCTTCGACGGCGTGTTCTTCACCGCCGTGCGCAGCACCGGCATCTACTGCCGCCCTGTCTGCCCGGCGCCACCGCCGAAGCCACGCAACATCACCTACTACCCGACCGCGGCCGCGGCCGCCGCTGCCGGCTACCGCCCTTGCCTGCGCTGCCGCCCGGAACTGGCGCCACAGGCCCAGCAGGCCCTCGCCGGGCAGACCGTACAGCGCGCCTTGGCCATCATCCACGGCGGCTTCCTGCAGGAGCAACCGGTAGCGGACCTGGCGCAGAAGATTGGACTCAGCGCGCGCCAGCTGCAGCGCCTGTTCGTCGAACATCTCGGCGCCACACCCGGGCAGATCCATGCCACCCACCGCCTGCTGCTGGCCAAGCAGCTGCTGACCGAAACCACCCTGCCGGTGACCGACGTCGCGCTGGCCGCCGGCTACAACAGCCTGCGACGTTTCAATACCGCGTTCCTGCAGGGCTGCGGCATGGCGCCGACCGCGCTGCGCCGCCAGCATCAACCGTTGGCAGCCGATGATGGCGGCCTGGTGCTGCGCCTGGTGTATCGCCCGCCGCTGGATTTCCCACGCATGCTGGCGTTCCTGCGCAAGCGCAGCCTGCCCGGCATCGAACTGATCGGCGAGGACAGCTACCAGCGCGTGCTGGGCACACCCGAGCGCCCCACCCTGCTGCGTGTCACCGCCGACCCGAAACGGCCGGAGCTGCGCCTGCAGCTGGGCGCGGTGGATCCGCGCCTGATCCCGGACATCGTGCGCCGCGTGCGTCGCGTGTTCGACCTCGATGCCGATCTGCAGCAGGTCCACGCAGCCCTGGACGAAGAACCACTGCTGGCGCGCGGCATCGCCGAACGCCCAGGCCTGCGCGTTCCGGGCGGCTGGGATGGCTTCGAGGTCGGCGTACGCGCCGTGCTCGGCCAACAGGTCAGCGTCGCCGCCGCCACTACCTTTGCGCGGCGTCTGGTGGATGCGTACGGTGCGCATCTGCCGGGCATGCCGTCCGAGTTCGATCGCCAGTTTCCGGCACCAGAGGTACTGGCCGAGGCGCCGCTGGAATCGATCGGCCTGCCGCGCAGCCGAGCCTCAACCGTGCGTGCGCTGGCCGCTGCGTGTGCCAGTGGCCAGCTGGACTTCGAACCCGGGCAGGCTCTGGAGGAGTTTGTTGCGCGCTGCGTTGCACTGCCCGGCATCGGCCCGTGGACCGCACAGTACATCGCCCTGCGCGGACTCGGCCAGCCCGATGCATTCCCGGCCGGTGATCTTGTGCTGCAGCAGGTCCTCGGCCACGCGCAGGGCCAGCGCCTGAGCGAACGCGCGACCGAAGCACGCTCGCAACCCTGGCGCCCGTGGCGCGCCTATGCCGTGCTGCACCTGTGGCACCTGTCCGGAACCTTCGTTGGAGAACCGACATGACCCTGTTGTTCGATCGTTTCGACAGCCCGATCGGTGTGCTGACCATCGCCGGTGACGAACGTGGCCTGTCACATGTGCTTTTCCCCGAAAACCGCCATCCGGCACGCGGACGCGATGACTGGCACTACGCACCGGATGCGCTGCCGGAAGCGCGCGAACAGCTGCTGCAGTTCCTGCACGGCGAACGCAGCAGCTTCGACCTTGAACTGGCGCCACGCGGCACGCCGTTCCAGCTGCGGGTGTGGCAGGCGCTGGCGCTGATCCCATTCGGCCAGACCTGGAGCTACCTGCAGCTGGCGCAGCACCTCGGCCAGCCCAGTGCGACCCGCGCGGTCGGCGCCGCGAACGGCCGCAACCCGCTGCCGATCATCCTGCCCTGCCATCGCGTGATCGGCAGCAATGGCGCGCTCACCGGATTCGGCGGCGGCCTGGAAACCAAGGCCGCGCTGCTGCGGCTGGAACAACGCCAGGCCCCGCTGTTCGCCTGAGAGGGCCGGCCGGGCTGCGCCCGGCACCCGCAGAGGCAACCGCAACGGCCGAAGCAACAGCAGCATTCCGAGGCATGGCGTGGTGGGGCCGGTTACGGGGGACGCCGTAAACCCGTCCATGGGGGCTTGGCCGCGGCATCCATGCCGCGGACACCCCCGCAACCGGCCCCACCACGCCTTCGACAGATTCCTGCGATCTGTCGGGGTGGTGCACTGCGCAACTGTTGGTAGGTGTCGACCTTGGTCAACACGGTAGATCCACGCCATGCGTGGATGGAAGCATCAGGAATATGTCTGGAGAAAAGCCCCCGTCTTGTTGAAGGGGGCGCGCCGACAGGCGCGGGGATAAGGAAAAATGCGCGGACACGGCGCGCGATAGCGCGCCGTGTCTTGGGCGCGTCATTGCACCGGCTTATCATGCGTGGATGACTTCCGTACGCCTGACCTGCGCGCTGGCGCTGCTGCTGCCATTGGCCGCCTGCACCACCGCGCCCGCCCCTTCCGCCTCCGTTCCCACACCCGTCGCTTCGGCTGCGCCGCCCAAGCTGCTGTTGATCTCCATCGATGGCCTACGCGCCGATGCACTGGACCGTGGGCTCACTCCGAACCTGCAGCGACTGATCGACGGAGGCGTGCGTGCGCGCTGGATGACGCCGTCCTATCCGTCGCTGACTTTCCCCAACCATTACACCATCGTCACCGGCCTGCGTCCGGACCACCACGGCATCGTCAACAACAGCATGGACGATGCAACCCTGGGCCGTTTCGAACTGAGCAACCGCGAGGCCGTCACCACCAGTGCCTGGTGGGGCGGCGAACCGATCTGGGTCGGCGCCGAGAACGCCGGCGTCCGCTCGGCCACCACGTCGTGGCCGGGCAGTGAATCGGAAATCCGCGGCGTGCGCCCGAGCCAGTGGCGCATCTACGACGGCAAGGAACCGCTGGAGCAGCGCGCCGGCATCGTGCTCGACTGGCTGGCCCAGACCGATGCTGATGCACCGCGCCTCACCACGCTGTACATGGAACACGTGGACAAGGCCGGTCACAACTACGGCCCCGAGTCGAAGCAGTACGCCGACGCCATCGTGCGCGCCGACCAGATCGTCGGCCAGGTGCTCGACGGACTGCAACAGCGCGGCCTGGCTGCGACCACCAACGTCATCGTGGTGTCTGACCATGGCATGGCCGGCGTGGCCGATGGCCACGTGATCGCGACCGAATCGATGGCCGATCCGGCCATCGCGCGCAATGTCAGCCAGGGCCAGTCGGTGGGTTTCGCGCCGGTCGCAGGCCGCCAAGCAGAGGCCGAGCGCGCCCTGCTCGGCCGCCATGCGCATTACGAATGCTGGAAGAAAGAAAACCTGCCACCGCGCTGGCACTACGGCACGCACCCGCGGGTTCCGGCCATCGTCTGCGCCATGGATGAAGGCTGGGATGCACTGCACCGCGAAAAGATCGCCAAGCGCGCCAAGCAGGACCGGGGTTCTCATGGCTACGACAACGCGCTGCCGTCCATGCGTGCGGTGTTCGTGGCCGGTGGCCCGTCGTTCCGCCAGGGCCTGGTGATCGATGGCTTCGACAATGTCGACGTCTACCCGCTGCTGGCCCACCTGCTGCAGGTGCCGGCCGCGCCGAACGACGGCAATCCGGAAACGCTCAAGCAGACCCTGCGCTGATCGAATGTCTCTGTCGGGCATGACCCGGCGTTACCGCGCCAATGTGGGTAGCGCCGGGCCATGCCCGGCGAACGCGGCGGCCAGGACGACACGCATAAAAAAACGCGGCGCCAGGCGCCGCGTTTTTCCTTGAACCGGTCGTTCGGCCGGATCAGGCCTTGGCGACGGCCTTCTTCGCCACAGCCTTCTTCGCCGGAGCCTTGGCCACGGTCTTCTTGGCAACCGGAGCAGCGGCGCCTACGGCGACCTTGCTCGCGGTGTGCGAACGGGCGTTGCCGTAGCTGGCGTTGTAGCGCTTGCCCTTGGCGGTCTTGCGGTCACCCTTACCCATGTCTTCAACTCCTCAAATGTGAAATCTGGTTACCCCGTACTGACACGGGTTCGGCGGGGCCGCCTTGCTGGGCGCCCCCGCGCACGATCGAAAATCCTATCACGGAGCGCCTAGTGCGCGCAGCTGGCGTCGTGCACGTGACCGTGGTTGAGGCGCAGGTTGACCAGATGGGCCACACCCACCAGCAGGCCGCCGACGGTCATCACCACCGCGTGCGGCACCGCATTGTGGTGCAACGGGTCGTACAGCACGCCGGCCCACAATGCGACCAGGCCGGGAATCAGGAAGCCCAGCGCACGCAGCGCGCCGTGGCGACGGTAGCCCCAGACCAGGCTGAACAGCCCCAGCAGGGTCACGAACACCACCAGCGCCTGTTCCACGCCGTCGCTCAGCCAGAACGACAGGCCCAACGAAGGCGCTGCGGCCAGCAGCACCGGAATCACCGCGCAATGCACCGCGCACAGCATCGAACCAGTGGCGCCGAAACGGTCGAGCAGGTGGCGCAGGCGTGAGGACAGGGACATGACTTCCAGCAGGGTCGGCGAATCGTTATGGAATAATATAACATCCCTCCCCGACCCGCACGGTTTCCCTCCCCCCCTGTCCCGCTGACGGGATTCGTGCGCCCAGCGATTGATACAGTGTAACAAAGGACCCATCGATGCCCGCCCGTACCCCGCGGTTGAAGCCGCATTCCCTCGCCCTGGCCCTCACCGCCCTGCTTCCGACCGTTGCCTTCGCCGCCAGCGAAGACGATTCCCATCGTGACCGCCACCTGACTGAACTGTCGTCGGTGCAGGTCACCGCCTCGCCGCTGCAGGGCGACGCCGAATCGCTGGCGCGCCCGGTGGAGGTACTGGCCGGTGAACGCCTGGACGAGCAGAAGGCCGGCACCCTCGGCGATACCGTGGCCAAGCTGCCCGGCGTGCAGAGCACCTTCTTCGGTCCCGGCGTCGGCCGCCCGATCATCCGCGGCCAGGAAGGCCCGCGCGTGGCCGTGCTGTCCAACGGCATGGGCAACATGGATGCCTCCACCGTCAGCGCCGACCATGCCACCAGCATCGAGCCGTTCCTGGCCGACCAGATCGAGGTCCTGAAAGGCCCGGCCACCCTGCTGTTCGGCAGCGGCGCCATCGGTGGTGCGGTCAATGTGGTCGATGGGCGCATCGCGCGCGAACTGCCGGAGCGCCCGCTCAGCGGCCGCGCCGAGCTGCGCGGCAATTCGGTGAACAACGAACGCAGCGGCATGTTCCGCCTCGATGGCGTCAGCGGCAACGTCGTCCTGCACGTGGACGGCCTGGTGCGCAACGGCGACGACTACCGCATTCCCGGTTACGCGGTGATCGACAGCCTTGAAGATCATCATGACCACGATCACGACCATGATGCGGCCGAGGGCGAAGAACCGCGCCGCGGCCGCCTCGACAACAGCTCGATCCGCACCCGCGCCGGTGGCGTCGGCGCAACGTGGCTGGGCGACGGCGGCTACTTCGGCGTATCGGCCAGCACCTACCGCACCAACTATGGCATTCCCAATGGCGCGCACGTGCACGCCGATGGTGATGATCATGGCCATGACCACGGTCACGACCATGGCGACGAAGAGGAAGGCGGCGACGAGCATGACGTGCGCATCGACATGGTGCAGAACCGCTTCGAGACCAAGGCCGGCATCTACAACCCGGTCTCGTTCCTGAAGAACATCAACGCACGCGTGGCCTACACCGATTACGAACACGTGGAGCTGGAAGCCGGCACGCCGTCGACCCGCTTCACCAACCGCGGCATCGAAGCGCGCCTGGAAGCGGTGCAGCAGCAGATCGGCGGATGGGACGGCGCCTTCGGCCTGCAGTTCGGCAACAGTGATTTCGGCGCCAAGGGCGAAGAGGCGTTCGTGCCGGATACCGGCACGAAGAACATCGGCCTGTTCGTGCTGCAGGAAAAGCAGTTCGGCCCGTTCAAGCTGGAACTGGGCGGCCGCCACGACCAGGTCAAGCTGGACCCGACCGGTGACTACCGCCGTCGCACGTTCGGCGCCACCAACCTGTCTGCCGCTGGCATCTGGAAGCTCAACGATGCCGTTGACCTGCGCATCGGCGTGGACAGCTCCGAGCGCGCACCGACCAACGAAGAGCTGTATGCCGCCGGCGCGCACATCGCCACCCGTTCGCTGGAAATCGGCGACGGCAACCTGAAGACCGAGCGCGGCCAGCGCGTGGAACTGGGCATCCATACCCACAGCGAACGCCTGGACTTCTCCGCGTCGGTCTATCAGACGAAGTTCAAGGACTTCATCTACCTGGCCGAAACCGGCATCACCGAGGGCCTGCCGGTGCGTACCTGGACGCAGCAGGACGCGGTGTTCCGCGGTGCCGAGGCCGAAGCGCTGGTGCACCTGTTCGAAGGCGGCGCCGGTGACTGGGATCTGCGCCTGTTCGGTGACTACGTGAAGGCCAAGCTGGATGGCAGCGGCAGCCGCAACCTGGACATCGCCGTGCCGCATGGCGACCACAACCACAACTACACGGTGGAGCTGGCCAACACCGGCTACCTGCCGCGCATCGCCCCGGCCCGTGTCGGCGCCGACCTGCGCTGGTCGAAGGACGGTTGGCGCGCTTCGGTCGGTGCGGTGCGCTACAGCCGCCAGAAGGATGTCGCCCAGAACGAGGCACCGAGCGACGGCTACACCCTGGTCGACGCGCATCTGGCCTACCGCTGGGACCGCAACGCCAGCAACAGCTACGAGGTGTTCCTGGATGGCAGCAACCTGACCAACCGCGAAGTGCGCCCGCATACCTCGCTGCTGCGCGACTACTCGCCGCTGCCGGGCCGTGGCGTCGCATTCGGCATCCGCGCGTTCTTCTGACGCTCCTCCATCCACGCATGGCGTGGATCCACTGCACCACGCCGGGGGTCGGATCCCATTCCGCAGGAATGGGCTCTGACCCCAGCCTGAGACCAGGCATGGCGTGGATCTCCTTGCCACTCCTTCCACATGTACGCAGCGGGGGCCTTCGGGCCCCCGTTTTCATTTCGACCCCGCCATCACGCATCCGTCACAAAGATGTGCGTACGACAACAACCGGACAATCCCGTCACTCAATGTCTCGCCATCCGGACACTAATGTCCGAAAATGAAGCCATGACCGCCCAACGTGCCGATGCCGCTGCCCGCCGTGCCCTCATCCTCGACGCCGCCGATCATGTCTTCGGCCAACACGGCGTCACTGCCCCGCTGGACCTGGTGGTCGAACGCGCCCAGGTGGGCCGCGCCACCCTGTACCGCAACTTCCCCGACCGCACCGCGCTGATCCAGGCGCTGCTGCAGCGTACGGTCGACCGTATCCGGCGCCAGGTCGAACAGCTCGGCGACCGTGGCGACGCCCTGTTCGAGGTGTTCGAGGGCATGGCCCAGCGCATCATCGACTCACCGGCACTGGCCGATTACTGGCGCGCGGTGGATTCGGACGTGCCAGCCATGCGCACCGCACGCGAAACCGTGCGCGACCTGCTGGAGGAGCCGATCGCCCGCGCCAAGGCGGCCGGCCTTTGCCGGGCCGATCTGGAAAAGACGGATATTTCACTGATCTCGGGCATGCTGGGGGCAGCCCTGCGCGGCAAGACCCGCGACGAGCGTGCCCAGTTGGCCGGGCGTGCCCTGCAGCTGCTGCGCGGGGGTCTCCAGGGAGCAACCAGCGAGGCCCGCTGATGGTCCAGCCGTATCTGAAGCCGGTTCCGGATTGGGAGGAGCACGAGAAGCCGACCATGCCCGGTTCGGCTTCGATGCCCTGGCACCCACCGTACCGTCGGTTGGCCTATGCACTGGTATCGCTGCTGGTGGCGATCACCGGCGGCCTTGGCAATGCGCTGGTCACCGCCAACCTGCCGTTCCTGCAGGGCCAGCTGGCACTGACCCCGACCCAGGGCAGCTGGCTGGTGGCCGCGTATGCAATGGTCAACGTCACGGCCAACCTGCTGGCCTTCAAGTTCCGCCAGCAGTACGGCATCCGCCTGTTCGCCGAGATCGGGCTCGGCCTGTACGCAGCGCTGGCGGTGCTGCACCTGTTCGTCGGCAGCTTCGAGACCACGATGCTGACCCGCGCCGCCAGCGGCTTCGCCGGCGCGGCCTGTTCGACACTGGGCACGCTGTACATGCTGCAGGCGCTGCCGCGGCGGTTCACCGGCAATCTGCTGGTGGTCGGCGTCGGTCTTTCGCAGCTGGCGGTGCCGATCGCCTGGATCGTGTCGCCAGGCCTGGTCGATACCGGCCAGTGGCACCAGCTGTACTCCTTCGAAGCCGGCCTGGCCCTGTGTGCGTTCGCGGCGGTGGTGCTGCTGAAGCTGCCGCCCGGCATCCAGGTGAAGGCCTTCGAGCCATTGGACTTCCTCACCTTTGCCCTGCTCGCACCGGCCGTCGCGCTGCTGGTGATCGTGCTGGCACAGGGCTACACCCGCTGGTGGCTCAACACTCCGTGGCTGGGCTGGGCATTGGTTGCCTCGATCGTGCTGTCCACCGCCGCCTTCATCATCGAGCACTACCGGCGCAATCCGCTGCTGCAGATCCGTTGGCTGTCGAAGCTGCCGGTGCTGCACTTCATCGTCGGCGCGTTCCTGATCCGCTTCCTCACCACCGAGCAATCCTACGGCGTGGTCAACCTGATGCGCACGCTGGGCATGGGGCCTGACCAGATGCGCCCGCTGTTCGTAGTGATCCTCGCGGGCGTGGTCACCGGCATCGCCGGTGCATCGCTGACCTTCGGCCCGAAGCGGCTGATCGCCCAGCTGCTGATGGCGATCCTGCTGCTGGGTGCCGCCGCGTTCTTCGACCAGCACCGCACCAGCATGGATCGGCCGCACGACTTCTACGCCAGCCAGTTCCTGGCCTCGGTCGGTGCCGGTATGTTCATGGGACCGTTGATCATGCTCGGCATTTCCGCCGCGCTGAAACAGGGCGTGGACCACATGATCACCTTCCTGGTGACGCTCTCGATCACGCAGACACTGGGCGGCCTGGCCGGTTCGGCGGTGCTCGGTACCTTCCAGTTGCATCGCGAGCAGCTGTACTCCAGCGCGCTGACCAGCCAGCTCGACCCGGCCGACCCGGTGGTGGCGCAGCGCCTGCGCATCCAGCAGCAGCTGTACGCCGCCCAGATCACCGATCCGGTGCTGCGCAGCGCGCAGGGCAGCGCGCAGCTGGCGCAGACCACGCGCCGCGAAGCCAACGTACGCGGCTTCAATGATGCGTTCACGCTGAGCGGCTGGTTGGCCATCGGCTTCCTGTGCTGGTTGCTGCTGCTTTCGCTGCGCACCGCCGTGCTCAAGCAATGGCGCAAGCGCCATCCCGCCCTTCCCACTGTGGCCGCGCCGGCCGCGTCCCGTTGAGTCCCCCCATGCCTCCCGTCCCGCCCCGCCCCGACGACACCGACAACGTTTCCCCTCCGCCGCCGACGGACGCGGCCCCCGCGCCCACGCCAGTCGAACCCGCCGTGGCGCCGAAGTACCTCAAGCCCAGCGCACGCAGCGTGGTGGTGATGGTAGTGGTGGCACTGCTGGGCATCGCGCTGATTCTGCGCGCGTGGCATCTGTGGCCGTTCACCAGCACGGTGATGGTGACCGACAACGCGTATGTGCGCGGGCAGATCACGGTGATGGCGCCACAGGTGAACGGCTACGTGACAGAAGTGCTGGTGAAGGACTTCCAGCACGTAAGGGAGGGCGAGCCGCTGCTGCGCATCGATGATCGCATCTACGCGCAGCGTGTCGCCCAGGCGCAGGCGACGCTGGACAGCGCACGCGCAGCACTGGCCAACTCCGACCAATCGCAGGCGCAGAACCGTGCGCAGATTGCCTCCGCGCAGGCTACGCTGTCGGCCGGGCAAGCCGAACTGCAGCGCTCGCGCAACGAGACCAGGCGCTACGAGGAACTGGCCGCGCAACAGCTGGTATCGATCAACGACCGCGACAAGTTCCGCACCACCCAGGCCTCGGCGCAGGCCAGCGTGCAGCAGTCGCAGGCGCAGATCCGCATCGCCGAGGAAACGCTGGTGTCGACCCAGGTGGCGCGCAAGAGCCTGGAGGCCCAGGTGGAAAGCGCGCAGGCGCAGCTGGAACTGGCGCGCATCGATCTGGCCAACACGGTGATCCACGCGCCGCGCGACGGCCAGATCAGCGAAGCCAGCGTGCGCGTGGGCCAGTACGTCGCCGCCGGTTCGCAGCTGCTGTTCCTGGTACCTGACACGCTGTGGGTGGTGGCCAACTACAAGGAAGGCCAGACCTGGGGCATGGCGATCGGCCAGCCGGCCACGTTCTCGGTGGACGCGTTCCAGGGCCAGGTGTTGCGGGGTCGCGTGCAGGAGATCGCGCCGGCTACCGGGTCGGAGTTCAGCGTGCTGCGCCCGGACAATGCCAGCGGCAACTTCACCAAGGTGGTGCAGCGGCTGCCGGTTCGGATTTCAATCAACGGGAATCAGGAGCTGGCAAAGCAGCTGCGCCCCGGCATGTCGGTGATCGTGCGGGTGGATACCCGCTCCAAGCCGATGGACTAGGACGCGGGCCCTGTCGCGCCGATATGAAACGGGGTCAGATCCCTTTGCCAATGGCAAAGGGATCTGACCCCGTTTCCACAATGCCGGCCAGCGGCCGGCACTACCGTTGCGTTAGCCGGCGCAGCGCGCGCAGAGGCCGTGTACTTCCAGGGTCTGCGCCTGCGGCTGGAAACCCAGCTCCTTGGCGCGCTTCTCCAGCTGGGTGACGATCTCGCGGTCTTCCAGTTCCACCGCGCTGTGGCAGCTGTTGCAGATCAGGAACGGCACCGAATGCGCGGCGCTGCTGGGATGGTGGCAGGCCACGAAGGCATTCACCGATTCCAGCTTGTGCACAAAGCCATTGGCCATCAGGAAGTCCAGGGCGCGGTAAACGGTGGGCGGGGCATCAGCGCCCACGCCCTTGCCGTTGCGCACCCACTCCAGCAGCTCGTAGGCCTTGACCGGCTTGCCGGCCTCGGCGATCAGCTTCAGCACATTGGCGCGGATCGGGGTCAGGCGCAGCCCGCGTTCGCGCGAGACGCGCTCGACCACCGCCACGAAATCCGATGCGTCGTGGACGTGGTGGTGCGGGGCGGTACAGGCAGTGGCGGTCTTGGCGGGCATGCGTGTTCTCCGGTTCGGGCCTGGCAAGGATGCCTCAGGCCGTTGCTACCTTGGTGATGGCCACATCAATGCGTTTCAAGGCCTGCTCGCGGCCGGCCAGGTAAACGGTATGGGAAATGTCAGGACTGACCTGGGTGCCGGTGATGGCCACGCGCAGCGGCTGGGCGACCTTGCCCATGCCGATCTCCAGTGCTGCAGCCGCATCGTGCAGGGCCACGCCCACCGATTCGGCCGTCCATTCCGGCAGGGCGGCCAGCAGCTCGCGGGCCTTGCCCAGCGCCACCTCGGCACCGGCCTTGAAGTGCTTGGCCACGGCGGCTTCGTCGTACTCGGTCAGCGGCTGGTACCAGACCACGGCCTTCTCGGCCATTTCCTTCAGGGTCTGCACGCGTTCACGCAGGGCGATCACCACGTCCTCCGGGGCGGGGCCAGCGGCCACGTCCAGGCCCAGCTTCTGCAGCTGGTAGACCAGGTGCGGCACGATCGCGGCCACGTCCTCGGTCTTCAGGAAGTGCTGGTTGACCCAGCCCAGCTTGGCCATGTCCAGGCGCGAGGCCTTGGAATTGCAGTCCTTCACGTCGAACAGGTCGATCAGCTCCTGGCGGCTGAACAGCTCCTGGTCACCGTGCGACCAGCCCAGGCGGGCCAGGTAGCTCAGCAGCGCGTCCGGCAGGTAGCCGGCATCCTTGTACTGCATCACGTCGGCTGCACCGGTGCGCTTGGACAGCTTGGCGCCCTGCTCGTCCAGGATCATCGGCATGTGGCCGAACTTCGGCACTGGCGCGCCGATGCCCTCGTACAGGTTGATCTGGCGCGGGGTGTTGTTGATGTGGTCGTCGCCGCGGATGACCTCGGTGATGCCCATGTCCCAGTCGTCCACCACCACCGCGAAGTTGTAGGTGGGGTAGCCGTCCGGGCGGAAGATGACCATGTCATCCAGCTCGCTGTTGGCGATCTCGATGCGGCCCTTGATCAGGTCGTCGAACACCACCGTACCTTCCAGCGGGTTCTTGAAGCGGATGACGCGGTTCGGGTCATCCTTGCGCGGCAGGCCCAGCTCGCGCGCAGCGCCGTTGTAACGCGGCTTCTCCTGCTTGGCCATGGCGGCCTCGCGCATCGCGTCCAGCTCTTCGCGGGTCTCGTAGGCGTAGTACGCCTTGCCGTCGGCCACCAGCTGCTCGGCCACTTCCAGGTAACGGGCGACGCGATCGGTCTGGTAGATCGGGCCTTCGTCATAGTCCAGGCCCAGCCACTCCATCGCCTCCAGGATCGCGTCGATCGCGCCCTGGGTGCTGCGTTCACGGTCGGTGTCCTCGATGCGCAGCACGAACTCGCCGCCACGGTGGCGGGCCTCCAGCCAGCAGTACAGCGCAGTGCGGGCACCACCGATGTGCAGGTAGCCGGTGGGACTGGGGGCGAAGCGGGTGCGGCAGGTCATGGACGGCTCGAGGAACGGGAATTCCCCGATTTTACCAGCCCTCCGCCCCCGACGGAAAAAGGGGACGGAGGGGATTAAGTCGCGATTGCCCAGCCTCTGGGCGTGGCGACCGGGAAACGGAGGGGAGAAACGACTTAATCCCCTCCGTCCCCTTTTACGGTTCTACCTTGCGCGGGAACGACTGCTCGCGCGTTGCGGCGTTGTAGGCAAACGAGGCGACGATGGCCGCGGCCTGCTTCAGGTCTTCCGGTTCGGCGTGGTCCCAGGTGTCCAGGTGGCTGTGGTGGACGTTGGTGAAGTAGTCCAGCCGGTCCTGGATGAACTGGAAGCCCGGCAGGCCGATGCGGTCGAAGCTGATGTGGTCGGTGCTGCCGGTGTTGCGGGTCGCCACGGTAGTGGCGCCCACGTCATGGAACGGCGCCAGCCAGGCTTCGAAGATCGGCATCGCCGCCAGGTTTTCCTGCGCGTAGATGCCACGGAAACGGCCCGAGCCGTTGTCCATGTTGAAGTAGACCTGGAACTTGCTGTAATCGCGGGTCTTCTGCAGCGCGCCGGTGGGCTCGCGCAGCGAGGCCGGCAGCGCCTTCTGTGCCGGGTCGGTGGGTTCGGGGAAACGACCGAAGTGCTTGGCCACATAGGCCTGCGAGCCGATCAGGCCCTGTTCCTCACCACTCCACAGCGCCACGCGGATGGTGCGCTTGGGCTTGGCGCCGGTCGCCTTGAGGATGCGCATCGCCTCCATCATCACCGCCACGCCGGCCGCGTTGTCGGCCGCACCGGTACCGCTGTGCCAGGAATCCAGGTGCGCGCCGATCATCACCACTTCATCGGGCTTGCTGCTGCCACGGATCTCGGCCAGCGTGTTGTAACCCGGCTGGTCGGCCTCGTCGGTGAAACGCGCGGCCACATCCACGCGCAGGCGCACGGTCTGCTTGGCCTCCAGCGCGCGCGCCAGCGGATTGAAGTGCTCGCTGATCATCGCCAGCTCGGGGATGCCCACTGACTCACCGGACTTGCGCGAACCACCACCGGCAACCCGGATGATGCCGTTGTCCCAGCTGCTGATGCTGATCGAGGCCAGCGCGCCCTCTTCGACGAAGAACGCATTGACCTTGGCCGCCAGCTGCTGGCGTTCCTGGTACTCCTTCACCCGCTTGGCACGCGCGGCGGTGGCGTCCTTGTCCTTGGGCAGGGTGAATTCCTGCAGGCCTTCCAGCGAGGTGGCGTCGTGGCGATGCGAATCGGGCTCGGTGCCGCGCTTGTACTCGCGCGCCTCGCCCAGCAGCAGGATCTTGCCGCGCAGCTTGCCGCGGTACTTCTCGATGTCTTCAGGCTTCTTGATCTCGACCTGCACCAGCTCGCCTTCGACCGGGCCCTTGGTACCCGGCGTCCAGGCCTTGGGCAGCGCATGCAGTGGCTGCACGCGGTCACCCAGCATCTCCACGCTGGCCGAGGTGAACTCCCAGCCGCGCCCGAAGTCGTCGAAGGCTTCGTCGTGGACGTTGTCCAGCTTCCATTCGTTGAACTTGCCGCGGGTCCACGCGTTGGCGCGGCCCATCGCCGGCGAGTTGGTCAGGCGCGGGCCGATGCGCTCGGTGAGATAGCTGAAAGTGTCCATCACCTGCGAACGGTGGAAGGCCTCCTGGCGGATGCGGCTGACCATGTCCAGGTCCACCGTCTCGCGCTGCTGCGCCCCTGCGTTGCCACCCATCGCCAGCGCTGCGGCCAGCATGCCCCACTTCAACACATCGCACCCCTGCCCTTCGGCTCGATCATCAACCCATCGAGTCTAGCCAGCAGGCGCGCGGCGATACCGTCCCATCGGTCATGGACAACAGTAGATCCACGCCATGCGTGGATGAAAAGCCGAATCACCCATTCCACCCCAACCACAACTGCGCCCGCTCGGGCAGCAGCAGCAACCAGTGCCGCCGGTCGATGCTGCTGCAGCCGTACACCGCGGCGTGTGCGGGCCAGCCATCGGGCAGGCCACCGATACCGATCTCGGCCAGCGCCTCTGCCCCGGCCTTCCAGGGCCGGTAGCGAGGCACCTTGCCCGCCAGCGCACCGCGTCCCTGCCGTGCGCCCTGCAGCCAGCCCAGCCCCTTGCCCTGCAGTCCCTCGCAGGTCACCGCCGCCAGCTGGAAGCGGACCAGGCCGGGGGCGATCCGTGCCCCCGGCAGGGCCGCCAGCACGCCATGTGCCTGCAGCAGTGCATCCACTTCCAGCAGGGCCGGAATGCCCTGCCGTGCCCGTTGCCGCAATCCCTGGCGCCAGCCCATGGCGTGCTCCTTACTTCAGTTCCGCGCCAAGCGCGTACCAATCCACCCGGCGGGTCACCCACATCGCCAGCGCCAGGATCACGAACAGCAGCAGCGAACCCATCAGCAGCGCGTTGTTCTCCGACACCAGCAGGCCATACAGCGCGCCGTACAGCACGGTCAGCAGCGCCGCGAAGCCGAGGCCGCGCTTCCAGTGGCCCAGCACATTGGCCAGGTACACCGCCTGCAGGCCGATACAGGCCACGGCCGAAACCAGGTAGGCCTTCCAGAACGCGATGTGCTCGGACAGGCTGATCAGCAGCAGGAAGAAGATCGCCAGCGCCAGGCCCACCATCAGGTACTGCAACGGGTGGATGCGCAGCGACCTGATCAGCTCGAACAGGATGAAGCCCACGAAAGTCAGCAGCACGAACAGCACGCCGTACTTCGAGGCACGATCGGCCTGGGTGTAGGTATCGACCGGATCGACCAGCGACACCGTCACCGCCTGCGATTCGACCGCACCGTCACTTCGCAGCTGGCGCTGTGCGTCGGAGGCCAGCGAGGACACCGCCCAGCGCGCATCGAAGCCCTGCGCATCGACGCGGCGCTCGTTGGGCAGGAACGCACCGCTGAACGACGGATGCGGCCAGCTCGAACGCAGCGCGATGTGGGTGTCATCGCCCACCGGCACCACCGACAGCATGCGGCTGCCATCCAGGCGCAACTCCAGTTCAACGGTGCTGGCAGCCAGCATGCCGCCCTGATCCGCAGCGAAACCGGCCACTGGTGCATGCAGGCCTCGCCCCACTTCGCTGGCCGCGCCAACGCCCGGCAGCAACCGAAGCTGCTTGCCATCCACGCGCAGGTTCGGCGTACCGACCAGGCCGCGCACATCGGAAATGCCCACCGCCACATACGGCTGGCCATAGCTGCGGCCGGCCTTCACCGGATAATCGTCCGCGGCAAAGGTCGCCTTCAGCTGGCCGTTCCAGCTGTACACCGGCACCTTGAACAAGCCGACTTCGCGCTGGCTCGGCAGCATCTCGCCGCCCACCTCAAGCGACGCCGGCATCTGCAGCCAGTGCCCCTCGGTGACCTGCACCTCGGTCTTCTTGACGCCCAGCGGGTCAACCAGTTCAACCTGCTTGCGTTCCACCCATGGCACCACCCGTACCGGGCCCACCAGCTGCTGTGCACCGGCGCGGCTGTCGGCCACCCGCGAGAAGGCCTCGTCACGGTACGCGCTGCGTTCGTTGATGACCTCGCGGATCATCGTCAGCGGAACCAGCAGCAGCAGGATCAGCCCGCCGACAATGGCGAACCTCAGCAGCATCTTCAGGGATTTCATGGTCCATCCTCGTTGGAGAGGGCTGCAGGATGGACCGCCGTGGTGAGCAGGGTTTGTGGCGAATTTGAAGCGAGTGTGAAGTCAGCGGCGCGGACGTTGGCCCAATGCGCCCAGCGGCAGCCACAGGCTGGCCACCGTGCCGCCCCCCCTCCCGCACGTCGACGTTGGCACGGCCATCATGCAGGCGGGCGACCTCCTGCACGAACGGCAGGCCCAGGCCGGAACTGCGCCGCCCGCTGCCGGGGCGGGCCAGCGAATAGAAGCGTTCGAACACCCGCTCACGCGCGTAGTCGGGAATGCCTGCACCGCGGTCGGCCACCTGCAGGCGCACGCCCTGCCCGTCCACCTCGGCCTGCAACGCGACCTCCGCGCCGGCCGGGGAGAACGCAATCGCGTTGTCGATCAGGTTGTGCAGCGCCTGCCGCAACAGATAGCCGTCGCCCTGCACCTGCAGGTCGGGAACGCTGCCGATGCGGACCTGCACGCCCGCCGCCTGCGCGCGCACCTGCGCGGCCGCGGCCGCATCGGCCAACAAGGTTGGCAGCGCGATCGGATCACGGGTCTGCAGCCAACCGTGCTGTTCCACTTCAGCCAGTGCCAGCAGCTTGTCGATGGTCTCGGTCAGCCGCTCCTGCTGGTCGACAATGCTGCGTGCGAAATGCACGCGATCGGCTTCGGGCAGCGGCTCCTGCAGCAGCTCGGCGGCACCGCGGATGGCCGCCAGCGGGCTCTTCATCTCATGCGTCAGCGACTGCACGTACTGCTCGACGTAGGCCTTGCCTTCCAGCTTGCGGCGCATCGTTTCCAGTGCCTGGCCGAGATCGCCGATCTCGTCGCGTCGCCGCCGAGGCGGTGGCACCGGTTCGCCGGCGCTGACTGCGCGTGCATAGCGGCTGAGCTGGCCCAGGCCGGTGGTCAGCCACATCGTCACCAGCACGCCGACCAGCGCCGACAACCCGATCAACCAGGCGCCGCGCTCGATGATGGCGCGCTGGCTGGCGGCGATGAACGGATCGATGCTTCGGTTGGGCTGCGCCAGGCTGAGCACGCCGATCAGGGTGCGCCCATCGACCGGGTCGTACACCGGCGCCGCCACATGCATCACCGTATCGCCCTCTTCGCCAGCGATTTCAGGGCTGGAACGGGCGCCGTACTCACCGCGCAGGGTGCGGTAGACATCATTCCAGCGCGAGTTGTCGCGCCCCAGGTCGCGACCCAGCGAGTCGTAGATGACGATGCCCTTGGCGTCGGTGATGGTCACCCGGTAGTCCAGCGAACGCTTCGGGAAACGCCAGACCATCGCCTTCAGGTCGCGCTGGCGCGCCTTGGCCAGGTTGCGGGTGAAGCTGCCGCTGCGGATGGTGCCGTCCTTGACGTCGGCGGCGGCCATTTCGGCCAGCACGTTGGCGGCGTCGACCAGGGTCGATTCCATTGCCTGGCGCACACCCGGCTTCACTTCGTTGACGAACACGCGCATCACGAAGAACGCCGCGATGCCGGTGATCAGGAAGAAGCCGAGGAACAGTTTCAGCACCAGGCGCATCGGCTAGACCTCCAGCGCATAGCCAAGGCCACGGTGGGTGCGGATCGGGTCGTCGCTGGCACCGGCCGCGCGCAGCTTGGCGCGCAGCGTCTTTACATGGGTATCAACGGTGCGGTCGGCACTGTCGGCGCTGCTGTCCCAGCCACGGTCCATCAGCTGGGCACGGCTGAGAATGGCGCCGGGGCGCTGCAGCAGCGCCTCCAGCAGCGCGTACTCGTAGCGGGTCAGGTCCAGTGCCTGGCCACGGAAGCGGATGCGCCGGCCTTCGCGGTCGATGGCGAAGGTGCCATGTTCCTGCCAGCCCGCGTCGGCGCTGGGCGCTGCCACGACCGGTGCCGCACGGCGCAGGCGCGCGCGCACCCGCGCCACCAGCTCGCGCGGCGAGAACGGCTTGGTCATGTAGTCATCAGCGCCCAGCTCCAGGCCGAGCACGCGATCCACTTCGTCGTTGCGGGCGGTCAGGAAGATCACTGGCAGCTGGGCCGCCGGTCCGGGCTGCGCGCGCAGCCGCCGGCACACCTCGAAGCCGCCCAGGTCGGGCAGGCCCACGTCCAGCACCACCACATCGATATCCCCGGCCTGCAGCCGCTGCAGGGCCTCGCCGCCCAGCAGGCAGTGGCTGGCGGCATAGCCCTCGCTGCGCAGCGCATAGAGCACGGTTTCGGCGATGGCGGCTTCGTCCTCGACTACCAGGACATGGGCAACGGGAGCTGTCATGGCGCGCAGCATAGCCGCTGCGGCCGCCGCCCCGTACACTGCCGCCCATGAACTATCGCCACGCCTTCCATGCCGGCAACCACGCCGATGTGCTCAAGCACATCGTGCAGCTGGCCCTGATCGACAGCTTCAAGCGCAAGGACAGCCCGTTCTTCGTGCTCGACACCCACGGCGGTGCCGGCCGCTACCTGCTGGCCAGCGAAGAGAGCCGCAAGACCCTCGAGGCCGAATCCGGGATCATGCGGCTGATGGCCCAGCCCAAGCTGCCGGAGGTGGTCGAGCGCTATCTGAAGGCGGTACAGGCCGACAACCCGGTGGGCGCGATGACCAACTACCCGGGCTCGCCGCTGCTGAGCGCACAGGCCATGCGTGCGCAGGACCGCATGGCGGTATGTGAGCTGCAGGAAGCCGAAACGGCCACGCTGAAGGCCCTGTTCGCCCATGACAGCCGCGTCGATGTACGCCCCGGCGATGGCTATGCGCTGCTGCGCTCGCTGCTGCCGCCGAAGTTCAACGGCAGCAAGATCGGCCGTGGCCTGGTGCTGATCGACCCGCCCTACGAGGCCCAGGACGCCGAATACCAGGCCGTTCTGGCCGCCCTGGCCGAAACCCTGGCGCGCTGGCCACAGGCCACCTGTGCTGTCTGGTTCCCGATCAAGCAGCGCCGCACCATCCTGCATTTCCTGCGCAAGGCCACCGCCCTGCCGGTGAAATCGGCGATGACGATCGAGTTCCTGGTGCGCCCGGACGACTCGCCGCTGCGCCTCAACGGTAGTGGCATGCTGCTGCTCAACCCGCCGTGGCAGTTCGACCGGGTGGTCGGCCCGGCCCTGCCGGCACTGCGCCAGCACCTGGGCGAACCCGGTGCCAGCACCCGCCTGGATTGGCTCAAAGCACCCGAATAACGGCCTTCACGAGGCTGTACCGCCGTGAGCCTTTCGTTCACGGAATGCAGCCCCGGTGATGCCACAATCGATGGACCACCAAGGAATCACCCGGTATGGCCACTCGCAACCGCATGCCGCCCTGGCATGAGATCTTCAAGGCTCCCAGCGGCCACGAGCTGCTGATCCGCCCCATCCGCCCGGAAGATGGCGCACCGCTGCAAGCGGCGTTCAGCCTGTTCGGGCCGGAAGAAATCCGTGATCGTTTCCTGCAGGCGGTGACCGAGCTTTCGCCGGAAACCACCCAGCGCCTGACCCATCCCAATCCCAAGACCGAAATCACCCTGGTCGCTGCCGAATCCCTGCCCGCTGGCGAAGCGGTGGTCGGCGCGGTCGCCCGGGCCTCGATCATCCCCGGTACCCGTGAAGCCGAGTACGCGATCCTGATCAGCCGCTTCCTCATTGGCCAGGGCCTGGGCCGGCAGCTGATGCGCAAGCTGGTGAAGTGGGGCCGCGGCAAGTACCTGGACCGCCTGTACGGCGACGTTGCCGCCGAGAACGAGCCGATGAAGCAGCTGGCCGCCTCGCTGGGCTTCAAGCCGGTGCCGCACCCGACCGGTGCCGAAGGCCTGGTGCGGATGGTGCTGGAGCTGGACAACTGACGGATGCGCCGGGCCCTGCCCGGCGACGCTTTCCGGTAGTGCCGGCCGCTGGCCGGCATTGCGTTACCCCAACGGCACATGAGGCTGCCGGCCAACGGCCGATACGACCCACCGGGCTTCGATCGGGCTTCTGCTAAAATCCGGGGTCCATGTCGCGTACCTCATACCCCGCCCCGCCGCTGCCGCGCGCCGGCCAGCTCCGCGCCTGGTGGCGCGCCCCCGCCTCGCCGACCGCCCTGGCCTGGTACCTGGCCCAGGCCGCGCGTGCGCACGATGCCCCGCTGCTGGTGATCGCCCGTGACAACCACGGCGCCAATCAGCTCGAAGCCGACCTGCAGACCCTGCTGGGCAGCGACCCGTCACTGCCGGTGGTCGCCTTCCCGGACTGGGAAACCCTGCCCTACGACCGCTTCAGCCCGCATCCGGACATCATCTCGCAGCGCCTGGCTGCCCTGCACCGCCTGCCCGCGCTGAAGCGTGGCCTGGTGATCGTGCCGGTGCAGACCCTGCTGCAGCAGCTGGCCCCGCGCAGCTACGTGATCGGTGGCAGCTTCGACCTGAAGGTCGGCCAGCGCCTGGATCTGGAGGCCGAGAAGCGCCGCCTGGAAAGCGCCGGCTACCGCAACGTGCCGCAGGTGATGGACCCGGGCGACTTCGCGGTGCGCGGTGGCCTGCTGGACGTGTACCCGATGGGTGCCGACGAGCCGCTGCGCGTGGAGCTGCTGGACGAAGACATCGACTCGATCCGTGCCTTCGACCCGGAAAGCCAGCGTTCGCTGGACAAGGTCGAGTCCGTGCACATGCTGCCCGGCCGCGAAGTCCCGATGGACGAGGCCAGCATCGCTCGCGTGCTGGCCACGCTGCGCGAGCGCTTCGATGTGGATACCCGGCGCAGCGCGCTGTACCAGGACCTGAAGTCCGGGCTGGCCCCGGCTGGCGTCGAGTACTACCTGCCGCTGTTCTTCGAACGCACCGCAACCCTGTTCGACTACCTGCCCGACGGCAGCCTGCCGGTGGTCTGTGCCGGTGCCGGCGAAGCCGCCGAGGCGTTCTGGGCGCAGACCGGCGAGCGCTACGAACAGCGCCGCCACGACGTCGAACGGCCGCTGCTGCCGCCGTCGGCGCTGTACCTGTCGCCGGAGCTGCTGCGCGAGCGCCTGAACGATGCCCCGCGCATCGAGGTGTGGTCGGCTGACCACGCGCGCATCGCCGATGCCCATGCGCTGGGTGACCAGCCGCTGCCGCCGCTGCCGGTGGCCGCACGCGAGGCCCCCGCTGGCGACGCGCTGAAATCCTTCCTCGGCCACTATCCGGGCCGGGTACTGATTGCCGCCGATTCGCCCGGGCGTCGCGAGGCCCTGCTGGAAGTGCTGCAGGCCGCCGAGCTGAAGCCACCGGTAGTGGCCGACCTGCCCAGCTTCCTCGCCGACGATGCGCGCTTCGCGATCGCGGTGGCGCCGCTGGAGGATGGCTTCGCACTGGACGACCCGCGCATCGCGGTGCTGACCGAGCGCCAGCTGTTCCCCGAGCGCGCCGGCAGCACCCGCCGCACGCGCCGTGCCGGCCGCGAGCCGGAAGCGATCATCCGCGACCTCGGCGAACTGACCGAGGGCGCGCCGATCGTGCACGAGGACCATGGCGTCGGCCGCTACCGTGGCCTGATCGCGATGGACGTCGGCGGCATGCCCGGCGAGTTCCTGGAAATCGAGTACGCCAAGGGCGACCGCCTGTATGTGCCGGTCGCCCAGCTGCACCTGATCAGCCGCTACTCCGGCGCTTCGGCGGAAACCGCGCCACTGCATTCGCTCGGTGGCGAGCAGTGGAGCAAGGCCAAGCGCAAGGCCGCCGAAAAGGTACGCGACGTCGCTGCCGAGCTGCTGGAGATCCAGGCCCGCCGCCAGGCGCGTGCCGGCCTGGCGCTGCAGGTGGACCGCGCAATGTACGAGCCGTTCGCGGCCGGCTTCCCGTTCGAGGAAACCCCCGACCAGCTGGCCGCCATCGACGCGACCCTGCGCGACCTGGCCAGCAGCCAGCCGATGGACCGTGTGGTCTGCGGCGACGTCGGCTTCGGCAAGACCGAAGTGGCCGTGCGCGCGGCATTTGCCGCGGCCAGCGCCGGCAAGCAGGTGGCCGTGCTGGTGCCGACCACGCTGCTGGCCGAGCAGCACTACCGCAACTTCCGCGACCGCTTCGCCGACTATCCGATGAAGGTCGAAGTGCTGTCGCGCTTCAAGACTGCCAAGGAAATCAAGGCCGAACTGGAGAAGGTGGCCGCCGGCACCATCGACGTCATCGTCGGCACCCACCGCCTGCTGCAGCCGGACGTGAAGTTCAAGGACCTCGGCATGGTCATCGTCGACGAGGAGCAGCGTTTCGGCGTGCGCCAGAAGGAAGCCCTGAAGGCGCTGCGCGCCAACGTGCACCTGCTGACGCTGACCGCCACGCCGATCCCGCGCACCTTGAACATGGCCATGGCCGGCCTGCGCGACCTGTCGATCATCGCCACGCCGCCGCCGAACCGGCTGGCGGTGCAGACCTTCATCACCCAGTGGGACAACGCGCTGCTGCGCGAAGCCTTCCAGCGCGAGCTCGCTCGCGGTGGCCAGCTGTACTTCCTGCACAACGACGTGGAAAGCATCGGCCGCATGCAGCGCGAGCTGTCCGAGCTGGTGCCCGAGGCACGCATCGGCGTCGCCCACGGGCAGATGCCCGAGCGCGAGCTGGAAAAGGTGATGCTGGATTTCCAGAAGCAGCGCTTCAACGTACTGCTGTCGACCACGATCATCGAGTCGGGCATCGACATCCCCAACGCCAACACCATCATCATCAACCGCGCCGACCGCTTCGGCCTGGCCCAGCTGCACCAGCTGCGCGGCCGCGTCGGCCGTTCGCACCATCGCGCCTACGCGTACCTGGTGGCCCCCGACCGTCGCTCGATCACTCCGGATGCGGAAAAGCGCCTGGAGGCGATCGCCTCGATGGACGAACTGGGCGCCGGCTTCACCCTGGCCACGCACGATCTGGAGATCCGCGGTGCCGGTGAACTGCTCGGCGAGGACCAGAGCGGGCAGATGGCCGAGGTCGGCTTCAGCCTGTACACCGAACTGCTGGAACGCGCGGTGCGCAGCATCAAGCAGGGCAAGCTGCCCGACCTGGATGCCGGCGAGGAAGTGCGCGGCGCCGAAGTCGAGCTGCATGTGCCGGCACTGATTCCGGAAGACTACCTGCCGGACGTGCACACCCGTCTGACCCTGTACAAGCGCATTTCCAGCGCGCGCGACAGCGATGCGCTGCGCGAGCTGCAGGTGGAGATGATTGACCGCTTCGGCCTGCTGCCGGACGCGGCCAAGCACCTGTTCGCCATCGCCGAGCTGAAGCTGAAAGCCAACACGTTGGGCATCCGCAAGCTGGACCTGGGCGAGAACGGTGGCCGCATCGTGTTCGAATCCAAGCCGAACATCGATCCGATGGCGGTGATCCAGCTGATCCAGAAGCAACCGAACCTGTACGCCATGGAAGGGCCCGACAAGCTGCGCATCAAGCACCCGCTGCCGTTGCCGGAAGACCGCTTCAACGCGGCCCGCGCCCTTCTGACCACCCTCGCCCCGGGTTGATCGCCCCCGAACACCCCGCACCGGTCCCCACCCGGTGCGGGCGGATGACCATGTTCTCTGACGCCGTACCCGCCCCCGACCTGCTGCACGCGCAGGCCTGCCTGATCGATGCCCTCTCGATGTCGCTGCAGATGCGCGACGCTTACACCCGCCACCATTGCGACCGCGTTGGCCTGCTCGCGCAGCGCCTGGCCACGCACTGCGATCTCGATGACGATGCCTGTTCGCAGATCGGCCTGGCCGCGCGCTTCCACGACATCGGCAAGATCGGCATTCCCGACGATGTACTGCTGACACCGCGCCGGCATACCGACGAAGAACGCGCGATCATGCGCGAGCATCCGGTGCGCGGCGAACACATCTTCCTCTCCACCGGCCGCAGCGACGCGGCACCGGTCGCACGCCTGATCCGCGCCCATCACGAGGCCTTCGATGGCAGCGGCTATCCCGATGGCCTGCGTGGCGAGAGCATTCCGCTGGGCTCACGCATCGTCACCGTTGCGGATGCCTACGATGCCATGACCAGCGTACGCCCCTACCGCGCGGCGATGGAACGCGAGACTGCGTTGCGCATCATCGACGAGCAGTCCGGCGGACTGATCGATCCCTACGTGCTGCAGCGCTTCCATCGCATGCTGGCACGGGAACCGGAGCTGGCCTGACTGATGCTCTGGCTGGCTCGTCGGTAGAGTCGACTGTTGGTCGACTGCTCTTCGTACCGATCGCGAAAACCCCGAGCTGCGCGCGATAGTCGACTAGCGGTCGACTCTACCGATCCAGCGCCACCGGGTCGACAAACAAAAGGCCCGGCGTTCGCCGGGCCTTTCGCATCACGCATCACGTGCGATCGATTACCAGATCACCACGCGCTTGTCGTCGGCACGCACCATCGCGTCGCCGGCCTTGCACTGGAATGCAGCGGCATAGGAGGGCATGTTCGACGGTGCACCGTTGGCACGGAAGTTGGCCGGCGCATGCGGGTCGGTGTTCAGGCGGACGCGCAGCTCACCGTCGGTGAAGTTGCGGCGCCACACTGTGGCCCAGTTCATGAAGAAGCGCTGGTCCTGGCTGTGGCCATCGACCTCGACATTCGCCTTCGGATCTTCCTTCAGCGCCATCTGCAGCGCGTCGTAGGCCACGGTCAGGCCGCCCAGATCACCGATGTTCTCGCCCAGGGTCAGCTTGCCCTTCACGAACACGCCCGGCACCGACTCGTAGCCATCGAACTGTGCGACCAGCTGGTCGGTACGCTCGGTGAAGGCCTTGCGATCGGCATCGGTCCACCAGTTGTCGAAGTTGCCGTTGGCGGCGAACTGGCTGCCCGAGTCGTCGTAGCCGTGCATCATCTCGTGGCCGATGACCGCACCGATGCCGCCGTAGTTCAACGCCGGATCGGCCTTGGCGTCGAAGAACGGCGCCTGCAGGATCGCCGCCGGGAACACGATCTCGTTCTTGGTGGCGTTGTAGTACGCGTTGACGGTCTGCGGGGTCATGCCCCACTCGGTCTTGTCCACCGGCTTGCCGATCTTGTCCAGCATGTAGCGGTAGTTGAACGCACGTGCCGCCTGCATGTTGCCCAGGTAGCTGTCACCGTTGGTCTGCAGGCCCGTCCACTCACGCCACTTGTCCGGGTAACCGATCTTCGGGGTGAAACTGGCCCACTTTTCCAGTGCCTTCTTCTTGGTTTCTTCGCCCATCCACGGCAGCTGCTCCAGGCGCGCCTTCAGCGCCTGCGACAGGTTTTCCACCAGGTGCTGCATGGCGACCTTCGACTCGGCCGGGAACACGGCGTCGACGTACAGCTGGCCCAGGGCTTCGCCCATGCCGCTGTTGACCGACTCCAGCACGCGCTTCCAGCGCGGCTGCATCTCCTGCTGGCCGCGCAGGGTCTTGCCGAAGAACTCGAAGTTGGCCTTCTCGAACTGGCTGCTCAGGTACGGCGAGGCATCGTCGATGGTGTGGAAGCGCAGGTAGGCCTGCCAGGTGCTGGCCGGCACATCGGCGAGCATCTTGTCCATTTCACCGAAGAAGCCCGGCTGCGCCAGCGAGAACTTCTGCGCGGCCGGCACCTTCAGGGTGTCGAACAGCGCGGTCCAGCTGAAGTTCGGGGTCAGCTTGTCGGCGTCGGCGGCGCTGAGCGGGTTGTAGCGCTTGGCCGGGTCACGCATTTCGATGCGCGACATCGAGGCCTTGGCCAGGCGGGTTTCAAAGGCCATCACGGCCTTGGCCTGCTCGGCGGCCTGCGCGGCGTCCACGCCGGACAGGGTCAGCACCTGGGCGATGTAGGCCACGTAGGCGTCGCGGATCCTGGCCTGCGCATCGTCGAAGTAGTAGCCCTTCTCCGGCAGGCCCAGGCCGCCCTGGCCGACGTAGGCGATGACGTTGGCCGAATCCTTGTAGTCGGCATTGGCGAACAGCGAGAACAGCACGCCCTTGCCCTCGGCCTGGCTGTCGCGCAGGTACTGGGTGATGGCGGCGGTGTCGTTCAGCGCGGTGATCTTGTCCAGCTGCGGCTGCAGCGGCGCCAGGCCAGCGGCTTCGATCTTGGCTTCATCGTTGCCGGTCTTCCAGATGTCACCGATCTTGGCTTCCACCGAGCCGGCCTTGGCCTGGCTGGCGGCGGCCTGCTGCACCAGCGTGTGCTGCACTTCCAGCGAGCGCTCGCGCAGGATCTCGAAGCTGCCCCAGGTGGTCTGGTCGCCCGGCACCGGGTTGGCCTTCAGCCACTTGCTGTTGACGAAGCCATTGAGGTCGGTACAGGCCGAGATGGCCGGATCCAGATCGGCACTATTGAGGCTGATCAGCGCGGTCTTGATCTGCGACAGGTCGAAGGCCGGCTTGGCGTCGGCACTGGCCGCCGGAGCGGTTTCATTCTTGCCACAGGCGGCCAGCGAGGCAGCGATGGCGATGGTCAGGCCCAGCGGGACCAGGTTGCGGACGTTCATGAGGCTCTCCTGCGGGTAATTTCACAGGGTAGCCGGGGAGGCCTGCGGTGGGACCGGCCAAAGGTCACAGGGGGAACGCCCGTGGCCGCAATCGGGCACGTGCGGACCGTTGGTCCGCACATACCCGCCAGAGCAATACCCACCAGCGGTGGGTATCTACCGCGCCTTGCCCTGGTTGGCTACGGCTTCAGCAGCCTTGCGCGCCGCTTCCGGGTCGCCCAGGTAGCGGAACGACTGCACGGTCAGATCATCGTTCAGTTCGAACAGCAGCGGGATGCCGGTCGGGATGTTCAGCTCGAGGATTTCCTCGCGCGAGACATTGTTGAGGTACTTGTACAGCGCGCGCAGCGAGTTGCCGTGGGCGGTGACCAGCACGGTCTTGCCGTCCTTCAGCTGCGGCGCGATGGCGTCGTGCCAGTACGGCAGCACGCGGTCCAGGGTGGTCGCCAGCGATTCGGTGCCCGGCAGCGCGTTGCGGTCCAGGCCGGCGTAGCGGCGGTCATGGATCGGATGGCCCGGATCTTCCAGGTCCATGGCCGGCGGCGGGATGTCGTACGAACGACGCCACACCTTGACCTGGTCCTCGCCGTGCTTGGCGGCGGTCTCGGCCTTGTCCAGGCCCTGCAGGCCGCCGTAGTGGCGCTCGTTGAGGCGCCAGGACTTGTTCACCGGCAGCCAGTCCTGCTCCAGCTCGGCCAGCGCCCCCTGCAGGGTGTGGATGGCGCGCTTGAGCACGGAGGTGTGGGCAACGTCGAACTGCAGGCCTTCCTCGCGCATCAGGCGACCGGCGGCGGCCGCTTCCCGGCGCCCCTGCTCGGTCAGGTCGACATCGACCCAGCCGGTGAAGCGGTTGTCCAGGTTCCACTGGCTCTGGCCATGGCGCAACAGTACGAGTTTACGGGTCACTGCAGGGTCTCCAACGCGAGGAAAGGCAGGCGGCCATTGTAGCCCCGGGCGCCACTCACCGGGCCGTGGCACCGCGCATGCGATGCTGCGGCCAATGAATACGGTGATCGACCCCGGGCGCTGGGAAGGCAGCGTCGCCGCCGCCCGCGAGCAGCAGATCCGGCTGGCTGGCCGCGTGGAGCGCCAGGACCGCCTGCCGCGCAACGTGCGCTGGCTGGCCGGGCTGGATGTCGGCTTCGAAGACAGCGGCGCCATCACCCGCGCCGCGGCGGTGCTGCTGGATGCGAAGACGCTGCAGCCCGTAGCGCAGGAAATCGCGCGGATTCCTACGGTGATGCCCTACATCCCCGGCCTGCTCAGCTTCCGCGAGCTGCCAGCGTTGTTGGCCGCGCTGGCGCTGCTGCCGCGCACGCCGGACCTGGTGTTCGTCGACGGCCACGGCATCAGCCATCCACGCCGGCTGGGTGTGGCCGCTCACCTCGGTGTGGTCACTGACCTGCCAAGCATCGGCGTGGCCAAGTCGAAACTGGTGGGCCGGTTCGTCGAACCGGGCGTCGAGGCCGGCGCGCACACACCGCTGCTGGATGGCGATGAACAACTGGGCTGGGTGCTGCGCAGCAAGATCCGCTGCAAGCCGCTGTTCGTGGCCGGCGGCCATCGGGTGAGTGCCGATACCGCGCTGGACTGGGTGCAACGCACGCTGCGTGGCTACCGGCTGCCGGAGCCGACCCGGCTGGCGGATCGGCTGGCCTCGCGACGGGACGAATGACCGCACCGGGCATTCCCCGGTGCGGCCTTCATTTTCATTCAACGATGCACGTGACCGCGATGCCCCTGCGCGTCCTCGCCATGGTCGTGGCCTTCATGGCCCTCGTGCTCGCCGCCCTTGGCCGGTGCCGGCTCGCCACAGGCTTCGCCGCAGTGGTCCGCTTCGAGCTGCAGTGTCACGTGCTCGATGCCGAAGTCATCGTGCAGGCGCCCGCCCAGCTCACGGCGCAGCGCATCGGCATCGGTGCCGTCGCGCATCACGATGTGCGCGGTCAGCGCCGGGGTGCTGGAGGCCAGCGCCCACACATGCAGGTCATGCACGTCCAGCACCGCAGCGTGGCCGGACAGGCTGTCGCGCACCTTGGCCACGTCCATGCCCTTGGGCACGCCTTCCAGCAGCACGTTGATCGCCTCTCGCATCAGTACGTAGGTGCGCGGCAGCACCCACAGGCCGATCAGTACCGCCAGGATGGGATCGATCGGCTTCCAGCCAGTCCACTTGATCAACAGCGCGCCAGCAATCACTGCCACCGAGCCGAGCATGTCCGCCCACACTTCCAGGTAGGCGCCCTTCACGTTGAGGCTCTCGCCGCTGCCGGCCTGCAGCAGGCGCATCGAGATCAGGTTGATGACCAGGCCCGCCGCCGCAATCACCAGCATGCCCGACGAGGCAATCTCCTGCGGTTCACGGAAACGCCCAATGGCTTCCCACAGGATGTAGCCGGCAACCACGAACAGCATAGCGCCGTTGATCATCGCGCCCAGCGCTTCCAGGCGCGCATAGCCGTAGGTGCGACGCGCGTCCGGCGGGCGCCGGCTCAGCCGCACCGCGACCAGCGCGATCATCAATGCCAGAGCATCGGTGGCCATGTGCGCCGCATCGGACAACAGCGCCAGGCTGTTGGTCCAGAACGCGCCCACCACTTCGACGACGAGGAAGGTGGAGGTCAGGCCGAGCGCCCACCACAAGGGTTTCTCGTGGCGGATCTCGGATGGCAGGTGATCGTGGTCGTGGCCCATGGCAACAGCTCCTTTGCGATGGAGGCAGGCTACGCCGGCGGCCGTGGGGAAACTATCACGGTGTTTATAACATTGCAGGCGCGCAGGTCCGGAGCCGCCGGGCATGGCCCGGCGCTACCCAGTAGCGCCAGGCCGTGCCTGGCGAGCCCAGCGGAACGACGCCCGCCTGCGATCAGAACCCGAAACGCAGGCTGGCCCAGTACGCGCGGCCCGGCTCGTTGTAGGTTGCCGCGCCGGCATCGCTGCTGTTGGCCTCGCGGAACAGGCGCTTGTCGGCCAGGTTGTTGACGCCGAAACCGAAGCTGACCGTCTCGGTCACCTTGTAGCGCGCGCTCACGCCCCAGATGTTGTACGCACCACGGTCCTGCAGCGCGAGCGACGGATCGCAGGTACCGGTGCAGCGCGGATCATTGTTGATGTTGGTGGTGGCCGGCTTCTGCTTGCCGTAGAACGTGCCGGTCAGCAGCAGCGACAGCTTGTCGGTGGCCTGCCAGTCCAGCATCGTGTTGACGGTGTACTTCGGAATCACCGACAGCGGCTGGCCGGTGCTCTTGTTCTCGTTTTCCACCATGTAGGTGAAGTTGTTGCTCCACTTCAGGCGGTTGCCCTGCTCGCCCAGCAACGGGATCACCAGGTTGCCTTCAAGCCCCTGCACGATCGCCTTCGGTGCGTTCTCCCAGCGGAAGATGCGGCCCCTGGTGTCGGCAGTCAGGCCGATCTGGGTGTAGCCGGCCTGGATCTTGTCCTTGTAGTCGTTGTGGAAGTAGGTCAACGACGCCTGCCAGCCGCTCTGCGGTGCCCACTCGATGCCCAGTTCCTTGTTCAGGCTGGTTTCCGCCTTCAGGTCCGCGTTGCCGCGCATGTAGCAGCCGGCGCCCAGGCTCGGCAGTGCATTCGGGCAGCCATTGCCACGGGTGTAGTACAGATAGTCCGGATTCGACTGGTACAGGTTCGGCGCCTTGAACGCGCGGGCGATGCCGCCCTTTACCACCCAGTCGCTGTTGATGCGGAACTGCGCATTGAGGCTGGGGCTGGTGTTGTTGCCGAACTGGCTGTGGTGGTCGAAGCGCAGGCCTGGGGTAACGATCCAGCGCTCACCCAGGTAGATGTTGTCTTCCACGAACACGGCCGTGGTCTGCGCGTCGGACTTGCCGCGTGTGCGATCGGCCGACAGCCCCGGGATGCCGCCGCCGCTGGTACTGGACTGGCTCATCGAATACGGGTCGGTCAGGCGGCTGTCCAGGTACTCGAAGCCCAGCGTCCAGATGTTCTCGGCGCCGCCCAGCGTGGTCGGGAAACTCACTTCCCCATCCAGCTGGTAGTTGCGCAGGCGCGAGGTCGACCAGTCGGTACCGTTGAAGCTGCCTTCCGGGCCACCGGCCAGGCCTTCGTTGATGCGCGAGTTGTTCACCGCTTCCACCGCGGCGGTCACCCGCGAGGTCACGTCGCCCCAGCGGCCACGATGGGTGATCGCGCCGGTGTTGCGGTACATGCGGTTGGTCTCCGCCTTGTTGTCGGCCAGGGCGGCCAGATCGATGCCGGTCGAAGTGCCGGTGGTGCTGACCGCACGGTCGCCGGCGTAGATGTTGCCCTGGCGGCTGGTGCCGGCTTCGAACTCCACCACCTGGTTGGCGGTCACGTCCCAGCGCAGCAGCGCGTTGACATCGCGGTTCTTGACGCCCTCGCGGCCGGCCGGCGGCACCGCGTTCGGATTCGTCGCGAAGTCACGGTTGAGTTCCAGCGAATCGGCGTCGGTCTTGTTGAGATTGCCGTACAGGCGGAACGACAGGGTGTCGGTCATCGGCCCGCTCAACTGCAGGCCGACGCGCTCGCTGCCGCCTTCGGCGCTGTGCTCGGGCACCAGGCCGTACAGGTCGACCGCACCGGTCAGGTCGCCGGTCGGGCGCTTGGTGATGATGTTGACCACGCCGCCAGAAGCACCGGAGCCATAGCGTGCCGCCGCCGGGCCGCGCAGCACTTCGATGCGCTCGATCATTTCCGCCGGCACCCAGTTGGTGTCACCGCGGGTATTGCGCTCACCGCTGCGCCCCATGCGCACGGCATCGCGTGCGCCGATGCGCTTGCCATCGACCAGGATCAGGGTGTTTTCCGGGCCCATGCCACGCAGATCGATCTGGCGGTTGTTGCCGTACTGGCCCGAGGCACTGTTGCCGGTCAGGTTGACGCCGGGCATGGTCCGCAGCAGCTCGGCGATGTCATTGGCTGGCGGGCGCCGGGCGATGTCCTCGGCGGTGATGGTCGAGGTACCCAGTGCCTGGCGCGCGATCTGCGAGGCGGTGACGTGCACCGTGTCGATATCGGTAGCGTCGGTTTCGGCCTGGGCGGTCAGGGCACTGCCGGCCAGCAGGGCGGCAACAGCAAGCGCCAGCGGGCGCGGCGATAGGACAACGGCAGGAGACATGATCAGGACCTTCTGGCAGGGCTACGGGGCCTCTGGCAAAGGGCTTGAGGCAGCGACGAGGGGGAGGCGGAGCAGTGCTGCAGGCACCTGCAGCCCGGTCCGTGCGCGCATTCTCCCACCAATGCGATTGATTCTCAAATGCGTTCACTCATTGCCGCAGCGGCGCCGATGTGGTTTGCGCACCGTGCAACCCTGCACCGCGCGTAAACTGGCCGGCTAACCCGCCATCAACCGCACGCCTCCGCGGCCGATACCCGTGGTTTGTCGTACGCAGTCAGAGATCGACGTGGAAACACCCCAACTGGACGATGCCAGCCAGCCGCTGGCCGAGGCGTGGCAGCTGTGCCTGCAGCAGGCCGGCCCAGCCGCTACCGCGCTGCTGCATGCCGCTGCCGCCGATGCCCCACCGGCGCTGGCCCAACGCTTCTACGAAGTGCTGCTGCAGGACGCACGTGCACGCCGCTTCCTGTCCCATGACCAGGTCAAGCAGCGCCTGCAGCCGGCCATGCAGCGCTGGCTGGTGCAGCTGCTGACCACCGACGCCGCCGGCGTCGTCGCCACCGTTGCCTCGCAACGGGTGATCGGCGATGTGCATGCACGGGTCGGTATTCCCGTCGACCTGGTCACCCGCGGCGCGCGCGTGCTCAAGCACGAGCTGTTCGTGCGCCTGCGTGACGACGCGCCCGACAGTGCCACCGCATTCGCCGCCATCGACTGCCTCAGTGCGATCATGGACATCGCCATGGAAGGCATGACCCTCGCCTACACCCATGCGCGCGAGCGCTCCAGCCGCGCCGACGCGGCATACCGGCTGTTCTCGCTGGTGCAGAACGTCAGCACCGAACGCGAGCGCCAGCGTGCACTGCTGCTGGACTGGGAAAACGCCCTCCTCTACGCGTTGGCCGGCCATATGCAGGGCAGCGACAGCGCCAGCCTGGCCACCTCCGAATTCGGCCTGTGGTTCACCCACAAGGGTATTCCCAGCTTTGGCGAAAGCAGCGAGACCCAGCAGGTCGGCCGGCTGATGGCCCGCATCGACGGATGCCTGCAGCGCGCCACTGACGATGACCCTGCGCAACGCCTGGCAGCCCTGCCGTCGATCCGCGAGGACCTGGCCAGCATCCGTACCCTGATGACGCTGCTGTTCGAACGCATCGGCGAACTGGATGCCGGCAGCGACGCGCTGACCAACCTGCTCAACCGCCGCTTCCTGCCCACCGTGCTGCGCCGGGAAATCGAGCTGGCCACACGCAACCGCACGCCGTTCTCGCTGCTGCTGCTCGACCTGGATCATTTCAAGGCAATCAACGACGGCCACGGCCACGATGCCGGCGACCGCGCGTTGCAGCACGTCGCCGGCCTGCTCGGCCAGCTGACCCGCGGCAGTGATTACCTGTTCCGCTATGGCGGCGAGGAGTTCGTGGTGGTGCTGGTCGCGGCCAGCGAATCACAGGCCGCGGTGATCGCCGAGAGCCTGCGCCGGCAGATCGCACAGTCGCCGGTAGCACTGGCCAATGGCCAGGTGCTGGAGCTGACCGCCAGCATCGGCGTGGCCGGTCACGATGGTCATCCGGATTACGAGCGGCTGATGGCACGTGCCGACGCCGCGATGTACGAGGCCAAGCGCAGCGGCCGCAACCGCGTGGTGGTGGCCAGCGCGGACCTGCAGGAAGCCCCGGGACGGCGTGCACTGCAGCGATGACGACAGGACAGGTAGAGTCGACCGCTGGTCGACTATCGCGCGCAGCGCGGGATTTTTCGCACGCGGGGCGAAGAGCAGTCGACTGACAGTCGCCTCTACCGACAGCCGGCTCTACCAATACGGCCGCCAGCTGCTGCTTTCACCGCCACCACCCGCCACGCCGCCCACCACAGCAGCGCGAGCACCGCGATGCCGGCGCCCAGCAGGCACACCGCAGGCCAGCCATGCCGGGCCTGCATCCAGGGCCCAGCCGCCGCACCGGCACCGCTACCCACGGCATAGAACAGCATGTACAAGGCCACCAGGCGTCCATGCTGCTCACCCGGCGCGCCCAGCAGCAGCGCCTGGTTCGATACATGCAGCGCCTGCCCACCCAGATCGAGCACGATCACACCCAGCAGCAGCAACGACAGCGACTGCGGCATGCCCAGCAGCGGCCACCACGCGACCAGCATCAGCAGCAACGCGCCAAGACTGACCCGATCGGCAAAACCGCAGTCCATCCAGTGCCCGACCCGCGCTGCCATCAATGCACCCACCACCCCGGCCAGGCCCAGCGCACCGATGGCCGCGGTGGACCAGTGCAGCGGCGGTGCCGACAGCGGCAACGGGGCGGCGGCCCAGAACACGTTGAGCCCCGCAAACAGCAGCAACGCCAGCGGCCCGCGCTCGCGCAGCGTTCGGTCCTCGCGCAGCATGCCCAGCATCGAGCCCAGCAGTTCGCCCCAACGTGGCGGCAACGCCGGTATCGGCACGGCCGGCAGGCGCCGCCACAGCAGTATGGACAGGGCCGCCATCACCGCTGCCGACAACAGGTAGACCGCTTGCCAGCCGGCGATGGCCGCCACCGTGCCGGACAGCACCCGCGCCAGCAGCAGCCCGATGAACACCCCGCCCTGCACCACCCCCACCACGCGCCCGCGCTGCGTGGCCGGGGCCATCGCTGCCGTGTAGGCGATCAAGCCCTGGGTCAGCGCGGTGCCCAACAGCCCGGCCAGCAGCATGCCCGACAACAGCCAGCTGGCCGTGCGTGCCGCCGCCAGCCACAGCAGAGCCACCACCAGTGCCGCCAACTGCAGCCGCAGCAGTCGCCGCCGATCACCGCGGTCAGCCAGCGGCAGCAATCCGATTAATGCCAGCACGCTGCCGGCCTGGGTCGCGGCCAGCACCGCACCGGCTACTGCCCGCTCCAAGGCAAAGGCCTGCGCCAGCCGATCCAGCAGCGGTTGTGCGTAATAGACATTGGCAACGCTGGCACCGGCGGCAACCGCAAGCAGCACCAGCAGGGAGCGTGGAATCGGCATGGCACTCATTATCTGGTTGCATATTGAAACCGAATGCAGGCTAGCGCCATTGGTTTTAAACTGCAACCACATCGGACGGAGACCGCCATGCACGCAGACAGCCCCTGCCCCGTTGCCCGCAGCGCCGATCTGCTCGGTGATCGCTGGGCACTGCTGGTGATCCGCGATGCCTTCGACGGCGTCAGCCGCTTCGGCGACTTCCAGCGCAGCCTGGGCGCCGCCCGCAACATCCTCAGTGATCGCCTGCGCAGGCTGGTCGAGGCCGGCATCCTGCAACTGCAACCGGCCTCCGACGGCTCGGCCTACCAGGAATACGTGCTCACCGCCGCAGGCCTGGAACTGTTCCCGCTGCTGGTCGCACTGCGCCAGTGGGGAGAGCGCCATCGCTTCGGTGCAGGCGAAGCCCATTCACAGCTGATCGAATCGGCGACGCGGCGGCCGCTGCCCTACATGCAGCCGCGCGGGCGTGACGGCCAGCCCCTGCAGGCCGCCGCAACACGTGTGCGCAAGCTCAAGGACGACGGGCACGGCGCCTGACCCGCCCATTCGCGCACACCACGATCCGGTCGTGCCGGTTAGCATCGGATGTTTCCGCCGCCGGACACCGCCGATGTCGCGCTATCGCCCTTCCCTGATGACCGCCCTGCTGCTGCCGCTGCTGGCCTGCAGCGCCGGAGCCACACAGGCCCGCGAGGTTGCCGCGCCCGCCGACCACGTGCAGGCCGATGGCCCCTATGTGTTCCGCGAGGGCGACCGGCTGCAGGCCAGATGGATCTGCGACGACAAGGTCGAGTCGCACACGCTTGCCACGCAGGCCGCAGGTACCGATATCGCCCCGCGCTGCGGCTACGAACACACGGTGCATGTGGCTGCCCCGAATGCACCGTCGATCTCGGTGCTGCCGGCCGTGCCGCGCATCGTCGCGCTGTCCGACATCCACGGCCAGTACGGACTGCTGGTGCGCCTGCTGCGCGCCCACCAGGTCATCGACGCACAGGACCGCTGGGCGCTGGGCAAGGACACCCTGGTCATCGCCGGCGATGTATTCGATCGCGGCCCGCAGGTGACCGAAGCCTTCTGGCTGCTGTATGGCCTGCAGCAGCAGGCGGCTGCGGCCGGCGGCGCGGTGCACTTCGTGCTCGGCAACCACGAGACCATGGTGCTGTACGACGACCTGCGCTATGTCAACCCGAAGTACCTGCGCAGCGCCCAGCTGCTCGGTCGCAGCTACCCGCAACTGTACGGTCCCGACTCGGTGATCGGGCAGTGGCTGCGCACCCGCCCGGTACTGCTGAAGATCGGTGACACCCTGTTCCTGCACGGCGGCATTTCGCCCGAAGCCGTCGAGCTGGCGCTGGACCCGGCGCGCACCAACGCGGCCTACCAGGCCTCGCTCGGCCTGCCCAGGGCCGAAGTGAAGGCCGACCCGGCCACCGCACCGCTGTATGACGGCAAGACCAGCCCGATCTGGTACCGCGGCTACTTCGATGGGCGCCTGGACACCGCAGGGGTGCAGAACGTGCTCGACCGCCTGCAGCTCTCGCGCATCGTGGTCGGCCATACCTCGATGCCGCATGTCAGCAGCTTCCATGGCGACCGTGTGATCGCCATCGACAGCAGCATCAAGAACGGCGAGAACGGCGAACTGCTGTTCATCGAAGATGGCAGGCTCAGCCGTGGCCTGCTGGACGGTTCGCGGGTGCCGCTGGCGCAGGGCGAGCCCGGCCTGCAGGACTGAATGGCGGAACAGCGCGACCGCGCCCAACGGCGCCGCCGCGCTCCACCTTCACCCGGTTTGCGGCTACCCTCGGCAGCCGAGAGGCCCACCCCGTCCATCCGGTGGGCCTGACCGTTACAGGAGCCCCCGCGCATGCGCGTTCTGATTGCTGAAGACGACCCGGACATCGCCTCCGGCCTGTGCGCCTCGCTGCGCCGGCAGGGGTACGTGGTCGACCACGTCGACAATGGCGCGCACGCCGACGCAGCCCTGGGCTCGACCCAGTACGCACTGCTGGTGCTGGACCTGGGCCTGCCGCAGCTGGATGGCCGCGATGTGCTGCAGCGCCTGCGCCTGCGCGGAGATGGCCTCGCAGTGCTGGTGGTGACCGCCCGTGACGGTCTGGCCGAGCGCGTGCGTGTGCTCGACCTGGGTGCCGACGACTACCTGGTCAAGCCGTTCGCGCTGGACGAATTCGAAGCACGCGTGCGTGCCCAGCTGCGCCGGGTCACCAGCAATGGCAACCCGGACCTGCGCATCGGCCGCCTGCGCATCGACCTGGCCGGGCATCGGGTGTGGATCGACGACCAGTCGCTGGAACTGACCGCGCGCGAATTCGGCCTGCTGTCGGCACTGGCGGTACGCGCCGAGCGCATCGTATCGCGCGCGCAGCTGGTGGAAGCGCTGTGCGACTGGGGCCAGGATCTGACCGACAACGGCCTGGACATCGCCCTGCACCGCCTGCGCCGCAAGCTGCAGCCCGGCGGCATGGGCATCCGCACCGTGCGCGGGCTGGGCTACATGCTGGAAGACGCGCAGGACGAAAGCGCCTCGTGATCAGTGGCCCCCCCCCAGCCTGCGCCGGCGCCTGCTCGCCTTCCTGGCGCTGCCGATGCTGGGCCTGCTCACCTTCAACACGATCCTGGCCTATTACGTTGCGCTGGACTATTCCAACCGCATCCACGACCGCAACCTGATCGACGACACCCACTCGTTCGCGCAGATGCTGAGCACCATGCCGGTGACCAGCGACCTGTCTCCGCAGGCGCGCTTCCTGATCGAGTACGACCCCGACGGCCATCGCTACTTCAACGTCGACAGCAGCCGCAAGGGCACCCTCAGCGGCAACGCCGACTTCAGCCCCTATGCCCCCTCGCAGGACTGCACCGGCGTGCATCCGGCGCTGTACGACGGCAACCTCAATGGCCAGCAGGTGCGCATGGCCACCGTCTGCACGCAGGCGATGAACGATCCGCAGGACCAGCTGGCGGTGACGGTGGCCGAGAGCATGGCCGACCGCCGACAGCGTGCGCGCGAGATCCTGATGATCATCATCCCGCTGATGACCATGCTGGCGCTGGGCACTGCCGCGCTGGTCTGGTTCGGCGTGACCTACGGCCTGCGCATCCTGACCCCGCTGAGGACCCGCCTGGCGCAGCGCCGCGGCGAACTGGCACCGATCTCCGATGCCGACGTGCCGGAGGAGATCCAGCCACTGATCAGCACCATCGACGATCTGTTTGCCCGCCAGGCGGAAATGATCACCCTGCAGAACCGCTTCATCGCCGATGCCGCGCACCAGCTGCGTTCGCCGCTGGCGGGCATGGCCCTGCACGTGGACCAGGCGCTGGCACATGGTGATCCCGATACGGTGCGCGAGGCACTGCAGCACATCCGCCGGCTCAACCAGCGCACTGCCCGGGTCAGCACCCAGCTGCTGGCGCTGAGCCGGGCCCAGACCGTGCCCGATACCGTGGAGGCACTGGACCTGTGCGAGCTGGTGCCGCAATGGGTCGGCACGCGCGTTCCGGAGGCGATCCGTGATGGCATCGACCTCGGCTACCGCGGCAGCCCCCATCCGCTGCGTGTACTCGGCAACGGCGCCATGCTGCAGGAAGCGCTGGACAACCTGATCGACAACGCCCTGCGTTATGCCGGCCGCAATGCGACCGTCACGGTCGGCGTGCACGCGCTGGACGACAATGATGTCGAACTGTATGTGGAAGACAACGGCCCCGGCGTGCCCGACGACGTGATGCCACGGCTGGGCGAGCGCTTCTTCCGGGCACCGGGCACCAATGCCAGCGGCACCGGCCTCGGCCTGGCCATCGCGCACGAGGCGGTGGAGCACTTCGGCGGCCGCCTGAGCTTCCTGAACCGCCCCGGTGGCGGACTGAAGGTCGCCATCACACTGCCGCTGCTGAAGGCGCCCTGACCCGGCCCGGGGCGCTGAAAGGCTGGCGAAAATCGCGCTTGCGATCCTGCCATCCCCACTGCCGTCCCGGAGCCGCCAGGTGACCGAATCGCACGACTTCTTCCTCCCCGGTGGCCCCCAGGGCGTGCTGCTGGTCCATGGCCTGACCGGCACCCCGGCGGAAATGCGCATGCTGGGCAAAGGGCTGAACAACGCCGGTTTCACCGTGCACGGCGTGCAGTTGCCCGGCCATTGCGGCAGCGTGGATGACCTGCTGGCGACCACCTGGGAACAGTGGTACCAGGGCGTGGAAGATGCGGCGGCAACCCTGCGCGGCAAGGTCGACCAGCTGTTCGTCGGTGGCCTGTCGATGGGCGCGGTGCTGTCGCTGGCCCTGGCTGCACGTCGCCCGGAGTGGGTGTCCGGGGTCGGCGTATACGGCGCCACTTTCCGCTACGACGGCTGGAACATCCCCGCCGTGGCCCGCTTCTCGTTCCTGCTGCCGTGGTTCAAGCGCTTCAACATCGGCCGCGACCGCATGTTCATGGAAGAGCCGCCCTACGGCCTGCGTGACGAGCGACTGCGTGCGCAGGTCAGCGCCGCCATGCTGTCCGGCGACAGTGCCGCCGCCGGGCTGCCGGGCAACCCCTGGCATGCGCTGGCCGAGATGCGTGCGCTGAGCAACTGGACCCGCCGCCATCTGCACCAGGTCACCGCACCGTGCCTGGTGATGCACGCCCGCGAAGACGACGTGGCCAGCATGGGCAACGCCGAGCTGGTGATGTCGCGGGTCAGCGGTCCGAAGGAACTGGTGGTACTGGAAGACAGCTACCACATGATCACCATCGACCGCGAACGCCGCGATGTGATCCGTCGCAGCGCGCGCTTTTTCACCGAGATCGGTGAACGCACGGGCGTACTCAAGGCGGTGGCCTGAGATGGGGGCACTCGCCACGCTGCTGTGGCTGGCCAACGTGGTGCTCGATACCGGTGGCCAGCTTGCCTTCAAGGCCGCCGCCAGCGACCCGCAGGACGGCGAAGGCCTGCAGCGCTGGAAACACATGCTCAGCCGGCCCTGGCTGTGGATCGGCATCGCCTGCTACGTGCTTGAGTTCGTCGCCTGGATCGCCTTCCTGTCGCTGGTGCCGCTGTCCAAGGGCGTACTGCTGGGCTCGATCAACATCGTCGCGCTGATGATCGCCGGCCGTTTCCTGTTCCGCGAGAAGCTCACCCCGCTGCGGGTGACCGGCATGCTGCTGGTCACTGCAGGCGTGGCGGTGGTGGGGGCCGGCTCATGAGGCGTCTGTATGTGATCGGCTTCCCGCTGCTGATGGCCTTCGACACGCTGGCCCAGCTGTGCTTCAAGTATGCCGGTGATGCCGCGCTGCCGGTCGAGGCCAACACCGCCTGGCTGCTGCGCGTGCTGTCGCAGCCGTGGGTGTACGGCGCCATCCTCGGCTACGTGGGTGCGTTCTTCACCTGGATGAGCCTGCTGCGCCATGCGCCGATCGGCCCTGCATTTGCCGCATCGCACCTGGAAGTGATCAGCGTTCTGCTGCTGTCGGCGTGGCTGTTGAACGAACCGCTGACCCTGCATCACCTGGTCGGCGCGGTACTGATCGTGGCCGGCATCGTCTGCCTGGGCCGTGCCGAAGCGGACGATCCGCACAGCCCTGCCGAAAGCACCGCATGAGCACGTTGCGATGAGCCTGTTCGCGCGCGAGCTGCCGCCCACCGCCGGCCTGCCGATGCAGGCCAGCGACTTCCTTCCTGGCGGTGGCGACCTGCGCGCGGTCCTGGCCAGCCAGCTCGGCACACCGCCGCTGCAGTTGACCTGTTCCGGCACGCACGCGCTGCTGATCGCGCTGCGAACGCTGCGCAGGCGCACACCCCAGCGCGACACCGTGATCCTGCCGGCCTACACCTGCCCGCTGGTGCCGATCGCGGTGCACAGCCTGGGCCTTCGCGTACAGCTGTGCGACACCCGTCATGGCCACTTCGATTTCGACCCTGGCCAGCTCAAGCGCCTGGCCGATGCACGCACGCTGGCGATCCTGCCCACTCACCTGGGCGGGCGCATCGCCGATGTCGAACTGGCATGCGAGGTTGCGCGCGGCGCCGGCGCCTGGGTGATCGAGGATGCCGCGCAGGCGCTCGGCGCACGCGTTGGCAACACCAGTGTCGGCCTGCGCGGCGATATCGGATTCTTCAGCCTGGCCGCCGGCAAGGGCCTGAGCCTGCACGAAGGCGGCCTGCTGGTCAGCCGCGATGACGAACTGCGTGCCGCGCTGGCCGGACATGCCGCCGAACAGGTGCGCTTCAACCTGCGCTGGGAACTGCTGCGCAGTGTGCAGCTGCTCGGCCTGGCCGCCTGCTATCGGCCGTCGCTGCTGTCGCTGGTGTACGGAAATCCGCTGCGCAGCGCATTGCAGCGTGGCGACCTGGAAGAAGCGGTCGGTGACATTTTCCCGCTGGAGATTCCGCAGCACCGGGTCAGCCAGTGGCGGCAGAACATCGGTGCACATGCCGCGCGGCGCCTGCCGGCCTTCCTGCAGGCAGGGCGCCTGCGTGCATTGCAGCTGCGCGTGCAGCTGGCACAGCTGCCGGCGGTGGAAGTGGTCGATGGGCTGGCCGGTACCGGCGGCACCTGGCCGATGCTGATGCTGCTGCTACCCAGCCAGCGGGCCCGCGATGCCGTGCTGAAAGAGCTGTGGCCACGCGGTCTCGGCGCCAGCCGCATGTTCATCCATGCCCTGCCCGACTACACGTACCTGCGCGGCATCGTGCCGCAGGACGACATGCCCAACGCGCGCGACTTCGCCGCACGCATGCTCACCCTGGGCAACAGCGCCTGGCAGACCCGTGAAGACACGGCCGAAATCCTGCAGGTCCTGGCCCGCGCCTGACCCGTACGTGCACGCGTGGCCTGCGCTCCGCGCATTCATCCATGCACCTTCCTGAACGCTTTCCCAGCCCGTCAATAGAGCCTTTCAACAGGAAAGGAACGAGAAAGGCTGCCTACCTACATTGAGCCTGCCCCGGCATCGGGCCGGGCGCTTCTTTCATCGACGGACCTGCCCATGCACTGGAGCATCCTGTGTGACTTCGATGGCACCATCAGCCTCGAAGATGTCATCGACTCGCTGCTGGAAAAGTACGGCCAGCCGGGCTGGCAGGAACTGGAAGACCAGTGGAAAGCGGGAAAGATCGGCTCGCGTGAATGCATGCAGGGCCAGGTGCGGCTGCTGAAGCTGGACCCGGCCACGCTTGACGCGCACCTGGACCAGGTGCAGATCGATCCGGGCTTCGTCGCCTTCGTCGCCCGCGCCGAGCAGCTGGGCCTGCCGCTGCGCATCGTCAGCGACGGCCTGGACTATGCGATCCACCGCATCCTCGCCAACCACGGCCTGTCGCGGCTGCCGGTGGTGGCCAACCACCTGCGCTGGTGCGAAGACCACTGGGAACTGGAATCGCCCTACCAGGCCGAAGGCTGCCGCAGTGGCACCTGCAAGTGCACCTGCGCCGCGCAGGCACGTGCCAACGAAGCGCCGCGCGTGCTGATGATCGGCGACGGCAGCTCGGATTTCTGCGTGTCCGAAGATGCCGACTTCGTATTCGCCAAGCGCCGCCTGATCACCCATTGCACGAAGGCCGGCATCGAGCATGCCGCGATCGACACCTTCCACGATGCCATCGCGCTGTTGCCGCGCCTGCTCGATGGCAGCCTGCTGCAGCCACGTCGCATCGACGCCACCCCGCAGCCCGCCGTACCGCCCCTGCTGCTGGCCACCGCCTGAGCACTCCCTTCCAGCCACGCTCCCCCGTTGCCCCCTTTCGAACGTCCTTCACGGAACCGAACTGCATGAACATTTTTGACAAGAATGCCGACGCCGCTGCCTCCGATGCGCAGCTGCTGGCCGACGAAGCCCGCTACAGCTCCTTCGGCGACACCGTCCACTACGTCGACCCGCCGAAGATCTTCCAGCGCGGCGAAGGCAGCTACATGTTCGACGGTGCGGGCGTGCCCTACCTCGACCTGCAGATGTGGTACTCGGCCTGCAACTTCGGCTACAGCAACAAGCGCCTGAACGACGCGCTGAAGGACCAGATCGACACCCTGCCGCAGGTCGCCAGCCAGTACCTGCACCCGACCCGCGTGCAGCTGGCCAAGACCATTGCCGTGGATATGCATGAGAAGTTCGGCCTCGATGGCCGCGTGCACTTCAACGTGGGCGGCGCGCAGGCCATTGAAGACTCGCTGAAGATCGTGCGCAACGCGCGTGGCGGCAAGAGCCTGATGTTCGCCTTCGAAGGCGGCTACCACGGCCGTACCCTGGGTGCCTCGTCGATCACCTCCAGCTACCGCTACCGCCGCCGCTACGGCCACTTCGGCGAGCGCGCGATGTTCATCCCGTTCCCGTACCCCTTCCGTCGCCCGAAGGGCATGACCCCGGACGAATACTCCGACCACTGCGTATGGCAGTTCGAACGCCTGTTCGAAAGCGAATACAACGGCGTGTGGGATCCCAAGGTCGGCCAGGCCGAGTACGCTGCGTTCTACGTCGAGCCGATCCAGGGCACCGGCGGCTATGTCATCCCGCCGCGCAACTTCTTCACCGGCCTCAAGCGCGTGCTGGACAAGTACGGCATCCTGATGGTCGTCGATGAAATCCAGATGGGCTTCTGGCGCACCGGCAAGCTGTGGGCCATCGAGCACTTCGGCGTGACCCCGGACGTGCTGGTGTTCGGCAAAGCGCTGACCAACGGCCTGAACCCGCTGTCGGGCCTGTGGGCGCGCGAAGAACTGATCAACCCGACCGTGTTCCCGCCAGGTTCCACCCACTCCACCTTCAACTCCAACCCGCTGGGCACCCGCCTGGGCCTGGAAGTACTGAAGCTGGGCAAGGAAATGGACTACGAGCGCACCGTGCCGGAAAAGGGCGCGTACTTCCTCGACGGCCTGCGTGGCCTGCAGAAGCGTCACCCGGAAATCGGCGACGTCGACGGCCTGGGCCTGGCCCTGCGCGCCGAGATCTGCCAGACCGACGGCTACACCCCGAACAAGGAACTGCTGGACCGCATGGTCGACATCGGCCTGGCCGGTGACCTCCTGCACGACGGCAAGCGCATGGGCCTCGTGCTCGACGTGGGTGGCTGGTACAAGAACGTGATCACCTTCGCGCCGTCGCTGGACATCAGCTACGAAGAGATCGACCTGGCGATCACCCTGCTCGACCAGGCACTGACCAAGGCCAAGGGCTGAGGTTGGATGCGCTGCCGGTTCCCGTGCCGATGGACATGACGTCACGTGCATCCAGCACCGCGCTGGAACCGGCCGCGCTGCTGGAGGGCTTCCTGGCCCACCCGCCGCTCGGATTCGAGGCAGGCCGCCTTCCCAGCGGCCTACCGACCTTCCGTGCGCCGCTGGACCTGACCACGACGATGGATGACGGGCTGCGCGGCAAGTTGGTCGGCCTGCCGCTGTCGCGCCTGTGGCGGCCATGGATCACCTGGAAGACCCGCTTCATCGGTGCCACCAGCACCGAGTACACCCCGTTGCCGGCGCACGTGGCACCGGAGGCTCTGGCCGAGGACGTGACGCGTCACGCGATCGGCGATACGCGCCTGCTGGTGGTCAAGGACCTGGCGATCGATTCACCGCTGCTGGACGACGCCGCCAATGCACACAGCGGCGCCTTCCTGCAGGCGCTGCTGGAACGCGGCTTCGTCGAACTGGAAGGCATGCCATTGGCCTGGGTGGCGATCGATTTCGATTCGCTCGACGGCTATCTCGGCCGCCTGTCGTCCTCGCGCCGCAAGAACATCCGGCGCAAGCTGCGCTCGCGTGATGACCTGCAGATCGACTGCATCGCCACCGGTGATCCGGCCCTGGCCGACCCGCAGCTGCAGGCCGAACTGCATGCGCTGTACCTGGGCGTGTTCGCGCAGAGCGCGGTGCATTTCGACCAGCTCGGCCTGCCCTACTTCCAGCATCTGCTGGCCGACAGCCAGGGCCAGGGACGGATGTTCCTGTATCGCCACCAGGGCCAGCTGATCGGCTGGAACCTGTGCTACATCCACGCCGGAAAGCTGGTGGACAAGTACATCGGGCTGGCCTATCCGCAGTCGCGCGAGCACAACCTGTACGCGGTCAGCTGGATGCACAACCTTGAGTACGCGCTGCAGCACGGCCTGAGCCACTATGTGGCCGGCTGGACTGACTCGCGGATCAAAGCCGAGCTGGGCGCCCGCTTCACCTCCACCCGGCACGCGATCCACGCACGCTCCCCGCTGCTGCGTGCCGCCCTGCGCCGCCTGGCCCCGTACCTGCAGGGCGAACCTGATGGAGGCGGCTGAGCGATGCCGTTGCGTTCCCCGCTGATCCTCGACCTGGACGGTGGTGTGCTGCCACTGCCCCAGGCACAGACCCTGGCGCTGCCGCAGTGGCACGACCCGCTGCGCTTCGCCTGCAGCAACAGCACCCTGGATCGCTTCGGCGCCGAAGTGCTCGCGTCGCTGCCCGCGCAACCCGGCACGGTCATGCTCGGCAGTGGTGACTTCCACCATCTCAGCCTGCCGCTGCTGCGCCGCATGCGTGCACAGGCGCCGTTCCAGCTGGTGGTGCTGGACAACCATCCGGACAACATGCGTTTTCCGTTCGGCATGCATTGCGGTTCATGGATGAATGCCGCCAGCAAGCTGCCGCAGATCTCGCACATCCATGTGCTCGGCATCACCTCCAGCGACATCGGCCTCGGCCATGCCTGGGAGAACCACTGGCGCCCGCTGCTGGGCGGCCGCCTGACGTACTGGTGCATGGACGTGGATGTCGGCTGGGGCCACCGCCTCGGCATGGGCCGTGCATTCCGACGCTTCGAGCACCCGGAGGCACTGGTTGCCGCGTTCGCTGCCGAACAGGCCAAGTCGCCGCAACCGACCTACCTGTCGATCGACAAGGATGTGTTCGCCGAGGACGTCGCCCGCAGCAACTGGGACCAGGGCCGTTTCCAGCTGGAAGACGCGCTGGTGGTGATCGAAGCGCTGCGTGCCGGCGGCCTGGTCGGCAGTGATATCACCGGCGAGGTGTCGCTGGCCAACTACCAGAGCCGCTTCAAGCGCTGGCTGTCGTCGCTGGATGGCCAGCCGGATATCAGCGCCGATGATCTTCCCGCCTGGCAGGCCCGGCACCAGCAGGTGAACCGCGAACTGCTGGCGGCGATGGCCGCGGTACCGACGGCCGGTTGAGCGCTGGTGCCGGCCGCTGGCCGGCATGGCTTCGGTAGTGCCGGCCGCTGGCCGGCAATGCCAACCAAGGTTGGCATCTACCAGACCAATGCCGGCCAGCGGCCGGCACTACACTGGACTCCCGTCCCGGAGCTCTCGCCATGCCCCAGACCGTCATCCCGCAGCTGCGCATGCGCCACGCCGATACCACCCTGCCGTTCTACGTGCAGGGGCTGGGTTTCGTGGTCGACTGGGAACACCGCTTCGAACCCGGCTTCCCCCTGTTCGCCCAGCTCACCCGCGACGGCCAGACGCTCTTCCTCACCGAGCACAGCGGCGACTGCGAGGTCGGCGGTGCGGTGTATTTCATTGTCGACGACGTCGACAGCCTGCACCGCGCCTTCAGTGCGGCCAACGTGCCGATCGAGCAGCCCCCGCATGACACCGAGTGGGGCAGCCGCGAGATGTTGCTGCGCGACCCCGACGGCAACCGCCTGCGCTTTGCCACCCACATGGACTGAATCGGACGGACTTGAGGCGGATATACGGAACATATATGCTTCGTATATCCAATCCACCAGGACCGCCCATGGGCATCGTCAACATCGATGACACCCTGCACGACCAGCTGCGCCGTGCCTGCACCGTCTCCAGCCGTTCGATCAACGCCCAGGCCAACTTCTGGATCCGGGTCGGCATGCTGTGCGAGATGAACCCGACGCTGAGCTTCCAGGACATCGTCGCCAGCGAGCTGCGCGCGGCCGGCGTGCAGCCGCCGCTGCTGCCGCCGGGCCAGGTCTGAGCCGATGGGCATCATCAAGCGCCCCGACGAGATCGCGTTGATGGCCGAATCCGGGCGCCTGCTGGCGCAGGTGTTCGCCGCGCTCGACCAGCTGCCGCTGCAGGGCCGCAGCACGATGGAGATCAACGAATTCGTCGAGCGCATGATCGTCGATGAGCTGCAGGCACGGCCGGCCAGCAAGGGCCAGTACGGCTTCCCGTATGTGCTCAACACTTCGATCGACAACGTGATCTGCCACGGCGTACCCAGTGCCACCGACGTGCTGCGCAACGGCCAGATCGTCAACCTCGACATCACCCTGGAAAAGAACGGCTACATCGCCGACTCCAGCACCACCTACCTGGTCGGCGAGGTCGACTACGCCGCGCGCAGGCTGGTGCAGACCGCCTACCAGGCGATGTGGAAAGGCATCGCTGTGGTGCGCCCCGGTGCACGCCTGGGCGATATCGGCCATGCCATCGCCCGCCACGCACGCAGCCACGGCTACAGCGTGGTGAAGGAGTACTGCGGCCACGGCATCGGCCAGGAGATGCACGAGGAACCGCAGATCCTGCACTACGGGCATCCCAACACCGGCATGGTGCTGGAAGCAGGGATGGTGTTCACCATCGAGCCGATGCTCAACCAGGGCAAGCCGGCCATCCGCCAGCAGCCGGACGAATGGCCGGTCTACACGCGCGACGGCAAGCTGTCGGCGCAGTTCGAGCATACCGTCGCGGTCACCGGCAGCGGCGTGCGCGTACTGACCCTGCGCCCAGGCGAGACGCCGTTGTGCGCAGTGGATGCCGCCTAGAGCGGGCGCAACAGCAACAACGTCGCAAGGCAGAACATGAACATCGCCACGCCAGCATCCAGCACCCGCCACGCAGACGGCCTGCGGAACACCGGCTGCAACAGGCGCGCGCCATAGCCCAGCGTGCAGAACCAGATGACGCTGGCTGCGCAGGCGCCGGCAGCAAACGCCCAGCGCAGATCGCCCGGATAGCGCGTGGACAGGCTGCCCAGCAGCACCACGGTGTCCAGATAGACGTGCGGATTGAGCAGGGTGAAGGCCAGGCAGGTCAGCAGCACCTGCCGTCGATCGCCACCGTCCACGTCACCCGCCGCCAGTGCACTGCCACCTCGCCACGCGCGCAGCCCGGCCTGCAGGCCATACCAGAGCAGGAATGCCGCGCCACCGAAACGCAGCACCTGCAGCAGCAGCGGCCACTGCAGCACCAGCGCACCCATGCCGCCAACGCCGGCAAGGATCAGCGCGATGTCCGCACCTGCGCAAGCCAGCACTACCCTCCCCACATGGCGCTGCTGCAGGCCCTGGCGCAGCACGAAGGCGTTCTGCGCGCCGATGGCGATGATCAGGCCGGCACCTGCGAACAGGCCGGCGGCGGTAGCAGCAATCCACATCGGGACAGGCCAGGCAGCGGGGGGACGCGCAGGGTGCGGCCAACGGACACGTTAAGACAAACTGATTTTTCTTTATCCTGTGCAGAAATACTGAAGAGGTGCCGGTGTGGACCTGGTACATCCGCAACTGTCCGCATTTGCTGCAGTGCTGGAAGAAGGCAGCTTCGAGGCCGCCGCACGCCGGCTGTCGATCAGCCCGTCGGCACTGTCGCAGCGGATCAAGGCCCTGGAGGACCGGCTTGGCCAGGTGCTGGTGGTGCGCCAGGCACCGTGCCGGCCCACCGCCGCCGGTGAGGCACTGCTGCGCCGTGTGCGGCCGATGCAGGCGCTGGAGGCCGAGGCAGTGGCCGAACTGCTGCCCGAACGCGGCAGTGACGCCGCGCGCACGCCAATCCCGCTGGCGGTCAACGACGACTCGCTCGACACCTGGTTCGTGCCGGCCATCGCCGACCTGCACCAGCGCCATGGCTATCTGTTCGACCTGCGCATGGACGACCAGGACCACACCCTGCAGCTGCTGCGCGATGGCAGCGTGCTCGGCGCGGTCACCGCCGAAAGCCAACCGGTGAAGGGCTGCAACGTGCACCCGCTTGGCGCGATGCGTTACCACGCCATCGCCTCTCCCGGCTTCGCGCGTCATTACTTCAGCGACGGCATGCAGGCCGCGGCACTGGCGCGCGCACCGATGCTGGTGTTCAACCGCAAAGATGAACTGCAATGGCGCTTCGTGCGGCGCCTGACCCGCGCGCGCCTGCAGCCGCCGCTACACTACCTGCCCTCCTCCACCGGCTTCGTCGAGGCCGCCGCGTGCGGACTCGGCTGGGGCATGGCCCCGGAAACGCTGGTCGCGCCCGCCGTGCGCGCCGGCCGCGTGGTGGTACTGGAACCCCGCCGCTGGCTCGATGTGCCGCTGTACTGGCAGCATGCCGCCGTGCGTTCAAGCACGCTGCAGCACATCACCCAGGCGCTGCGCACTGCGGCCAGCGGCACCCTTCGTTGAGGACAGACCGATGACCGCAGACCCGGGCTTCACGCCGCGCGCACTACCGTTTGCGCACTTCTTCACCATTGGGACGGCATGGGCGTGATCGGCCGACGTACAAGGATGCACTGCGCGAAGACCGCGCTGGCGCTCGCGCTGGCAACCTGCCTGCCACCCGCTGCGCTGGCGCAGACCACCGGCGATACACCCGCATTGGACTGGGAACAGGCGCGGCAACGCCTGGAACAGGTCTCCGATGCACTGGCCGCCGCCGATGCAGCGGTGCGCAACAAGCAGGACCTGCAGGAAGCCACCCGCCTGCTGCGCCTGCCGGAAATCACCGGCGAAGTGCGCCGCCTGCAGTTCCAGAAGACCCTCACGCTGCCACTGGGTTCACTGGCGCCGGTGGCCGAGGCCTATGGCATTGACTCGCCGCTGTCGTTCACCGAACGCGACTGGCGTACCCGCCCGGTGGTGACCGCGGTGCTGCCGCTGTACACCGGCGGCGTGATTCCGGCCGCGCAACGTGCCGCCAGCGCCGCCCACGAGCAGGCCAGCGCCGAGCGCGAAGCACAGCGCCAATCGCTGACCGTGCAGCTGGCCCAGGCCTATTTTGGCCAGCGCCTGGCCGAGCAGGCGGTGGACGTGCGCCGCGATGTGCGCGATGGCCTCAACCGTCACCTGTCCGACGCGGAGAAGCTGGAACGCGAGGGCTTCGCCACCCGCGCGCAGCGCCTGCAGGCCACCGTAGCCCGCGACAAGGCCGAGCGCGAATTCCAGAAGACAGTGAACGACCTGGCCACGCTGAAGGCAGCGCTGGCCACGCTGCTGCGCAGTGGCGGTGAGGTGCAGCCGGTATCACCACTGTTCGTGCAGCGCGTGCCACTGGAACCGGTGGCCAGCTTCGAGCGCACCGCGCAGGCGCGCCAGCCGCAGATCACGCGCCTGCGAGCGATGGTGGCGCAGGCCGAACAGGGCGTGCGCGTGCAGCAGGCCAAGCTGAAGCCGCAGATCTTCGCCTTCGGCCAGTACGACTTCCGCCGCCGCGACGAGATGCTGACCGATCCGGACTGGGCGTTCGGCATCGGCCTGAAGTACACCTTCCTGTCGCCGAACTCACGGCCGGCGCAGATCAGCGCCGCGCGTGCGCAGCAGGACCAGGCCGAAGCGGGCCTGCGCGAGGCCGAGAACCAGGTCGCGCTGGGCGTGCGCAAGGCCTGGAACGAGCTGGAAACCGCGCGCCAGCAGTATGTGCTGCTCGACAGCAGCATCGCCCAGGCACAGGAAAACCTGCGCCTGCAGGAACTGGCGTTCCGCGAAGGCCAGGCGACTTCGCTGGATGTGATCGACGCGCGGCTCGGCCTGGGCGGCGCCCGTGTCGAGCGCGCGCAGGCCGCCTACCAATACGATATTGCGCTGGCACAGTTGCTGGAGGTCAGTGGACAGATGGACCGTTTCGAAGAGTTCCGGCGGCGTGCGGACGAGGTGATCGACCATGAGTGATGTGCTGCACGACGATGCGACGACGCCCCCGGCCAAGCGCCGTCTGGGCCCAATCCTGATAGTGGTGCTGCTGGTCGTGGTGGTGCTTGGCCTGTGGCTGGCCTGGCGCAGCCCGGCCGACCAGATCCAGGGCATGGCCGATGCGGACACCATCAACGTGGCCGCCAAGATCACCGCGCGCGTGGCCGAACTGAAGGTGCGCGAGGGCGACCGCGTGCAGCCCGGGCAGGTGCTGTTCCTGCTCGACAGCCCGGAGGTGGCCGCCAAGGAACAGCAGGCCCACGGCGCATTGGCCGCCGCACAGGCGGTGGCCGACAAGGCCGACGAAGGCGCGCGCAGCGAAGATATCCGCGCCGCCGAAGCGAACTGGAAGCGGGCCGAAGCCGGCGCGACGCTGGCCGAAGCCACCTACCAGCGCGTGCAGAACCTGTTCAACGAAGGGGTGATGACCCGGCAGAAGCGCGATGAAGCGCATGCCCAGGCCACCAGCTCGCGCGAACTGGCGCGTGCCGCCCGCGCGCAGTACGACATGGCATTGGCAGGCGCACGCGAGCAGGACAAGCGCGCCGCGCAGGGCCAGGTGCAGCAGGCGCAGGGCGCGGTGGCCGAAGTCAATGCCGCGCGTGTCGAAGTGGAAGGGCGCGCGCCGGTCGCCGGCGAGATCAACAAGCGCATGGCCGACCCGGGCGAACTGGTGCCGGCCGGCTACCCGGTGTTCACCCTGGTCGACATCGACCGCATGTGGGTGGCGATGAACCTGCGCGAATCGCAGATGCAGGGCCTGAAGGTCGGCAGCAAGCTTCAGGGCAGCGTGCCGGCACTCGGCCTGGACGGCGAATTCGAGGTCTACTTCATCAACCCCGCCGGCGACTATGCAACCTGGCGTACCACCCGCCAGTCGTCCGGCTACGACGTCCGCAGCTTCGAGGTGCGGGTGCGCCCGGTACGCCGCATCGAGGGCTTCCGCCCCGGCATGAGCGTGCTGTTCGCATGGCCCCAGCACTGAGCCCCGGCCGCGGCGGCTTCGCCGCAAGCTGGCGGCGCGAGCTGCAGTCGCTGCGCGGCAACCGCGCCGACCTGATGCTGGTGACCCTGCTGCCCCTGCTGATGCTGGCGATGATGGCGTGGATGTTCACCCCGTCGGTGATGCGCGACATCCCGATCGCCGTGGTCGACCTCGACCACAGCAGTGACAGCCGCCTGCTGCTGCGCATGCTCGATGCCAGCCCCGGCGTGCGCATCGCCAGCCAGCCGGTGGACATGGAAGACGCACGTTCGCAGCTGCGCCGCCTGGATGTGTTCGCCATCGTGCTGGTGCCGCGCGATGTCACCCGGCAGGCGTTGCGTGGCCGCCAGGGCACGCTGTTCGCCTATTACAACGCCACCTACATGACCACCGGCCAATCTGCGGCGCGCGATATCGGCGACGCGGTCTCGGCCTGGAACGCGCGCCTGCTGCGTGAGCGCATCGGCCTGCAGGTCGGTCCGGGCAAGCTGCGTGCGGCGCCGATCGCGGTGCAGTCGGACATCCTCTACAACCCGGCGCGCAGCTACGAATTGTTCCTGCTGCCACTGATCTTCCCGGCAGTGCTGTCGCTGGTACTGGCGCTGGCAGTGGCCGGCAGCCTTGGCCGCGAGATCCGCGACGGCACCCTGCCCGCCTGGCTGGGTCGCACGCCGTGGTCGGCGATTGCCGGCAAGGTCGCGCCGTACATCCTGCTGTTTTCGCTGTATGGCGCGCTCGGCATCGGTTACCTGGCCTGGCTGCGCGGCGATGGTGTGGCCGGCAGCGTGCTCGTGCTGCTGCTCGCACAGCCACTGTTCTACCTGGCAACGGCCGCCTACGCGTTGTTCTTCGTCGGCGTCACCCGCGACATGGGTACCGCGCTGTCCGCGGTCGGCCTCAGCATCGGCACCGCACTGGCATTTTCCAGTGCCACCTTCCCGGTGCTGGATGGCCCCCTGTTCACCCGCATCTGGCATCAGCTGCTGCCACTCAGCGCCTACATCAAGCTGCAGACCCAGCAGCAGTTCATCGGTTCGCCGCTGCAGGTTTCGATATGGCCGCTGACCACGCTGTTGTTGATGACGATGGTGGCCGGTGGCATCGGCGGCCTGCGCCTGATCGCCTTTGCGCGTACACCTGAAGCCGCGCAGCCTGCGGGAGCCGACGCATGAGCGCACTCTGGCGCAGCCTGCGGCAGACGCTGATGGCAGTGCTGTGCGACCGCTACGCGATCGTGGTGATGGTCGGCGCGGTGATCCTGTACTCGTTCTTCTACCCGGCCGCGTATCGCCACCAGGTGGCGGGCAACCTGCCGGTGCTGGTGGTGGACGAAGACCACAGCGTGACCAGCCGCGAGCTGCTGCGAAAGCTCGATGCACTCCGCGTTGCACGCGTGGTCGGGCAACCGGCGGACATCGACAGTGCGCGCCAGCAGCTGGAAGCCGGCCACGCAGAAGGGATCGTGCTGATTCCGGCCAACCTGGAGCGCGACATCCTGCGCGGCCATCCGGCCAAGCTGGTGCTGCTCGGCAACGGCGCCTACCTGGGCCGTGCCAGCTGGGTACTGGGCAGCGTGGCCGATGCACTGGGCGCGTTCGGGCGTGAGGCGGTAGTCGGCCAGGCGGCCTTCATGGGCGCGCCGCAGGCACCGCCGGTCACCCTGGTGCAGCGCCCGCTGTACAACACGCAGGAAGGCTATGGCAGCGCCATCGTGCCCGGCGTGGCCGAGCTGATCGTGCACCAGACGCTGCTGATGGGCATCGGCGTCCTGCTCGGCGGCCGCCGCCTCGCGCTCGGCCGGCGCCTGCGCTTCGACCTGCCGACCCTGGCCGGCATGGCGATGGGCTTCGGCCTGATCGGCCTGTTCGGCCTGTTCTACTACGCCGGCTTCACCGCCTGGGTGCAGGACTATCCGCGCGGCGGCAACCCGCTGGGCCAGTTGTTGGGCGGCACGCTGTTCATCGCCGCCACGGTGGCGTTCGGCCTGTTCGTCGGCAGCTTCTTCCGCACCCGCGAACGCGCCTTCCAGTACATCATCGCCACCTCGATCCCGCTGTTCTTCCTGGCCAACCTGTCGTGGCCGGCGGTGATGACGCCGCCACCGCTGGTCTGGCTGGCGCAACTGCTGCCGACCACCTCGGGCATCAACCTGATGGTGAGGCTGAACCAGATGGACGCCCGCCTGGCCGAAGTCAGCCACGAACTGATCACCCTCACCGTCCTGCTGCTGCTCTACGGCAGCCTCGCCACCTGGCGCCTCCTCGCCAAAAAGGGGACGGAGGGGATTAAGTCGTAAACGGCCGGTTGGGGGAATTGCGACTTAATCCCCTCCGTCCCTTTTTCCTGCAACGAAGAACGCCGGCGCGGGGCCGGCGTTCGGGTACTGCGGTGTGGAAGGGGAAACGGGGGCTGTCGGCGATCGATCAGCGGTAGACCCGTTCGCAGCGGCGTTCAACGACGCGGTCGCCGTTCTTCTGCTGGCTGTTGCCCTGGATCTGGCGACCGGCCGCACCACCGGCAACAGCACCGGCCACCGTAGCGAGCTTCTTGCCATTGCCGCCGCCCACCTGGTTGCCCAGCAGGCCACCGATCACTGCGCCGGTGGCGGTACCCGTGATGCGGTTCGGATCGCGCGAGTTGCGCTGCACTTCCACGTTCTTGCAGACCACGCGACTGCCGTCGTTGAACTTGCGTCCCTCATCGCGCGGCCCATACGTCTGCGCACCGGCCACCGACGAAGCCGCCAGCAGCGTGCCCAGCACAAGCAATCGGGTCGAGGTCTTCATGGCCATCTCCTGAGTTCCGGTATGGCGCAAGTGTCCTCCTGCGGTTGGCAACCGGAAGTGAAATGCGCGTGTCCGCCGCCTCATCGGCCATCGCGCGTTCAGGAAGAAAGTTGCGCCCATCGCGATCAACCATCGCGATGGGCGCCGTCTCCCTGCCGGCACGCGCTGTTGCTAGAACTCTTCCCAACCACCCGCGTTGGCAGCCAACGTCGGCTCGATGCGCGGCGACAGCACCGCCGGGCGTCTCACTGGCGTGACCGAGGCGGCTACTGCAGCAAGCGCGCGCGGGACCGATACGGCTGCCGCGGCCGCACCGGTGCGGAACACCGACACCGCCTCGGTCAGCAGGTTGGCCTGCTCTTCCATGGACCGCGCTGCGGCGCTGGCTTCTTCCACCAGCGCCGCATTCTGCTGTGTGGTCTCGTCCATCTGCACCACCGCCTGGTTCACCTGTTCGATACCCGAGCTCTGCTCCTGCGATGCGGCGGAGATATCAGCCATGATGTCGGTGACGCGCTGCACCGACGCCACGATCTCGCCCATCGTGGTGCCTGCCTGGCGGACCAGCGCCGAGCCGTCAGCGACCTTGCCGACCGAATCCTCGATCAGGCCCTTGATCTCCTTGGCCGCACCGGCCGAGCGCTGTGCCAGCGTACGCACCTCACTGGCCACCACCGCAAAGCCCCTGCCCTGCTCGCCGGCACGCGCGGCTTCCACCGCCGCGTTCAACGCCAGGATGTTGGTCTGGAAGGCGATGCCGTCGATGACGCTGATGATCTCGGCGATCTTCTTCGACGAGGCTTCGATGGCCGACATCGTGGTGACCACCTGGCCCACCACCTCGCCGCCCTGCGAGGCGACGCCATGCGCGCCGATGGCAAGCTGGTTGGCCTGGCGTGCGTGCTCGGCGTTCTGCTTCACAGTGGAGGTCAGTTCCTCCATCGACGCAGCCGTCTCTTCCAGGTTCGCCGCCTGCTGCTCGGTGCGCCGCGACAGATCGGTGTTGCCCGAGGCGATCTCGCCTGCCGCCAGGTTGATGCTGGACGCGCTGGACTGGATGCGGCCGACAATCTGCTTGAGCTGATCGACGGTGGCATTGCAGTCATCGCGCATGCGGGCGAACACGCCGTGGAAGTCACCCTGCATGCGTACGGTGAGGTCACCGCGCGAGATCGCCTGCAGCAGGGTCGACACCTGCACCAGGTTCTCGTCGGTGGTCTGCATCAGGCGATTGAGCCCGGCCACCATGTCGCGGAAATCATAGGCGAAGCGATCTTCATCGCCGCGCAGGCTGAAGTCGCCTGCCGCCGCGGCCGTCGCCAGCCGGCGGATCTCGCTGTTGATCGCCGACAGGCTGGTCTTGGTCTCGTCCATTGCCTGGGTGATCGCCGCCTTCTCGCCCGGCAACGGATCCATGTCCACCGACAGGTCGCCACGGGCATAGTGCTTCATCACCTCGATCAGCCGGTTCTGCACCTGCACGTGCGAACCGACCAGCGCATTGGTCTCATGTACCATGCGCCCGTAGTCGCCGGGGAAGGCACTCTCGTCCATGCGATAGCTGAGGCTGCCCGCATCGTGCTGGCGGGCCAGCTCGCCCTGCGCCGCCATCACCGACTGCAACTGCGCCTGCATGCGCTGCATCGACCTGAGCAGCTGCGTCACCTCATCGTTGCCGGACGCGTCGATGCTGTTGTCCAGCCGCCCGTTGGCGATGCCGTCGGCCAGCTTCACCGCACCCTCCAGCGGGCGGGTCAGGCTGCGGGTGATGGCCCACGCGGCCAGCGAGCCCAGTACCAGGCTCAACGCACCGAACACGATCGACAACGTGCCGGTCCAGGATTCGGTTGAACGGTATTCCTCGCGGCTGCGCTCGGTCAGCGCTTCCTGATGCCGCAGCAATGTCGAGATGGCCTCGTTCCAAGCGGTTGCCAGCCCATGCTCGGCGAGCAGTTCCTTGGCCGCGCCGTCGAAATCACCGGCCTTCATACGCTCGTGCAGATGCTGGGTGGAGGCATCGGTGGCCTTGCGTGCCGCGTCGATCTTCGCAACCAGGGTATCGCCGGTGGCATCACGCGGAATCTTGATGTATTTGGCCCAGATGCCGTCGTAGGTCCGCGACAGCTCCTGCGCCTTCTGATAATCCTTGTCGAAATCCTCGCCACGCTTGATCACCATCAGCCGGCGGTGCATCAACACTGCGTTGTTGGTATCCAGCATGTCGTTCAACAGCCGCATCTTCACCATGTTGACGTCCACCACTTTCTCGAACTGGGCAGACTTCAGGTGATTTCCGTACAGCGCCAGGCCGACGATGGCCACGATGAACAGCAGCAGCAGACCAAACCCGGCACCCAGCCGGGATCCCACTCGGAGGTTGCGTAAGGCGAGCATCTCAATTCCCTTGATCATGGCCGTACGATCGATGGCGGCGCAGGCTGGGGAAACTTTATGGGTCGATATTATTATATCGATCCAAAACTCTGGAACTGTGCAGACAGGTGTGAAACGCACCCGGAACGGCAAGCGCTATATCTTTCAGGAATATCGGAATGACGAGGGACTGGTGATTATCGTCACGCGCAGCTCACGAAACCGGCTGTGGGAACCGCATGTCGATGAATCAATGCAACAGAATGCATGTACCGTCCGAACATCGCACACATACCCGCATGAGACCCGCCTCTGCAGTGGCCGGGTGAGCAACGTGCCCCCCTGAAGTTTCCATTGGATGCCACAGACATCCTCAGGAGCACACTGCCGCAGCGGCATCAGGCATTTCAGCTCCAGACGTCGCCTTCAGGTGACATCCAGACCAATCCAAACGGCGCATCCGAAAGGAACCAGAACCCGTGCTCATCGAGATCCGCCTGATCTCTGGCGGCCGGCCATGCGCGGCGAAGCGCACCCAACTGCCCATCAACATCCCCATCGGCGAAGACGCCTTGCGAAGCCAGCTTCAGCTTACCTTCCATCATCAGCAACTTCAGCATCGAAAAGAACGCTTCCGTCTGCTGCTCGAAGGTGACGTCACGCCCCTCCAACTCAACGTTCATGTTGATCCACAGTGACCCCATGGAATAGCCATAGGAGTAATGAAGAACATTCCTGACAACCTCAGGCATCATTGCAGCGCGCTCCTCCGCAACGCCATCTCCATCAACAATGGAACGCCAGGAACAGCTCTCCCATGCGGAGGACGACATGTTCGCCCGCGAACTGGGCGAATCTCCCTCTGCTCATCGTGAATGGTCGCAAGCCTTTCAGAGAGCCAAGCCACTCCCTCGCAGGACAGCGATCCCCGGCCTGAATCAGGCACCGGTGACCCCCAAGGGACCGCACTCATCGTCAGTGAAGAATCTGGTCTCCAGATCCTGAGCGGGCTCCATGCCACCGTATACGGTTCGCGATCCACTCAGCGTCTTCAATTCCAGAAAATGCCGTTGGAGTTCCGACATCGCGACACCGATATCCGCCCACTCCATATCGAATGACAGTTCGATGCTCACCATTCCTTCAAACCTGATGACACGAATCAACAGCATGGGAATATGAACAGCCGAGCCCAATCGGAAGCCCTTTACTTGTTGGGCCATGCATGAGCCATACGGAAACTCATGGAAACGTCCTGCAGAGTGCTCGCCAGCCGCGATGGGTTCACCTTCCCACCCGGTCGACGAAACGGACTCAGCCATGCGGGCCATCTCCTCCAGCAGCGTGGACACATGAACCGATGGGACCGCCTCCATGACAATCTCAAACGCGTCACTCATCAATAGGCTCCTTGGGATGCCGCTTGCGGCCGATCGGGCGCAACCGCCCTGCGCTGGATAGCGAAGACATCCACCTTCAGACGGATAGTTCCTTCGCCAGCACTTCGCGGCTGGCGGCCATCTTCGCCCACTCACTCACGTGCATCAAAGCATCACCGGCGCTCATCCACGGAAATTGACTCCCAAAATGGAGCAATCGAATTCTCCTCAAGATACGTCTCAAGATCCCTGAACGGAGAAACGCCGATATCCATCAAAGAAAACCAGAAGGCATCACATTCGTCGCAGACAAATATCTGAACACCACTCTCCTTGACGTGAGCCTCAAGCATCTCACCTTGCTCACAACGTGGACAGATCACCAACACCTCACCGTACAGTGACACCCGAATTTTATTTTGCTGGCACCAGGTTCAACAATAGTTCTCGCGTTGTTCCCGCCAGCAAGGCTGATCACTCGCCCCGTTGGGCCGATGTGTGCTCCCGAATCTCCAGGCATCGCCGTTCCCTTCATTCTCCCGGTCTCGGCAACGAGAGAAATCAACCAGGCTCCATCCGCAACGAAAAAAACGGCATGCGTCGACGTTGCGGGGTTTGGAAGCGCATGTGTCATTGCATGCTTGACACGCTTTCCAGTCGTAGAACCGATTCCATGATCAAGGCCGCCCGGACTATTCCGGGTCCTGGTTCCTGTGTTGAAGGCCAGCGGAGGGCCGCAGGCAACGCTACAGTGGCGCATGAAACTCGTCCTGCAGATCGAAGGCAGCGCCATCAATGACATCGCCAGCCTGTACGCGGAGATCAACCGCGTGTTCATGGCCGGCGAGGACTGGCAGCTCGGACCGAGCCTGGATGCTCTGGACGATCTGTTGCATGGCGGCTATGGCGCGTTGGCCGGCCAGGCGCAGGCCACGCTGATCTGGCGCGATATCGCCCACAGCCGCACGGCCCTGGGCGTGGAGACCACCCGCCAATGGCTGCAGGCCAAGCTCGACACACCGGGCAGCTTCAATACGCAGGCCATTGCCCGCCAGCTGGACACGCTGCAACGGGGCGAAGGCCCGACCTACTTCGAGATCGTGATGGAGATCTTCGCCAGCCACCGGCAGATCACCCTGGTTCCGGCCTGACTGCGTGCCCTGCACGGGGAGTGCCCGCCAACCGCAGCGGCGTCCACCGGCCCCAGCAGTTACCATGGACGGCCCTGTACCTGCTCCGCTGCCGCCGCCCTCCGGCGCGGCCGGACGCCCAGATCCACGAGTCCCATGTCCAAAGACAAGTCCGCCGAACACACCCCGCTGATGAAGCAGTTCTTCGCAGCCAAGTCCGACTACCCGGACCTGCTGCTGTTCTTCCGCATGGGCGACTTCTACGAGCTGTTCTACGACGACGCGCGCAAGGCCGCGCGCCTGCTCGACATCACCCTGACCCAGCGTGGCAGCTCCGGCGGCGCGCCGATTCCGATGGCCGGCGTGCCGGTACATGCCTATGAAGGCTACCTGGCCCGGCTGGTGGCGCTGGGCGAGTCGGTGGCGATCTGCGAGCAGATCGGCGACCCGGCGCTGGCCAAGGGCCTGGTCGAGCGCAAGGTGGTGCGCATCGTCACCCCCGGCACGGTCACCGACGAGGCGCTGCTGGACGAGCGCCGCGACACCCTGCTGATGGCGCTGTCGCGCACGAAGCAGGGCTACGGCCTGGCCTGGGCCGACCTGGCCGGTGGCCGCTTCCTGGTAAATGAAGTGGAAACCGACGACGCGCTGGAAGCCGAGCTGGCCCGACTGGAGCCGGCCGAGCTGCTGGTGCCCGACGAAGAAAACTGGCCGGAATTCCTGCGCCAGCGCACCGGCGTGCGCCGTCGTGCGCCGTGGCTGTTCGACGCCGACAGTGGCCGCCGCCAGCTGTTGAACTTCTTCAAGCTGCATGACCTGAGCGGTTTCGGCATCGATGACAAGCCGCGCGCGACCGCTGCCGCGGGCGCCCTGCTCGGCTATGTCGAGGAAACCCAGAAGCAGCGCCTGCCGCACCTGACTTCGATCGCGATGGAAACCGCCGGCGAGGCGATCGCGATGAACGCCGCCACCCGCCGCCACCTGGAACTGGATACGCGCGTCGACGGCGATACCCGCAATACCCTGCTGGGCGTGCTCGACAGCACGGTGACGCCGATGGGCGGCCGCCTGCTGCGGCGCTGGCTGCACCGCCCGCTGCGCCTGCGCGAAGTGCTGGTGCAGCGCCACCATGCGGTGGAAACCCTGATCGATCGCGGCAGCGACGCCGACATCCGCGAACAGTTCCGTCGCCTCGGCGACCTGGAACGCATCCTCACCCGCGTCGCACTGCGTTCGGCGCGCCCGCGCGATTTCTCCACCCTGCGCGATGGCCTGGGCCTGCTGCCGGCGGTGCGCGAGGTGCTGGCGCCGCTGGATTCGCCGCGCCTGCAGGCCCTGCATGCCGCGCTGGGCGAACACGATGAGTGCGCGCAGCTGCTGGCCAGCGCCATCGCCGAAATGCCACCGCTGAAGCTGAGCGACGGCGGCGTGCTGGCCGACGGCTTCGATGAAGAGCTGGATGAACTGCGACGCCTGTCCACCCATGCCGACCAGTTCCTGGTCGACCTGGAACAGCGCGAACGCGAAAGCAGCGGCATTGCCACCCTGAAGGTGGGCTACAACCGCGTGCATGGTTATTACATCGAAATCAGCAAGGGCCAGTCCGACCGCGCGCCGGTGCACTACACCCGGCGCCAGACGCTGACCAATGCCGAGCGCTACATCACCGAAGAACTGAAGGCGTTCGAGGACAAGGTGCTGTCCGCGCGCGACCGTTCGCTGTCGCGCGAGAAGTACCTGTACGAACAGCTGCTGGATACCCTTGGCGGGCAGCTGGAACCGCTGAAGCAGTGTGCCGCTGCACTGAGCGAACTGGATGTGCTGGCCGCCTTCGCCGAACGCGCGCAGGCGCTGGACTGGGCGCGCCCGGAGCTGCAGGCCGAGCCGTGCCTGAAGATCGAGCGTGGCCGCCATCCGGTGGTCGAGGCGGTACGCGAGCAGCCGTTCGAACCCAATGATCTGGACCTGCATCCGGACCGTCGCATGCTGGTCATCACCGGCCCGAACATGGGCGGTAAATCGACCTACATGCGGCAGAACGCGCTGATCGTGCTGCTGGCCCACATCGGCAGCTTCGTGCCGGCCAGCCGTGCGCTGATCGGCCCGATCGACCGCATCCTGACCCGCATCGGCGCCGGCGATGACCTGGCCCGCGGGCAGTCGACCTTCATGGTCGAGATGGCCGAGACCAGCTACATCCTGCACCACGCCACCGCGCATTCGCTGGTGCTGATGGACGAGATCGGCCGCGGCACGTCCACCTACGACGGCCTGGCGCTGGCCGACGCGGTGGCCCGCCACCTGGCCTACCAGAACCGCTGCTATACGCTGTTCGCCACCCACTACTTCGAGCTGACCGCGCTGGCCGACGAGCAGCACGAGGGCGGCCGCAGCGGCATCGCCAACGTGCACCTGGATGCCGTCGAGCATGGCGAAGCGCTGGTGTTCATGCACGCGGTGAAGGACGGCCCGGCCAACCGCAGCTTCGGCCTGCAGGTGGCCGCGCTGGCCGGCCTGCCGCGTGCCACCGTGGCGCAGGCCCGCCGCCGCCTAGCCGAGCTGGAGCAGCGCGGTGGTGAAAGCCATGCCGCCGAACTGGCGCCACAGGCACTGGATGCGCCGCAGCAGTTCGGCCTGTTCAGCGCACCGGCCAGCAAGGCGCAGGAAGCGCTGGCGACGATCGATCCGGACGAGTTGACCCCGAAGCAGGCACTGGAAGCCCTGTACCGGTTGAAAGCGCTGCTGTAACCGCAGCAAACGGCAAGGGCCTCCCGCTACCGTGCGGGAGGCCCGTCGAAAGATTCCGCAAATCCGATTCTGCATTTCAATTGACAGAATCTATCAACCTGAACGAATCATTCGATTATTCATTTCATCTGGCCATAGCTAAAGTCGAGTGAAGATGTTTCTCCCACGTCTTCACCGCCACCAGGAGCCAGCCGATGAGCCAGTCCGACAACAACAACGCCAAGTGCCCGTATCACACCGCCCCGTCGCCGGAGCAGGGCGCCGAGCAGCAGCGCGAGCTGAGCACCACGCCCAAGCAGAAGCACGGCGATGACCCGGTCACGCCGATGACCACGGCCTTCGGCGCACCGGTGGTGGACAACCAGAACAGCAAGACCGCCGGCCCGCGCGGCCCGCTGCTGATGGAAGACGTGTGGCTGCTTGAGAAGCTGGCCAACCTCAACCGCGAGATCATTCCCGAGCGCCGCATGCACGCCAAGGGCTCGGGCGCGTTCGGTACCTTCACCGTCACCCACGACATCAGCAAGTACACCCGCGCCAAGCTGTTCGAGAAGGTCGGCAAGCAGACCGAGATGTTCGCCCGCTTCACCACCGTGGCCGGCGAGCGTGGCGCCGCCGACGCCGAACGCGACATCCGCGGCTTCGCACTGAAGTTCTACACCGAAGAAGGCAACTGGGACCTGGTCGGCAACAACACGCCGGTGTTCTTCCTGCGCGACCCGCGCAAGTTCGCCGACCTCAACAAGGCGGTCAAGCGCGACCCGCACACCAACCTGCGCAGCGCGCGCAACAACTGGGACTTCTGGACGCTGCTGCCCGAAGCGCTGCTGCAGGTGACCGTGGTGATGAGCGACCGCGGCATTCCGCGCAGCTTCCGCCACATGCACGGTTTCGGCTCGCATACCTACAGCTTCACCAACGCCGACAGCGAGCGCTTCTGGGTGAAGTTCCACTTCGTCAGCCAGCAGGGCATCGAATCGCTGACCGACGCGCAGGCGCAGATCCTGGTCGGCCATGACCGCGAAAGCCACGGCCGCGACCTGTTCGCTGCGATCGAGAAGGGCGACTTCCCGAAGTGGAAGCTGTTCATCCAGGTCATGCCGGAACTGGATGCGGAAACCTACCGCGTGCACCCGTTCGACCTGACCAAAGTGTGGCCGAAGAGCGACTATCCGCTGATCGAAGTGGGCCAGTTCGAACTGAACCGCAACCCGGTCAACTGGTACCAGGACGTAGAGCAATCGGCATTCGCACCGAGCAACCTGGTGCCGGGCATCGGTCCGTCGCCGGACAAGATGCTGCAGGCGCGCCTGTTCGCCTACTCCGATGCGCAGCGTTACCGCCTGGGCGTGAACCACCACCAGATTCCGGTGAACGCCGCGCGCTGCCCGGTGCACAGCAACCACCGCGACGGTGCGATGCGCGTGGACGGCAACTACGGTGGCCTGCCGCACTACGAGCCGAACAGCTACGGCCAGTGGCAGGAGCAGCCGGAGTATCGCGAGCCGCCAATGAAGATCCGCGGTGACGCCGACTTCTGGAACTTCCGCGAGGATGACGCCGACTACTTCAGCCAGCCCGGTGCGCTGTTCCGCAGCTACAACCAGGCCCAGAAGGACCGCCTGTTCGCCAACACCGCCCGCGCCCTGGGCGATGCGCCGGACTTCATCAAGCAGCGCCACATCGACAACTGCAGCAAGGCCGACCCAGCCTATGGTGCCGGCATTGCCGCGGCCCTGAAGGCGCTGGCCAGCCAGCCGTCGGATCCGTTCAAGCCGGCCCAGCCGGAAAGCGACTTCCCGGCCGCTACCCCGGGTGCGGAAGACATCGAGCTCTGATCGCCCCTCCGCGCGTACGGCACGCCGCCTCCCTGTGGGGCGGCGTCGCCGTTTTAACGGTCCGCGTCGTATCGTCTGCACGCCCAAACCCAATCAAGGATCTCCCTGATGAGCCTGACCGATGAACTTCTCTCCAAACTGCAGGGCGCCCCGCTGCAGCAGGTGTCGCAGCAGCTCGGCATCAGCGACACCCAGGCCTCCGGTGCGATCAGCGCCGCGCTGCCGGTGCTGATGGGCGCGCTGGGCAACAACGCCTCGCAGCCGCAGGGCGCGCAGGCGCTGCTCGGCGCATTGCAGAACAACCACAGTGGCCTGGACCTGGGCAGCGTGCTCGGTTCGGTGCTGGGCGGCGGTGGCGGTGGTGCCGCCAGCGACGGCGCCGGCATCCTCGGCCACATCTTCGGCGGTAGCCAGCAGAAGGTGGAAACCGGCCTGGCCCAGGCCACCCAGCTCGACAGCGGCCGCACCAGCCAGCTGCTGCAGATCCTCGCCCCGATCGTGATGGCCTTCCTTGCCCAGCGCCTCGGTGGCGGCCAGGCCGATGCCGGCTCGCTCAGCCAGGCGCTCGGCCAGGAAAAGCAGCAGGTGCAGCAACAGGGCGGTCTTGCCGGTGGCCTGCTCGGCAGCCTGCTGGACCAGGACGGCGATGGCCAGCTGGGTGTGGGCGACCTGCTGAAGCTGGGCGGCAACCTGCTGGGTGGCAAGCGCTGACGGAAGGTGTCGCCGGGCATGGCCCGGCGCTACCGGGCGTCGCGTTCATCGATATCCGCCGGGCGAGACCGGCATCTCCGTGGGTAGCGCCGGGCCATGCCCGGCGTCCTACCGGTTGCCCGCCTTCAGCCGCTCCAGAACCGGCGCGAACAACGGCGCCTGCATCGAACGCGGCGGCGCCACGGTCTTCCCCTTCTCCTGCGCCTGCCAGTACGACCACGGCAGCGGCCCGTCGCCCAGCTCGTAGTCCATGCCATCCCACCCATCCTCGCGGAAGGCGTAGAAGGCCCAATGCACCTTCTCCTGCTCCAGCACCTGCAGCACATCCTGCAGGTAGCGCTGGCAGTCGGGCCAGCGCCGCATGCAGCCGAACTCGCCAACCACCATGCGGTTGGCACCCACGCCATGCGAGGCCGCCCACGTCATCGGCTGCTGCAGGTAACGGCGTACACGCGCCGCATCCCAGCGCTCACTGCGACCACCAAACGGCACCTGCGCCGGATAGCGGTACGGCTTCGCACGCGCCTGGTTCGGCGCACTGGTTGCGGCATACGGCTCGTACATATGCACGCTGTAGAGCAGCTTCGAATCCGCCAGCGGCGCCGGCCAGTAGTTGAAACCGTCGGCGGCGGCGTACCAGCCCGCATCCAGCATCAGCGGCATCTCCGCGTCGACCTCGCGGATGCGGGTGATCAAGTCGGAGTAGAAGCGGCGCAGATCGCGTGGGCCGTCCTGCACCCCGGCGTACCACTGCTCCATCGCCTCGGTGGACGCATGCTCGGCCAGGCCGGCACCGTATTCCGGCACGGGCTCATTGACCAGGTTGTAGGCGGCCAATGCGGGATGCCCCTTCAGCGCCTCGGCCAGGTCATGCCAGAAGCGCAGTGCCGGAGCGTGATTGTCGAAGGATTGCCACAGGCGCTGATCGACCTTGTCACCGTTGTGCTGCTTCCAGCGCAGCAACGGCAGCGACAGCGGGGTCAGCACCACTTTCAGTCCGGCCGCGTCGGCATCGTCCAGCACTCGGCGCAGCGTCACCAGGTCGGCGGCGACCAGCCCTTGATAGTCGTCGGCGTTGCCGATCAGGAAGTCACGGCCGCCCTGCCCCTTCCACTTGTCCGGTACCAGCCGTACCCAGGTCGCACCGGTGGCACGCAGCGCCTCGAAGTAGTTCCGGTCCGGCGGCGACATGTTCATGCTGTTGCCGCCGCGTTGCGGAGCATCCCAGAAGGTGATGTCAGCGGCGTACACCGGGGCGGCGGCGAGGGTCAGGCACAGCAGGCTGTGGCGCAGGCGCATTGCGATCTTCCATGACAGGATGTTCCGACCCTGCAGGAGGTCAACCCAACAGCGGCTGACCGGAACCTTGCACGCCGGGCATGGCCCGGCGTTGCCGACGGTGTTCCGCACGCACGGCATCCGCCATGCATTGCGGATGCGTCACAACGCGTCGATGTCTCCCAGCGCACGGATCAGCCGCCGCGCACGCTTGTCCGGCTTGTGCTCCGGCGGCTGGAAGCCGTCGCGCGCCGCGATGCGCAGCGCACGCTGTTCCGCGCGACGCGCCTTCGAGGCCTCGCTCTCGGCATACAGCTGCTGCGCCGCCGGTGCCGGCCCGCGCTGATCGCTCAGGCCCAGCACCTGGATCTCGAAATGCTCCTCGCCACGATCCACCTGCAGCTGCTCGCCCACGCGCACCGCGCGCGAGGATTTCGGACGCTGGCCGGCGACGCTGACCTTGCCGGTTTCGATGGCCTGCTTGGCCAGGCTGCGCGTCTTGAAGAAACGGGCCGCCCACAGCCAGATGTCCAGGCGGACACTGGGCGACAGCGGGGGAAGTTCATGCATCGATCTGGACTACTCCGGTGGCTTGTTCAGGGGACGCGGATGATCGGGGTCGGTCCGGCAGCCGGTGCCGCCGATCAGGGTCGGCACACCCGCGGACAGATCCTGCCGCTGGCTGCCGACCAGGCACTCGGCGCGGTCGGTCGGCCGCACCTGGGTATCGCCCAGCCGGTCACCTGTCGAACATGCGGCCAGTGCGGCGCCGATCAAGGCCAGCGCCAGGGCCCGCGTCACCCGCAGTCGTTGATGCATTGCCACATCCCGCAAACCGGCTTGGTGCTAGTGTGCGCCTCCCGGGATTCGATCACCACTCCATGGCCAAAGCGCCGCTTGACCTGACCTCCGGCTCGATCGGGCGCAATCTTCTGCTGTTTTCACTGCCGATCCTGGCAGGCAACATCGCGCAGTCGCTGAACGGTTCGGTGAATGCGGTCTGGGTCGGGCGCTTCCTCGGCGAGGCGGCACTGACCGCCACCGCGAACGCCAACAACATCATGTTCTTCCTGATCGGCTCGGTGTTCGGCTTCGGCATGGCCTCGACCATCCTGATCGGCCAGGCCATCGGCGCGCGCGACATCGCGCAGGCGCGGCGCGTGGTCGGCACCAGCGCCACCTTCTTCATCGGCCTGTCGGTGATCATCGCCATCGCCGGCTGGTTCATGGCCCATCCGCTGCTGGCAGCGATGGGCACGCCGGCCGCTTCGCTGCCGCTGGCCGAGGCCTACCTGCAGATCATCTTCCTGGCGATGCCAACGCTGTATGCGTTCGCCTTCCTCACCGCCGCGCTGCGCGGTGCGGGCGACTCGCGCACGCCGTTCCGCTTCCTGATGGTCTCGGTGGCGCTGGACATCGTGCTGAACCCGGTACTGATCTTCGGCATGGGCCCGTTCCCTGCGCTCGGCATTGCCGGCTCGGCCTGGGCCACGCTGGTCGCGCAGACGCTGTCGCTGGCCGGCCTACTGCTGTACATGCGGCACAAGCGCCACACCTTGTGGCTGGGCCGTGCCGACATGCGGCTGTTCAAGCTCGACCTGGCCATCCTCAAAGCCCTGGTGATCAAGGGCGTGCCGATGGGCCTGCAGATGGTGCTGATCTCGCTGTCGGTGATCCTGCTGATGACCATGGTCAACCAGTACGGCACCGACACCGGCGCGGGTTATGGCGCATCGCTGCAGCTGTGGAACTACCTGCAGATGCCGGCGATGGCGATCGGCGCGGCGTGCTCGTCGATGGCGGCGCAGAACGTCGGTGCTCAGCGCTGGGACCGGGTGCGCGGCACCGCGCGCCAGGGCGTGCTGTTCAATTTCCTGCTGACCGGCGCGCTGATCCTGCCGCTGGTGGTGTTCGACCGCCAGCTGCTGGCCCTGTTCCTGCCACCGGCCAGCCAGGCGCTGGACATCGCCCGCCACCTCAACCACGTGGTGATCGGCTCGTTCCTGTTCTTCGGTGTCAGCTTCGTCATCTCCGGCGTGGTGCGCTCCACCGGCGCGGTGATTCCGCCGCTGCTGATCCTGGCCGGTTCGCTGTGGGGCGTGCGCGTGCCGTTCGCCGAACTGCTGCAGCCGTACTGGGGCGCCGATGCGATCTGGTGGAGTTTCCCGGTCAGCTCGTTCGTGTCGATGCTGCTGTCGCTGGCGTATTACCGCTGGGGCGGCTGGCGCAAGGCGAAGATGATGGGCAAGCCCTCGCACGCCGAGGAACTGGCCACCCCGTCGGAGATCCCGGCCTGCCCGCCGTCGCCGGTGGCCGACCCGGATGCCGCACCACCACGGTAGTGCCGGCCGCTGGCCGGCAACTTCACACCTCTCCAGAAGCACCGCGCAACAGCCAGCCAGCGGCCGGCTCTACCGTTTCTTCTTCGCCGCGTTGAAGGTGGCCGCTGCGCGCAGCAACGCCTTCAACGCCGCGCCATTGGGCATCGCACCTTCATGGATATCGATCGCGCGCCGCGTGTTGCCCTCCAGGCTGGCGTTGAACAGGCCCTTCGGATCTGCCAGCGCCGCACCGTTGGCGAAGGTGAGCTTCACCGCCTGCTTGTAGGTCTCGCCGGTACACAGGATACCGTTGTGCTCCCACACCGGCGTGCCACGCCACTTCCAGGTTTCCTGCACGTCAGGCAACGCCTCATGGATCAATGCACGCACGCGCGCCAGCGTTTCGCCGCGCCAGTCGCCCAGTTCGGCGATGCGTGCATCGATCAGTTCAGCCGCCGGGGTTCCGGCATCGTCAGGATTCGGCGCGTGCGTGGCCATCAGCGGTTCTCGTCGGCAAGGAGATCGTAGCGGTGGACTTACATGCGTTCGCCGGGCAACGCGGCGGCCTGGCGCACCCAATCGAGGAACTGTGCCTCATCCTGCACGCCATCCTGCGCAATGTGCAGGTAGCGCGTATCGGCGCTCCGGGACGGCTCGGGTGGCACCGGCGTCAGCGCCGCGCCGCGGAAAAACGCCACCTTGATGTAGCGGGCAAAGCAATGGAAGCTGAGAAACCAGCCTTCGCCCGGCGCCACCGCATACATCGGCGAGTTCCACTTCACCGCCTTGTGCACGCCGGGTACAGCCTGTTCGATCAGCGCATCCAGCTGTTCGCCGATCGGACGTTTCCAGTCCGGCATGGCGGCGATGTACGCCTGCACCGGGGCATCGCCCTCGCCCTTGGCGATCTGTGGGTTGCCGCCGGACAGCAACGTAGGCGCGGCGGAAGGCGCGGTTCGCTTGGCAGGCATCGCACGGTACGACCATCGGGATGACGCTGCAGCCTAGCGCGGCCCGTAGCCGGTGGTCACGGCGCAGTGCGCCATCGGCTCAGTCCGCCTGCCGCGCCTGGAACTGCCGCCAGTCCGGCAGCTTGCGGTGCCGGCGCAGCGAGCGCATCAGCGCCGCCATCACCATGCCGAACAGCGCACCGGCCACCAGGCCGGCAACCAGCAACAGCGCCAGCGGGCGCTCGCTGCCCTGCCACAGCATCAGCCACATCAGCGCGGTCCAGAACAGCCCGAACAACAGGCCCTGCACCAGCGCATTGATGCCGAAGCCCGCCAGGATCGGTGGCGGCAGGGCAATGCCCAGGCGCCACAGCAGGCGGTGCAGCAGCGGCGCCGACTGCACGCGCGCCAGCCCCTTGCCGTCGAGGAAGCGCAACGCCGACTGGATCACGGCCGGATAGCGCGGGTTGATGTCGTTCATCACCTGATCGTGGCCGATGCGATGCCGGAAACGCAAACGGCCACCCGAAGGTGGCCGTCGCGGCAACAACCGAAGTTGTTTATCAGGCCTTTTCGGCCAGACGGGCAGCCTTGGCGGCAGCAGCAGCAGCCAGGTCTTCCTTGATGCGGGCAGCCTTGCCTTCCAGGCCACGCAGGTAGTACAGCTTGCCGGCGCGGACCTTACCACGACGCTTCACTTCGACCGAGTCGATGATGGCGCTGTGGGTCTGGAAAACACGCTCGACGCCGTAGCCGTGCGAAATCTTGCGGACGGTGAACGAGGAGTTCAGGCCGGCGTTCTTGGTGGCGATGACGACGCCTTCGTAGGCCTGCACGCGCTCGCGGCTGCCTTCCTTCACCTTCACGTTGACGACAACGGTGTCGCCCTGGCTGAACTTCGGCAGTTCACGGGTGATCTGGGCGGATTCGAATTCCGCGACGATGGACTTGTTCAGCTTGCTCATGGGTTACACCGATTCTTGTTCGGGTGGGCGTGTCGTGTCGACAACGTAGGCTCATGCAGTCACCGGACTGTGCTGCACGTTTGTTGTGGGTACTGCGCGCGCCGGCCGGGGCTGGCGGTAATTGGCCATGATAGCCGATAAAGCCAGCCCTGCGCTAGGGGTCAGCCTTCTGTTTCGGGGCCTGGCGGGCCTGGTCCAGCAGTTTGCGGTCGGCCTTGCCCAGCGCCTGTTCATCCAGCAGGTCCGGGCGCCGCTGGGCGGTACGGACCAGCGACTGCTGGCGGCGCCAGGCGGCGATGGCCGCATGGTTGCCCGAGCGCAGTACGTCCGGCACGTCACCCAGCGGGTGCTGGGCCGGCTGGCTGTAGTGCGGGCAGTCGAGCAGGCCGAGGTCGCCCTCGAAGCTGTCCTGCGCCGCCGATTCCGCGTCATTCAGGGCACCGTCCTGCAGGCGGGCCACGGCGTCGATGATGACCGCCGCACCCAACTCGCCACCGGACAGCACGTAGTCGCCGAGGGAGATTTCCTCGTCGACATTGGCCTCCAGGAAACGCTCGTCGATGCCCTCGTAGCGGCCGCAGAGCAGGACCATGCGCGGCAATGCCGCCAGTTCCCGCACCTTGGCCTGGATCAACGGCGCCCCCTGCGGGCTGAGATGGATCACCCGTGCCGGGGTCGGATCAGCATCGCGGATCGCCTGCAGGCAGGCCTGCAACGGCTCGATCAGCATCACCATGCCCGGGCCACCACCGAACGGACGGTCGTCCACCCGGCGGTAGTTGCCTTCGGCGAAATCACGGGGATTCCAGCCATGCAGGCTGAACAGTCCCTTTTCCTGCGCACGCCCGACCACGCCCAGTCCGGCGGACTGGGCGAGGAACTCGGGAAACAGGGTGATGACGTCGAAACGCATGCTCACACTCAGAACTCGGGATCCCAGTCGACCACGACCAGGTTGGCCTCGAAGTCGACCGATTTGACGAAGTCCGGCTGCACGAACGGAATCATCCGCTCGCGGTCACCCCGGACCACCACCACGTCGTTGGCGCCAGTGCTGAACAGGTGCGAGACCTGGCCCAGGGCAACGCCCTCGGTGGTCTTCACGTCCAGGCCTTCCAGGTCCACCCAGTAGTACTCGTCGGGCTTCGGCGGCGGCAATGCACTGCGGGCCACGTAGATCTCGGTGCCGTGCATCGCTTCGACGGTATCGCGGTCCTCGACGCCGGGGAAACGGGCGACCAGGTGCTTGCCGCTGTCGCGGCCACGCACACCTTCAATCGTGGTTTCCACGCCGGACGGGCTACGCACGATCCACGGCTGGTAACGGAAAATGGCGGAACGTGGCTCGGTCCAGGACTCGAGCTTGATTTCGCCGCGCACACCAAAAGCGCCGACAACCCTGCCCAGCAGGATGCGGCGCTCGATATCTTTCATCTGCTTCAACCAAGAGGGCCACGCCGAAGCGTGGCCCGTCAGGATCAGGCCGCAGCGGCCTGGGACTTGGTCGCTTCCTTGATCAGGTTGCGGACCTTGTCGGTCGGCTGGGCGCCGTTCTTGACCCAATGGTCAACGCGGGCCAGGTCCAGCTCGATGCGCTTCTCGCCGCCCTGGGCGACCGGGTTGTAGAAACCAACGCGCTCGATGTTGCGGCCGTCGCGCGCGCTGCGCACGTCGGTGACGATGATGTGGTAGAACGGACGCTTCTTGGCGCCGCCGCGGGTCAGTCGAATCTTGACCATGGTGTTTTTCCTGTTGCCCAGTCGCCAGGATGGCGAGGTAAGCGGGCGATTATAGCGGCAGAGCCCGGCCGAGCCAACCCCGGGGATGAACTCCCGGGGTCAGATCCCTTTTGCGGCGCAAAAGGGATCTGACCCCAATCTGTCCCAAGCCACCGCCGCCAGCACCGCCCTGCCCTGTTCAGCCAGCGCCTTCGACCCCGGCAACACCTGCCCATCGATGGCGTCCAGCGCCCACAGGCCACTGGCATTGCAGGCAAAAGCCGCCTTCACAGCGCCCAGCCCGGCCAGCGGCAAGGGCTGCGTGGCCTGTGCGCCCGGCCAATGCCGCTGCAGCAGCGCTTCGGCGGTCCCGCGCAGGGCCGGGGCCTGCGGCCAGAGCAGCCGTTCACCATCGTGCACGGCCAGGTTCCAGGTGCTGCCCTCGCTGATCTCGCCGCGGGCGGTCACGAACAGGGCGTCGTCAAAGCCGGCCGCCATCGCCGCGCGGCGCTCGGCGAACAGGCCGAACGTACCCACGTGCTTGATCTGCGGCAGCTCGCGCTGCCAGACCACACTGCGCACACGCTTGGGCGCAGCCAGCGCCACCGGCGCGGACACCGCCACCAGCACGTCCACCGGCACAGCCGCCATTGGATTGCGGAAGTCGAAACGGCGCGAATACACGGTCACCCGCAGCGAGGCATCACCCTGCCCCGCCTGCTGCAGCGCCTGCGCCATCCAGGCCTGCACCTGGCCGACATCCAGTTCGCTGCCAAACAGTTCGCGCGTGGCCTGCGACAACCGCGCCAGATGCAGATCCAGCCCCTGCACGGCATGGCCGCGCACCTGCAGCGAGGTGAAGTGGCCGTAGTTGACCAGGGCCGGCAGCAGATCCTCTACCTGTGCCGGCTGGCCGTTGCAGAACACCGTCATCGCAGCAGGGCCTGCGCCTGTTGCCACATGTCGCGCAGCACGTCGGCGGCGGGTGCTGCCGGCGCCATCCAGGCTGATTGGCCGGCCCAGGCCTGCATCGCGGCCAGGCGATTTTCCTGCACGGCCTGCTTGCGCATCGGCGCGGTCAGGCCGCGCTGCACCGGGTACGGGCGTGGCGCCGGGGCACCTTCCGCGGCGGCGGCGCGCACATACGGCGTGGCCAGGCCACGCCCCAGGCGACCACTGAACGCACGGGTCGGCCAGGTGTCTTCGGGCTCGCTGGCGGCCAATCCATCAGCCCACGCCGAGGCGATCGCCGCTTCGGGCGTGCGCAGGAACGCAGTACCAATCTGCACGGCGCTGGCCCCCAGGGTGAGTGCGGCAGCGATGCCACGGCCATCGGCGATACCGCCAGCGGCAATCACTGGAATCTGCAGGTGATCGGCCAGGCGCGGCAGCAGCGCGAACAGGCCGACCAGCTGGCGCTCGGCCATCGCCGGATCGAATGCGCCGCGATGGCCACCGGCCTCCATGCCCTGCGCCACCACGGCGTCGGCGCCGGCATCCTGGGCAGCGCGTGCTTCAGACAACGTGGTCGCGCACGCGATCCAGGCGATGCCGGCATCCTTCAACTGCTGCACGTGGCGCGGCAGCAACACACCCATGATGGTCGAGGCCACTGCCGGGCGTGCGGCCAGCAGCGCGGCGAACTGTTCTTCGAAATCGGCGGGCGTGGCGTCGGCGGCACTGGCCGGCACGTCCGGGCCCCACTGCGCGAGGAAGGCGCGGCTGGCGGCTTCGGCGGCAACGTCACGGGTCGGTGCGGGATCCGGCACCCACAGGTTCACCTGCGCCGGACCGCTGGAGGCCGTGCGGAAGTCGTCCATCCAGCGACCGATGTCGGCCGCTGACGACAGCACCGCACCCATCGCCCCCATGCTGCCGGCATTGGCCAGCGCGGCCGACAGCGGCACCGGGCAGGCACCGGCCATCGGTGCCAGCAGGATCGGAAGCTGCAATGAAAAACGCCGACAGAAGGTGTCGGCGCGTTCAAGAATCGGCGATGCGTTCACGCGACATACCTGTTGGAGAAGTCGCCATCCAGCATACGCCAGTCATTGTGACCGGGGCCGGGTCGCAATGCGCGCCGGCCCCGTCGCTGCATCAACGGAACGGCATGCCGCGGCCGCCCATGGCGCCCATCATGCCCTTCATGCTGCGCAACATGCCCTTCATGCCGCCGCCGGCCATCTTGCTCATCATCTTTTCCATCTGCATGTACTGCTTCATCAGCTTGTTGACGTCGGCCGGGGTCACGCCCGAGCCCTTGGCGATACGCGCGCGGCGCGAGCCGTTGAGCAGGTTCGGATTGCGCCGTTCCTTCTTGGTCATCGAGCCGATGATGGCGATCATGCGCGGCACTTCCTTGCCCTGGCTGACCTGCTGCTTCAGATGGTCGGGGATGTTGCCCAGGCCCGGCAGCTTGTCCATCAGGCCGCCGATGCCGCCCATGTTCTGCATCTGCTCGAGCTGGTCACGCATGTCGTTCAGGTCGAACTTCTTGCCCTTGGCGACCTTCTCGGCCAGCTTGGCCGCCTTGTCCTTGTCGACCTGCTGCTCGACCTGCTCGACCAGCGACAGCACGTCGCCCATGTCGAGGATGCGGCTGGCGATACGGTCCGGATGGAACACGTCCAGGCCTTCCGGCTTCTCGCTGACACCGACGAACTTGATCGGCTTGCCGGTGATGTAGCGCACGCTCAGCGCGGCACCGCCACGGGCGTCACCGTCGGTCTTGGTCAGCACCACGCCGGTCAGCGGCAGGGCGTCGCCGAAGGCCTTGGCGGTGTTGGCCGCGTCCTGGCCGGTCATGGCGTCGACCACGAACAGGGTTTCGGCCGGGTTCACCGCAGCGTGCAGGGCCTTGATCTCGGCCATCATCGCTTCGTCGATGGCCAGGCGGCCGGCGGTATCGACCAGCAGCACGTCGACGAACGACTTGCGCGCATCGTCGATGGCGGCACGGACGATGGCTTCCGGCTTCTGGTCAGCGCTGGACGGGAAGAACAGCACGCCGACCTGCTCGGCCAGGGTCTTCAGCTGCTCGATCGCAGCCGGACGGTAGACGTCGGCCGAGACCACCATCACCTTCTTCTTGCGCTTTTCCTTCAGGTGCTTGGCCAGCTTGCCCACCGTGGTGGTCTTGCCGGCGCCCTGCAGGCCCGCCATCAGGATGATGGCCGGCGCGGGCACATTGAGGTTCAGGTCGCTGGCTTCGGCGCCCATCACCGCGGTCAGCTCGTCGCGCACGACCTTGATCAGGGCCTGGCCCGGGGTCAGCGACTTCAGCACTTCCTGGCCGACCGCGCGCACCTTGATGCGCTCGATCAGGGCCTGAACCACCGGCAGCGCGACGTCGGCTTCGAGCAGCGCGATGCGGACCTCACGGGTCGCCTCGCGGATGTTCTCCTCGGTCAGGCGGCCACGGCCACGCAGGCGCTCGATGGTGCCGGAAAGGCGCTGGGTCAGGGACTCGAACATGCGGCGCAACCTGTCTGAAAGCGGGGGACAATAAGGCAGACAGTATAACGGGTCCGCTCCCCTCCCCGGACTGCGACCACGGGGCCGTCGCCACCATCGCAGGGGTATGCGAAACTGCAACGATGTTAATCGTTCTCATCGCCGCCCTGCTCTACCTGGCCGCCAGCGCCCTGCTGGTGCGTGCGCTTGGCCGCGATGAAAGCACCGGCTCCCCCGCCTGGCTGTGGCCCGCCCTGCCGGCGATGCTGCTGCACGGCGGCTACCACGTGATGGTGGCGATGCGCACCAACGGCGGGCCGGACATGCACTTCTTCGCCGCGCTGTCGCTGGTCGGCCTGGGCATGGCCTGGCTGACCTCGCTGGTCGGCGCGCGCGGGCGGATGTCGGCGCTGGGCGTGGTGGTGTTCCCGCTGGCTGCCGTACTGCTGCTGGCCTACCACGGCTACGGCCACGAACCAAGCAAGGTGCTGGGCTGGCGCTTGGCCAGCCACGCCTGGCTGGCCCTGCTGGCCTACGCCACGCTGAGCATCGCCGCGCTGCTGGCGATCATGCTGTGGCTGCAGGAACGTGCCCTGCGCCGTCGTGAATTCCGCCCGTGGCTGCGCGCACTGCCGCCACTGGCCGATCTGGAATCGCTGCTGTTCCGGGTGATCACCGTCGGCTTCGCGCTGCTCACCCTGACGCTGGTCACCGGCGTGCTGTTCGTCGATGACCTGCTGGCGCAGAAGCTGGTGCACAAGACCGTGCTGAGCGTGCTGTCGTGGATCGTGTTCGGCGTGCTGCTGATCGGCCGCCGCCGCTACGGCTGGCGTGGCATGAAGGCGGTGCACTGGACGCTGGCGGCGATGCTGTTGCTGCTGCTGGCGTTCTTCGGCAGCCAGTTCGTGATCGAGCTGGTGTTCGGGCATACGCGATAGGCGGTGTGCCGACCAACGGTCGGCCCCCACCCTGGTAGTGCCGGCCGCTAGATGGCGTGGAACCACGCCCTGCGAGGATGCCGCAGGCGATCAGGGCACCGGCTGGGCCAGGATCTTCCGCACCGAACGGCCGCTGTTGGTGAGGATGTCATCGACCTGCCAGCAACCCTGGCCCTGGCGCACCATCGGCAACCGGGTCACGTAGGCCTTCTTCCAGACCGAATAGCGCATCTCGACCTGGCCGGCGGTGGCCGAGACCTCTTTCCAGCTGTAGCGCACCGGGGTTTCGATGTCGCCGTCCTGCGCATCCAGCCACGGGTCCGAATCGATCGTGCAGATGCCTTCCTCGCGCTGCTGGCAGGCACGCTCATCACGCAGTGCCTTGCCGAAGTCCGGGCTGACCAGTGCCGGCGGTGGTTCCAGCAGATCGCCATTGCCGGTGGTCGCCTCGAAGAAGGCGCGGGCAATGGCAGTGGGCTCCTGGCAGGCCGGTGCGGCCTGCACGCTGGCGGCCAGCAACAGCCCGGCGATCACGAACATCCCTGTCTTTCGCATGGTTCTCTCCTTGAGGTAGTGCCGGCCGCTGGCCGGCAACACAGGATCTCATGGCGTTGCCGGCCAGCGGCCGGCACTACCCGATACCGGGCTTACAACCCGTAGCGCTCGATCACGTCCAGGTGCGGCTGCCGGTCCTGGTCACAGGCCTCGGCCAGGCGCAGCCAGCAATGCGGATGTGGCCACGCTGCGGTCTCCTGCTGCAGGAAGCGGTGCAGCGCCAGCGGCGCATGATCCTGCGGCTGGGCAACGGTGAACAGCACGCCCGGCAGGGTGCCCTCCTCCACACCAGGGTCGGTCACGGTGTAGTCCGCGCGACTATGCGACCACACCTGCCAGCCCTGCGCCTCGGCAGCTTCGACAAAGGCATTCCAGGCCTCTTCGCCCGGGTGCGCGCCATCGATCAGCCAACTGCGCGCGAAGCCGCCGCGTTCCAGCACATGTACCTGCGCATAGGTCGGAATGAAGTGCTCGCGAGCCTCCTCCTCCTCCGGCGCCGGGTGCACCAGCGCGGCATCGAACACCACCCAGTCGCCGACCTGCTGAGCACGGTTGGCCGGTGCGTTCTCGACGATGCGCGCGGTCACCGGGCCACTGCGCCGGGCGTAGTACTCCATCGGCTCGCCATTCTCTTCGCTGCGGATGATCACCCAGCCCCACGGCTCTTCGACCACGCCGTCCTGGCTGGACAGCTCCATGCCGATCGCCGCCGCCGAGCGACGCACCGCGTCCCAATCCCGCGCCGCGCTGGCGGCACTCATGTGGTCCCAGTGCGCGGCGTTGGGTTCTTCCAGCAGCTCCACCAGCTGCGCATAGCAGGCCTGTGCTTCGCTGAAGCGGCCGGTTTCCATGTACATCCGCGCCAGCGTGCCACGTGCGCCGTGCGAACCCGGCGAGGCGGCCAGCAGCGCCTGTGCGGCCTGCTCCAGCGCCGGCCAGTCGGATACGCGACGGGCGCGCTGCACTTCGCACCAGTGCGCGAACACCGGCACGCTGCCGCGGTAGAGTTCAGCCAGTTGGCGCAGCCCATCGTCGTCGCCCTGCTCGGTCAGCCAGCGCATCAGCGTGTACGCGGCCGGACCATCATCCTGCGTGTGCGCACGCACGAAACGCCACAGCAATGCACGCGCTTCCGCCTGCGCACCACAGGCGCTCAATGCCGAGGCAGCCATCTCGGCCAGTGCTTCATCATCCGGCAACTGCATCTGTGCCTGCAGCAGCCACTGCGCCTCGCGCTCAGGATCACGCGACTGGTTCTGCTCGCCCTGTACCTCCAGCCAGGCCAGCAGTTCCGGTGCCGGCACCGGCAGCGGTGCGACATCCGGCAAAGCATCGATGCGAGCGGCCAGGCCGGCCACCAGCGCTGCGGCACCGCGGTCCTGGCGCAGCTGCGCCAGATGGGTCCGTGCCAGCTCCAGCTGGCGCTGTGCCACCCAGCGTGCGCCGCGCTGCAGGGCCAGCTCCAGGCTCAGCGCGGCCACTTCGATCAGCAGCCGGTGCGAGCCGACCTTCGCGAAGTGCTCGATGATGGTGGTGTAGCGCGTACCCAGGTCCCAGGTGTTGCGCGACGGATCACGCTGGCATAGCGCGGCGGCCGTGTTGGCCCACAGCCGCCAATAGGTCGGGGTCAGTTCGTTCCACGGCACCAGCTGCTGCAGCGCTTCTTCGTCGCGGCCGAGCTGCGCCAGCGCCCAGGCCTTGGACAGGCGGCGCGGCACCGTGCAGTTGGCCGGCTCGTACTCGCCGGACGCGGCGACTTCGGCCTCACGCGTCTCGATCAGCGCCAACGCTTCTTCGGCGCGGCCCATGCCGAGCAGGATCTTGATCTGCATCTCCGGGAAGCTGTCGAACACTTCCTTGCCGCAGGCCTCGATCGCATCGGACTGCACCTGCAGGTAATCCAGCGCATCCTGGCCGCGGCCATCGTCGAGCAGTGCATCAGCCTTCTCGCAGCTCAGGCACTGGAAGCACGCCCAGCTCGGGTCGATGCGTGCCAGCGTTTCATCACACACCTCGACGCGCTCGGGAACCCAGCCCGGGCCATCGATGTTGCCGTAGCAGGCAGCCAGATCCTGGGTCACGCAGATCGACTGTGGGCACTCCAGCGTGTCATCACGATGCGCGCGTTCGAACAGCGCCACGGCTTCGCCCAGCGCGCTCTCGCCTTCCACACGGTTGCCGACGCGGTTGCGCAGCGCCCAATGGCCGACGTAGACGTCGACCCAGGGGTTGTCGAGCGCTTTGCCCAGTGCACGCGCTTCGGGCAGCAGCGCGTCGACGCGGTCGACACGCAGTTCGCTCACCTCGTCGGCGAGGCGGTTCAGCAGCTGCGCGTTCTGCGCCTGGCCTGCCTGGCGCAGGTCGCCCTGCAGTTTTTCGACCCAGTTCCAGATGTCCATGGGGTAAGTGCTCCTGTCTAGCGAAGGCTGGATGAGAGGGGGGCGGTGCTCAGCGCAGCATCTGCTGCAGGGCACCGGCGATATCAGTGAAAGCGCCGTTGAGGTCCGGCCCCGGCGTGGCGGTCGCACGGGCCAGCGGGCGGCCCTGCGCTGCGACGATGATCTTCAGTGAGCGCAGCAGGCGTGCTGCGGCTTCGGCCTGCGGGTGGCCATCGCGTTGGGCGCGCAACAGCGCCTGCACGGCCGGATTGTCGAGGTTGAGGTACAACCGCGACGGCGCACGCGATTCGATGCGCGCCGTGAACTGCCGGGCCAGGCGCAGCGCCGCCATTGAAACGCGCTTGTCGTTCTCGTCGTCTTCCAGGCGCTGCTTCAGCTCAGCCTCGCGGTCGGGCACCACCACCACGGGCAGCGACTCGGGGCTGAAGCGTGCCGGCAGCAGCTGTTCGCCGTCACCCAGCTGCTCGCGCAGCCACGCCAGCTGCGCCTCGTCGAGGCTGTCGTCAGTGCGGAACAGCGCGCGGTTGCCCTGCTCCGTGCCGAGTTCAACCAGACGCAGGCCCTTGGCCTGGGTCCAGCGACGCAGGAACGGCACCACCGCATAGCGATGGCCATGCGCGACCGGCACGCCCATCGCGCGGAACAGCATTTCCTCGAAGCCGCCGCCATTGTCGAGGATCACGTGCACGGCACCGCGTGCCGGCAACGCACTGGCCGGCAGGTCGCCCTGCGAAGTCGGCACGCGCACGTGTTCCAGCAGCAGGTCGAACAGGCGGTCATCGCACAGCGCTGCGCCCAGCAAGGCCTCATTGTGGCGCGTGAGAACGCGCCGCCAGGCTTCCGGCTGCTGCCGCGCGACGTCGGCCAGGCCGTCGATCAGCGCTTCCAGAAGTGCATGCTGCACGGCGCGGTACTGGTCGTCGCGCTGCAGGTCTTCGCGGCTGGCGGTGGGCGTCAGCCGCGAGGATTCAATCACCCCACCAATGAAGCCCGCCCACGGCGGCAGCAGGTCGCGCGCATCGTCGTCCAGCAGCATGCCGCGCACGAACACCGACAGATTGCGGTTGTCGCTGGTGCCGTAGGTAGCGCCGTCCTGCACCCACAACAGGCCGGTGGCATCGCTGCTGCCATCCGCGCGCAACGGCACGGTGACGATCGGCTCGAAATCATGTTCGAAACGCGCGGCGAACTGCAGCGCCTGGCGGCGCGCCTGCACCGGATGCAGGGCAACATCACCCTGCCCGCGCCACGGCGGCGGCTCGGGGTTGAGCGCTTCGGCCGCGGCACCGATGAAGATCGGCTCGGACAGCAGGGCACAGTAGCGGCCCAGTACCTCATGCAAGCGCGCTTCGTTGGCCAGCGGCAGGAAATCCGGATGCAGCTCCAGCTCCACCTCGGTGCCGACCGCGCGCGCCGGCATTTCGCTGACGGTGTATTGTTCGGCGTTGCTGGATACGTACAGATGCCCCAGTTCCGGCGTCTGGTACGAGGTGGTACGCACGCTGACCCTGCGCGCCAGCACGAATGCCGACAGGAAGCCGAGGCCGAACATGCCGATCAGCCCCTCATCGTCCTCGCCGCCCTGACGCAGGCCACGGGTGTAGCCGACGCCCACGGTAGCCAGGTAGTCGTGGATTTCCTGGCGGGTCAGGCCAGCACCGGTATCGGTGATGCGCAGCACGCCGGCAGCGGCATCGACCTGCACCGAGATGCGCGAAGGCACTTCGATGCCGGGCTGTTCGATGCGACGACGGATGATCGAGTCGTGCGCGTTCTGCACCAGCTCACGCAGCGCCACCACCGGAGTGGAGTACAGGTGCTTGCCCAGCACCGTCATCAGTCCATTGAGATCGACCCCGGCACGACGGATTTCGGCGTTGGGGGCGGTGAGCGCGGTGTCCTGCATGTAATCGTTTACTCCTGGGCACGGAAAGACGCCGGAGGGCGCCTTCGTCGAGCGGGAAAAACTAGCACAGGCAGGCTGACCGTTACCGTGTCGGCCGCCGTATTCCACGTGCGTGGTGGTGACGCCGGGCCATGCCCGGCGCGATCACGCCGCGTCGATGGCCTCGGACAGGCGCTCCACCGCGATCACTTCCATACCCTTCACCGAACCGCCCTTGGGCGCATTGGCCTTGGGCACGATGGCGCGCTTGAAGCCATGGGTGGCGGCCTCGCGCAGGCGGTCTTCGCCATTGGGCACCGGACGGATCTCGCCGGACAGGCCGACTTCGCCGAAGGCGATGGTCTTCTCCGCCAGCGGCCGATCCTGCAGCGAGGACAGCACCGCCAGCAGCACCGGCAGATCGGCAGCGGTCTCCTGCACACGGATGCCACCGACCACGTTGACGAACACGTCCTGATCGCCGACCAGCACACCGCCGTGGCGATGCAGCACCGCCAGCAGCATGGCCAGCCGGTTCTGCTCCAGGCCGACCGCGACACGGCGCGGATTCGACAGCGGCGAGGCATCCACCAGTGCCTGCACCTCCACCAGCAGCGGCCGGGTGCCCTCGCGGGTGACCATCACGCAGCTGCCGGGTTGGTGGGTGCTGCCACCGGACAGGAAGATCGCCGACGGATTGGAGACTTCCTTCAGGCCCTTGTCGCCCATTGCGAACACGCCCAGCTCGTTCACCGCGCCGAAGCGGTTCTTGAACGCGCGCAGCAAACGGAAGCGGCTGCCGCTCTCGCCTTCGAAATACAGCACCGCGTCGACCATGTGTTCGAGCACGCGCGGGCCGGCGATGCCGCCCTCCTTGGTCACGTGGCCGACCAGGAACACGGCGGTGCCGGTCTCCTTGGCAAAGCGCACCAGCCGCGCGGCACTCTCGCGCACCTGGCTGACCGAACCCGGCGCGGCGGTCAGGCTCTCGGTCCACAGGGTCTGCACCGAATCGGCCACGATCAGCCGCGGGCCCGCCCTGGAGGCATGCTGCAGGATCGACTCGACGCCGGTCTCGGCCAGCGCGTTGACCCCATCCAGCGGCAGTTCCAGCCGGTGCGCGCGGCCGGCCACCTGCGCCAGCGACTCCTCGCCGGTGACATACAGCACAGGCAGTTCGGCCGCCATCTTCGCCACCGCCTGCAGCAGCAGGGTCGACTTGCCGATGCCCGGGTCGCCACCGACCAGCACCACCGCGCCCTCGACCAGGCCGCCACCGAGCACGCGATCAAACTCGCCGATGCCGGTCGAGACCCGGCGATGCTCGGTCTGCTCCACGTCCTTCAGGGCGGTGATCTTCGGTGGATCGATCTTGCCCGCCCAGCCCGCCCGCCGCGACGCCGGCGCCTTGGCCGCCGCCGCGCTCTCCAGCACGATTTCCGACAGCGAGTTCCAGGCGTTGCACTCGGTGCACTGGCCCTGCCACTTGCTGAATTCGGCGCCGCATTCATTGCAGACGTAGGCGGTGCGGGCTTTTGCCATTGGATGATTTCCAGCAACAGGAACAGGCGTGGCAGGATAGCCGAGCCGGGTCGCAGGTGCTGCGACCGCTCAAGTCCCGCCCACCTGCGCCGATAGGGGTCGCGGGCGTGCGCCTTGCGGGCGCCCCTCCCTTCCCCACTGGATTCAACATGACTGGCAGCTACAGTCAGAGCCTGGTCATCATCTCCCTGCTGGTGGCCATTCTTGCTTCGTACACGGCGCTGGACATGGCCGGACGCCTGGCCACGGCCGGGGGACGCGTGGCCCGCTGGTGGCTGGCCGGGGGCGCGGCGGCGATGGGCCTTGGCATCTGGTCGATGCACTTCATCGGCATGCTGGCCTTCGACCTGCCGATCCCGGTCGGCTACGACCTCGGCATCACCCTGTATTCGCTTGCAGTGTCGATCGGCGCCTCGGCCTACGCACTGTGGCTGGTGTCGCGGCCCAGCCTGCCCTGGCGCCGGCTGCTGGCCGGCGCCGTACTGATGGGGCTGGGCATTGCCACCATGCACTACCTCGGCATGGCCGCGATGCGCATGCAGCCGGGCATCGACTACCACCCCGGCTGGTTCGCCGCCTCCATCGCGGTGGCCATCGGTGCCGCAGGTGCCGCGCTGTGGATCGCCTTCCGCCTGCGCACCGAACAGCGCAACACCATCCTCCTGCGCGCGCTGGCGTCGCTGGTGATGGGCCTGGCCATCGTCGGCATGCACTACACAGGCATGGCGGCCGCGCGCTTTCCCGAAGGCAGCATCTGCGGCGCGGTCGGCAGTGGCGGCATCGACACGCGCTGGTTGGCGGTGCTGGTGATCGTCACCACCGTTGCCACCCTGGGTATCGCCCTGGTCGCCTCGCTGTTCGACCGGCAGATGCGCGTGCGCACCGGGTTGCTGGCCGATTCACTGGCACACGCCAACGACAAGCTGATCCAGGCCGCCCTGCACGACCCGCTGACCCAGCTGCCCAACCGCATGCTGCTGCAGGACCGCATCGAGCAGGCCATCGAGAAGGCGCGCCGCCGCAACCACGCGGTGGCGGTGATGTTCTGCGACCTGGACGGCTTCAAGGCGGTCAATGATGCCTATGGCCACCAGCTCGGTGACCGCCTGCTGGTGGCGGTGGCGCAGCGTATCGGCAGCCTGCTGCGGCCGCAGGACACCTTCGCCCGCCTCGGCGGCGACGAGTTCGTGATCGTGCTGGCCATCGATATTCCCGACGATGCCGTGGTGGTCGCCGAGCGGATCATCGCGGCGGCGGGCGAACCGTTCACCCTGGATGCCGCCGAACTTCAGGTCAGCGCCAGCCTCGGCATCGCCCTGTATCCGGATGATGCCGGCAACGAACGCGAGCTGATGGCACACGCCGATGCGGCGATGTACCACACCAAGGAAACCGGCCGGAACGGCTATACCTTCTTCACGCCGTCGATGCAGCTGAGCGCCAACCGCCAGCTGCGCCTGCTGCAGGACCTGCGCAAGGCGATCACGCGCAACGAACTGGTACTGCATTACCAGCCCAAGTTCCCCGCGGCGGGTGCACCGGCCACCGGCGCCGAGGCCCTGTTGCGCTGGCAACACCCGGAACTGGGCCTGCTGGCACCGGATGTGTTCATTCCCATCGCCGAACGCAGCGGCCTGATCCTGCCGATCGGCGACTGGGTACTGGACCGCGCCTGCGCACAGCTGCGTGCGTGGCACGATGCCGGGCACACGGAATGGTCGATGGCGGTGAACCTGTCGCCGCTGCAGTTCTCCTCGCCGGCCCTGTTGGACAGCGTGCGCGATGCATTGGAGCGGCACCGCATCGAACCGGCGCGCCTGACCCTGGAGATCACCGAAACCACCGCGATGAAGGACGTCGACGCCAGCCTGGCGATCCTCAACGACCTGACCGCGATGGGGGTGCACATTGCCATCGACGACTTCGGCACCGGCTATTCCAGCCTGCTCTATCTCAAGCGCATGCCCGCCACCGAACTGAAGATCGATCGTGCATTCGTGCACGATCTGGAGTGCAACGCCGAAGATGCCGCCATCGTCTCGTCGATCATCGCGCTGGGCCGCACCCTGCAGCTGCAGGTGGTGGCCGAAGGCGTGGAGACGCAGGCGCAGCGCGAATACCTGAGCGAGCTGGGCTGTGATCAGTTGCAGGGTTACCACCTGGGCCGGCCGATGGAGGCCGAGGAGTTCCTGCGCCAGGTGGGCTGACGCCCCGGTTTCGGGGGCGGCCCCCTTGCCGCAGGCAAGGGCTCTGACCCCACAGGCGTCGCGCGTGCCGCCATCCACGCGTGGCGTGGATCTACTGGCTGCCGGCCAGCGGCCGGCACTACCGGACAACGGAAAAAGGGGTACCACCTGGGCCGGCCGATGGAGGCCGAGGAGTTCCTGCGCCGGGTGGGCTGACGCCCCGGGGTCAGAGCCCTGTCCTGCGGACAGGGATCCGACCCCATCCATCCGAATCCGCACTGCAAACAAAAAGGCCGCCCGAGGGCGGCCTTTCTGCGTGGCAACGTCGCGAAGACGTCAGTGCATCATGTGCACGTTCATGTTGTGCATGACCCACAGGGTTCCGACCACGATGATGCCGATCACCACCACGGTGAAGGCCGCAGCGTTGACGTTCCAGCGGCTTTCCGAAGAGCGGTCCAGGTGCAGGAAGAACACCAGGTGGACCAGCATCTGCAGCACCGCGGTGATGGCGATGACCACACCGTTGACGGTACGCGAGAAATCGCCCGACATCACCATCCAGAACGGGATGACGGTCAGCACCACCGCCAGCACGAAGCCGATCAGGTACGACTTCACGGTGCCATGGCTTTCGCCGCCAGTGCCGTGGTCGTGTGCATGGTTGTCATGTGCCATTACAGGGCTCCATTGAGGTAGACGACGGAGAACACACCGATCCAGATCAGGTCCAGGAAGTGCCAGAACAGGCTCAGGCACGCCATGCGGGTCTTGTTGGTCGGGGTCAGGCCGTACTTCTTCAGCTGCACGAACATCACCAGCAGCCACAGCAGGCCGGCGCTGACGTGCAGGCCGTGGGTACCGACCAGGGCGAAGAACGCCGACAGGAAGGCACTGCGGTCCGGACCGTAGCCCTGGTGGATCAGGTGCTGGAACTCCCACACTTCCATGCACATGAAGCCGAAGCCCAGCAGCCAGGTGATGGCCAGCCACAGGTACATCTGGCCCATCTGCTTGCGGTGCATGGCAATCATGCCCAGGCCGAAGGTCAGCGAGGAGGTCAGCAGCAGCGCGGTTTCCCACGCCACGAACGGCAGCTCGAACAGGTCCTTCGCGGTCGGGCCACCATCGGTACCGCCTGCCAGCACCACATAGGTGGCGAACAGCGAGGCGAAGATGAGGCAGTCGCTCATCAGGTACACCCAGAAACCGAAGACGGTGTTGCCGCCGGTGTCGTGGTGCTCGTGGTCATCATGGCCATGGGCCGCCGCTTGCGCGGCGTGCCCGTGGCTCAGGGTCGAGGTATTGGTGCTCATGCCTTCAGCTCCGACTTCACCAGGCCCTGGGATTCCAGGTGCTTGCGGTGTTCGTTCTCGATGCGTTCCACCTCGGCGGCCGGGACCCAGTAGTCCACGTCCTGGTCGAAGGTGCGGTAGATGAACGTGGCGATCATGCCGACGAAGCCGACGATGGCCAGCCACCAGATGTGCCAGATCATCGCGAAGCCGAACACCAGGCTGAAGGCACCGATGACAACGCCCGTGCCGGTGTTGCGCGGCATGTGGATGTCGGTGTACTTGGCCGGCTTCGGCCAGGCTTCACCACGCTGCTTGCGCTCCCAGAAATCGTCCAGCTCGGTGACTTCCGGCAGGCTGCCGAAGTTGTAGAAAGCCGGCGGCGAAGAGGTTTCCCACTCCAGCGTACGGGCGTCCCACGGGTCGCCGGTCAGGTCGGCGGTCTTCTTGCGGTCGCGGATCGACACGGCCACCTGGATGATCTGGCACAGGATGCCGGCACCCACGATGAAGGCACCTGCGGCCGCCACCAGCAGCAGCGGCTCGTAGGCCGGGTTGACGGTGCTCTGCAGGCGACGGGTCATGCCCATGAAGCCCAGCACGTACATCGGCATGAAGGTCACGTAGAAGCCGATGAACCAGCACCAGAACGCGCACTTGCCCCAGAACTCGTTGAGGCGGAAGCCGAACATCTTCGGCCACCAGTAGGTGATGCCGGCGAACATGCCGAACACCACGCCGCCGATGATGACGTTGTGGAAGTGGGCGATCAGGAACAGGCTGTTGTGCAGCACGAAGTCGATGGCCGGGATCGCCAGCATCACGCCGGTCATGCCGCCGATGGTGAAGGTGACCATGAAGCCGATGGTCCACAGCACGGGCGTGGTGAACTGCACGCGGCCGCGGAACATGGTGAACAGCCAGTTGAAGATCTTCACGCCGGTCGGGATCGAAATGATCATCGTCGTGATGCCGAAGAAGGCATTGACGTTGGCACCCGAGCCCATGGTGAAGAAGTGGTGCAGCCACACGATGAACGACAGCACGCCGATGCAGGCGGTGGCGTAGACCATGCCCTTGTAGCCGAACAGCGCCTTGCGCGAGAAGGTCGCGATGACTTCGGAGAACACGCCGAACGCCGGCAGGACCAGGATGTACACCTCCGGGTGACCCCAGATCCAGATCAGGTTGATGTACAGCATGGCGTTGCCGCCACCGTCATTGGTGAAGAAGTGCGTGCCCAGGTAACGGTCCAGGGTCAGCAGCACCAGGGTGATGGTCAGCACCGGGAAGGCGGCGACGATCAGCACGTTGGTCACCAGGGCGGTCCAGGTGAACACCGGCATCTGCATCAGCTTCATGCTGGGGGTACGCATCTTCAGGATGGTGATGAAGAAGTTGATACCGCTCAGCGTGGTACCCAGGCCTGCGACCTGTAGACCCCAGATGTAGTAGTCCATGCCGACGCTTGGACTGTATTCGATGCCCGACAACGGCGGGAACGCCAGCCAGCCGGTGGCAGCGAACTCACCGATCCACAGCGACAGCATGATCAGCACCGCGCCCGACACGAACAGCCAGAAGCTGAGCGAGTTGACGAACGGGAACGCAACGTCGCGCGCACCGATCTGCAGCGGCACGGCCAGGTTCATCAGGCCGGTGATCAGCGGCATCGCCACGAAGAAGATCATGATCACGCCATGGGCGGTGAAGATCTGGTCGTAGTGGTGCGGCGGCAGGTAACCCTCGGACCCGCCGACGGCCAGCGCCTGCTGGGTACGCATCATGATGGCGTCGGAGAAGCCGCGCAGCAGCATGACGAAGGCGACGATGAGGTACATCACGCCGATCTTCTTGTGATCCACCGAAGTGAACCACTCCTTCCACAGATAGCCCCACAACTTGAACTTGGTGATCAGGGCCATGACGCCCAGGCCACCCAGCACCGCGCCGACCAGGGTGGTCAGCACGATCGGATCGTGGGGGATCGACTCAAGAGAGAGTTTTCCCAGCATGTTCATTCTCCCGAACCCGCGTGGCGGGCGTGACCGGCGGCGGCGTGCTCGTCAGCAGTGTGTCCGGCGTGTTCAGCCGGAGCGGCGGCAGCGTCGGTATGGCCCTGGTGGCCCTCGTGACCTGCGTGGGCATCGTGGCCTTCGGCAGCAGCACCATCGGCCGGGGCCTTGTGCTCGTGCTTCATGCCGTAATGCTTGTTGTCGCCCATGTGCTTGGCGATGACCCAGTCGAACAGGCCTTCTTCGGTCTTGCCGAAGTAGGTGACCGGATACCACTCGGCGTTGCGTGCTTCACCCAGGGCCTTGAACGAGGCCTTGTCCAGGGTCTGCTCACCGGCGCGGACCTGGTCCAGCCACTGGCGGTATTCGGCATCGGTGACCGAGTAGGCGGTGAAGTGCATCTTGGCGAAGCCCGCGCCGCTGTAGTGCGAGGACATGCCCGGGAATTCACCGGTCTCGTTGGCGATCAGGTGGAGCTTGGTCTCCATCGCAGCCATCGAGTAGATCATGCTGCCCAGGTGCGGAATGAAGAAGGCATTCATCACCGAATCGGACGTGATCTTGAAGTTCAGCGGCGTGTTGACCGGGAACTTGATTTCGTTGACGACCGCCACCTTCTCTTCCGGATAGATGAACAGCCACTTCCAGTCCAGCGAGATCGCCTCGATGGTGACCGGCTTGACGTCCGATTCCAGCGGCTTGTACGGGTCCAGCGCGTGCGACGAACGCCAGGTCAGGACCGCCAGCACCAGCACGATCATGCAGGGAATGGACCACACCACCACCTCGATCGCCGTCGAGTGGGACCACTTCGGCTCGTAACGGGCCTTGGTGTTGGAGGCGCGATACTTCCACGCGAAGGTCAGGGTCATGATGATGACCGGGATGACGACCAGCAGCATGAGCACGGTGGCCGTGATCAGCAGGGTCTTCTCATCCTGGCCGATCTGGCCCTTCGGACTGAGGATGGCCACGGCATCGCAGCCGGTGAGCATCACCAGCAACGACAGCAGCAGGCCCGGGCGCAACCAGCGCCCAAGGGTTTTCAACGGAATCATCGGTCGATCCAATTGCGAGGGAATGCCGTTCCCCGTCCTGCCTGATCCGGCAAAAGCCGGTCCCGCCGGTCCGGAAGACAGGCAGGGAGGTGGGGTCGAGTCAGCCTTTCAATTTTAGGCCGTCACCCACCATTTAAGAAAGGCATTGACAATGATCAGGCGCAGGAAAGGCCCGTTTCAGGCTGCGACACGTTGTCGCAGTGCGCGGCCACGGCGGGCAGAACGCCCGAGGGCGGCATCCTGGCACAGTCTGGCGGCGGATGCCCTGCCCGGGTCCGGCACGATCATCTGAACGCGTTCAGGCATTCCGGCAAGGACAAGGACATGGGATGCTCGGCGCAGGAGGAAGGCGCATGGACAAGATCGACTTCAAGACGCGCGACCGGGCACTGTATCAGCCACCGGTCGGCCGATTCGTTGCGGTGGAAGTACCGCCCCTGCCCTACCTGATGATCGACGGCCGCGGTGACCCGAACACCGCCCCGGCCTACCTGCAGGCGGTGCAGTGGCTGTACGCGGTCAGCTATGCGCTGAAGTTCGCGCGCAAGGCCGAAGGCCAGGACTACGTGGTGCCGCCGCTGGAGGCGCTGTGGACCGCTGAGGATCCGCCGAGCTTCGTGGCACGCCGCAAGGATGAGTGGAGGTGGACGGTGATGATCCGTACGCCGGACGGGATCAGTCCAGAGCAGTTGGAGGCTGCCATCGCCAAGGCGGGGACGAAGCTGGGTGAACCACCTGGCAGCCTTCGCCACGACATTCTTGAAGAGGGCCTCTGCCTGCAGACCCTGCATATTGGAGCCTACGATGACGAGGGCCCGATCCTGGCGAAGTTGCACGATGAACTGATGCCCTCTCTGGGGTATGCCTTTGCCGGCCCCCACCATGAGATCTACCTGAGCGACCCGCGCAGGACCGAAGCCGCTCGATTGAAGACAGTGCTGCGGCAGCCCGTCCGCGCGGAATGACCGCCTGCATGCACCGCTCTGACAAGGACCCGTAGATTCATGCCCCTGGTTGATCGTTTGCTGCGCTGGACCACCCTGCCGACCAGCCGCCGGACCATTGCGCTGCTGTGCAGCGTGCTGTTGCTTGTACTGGCCTGCAATCCCGACCTGCCGCCGCTGCTGTCGCTGGTCGATGCACTGGGGCTGGATGTGGTGGTGTTGCTGCTGGTTGCACAGGTAGCGGCGGTACTGCCCTGGTTGCGGGAACGCACCGGGCGATGGGTCCGGCTGGCCATGCGGATCGCGGCCGGGGTGCTGGCCGGGGTAATCGGCGGCATTCTGCGGCAACTGATGATGCTCGTGCTCATCAGATCCGGCACGTACTGCGCTATATATAGGGTTTGATCACCCGGGCCTGCAGGGAAGACATGAAACAGCTCGCTATCACGCTCGGCGCACTGCTGCTGTCCGGCAGCGCATGGGCCGATACACACCAGACCGGAAAAATCACCAAGCTGGTTGTCGAATCCACGTTCGTTTCCGTATGGCTGGAAGGCCAGCCCACCAACAACGAGTGTGTTTCCGACGGGCGCTGGGTAATCGATCTGTCCAGCGACAAATCCGGACGGGAAAAATACGCGGCCATCCTGTCGGCGGCGTCATCGCGGACACCGATCGGCTTCCACGCCCTCACCAGCGAAGGATGCGGCGTGTTCGGGGCAAAGAAGATCTACTATTTCGACCTTGCCTATTGAGGCAGTTCTTCTCACCACTCGCGCCGCCCCTCGCCCCCAGGGCGGGGATTGCCAATGCCTTCCATGGCCTGACCGGGCTCAATCAATCCAGACGCTGGAAGTCGAATGTGACCTTCCTGGTGCAGCGGGATGGGACCGGCGGGAAACGCCATTTCGCCACGGCAATCAGGGCTGCGCGCTCATAAGCAGCATTGTCGACCCTTCCCCGATCCAGCCCTTCAAGCTGGGCCCCCGTGATGACCGGATTCGTCACCCGTCCATCCTCTTCAACGACCACCGCCACCACAACAGAGCCGCGCACCTGCATTTCAGTCATGGCGGGAACGACCGGCGCAATGGACTCCACCGGACGGCTGGCGTCCTGGCAAGGCCCTGGGAGCTCCTCGCCGGCGCGACATGAGGCACTGGACAAGGCCAACGCAATCAGCAGAACACGGTTCATTCAACACCCTCGATTGCTGGTGGGGGAGCAGACATTAACCGTGCCGTTCGTGTCGCTGTAGCTTTTCCGGGCAGGTTCCCCCAGCTCACGCGCGGCCCGTGTCTCCACGCCCGTAGCCCGCGCTTCTTCCGAAGATACGCCGACCCGGATCTGCATCACGCCGTTGCTCTCCGAGTTGGACTGTGGCGCAACAAGCGAAGCCTGGAAAGCGGACAATCCAACCCGATCATGCTGGGCAGCATGGCTCACCTCGTGACCGCCCCCCAGAGCAGGGGACTGGATCTCCCCGGAGGATTTGATGCGAAGTCCAGAGGTGACATCAATACTGATGATTCTTTTGTTCTCGTCATATCCAAAATCACCATTGCGATTGAACTGTATGGTGTAGGTCTCATCGGACAGGAGGATCTGCTTCAGTTCAGAGCTGATGGTTTCTGACTTCATCCAATGGTTGAGCACGGCAGCACCATCATGCAGCGTCGCTCCGCCTTCAAATGCGTACTTGACGATTCGCCCATCCGGATCTGTGAACCTGTAAGGATTCCCGTTGGCATACCGGTACCGATTGAACTGCGCAACAGGCTGCGCGTGCGCTGTCACCGGATCCACCGACAGGAACACCCCCAACTGCGGGTCCATGTACCGCTGCTGCATGTAACTCAGCCCGGTAGCCGAGTCGCTCACATGCCCGGTATACCCCGGCCCGTCCGTGACCTGACCACCGACCACGGCCCCATAGGGCTCGTAGTCATTGCGACTGGTCACGTTGCCACTGGCATCTGTTTCAGCCACGACCGATCCCAGGGCATCGGTGTGGATGTACGTGACGGTCGTCTGGGAGATTGCGGTTGGTGACAGGCCAAGGCCGATCAGCAGCATGCAGCACGGCCAGATGCCTGCCGCACTCTGCATTCGAATCCGAACTTCAAATTCCCTGAAGCGGATCGACACACCGCCTGCAGTTCCCCCGAACCTGCGCATCCCTGCAATTCCTGAAAGAGCCTTGAAGCAAGGCAGGGTATTGATAGCACAGGAAGGATGCCTGGGAAATCGATCCCCAAGTCTTGAGAGCGGAGGGCTGCTGTTCACCCAGGCCCCATGCACTGGAACCTGCCGCTCATTCAACTGGAACATGAAGTGCGAGCCGAGCGATATTGAGCCGCCGATAACCAGAGTAGATCCGCCCCAAACGCGCTAGAACGCGGTCGGGCTGACCTGGATAAGTCCGTCATGGGCCAGAGCGAGGCGGATGTTGGTTTTGCTGCCTGCGGCCACCATGTGGGAAATCTCGCGCCTGTGAGCCGACTCATCGCCCCACTTGCAGAGCCCCTTGCCAGCAAAACTTGCGCTGACGATTCGATTCCCGGCGGGAACGGTCAACGTCACCGACTCACCTCGCCGCAGATGCGCTGCCAGGGTGCCATCGATATACAGTGCCAGCGGGCATGCGCCACCGATCGCGCCGACGTCCCGCGTCACCACTACCTGTCCGGAAGCACTGCCCCCGACTGTGTTGAACGCAAACACGCGGTCGGTAGGCACCGGCTGCGCCTGGTCGGCGCTGATCTGGCGGGTCGAGCAACCGGCAAGGACGATGGTCGCAACCAGATACATCAGGATCTTCTTCATTGCATCCCCTGTTGATTGAAGCAGGCGCTCTTGCCGAAGACAGCATGCATCCCGCGCAGCAATGGTAATAACCTCGGCAGGGTACGTATATGGCCCGTGCGTTGATCAAGCCATCCCTGCGCCTGCGCCCGCGTTCATTGCTACGGGCACCACAGGCGGTAGATCTCCGCAGATAGCGATACATGGATGCCCATCGTCCAGAGCCTGATGAGGCCGACACGCACGTTGCGGTCGAATCACGTTCCTGGTGCTCAACCTTTTCCAGATCATGCCGATAGGCAGATGCCGGGGCTCCACGCTCCAAATTCACAAGGATGATGACTCAATTGGGCGTACGGGATTGGCAGCCATCGAAAATCAGGAAGTCACATGTTCTCGAAGCAGCGGGCATATGGGACACGCGCCATGCGCATGGCGGCAGCGATCACCCATTCTTCAAGCACAATTTCAGGAATTCGAATCATTTTGATGTCCTGATTGGAGGGCGCCCCTATCCTCCGAAGGCAATTGCCAGCTGTGCCCATGGCCTCGCAACGGGCCAATACCTCCCGACGTCCGAATTCGCCGGCGCAAAGGACGGGCTGTGACACAGGCGATTCAAAGCACTGGGCTTCCAGGTCGTAGAGAAGAAGCTGCGGAATCCCGTGCATGCCCTCAGGGGGAGGGGCCCAGCGAAGAGTATCGAAAAGGACATCAACGACATCCTGTCCTCCACGCATCTTCCGGCCACCAAGCGCAAAGCGCTCATCGAAGCCAGGATCGGCCAGGGTCGATTCCGCAGGGGCGTTCTCAAGCGATGGAATCAGGGGTGTGCAGTAACCGGATGCACCGCCCTTGAGGCCCTCAGGGCATCCCACATCAAGCCGTGGCGTACGTGCGACGATCGGGAGCGACTGGACCCCGAGAACGGATTGCCACTCATCGCAACGCTCGATGCCCTGTTTGACCGACATCTTGTTTCCTTCAACGACGACGGCCTCATCCTGATATCCAGGACGCTCGATGATGAACTCTCTGCCCTGGGCATCAACAGGAAGATGAGGATCAAGGGCCGGCTCACTCCTCGGCAAAAGGCGCTTCTCGCAGAACATCGGCGAAACCTAGCCTAGTTGTTCGTTGCGCCACGTCGTGTCACCCGAGGGCTTGGCTGGGAAAACCACAGAGCGAGGCCAGAATGGTGATGCACATGGGCGCTCTCCGCATCAGCCGCAGGAGCCATGCCTCTGGCAAGGCCAGGACTACCTCCAAGGTGCCCGTCGCCCGCCCTTACTCCCCCCGGGTTCCTTCGGACTATTCGAATGAGGACGCGAGGAGTCAAGCACCTGGGACGATGGAGGGGCGAGCTGACGCCGAGATTCGGAAATCGCGGAGTGCCAGCCATGGGCTGGCACTCCTGGGGTTGCCGGCCAGCGGCCGGCACTACCAGAGCACAAAAAAGCCCCGACCAAGGCCGTGGCTTTTCATTACAACTGGTGCCGGAAACAGGAGTCGAACCTGCGACCTACGCATTACGAATGCGCCGCTCTACCAACTGAGCTATTCCGGCGGAGCCCGCGATTTTACGGGTTGGGCGCCCCGGCGGTCAATCCACCCGGCTCAGCCCGCCTCGACCCGGTTGGCGCAGGGCCGCCCGGCGGCGAAATCGGCCAGGTTGCCCAGCGTGATCGCCGAGATCTCCTGCAGCGCCTCCACGGTGAAGAAGCCCTGGTGGCCGGTCACCAGCACGTTGGGGAAGGTCATCAGGCGCTGGAAGGCCTCGTCGTCGATGATCTCGCCGGACAGGTCCTGGAAGAACAACGCGCTTTCCTGCTCGTACACGTCGATGGCCAGGTGGCCGAGCCGGCGCGACTTCAGCGCGCGGATCACCGCGTGGGTATCGACCAGCCCGCCGCGCGAGGTATTGACCAGCATCGCGCCCGGCTTCATCCGCGCCAGTGACGCGTCATTGATCAGGTGCTGGGTATCGGGCATCAGCGGGCAGTGCAGCGAGACGATGTCAGCCCGCGCCAGCAGTTCATCCAGCGCCACCATCTCGCCGACGCCCGCGAAGGCGGCCGACGGATACGGGTCATGCCCCAGCACGGTGCAGCCCATGCCGTTGAAGATACGCGCGGTGGCCAGGCCGATCTTGCCGGTGCCGACGATGCCGACCGTGCGGCCGTGCAGGGTGCGGCCAAGCAGTCCATCGAGCATGAAGTTGCCTTCGCGCACGCGGTTGTAGGCGCGATGGGTCTGGCGGTTGAGGGTCATCACCAGCGCCAGCGCGTGCTCAGCCACCGCTTCGGGCGAATACGCAGGCACCCGGGCGACGAACAGGTCCAGTGCTTTCGCCGTGGCCAGGTCCACATTGTTGAAGCCCGCACAGCGCAGCAGCACCGCACGCACGCCCAACGCGTGCAGCGCACGCAGCACCGCCGCATCCAGCCGGTCGTTGACGAACACGCAGACGGCGGCGCAGTCCTGCGCCAGTGCGGCGGTATGCACATCCAGCGCGGCATCGAAGTAGACGAACGTACAACCCTGCCCCGCAGCATCGCGCTGGTTGGCTTCGTCCAGGAAGCGGCGGTCGTAGGGTCGGGCGCTGAAGACGGCGATCTGCATGGAAGGACCTGGGTGGAATGCCCTGCCGACCATACCGCAGCCACGCGTCCGTGGGGATGGCACCGGCGATGCGAACATCGCCGGTGCCCTGTACCACTTAGAACCGGTAGCCCAGGCCCAGCATCACGCCGTTCTGGATCTGCCCGTCGCGGCGCTCGCCCACGTAGTCGGCCATGATCGACAGGCGTTCGCTGGCGCGGCTGGTCACGCCCAGGTTCCAGGCCAGCACCTGCTCGCCCACGGCCTGGCTGCTGGCGCCGAACACCAGGTCAGGTGCGGCGGCGAAGCCGGTGCTGTAGCGGGCCTGCGAATCGCCCAGTTCCTTCTGCCAGACCACACGGGCGCGCGGGGTGATGCGCTCGCCGTTGTTGCCCTCGAAGGTCCTGAACAGCTGCAGGCCGGCACCAACGCGAATGCTTTCCAGGCTGCCGCTGCGACCGACCAGTGCACCCGCGCCCTGCCCTTCATTGAAGCGCGTGGCCGAGGTCCGCGCGTAGTCCACCACCGGCAACAACGGCTGGATCACCAGGCCCTTGCCGGTGGTGAACGAGAACGCGTGTTCCACCCGTGCCGAGATCGCATCGTTGTTGTACTTGGCGCGCAGCGGCTGCTGCAGGCCATCGATACCGCTGACGCTGCGCCGGGTGTCATGACGCAGGTCGGTATAGCGCACCGCCGCCGACAGATAGCCGCGCGAATAGGTCGCGTCCAGGTAGCCGCCCACGTCCAGCGCGCGCACGTCACCGCTGAAGTCGGAGCCGTCGCGGCCCTTGGTCGACATATCTGCCGCTGCCACGCTGACGCCCAGGGTGACGCGGTCATCGGCAACGCGGGTATCGGCACCGACGACGATGCCGCCGATGTTGTGGCTCAAGCCGGCCACGCCGCCGTCGGCATCGATGCGGCCGTGACTGGCGAAACCTCGCGCCCACAGGCCATGGCTGCGGCCAGAGCCACTGCCTTCACCGCCACCCGCCGCCGGCTCGACCAGATGCATGGCCAGCTGGTTGAACAGGCTGCCGTGCCGCATCCCGGGCTGCGCCGACACCGACTGCGCGGCCTGCGAGGCCAGGCCGTCGGCATCACCGCCACTGCGCATCGCAGCCTGGTGCTGCTGCACCACATTGCCGATGCTGCCCACCAACGCGTTGTCGGCCAGGCGCAGGCTCGCGTGCGCGTCACCGCGCAGGGCACCGGCCTGCTGTGCAATCACATCACGGTCAGCGAACTGCAGAGCGCCGAGCAGCGACTTCAGGCCACCATCCTTGCGATCGGAAGCGGTCGCCAGCGCACGGCCAAGGGCATCTCCCGAAGCACCATTGGCAAACAGCCCCAACTGGTCGAAGCCCGGGTTGGCGGTCAACCACAGGCCGTCCGCGGTCTGTTTCACGTTGAAACTCAGCAGCGAGTTGTGGCGTGGGCGGAACACTTCGCCGCCGGTGATGCTGGCGCTGTAGCCGGTGTCGCCCAGGCGCACGACATCTTCGAAGCCGCCCTGGTAGATCGGGCCCTGCACGAGATCGCGACGGAAATCCTGGCCGTAGTAGCCCTGCGCAACATTCAACTCCAGGAAGGCGCCCTTGGAGATCACCAGCGCGCCGTCATTCACCCTGCCGCTGGACTGGTCGAAGAAGCTGCCGACGCGCACGCGCCCGGCAGCGCTGCCACCGTTCTCGGTCACGTCGAACAGCACCTTGCCGCCCGGCATGATGTTGACGTAGCCGTGGGTGACCAGGTCGCCACCGCGCGGCATCAGCGTGCCGTAGACGCGCAGGCGGTTGAAGCCGTCCTCTCGCCAGGACGGGCGGGTGCCGCTGGCCAGCGCACTGAGATCCATCGCGGTGCCCGCCACGTCACCATTGCCGACCAGCATGCCTGCGCCCATCACCCGCACCTCCGAAGCGCGCAGTGCGCCGCCTTCCAGCGCGATGGTGCCGTTGTCGACCAGCATGAAGTCGGCACCGGTGGTGGCGGAGGTACGCCAGGTAGCGCCGTTGGTCACGCGGATCACGCCCATGGAGTTGTCCAGCGTAGACCCATCCAGGTCACCCAGACGCAGCTTGGACAGCAGCAGGGCCTTGTATGTGGGATCGTTCTGGTAGTCCTGTACCGAGTTCGCGCCGACGCCCTGCGGACCATTGCTGGACGCGTTGTAGATGCTCTGCGCCAGGTTGATGTAGCTGGACTGCCAGTTGGTGTTCCAGCGCGCGAAATCATCATCGACGAAGGTCTGCAGCTGGCGACCGGTGCGCAGGTAGCCCGGGTTGATGTCGCCGCTCACGTTGGCGGTGACATTCAACGTATCGCCCGGATCGCGGTAGCCCTTCGCGGTGATGATCCTGTTGTTGTAGATGTCCTGGCCCGGGAACGACTCCAGCTTGCTGCCGCTGCCATCAGGATCGAAAGTGACCGAGGCACCCGTGGTGCGCGCCGGATCGCGGAACACCAGCAGGCCGTTGGGCTGCACGACTTCATACATGGCCTTGTGCAGCAGCCCGGCATCGATGCCGCCGCCGTAGTTGCCGGTGTAGATCTGGGTCATCCGCGGCGACGGCGTGTAGATCACTTTGCCGCTGTTGCTGGCCGCGTGGATCTGTACCGAATCGACGATTGGCAGATCACCGGCCAGATAGCGTTCGACACCACCGGACTGCATGATCGAGCAGGACGAGATGCAGTTGCCGGACACGATGGTGTTCAGGCCGGCGGTGCGGATGATGCCCTGCAGCCACTCGCCGGCGATCAACGCGCCACCATTGGAGGTGCGCAGCACCACTTCGCGGATCGGCCGGCCCTCGGCCTGCGCCTTGGCCAGCAACGCCGGCAGCGACACCACGTCGGCGTAGGTGACGCCGCCGCTCAGGAAGATGCGATCCCCCTGCACGTGATAACTCATTGCCATGACGTCATCAGCCGCCGCGATGGCGCCAACGCCGATCAGCCCGGCCAGGGCCAGGCTCAACTTCGAATGCTTCATACGTTCTCTCTCCACCCGCAACACGCGGGTAAAGAGTCAAACGGCAGAACGCCGGAATCTCCCCCAGCGCGGCCGGCGTGGAAAAATGAATGCATTCACAATGAGAGAGGGGGCACCCTGCACTCTTCCCCATCCGGTCATCGTCGCGTAAAACTCGAAGGCGCATCCACCAACGTCAGCCGAGGCCAGCCCTGTCCGTTCCGTCCCCCCTGATCCACCACGCGCCGGAGCCATCCGCGCCTGCGGACGCCTTCATCGCGTTCGTACGCGAAGAACGCGCGCCACTGTGCGCGTTCCTGCGCACACGGGGCGTGGGGCCGGAGGATGCGGAGGACATCGCGCAGGACTGCATGGAGCGGCTGATCCGCTATCGCGCGCACGGCACCGACGAACTGCGCCTGCTGCTGTATCGTATTGCGCGCAATCGCCTGGCCGATCGCGGCCGATCGCCGCAGTCGCGACCGCACCTGTCACTGGCCGAGCATGATGGTCACGACGAGCCCACCAGCCCGTCGCCGGACCCCTTGCGCCAGGCAGAGTCCGGGCAGATGTTGTCCCTGCTGCGGCAGGCCCTTTTCAAACTGCCCGAGCGCGCGCGCGAGGTGTACCTGCTCAACCGGATCACCGGCATGAGCTATACGCAGATCGCACGGCACTGTGGAATTACAGCCAAGACCGTGGAAAAACATATCGCCCGCGCCCTGCAGGGCCTGCGCCAGGAGTTGGGACCGGATCCGCTGCACAACGACAGGGATACCGAATGAGCAGCCACCGGCACATGGAAGACGCCTCGCTGTTCGCACGCGCCAGCACCTGGGTGGCGCGTCTGGAAGCTCCGGACTGCACCGCAGCCGAACGCGAGTCGTTCGAAGACTGGCTTGCTGAAGACCCTGCCCATGTCAAAGCCTGGGTGCAGGCCGAAGACCTTTTCCAGCAGGGCCAGGGCCTGGCTGCGGACCCGTGGCTGCGGACGGCTGCGGCGCGTGCGGCACGGCCTGCCCGACGCCGCTGGCTGCCTGCGGCGGCCGCGGCCGCGGGTATCTGCCTGGCCATCGGCGTGGGCTGGATGGTAGCGGTGGATGGCAACCCTGCCCCGCAGCGCTTTGCCAATGACACGCATCAGGCACAGCGGCTGACCCTGCCCGATGGCAGCGTGGCCATGCTCGATGCCGGCACGACGCTGCACGCCCGCTTCGGCTGGCGCCACCGCGATCTGGACCTGGAACGCGGCCGCCTGCAGTTGCAGGTCGCGCCATCGAACAAGGCATTGCAGCTGCGCGCCGGCACCAGCACGATCCGCGATATCGGCACGACCTTCCAGGTCGAGCGCCTGCACGATGGCCTGGTCGAGGTCGCGCTGCTGGAGGGTGCGGTGGAAGTCAGCAACGGCGCCGCCCAGCACACGCTGGCCCCTGGCCAGCAACTGCAGGTACTGCCCTCCGGGCGCATCCAGCCTGGTCCAGCGCTGTCCTCCACGGCAGCCGCCGAGGGCTGGCTGCATGGGCAGCTGGTCTTCGATGCCACCCCGCTGTCGATCGTGGTCGAACGCATGAACCGCTATGGCCATGCACCGCTGGTGATCGCTGACCCGGAGATCACTGATCTGGCGGTCAGCGGCACGTTCCGCGCAGGCGATGCACAGGAGTTGCTGTCCGCGCTGGAACTTGGCTGGTCCATTGCTGGCCAGACGCGCCCGGATGGCGCGCTGGAACTGCGCCGCACGTACTGAGGAGGCCTGCGGTGATGGCAGGACCAGGCGCGCTGCAGTGGGGGCTGCTCCGCCCCCTGCTGTGCCTGGCGCTGCTGGTCGCCGCGCCGCCTGCCGCCATCGCAGGCGGTCCGGCTGCCACCCACGACTACCACATCAACGCTGGCCCGTTGACTTCGGCACTGCAGCAGTGGGCACGGCAAAGCGGCATCGCACTGGTGTTCGATGCCCGGGAGCTCGCGGGGCTCCATGCCAACGGCACCCATGGCCTGGCCGATCCGGCATCGGCCCTGAAACGGCTGGTCGCCGGCATGCCGGTGACCATCCTTCGAACACCGTCCGGAGGCTTCGTGGTCCGCCGCATCCGCGTCGCGCCCGTCGTCGCGCCGCCGGTTCCGGCAACGGTGGCGCCGCGCCCACGCACGCCTCCGCCATCCCCGCCCCAGGTAGACCTGGCGCCGATCCATGTCACCGGCAGCCGGTTGCCACGCACCTCCGTGCAGACCACCCTGCCGGTGACCACGATCGACCGCGCGGACATCCTGCGCAGCGGCTACGGCAGCCTGTTCGACCTGCTGCGACACCTGCCCGGCATGAACGGGCTGCCAGCGATAAGCAGCGCACGCAGTGGCGATTCGCAGTACCTGCCTGTTGGTGCGGCCGCCACCACCAGTCTGGATGGCATGGGACCGCGCGCCACCCTGTTCCTGGTCAATGGCCGGCGCCTGCCCCGCTACCCGATGGTGTCCCTGGAACAGGGCGGACTCACCGACCTGGGCGGCATTCCACTCAGCTTCGTCGAACGCATCGAACTGGTGCGCGGTGGCGCCTCGGCCATCTACGGCGCCGATGCCATGTCCGGCGTGGTCAACATCATCCTGCGTGACCAGGCCGACGGCCCGGAAGCCACGCTGCAGACCGGCCTGAGCAGCCGTGGCGACGCCGGCCAGTACCGCGTGCAGGCCGCCACTGGAGGCCTGCGCGGGAACGGCGACCGCTGGTTCGCAGGTGTCGACCTGCATCGCGTCGACCATCTGGCGGGGAACCAGCGTGACTGGCACGCAGAAACGTCGCAGTATCTGATCGGCGCCTTCCGCGAGGGCGACTACTGGCCCGCCACGCGCTGCGACGGACCCTTGAAACGACGCAATGGCGCCTGCTGGTTCGACAGCTCGCGCCCACGTTCACTTCAACCCGCCTCTGATACCGCCTCTGCCTATCTGCGCTATCGGCATGAGCGTGGCGAGGGCCGCTACGTCTACGCCGAGGCCCGTGCCAGCCACAACAGGCAGCGCTTTGATCTGGGCCCGACCGCCGTGGCTCTCAATCTGTACGGCTACACCTTCAACAGCGTCCTGCGCGAAGCCGGCAATGTGCGTCCCCAGGTACGTGCCACCGATGCCGATCTCACCCTTGGCATCGGCCGGGACCAAGGCAGCCACAGCTGGGACGCCGGCATCAGCGCGCAGCGCAGCGACGTCACCCTGTCCACGCCAGGCACCGTGCGCGCCGCCCCCTTCGTCGAGGCCGCGCAGTCACTCAGGTTCCTGCCAGGGTTCAATGCATTGCCCGCCGATGAAGCCAAGTCGTTGTTCCCGGCGATCCGAAACCGTGGACTTACCGAGCAATGGCAGGGCTGGTGGGGCATACAGCGCGCACTGATGCCGATGCGGGGTGGCAATGCGCAGCTGGCCACCGGTATCGACCTGCGCCATGAACGCTGGACGTCCCACCCGGACACCCTGCTGAGCCAGGGCGATCTGGCACTGGGGCTGCCGCAGCAGCAGCGGCGCCTGTCGCGGCAGAGTGGCGGCGCGTATGCGGAACTGGGCCTGCCACTGACATCGGAACTGCGCATGGACCTGGCCGCACGCTGGGACTACGACGGCGACTACACGGCATTCTCGCCCCGTGCCGGCCTGCGCTGGACGCCAACACCGCACTGGTCGTTCCTGCTGGCCAGCGGTCGCGGCTATCGCGCGCCCAGCCTGTTCGAACAGCGCCGTCCGCCAGGACAGTTCGGCACCCTCACTCTGCCCGCCTCAAGCGCACTGCCGCCCTGTGCACAGAGCGGGCCCGACGGCCGCTGCGTGGTCACTGCGGATGTGGAGGAGAACACCACGCTCAAGGCCGAGAGCTCACGCAGCCATTCGCTGGCGGCGACCTGGTCACCCAGCGATGCGTTCTCGCTGTCGCTGACCCACAACATCGTCGAGCTGCGCAACGAAATCCTCGCGCTGCAGCCGGTCGATGCCGTGTGGAACCGTGATACCTGGCAGCTGGATGAGGATGGCAACCTGAGCAGCCTGCGGCTGTCGTTCGACAATATCGGCCGTACCACCTCCCGCAACTGGGTGCTGCGTGGCGAATACCGGATCGACACCGGCAGCAGCGGCCAGTGGATGTTCTCGCTGGACGCGCTGAAGCAGCAGGAGCTGCGCCGCCGTCGCGACCACGAACCGGCGATCGACCTGCGCGGGCACGTCACGCCCGAGATGGCGGCGGTCCTGAACGTGCAATGGCAGAACAGCAACTGGGACATCGCCCTGCGCGGCAACCAGGTGGGCCGCACCCGTGCATGGCTGCCCGGCGACGAGTGCCCGCAGCGGCAGATCGACCGGAACCACTGCATGAATCCGCGCCAGCTGCGCTGGAACCTGCACCTGGCGCGCCGCCTGGGTCCGCGCGTCATCGCGGCACTGGACGTGCACAACGTGCTTGATGCGCAACCGGTGAACTACCTGGTCGGCAATGGTGGGCAGATGCCGGGACTGGACGATCCACTGGGCCGCTACTACCTGCTTACCCTGCAGTTCCGCTGAGCGTAGTACGCTACGCGGCCTGTTCCACCGGCCCGCCACCTCCCCCATGAAAGCCTATCTCTGGTTCTGGGGCGCGTTCCTGCTGTTCTTCGCGTTGCCTTTTCCCTGCATTCTCTATTTCGGCACCTCGTGGCCGGTGGCCCTGGTCGACCGCAGTGCACCATGGCTGGCACTGCTGCTGCTCGCCCTGTCACTGAGCGCATGGCTGGCCCTGCTGCTCGCCTTCCTGCATACCCTGCTGCTCGGACCACCGCGCGCCCTGCATCGCGTGCATTCGATCCTCGCCGATGGCGAACCTCGTGATGCGCTGATCGAACACGCCGAACAGACCGGCGTGCAGGTGCGTGGCTTCGCGCAATGGAAACTGCAGTTGTCCTTCCAGAATCTGTCGGGCACCCCGATCCGCGAACAGCTGCTGGTGGTCGACAGCAAACCCCAGCTGCATCGCTTCGAGGTGGGCAGGCACATCGATGCGCGCCTGGGCCGGACGCCCGGAGCATTCCCCAACATCGTGCTGGACGGTGCCCAGCCCGAACTGAATGTCGCCAGCCTGTGGCGGCGAAGCATCGGCGCTGCGATCGGCATCGTCCTGGTGGCCGCCGCCTATGTGGCGGCCTACCGCCTGCAGAGCGAGGGCCTGGGCTGGACCTTCCTGTCCTTCGGCCACCCGCTGCTGGTGTGCCCGCTGGTGCTGTGCGGGTACATATTGGGGTTGCGCCTGCTCGGCCGCCTTTTGCAGGCTGATGCGCGCGGCGATGCGCTGAAGTATCGCGGCATCGGCGTGGAGGCCAGGGTACTGAAGGTGCGCCAGACCGGCACCTACCTCAACGAGCAGCCGCAGGTGGAGTTCCAGGTGGAGTACACCGATCGTGACGGCGATATGCAGCGCGCCAGCGTGCGTCGCTTCATTCCACTGATCGACCTGGCCAACATCCCGCGCGAACACGTGACCCTGCTGTACGACCCGGATGACCATGGCAACGTGCGCCTGGAGGGCGTGTGAAGCAGCCTCCTTCCACCCGACGGGTGTTTTCGCTGGTGCTGCTGGCGCTGGCTGGCGTGGCCGTTGCCGGCGGTGCATTGGGAACCATCGCCGAGACACTGGGACATCCGGTGCGGCCCGACCTTTCGCCAAGGCCACTTGCCTCGCAGCCACCGCGCGAGCAGGCCGACTCACTGGCAACGGCACCCGGACTGCAGCCCACCCTGATGCCCGAACGCAGCAACCGGCTGTTCGATTCGGAATACCTGCAGGGCGCACGCCAGGCACTGGAGCAGTTGCCCGCATTGTCCGGACACCGGCTGACGGTATTCCACAGCATCCACTTCTACGACGATGGCCGCATCAACCTCGATCTGGTCGATCCGCAACAGCCGGGTCACGTCGACAGCTATCACTTCGAACGTGGCCAGTGGCGCAAGGGCAACCCGGTGAACCCCCAGCAGTTCGCACCCACCATCAGCCTGCAGCGCAGCAGCACCCCGCTGGCCAACATCGATTTCGATGCTGTACCACGCGTGGCCAAGGCACTGCAGGAACAACGCAACGCATTGCAGAACCCGGCCTCGGAAGTCGGCCACGTCTACGTAATCGTCCGCAAGGCCGGCAGGCTGGCATGGCTGCCGGACGAGGTCGCCGGCGACCGCGAATCGGCCCGCCTGCAGTTCGACGCACGGGGCGTCGCACGCAGCGTCAAAAAAGGGGACGGAGGGAATTAAGTCGCCATCGGCATCAAGGCAATTACGACTTAATCCCCTCCGTCCCCATTTTCTCTTTTACGGAGCGGGCGATGGCGTACTGCGCGGCGTAGTAGGTGGACAACACCAGCAGGCTGGCCAGCGGCAGGCCACCGGCAAAGCGGTCCCAGGCCAGCAATGAATCGCTGGCCACGAACAGCACGGCACCGGTTGCCGCCCAGCGTGCACTGCACGGTTCCGGTGCGGCCGCCTGAGGACGCGCCCATGCGCGTGCAAGCGCCAACACCGCCATCGACGCCAGCACCACCACGTAGGCCAGCACCGGGATGCGCATAGGCACCGGCAGGTACGGCCACAAGCCAAGCACGTTGAGCGTGGCGAAGGCACCCAGCAGCACACTGGCGCCAACCAGGCCACGACCGGCACGCAGGCCAGCGCGGAAGGCGACGATGTAGCAGACGTGGGCCAGCAGGAACGCGACCAGGCCCGGCACGAACGCGTCGATCGGGAGCATCAGCGCGATATCGCCCACGCACGACAGCAGTATGCCGGCCAGTACTGCGCGGCGGTAGAACGGCTGCGCCGGATCATGCACGCGCCAGGCGATGGCGGCGATCAGCAGCGTGGTGGTCGGCTTGGCCAGCCAGTGCAGCCAACGCCCATCGCCGTGCAGGAATGCGCCCACGATGGCGAGGATCGCCATCAACAGGATCACGCCATCGTGGGCGCGCACTTTCATCGTGCCTTCCACAGTTCCGCCAGGCGATCGGGCTTGCCGGCAATGCGCTCAAGCACCGGGTACTGCAGGCCATCGTGGTAGTCGATGTTCATCGCTTCAATGCGGTCGAACTGCTTCACCAGCAGCACGATCGGCGCCTTGTCCTTCGCTGCCTCAGCCACCGCGTCCTTCAGCCGCTGGCTGCTGTATTCGCGGCCGCCAACCGCGATCACCTTCATGCCCGGCGCCAGCCCTGCGTTGAACGCCGGGCTGTCCCAGATCACATCACCGACCGAACCGCTGTCGAGCACGGTGGCACCCAGCGAGTAGGCCAGCAATGCCGCCTTGGCACGCTTTTCCTGCGCCTTGTAGGCGTCGTTCGGGGTATCGCGGTAGACCAGCTTCCAGCCGGCCAGCTCCAGGCCGCCAGTCAACGAACCGTGCCCGTCCAGTCGCCCGCGCAGGAACGTGGCCCAGTCATACGGCGCGATGCCGTTCAAGGTCGCGACCACGTCATCAAAGGTGTACGGGTTGACGTCCCAGTCACCATTGCCGACGCCGAAGAATGCACTTGCGAAGTCGTCCAGGCTGCGACGGTTGCCGCTCAGTTCGCGCAGCTTGCCCTCCACTTCCAGCCACAGCATCTGGCCGCCGGAGTAGTAGTCCTCGCTCATCTGGTAGTTGCGGTAAGGCAACGTGCGGCGCTGGGCGATGGTCGGGTCGTTGGTGGTGTCCTGCAGCGGGCGCCAGGCAAGGCCCGGGCGACCACGGTCATAGGTCGCGGCCACGTTGGCCAGCATGTCGCGCGCCTGCGCCGTCGACCACAGGCCTGAGCGTGCGGCCAGCACCTGGCCCCAGAACTGGGTCTGGCCTTCGTACACCCACAGCAGGCTGTCGCCCATCGGCACGTTGAAGTTGGCGGTGGCCAGGTCGGCGCCACGGCGGTACTTGCCGTTCCAGGAATGGGTGTATTCGTGCGGCAACAGGTCACGCATCCAGGCATTGCTGTCCCACTCGGTGAAATAGCCCGGGTCGGCACTGTTCTCGCTGGAGCGGTGATGCTCCAGGCCGATGCCGCCGAGGCGGTCGGTCAACGCCAGCAGGAATTCATAGTGGTTGTAGTGACGCGCGCCATAGAGCTTGTCGGCCTGCTGCACCAGCGCGCGATGCATCGTGATCTGCGCCTCGCTCGGCTTCAACGATTTGGCGTCGTCAGCGAACACGTTGAGGTGCACCGGCACTTTCGCGCCCGGGTCGAGGTCGATGCGCTGGTGGTGCTCACCGGCAAACAGCGGCGAGTCGACCAGGTGGTCGTAGGAGATGGGCTTGAACACCACGGTATCGCCGTCGCGGCGCGCGGTTTCCAGTGCGGTGGCGTAGGCCCAGCCCTTGGGCAGGGTGACGCTGGCCTGCGCCTGCAGGTTGCGCGCATCGACGCCGGCCGGATACAACGAGTTGGCGTTCCACTGCAGGTTGAGCATTTCCGGGGTCATCACCACCCGGCCCTGGCTGCCGCCCTGCGAGGACAGGAAATCGAAGTGGGCGACGATCTCGCTCACGCCCTCGGGCACGTCCACCTTGAACGCATAGACGTTGAACTGATCACGCTGCCAGGCCAACGGTTTGCCGTTGGCAGTCACGCGCAGGCCGGCCAGCTTGTCGATCGGGCCGGTGGGCGAATGGTTGCCGGGAATCCACTGCGGGTACAGCAGGGTCATCGGGCCCGGCTTGGCCGGCACGGTGGCGGTCACCTTGAAGATGCGCCGGGCCAGGTCGCGCGCGTCCACGTCGATGCGCAGCAGGCCGGGAGCCGCCGCGTCCGCCGGTGGCGAGATCTGCGCAAGTGCAGGCGTGGCCGCCAGCGCGAACAGCAACGACATGGCCAGGGCTCGGGTCTTCATCGGCAGCATCCAACAACGGAGAATCTTCCGATGCTAGGCCTGTAAAGTGCCCCGCCCCATGGCCAAAGGTCATGGGCGGTGCGCCCATCCGCGCATGCCCGAAAGCGTGCGAACCAAGGTTCGCACCCACGGTGTGCAGGTTCGCACCCACCTTGTGCTGGTTTGCACCCACCGTGTGCAGGTTCGCACCCACCAGAGCGGTTTCAGTAGATCCACGCCATGCGTGGATGAGGCCTTCCCGGTCAGTCGACCAGACGCAGGCGCAGTTCCTTCGGCAGCGCGAACACCATCGATTCCGGTTCGCCATCCAGCTCGCCCACGCCGCTGGCACCCAGCTCGGCCAGGCGTGCCAGCACGCCATCGACCAGTACCTGCGGTGCCGAGGCACCGGCAGTGACGCCGATGTGCTGCTTGCCCACCACCCATGCCGGGTCGATTTCATGCGCACCGTCGATCAGGTAGCTTTCCACGCCTTCACGACGGGCCAGCTCGCTCAGGCGGTTGGAATTGGAGCTGTTCGGCGAACCGACCACGAGCACCAGATCGCAGCGCTTGGCCAGGTCGCGCACAGCGTCCTGGCGGTTCTGCGTGGCGTAGCAGATGTCGTCGTTCTTCGGGCCCTGCATCGCCGGGAAGCGCTCACGCAGCGCATCGATGATGCCGCGCGTGTCGTCCACCGACAGCGTGGTCTGGGTCGTGTAGGCGAAATTCTCCGGCTGGTTGATGTGCAGCGTGGCAACCTGCTCCACGTCCTCCACCAGGTAGATCTGGCCCGTACCGGCTTCGCGGTTCCACTGGCCCATGGTGCCTTCCACTTCCGGGTGACCGGCGTGGCCGATCAGCACCACGTCACGGCCGGCACGGCAGTGGCGGGCGACTTCGAAGTGGACCTTGGTCACCAGCGGGCAGGTGGCGTCGAACACCTTCAGGCCGCGGCGTTCGGCTTCCTGGCGCACGGCCTGGGAGACGCCGTGTGCGCTGAAGATGACCGTGTTGTTGTCCGGCACTTCGTCCAGTTCCTCGACGAAGATCGCACCGCGCTGCTTCAGGTCGTCCACCACGAAGCGGTTGTGCACCACTTCATGGCGGACGTAGATGGGCGCGCCCAGCGTTTCGATCGCGCGCTTGACGATCTCGATCGCACGATCGACACCGGCACAGAAACCACGCGGGTTGGCGAGCAGCACATCCATCAGTTCAATCTCCCGGCAGCGGCCGGCTTACGGTTTCGGGTTGGCATTATCCGCCTTTTTGGCGGACTTGCCTTCGAACAGGCCAAACAGGGCGATGCCGATGGCACCGACCACGATGGCCGAATCGGCGATGTTGAACGAGGGCCAGGTGTAGCTGCCCACGTACCACTGGATGAAATCGACCACATGACCATGCACCTGGCGGTCGATCACGTTGCCGATCGCGCCGCCGATGATCAGCGCATACGGCACGGCCGCCTTCCAGTTGCCACGGGCAGTGCCGCGCAGCCACCAGGCCATCAGGCCGCTGATGACGATCGCCAGCACGGTGAAGAAGTGCTTCTGCCAGCCACCAGCGTCGCTCAGGAAACTGAACGCCGCACCGGTGTTGTAGGTGCGGTACCAGTTCCAGAAGCCGTCGATCACAACCACCGGCTGGAACTCCGGCAGGCTCGACAGGACCCAGGCCTTGGACCACTGGTCCAGCCCGATGATGGCCGCCGACAGCAGCAGCCAGACCAGGGCGTTCGGGTGCGGACGGGGCGCGGCCATCAGAACCAGCTCCGCACTTCACCGGCGCCGGTGATGTTGCTCACGCAGCGGCCACACAGTTCCGGATGGTCGGCGTTGCTGCCGACATCGGCACGGTGGTGCCAGCAGCGCACGCACTTGGCCTTGGTGGTCGGCTGGGCGCTGACGAACACCTCGTCGGTGGTCGCCGGGCGCACCTGCACGTCGCCGCTGATGAACAGGAAACGCAGTTCATCGGCCAGCGGCTGCCAGCGCGCTGCCTGCTCTTCGCTGGCAGCGATGGTGATCTCCGCTTCCAGTGCGGCACCGATCGCGCCGTTGGCACGCATCGGCTCGAGCACCTTGGCCACCTGCTCACGCACGGCCAGCAGCTGGTCGAAGTCGGTGGCGTTGAGCTGGGCATCGGCCGGCAGCGGCGCCAGGCCGTCGTACCAGGTGGTGAACAGCACGTGGCCGGCGCGTTCGCCCGGCAGGTAGCCCCACAGCTCGTCGGCGGTGAAGGTCAGGATCGGCGCAACCCAGCGGGTGAACGCTTCGGCGATGTGGTACATCGCGCTCTGTGCCGAACGGCGACCGTGCGAATCGGTCGGCATCGTGTACAGGCGGTCCTTGGTCACGTCCAGGTACAGCGAGCCCAGGTCCACGCTGCAGAAGTTCAGCAGCAGCTGCACGATCTCGGCCATGTTGTAGCCGTCGTAGGCGGCCTTGATCTTCTCCTGCAGCTCCCACGCGCGATGCACGATCCAACGGTCCAGCGCGACCATCTGGTCGAGCGGGCGCAGGTGCTGGGCCGGATCGAAGCCGTCCAGGTTGCCGAGCAGGAAGCGCGCGGTGTTGCGCAGGCGACGGTAGGCGTCGGCGTTGCGCTTGAGGATCTCCTGCGACAGCGACATCTCGTTGCTGTAGTCGGCCGAGGCGATCCACAGGCGCAGGATGTCCGCGCCCAGCTTGTTCATGATGTCCTGCGGCTCGATGCCGTTGCCCAGCGACTTGGACATCTTGCGGCCGTGCTCGTCCACGGTGAAGCCGTGGGTCAGGCACTGCTTGTACGGCGCGCGCTTGTCGATCGCCACGCCGGTCAGCAGCGAGGACTGGAACCAGCCGCGGTGCTGGTCGGAGCCTTCCAGGTACAGGTCGGCCGGCTTGCCGAAGCCACGCGCGGCGAGCACGCCTTCATGGGTCACGCCCGAATCGAACCAGACATCGAGGATGTCGGTGACCTTCTCGTAGTCGGCGGCTTCGGCGCCCAGCAGTTCGGCGGCGTCCAGCGAGTACCACACGTCGATGCCCTCGGCTTCGACGCGGTCGGCGACCTGCTGCATCAGCTCCACCGAGCGCGGATGGATCTCGCCGGTCTGGCGATGGGTGAACAGTGCGATCGGCACGCCCCAGGTGCGCTGGCGCGAGATCGTCCAGTCCGGGCGACCGTCGACCATGCTCTGGATGCGCGCCTTGCCCCAGCTCGGGAACCAGCCGACGGTGTCGATGGCGGCCAGCGCATCGCTACGCAGGTTGGCCTTGTCCATCGAGATGAACCACTGCGGGGTGGCGCGGAACACCACCGGCGTCTTGTGGCGCCAGCAGTGGGGGTAGCTGTGGCGGATCGGGTGGAACGCCAGCAGCGCGCCGTTGTCGCGCAGCACGCCGACGATGGCGTCCTGCGCCTTCCACAGGTGCTGGCCGGCCAGCACAACGTCACCGGCCGGCGGGGTCGATTCCAGGTACACGCCACGGCCGTCGATCGGCGTGACCTGACCGGCGTTGTACTTGTCCAGCAGGCCGTACTTCTGGCTGACCACGAAGTCTTCCTGGCCATGGCCGGGGGCAGTGTGCACCGCACCGGTACCGTCCTCGTCGGACACGTGGTCGCCGTTGAGCACCAGGATCTCGCGCTCCGGATAGAACGGGTGCGCCAGCAGCTGGTTTTCCAGCGCCGCGCCGGTGGTTTCACCGTGCAGCACCACGTTCTCGACACCGTAGCGCTGCAGTGCGCGCTCGGCCAGCGCGGCAGCCAGCACCAGCCAGCGGCGCTTGCCGTTGTGGGCCGGGCCTTCGGCCAGCACGTAGTTGATCTCCGCACCCAGCGACACCGCCAGCGAGGCCGGCAGCGTCCATGGGGTGGTGGTCCAGATCGGCACGGCCACTTCCACGTCGCCCGGCAGGCTCACGCCGAAAGCCTGGGCCACAGCCTGCGCATCGCGCGCGGCGTAGGCCACGTCGATCGCCGGCGATTCCTTTTCCTGGTACTCGATCTCGGCTTCGGCCAGCGCCGAACCACAGTCGAAGCACCAGTACACCGGCTTGGCGCCGCGGACCAGGTGGCCGTTGGCCACGACCTTGGCCAGCGCGCGGATCTCGTTGGCTTCGAAGTCGAAGCTCAGGGTCTTGTACGGGTTGTCCCAGTCACCGGTCACGCCCAGGCGCTTGAAGTCCACGCGCTGGATGTTGATCTGCTCTTCGGCGAACTCGCGGCACTTCTGGCGGAATTCAACGGCGTCGAGCTTGGTGCCGACCTTGCCCCACTTCTTTTCGACCGCGATCTCGATCGGCAGGCCATGGCAATCCCAGCCCGGCACGTAGGGCGCATCGAAGCCGGCCAGGTAGCGCGACTTGACGATGATGTCCTTCAGGATCTTGTTGACCGCGTGGCCCAGGTGGATGCGGCCGTTGGCGTACGGCGGGCCGTCATGCAGCACGAACAGCGGGCGGCCGGCGGCGTTGTCGCGCAGCTGCTGGTAGAGCCCCTGCGCCTCCCACTGCGCCAGAATGCCCGGCTCGCGCTTGGGCAGGTCGCCGCGCATCGGGAATTCGGTGGCTGGCAGGTTCAGGGTGGTCTTGTAGTCCTGGCTCACGCAGTGGCTCGCAATCTATGTTCGGAAAGGATGGCGCGCGCCTGTTCGGCGTCGCGGTGCATCTGGTCGGTCAGGGCCGCCAGATCATTGAATTTCTCTTCGTCGCGCAGCTTGGTGACGAACTCCACGTCGATGTGGCGCCCGTACAGGTCGCCCTGGAAATCGAACAGGTGGGCTTCCAGCAGCGGCTCCACGCCCTCCACCGTCGGCCGCGTGCCGAAGCTGGAGACCGACGGCCACGGCTGGTCGAACACGCCGTGCACCCAGGTCGCGTAGATGCCCGACAGCGCCGGCGTCTTCGGGAAGCGCAGGTTGGCAGTAGGGAAGCCCAGCGTACGGCCGAGCTGGCGCCCGCGCACCACCCGGCCGCTGATCGCGTACGGACGGCCGAGCAGGTCGTTGGCACGGGCGAAGTCGCCCTCCTGCAGCAGCTGGCGGATGCGGGTGCTGGAAATGCGTTCGCCATGCAGGTCGACCGCTTCGATTTCGCCGGCGCTGAACCCCAGCTCGGCGCCCATCGCCTGCAGCAGGGCCAGGTCGCCACGGCGGCGGTTGCCGAAGCAGAACTCCGGGCCGATCCAGACTTCGCGGGCGTTCAGGCGCTGCACAAGCAGCTGGCGTACGAAGGTCTCGGCCGGCATCGCTGCCATTGCCGCGTCGAAGCGCAGCAGGCCGACCGCATCGACGCCCAGCTCGCGCAGGATCTCGACCTTGCTGCGCGCCAGGGTCAGCCGCGGCGGCGGCGTGCCCTGGGCGAAGAATTCACGCGGCAACGGCTCGAAGGCCACGGCCACGGCGGCCACGCCCAAGGCGCGCGCGCGGGCAACCGCATGGCGCACCAGCGCACGATGGCCCAGGTGGAGGCCGTCGAATGCACCGATACAGACCACGCTTCCGTTGGGGAACAGCTCCCCGCCCTCGACGCTTCTGAACAGCCTGCTCATCAACTCTCGTTCCGGCCCGACCGGGGCCGCCGCTTCAATGGTGTAACCCTGAAGTATAGCCGCCACGGGCCGCGATCAATGCCCGCGCAGGTCGCGCGGGCGGAAGCCCATCGCCAGCATGGCCACCGCGTAGGTCGCACCACCGCCGCCGACCAGCAGCGACAGGCTGCCGATCCGCTCCCACACGCCCATCGCCGAGAACGCCGGCAGCCAGTGCAGCAGGGCCAGCAGCGCGGCGACCATGGCCACGCAGGCCAGCAGCAGGCGCAGCAGATAGCCGCCCCACCCCGGTCGGCGCTGGTAGACATCGGTCTTGCCCAGCCAGTACCACAGCAGGCCCAGATTCAGGTAACTGGACAATGCGCTGGCAATGCCCAGCGCCAGATGCAGGCCGGGCTGCTTGCCGATGGCCGCCATCACGCCCTGCGCTTTCAGTTCGTCCGGCACCATTACCTGGTACAGCACCGCCAGCAGGGCGAAGTTGAACACCATGTTGGCCACCAGCGCGGCCACACCGGCGCGCACCGGGGTCTTGGTGTCCTGCCGGGCGTAGAAAGCGGGCAACACCACCTTCAGCAAGGCGAACGCCGGCAGGCCGAAGCTCAGGCCGTACACCGACAGCGCGGTCATGCGGGTATCGAAGGCACTGAACTGGCCGTGCTGGAAGATGGTGGCGATCAGCGGCTCGGCCAGCAGCAGCAGGCCCAGCATCGCCGGCACCGAGATCAGCAGGGTCATGCGCAGGCCCCAGTCCAGCGAGCGCGAGAAGCCCTCGCGGTCGGTGCTGACGTGGTGACGGGCCAGCGCCGGCAGGATCACCGTGCCCAGCGCCACGCCGAACACGCCCAGCGGCAGCTCCAGGAAGCGGTCGGCCAGCGACAGCCAGGACTGCGAGCCGTCGGTCAGCTTGGCCGCGATCACCGTATCCAGCAGCAGGTTGATCTGCGCCACCGAGGAACCGAACAGGGTCGGCACCATCAGCGTCATCACCTTGCGCACACCCGGATGGCTCCACCCCCAGCGCGGCAGGGTCAGCAGGTTGATGCCCTTCAGCGAGGGCAGCTGGAACAGCAGCTGCAGGAGGCCGGCAGCCAGCACCGCCCAGCCCAGCGCCAGGATCTGCTTCTCTGGAGTGCCGCCCAGCCGCGGGGCCAGCCAAAGCGCACCGGCGATCATGCACAGATTGAGGATGACCGGGGTCAGCGCCGGCATGGCAAAGCGCTGGAAGCTGTTCAGCGCGCCGCCGGCCAGGGCGGTGAGCGAGACGAACAGCAGGAACGGGAAGGTCAGGCGGAACAGGTCGACCAGCAGGCCCTGCTTGACCGGGTCGGTATCAACGCCGCTTGAGAAGACCGAGGCCAGCTGCGGCGCGAAGATCAGCGCCAGCGCGGTGACCAGCATCAGCACCCCACCCAGGGTGCCGGCGGTCCGGGCCATCAGTTCGCGCAGCTCGGCGTGGCTGCGGGTTTCCTTCACTTCCGTGAACACCGGCACGAAAGCGGTGGCGAAAGACCCTTCGGCGAACAACCGGCGCAGGAAATTGGGTACCCTGAAGGCGACCCAGAAAGCATCAGTGATGGCGTTGGTGCCGAACGTGGTGGTCACCACGAAGTCCCGGACAAGTCCGAGAACGCGCGAGACCATGGTCATGCTGCTGAACGACAGCAGGCCCCGCAACAACTTGGGTGAACTCACTCAGCGTCCCTCTTGACAATCGACTTGACGTGCATTTCTTACGCCATCATACTAGCTAGCTTGCTGTTCCCATAACACCGATTTTTTCAGGAAACCACCACCGTGGCCAATATCAAGTCCGCCAAGAAGCGCGCCAAGCAGACCGTCGTGCGCAACGCGCGCAACGTGGCTCAGCGCTCGATGCTGCGCACCGCTGTCAAGAAAGTGATCAAGGCGCTGGACGCCAACGATGCCGCCGGCGCCGAAGCCGCCTTCGCCGTTGCCCAGCCGATCCTGGATCGCTTCAGCGCGCGTGGCCTGATCCACAAGAACAAGGCTGCTCGCCACAAGAGCCGCCTGAACGACCGCATCAAGGCCCTCAAGGCCGCCTGATACGGCGTTGCCGCCCTGCCCTTCGGGGCGCGGGCAGCAGACAAAAGCCCGGCCCCGGCCGGGTTTTTTGTTGCCTGCGATCCGGGCGATCCACGGGGTCCGCGCGGCCGGCGCTACCGGAAGATGAAAAACCCGGCCGAAGCCGGGTTTTTCGTGCGGAACCACAGCGGCATCACTGCGCGTTGCGGGCTTCCAGTTCGTCTTCCTTCTGGCGATCGAAGAAGGCCATGATCCGGCTCATGATCGGGAAGGTCCCTTCGCGGCCCAGCGCGGAAACCAGGAACCACGGCTCCTTCCAGCCCAGCTCGGCGACGATCTGCTCGGCGGCGGCCTTGGCCTCGTCCTCGAACATCAGGTCAGCCTTGTTCAGCACCAGCCAGCGCGGCTTGTTCAGCAGTTCCGGATCGTGCTTTTCCAGTTCGCGTTCGATCGCACGCACCTGCTCAACCGGGGAAATACCTTCCACGCCACCTTCCATCGGCGAGATGTCCACCAGGTGCAGCAGCAAGCGGGTGCGCTGCAGGTGGCGCAGGAACTGTGCGCCCAGGCCGGCACCGTCGGCCGCGCCCTCGATCAGGCCCGGAATATCGGCGATCACGAAGCTGCGGTAGTTCTCCACCTTCACCACACCCAGGTTCGGGTACAGCGTGGTGAACGGGTAATCAGCCACCTTCGGCGTCGCCGCAGAAACGGCGCGGATCAGGGTGCTCTTGCCGGCGTTGGGGAAGCCCAGCAGGCCGACGTCGGCCAGCAGCTTCAGCTCCAGCTTCAGCGTGCGCTCTTCGCCCGGCTCGCCCGGCAGCGCCTGGCGCGGCGAGCGGTTGGTCGAGCTCTTGAAGTGCATGTTGCCCAGGCCACCACGGCCGCCCTTGGCCACCAGCAGGCGGTCGTTGTGCTGGGTCAGGTCGCCGATGACTTCATCGGTGGCAACGTTGATCACCACGGTGCCGACCGGCACGGTGATGGTCAGGTCTTCGCCACCCTTGCCATAGGCCTGGCGGCCCATGCCGTTCTCGCCGCGCTGCGCCTTGAAGATGCGGTCATGGCGGAAGTCGACCAGGGTGTTCAGGTTCTCGTCGGCGCGGATGTACACGCTGCCGCCCGCACCGCCGTCGCCGCCGTCCGGGCCGCCGAGCGGAATGAACTTCTCGCGACGGAAGCCAATGCAGCCGTTGCCGCCGTTGCCGGCGAACACTTCGATTTCTGCTTCGTCTACCAGTTTCATTGTTTCGATGCCTGCGATGGGCGCGGCCTGCGGGCCGCCGCCTTGAATGTCATGCCGGCCGCGGGCCGGCAACCCGGCATGGCCGGTCTTGCGTTCACTCTAACGAAAAGCCCCGCCGAAGCGGGGCTCTCCATGCAGCGTGCTCTTCATCCAGCACGGCCATGCCAAGGCATGGGCGCCGGCGATGCCTGGATCAGGCGTCGGCCGAGACGATGCTGACGGTACGACGCTTCTTGGCGCCCTTGACCGAGAACTCCACCTTGCCGTCCACGAGGGCGAACAGGGTGTGGTCACGGCCCAGGCCAACGCCCGAACCCGGGTGGAACTGGGTGCCGCGCTGACGCACGATGATGTTGCCGGCTTCGATGGCCTGGCCGCCGAAGATCTTGACGCCCAGGTACTTCGGGTTGGAGTCGCGACCGTTGCGCGAGGAGCCTACGCCCTTTTTATGTGCCATGACTGCTTCTCCTGATGCTTAGCCGGCGATGCCGGTGATCTCGATTTCGGTGTAGTACTGACGGTGACCCTGACGCTTCATGTGGTGCTTGCGGCGACGGAACTTGATGATCCGGACCTTGTCAGCACGACCCTGGGACAGGACCTTGGCGGTGACGGCAGCGCCCTTCAGCGCATCGCCCAGCTTCACGCCGTCGCTGTCACCCAGCATCAGGATGTTGTCAAACTTGATCTCGCTGCCGACTTCGACTTCGAGCTTTTCAATGCGGAGCTTTTCGCCCTGCGCCACGCGGTATTGCTTACCGCCGGTGACCAGTACTGCGTACATGACCAGGCCTTCCTCTGTAGTTATTGTGGTCTGAGCTGCCGCCATCGAGGGCGGACAGGAGCGGGATTGTACGCAGATCAGCGCGCGTGGGTCAAGTCAACCCCTGAACGGTCCGGGAGGCCCGGTCGGAACGGGGTCAGATCCCTTTTCACACTGTGAAAAGGGATCTGACCCCTGCCTGACGGCCTGTCTCACAAGGTGAGACACCGGGCTGGCATTGTCGCCCATTGCCCCCATCTGGTCACCTCGGTAGGCTGACCGATTGCCGTTCCCTGCTGGCCCGGCACCCAGCCAACGCCCCCACAACCGGATCCCCCATGGCGATGGATTTCATCCGCATCCGCGGCGCGCGGACGCACAACCTGAAGAACCTCGACCTCGACCTGCCCCGCGACAAGCTGATCGTGATCACCGGCCTGTCCGGCTCGGGCAAGTCCTCGCTGGCGTTCGACACCATCTATGCAGAAGGCCAGCGCCGCTACGTCGAGTCGCTGTCGGCCTATGCACGCCAGTTCCTGAGCGTGATGGAAAAGCCGGACCTGGACCACATCGAGGGCCTGTCCCCGGCCATCTCGATCGAGCAGAAGTCGACCTCGCACAACCCGCGTTCGACGGTCGGCACGATCACCGAGATCTACGACTACCTGCGCCTGCTGTACGCCCGCGTCGGCACTCCGCGCTGCCCGGACCACGGTTACCCGCTGGAGGCGCAGACGGTCAGCCAGATGGTCGACCAGGTGCTGACCCTGGACCCGGAACAGCGCTACATGCTGCTGGCGCCGGTCATCCGCGACCGCAAGGGCGAACATGCCCAGGTGTTCGATCAGCTGCGCGCGCAGGGCTTCGTGCGCGTGCGCGTGGACGGCGAGCTGCATGAAATCGACGCGGTGCCGCCGCTGGCGCTGCGCCAGAAGCACACCATCGAGGCGGTGATCGACCGCTTCCGCCCGCGCGAGGACATCAAGCAGCGCCTGGCCGAGAGCTTCGAGACCGCGCTGAAACTGGGCGACGGCATGGCCTCGGTGCAGAGCCTGGACAACGCCGAGACCGCGCCGACGCTGTTCTCTTCCAAGTATTCCTGCCCGGTCTGCGATTACTCGCTGCCGGAACTGGAACCACGCCTGTTCTCGTTCAACGCACCGATGGGCGCCTGCCCCGGCTGCGATGGCCTGGGCATGGCCGAATTCTTCGATCCCTCACGCGTGGTGGTGCACCCCGAGCTGTCGCTGGCCGCCGGTGCGGTGCGCGGCTGGGACCGCCGCAACGCCTACTACTTCCAGCTGATCGCCTCGCTGGCCAAGCACTACAGGTTCGACGTCGACGCGGCGTGGAACTCGCTGCCGGAGAACGTGCAGCAGGCCGTGCTGTACGGCAGCGGCGATGAGGCGATCACCTTCACCTACTTTACCGAAGCCGGTGGCCGCACCCAGCGCAAGCACCGCTTCGAGGGCATCATTCCCAACCTCGAACGCCGCTACAAGGAAACCGAATCGCCGGCGGTGCGCGAGGAGCTGTCCAAGTACATCAGCGAACAGCCGTGCCCGGAATGCCATGGCGCCCGCCTCAACAAGGCCGCGCGCAACGTGTTCGTGGCCGATCGCCCGCTGCCGGACCTGGTGGTGCTGCCGATCGACGAGGCGCTGAAGTTCTTCAGCGAACTGAGCCTGCCGGGCTGGCGAGGCGAAATCGCCTCGAAGATCGTCAAGGAAATCGGCGAACGCCTCGGCTTCCTGGTCGATGTCGGCCTGGATTACCTGACCCTGGAACGCAAGGCCGACACCCTGTCCGGTGGCGAGGCACAGCGCATCCGCCTGGCCAGCCAGATCGGCGCCGGCCTGGTCGGCGTGATGTACGTGCTCGACGAGCCGTCCATCGGCCTGCACCAGCGCGACAACGAACGCCTGCTCGGTACCCTCACCCGCCTGCGTGACCTCGGCAACACGGTCATTGTGGTCGAGCATGACGAGGATGCGATCCGCCTGGCCGACTACGTGCTGGACATCGGCCCGGGGGCGGGCGTGCATGGCGGCGAGATCGTCGGCCAGGGCACCCTGCAGGACATCCTGGAGGCACCACGCTCGCTGACCGGCCAGTACCTGTCGGGCAAACGCGCGATCGAGATTCCGGCGCGCCGGCACAAGCCGAACCCGAAGATGACCCTGCACCTGCGCGGGGCCAGCGGCAACAACCTGAAGGGCGTGGACCTGGCGATTCCGTCGGGCCTGCTGACCTGCGTGACCGGCGTGTCCGGCTCGGGCAAGTCGACCCTGATCAACGACACCCTGTTCTCGCTGGCGGCCAACGAGATCAACGGTGCCTCGCACCCGATCGCCCCTTACAAGGAGATCGATGGCCTGGACCTGTTCGACAAGGTGGTGGACATCGACCAGTCGCCGATCGGCCGCACCCCACGTTCGAACCCGGCCACCTACACCGGCCTGTTCACCCCGTTGCGCGAGCTGTTCGCGCAGGTGCCCGAAGCACGTGCGCGCGGCTATTCGCCGGGCCGCTTCAGCTTCAACGTGCGTGGCGGCCGTTGTGAGGCCTGCCAGGGCGACGGCCTGATCAAGGTCGAGATGCACTTCCTGCCCGACGTGTACGTGCCGTGCGATGTCTGCCACGGCAAGCGCTACAACCGCGAGACGCTGGAGATCCTGTACAAGGGCTTCAACATCAACGACGTGCTGGAAATGACCGTCGAAGATGCGCTGAGGCTGTTCGAACCGGTGCCGTCGATCGCCCGCAAGCTGGAAACGCTGGTGGACGTAGGCCTGAGCTACATCAAGCTGGGCCAGAGCGCGACCACGCTGTCCGGTGGCGAGGCGCAGCGCGTGAAGCTGTCCAAGGAACTGTCGCGCCGCGATACCGGCCGGACCCTGTACATCCTCGACGAGCCGACCACCGGCCTGCACTTCCACGACATCGAAGCGCTGCTGGGCGTGCTGCACAAGCTGCGCGACGAGGGCAACACGGTGGTGGTGATCGAGCACAACCTGGACGTGATCAAGACCGCCGACTGGATCGTCGACCTGGGCCCGGAAGGTGGCCATCGCGGTGGCACCATCCTGGTGACCGGCACGCCGGAAGATGTGGCAGCCTGCCCGCAGTCGTACACCGGCCAGTTCCTGGCCCGCATGCTGCCCTCCACCAGCGCGCGCCCGGACCAGCCGGCCGCCGTGGCCAACAAGCCCGACGCCCGCCCGCCGCGCAAGGTGAAGCCTGAAAAGCCCGCCAAGGCGACGAAGAAGGCCGTGGCCGCCACGAGTACCGGCAAGGCCAGCAAGACCGCCACGGCCAGCAAGAAGAAGAAGGACGCCTGATGAGCAGCGAACACAAGATCCTGGCCCGCATCCCGATCAGCGTGCGCTGGCGTGACATGGACAGCATGGGCCACGTCAACAACGCCAAGTACATTTCCTACCTGGAAGAAGCGCGCGTGCGCTGGATGCTGGGCGTGGAAGGCGTGTCGATGACCGACCGCATCGCACCGGTGGTGGCCGCGACCAACGTCAACTACCGGCTGCCTATCGTGTGGCCCAACGACATCCTGGTCGAGCTGTTCGTCGAGCGCCTGGGCAACAGCAGCGTGACCATCGGCCACCGCATCGTCGACCAGCAGGACGAGTCGAAGCTGTACTCGGATGGCAACGTCGTGGTGGTCTGGATGGACACCCAGACCGGCAAGAGCGCGCCGCTGCCGGAGGCGATCCGCAACGCCTCTACCTGACGCGCCCTGGTAGGTGCCGACCTTGGTCGGCACGCTTCGGCGGCAATGAGGTTGCCGGCCAGCGGCCGGCACTACCGACACCATTCAAAGGACTGAGATGATCCACCACACCGAACTGCGCGACCTGCTGCCCGGCATGGTCCCCTTCCCCGCCGATGTCTTTCCTGCCGATCAGGCGTGGCTCGGTCAGCACCTGCTGCCGCTGCTGAAGATCGACCTGGGTGTGCTGCGCCCGGAACTGGCCGGCCAGGTGGCAACGATGCTGTGCCCGATCGAGCCGTATGACGGCTGCATCGGCGAGACCACCGAGGCGCACCACAACGATTTCACCGGCACCAACTGGATCGCCTTCGAGCTGACTGCCGGCAACGAGATGCGCTTCCTCGGCAACGAGGGCTATTTCATCGGCGACGCTGCGCAGGACAAGGACGCGCAGGACCACATCACGCAGATGCGTGAGAGCTACGCCAAGGCCCGCGACTACCATGCCGCGCACGGTCGCCTCGCCTGTTACTCGCGCTATGGCAAAGGTGAGGCCAGCGAGCGCGATTACCTGGATACGCTGGGGGGACCGATCGGCTTCGGCAACTGGACCGAGACTGCAGAAATTCCCGCCGCCTTCGAGCTTGGCTTCACCGAGGCTGCCGATGACCCCGACGCCCCGGACGACGCCGAAACGGTGATCATCACCCGCAATGGCAACAAGTTCTTTGCCGTGGCCGACGTCGCTGGCTACAACTGGTGCGCCACCGGTGCCGATGCGATCGTCATGCTGTACGAACCGGTGAGCCGCACGGTGCTGTTCTCGTACGACTGGTCGTAAGCCACCGTGGTAGTGCCGGCCGCTGGCCGGCATTCACCACGCTGCCGGCCAGCGGCCGGCACTACCGGATAGTTCGGTCGCGCCGAGCGTCCTCGACGCTACGGCAGCCATCCCACCCCCTCGCTTCAGCAGCAGCGTGCCGTTTCCCCGCGCGCTTACGGCGCGGCCTTGCGCACCGTCAACGCCGCACTGGCTTCACCACCGCCCTCCAGCTGCAGCCGCAACGGCACCGCCTGCCCCTCCTTCAGCGCGCCCTTGCCCTGCATCAGCATCAGGTGCAGGCCACCGGGCCTGAGCTCGGCACGCGCGCCGGGTGCCAGCGGCAGGCGCTCGATCGCGCGCATCCGACTGACCCCATCGACAATCGTGGTCTCATGCAGCGAGACATCATCAAAGCTGCTGCTGGTCGCACCGGTGATCGCTACCGCCTTGCTGCAGCCGTTGTGGATGACGCCGTAACCAGCGGTCATCGGCATTGCCGGATTCGGTGGCAACCGCGCCCACCCCTGCTCCACCGTGACGCAGGCCGGTTCTGCGGCCGAGGCCGATGCTGCAGCCGCACACAGAACCAACAGTACGCCAACGAATGGTTTGGTTATCATCGCCCAGGTTCCTTCTTCGCAACGAGACCGCAGCATGACGACGCTCATCGAGGTGATCAACCATGGCCCCATCCGCGAACTGCGCCTGGCGCGGCCGCCGGTCAACGCATTGGACACCGAACTGTGCCGGCAGTTGATCCATGCCATCGAGCTGGCCATGGCCGAAGACGCGCATGGCATCGTGCTGTCGGGCAGCGAGCGTATCTTCACCGGTGGCATGGACGTGCCGCACCTGCTCTCGCATGGCGATGACAAGCACAAGTTGTTGGACACCTGGAACGCCTTCTTTGGCGCCGTGCGCACGCTGGCCGAGAGCCGCATTCCGGTGGTCGCGGCGATCACCGGCCATGCCCCTGCGGGTGGCTGCGTGCTGGCGCTGTGCTGCGACTACCGGGTGATGGCACGCAGCGCCGATCCATCGCGGCCGTATGCCATCGGCCTGAACGAAGTGCAGGTCGGCCTGATCGCACCGGAGGGCATCCAGCGCCTGCTGCGCCGTGCGGTGGGCGTGCACCGCGCCGGCGTGCTGCTGACCACCGGTTCGCTGGTGCCGGCCGAACAGGCGCTGCAGATCGGCCTGGTTGATGAACTGGCCGAAGGCGACCTGGTGGTGGCGCGCGCCATCGCCTGGCTGCAGAACCTGCTCAAGCAGCCACGCCAACCGATGCTGCTGACCCGCGCCATCGCCCGCTCCGACCTGCACGAAGCGCTGCACCCGGACCTGATCCAGCTGGACCGCTTCGTGGAGGCCTGGTTCGCCCCGGATGCGCAGAATGCCCTGCAGGCGCTGGTCGCCCGGCTGGGCAAGTAAATGATCGTGCCGGCGGCTGGCCGGCAACCGCAGGCGCCCCAGAAGGATCATGAGGTTGCCGGCCAGCGGCCGGCACTACCGATGATGGGCTGGCATGCACCGGTATAATCGGGGCTTCTTCATTGCTGTGGCCGCCCCCCTTGAACGACACGCCCGAACCCGTCGTCTCCGAGCTGATCGACCTGCTCACGCTGGAGCGGCTGGAGGACAACCTGTTCCGCGGGCAGAGCCGCGACATCGGCACCAAGTACGTGTTTGGCGGCCAGGTGCTGGGCCAGGCGCTGGCGGCGGCACAGACCACGGTCGACAACGGTCGCCACGTGCATTCGCTGCACGCCTATTTCCTGCGCGCCGGCAACATCGACCACCCCATCGTCTATGACGTGGACCGCACCCGTGATGGCGGCAGCTTCTCGGTGCGCCGGGTCACCGCGATCCAGCACGGCAAGGTGATCTTCTTCTGCGCGGCTTCGTTCCAGCAGGCCGAAACCGGTGCCCAGCACCAGCACAAGATGCCCGAGGTGCCGCAGCCGGAAGACATCGAGCCGAACCGCCCGCTGCCGGCCGAGGTGCTGGAGCGGCTGCCGATCAAAGTGCAGCGCTGGCTGTCCCGCGGCGGCCCGTTCGAGTTCCGCCACGTGTACCCGCGCGACGAACTGAACCCGCCCAAGCGCCCGCCTTACCACCAGGTCTGGCTGCGCCTGAGCGAACCGGTGGGCGATGCGCCCGAGCTGCACCAGGCCCTGCTGGCCTACGCCTCGGATTTCCATCTGCTGGGCACGGCCACCTTCCCGCACGGCATCAGCTACTACCACCCGCACGTGCAGATGGCCTCGCTCGACCACGCCATCTGGTTCCACCGCCCGTTCCGTGCCGACGACTGGCTGCTGTACTCGCTGGACAGCCCTAGCGCGCAGGATTCGCGCGGCCTCGCCCGCGGCCAGTTCTTCACCCGCAACGGCGTGCTGGTGGCGAGCACCGCGCAGGAAGGCCTGATCCGCGTCGTTCCCGACCAGGCTGCGGCCGCCGCCGTGCCGGCCAAGGAGTAAACCCATGCGCCAGATCTTCAGCAGCCAGCGCGTGGAAACCGTCGAAGGCGTGGCCGAGCTCCTGCGTGAGCATGGCATCGACGTCAAGGTGACCAATGGGCGCTCGTACAAGACCCGCCGCCGCGGTCAGTTCAGCTATACCGACCTGGGCAACGCCAACGCCTACCCGGCGGTGTGGATCGTGCGCGCCGACGACCAGCCACGCGCGCGTGAAATCCTGCGCGAGGCGCGCCTGCTCGACACCACCCGCCGCGACCATCCGACCGCCGAGTTCGCCTTCCGCGACGCACCGGAAGCGGGCAGCGGCGGCCGCAGCTGGGCCTGGCGCATCCGCATCGCGCTGCTGGTGGTGATCGCCGGCGTGGCACTGGTGATCGGCCTGCGCCATCGCGGCACCCCGGCACCGGTCGCACCGGCCCCTGCCCCGCAGGCCCAGCCGCAGCAGGCACAGCCGGCCCCGCAGGCGGCACCGGAAGAGGAAGAAATCCGGGTCCGTATCCAGCCCTCGAAATGACGCACGGGTAGTGCCGGCCGCTGGCCGGCAGCCGCAAAAAGGGGACGGAGGGGATTAAGTCGTTTGAGGCACAAACGACTTAATCCCCTCCGTCCCCTTTTTTGCCATGGGGTTGCCGGCCAGCGGCCGGCACTACCGCACAGAATGCTGGTCACATTGAGCGCGCGGCTCCGTCATGGGACACAATCCCAGCAGGAGAGCCGCCGCCATGACGACGTTCGCCGCATCGATCGACCAGACCCTGGAACGCGAACTGCCGGCCGCCGCCAGCGGTTGCCAGCACGCCTATGGCCGCATCGTTCTGGCCTGCCAGAACACCGTCACCGCCATCGCGCTGGCCATCACCCGCGACCGCCAGGCCAGCGAGGACATTGCCCAGGAAGCCTTCGTGAAGGGCTGGCAGCAGCTGCACCAGCTGCGTAGCTCGACCAGCTTCCTGCCCTGGCTGCGGCAGATCACCCGCAACCTTGCCCGCGACTGGCTGCGTGCGCAACGTGGCCGGCCGCTGACCGGCGAGGCGGCCGAGGTGGCGATGGGCATGGCCGCCGACCCGGCCCCGGGTGCCGCCGACCGCCTGCAGCGGGTGGAAGAAGAGATCGCCGCCGGGGACATCATCTCCGCCCTGCCTGCCGACAGCCGCGAAGTACTGCTGCTGTACTACCGCGAAGGCCAGCGTTCGCAGCAGGTGGCCGACCTGCTCGGCCTCAGCGACGCGGCGGTGCGCAAGCGCCTGTCGCGCGCCCGTGCCCTGGTGCGCGACGGCCTGCTGCAGCGCTTCGGTGAGTTCGCCCGCAGCAGCGCACCCAGTGCCGCGTTCGCTACGGCAGTGGTTTCGATGGTACTGGTGGCCGCGCCCGGCACCGCCAGCGCCGCGGTCCTGCTCAGCACCGGCGTCGGCATCGGCGGCAGCAAGCTGGGCCTCGGCGGCGCCAGTGCAGCGGGCGGTACCGCGATGGGATCGTTGACCGCCACCCTGGGCCAACTGCACGTGCTGCCGGCCGAAAGCTGGGGGGCGGTGATCGGCGGCGTGGTCGGTGGCGCGATCGGCAGCTATCTGGGCGGGCGCTTCCTGATGTCGTACACCGAAACGGCGTCCGAGCGCGCCGACGTGCGCCGTTTCCTCTATCTCAACATCATCACCGGCATGTTCTGGTGCCTGGCGATCCTGCTGGCAGTCATGCTGCAGGCGCCGGTCTGGGCGCAGCTGACGGTGCTGGCGGTAGGCCTGGGCGTGGTCAACTACCAGTGCCTGGTGACGCTGCAGCGGGTGATGGCACCGATGATCGTGCGCGATTCGGCACGGCGCGGGCGCAGCGGGACCAACTGGAAGTACGAGTCCATGTACGGCCGCACCGGCATCATCGCCATGAACCTGATGGTCATCACGCTGGTGCTGTACTCGCTGCTGCGCGGCGGCGGCCTGTAACGGACAACGCCGGCAGTGCGCCGGCGTTGTCATCAATCACTGCATTGAACCTCAGCGCTGCGGCTTCGGTGCAGTGCCGTCGCGCGGGCCGCCATGGCGCGGTCCGCCGTGCATCGGGCCCTTGGCTGCGTCGAACTCGGCCTTGCTCAGCTGGCCGTCCTTGTTGGTGTCGGCGGCAGCGAACCAGGCATCTCGATGCTGCTTCATGCGCAGCTCGCGGTCGGCCTTGTCCAGGTAACCGTCCTTGTTGAGGTCGAGCTGGTCGAAGCGCGCGGCCAGGCGCGGATCGGCCTTGGCTTCTTCACGGCTGATGCGACCGTCCTTGTTGACGTCCAGCTTGGCCCAGCGCTCACCGCCGTGGCCACGGCGGCCATGCTGCCAGCGCGGCAGTTCATCGCGCGAAAGCTTGCCATCCTTGTTCTTGTCCAGTTCGTCGAACTTCGCGGCCAAGCGCGGGTGGGCGGCGGCCTCGCTGCGATCGATGACGCCGTCGCCATTGGTGTCCAGCTTGGCCGGGCGCTGCGCCGGCGTGGTCGGGGTGTCGGCCGCCAGCGCGATACCGGAGGCGGAGGTGCCGAGCAGCAGGGCCAGCAGCAGGGGGGTACGGATCATGGGGTCACTCCTGGGAATGGGAATTGCGTCGGGGCGATCACTTCGCCCTCGGGAGACAACAACGCCCGGGCGCGCCATCGGTTGACGCCGTGGACGGTTCCATTCATCCGGCGGACAGTCGCCGCCACTGCGACGGGCTGGAGCTATGCTGTGCCCATGGCAATACACGGCGACAGAGACGACGAACTGCGGCTTTTCCAGACCGGCGAGCACCCCTGCGGGTACTGGTCGGACCGGGTGGCGCGCGACCTGGTGCTGGACCCGCACGACCGTCGCCTCGGCGGCCTGTATCCGCTGGCCCTGAGCTGGGGCTTCCGCCGCAGCGGTGATCTGGTCTACCGGCCACATTGCGCACACTGCCAGGCCTGCGTGGCGGTGCGTATCCCGGTGGCACGTTTCGTCCCGGACCGCAGCCAGCGCCGCTGCGCTACCCGCAATGACGACCTGGAGGTGCGGATCACCGCCGCCACCGCCCGCGATGACCTGTTCGCGCTGTACCACCGTTATCTCACCCACCGCCACGCCAACGGCGGCATGGACGACCACGGGCCGCACGAGTTCGAGCAGTTCCTGATCGGCAGCTGGTCGCACACCCGCTTCATGGAGATGCGCCTGCCCGGGCACGACGGCCAGCCCAGCCAGCTGCTGGGGGTGGCGGTGACCGACGTCACCGAGCACGGCCTGTCAGCGGTCTACACCTTCTTCGACCCGGACCACGCCACGCGCGGGCTGGGCACCTTCGCGATCCTGCAGCAGATCGAATGGGCGCGCCGCGAGGGCCTGCCACACGTGTACCTGGGCTACTGGATCCGCGGCCATCGGAAGATGGACTACAAGCGCCGCTTCCATCCGCTGGAAGCCTACGATGGCCGCCGCTGGCACGATTTCGACAATGATCTGGACGGGCGCTGACAAACCGCTGACACCGGGCCGGGTGCAGAATAGGGGGATGAACGCCAAACCCCTGATCTTCGCCCTGGCCCTGCTCTGCGGCGCCACCGCCCCCGCCTTCGCCACGTCCCCCGCGATGACCGAAAAGCCGTCCACTGCGCTCCGCCTGGCCACCTACAACACTTCGCTGTACTCCGACGACGCCGGCGGCCTGATCAAGGAACTGGAAGGCGACAGCGAGCATGCACGCAAGATCGCCGCAGTGCTGCAGCAGGTGCGCCCGGACCTGGTGCTGCTGAATGAATTCGACTTCGACGACGCCCATCGCGCCGCCGACCTGTTCCAGAAGCGCTATCTGGAAGTGGCCCAGCCCGGCGGCGGCAAGCCGCTGCACTTCGCCTACCGCTACCTGGCCCCGGTCAATACCGGCGTGCCCAGCGGACTGGACCTGGACAACAACGGCGTGGTCGGCGGCGAAGGCCGCAGCCGTGGCAACGATGCGTGGGGCTACGGCCTGCACCCGGGCCAGTACGGCATGCTGGTGCTGTCGCGCTACCCGATCGACGAAGCCAAGGTACGCAGCTTCCAGCTGCTGAAGTGGAGCGCGATGCCCGGCGCGATCCGCCCGGTTGACCCGCGTACCGGCCAGAGCTTCTACAACGACCATGTGTGGTCGCAGCTGCGCCTGTCGTCGAAGTCGCATTGGGACGTGCCGGTGAAGACCCCAGCCGGCGTGGTCCACGCGCTGGTTTCGCACCCGACCCCGCCGGTGTTCGACGGCCCGGAAAAGCGCAACGCGGCACGCAACCACGACGAACTGCGCCTGTGGCAGGAATATCTGTCCAAGGGTGAGAAGCCGTGGCTGTGCGACGACAAGGGCCAGTGCGGCGGCCTGGCACAGGACGCGCGCTTCGTGATCCTCGGCGATCTGAACAACGACCCGGTCGATGGCGATGGCCGTCATGAAGCGATCGTTGAGCTGATCGAGAACGCCCGCGTATTGCGCTACCCCACCCCGCGCAGCGTCGGCGGCGAGCAGACCAGCCTGGCCTATGCGGCCAAGGGCATCGAGCGCAAGGGCGCACCGTTCCACGCCACCGGCGATTTCGGCCCGAAGTCCGGCACCATGCGCCTGGACTATGTACTGCCCTCGACCGGTTTCGAATACGTGGGCAGTGGTATTTTCTGGCCGGCCAATGAAAGCCCGGAAGCGAAGATCGCCGACGGCAGCGACCACCACCTGGTGTGGGTGGACGTGAAGTAATAAAAAGGGGACGGAGGGGATTAAGTCGTTTGTGCCACAAACGACTTAATCCCCTCCGTCCCCTTTTTGCTTTACGGGCGCAGTTCGACACCGATGGCGTCGGCGGCATCGCGTGCGATGGCGCGTGCTTCGTCGATGGTTTCCGCGCGCGCCAGGGTCACGCCGACGCGACGATGACCGTGCACGCTCGGCTTGCCGAACAGGCGCACGGCGGTATCCGGCACCTGCAATGCAGCGGCGACGTTGTTGAAGTACGGCACGCCCTCGCCGTGTGCCAGCAGCGCGCACGAGGCCGACGGGCCGCTCTGGCGGATCACCGGGATCGGCAGGCCGAGGATGGCGCGCGCGTGCAGCGCGAACTCGCTCAGTTCCTGCGATACCAGCGTCACCAGGCCGGTGTCGTGCGGGCGCGGTGACACTTCGCTGAACCACACCTCGTCGCCCTTCACGAACAGCTCGACGCCGAACAGGCCCCAGCCGCCGAGGTCGTCGGTGATCGCGCGCGAAATCTCTTCGGCACGCGCCAGTGCCGCGTTCGACATCGGCTGCGGCTGCCAGCTTTCGCGGTAATCGCCATCCTTCTGCAGATGCCCGATCGGCGCACAGAACGCGGTGCCACCGGCATGGCGCACGGTCAACAGGGTGATCTCGTAATCGAAATCGATGAAGCCTTCGACGATGCAGCGACCGGCACCGGCGCGGCCACCGGTCTGCGCGTAATCCCAGGCCGGGGCGATGTCCGCCTCGCTGCGCAAGGTGCTCTGGCCCTTGCCCGAGGACGACATCACCGGCTTGACCACGCACGGCAGGCCGATGGCAGCCACGGCAGCGCGGTATTCGGCCTCGGTATCGACGAAGCGGTACGGCGAGGTCGGCAGCCCCAGGGTTTCGGCGGCCAGGCGGCGGATGCCTTCGCGGTCCATGGTCAGGCGTGCGGCACGCGCGGTCGGGATCACCCGCACGCCCTGCTCCTGTTCCAGCTGGACCAGGGTTTCGGTGTGGATGGCCTCGATCTCCGGCACCACCAGGTGCGGCTGCTCCTGGGCAATCAGCGCGCGCAGGGCCATTGCATCGAGCATGTCGATCACATGCGAGCGGTGCGCGACCTGCATGGCCGGCGCATCGGCATAACGGTCAGCGGCGATCACTTCCACGCCCAGCCGCTGCAGCTCGATGGCCACCTCCTTGCCGAGTTCGCCCGAGCCCAGCAGCAGCACGCGGGTGGCGGAGGGGGACAACGGAGTTCCAAGCTTGGCCATGACGGTTCCAGCAGCGATGTGAAGGCGGGTGGGCATTCTAGCTGGCCGGGCACCCCGGCCATGGCATCCGACGAACGGTAGTGGACAAGTGATATCACTTTGATATCTTTTCTCCGAACCCTCAAGGACGTACCGCCATGAAAGAGAAGTCACTGTCTTCCCTCAACGGCCTCGGCACGCTGGCCGGCGCCCTGCTCGTCGCCCTCGCCGGCGCCGCCCTGTTCGTGGTGGGCGTGGCAGCGAAGGCCAGTACCGGCTCACCCAACCTGCTGCTGATGCTGCTGGGCGCCCTGCTGGTGGCGCTGGGCGTGTTCATCCTGGCCGGCCTGTACACCATCCAGCCCAACCAGGCGGCGGTGCTGAGCCTGTTCGGCAAGTACGTGGGTACCGTCAAGGACAACGGCCTGCGCTGGAACAACCCCTTCTTTGCCAAGCGCCGGGTCAGCCAGCGCGTGCGCAACTTCGAGAGCGGCAAGCTGAAGGTCAACGAGCTGGACGGCAGCCCGATCGAGATCGCCGCGGTGATCGTCTGGCAGGTGGTCGATGCCTCCGAGGCCGTCTACAACGTGGACGACTACGAGAGCTTCGTGCACATCCAGTCCGAATCGGCGCTGCGCGCGATGGCCACCAGTTACCCCTACGACCAGCACGAGGACGGCCAGCTGGCCCTGCGCAGCCACGCCAGCGAGATTTCCCAGCACCTGAAGAACGAACTGGCCGAGCGCCTGGCTGACGCCGGCGTGCAGGTGATCGACGCGCGCATCAGCCACCTGGCCTACGCTGCCGAAATCGCCCAGGCGATGCTGCAGCGGCAGCAGGCCAACGCGGTGATCGCTGCACGCACGCGCATCGTGGCCGGTGCGGTGGGCATGGTCGAGATGGCCCTGGCCGAACTGCAGAAGAACGGCGTGGTGCAGCTGGATGAGGAACGCAAGGCACACATGGTCAGCAACCTGCTGACCGTGCTGTGCTCGGACCGCGGTACCCAGCCGATCGTCAATGCCGGCTCGCTGTATTGAGCCACACTCGCAACGGGGCGCCCCACCGCCCCGCCAGGAGCCCCCATGAGTGAGAAGAAAGCCTACCCGCTGCGCATCAACGCCGACGTCCTGGCTGCGGCACAGCGCTGGGCTGATGACGAGCTGCGCAGCCTCAACGCGCAGATCGAATACGTGCTGCGCGACGCCCTGCGCAGGGCAGGACGCCTGCCGAAACCCACGCCATCGTCGGAGGACAAGGAATGAGCAAGCGCTGGAACTACCAGACCATCGAGGTCAAGACGTCCCTGATGGGCCTGCACAAGGCCGAAGACATCCAGGCCGAACTCAGTCGCCAGGGCCAACTGGGCTGGGAACTGGTCAACATCATCATCCCGGCGCCGATGCGCGCGGCGATGCTGGTGTTCAAGAAGGAGGCCTGAACCATGGGCGGCAGCGACCCGAAACCCTTTGACGTGGCCGAGAGTTCGCCGCTGCGCGTGCTCTGGATCGTGCTGCCGCTGCTGGCTGCCTTCGTGGCCTGCCTGTATGCACAGCTGCACAAGGCACCGGCGAGCGTCCCCTGGATCGAAGTAACGCTGTCGCCGCCCTGGTTCCGGATGGGCGGCAGTGCGGCATGGAGCCTGATCGTCATCGCTGTACTCGCTGTCGGGCTGGGGGCCGCGTTCTTCCGCCGCCGCGTGGAGCTGGCCGGCGACGCGCTGGACGTGCGCTCGACGATGTATCGGCGGCGCGTGCCGGTGGCGCAGCTGCGGCTGGACCAGGCCGAGGTGGTCGATCTGCAGCGTGACCGCCGCTATGGCATCCGTCTCAAAACCAATGGCTATTCAATGCCGGGCTTCTACTCGGGCCACTTCCGCCTGCAGGGGGGCGGCAAGGGCTTCGCCCTGGTCACCGACCGTGCGCGCGTCCTCGCACTGCCGGTCAGTGATGGCAGCACGCTGCTGCTCAGCGTGGACCGGCCGCAGGCGCTGCTCGATGCGCTGCGCAAGGTGGCCGCGTCGGCGCCACGGCAGTAAGCTGCGGCGATGCAACGACGCGCGCCCCTGCTGATCAACACCGAGGCCATCGAGCTGTGGCCCGCTCACCTGCTGCGTGCACGCAGCAACCTGGATGCACGCCTGCTGTCGCAGGCGCACTGGGTGCTGCGGCGCAAGCGCGATGGCCGCTACCTGGCGGCGGTGCTGGCACAGGGTGTGCACGCCATGGTGCCGCGCCTGCCGCGCGAGCCCGGGGTCGAGGAAGCACTGGCGCTGCTGGATGACGCGGCAGCGCGGCCCTTCGGCGCCGGCCTGGAAGATCAGTGGCTGCCCCTGGCCGGGTTGCAGCAGCGCCTGCAGCAGCTTGGCCTGGATGCACAGCGCTATGCCGACGACAGCGGCCTGCCACTGGAATCCGAACCGTGCCTGCTGCACTTCGCCGGTCGCGACCGCTTCGCCCGCCCATTGTGGCTGCGCCGTGCCGCCGCGCAGGGCTGGCGACGGATGCGACTGCAGGCGGCACAGGATGGCATTGCGCTGGACGCCATCTCCGGCTTCCGCAGCCATGCCTACCAGCTGGGCATCTTCGAACGGAAACTGGCGCGCGGCTTGAGCGTGGCGGAGATCCTGAAGGTGAATGCTGCACCGGGTTTCAGCGAACACCACAGCGGCCACGCGCTGGACATCGGCACGCCGGGCGACGCCCCGGCCGAAGAATCGTTCGAAGCCACCGACGCGTTCGCGTGGCTGCAGGCGCATGCCGGCGCGCATGGCTTCCATCTGAGCTACCCGCGCGACAACCCGCACGGCATCGTCTACGAACCGTGGCATTGGTGCTGGAGACCGGCCAACGGCTGAGCCCCTCGTGGCAGCCGCAAAGCGAAATTCATGGAGCTGTCCGGGCGGGTGGGCTGCGCAGGGGACGCCGTAAATACGTCCCTGTAGGCTCGGGCGCGCCATCCATGGCTTACGCCCCTGCGCACCCCACCCGCCCGGCCACGGACAGATTCCGCGTGCGTCCGCCACGGAATGGAACAAGAGAGCAAAGACCAAAGCGGGTCGCTTCGCTCGAAGCCTCTATAACGGATCAGCGCGCGGCTGCTGGGTCCGCCTTCAAGCGAGCCGAGCACCGCAGGTCCGGCGAGGGCGAAGAGGTGCGTGCGATTCTGTAGAGCCGAGCCATGCTCGGCTGCTCTCCGCACCGCCCCTCGACGGGCCGAGGAGCGAGGGGGACCGGTGCGCAGCACCGGCTCGCGGTCGGCGGCGCGTTTCTTTTGGTTACTTTTCTTTTCGCGCGAAAAGAAAAGTAACGCCCATGAACCTTCACGATCGCATCAGCATGGATCGAAGCGACAACGTCGACTCAGTCACCGCCTCAACGCATTGATCGCCAGCAACACCCATCCGGCCATCATGCTGGTGCCACCGATCGGTGCCATCCGCGTCGGCCACTGCCACAGCGCGCCGCCCACCAGGCTGCCGGAGAACAACAGCACTCCCAGCAGCAGCACGTACAGCGCCAGGTGCGCGATCGCGCCCTGCGCGCGCGGCCCGAGCGCCACCAGCACCGCACCGTGTGCGAACGCGTACAGCGCCGCCATGTTCAGATGCTGCTGCGCCAACGGGTCCGCCACACCGTGCGATGCATAGGCGGACAGACCGATCGAGGCGGCCGCCAGCAGCGCGCCGAGACAGGCCAGCAGGGAAGGCTTACGTGCGCGACGTTCCAGATTGAACATGAGGGCTCCTTGCGCAGCGCCCCTTGCCGGGCGCCAGATGAAAAAAAACGCGCCGCAATGAGCGGCGCGTTTTCGTGTCCAGCATTACATGGGTCAGCCGAGGCTTACTTGACGGCCCAGTAGATGTCGTAGGTACCTTCCGGGGTGAACGACTTGTCGATGCCGTCCTTCCAGGATTCGTACGGACGGTCGATCACTTCGTTGCCCGCCGTCACAGCCCAGGCGCGCAGGCCGTTGCGGGCCACGTCCAGACCCGCCATGTGGCCGCTGTAGGCCGCATGTGCCGAGCGGTGCGGAGCGACGTGCACGTACTTGACCGGAGCGCCACCGTCGATCTTGACGGTCAGAGCTTCAGCAGCAGCACCTTCAGCACCCTTCTTCTTCACCGGCTGGGCGATGTCGAAGGCGTACTTCTCCTGACCGAAGTCGGTGGTGATGATGCGGAACGGACCGGCGGCTTCAAGGCCATTGGCCTCCATCACGCGCTTGATCCACTCCTGGTTGTCCTTGATGGACTTGGTGATCGTGTCCTGACCGCGATCCACGTTACCGGCGTTGACGACCAGCAGGTCCTCGGCCGGTACATCGACGATGGCCAGATCGGTCAGCGGCGCTTCCGGGGTGCGGTAGTCGACGTTCGGCACACTGGCCAGCATGTTGGCCATGCGCGACAGACCCATCTTGATGTCGTCGCCGATCTGGCGGCTGACATACAGGCCGGCGTAACGGCCGAACAGGTCGAAGCCGTACTTCACCGAGTAGTCCTGGGTGATCTTGACGTTACGGCCGCCCTTGCCGGTCGGCTCCAGGGTGAAGGTGGTGACCTTGTCGTGACCCTTGGTGGCGTCTTCGATGGCGATCGCAACGCGCTTGTTCTCTTCGGCGTCGGTGATCTTCCAGGAACCGGTGCCCAGGTCCTTGGAGGTGAAGTCCAGGGTGGCACCCTTGCCGGAGGCCGGGCCGGACAGCTTCAGTTCAACGGCGGGATCGCGCAGTACCAGCGGGTTCCAGTCCTTGAAGCGGCGCAGGCTGCTGACCGTGTCGTACACGATCGTCATCTTGCGGTTGGTCTCGATGCTTTCGGTGATGTGACGCTCGCCCGGCAGACATACGCCAATGATGACGAACAGGCCAGCCACGATCCCCAAGGCGATCAGGAACTCGATAATACGGGTCATTCAGAGAGTCTCCGGGGCCGATCCCACGGCCGGGTTGATTGAAGCGAAGCGCCAATCCTAGCAGGCTTCGCGGGCATTGTTTATCGGGATTGGCGCACCGGTTTCCCTGCCGGCTGCGTATTTGTATGGACAAAGAATTCGAAGGGTAACGCATACCGCTACCCGGCAAGTAGGGGGCAACCTTGGCCGGAACCCCCTGCCACCACCCAAGTCTTTGTACCGAAACGATTTTCCTCAGACCAGCTGGAGTTCGAACGCCTTCAGTACCGCGCGCGTACGGTCGCGCACCCCCAGCTTGGAGAGGATGTTGGACACGTGGTTCTTGATGGTGCCCTCGGCCACGCCCAGTGAGTTGGCGATCTCCTTGTTGGAGAAACCGCTGGCCATCAGCCGCAGGATCTCGGTCTCGCGGTCGGTCAGCGGGTCCGGGCGGTCCAGGCTGACGAACTCGTTGCGCATGTGCTCCAGGCCCGACAACAGGCGCTGCGTCACCGCCGGCTGCACCAGCGAACCGCCTTCGGCCACGGTACGGATGGCACCGACCAGCTGTGCCAGGGTCACATCCTTGAGCAGGTAGCCCTTGGCACCGGCCTTGAGGCCGGCCAGCACCAGCTGATCGTCGTCGAAGGTGGTGAGGATGATGGTCGGCGGCAGCTGTTCCTGCCGCGACAGCACCTGCAGTGCTTCCAGCCCGGACATCACCGGCATGCGCATGTCCATCAGGACCACGTCGGGGCGCACCTGCGGGATCATCTCCACCGCCTGCCGGCCATCGCCGGCCTCGGCCACCACCTCGATGCCGTCGTCGAGTGCCAGCAGGGAGCGGATTCCCTGCCGCACCAGGGTTTGGTCATCAACCAGGCAGACGCGAATCATCAACGTACTCCTTCAGGAACCTTGGTAAGGGCGGCCACCAGCACCGTTGCCGGCACCGTCGCCCGCAGGCGGAAGCCTTCGCCGGGACGGGTCTCGACCTGCAGCTGGCCACCACATTGTTGCAGGCGCTCGCGCATGCCGCGCAAGCCATTGCCCACATTGACCATGTCCGCACCGACACCGTCGTCGCGGGCCTCCACCACCACCCGGTCCGGGGCTTCACGGTACACCTTGATCCACAGGTGACGGGCACCGGCGTGGCGCACCGCGTTGGTGATGATCTCCTGCGTGCAGCGCAGCAGGACGTGGGCCCGCTGCGGGTCCTCCACGTTCAGCGGATCCTCGATGTCCAGCTGGATGTCCAGCGAGGGCACATTCTCGGTCAGCGGGCGCAGCGCCGCGGCCAGATCGATGGCGCCGGTCTCGCGCAGCTGGCTGACCACCTCGCGCACGTTGCCCAGCAGCAGTTTGGCCAATGCGTGCGAGCGCTTCACATGTTCCAACGCCTGCCCTTCGGCCAGGTGCCCGGCCACTTCCAGGTTCAGGGTCAGCGCGGTCAGCTGGTGGCCCAGCAGGTCATGCAGCTCGCGCGAGATACGGGTGCGCTCATTGACACGGGCACTCTCGGCCAGCAGGGCGCGGGTGGCACGCAGCTCTGAATTGAGCCGACGCTGTTCGTCGCGCGCCTCGGTCTGCTGGCGGGCAACCAGGCTGGTCACGAAGATGAACATGGAGAAGCCGCCGTACAGCAGCGACTGCATCACTGCTTCGAACAACGGGAAGCGCAGCAGCATGTAGTAGACCGGGGCCACCGCCAGCTGGCTGACCAGCAGCCACAGCACGCCCAGGCGCACCGACAGCATCCACGGAATGACCCCGGCGGCCACCATCATCAGGATGCTGCCCAGGCCCGAGCCGCTGAGGAAGCTGACGCCCAGCGCCGAGATCGTCAGCAGCAACAGCAACCCCCGGTCCAGCCAGCTGGTGGGGCTGTCGCTGCGCAGGATGCGGGTCAGCCAGTAATACGAGGTGCCGAAAGACAGGTAGGCGACGAACAGCAGCACCGCCCAGCCCCCCATGTCGCCGCGGCTGTGCAGGTTCTCGAACTGCGAGTACGCCAACGGCAGGCCGACCATGACCCAGGTGAACAGGCCGGCCAGGCGGAGGACGCGGGTATGGCTGAGGACTCCCAACATGGCAGCACTCTACGGGCCCGGCCTGCGCACCGCACCCCACGGAAGTCATGCCTGCCCGGTCGCCTGTTCATGCCGCAGCCCACCCCGGGCATGCAATAATCGTGCGCAGGGTCCCTTGATGGACCAACCGCGTTACCCCACGGAGTCACAATGTCGATTGTCATCCGCGACGTGCGCGAGCACGAGCTCGATTCCGTCCTGGCTTTGAACAACAACGCTGGCCTGGCCATCCTTCCCCTGGATGCGGCCCGCCTGCGCCTGTTCTACGAAACCGCTGAATATTTCCGCGTCGCCGAGCGCGACGGCAACCTGGCCGGCTTCCTGATCGGCTTCGGCAGCGACAGCCAGCACGACAGCAGCAACTTCGCCTGGTTCAAGCAGCAGCTGGACACCCCGTTCTTCTACATCGACCGCATCGTGGTCGCCAGCCGCCGCCGCGGCGGTGGCGTCGGCCGTGCGTTCTATGCCGACGCGCAGAGCTTCGCCGAGCTGCGCTACCCGCAGATGACCTGCGAAGTCTTCCTCGACCATGGCGCCGATGCCGCCCTGCTCTTCCACGGCAGCTTCGGCTTCCGCGAGCTGGGCCAGAACACCATGGCCCAGGTCGATGTGCGTGCCAGCATGCTGGCCAAGGAACTGTGCAGCTACCCGTGGGTCCAGGAGACCTACGGCGGCAAGCTGCCGGATGTGGCATGGACACGCGCCCGGCAGCTGCCGGCGCAGGCACAGCGGCCAACGGGGACCTGAGCGTGGCGGTGAATTTCGATTACGAACAGGCCGGTGAACTGAAGATCGGCCAGGTGGGCATCGCCAACCTGCGCATCCGTACCCTTGATGTCGAACGCCTCGTGCAGGAAATGCGCGAGCGCGTGACCCGTGCACCGAAGCTGTTCGGCCGCGCCGCGGTGATCCTCGACTTCGGCGGCCTGAGCCAGGTGCCGGACGTGTCCACCGCGCAGGCGCTGGTCGACGGCCTGCGCAGCGCGGGCGTGCTGCCGGTGGCGCTGGCCTACGGCACCAGCGCGGTCGACCTGCTCTCGCAGCAGCTCGGCCTGCCGTTGCTGGCCAAGTTCCGCGCCCAGTACGAACGTGCCGAAGCCGAACCGGCTCCGCCGCCCGCGCCGGAACCGCGCCGCGCCGCGCGTACAGAGCCGAAGCCGGCCCCGGCCGCACCGGTGGCCAAGGTCGCCGATGCGGCCGCACCACAGCCAGGCCGCATGCAGCTGGGGAACGTGCGTTCGGGCCAGCAGCTGTACGCGGAAAACTGCGACCTGACCGTGATGGCCACTGTCGGCGCCGGCGCCGAGGTCATCGCCGATGGCAGCATCCACATCTACGGCACCCTGCGCGGCCGCGCGCTGGCAGGGGCCCAGGGCAACACCGCGGCACGCATCTTCTGCCGTGATTTCCATGCGGAACTGGTGGCCATTGCAGGCCACTACAAGGTACTGGACGATGTCCCGGACAACCTGCGCGGCAAGGCCGTGCAGGTCTGGCTGGAACAGGACCAGATCAAGATCGCTGCGCTGGACTGACGCAGCCCCAAACTAATGCAGAACCAGGAGAAGTCCTTTGGCTGAAATCATCGTAGTCACCTCCGGCAAGGGCGGCGTGGGCAAGACCACTTCCAGCGCGAGCCTGGCCTGTGGCCTGGCGCGGCGCGGCAAGAAGGTGGCGGTGATCGACTTCGACGTCGGCCTGCGCAACCTCGACCTGATCATGGGCTGCGAACGCCGAGTGGTGTACGACTTCGTCAACGTCGTGCACGGCGAAGCCACCCTCAAGCAGGCCCTGATCAAGGACAAGCGCTTCGACAACCTGTACGTGCTGGCTGCCTCGCAGACCCGCGACAAGGATGCACTGACCCAGGAAGGCGTGGGCAAGGTCCTGAAGGACCTGGCCGCCGATGGCTTCGACTACATCATCTGCGACTCGCCGGCCGGCATCGAGAAGGGTGCGTTCCTGGCGATGTACTTCGCCGACCGCGCGGTGGTGGTGGTGAACCCGGAAGTGTCCTCGGTGCGCGACTCCGACCGCATCATCGGCCTGCTGGATTCGAAGACCCACAAGGCCGAATCCGGCCAGAACGTGCCGGCCTTCCTGCTGCTGACCCGCTACACCCCGCTGCGCGTGGAAACCGGCGAGATGCTCAGCATCGCCGACGTCGAGGAAGTGCTGGGGCTGAAGGCCATCGGCGTGATCCCCGAATCGGGCGACGTGCTCAATGCCTCCAACAAGGGCGAGCCGGTCATCCTGGATGTCGAATCCGCCGCCGGCCAGGCGTATGACGATGCCGTCGCGCGCATCCTCGGCGAAGATCGCCCGATGCGCTTCACCAGCGTCGAGAAGAAGGGCTTCTTCAGCAAGCTGTTCGGAGGGTAAGCATGGGCCTGTTCGATTTCCTCAAAGCGAAGAAGACCACCGCCGAAACCGCAAAGAACCGCCTGCAGATCATCATCGCGCAGGAACGCAGCCACCGCGGTGGCCCGGACTACCTGCCGCTGCTGCAGCGCGAGCTGCTGGAAGTGATCAAGAAGTACGTGAACATCGACGTCGATGCGGTGAAGGTCGACCTGGTGAAGGATGGCCAGCACGATGTGCTGGACATCTCCGTGGCGCTGCCTGAAGGCCCGGACAAACCCTGATGCCCTGCCCCGCCCGTGCCTGCATGGGCGGGGCTGCCTGACCCGCATGACCGATACGACAACCGCCGTGGACATCACCTGCGTGGGCGACATCGCCTTCGCAGATGCGCAGTGCCTGCTCGCCGCGCATGGCCTTCGGCTGCACCACGTGGCGGCCGGTGAACCGATTCCCGGTAGCTACTGGGGCGAGCCCGAGGCGGGCATCATTGCCAGCAACGTGTACGTGCGCGATGACACCCCCGTGCATTCGATGCTGCACGAAGCCTGCCACCTGATCGTATTGCCACCGGAGCGGCGCGCGCAGGTGCACACCGATGCCACCGACTCGGTGGCCGAGGAAGACGCGACCTGCTACCTGCAGATCGTGCTGGCCGGGCAACTGCCCGGCGTCGGCAGCCAGCGGCTGATGGCCGACATGGATGCCTGGGGGTATACGTATCGGCTGGGATCTACCCGGGCGTGGTTTGAAGAGGACGCCGAAGACGCGAAGGCGTGGCTGATCGAACGCGGATTGCCGGTGGCATAGAGCATCGGTAGTGCCGGCCGCTGGCCGGCAACCTCATGACTCCGTGAAGCATCACCGGGTTGCCGGCCAGCGGCCGGCACTACCGGAATCACCCCTGCCCGGCCAGCGCGCGCAGGGTGATGCCGACGATGTAGGCCAGGTACGTGCCGGTGGCGTAGCCCATCGTGCCCAGCAGCACGCCCACCGGCGCCAATGCCGGGTGGAACGCGGCGGCCACCACCGGCGCCGAGGCCGGGCCACCGATGTTCGACTGCGAGCCGATGGCGAAGTAGAAGAACGGCACTTTCAGCAGCTTGCCCAGGCACCACAGCAGCACGATGTGCACACTGATCCAGATGATGCCCAGCAGGAACAGCCACGGGCGATCCAGCAGCGCCAGCAGATCCATCTGCATGCCGATGCAGGCAATCAGGAAGTACAGCAGCAGCGAGCCCAGACGCGATGCACCCGCGCCTTCGAGATTGCGCGCACGGGTGAAACTGAGGCTGAGGCCCAGCGTGGTCGACAGCACCACCACCCACACGAACGGTGCGTCCAGGCTGAACTGCGCGGCCCAGCTGACGTTGGCCTTGAACCACGCCGCCAGCGGCGCACCGATCGCATGCGACAGGCCGACGCCGCCGAAGGCCACCGCCACGATCAGCATCAGGTCGGTGAGGCTGGGAATGCGCTCGTGTTCGGCCTGGAAGCGCGCGATACGCTCCTTCAGCTCATCGATGGCCGAGGTATCGGCGCCACTGCGTGCATCGATCTTCGCGGCACGACCGGCCAGGAAGATCAGCGCGGCCATCCACACGTAACCGACACCCACGTCGACCACTGCGAACTGGCCGAACGTGGTTGCGTTGACGTCGAACACTTCGCGCATCGCCAGCATGTTGGCGCCACCGCCGATCCAGCTGCCGGCCAGCGCGGCCATGCCGGCCCAGGTATCACCGGCCACGGTTTCCGGATGCACCGCGCGCATCAGCAGGAAGGCCACTACCGCGCCGAGCATGATGCTGGCCGATGCGCCCAGGTACATCAGCACCAGCTTCGGGCCGAGCCGCAGGATGCCCTTGATGTCCACTGCCAGGGTCAGCAGGATCAGCGCCGCCGGCAGCAGGATGTCGCGCGCGATCGGGTTGTAGAGCTTGGTGTTCTGGCCGTCGATCAGGCCGACAGTGTTGTAGATGCCAGGAATCAGGTAGCACAGCAGCAGCGCCGGCACGAAGGTGTAGAAGCGCTTCCACAGGCCCTGCTCGCGCGAGGCGGTCCAGAACACGGCGCCGAGGGTGGCGGCGATCAAACCGAAGACGACGATGTCGTTCTGGATCATGCAGGTGCTCTGGGTAGTGCCGGCCGCTGGCCGGCTGCTGTTGGCGGCAGATCAGGAAGGTGTGCCGACCAACGGTCGGCACCCACCGGTACAGCAGATGGTGAAACAAAAGCGCCGCCCCGAAGGGCGGCGCTGCAGTCATCAGTTGCCGATGTGCTGCTTCAGCCAGGCATTGACGGTGTCGTGCCACAGGATGCTGTTGTTCGGCTTCAGCACCCAGTGGTTCTCATCCGGGAAGTACAGGAACTTCGATTCGATGCCCTGGCGCTGTGCAGCGGTGAACGCAGCCAGGCCCTGCTCGACCGGAATGCGGAAGTCCTGCTGGCCGTGGATCACCAGGATCGGCTTCTTCCAGTCCGCCACGTGGTTGACCGGGTTGAACTTCTCGTAGTTCGCCGCCTTCTGGTACGGGGTACCGCCCTGCTCCCACTCGGTGAACCACAGTTCTTCGGTGGCGTAACCCATCATGCGCTGGTCGAACACGCCATCGTGGTTGACCAGGCACTTGAACGGGCTGTTCCAGTTGCCGGCGATCCAGTTGACCATGAAGCCGCCATAGCTGGCACCCAGCGCACAGGCCTTGTCGCCGTTGAGGAAGGAATACTTCTTCAGCGCCGCGTCCCAGCCCTTCTGCAGGTCTTCCAGCGGGCGGTCGCCCCAGTGCTGGCTGATCGCATCGGTGAAGGCCTGGCCGTAGCCGGTGGAACCGTGGAAGTCGATCATCACCACCGCGTAGCCCTGGCCCGCGTAGGTCTGCGGGTTCCAGCGGTAGCTCCAGCCGTTGCCGAAGCTGCCCTGCGGACCGCCGTGGATCAGGAACGCCACCGGGTAGGACTTGCCTTCCTGGTAGTTGTGCGGCTTGACCACGTAGCCGTGCACGGTGTCGTTGTTCCAGCCCTTGAACTCGAACTGCTCGTAGTCACCGAAGGACACGTCCTTCAGCACGTCGCCGGCGGCCGGGGTCAGCGCGCGCAGTTCGCCGATGGCTTCGCCCGCGGCCGGCAGCAGGCCAACCAGCACCTGGTCGTTGCTCTTCAGGCTGTTGCGGGTGATCGCCACGCTGGTGCCAGCCACATCGACCGAGGTCACGCTGCCGTCGCCGATCAGCTTGGTCGCCTTGCCGCTGGCCACGTCGATCTGGAACAGCGGGTGCTCGCCAAGGTCATCGGCGGTGGTGTAGATGCTGGCGCCGTCAGCGGACAGGGTGATGCCGCCGGCCGAACGGTCCCACTGCGGGGCGATCTCGCGGGTCTTGCCGCTCGCCAGGTCCATTGCCATCAGGCCGAAGCGGTCGGCCTCGAAGCCCGGGCGCTTCATCGCACGGTAGAACAGGGTCTTGCCGTCGGCGCTGAACACCGGGCCGGCATCCCAGGCCGGGTTGGACGCGGTCAGGTTGACCGGCGCCTGCTTGCCGGCAGCGTCGAAACGGTACAGGTCGAAGTTGGTCGACCACGGTTCCTGCTTGCCGGCCACGCGGATGCTGGCCACCACGCTCGCGCCATCCGGCGACCACACGAAATCGTCATTGCCACCGAACGGCTTGGACGGTGCATCACCATCGATGGTGGCGCTCAGCGCCGAAGCGCCCTTGACCGGACCGGCCTTCGCTGCCGGCAGCGGCGCCACGAACAGGGTGTTGCGGCGGCCATCGTTCCAGGTATCCCAGTGGCGCACGAACAGCGAGTCGAACACCTTGCCGCTGGCCTTGGCACCGGCGACATCCTTCAACTTCTTCTCGGTGCAGGCCAGGTCCGAGGCACAGGCCTGGAACACGCCGGCGCTGAACAGCACGCGGTCGTCCTGCGGCGACACGTGGTAGCTGTCCACGTCGACCGCGAAATCGGTCAGCTGGCGCGGGGTGCCACCGCTGAGCGGCTGCGCGTACAGCTGCTGGCTGCCGTTCTTGGCGCTGAGGAAATACACCGTCTGGCCATCAGCCGACAGCGAGGCGGAATTGACGTTCCAGCCGGCCGGGGTGATCTGCTTCGGCGGCGCCGCATCGCGGGTGCGCAGGTTGCGTGCGAACAGCGCGGTGGAGGCCTTCAGGTTGGCGTCCACACTGCGCTTGGCGAACACCACGGTGCCGCCGTCAGCGGTCAGTACCGGCGCGGAGACGCGGTCCATGGCCACCATGTCGCGGACTTCCAGGCCACGGGCAGCGGCAACGCTGGGCAGGGCAGCCAGCAGGCTCAGTGGCAGCAGGGCATGACGCAGTTTCATCGGGGTCTCCGCAGGACGGCAAAAAACCGATGGTAGGCCCGTGCGGCCGGGGCTGCCAAGGCCATCGGTCATGGCCGGGGACGGGTCGATGCCTTCGCCAGAAAAGGCAAACCGCGCCGTAGCGCGGTTTGCGGTAGTGCCGGCCGCTGGCCGGCACTACCGGGTCAGAGCCCTTCCCTGCGGGAAGGGATCCGACCCCGTGGGTGTTACGCCACGGCGCGCTTGCCGGTGCGGTAGATCAGCCAGCCGACCAGGAACAGCACGGCCAGGCCGATCCACTGTGCGCCCGGCAGGTGGAACGGCACGGCCAGCACGTCGGCGCGGCTGCTGACCACGATCGGAATCGCGATGGCGATGCCCATCAGTGCCTCACCGGTGATCAGGCCGGCGGCGAACAGCACGCCCGGCTTGTGCACGCGGTCGCGGCCTTCTTCGTCATCCGCGCGCACCTTGTGGAAGCGCTCGACCAGGTAGGCGATCAGGCCACCGAGGAAGATCGGCACCATCAGTTCCAGCGGCAGGTAGATACCGATGGCGGCGGCCAGCACCGGCACGCGGAAGCGGGCGTTGCGCGACTTCAGCCAGCTGTCGAAGGCGATGATGGCGGCACCGACCACGGCACCGATGCCGATGAAGGTCCACGGCAGTTCACCGCCGAACAGGCCCTTGGCCACCGAGGCCATCAGGTTGGCCTGCGGCGCGGCCAGTGCGTTCGGATGCAGCTCGGACTTGACGCCGATGCCGTAGGCAGTGGCCAGCAGGTTCAGCACCGGAGCCATGATCAGCGCGCACGAGAACGCACCGATGCCCAGCATCAGCTGCTGCTTCCACGGGGTGGCGCCGACGATGTAACCGGCCTTGAGGTCCTGCAGGTTGTCACCGCCGACCGCGGCGGCGCAGCACACCACCGCACCGATCATGATCGCGGCCACCGCACCCAGCGGCGCACCGCCGGCACCGACCGGCTTCAGGCCATCGGCACCCAGCAGCACCACCAGCACCGCCGAGGCGAACAGGATGGTGGAGATGGTGATGCCCGACACCGGGTTGTTGGACGAGCCGATCAGGCCGGCGAGGTACGCCGAGACCGAAACGAACAGGAAGCCGGCGACGATCATGATGAGGGTCATCGGGATCGACACGTGCCACTGGCCGACGATGGCCTGGTACAGGGCCAGCAGCGGCAGCACGAAGGCCACCAGGGCGACCAGCATCCACTTCATCGGCAGGTCGCGCTCGGTGTGCGCCAGCACCGGGCCGCCGCTCTTGCGGGCAGCCGCGAAGCCGCTCTTGACGCCGTTCAGCAGCGACTTGCGCAGCGAGATCAGGGTCCAGATGCCACCGATCAGCATCGCGCCGACGCCCAGGTAGCGCATCTTCGCGCCCCAGATGGCGAACGCGGCTTCGGTGGACGAAGCGGTGGCAACCGACGCGGCCAGTGCCGGATCGGTGTTCATGAAGAACGCCTGGTAGATCGGGATGGCGATGTGCCAGGTCAGGATCGAACCGGAGACCACCACGATGCCGACGTTGAGACCGACGATGTAGCCCACGCCCAGCAGCGCCGGCGACAGGTTGGTGCCGATGAAGGCGGTGACCTTGGAGCTGCCGACGTAGGCCGAGGTGGCCCAGGCGTCCGGAATCAGGCGCATGCCGCTTTCCGCGGCCAGCTTGACGAAGGCACCGATCACCGCCGACAGGCCGAGGATCTTCAGGCCCGGGCCCGGGTTCTCACCGGCCTTGAGCACTTCGGCGGCGGCCTTGCCTTCCGGGAACGGCAGCGGGTCTTCAACGATCATCGAACGGCGCAGCGGCACCGAGAACAGCACGCCCAGCAGGCCACCCAGACCGGCGATGCCCAGCACCCACCAGTACTTGAAGTCCGGCCAGTAGCCCATGATCACCAGCGCGGGGATGGTGAAGATCACACCGGCGGCGATCGACGAACCGGCTGAAGCGCCGGTCTGCACGATGTTGTTTTCAAGGATGGAGCCACCGCCCAGCAGGCGCAGCACGCCCATGGAAATCACCGCGGCGGGAATGGCGGTGGCGATGGTCAGGCCTGCGAACAGACCGAGATAGGCGTTTGCGGCCGACAGCACCACCGCCAGCACGATGGCCAGGGCCACTGCGCGGAAGGTGAGCTGCTTGGGCGCAGCGTCGTGGTTCATGGAAGCCCCTGCTGGCAAAAAATCCTGGTCACGCTAGCGTTCAGGGGGCGGCAAGTCCAGTGCGGTTCGGGAGGGTTGCGGCCAGGTCGGCAGTGAGATAGTCGCTTCTGGCCAAACTCGGCCAACGCATCAAGCGCATGAGGCACATCCCGGAGGGCTGCCGGGCCTCGCTGTCTCCTTGTCCTGCAGAGGCCAGGCCAACCAGTACTGCAGCATTCCAGCCAGCACCGTTTGAAGTGCCTCAACGCCCCGTGCATCGTGTTCATGAACTGAACCCATGACGCTGAGCTGCCCGATGAACAACCCACTGCGGATCCGCCCGATCAAATCACCGGTCGTGGCTCTCGTGACCCTGATCTGCCTGATGCCGCTTTGCGATTACGCATCTGCTTGGAGCCGCATTGGCGCAGTCGAGATCACTGACCACGCCGGCAAACCTTGTTTCGGACTACCCAAGAAAGAGCGCAAGCGTATCGGTAAAACTCCGGAGGTGTTTGGTGTGGAGGTGCATGACGCAATTACTCCACCGCTGCGGCGGCAATGGTCTTTCTACTTTGCCCATCCCGCATCAATCCCACTTCCACCCGGAGCCTGCGTGGTCTACGGAGAAGTGCCAGCCAACGCCATTTCAAGGCAAACGGCGATGCCGCTGCAGCCCGGACGCCTGTACGACGTTTCGCTGTCGGCCACCAGGACCGGCGCCACTCAACACCACAGCGCCCGATTCTGCTTGAAGGCCAACCCTGACGGGAGCCTGCGAGCGATCCAGGTCCACTACGACGAGGCGCTGGGCTGGAGCCCCTCGGTTTGCCTGCCCTGAGCCGACGCGCGCGCTCGTCGGAACAGCTCAGCACGCGCTGGAAAGACGTAATTGTTATGTTATATCCTGTCACGCCGACCGAACCTCGTACGTGGCCCCCTCCCCCACTACCCGCCTGGCCTCCATCGACCAGCTGCGCGGCACCGTAATGCTGTTGATGTTGCTGGACCACGTGCGCGAGACCTTCTTCCTGCAGCACCAGGTGAGCGACCCGATGGACGCGGCGACGGTCTCCCCTGCGCTGTTCGCCTGCCGTCTTCTGGCCCACCTGTGCGCACCCGTGTTCGTCCTGTTGACCGGCCTGTCGGCCTGGCTGTATGGCCAGCGCCAAGCGGATCCGCGCCGGGCCACGGCCGCCTTCCTGCTCAAGCGAGGCCTGTTCCTGGTCGTGCTGGAACTGACCCTGGTGAATTTCGCCTGGACCTTCCAGCTGCCGCCGGACACGCTGTACCTGCAGGTGATCTGGGCCATCGGACTGAGCATGATCGCGCTGGCTGGCCTGCTGTGGCTGCCGCGCCCGGCCCTGCTGGTGCTGGCAGTCGCGGTGGTGGCCGGGCACAACCTGTTCGACAACATACGGCTGCAAGGCAATGGCCTGCTGGCGGTGTTGTGGAAAGTGCTGCACCAGCGCGACTGGATCGAGGCCGGCGCGCTGCGCCTGCGCACCTCCTATCCGGTAATGCCGTGGATCGGGGTGATCGCTCTGGGTTATCTGATGGGGCCCTGGTTCGCCCACGAGCGCGCGCCGGAGCAGCGCCAGCGCTGGCTGCTGTGGGCAGGCGTCGGCGCGCTGGCCCTGTTCGCATTGCTGCGGTTCGCCAACGAGTACGGGGACGCCCCCTGGCAGTACCAGACCACTGCACTGCGCACCTGGCTGAGCATCCTCAATGTGACCAAGTACCCGCCGTCGCTGCAGTTCCTGCTGCTGACCCTGGGCGTGGGCGTGTTGCTGCTGCGCCTGTACGAATGGCCGCCACTGGCGCGTGCGCTGCGCCCGCTGGCCGATATCGGCGCCGCGCCGATGTTCTTCTACCTGCTGCACCTGTACGTGCTGAAGGGGCTGTACCTGGCCGCGTTGGCAGCCTGGGGGCCGACACATGGCGAGTTGTATGCCCTGGATTCGGTCAGCGGCCTGCTGCTGGTGGCCTGTGCGCTGGCGGTGGTGCTGTACCCGCCAACGCGGGTATTCGCGCGGTTCAAAGCACGAAGGCGCGATCTGCCATGGTTGCGATACCTGTGAGCGGCGGCAGCCGGGGGAGCGCCGGCCATGCATGGCGTGGTTCCACCAGCGGCTGCCTGCCCAGGCCCAGAGGCCTATAATCGCGCCCTTTCCGCTGTCCGCGCCGTCGATGACCGTTGCCGCTCCTGCCTCCGACGACTTCCTGGGCCACCCCAAGGGCGTCTACGTCTGCTTCTTCACCGAAATGTGGGAGCGCTTCTCGTTCTACGGCATGAAGGCGCTGCTGCTGCTGTACCTGACCAAGTACCACCTGTTCGGCGACAAGGCCGGCCTGGACCTGCTCGGTGCCTATGGCGGCCTGGTGTACTGCATCCCGGTGTTCGGCGGCATGCTGGCCGACCGCTGGCTGGGCATGCGCCGGGCGGTGCTGTTCGGCGGCATCCTGCTGGTACTCGGCCACCTGGGCATGGCCTTCGAGGGCCATGCGGCCTACCGGGTCAACGGTGAAGTGGTGCGCGACACCTCGGCACTGGCGGTGACCTACCTGTCGCTGGCGCTGATCATCATGGGCGTAGGCTTCCTGAAGCCGAACATCTCCACCATCGTCGGCAAGCTGTACGCCAAGGACGATCCGCGCCGCGATTCGGGTTTCTCGCTGTTCTACGCCGGCATCAACCTGGGCGCGCTGTTCTCCTCGCTGGTGTGCGGCTTCCTCGGTGAAGCCTACGGCTGGAAATACGGTTTCGGCGCCGCCGGCATCGGCATGCTGGCCGGCCTGGCAATGTTCCTGTGGGGCCAGAAGTACCTGCAGGGCCATGCCGAACCACCGCAGCCGGCGGCATTGAAGCAGAAGGTGCTGGGCCTGCCACGCGAATGGCTCATCTATCTGTGCGCGGTGCTCGGCGTGCTGCCGGTGGCGTGGCTGATGTGGGCGGCCGGCAACGGCGCGTTCGCGCTGGGCGGTGAAATCAGCCTGGCGCTGATGCTGATGCTGGTGGTGCTGGGCGGCGTACTGGTCTGGTTCGCCTGGTTCACCGGCACCAAATGCACGCCGGTACAGCGCCAGCAGATGATCGCGCTGATGGTGCTGATCTTCATGGCGCTGGTGTTCTTCACGATGTACGAGCAGTCCTACGGCTCGTGGGTGACCTTCACCGACCGCCTGCTGACCAAGGACATCGTGCCCTCGCTGGTGATCACCGGCGGTACCCCGCTGCCGTGGTCGATCATCTCGCTGCTGCTGGCACCGCTGGGCTTCGTGGTCAGCGCGCGGCTGTCCGAGCGCCGTCCGGGCTCATCTGCACCGCGCACCTTCTTCGCCGCCATCGTCGTACTGATGCTGGTGCTGCTGGTGCGCGACTGCCTGGTGATTCCGCAGACCGCCGGCTCGCTGACCTACCTCGGCGGCCTGTTCCTGGTGCTGCTTGCACCGGCCTTCGCCGCGCTGTGGACGTGGATGGACCGCCGTGGTTGGGAGCCAGGCAAGCCGGTGAAATCGGCCTGGGGCCTGGTGATCGGTGCACTCTCATTCGTCCCGCTGGCACTGGCCGCACAGCAGGTCGGCGCTACTGGCGAGATGGCGAGCGTGTGGTGGCTGGTGCTGGCCTACTTCCTGCTGGCCAGCGGCGAGATGTGCCTGTCGCCGGTTGGCCTGTCGGCGGTGACCCAGCTGGCGGTGCCGCGGGTGATGAGCCTGATGATGGGCACCTGGTTCCTGGCCACCGCGTTCTCGGAAACGCTGGCCGCCTTGTTCGGCAAGCTGGCTGCGATCGAGGTGCCGGAAGGCGGATCGCTGGACATGGTGGCCGCAGCCGGTGCCTATGCACACCTGTTCTGGCTGCTGATGTGGATCGGCCTCGGCTGCGCGCTGGCGGCCTTCATTACCGCGCCGCTGCTGAAGAAGATGATGCACGGGGTGAAGTAGGCCCACCCACAGGCAGGAACCGGGGCGGCGGATGAACCATCCGCCGCCCTTTGCCTTACGGCGCCTTGCCCTTGCCGTCCGCAGCCGCAGTCGTGGCGGTCTTGCCACCGAGGCTGCGTGACAGGAAGGCCAACAGCTTGCCGTAGTACTCGCTGCGATGGGCTTCGGTATAGAAGCCGTGCCCTTCGGTCTTGTAGTACAGGCTTTCCACCGGCGTACCGGCACGCTTGAGCGCCGCTTCCATGCGCTCGGTGTGCTGGATCGGGGCGCGCCTGTCTTGACCACCGGCCGCCAGGAACACCGGAACCTTGATCTGGCCGGCCAGGTTGACCGGCGAGACCGCGCCCAACGTGGCAGGATCGCCCAGCCACTCGCGCAGGTAGCTCATCCCCGAATCCCGGTCCTGGATATCTCCGCCGGTGAACATCAGCGGCAGGTCGTAGACGCCCACATAGCCGGCCGCGCACCGGTACAGCCCTGGCTCGCGGGCGGCACCCATCATCGCCGAGTAAGCCCCGTAGCTGGCACCGTAGACGCAGATGCGCCGGGGATCGGCAATGCCTTCGCTGATCGCCCATCGCGTGGCGTCGGTCACGTCGTCCTGCATCGCGCCACCCCACTGTTTCAGTGCTGCCCGGCTGTGGGCACGGCCATAGTTGCCCGAACCGCGGAAATTGATCTGCAGCACGGCGTAGCCAGCAGCGGCCAACAACTGGTTCTCGTGATCGAAACTACCGTTGTCGAATATCCCGATCGGCCCACCATGCGGCACCACCACCATCGGCAGGTCACGGCCGGTACTGCCATGCGGGACTGTCAGGAATCCATGGAGCTCCAATCCATCGCGCGCCTTCAGCAGGACCGGCCGCACCGACGCAGTGGTCTCCGGGTCAATCCATTCGCTGCGCGCCATCAGGAAGCGCGCCTGGTTGCGGTCGCGGTCGTACAGGTAGAACTCGCCCGGATTGGAGCCGGACCCGGTTTCCACCAGCAGGCGGCGACCGTCGCGGGTACTTGAGGTAATGAACACTGCACGCCCTGGGAATGCCGCTTCCAGGCTGCGGTACAACCGCGCCTCCTCGGAGCTTTCGTCGAAGAACCGGGTATGCGGTGTGTTTCCCTGGAACAGCGCACCGACCGGCACGGTGCTGCCCGGGCGGCGGATCAGTCGCGCCGGATCGACGACCTCGTCGCGCAGCACGACCTTGCGCTCCTGCGTGGCCGGGTTCCAGCTGACGATGGCATCGGGGCCGCTGGCCTGCTCGCTGAGCAGATAGGCCAATTGGCCGTCGGCGGAAAAGCCCAGCGCCGTCTCGCTGCGGCCACTGCGTTTCTCGTCATTGACCAACACCCAGTCACCACCGTTGCGGTGGTAGAGCCGATGGACATTATCGGTACCGGCGCCCTGGACGAAACGTACCTCGCCTCGGGCATCCACCACATAGGAGGCACCCGGCATCGGCGCGCGGGCCAGCAGCCGCTGCTTGCCGCTTGCCAGTTCCAGCTGGGCCGCATAGCCGTTGGCATCCAGCCGCGATCCGCCTACCGCGATGACCACGTGGGCATCATCGCCGGGCAAGGCGTCACTGAGGAACGCCGCAGCCGACGTCCGGTACTTGGGCCGCACGCGCAGGCCAAGATCGCGGTAGCCCACCAGTAGCTCCGGTCGCCCGGTGCGCGCATCCAGTGTCAGCAGCTCGCCGGTGGCCCACGGCGCATCGCGGGTGCCGAACTTCTGCGCCAGACCGAACATCACCTGATCGTTGTTGACCCAGCGCATGTTGAAGACATGCGAATTGAGTGGTGGCCGCAGGTTGCCCACCGGCGTGTTGTCGTCCGTACGCAGGATGATCACAGCGGTGAACCCGTCCGCAGGCACGGTCGCGGCCAGATAGTCGCCCCCGGGAGACAGCATGACATCGCCGAACTTGTCCGCTCGCACATAGGCGCCCAGATCGATCGCAGCAGCGGTTCCACACCAAAGTCCCGCCACGATGAGGGCGGCCAGCCAGCGCTTGTGCATCCATATCTCCCCTGCCTGGACCCCTTGTCCCGGCCGGCCGATTCTAGGCAGGCAGGCGCCCGGGCCGCCAGTGGCGCATAAAAAACGACGGCACCGTTGCCGGTGCCGTCGTTACCACTACCTTGGAGAGAGAGTCAGGACGTGGGTTCGGGGGGCGTGCGCCGGGTCAGTGGACCCCGCGCACCGCCAACGTGAGGGCCAGGATGCTGAGGATCACCGCGATGGTGCCGTCGAGCACGCGCCAGGTGCTGGGCTTGGTGAACAGCGGCGCCAGCAGGCGTGCGCCGAGGCCCTGCGCGGTCAGCCACAGGCAGCTGGCGGTCACCACGCCGGCAGCGAAGGCCATGCGGGCGTTGCCGAAGTTCTCGGCGATCGAGCCGATCACCATCATGTCCAGCCAGAAGTGCGGGTTGATCAGCGAGAAGCCGACCGCGGCCATCAGCACCGCACGGCGGCTGCCGTCATCGCTGTCGGCCTCGCCCATGCCACCGCCACCGGCGATCGCACGGCGTGCCGACTTCATCGCATACCAGGCCAGGAACGCGACACCGGTCCACAGCACGGCGGTGGTCAGCCACGGCAGCGCCGAGGTGAGCGTGCGCAGGCCGGCCACGCTGGCGAAGATGAAGATGGCATCGATGGCCGCACAGGTGGCGACCACCGGCACGATGTGCTTGCGCAGGATGCCCTGGCGCAGGATGAAGGCACTCTGCGCGCCGACCACGGCGAACAGGCCGATGCCGGTGGCTGCACCAGAGAACCAGGCACCGAGGCCGGTGCTGGCGGAGATGACCGAGAACATGGGATTCACTGCCTTTACTTGCTTGGGGGGACGGTGCCTCGCGAAGGCGGACAGCACCGGAACGGGCGCCATTGTCGCGCCGCAACATGGAAAAGACGAGCTAAACTTCCTAAACCAACATTAGCGGAACTTAATCCGATGCGTATCGACCATGCCCAGCTGCGCGCCCTGGCCGCAGTGATCCGCGAAGGCAGCTTCGACCGCGCCGCGCAGTCGCTGAATGTCACCCCGTCCGCCATCTCGCAGCGGGTCAAGGCACTGGAGGATCGGATCGGCCGGCTGCTGGTCAAGCGTGGCACTCCGGCCACCGCCACCGCAGAAGGGCAGCTGCTGGTACAGCTGGCCGAGCAGACTGCCCTGCTCGAACACGATGCGCTGCACCGGATGGGCCTGGCCGACGAGGATCTGCCACAGGCCAGTATTCCGGTGGCGGTGAACCACGACAGCCTGGAAACCTGGTTCCCGCAGGCGGCCTACCAGTTCGCGCAGACCACCGGCACCACGCTGGACCTGCGCGTGGAGGACCAGGACCACACGGTGGAGCTGCTGCGCCAGGGCACAGTGCTGGGGGCGGTGACCACGCTGGACGAGCCCGTGCAGGGTTGCCAGATCCACGCGCTGGGCAGCATCCGCTACGCGGCGACCTGTACGCCCGAGTTTCGCGAGCGCCATTTTGCCAAGGGCGTGACCGCGCAGGCGCTGGCACAGGCGCCGGTGCTGGTGTTCAACCGCAAGGATGAGATGCAGTCGCGCTTCGCCCGGCGCATGGCCGGCGACGACCTGCCCAGCACCGCACCGACCTGGTGGATCCCGTCCACCCGGGCCTTCGTGCAGGCCAACCTGGGCGGGCTGGGCTGGACGATGAACCCGCTGCCGCTGGTGAAGCGCCACCTGGATGCCGGGCGACTGGTCTACGTGCGGCAGCGCGCGTGGGAAGACGTGCCGCTGTACTGGCAGCACTGGAAGGGCGACGTGCAGACCATGGCGCTACTGACCCGCGCGGTGCTGGATGCCTCCTCCGCGCTGATCCGGCGCAAGCGCTGAGTCGCACGCAGGAAAAGGGGACGGAGGGGATTAAGTCGTTTAAGGCTCTAGCGTCATACAGGGCAAAGATGACTTAATTCCCTCCGTCCCCTTTTTGCTCCATCGGATCTCCACGCAACCTCCACACCGGGTCCATGCGTGATGCGGATACTGACGGGCCGACCACTACAAGGATGTCCGACATGCCCATAGCCGTGCGCGATGCCCGCCCTGAAGATGCCGCCGCCTGCATCGACCTGCGCGGGCGCACCCGCGAGAACGCCTTCAGCGCCGCGCAGTTGGCAGCGCTGGGCATCACCGGGGACAGCTGGGCCGAAGGCATCTCCGGTGGCGATTTCATCGGCCGCATCGCTTGGGACGGCGAGCGCATGGCCGGCTACTGCTTCGCCGACCGCGACAGCGGCGAGGTGCTGGTGCTGGCCCTGCTGCCTGAATATGAAGGCCGCGGTATCGGCCGCCAGCTGCTGCAGGAGGTCGTCAGCCTGACTCGCGACGCCGGCCACCCGCGGCTGTTCCTGGCCTGCTCGGCCGACCCACGCTCGCGCTCGCATGGGTTCTACCGCCGCCTGGGCTGGCGCCCGACCGGGGAGGTCGACGAGGCCGGCGACGAGATTCTTGAGCTGGTCTGATTGACGACGTCGCCAGGCATGGCCTGGCGCTACTGGGGCTGCGGTCGTCAGGCGTGGCCCGGCGTTACTGGGGCTGAGGTCACCAGGTCGAGCCCGCCCCCCCCCCCAGGTGACGGGGCCGCGAAACGTCGGATGCTGCGTTGCATCAAAAACGGACCGGATCCGGTTAGAATCGCGGTTGGATGGCGCAAGGCGTTGTTTCTTCACGCCCTTTCCCTGCCCCACGCGCATCCTGACCCCTTCCCCTCCGCCAACGATCCCGCCCCCATGAAGAAATTTGGCAAGGCCCTGCTCGCCCTGCTCGTGCTGCTGTTGCTGGCCGCCGCGCTGTTCCTGTACTGGCCGCTGACCCAGCGTTCGGTGCCCGCCGCCAGCAACGACAAGCCCGTCGATGTGGTGCTGGTCGGCGCCGGCATCATGAGCATCACCCTGGCCACCTACCTGCAGGAACTGCAGCCGGACTGGAACATCCAGGTCTACGAACGCCTCGACGGCGTCGCCGGTGAAAGCTCCGATGGCTGGAACAACGCCGGCACCGGCCACTCGGCGTTCGCCGAACTGAACTACACCCCGGAACTGCCCGACGGCAGCATCGAGACCAAGCGTGCGGTCGGCATCGCCGAATCGTTCGAGGTCTCGCGCCAGTTCTGGTCGCACCAGGTGAAGGAAGGCCGGCTGAGCCAGCCCAGCGACTTCATCAACCCGACGCCGCACATGAGCTTCGTCTGGGGCGATGACAACATCGCCTACCTGCACAAGCGCCAGCAGGCCCTGGTGAAGAACCCGCTGTTCTACGGCATGCAGTACTCGGAAGATCCGGCGCAGATCAAGCAGTGGGCCCCGCTGCTGATGGAAGGCCGTGACCCGAAGCAGAAGGTGGCCGCGACCTGGATGCCGCTCGGTACCGACGTCAACTTCGGCGTGATCACCCGCCAGCTGACCACCGGCCTGCAGCGCAGCCCGAACTTCAGCCTGCACCTGAACCACGAAGTGAGCGCGCTGCGGCAGAACGCCGACAAGAGCTGGAACGTGACGGTGAAGGACCTCAAGGCCGGCACCGAGTCCACCACCCACGCCCGCTTTGTGTTCATCGGTGCCGGTGGCGCCGCGCTGAAGCTGCTGCAGATGTCCGGCATTCCGGAATCGAAGGACTACGCCGGCTTCCCGGTCGGTGGCCAGTTCCTCGCCTTCCAGGGCCAGGACGTGACCTCGCGCCACGGCGTGAAGGCCTACGGCATGGCAGAGACCGGCTCACCGCCGATGTCGGTGCCGCACCTGGATGCGCGCAAGCTGGATGGCAAGCCGGTGGTGCTGTTCGGGCCGTTCGCGCTGTACAGCACCAAGTTCCTCAAGCACGGCTCGTGGTGGGACCTGTACTCGTCGGTCACCCACAACAACGTCGGCCCGATGCTGGAAGTGGGCAAGGACAACCTGGACCTGGTGCAGTACCTGATGGGCCAGGCGCGCCTGAACGATGCCGACCGCCAGGCCGAACTGGTCAAGTACTTCCCCAACGCCAAGCCGGGCGACTGGAAGCTGGTCACCGCCGGCCAGCGCGTGCAGATCATCAAGCGTGACCCGTTGAAGGGCCCGGTGCTGCAGTTCGGTACCGAGATCGTGACCGACAAGGACCACACCCTCGCGGCCCTGCTCGGCGCCTCGCCGGGTGCGTCGACCTCGCCGCCGATCATGCTGGACCTGATGGCCAAGGCCTTCCCGGACCAGATGAAGGCCGGTTGGGAAGCGCGCCTGCGCGAAATCGTCCCGTCATACGGGCGCAAGCTCAACGACAGCGCCGCGCTGACCAACGAGATCCGCACGCTGACCAGCCAGACCCTGCACCTTCCCTATCTGGAAGTGCCGGTGGATGCCAACGCGGCAGCGCCTGCACCGGCCGCAGCTCCGGCTCCGGCCCCGGCCAAGGAAAAGCGCAACGCCAACGAGGAACTGCAGGCACTGTAAGCCCGCAGTTTCCATTCGACGCAGACGGACGGCCACCTACGGGTGGCCGTTCGCGTTTGGGCAACTACGGGTCGGGTCCCTCCCGCACGGGAGGGCTCTGACCTGCGCTTGGGCGCCGATGATGGAGCCACAGCCCATTGCCTGCGGCAACGGGATCCGACCCCGGGCCAGCCACTGCCATGCGCCCAGAAGCCCCTCCACAATGACGCGAATTGTAATGTTGTTAAGAATTATTTACATTTGCGTCCTGCGCAGTGACCGCGCCCCTCCCAGATGGACCTGCTGTGCCCGAAGCCGCCGCCCCGGGTGCTGGACGACTGTTGCCGCCCTTCCCCGCTTCCGAGCTTCGAGCCCACCATGTCCCCGACCCTGACCAACCGCCTGCCCCGCCGCGCGCTGCTGCCGGCTGCCCTGCTTTCGTCCTTGTCCCTGCTGGCCGCACCCGGTGCGTTCGCTGCGGCCGATGGCGCCGCCGATGCCAAGACCCTGGACCGGGTCAGCGTCCGCGCCGAACAGTCCGCACCACCGTCGAGCACCACGCGCCTGCCGATCACGCTGCAGGAAACCCCGCAGTCCGCCACCGCGATCAGCCTGAAGCGCCTGCAGGACGAATCGCTGTTCAGCATCAACGACGTGATGCGCACCGTGACCGGCGTCAGCGTGTCCTTCTACGACACCCAGCGCCCGCTCTACTACGCACGCGGCTTCGCCATCACTGACTTCCAGGTCGACGGCATCCCGACCTACAGCGGTTCGACCAACCAGGAATACGACACCGCCTTCTACGACCGCATCGAAGTGATCCGCGGTGCCAACGGCCTGCTCAGCGGCGCCGGCGTGCCGTCGGCCACGGTCAACCTGCTGCGCAAGCGCCCCGGCAAGGAGTTCGATGCCTCGTTCACGGTCAGCGCGGGCAGCTGGGACTATCGCCGCATGGAGGCCGATGTGACCGCCCCGCTCACCGATGACGGCCGCTTCCGCAGCCGCGTGGTCGCCGCCTACACCGATCGTGGCCTGTACTACGACCGCTACGACGAGAACAAGATGGCCGGCATGGCGGTGCTGGAAGGCGATGTCACCGACAGCACCACGGTCACCGTCGGCTACCAGACCCAGGACAACAACCCGACCGGTTCCACCTGGGGCACCGTGGCGTTCTTCGACAACCAGGGCAACTTCGCGCATCTGGCGCGCTCGACCAACCTGTCGCCGAAGTGGAGCTACTGGAAGCGCGAGAGCAGCACCGCGTTCGCCAACCTGGAGCAGCGTTTCGGCGACAACTGGCTGTTGAAGATCAACACCGCCTACACCCGCGGCAACGTGCAGAACGTGCGCCTGTACGGCACCGGCAACCCGGACCCGGTGACCGGCGCGGGCATCTACCTGCGCGCGGCCGCCGGTGATTCCAAGGACACCCGCCGCAACGTCGACGCCTATCTGACCGGCACGTTCCCGCTGTTTGGCCGCGACCATGACCTGACCGTCGGTGCCCAGTGGTCGGACCTGGAAGGCACCACCAATACCGTGGCACTGAACTTCCCGGGCGACTGGGCCACCTGCGGGCGTGAACGCTGTTACTACATCCCCAACGTGTTCAACTGGAACGGCGATATTTCCGAGGTGACCTACACCCGCACCGGCGCGCGCCGCGTGGCCAAGACCACGCAGAGCGGCGTCTACCTGGCCACCCGCCTGCGCCTGGCCGAGCCGCTGTCGCTGATTGCCGGTGCACGCCTGAGCCGCTGGGAAACACTCAGCCGCTCGTACAACGCTGCCGGCGCCTATACCGGCACCAGCGGTGCGTACAAGGTGAGCGATGAGGTCACCCCGTACGTGGGCCTGGTCTACGAGATCACCCCGAACGTGTCGGCCTACGCCAGCTACACCGAGATCTTCAATCCGCAGAACTACAAGGACCGCAACGAGAACCTGCTGGCACCGGTGCAGGGCTCGAACCTGGAAGCGGGCATCAAGACGCAGTGGTTCGATGGCCGCCTGACCGCCAATGCGGCGGTGTTCGAGGCCAAGCAGGACAACTACGCGGTGCGCGACATGAGCGTGCCGGAAGGCACGCTGAGCGACGGCAGCTCGGCCTACATCGGCATCAACGGCACCAAGGCGCGCGGCTGGGAAGTGGACGTCAACGGCGAGATCCTGCCGGGCTGGACGATCAACGCCGGCTACACCCACGTCAAGGTCACCCGCGCCGCCACCGACCTGCTGTACGCCAATCCGCCCAAGGACCTGCTGCAGCTCAACACCCAGCTGCAGCTGCGCGGTGCGCTGGAACGCCTGAGCATCGGTGGCGGGGTGCAGTGGCAGAGCAAGGTGCAGGGTTACAACATCGCCTACCCGCTCGGCGGCACGGTGACGGTGAACCAGCCGGCGTACTCGCTGGTGCAGTTCAACGCCAACTACCGCATCAGCGACAACTGGACGGCAACGCTGAGCGTGCGCAATGCACTGGACAAGAGCTACTGGGCGAACCTGGACTACAACAACTACGGCGAACCGCGCTTCGTGTCGGCCAGCCTGCGCTGGAAATTCTGAGCCAAGCACGTGCCCGGGGTCGGATCCCTTTCCGCAGGAAAGGGCCCGCCTCCGCGCGGGCCCTTCTTTTGGGTGGGCGCCGACTGTTGGTCGGCATGCCATGCACCTGTCCACGCATGGCGTGGATCTACTGAATACGTGATACCGGGGAATTTGCTGCACTGCGGGTTGCACGTCCCGATGTAATTATGCCGTAATTATCTCAACGCCAATCGGAAGCCGGTCGATGAACCCGAGCTGGGATACGTTGGAACGCAGCCGCCAGGCCCGCCTGGAACGGGCGGCGCCCTGGGCCCAGGGCCGCGAAGTGGCCGCCACCGATGTGGGCGAACTGCTGCACGCGCTGCTGGAGCCCGGCGACAAGGTCTGCCTGGAGGGCAACAACCAGAAGCAGGCCGACTTCCTGGCGCAGGCCCTGGCCGATCTGGACCCGGCACGGGTGCACGACCTGCACATGGTGCAGTCGGTGCTGTCCCTGCCCTCGCATCTGGATGTGTTCGAGCGCGGCATCGCGTCCAAGCTGGACTTCTCCTTCTCGGGCCCGCAGTCGGTGCGGCTGGCCAACCTGGTGGCCGAAGGCCGCATCCAGATCGGTGCCATCCACACCTACCTGGAACTGTTCGGCCGCTACTTCATCGACCTGACCCCGCGCGTGGCCCTGGTCGCCGCGCAGGCGGCCGACCGCCACGGCAACCTCTACACCGGCCCGAACACCGAAGACACCCCGGTGATCGTCGAAGCCACCGCCTTCGGTGGCGGCATCGTCATCGCCCAGGTCAACGAAATCGTCGACACCCTCCCCCGCGTCGATATCCCCGCTGACTGGGTCAACTTCGTAGTACAGGCGCCGCGCCCGAACCACATCGAACCGCTGTTCACCCGCGACCCGGCGCAGATTTCCGAGATCCAGGTGCTGATGGCGATGATGGCCATCAAGGGCATCTACGCCGAGTACGGCGTGAACCGCCTGAACCACGGCATCGGCTTTGACACCGCGGCCATCGAACTGCTGCTGCCTACCTATGCCGAATCGCTGGGGCTGAAGGGAAAGATCTGCCAGCACTGGGCGCTGAATCCGCACCCGGCGCTGATCCCGGCGATCGAATCGGGCTTCGTCAGATCGGTGCACTCGTTCGGTTCGGAACTGGGCATGGAGAAGTACATCGCTGCTCGTGGCGATGTGTTCTTCACCGGCGCCGACGGCTCGATGCGCTCCAACCGCGCGTTCTCGCAGACCGCTGGCCTGTACGCCTGCGACATGTTCATCGGCTCCACCCTGCAGATCGACCTGCAGGGCAACAGCTCCACCGCCACCCGCGACCGCATCGCCGGCTTCGGTGGCGCGCCCAACATGGGCTCGGATGCACGTGGCCGCCGCCACGCCAGCGATGCCTGGATCAAGGCTGGCCAGCAGGCTGCGCGGCCGGGCGAGATGCCACGCGGCCGCAAGCTGGTGGTGCAGATGGTGGAGACCTTCCGCGAGCACATGGCGCCGGCCTTCGTCGAACGCCTCGATGCCTGGGAACTGGCCGAACGCGCGGACATGCCGCTGCCGCCGGTGATGATCTACGGCGACGACGTCAGCCACGTGCTGACCGAGGAAGGCATCGCCAACCTGCTGCTGTGCCGCACGCCGGAAGAACGCGAACAGGCGATCCGCGGTGTGTCCGGTTATACCGCCGTCGGCCTTGGCCGCGACCGCGCGATGGTGGAAAACCTGCGCGACCGCGGTGTGATCCGTCGACCTGAAGACCTTGGCATTTCAGTACGCGATGCCAGCCGCGACCTGCTGGCCGCACGCTCGGTGAAGGACCTGGTGCGCTGGTCTGGCGGCCTCTACGACCCGCCCAAGCGCTTCCGCAACTGGTAAGGGACAGAGCATGGAAACCCTCGACTATCGATTCGACGGCCGCACCGCCGTGCAGTTCCCGCGCGATGCGGTGCTGGTGGGCGTGCTGGCCTCGGGCAACCTGGAAATCCTGCTGGAACCGGCCGACCTGGACGGCGCAATGACCGTGCGTGTCATCACCGCCGCACAGGGCTTTGGCAGCATCTGGCAGGCGGTGATCGCCGATTTCGCCCAGCGCCATCCGCTGCGCGATGTGCGCGTATCCATCAACGATGCCGGTGCGACCCCGGCGGTGGTCAGCCTGCGCCTCGACCAGGCGGTGGAAACCCTGCTGGCCGGAGGCACGCCATGAGCCACATACAGCGCCACAGCTACTACGAAGCCGATGCGCGCGAACGCATTGCCGGGCTGGTCGACGCCGGTTCGTTCCGCGAGTTCCTTGGCCCGGCGCGGCGGATGATGAGCCCGCACCTGGCCCAGCTGGACCAGCCGGCCGCCTTCGACGATGGCATCGTGGTGGGCGAAGCCCTGCTGCGCGGCAGGCGCGTACTGCTGGCCGCGCAGCAGGGTGAATTCATGGGCGGCGGCGTGGGTGAGGTGCACGGCGCCAAGCTGACCGGACTGCTGCGCCGCGCAGCCGAGACACGACCCGATGGCGTACTGCTGCTGCTGGACACCGGCGGCGTGCGCCTGCACGAAGCCAATGCAGGCCTGATCGCGATATCAGAAATCATGCGTGCCACGCTGGGCACGCGTGCAGCCGGCGTGCCGGTCATCGCGCTGATCGGCAGCGGCAACGGTGCGTTCGGCGGCATGGGCATCGTCGCCCGCTGCTGCACCACCGTCATCATGTCCGAGGAAGGCCGGCTGTCGCTGTCCGGCCCGGAAGTGATCGAGACCGTGCGTGGGGTGGAAGAGTTCGATTCGCGCGACCGTGCCCTGGTCTGGCGCGTGACCGGCGGCAAGCACCGCTACCTGATCGATCAGGCGCAGGTGCTGGTACCCGACGCCATCGAAGCGTTCGCGCATGCGGCATTCAATGCGCTGCAGCCCGATACCAATAGTGCCGATCCAGATGCTGCACTGGCCACGCTGCAGGAACGCCATGTGGCATTGAAGGCGCGCGTGCAGGCCTGGAGCGATTGCCGCGATGGCCTGGAGATCTGGGCGCGGCTGGGCATTCCCCACCCCGAGCGCCTGCCACTGCTCGACACCGATGAATTCCTCATCGCTACCGCCAACCGGAGCCTGCCATGAGCATGCCGTTGCAGACACTGCTCGATGCCCTGTTTCCGCATGGGCATGCCATTGCGGTGAACGATTCGGTGCTGACCGGCAGCGCTGCCACCGAGGTTGGCGAGGTGACCGTGATCGGTACCGCCGACAAACTCGAAGTCGGCGTGGACCACGCACTGGCACTGGCCGAAACGGTGCTGGCCAGCACCGCCGCGCATCCGCAGCAACCGATCGTGATGCTGGTCGACACCGCCGGCCAGCGTCTGGCACGCCGCGACGAACTGCTCGGCATCAACGGCTGTTTCGCGCACCTGGCGCAGACGCTGGATCTCGCGCGTCGACGTGGCGCGCGACTGGTCACGCTGGTCTACGGTGAATCCGTCAGCGGCGGCTTCCTCTCGTTCGGGCTGATGGCCGACCACATCCATGCTCTACCCGACGCCCAGGTGCGGGTGATGGACCTGCGTGCGATGGCCAGGGTGACCAAGCAGCCGCTGGAGAAACTGCAGGCGCTGAGCCAGACATCCCCGGTGTTCGCACCGGGCGTGGAGAACTACGTAGCGATGGGTGCGGTGGACTCGATCTGGAACGGCAACCTGGCTGCCCACCTGCTGCAAGCGCTGCGCACGCCCGCCGATGGCGACCGTCGCGCGATGCGCGGCGCCGAACGTGGCGGGCGCATGCTGGCCGCACGCGTGGCTGTTGCCGCGAGCCAGGGCGATGCCTGAGCGGCTGCCCCGCCATGCGCTGGTGTGGCTGTCAGCGCACGCCGGCTGGCAGGCGGACATCGCCGCGCATGAGTCACGCTTGGCCGACTGGTTTGCGCAGGGATTGCCGGCCATCGTCGCGCGACGTGCCGCCGACGATGCAGACCCCCGCCTGCGTCTCGGTGTGCCGCTGCCGCCCGCCGAGGGCAAACTGCGCCTGGCCCTGCGCGTGCCAGCACACGATGTACTGCGCACCACGCCACCGCCGGCACTTCAGACGGTGCTGGAAGGCGACGTTCCGCAGGACTGGCAGCGGCCCCTTGAAGCGCTGCAGAACATCGCTGAGGCGCGCGTATTCGGTGCCTTCGCGTGGCAGCACCTCACTGGCCTGCCTTATGTGCACGCACGCTCGGACATCGATCTGCTGTGGCAGGTGGAGACCCGTACGCAGGCCAATGCACTTGCCGCACACCTGAACGCCTGGGAGCACGAGCATGCCCGTCGCGCCGATGGCGAACTGTGCCTGCCTGATGGCGGCGCGGTGAACTGGCGTGAGTTTGCCGGTGACAGCCGTCAGGTACTGGTGAAGCGCCTGGAAGGTGCTGCACTGGACGCCCGAGAGCGCCTGTTCGAGGCAGCTGGAGTGGCGGCGTGAGCGCGGCCTTCCAGTCCCGCCAGCCGGATGCAGGCGCGATCGACAGCGCGCGACTGGGCCGCCTGGCCATCGCCAGTCTGCATGCCGAACTGGCGCTGGCTCCCAAACCCGGCCTGGTCACTCCATTTGATGCCGGAAGCCATCACGACATGGATGCCGGCACCTTCCTGCGCAGCCTGTTCTCGCTGCGCCACTACTTCACTGCGATCGCCCATGCCGGGGCTGACGATGCACCCTTCGCACTGCTGCGCATGCAGGGCATCGCCGCCGAAACCGCGATGCTGCACGCCACCGGCGGCATCAACACTCATCGTGGTGCAATCTTCAGCCTCGGCCTGCTGGTCGCTTCCGCCGCACGCTGCCGGCGCCAGCAGGGCCATAGCGTGTCCGCCGCAGAGGTCTGTCTGGGCGTGCCGCACTGGGCCGATGATTTCGCCGGTGCACCGCTGGATGCGCAGAGCCCGGGCCAGCGGGCACGCGTGCGCCATGGCGTGCCGGGCGTACGCGAGCAGGCGGCGGCCGGCTACCCTGTGCTGCGCGAGCTGGCGATACCCACGCTGCGTCATGCACTGGAGGAAGGCCTGACGCACGATGCGGCGCTGTGCCAGACCCTGATGCAGCTGGTCGCGCAGATCGATGACCTCAACCTGCTGCACCGCGGCGGCGCCGACGGCCTGCACTGGGCCCAGCAGCAGGCACGTGGCTTTCTGGAAAGCGGCGGCGCCTTCACAGTCGGTTGGCAGGCACGCCTTCACGGCATCGGTGAGCGCTTCGTCGCACGCCGCCTGAGCCCCGGTGGCAGTGCTGATCTGCTCGCCTGCAGCTGGTTCCTGCTGCAGCAGGAGGGTGCATGAGCCTTGCCCTGCTCTGCCCCGGCCAAGGCGCGCAGCACGCGGCGATGTTCGACCGCGTGCGCGATCTGCCGGCCGCGTACGAGGTACTGGAGACTGCCAGCGCAGTGCTTGGACGCGACGTGTTCGCGGCGGCCGCTGACGAATCGCGCTTCGACAATGCCCTGGCGCAACCCTTGCTGTGTGCAGCCAGCCTCGCGCACTGGCAGGGACTTCGCGAAACGGTGCCGGCACCGGTGCTGGTGGCCGGCTACAGCATCGGTGAACTGGCCGCGCATGCGATCGCAGGCAGCGTTGATGCCGCCAGCTGCCTGGCCCTCGCCGCACGGCGCGCGCAACTGATGGACAGCGCCAGCCCCACCGATGCAGGCCTGCAGGCGGTGCTCGGGCTGGACCGCCGCAGCCTGCAGTCGCTGTGCGATGCACAGGGCGCGTACGTGGCCATCGCCAACGGCCAGGATCATTTCATCGTGGGCGGCACGCACGCCTCGCTGCAGGGCCTGGCCGCTGCAGCGCGTGCACAGGGTGCAGACATCCGGCTGCTGCCGGTACACGTTCCGGCGCACACACCGCTGCTGGCAGCGGCGGTCGCACCGTTCGCTGCGGCCCTCGATGCCTCTGCGCTGCAGGCCCCGCGCCTGCCGCTGCTGGCCGGTATCGATGCACGGCCGGTACGTGATCGCGCGGCAGCGGTGCGCACCCTGTCGGCACAGCTGGCCCAGACCATCGAATGGGCGCAGGTGATGCGCCAGGCCTTCGAGCGAGGCGCGCGGGTATTCCTCCAGCTGGGCCCGGGCAATGCACTGGCGCGCATGGTCGCGCCGTCATACCCGTGCTGCGAGGTGCGCGCGGTGGAGGAGTTCCAGAGCCTTGAAGGCGCGGCGGCATGGGTCCGCAGCGCGCTGGAGCGGCTGCAGTAACGGGTTCGAGCAGTACGTATCACGCAACACGCAGTACGTCGCCTTACCCCGGGATGGCGGGTCTCCATCCGCGCTGTACGTGAGTCACGTGTCTGGGAGGGCGCATGAGTCCACAAATCGCAACGATCATCGGTCTGGTGATCATGTTCATTGTTGCCACGGCGATGCCGATCAACATGGGCGCCGTCGCCTTCGCGCTGGCCTTCATCATCGGCGGGCTGTGGGTCGACATGGGTGGCAAGGAGGTCCTGGCCGGCTTTCCCGGCGATCTGTTCCTGACCCTGGTCGGCATCACCTACCTGTTCGCCATCGCGCAGAAGAACGGCACCATCGACCTGCTGGTGCACTGGGCTGTGAAAGCGGTGCGCGGGCACATCGTGGCCATCCCCTGGGTGATGTTCGTGATCACCGCGGTGCTGACCGCCTTCGGCGCGCTCGGCCCGGCAGCGGTAGCCATCATCGGCCCGGTCGCGCTGCGCTTTGCCAAGCAGTACAACATCAATCCGCTGATGATGGGCCTGCTGGTCATCCATGGTGCGCAGGCCGGCGGCTTCTCGCCGATCAGCGTGTACGGCAGCATCACCAACGGCGTGGTGCAGAAGGCCGGGCTGGAAGTGACCGAGATGGCGGTGTTCCTGACCAGCCTCGGCTTCAACTTCATGATGGCGACGATCTGCTTCTTCGCCTTCGGTGGCATCGCCCTTCTGCGCCGCGGCTCGATTACCGCAGCTGGCACTGTGGGCAATGCGGAGCTGGCAATGGCCGGTGGCCCGCAGGCGTCGTCGCGCCAGTTCGCGATCGAAGGCCATGGTGCGCTGGTCGCGGCAGGCGGTGGCACGCTCTCCAACGATCCGGTTGCGCTGGACGCCGTGGGCCTGACCCGCGAGCGCCTGTTCACCCTGATCGGCCTGCTCGGTCTGGGCGTGGCCGCGCTGATCTACAACCTCAATGTCGGTCTGGTCTCGATCACCGTCGCGGTGGCTCTGGCGCTGCTGTCGCCACAAAGCCAGAAGGGCGCGGTCGATGGCATCAGCTGGTCCACCGTGCTGCTGATCTGTGGCGTGGTGACCTACATCGGCGTACTGGAACATGCCGGCGCGGTGGACTTCATCGGCCACGGCGTCTCCAGCATCGGCATCCCGCTGCTCGGTGCGCTGCTGGTCTGCTACGTCGGCGGCATCGTCTCCGCATTCGCCTCGTCGGCGGCGGTACTGGGTGCCACGATCCCGCTGGCGGTACCGTTCCTGATGCAGGGTCACCTCAGCGCCGCCGGCGTGATCTGCGCGCTGGCGGTGTCGTCCACCATCGTCGATGTCAGCCCGTTCTCGACCAATGGTGCACTGGTGGTGGCCTCGGCCGCGAAGGAAGAACGCGAGACCCTGTTCCGCCGCTTCCTGGTGTACAGCGGTCTGGTGGTGGCCCTGGGGCCGTTGCTGGCCTGGCTGGTGTTCGTGGTGCCGGGCTGGATGTAAGCACCCAACGGTAGTGCCGGCCGCGGGCCGGCACTCTCATGAAGCCATCCAGCGACCATGGGTTGCCGGCCAGCGGCCGGCACTACCTGGCGGTACACTTCCTCCATGGCCATTGCCCCTGCCCCGCGGTCACCGAAGAAACGCGCACCTCTGTACGAAGAGGTGGCCGAACATGTGCGCGAGCGCATCTACGATTACCGGCTTCCGCCGGGCGAGTGGATCGACGAGCCCGCACTGTGCGAGGAACTGGGCATCAGCCGCACGCCGCTGCGCGAGGCGCTGAAGCTGCTGGCTGCCGAAGGCCTGGTGCAGATCGATGCCGGCCGTGGCAGCCGGGTCACACGACTGACGCTGGAAGACCTCAACCAGCTGTTCCCGGTGATGGCGATGCTGGAAGGCCGCTGCGCGCACGAGGCGGTCAGGCACATCGACGATGCCGGCGTGCGGCAGCTGGAAGACCTGCATGCAGCGATGGAAACCGCAGCGGCCGAGGGCAACATCGCCGAGTACTACCGCAACAACTACCTGATCCACGAAACCGTGCAGCACTATGCCGGCAACCCGTGGCTGATCCGCATCACCCACGACCTGCACCGCATCCTGAAGATGCACCGCGGCCGCCAGTTGCTCACCCCGGGGCGAACCGCGCAGTCGCTGGCAGAACACCGCGAGTTGATGGAGTGCTTCCGACGCCGCGATGCGCAGGCTGCTGAACGCACCATGGAACGCCATCTGCTGAGCCAGGGCCAGGCATTGGCCGCTTATGTGGCGGCGGGCGGGCTGTTGAACGTGCCGGCACCGTTGCCGACCGAAGGCGGCGGTTGAGCGGATGAGGTTGCCGGCCAGCGGCCGGCACTACCAGGACGTGACCTTGGCCGGCATCCCGGAACATCTCGTCAATCGCCACCACCGCAGCTACCACCGTCACTGCTGCCGCTGTCGCTTCCGCAGTCGGAGTTGCTGTAGCTGTGATGGCTGTGGTTGTCACTGGAATAGCCAACGGAGGTGTCATGGCGTCCGCCCCCCTCCCCCCGGCTTCCCGAGCCATCGGCCGTGGCCACCGCCATGCACAGGATCGCGCCGACCAGCGGCAGCAGCCAGACCAGCAGCAACTGCACTGTCCGGCCGCCCGCCGACAGGCCATCACGCCTGACGATCACCACGGTAGCCACCACGTTCAGGCCCAGCACCAGCAGGACCAGCAGAAGGGCAACGATCAGCATTCGGCGGCTCCATGCCTGGACTGGAGGGCATTATGGGCCTGCCAGCCCGGCAATGGCCCTGCCTGTCATGAAGATGGGACAATGTAGGGCGCGCCGGCCTGCTTCCGGGCCGCCGGCGCCCCCCGCACCACACGGAAGAAGAAGAACAACAACATGCTGAAAGTCATTTTTGATACCGACCCGGGCGTCGACGACGCCCTGGCCCTGCTGTACCTGCACAAGCACGCCCAGATCGACCTGATCGGCGTCACCACCACCTTCGGCAATGCCTCGGTGGAGTCGACCACGCACAATGCGCTGTACCTGAAGCAGGCCTGGGGCTTTGCCGCCCCGGTCGCGCGCGGTGCCGGTGGCCCGCTGCAGCCGGAAGCCACCCCGGAAGCCTGGCCGGTGCACATCCATGGCCACAACGGCCTGGGCAATCACCCGGTGCCGGCCGAACTGGACGTGGCCGCCGACGCGCGCCCCGCCCACCAGCTGATCATCGACCTGGTCCGTGCCCATCCGGGCGAAGTGACTCTGGTCGCGGTCGGTCGCATGACCAACCTGGCCCTGGCCCTGCAGCAGGCCCCGGACATCGCCGGCCTGGTGCGCGGCGTGGTGATCATGGGCGGCGCCTTCCACGTCAACGGCAACATCACCCCGGCCGCCGAGGCCAACATCTGGGGCGACGCCGAAGCGGCCGACGTGGTGTTCACCGCCAGCTGGCCGGTTACTGCCATCGGTCTGGACGTGACCACCCGCGTGGAAATGGACCGTGACGGCCTGGACACGCTGGCCGCCATCGGCGGTGCCGATGCCGAACTGGTGCGTGCGCTGTCGCAGGATTACGTGGACTTCTACCTGCAGGCCGGCCACAAGGGCATGGTCGTGCACGACTGCTGCGCCTGCATCGCGCTGACCCGTCCGGAGCTGTTCCAGTTCGAGCGCGCCAGCGTGCGCGTGGCCACCGACGGCGTCGCCCGCGGCATGACCATTCCCAAGCCGGAAGGCCTGGCATTCGGCCCCAGCGTGTGGGACGGCCACGTGGTGCAGTCGATTGCCATCGGCGTAGATGCGGCTGCGGTACTGGCCGACATCGAGCAGACCCTGAAGGTCTGACCCGCTAGCGCTTGGCCCTGCCCGGGACCGTCTCGGGCAGGGTCCACAACACCGGCAACACCAGCACTGCCACCAACGCGATCATCGCACCTGGCGCTGCTGCCCAGCCGCTGCGCTCCACCCACCATTGCGCCAGCCAGGGTGTTGCACCGCCAAAGAATGCAGTGGCCATGGTCACGCCCAGTGCCAGCCCGCTGACCCGGCCTTCACCGGGGAACTGCTCGGCCGTGGCCGGCGCCGCCACCGCGCTCACGCCACCGGCCACGCAGGCCAGCAGCACCGCAGCCAGCGCGATGCCCAGCGCTGTCGCCTGCGCCATCCACGCAAACAAGGACAGTGGCAGCAGCGCTGCCAGCACGGTCAGGCCCAACAGCACCGGCCGTCGTCCGACGCGGTCGGACAATGCGCCGAACAGTGGCGTGACCGCGATCACCGCCACTGCCGCAATCGTCGACAGCCACAGCGCATCGCCCTCATCGTGGCCCCGCGCATGCAGGAATGCGGGCACATAGGTGATTCCCACGTAGTAGGTGATCGACCCCAGCGCCGAAATCGCGAACGTGCGCGCCACCGCCAGCGGATGGTTGCGCAGGACATGGCGAAGCGGCGTGGCCGGAATGCTGCCCTCACGGCGCTGACGCTCGAACTCGGGCGATTCGTGCATGCCCGAGCGTGCGATCAGGATCACCAGTGCCAGCGCCGCACCGAAGAAGAACGGGATGCGCCAGCCCCAGCTGTCCAGCTGCGGGGTGGGCAGCAGCGCGACAGTGAGCGCGGAAATCGCCACCGCCAGCAGTGCGCCCACTTCACTGGCCGCCGAGGCCAGCGAAGTGACCAGCCCGCGTCGTCTCTCCGGTGCGCTTTCCAGCAGGTACGCCACCACCCCGGTGTACTCACCGCCCACCGAAAACGCCATCACGCAGCGCAGGATCAGCAGCAGCACGCCCGCCGTCGTACCGGCCGTGGCCACTGTCGGCAGCAGCGCAGTGGCCAGCATTGCCGCTGCCATCAACGCCATCGAAGCCAGCAGCATCCAGCGCCGGCCCAGGCGGTCGCCCAGGTGGCCGAAGCACAGCGCGCCCAGCGGGCGCATCAGGTAGGACACCGCAAAGCCGGCCAGGGTGACCAGCAGCGCCTGCTCGCCACCGCCGAAGAACACTCGCGACAGCACCGTGGCGAAGTACAGGTACAGCGTGAAGTCGTACCACTCCACCACCGTGGACAGGCCGGCCACCCACATCGAGCGCTGCCGCGCCGCGGTCATTGCGTGTTCGCCTTCAACAGCCTCGTTCCCGTGGATGCAGGTTGCAGGCAGAGTGTCACGGCCCGGGTGAAATGCCGGTCATCGGTCATCCATCGGCTGCATGTACTGGGTTTCGTGCCCGGTGAAGCGCTCACCGTCAAAGCCGAAGCAGAAGCGTCCTTCCTCGAACACGCGGTAGACGAGCAACGCGCCATCGAGGCAGAACTGCGGCTGGTCCACGCCCGTTTCCAGTGTCCCGTAGCCGGTGGCATCTCCGCCCTTCCCCGCCGGGCCGGTGAAGGCATCGATCGGTAATGGCGTGGCGCGTCCCGTGCGGGTGTCGACCAGCACCAGTGTGCGCTGGAAGAACTCGGGGCGATCATCGACCTGCACCAGCAGGTAGTGCTGGTTGAAATTGGGCTCCTGGTGCTGGAGCGCATCTTCGATGGCGGCCCGGTGCGGCGCATCGCAGAAGTCGACCGGGCTGTAGCGGTAGCTGCAACCGTCGTGATCGTAGGGCAGGTTCATGCCGGAATAGCTGATGCTTCCCCCGCTGTCCACGTCGTGGCCCAGTTCCGGCGTGCTGCACAGCAGCCATGAACGCTGCGCGTCCTCCGGGTCGGCCATCAGCTTCGGCTCGCGGCCCGCCTCGTACGCCGCACCACCCGGGAATTCCTGCCCGAAGCGCTGGCGGACGACGGGACGCGCCTTCTCCAGCGGCAGACCGATCTTCGCCCCACGAAACGAGACGAACGTCATCGTCGGCAGGACCACCTCCTCCACCGGCAGTCCCTTCCATTGCCCACGCGTGCAGAACGTGGCGATCTCGTTCTCTTCGTCCACCTTGCAGGGCTTCGGCGCGTTCGCGGCCAGCCAGGGATGGGCCGGGCGATCGGTCTGAAGGTCGATGTACCAGCCGTCCAGCGCACAGGTCGGCAGCGCATCCAGCAGCGGAGAGAGGTCTGTTGCGGTGGCCGGGGCGGCAAGCGGTGTGCCCGCTGCGGGTGCCCCTGTCGGCGCATCCGATGTGCGTTGGCATGCGGCCAGCGCGAGTAGGCCGACCAGCAGCGCGACGTGGCGTGGACGCCGGACTGGATGAGGCATTCCCTGCATTGTGTGCTCCCTGATTCCGCATGGACCGTGCAGATGATCGCCGATCCTGGGCCCGCGGCGGGAAGGACACGACCTCCACGCATGGCGTGGCGCTACCCGGTGTGCTGGCTTCCCGCCCTGTAAGCGGCGTAGGCTTCGAGGATCTTCTGCATCCGGGCCTGCTGCTTCACGCCCATCGGCGCCCGCTGCACGCGCTTCAGCAGCGTCTTCCACATGTATCCGGAACGGAAGAAGTACGGGCGCACCTCAAGGAAGGTCAGCACGACATCCACCGTATCTGGATCGTGTTCGGCAAGTTGCCTCAGCGCGTTGGCGTATCCACCCGGGAAAGCAAGCTGTGCATAGCGCTGGTTATATTCCGCGCAGGCTGCCGCATGCCGCTGCATTTGTTCCGGGCCACGCCAGCGCGCGCCAGCGGCTTCGCGGATGGCTTGGCGCAGCCGGTTGATCTCGTCCGCATTGGCGCGGATCAGGCGTTCCATCGGCGCGCGGGTACGGGACATGGTTCCCTCCATATGGTCTGTCAGGGGCCAGGTCCCTTTCCCTGCAGGAAAGGGATCTGACCCCACTTCAGGTCACGGGGCGCGGCGCAGGGTGATCAGGGTGATTTCCGAAGGCACGCCGATGCGTGCCGGGAATCCGGCCCACAGGCCAGCGCCATCGCTCACGTACAGGGTCATCCCGTCCACCTCGTAGCGGCCGGAGACGTAGCCGCCGTTGGCCCGCTTCACCAGCTGGTCCATGCCGATGATCTGGCCGCCATGGGTATGTCCGGACAACTGCAGCTTCACACCGCGCGCAGCAGCCTCACGCGCATTGCGTGGGCGATGATCGAGCAGGATCACAGGTGCGGAGGGATCGGCACCCTCCAGTGCAGCCTGGAGATCCGGCAACGGCAGGCCGTAGCGTGCCGCCACCGGGTCGGTGACACCGGCGATGGTCAGCGCCGCATCACCACGCCGCACCTGCAGATGGCTGTTCTCCAGCACCTGCATGTGCAGCGCGCGGAACGCCTGCATCCAGTCCTGGTACTGCGCGTAGTACTCGTGGTTGCCGGTGATGGCAATGACGCCATCCGGCGCCTGCAGATCGGCCAACGGACGCGCGTCTTCGCGACGGGCCTCGACACTGCCGTCGATCAGATCGCCAGTGATCACGATCAGGTCCGGCTTCAGCGCGTTGCTCTCGTCCACTACCCTGCGTACCCAGTCGCCGGTCAGCAGGCGGCTGGCGTGGATGTCGGTCAGCTGCAGCACGCGATAACCGTCGAACGCGGCCGGCAGATCCCTGATCGCCACGTCGATCTGCCGAGGCTGGGGCACGGCCATGCCCTGGCTGATGCCATAGCCACTCACAAGCAGGGCCAGCAGGCCGGCCAATGGCCGCAGCTTCGATGCGCGCAGGGCCGCTACCATGCGCGGCCAACGCAGCAGGCGCGAAAGCAGCAGGCCGGCGTCCAGTACCAGCATCATCAAGGCCAGCAGCAGCACCGCAGTGGAGCCGGTGGCCAGCACGGCGATGGCCATCTTCGGGATCTCCAGCGACGCCATCGTGCCCCAGAAGGTGGCCACGATGCGCAGCTGCACGGCTACGGCCACCACCAGCAGCGACAGCACGACCTTCAACCCGATGGGCATGCGCAGCGGCCAGAACAGGCGCCAGGCCACATACAGGCCCATCAACAAACCGATCGTACTCAGCACTGCAACCATCCATGACAGAAAGCGGGCCCGCCATGGTGAAGGCTGCGGGCCGTGTTGTGTAGAGCCGAGCCCATGCTCGGTGTCTCAACCTGCAGCCGAGCATGGGCTCGGCCCTGCAACAACAGGTGGGTCAGGCCATTTCGTCGAGGCGCTCCACCCGCAGGCGGGCAATGCGGCGCTTCTCCATCGCCAGCACTGTGATGCGCACACCGGCCACGTCCACCGCATCACCGATGTCCGGCAGGCGACCCAACTGCTCCAGCACCAGTCCGGAGATGGTCATGTAGTCGGCACTGCGCGGCAGCGACACGCCGGCCAGGCGCTGCAGATCGTCCAGGGTCAACGCACCATCGGCCTCCCATTGGCCTTCCCCCTGCGCGATCACACCATAGCGTTCGTCCTGGGTGTCGACCAGATCACCGGCAATCGCCGCCAGCAGATCGTTGGCCGTCACCAGGCCTTCCACGCTGCCGTACTCGTCCACCGCCACCGCCAACGGCACCGGATGCTGGCGGATCAGCTCCAGCGCCTGCAGCGCACTGGCGCTGGACAGCACGTACTGCGGCTCGCGCAGGTTGCCTTCCAGCTGCAGCGGCTTGCCCTGCAGCAGGTCGGCCAGCAGATCGCGGCTCTGCACCACGCCGCACAGGCTGTCCAGATCACCATCGCCGACCAGCAGGCGGGTGTGCGGTGATGCCACCAGGCGTGCCACCACATCGTCCTGTCCACGCGCAAGGTCGATCCACTGTACGTCGGCGCGCACGGTCATCACGCTCGACACCGGGCGATCGGCCAGGCCCAGCACGCTGCGGATCATCTCGTGCTCGGCCGGCTGCAGGCGTTCCCCGGCATCCACAGGTTCGTCCGCGCCTTCGTCATCGTGGCCATTGGCCGGACGCGCGCCGAGCATGCGCAGCACCGCATCCGCAGTGCGCTGGCGGAACGGCTGGCGGCGCTCGTTGCGCTCGCGGTTGAAGCGTACCCACTGGTTGAACGCTTCGACCAGGATCGAGAAGGCGATCGCCGCGTACAGGTAGCCCTTCGGAATCTTGTAGCCCAGGCCCTCGGCCACTAGGCTGAAACCGATCATCAGCAGGAAGCCCAGGCACAGCACCACCACCGTAGGATGCTTGTTGACGAAGCGGGTCAACGGCTTGCTCGCCACCAGCATCAGCACCATCGCGATGGTCACGGCGGCATACATCACGCCCAGGTTGTCGACCATGCCGACCGCGGTGATCACCGAGTCCAGCGAGAACACCGCATCGAGCACCACGATCTGCGCCACCACCATTGCGAAGCTGGCATAGACCTTCTTGCCGTTGTCCTCGTGCTGGCGGCCTTCCAGCCGCTCATGCAGCTCCATGGTGCCCTTGAACAGCAGGAACAGGCCACCGCCCAGCAGGATCAGGTCACGTCCGGAGAAGCTGTGGTCGAACAGCGTGAGCAGCGGCTCGGTCAGTTTCATGATCCAGGCCAGCGCGGCCAGCAGCACCAGCCGCATCAGCAGGGCCAGCGCCAGGCCGATCACCCGCGCGCGGTCGCGCTGGTGCGGCGGTAGCTTGTCGGCAAGGATTGCGATGAACACCAGGTTGTCGATGCCGAGAACGATCTCCAGCACGACCAGGGTTGCAAGGCCCATCCATATCGAGGGGTCAGCCAACCATTCCATTTCAGGTCCGTTTCGTCAGTAGGTAAGGGAAAAGGAGAACCACTCAGTCGGCGTCCTGCGCCTGCGCCGGGTCATGCCCGAGCAGGTCGCCAGGCGTGCACTGCAACTCGCGGCAGATCGCATCCAGCGTGGAAAAGCGGATGGCGCGCGCCTTGCCGGTCTTCAGGATCGACAGGTTGGCCAGGGTGATATCGATACGCCCGGCCAGCTCTGACAGGGTCATGCCCCGTTCCTGCAGGATGCGGTCCAGGGTGATGACGACCGCCATCAGATGACACCGTCGAGGTCGTCGCGCATCGCTGCGCCCACGGCGAAAACGCGCGCCAGCACGAACAGCATCAGCACGGCGACCAGGCCAGTGATCGACATGCCACCGCCGACCTCCATCCAGGTGAAATCCGGGCCCATCCAGGCCGCATAGGCACCGATCAGGATCGACAGCAGCTCCATCGCCAGCATCAGCCAGGCCATGCGCTGCAGGCGCTGTGCATTGGCATGGGTGAACGGACGCTCGCGCGCCGCCGACTTCAGCAGCCTCAGCAGATGGCGCAGGAACAGCAGGCACAGCACCAGCAGCGCGATGATCGCACCCAGGCCCAGGCAGAAGTGCAGGAACAGATCATTGCCGTGCGCGGCGGCGGCCGCAGCGTCGTGCACGCTGTCGAGCAGCCAGCGACGGTCGTGGGCGACCAGCGGCACCGCCAGCAGTGCGGCCAGGATGCCCAGCCAGCACATCGCCCGGACGGCCTGTACGGCGGCCTGGGCCAGGGTGAACAGGCCTCGCGCGGGTCTTGCGCGGGCGGGACGAGCGGTCAAGCGGCCTCCGGTGTTGGGGTGGCCTCGCCGCCCCGGGGTGAATTTATCGATAAACGATATATCACATCCCACGTGAAAGCCTGAACCGCAGGCGCGGCTCCTGTCAGGGCCCGGACGCGCCCTGCTCCAGCATCGCCTCCCCCGGCGCCGCAGAGGCCATCGCCTGCACGCCCGCATCGGCGGCCTGCCGCGTGACCAGGCGGAAGCGCACCTGCAGCTTGCCCTGCCCCGGCGTGGCCCAGCCGTACTGGATCGCCACCTGATCGGCCGACAGCGGCCCACGTCCCGGCAGCGAGCGCACCTGCAACGGCATCGGTGCGGCCTGCACCAACCGGGCGAATCCCTTCTGCACGACCGCCGCGTCGGCCTTTTCGGCGTAGACCGTGCACGTGCCATCGTCAGCCCAGCTCACCGCATAGCGACCACTGGCCAGAGGCACCATCCAGGCCACGCCCGGTTGCCCCTGCAACAGCGTCGCGGCTTCGGCGGGCTGCAGCGGCGACAGCCCATTGGATTCCATCAGTGACTGCAACCGCGCCGGGGCCCCGATGTGCTGCATGCAGGCGGTATCGAACAGCTCGCTGAAGGGATCCTGCGCCGGAGCTTTGGTCTTGGGAGTACGCGCGGGTTGCGCCACCGCCACGGTGGGCAGCAGGGCCAAAGCCAGCCAGAACGCAGGACGCATCGGGATTCCACGCTACGGAAAACAGCAGGGAGGATGGCAAAGCCCAGGCGTGCCGCGCAACGGGTCATGGCTTGACAGCCGCCACCGGCGGGAGGAGTATCAGTTAACGAATTAGTTAATTAGCTCGCCATGGACCGTATTTTCGAAGCCCTCGCCTCCACCGCCCGCCGGCAGATCCTGGCCTATCTCAGCGCCGGCGAGCTCAGCGCGGGCGAACTGGCCGAACGCTTCGACTTCAGCAAGCCGGCGCTGTCCAGCCATCTGCGCATCCTCGAGGAAGCCGGCCTGATCGAACGCGAGAAGCGCGGCCAGTTCGTGTACTTCCGGCAGGTGCCCGACCGTTTGGCCAACACGTTGTTCTCGTGGGCGGCCGAAGTCTGTCCGGTCGGCGGTCCGCTCAAGCGCGAAGCACGCGCGCGCCGCAAGTCCCCCGCCCGCTGATCCGCCCGCCAAGGAGCATGACGATGCCTGGTTCGACCCGCGATCGCCGTTCGTTTCCAGCAGTGCAGCTTCCGGCACAGGACGGCGGCAGTCCGACCGAAGTCACCCTGATCGCGCAGCTCGGCATCGGCGCCGGTGATGCGCTGGTGACCGACGCCAGCCAGCGCCAGCGCCACCACCCGGCCTTCATCGATGCGCTGGACGAGCCTTCGGCGCGACTGGGCGGCATGCACCTGCAGCAGGGAGACGCCTCCTCGCTGTACAGCTTCACCGTCGGTGCCGGTGGCCACCCGTTTCATCGCCATGCAGGCCCGCGCATGTTCACCGCCATTGCCGGCAGCGCCGGTGCCGAGCTGCGTTTCGCCACCGTCTCCGACACGCAGCTGGCAGCAGATCCCGGTGCCTTCGCGCGCACGCTTCGGCGTGTCCGCATTCCACCTGACTGCCTGTTCACGGTGCGCTTCGGTGGAGGCACCTGGCATCAGTTCGCATCGAACCATCGTGCACACCCGGCGTTGTTCGCGTTGTCCTGCCACAGCGATGAACTGGCAGGCCAAATGAGCGAACAGGCCCGTGCGCAGGTGGAGCGCAATGCCGCCGATATCCCCAGCCTGACCGAGGTGCTGCCGGAATCGCACTGGCCTTCGGGCACCACACTTGCAGCGGCACCGCTGCTGCAACTGTCGCTGCAGGCGGCGCCGCCCAGCCTGAGTGCTCAGCTGTGCGCGCGTACCCGTGCCCTGCTCGGTCCGCTGCGTCGGATCCCACTGCGGCCGCTGCGCGGGTTCGTCGCACGCGCCACACCGGCCTATCCCGTCCATGCACGGGCTGCTGCCAGCGATGGCCTGCTGCCCACGGCACTGCCGCACAGCCACTATCAGGACCTGACCACCCTGTGCCTGGAACCCTCGCAGGTGGCCTACCGTTCCGCGTCGGCGCTGCTGGCCGATGTACTGGAGGGCTTCCTGCGCAATCCACCCAGCGGCGTCGGCCATCTGATGGCCCTGCGCAACCGCCTGGTGGCACCGCTGCGGCTGCGTACGTCGCCGCTGGGATGCCCGGTGTCGTCACTACTGTCGACCGATCGCAGCCGGTTGTTCGCCGGTCGATTCCCGGTGCTGGATTCGCACATCGACACGCAAGACAACTGCGCCGAAGTCCTGCTCGGCGCCGACGATCGGCACCTGCGCTTCCGCAGCAGCGTGCGTGTGCAGCGGCGTGCCGATGGATGCATCGAGATCAGCCTTGGCTCACACGTGCAGACCCTCAATGCGTTCGGAAGCATGTACATGGCACTGATCGATGCTGCGCACCGGCACTATGTCGCGCCGGCACTGCTGCGGCGGGCGGTGGAGCATGCACTGGCGCCGGAACTGGCTGATCTTGATGCGTGGGCCGCGCGCCCGGTGCACTGGTGATGCCGGCCAGCGGCCGGCACTACCCTGCGCTGTAGCGGTACACCAGATCATCCGCGTCGCTGCGCGCGGCCTTTTCATCCAGCACGCCGCCCAGACGCCGTGCGACGGCCTGCGATGCCAGGTTGTCCGGCGCCATGTAGCTGACCAGGGTCGGCAGCTGCGGCACCACGAAGGCCCAATCACGCAGCGCACCGGCGGCTTCAGTCGCGAAGCCCTGCCCTTCATGGCCGTCGTACAGCAACCAGCCCAGCTCTTTTTCCGGGAACAGCGGGCCGTGGTTGATCCCGACCTGACCGATGCAGGCACCGGTATCGATGCGTTCGATCATCAGCGCGCCGTGGCCGAACAGGTGCCAGCTGGCCAGGTCGTGGCAGAACTGGCCCCACGCCGCCACCTCACCGAACGGCCCGCCCATGCCCCGCGCACGCGGCGAGGCCAGGAACGCGGCATAGACGCCGAAGTCATCCAGCTGCTGTGCACGCAGCCGCAGGCGCACGGTGTGCAGGGTTGGAATCTCAAGCACGACGGCGCACAGGATCAGTACACGGCCAGGTGGCCGCAGCCACGGCGCTGGGGCTGCCCTTCCATCGTCACCTGCACGCTGGCCAGCGTGTCCACGCCTTCGGAATTGCGGCACGACTCGTGCTTGATCTCAACGATGGCCGGCTGCTTGCCCAGCTCGCCATTGAGAACGATCAGCGCACCGGGTGCATCTGCCGGCTGGCCGAGGTAGCGCAGCACGCCCTTGTGGGTGCGTCCATCGGCACTGAGGCTGGCGTCGTGGTTGCCCTTGCCGGTGGAGGCGATCTCGATGCTCCAGCCAGTGCCACCGCCGGTGAAGGCCGGTACCGGGCTCAGGTCGGCAGCGATGGAAGGATGGCGAGGCGCGTCGGCGCTGGTCTGGGAAGCGGTCGAAGCACAGCCGGCCAACAACCCGGCCAGCAGGGCCGTGGCAACAACAGGGCGAAAGATCATGGACGGCTCCTGCAGCGATCGGAGGGCCAGTCTAGGCAGGACCGCGTGCGCCGGCGATGAATGCCACGATCAGCGGGCGCCACGACCGCCCCCCGCCACCCGTACCCGATCACGCCCCTGCGCCTTGGCCCGGTACATGGCCGCATCGGCTGCACGCAGCAGGGTGCGCCAGCCCAGTGCGTCGGTGCCGCCCTCGGCCACGCCGAAACTGGCGGTCACCCGCAGCACTGTGCCGCCGGCCAGCGCGATGTCCATCTGCTGCAGGGCCAATCGCAATGACTCGGCCAGCTGGCGGCCGCCGGCCAGATCACCGTCGGCCAACAGCACCAGGAACTCTTCACCACCATAGCGGGCGATGCTGTCGCTGCGGCGCAGGTGCCGTTGCAGCAACTGCGCCACCTGCACCAGCACTTCGTCACCGGCATCGTGACCGTGGCCGTCGTTGATCGCTTTGAACCGGTCCACGTCCAGCAGGATCACCACGGCGCCGGCGCCTCCTTCGGCATGCCGCTGCTGCACCCTTTCTTCCAGCGCGCGCCGGTTCAACAGCCCGGTCAATTCATCGGTACCTGCCAGCTGGCGCAGTTCGCTGGTCAGCGCAGAGCGCTCGCGCGACTTCTCGCGCAGGACCTCGATCGCATCGAACAGGCGCTGCATTTCGGCCAGCGGGTGGGTGACATGCTGCTCCGGCCCCGGTGCCTCCGAGGCGATCTGGATGACCTGCTTCTGCGCCTGCAGCAGCGGCCGCAGGATCTGCCGATGGGCAATGCGCAGGGCCACGCCCAGCACCAGCAGCGTACCCAGCACCGTCGCCACCAGCACGACCAGGCGCGTCGCTTCGCGGTTGCGGGTGCGTTCAAAGCGGGCGATGGACACGCTCAGGTAGCCATCGCGCAGCGCCTCAAGCGACTGCAGAGTGGGCACGTAGCGCGTGGTGAACTCCGCGGCGGTCCACGGCGGCGGCAGGCCGCGGCGACCGTCTTCGATCAGTTGCTCGATCATCGGCAGCGACTCACCGAAGAACTGCCGTCGCGCCATGTCCCAGTGCCATGACAATTCCGGGTCACTGCGGAACACCGACTCGTGGCTGCCCGCCAACCGCCACAGCTCCAGCAGGCGGCCCTGGGTCTGCAGCGCCGCGCGTACCTGCTCCTCACGCCATGCCCCTGGTATCGCCACCGGCGCCATCACGTTCGAGGCCAGGCGGCCACCATATTCGCGAAGATCGATCAGCACCTGGCCCTGCATCGCCGGAATCGCCGCTTCTCGATCGGCGCTGACCAGCACGTTGGTCTGTGCCGAAGTCAGCAGGTGCAGGCGATCAACCACGGCGAACATGCCGCTGATCGCACGCTCCACCTCCTCCACCCGGCGTGCGTCATGGGGCTGCGCCACGACCCGGTCGACCGCAGCGCGCGCCGACTGCAGGCGACGTTGCGCGTCGGCCAGCAGGCCATGCTCATCCACCACGCCCGGGTCGTCCTTGAGTGCGGTCTCCAGCTTCAGCACGGCGGTGTCGACCCGCTTGCGCGCGGCCGCCAGCTGCGCGGCCAGCCGTGCCTGTTCGACGGCGTCGGCCGGGTCAGCCCCCAGCAGGCTGTTGGCCGGGCCGCGCTCGGCCGAAACCAGGTTGGCCAGCTCGAAGGACTGCCGCAGCTGGCGCAGGCTGGAAAGGTTGTCTTCGGCGCCGGTGTAGCGCAGCGTGCCCTGTACCAGAGCGATGGCCATCAAGGGCAAGGTGCAGACCACGAACAGCCCGGTCAGGATCCAGACCCAGGTCCGCAACCCGATGGGCGACGCCTTGCCGGCCATGCAAATTTCCCCTGACGTGCGGTTCACTGTAACGACCGGTTCCGGCAGCGCCAAGCCAGCGCCATGCGAACCGTTGCGATAGGTATGGCACAGCGACCGCGAACGCGCCGCCAAGATGGGAAGGCCCGCCTCATCGTAGCGGGAATGTCACATCATGCCGGGTCAGATCCAGCGCTGATCGGCCAGCTCGCGCTTCACGTAGGCATAGAACACCGGCGCTGCCACCAGGCCGGGCAGACCGAATGCCGCCTCCATCACCAGCATGGCCAGCAGCAGCTCCCAGGCACGGGCCTGGATCTCGCCACCGACGATGCGTGCGTTGAGGAAGTATTCCAGTTTGTGGATCACGATCAGGTACAACAGTGCGGCCACGGCCACATAGAACGAGACCGACAGCGCGACGATGGTGATGATGGTGTTGGAGATGATGTTGCCCACCACCGGCAGCAGGCCCGCGATGAAGGTGATCAGCACCAGCGTCTTGGACAGCGGCAGGTGCACCCCGAACAGCGGCAGCACGCCCAGCAGGAAGATGGCGGTGAACACGGTGTTGAGCAGCGAGATCTTTACCTGCGCGAACACCACCTGGCGGAACGCGGTGGCCAGGCGGCTGGTGCGCCCGATCAGCTCCTGCGCCAGCGGCCCCATCTTCGGCAGCGGCAGTTCGTCATACAGCGCGATCATCGCGCCCAGCACCATGCCGATCAGCACCCGCACGCCGATCTGCACCGCCGAGGTCCCGGCCACCCCGAGCTGTCGCTGGTGCTCGGCGGCCCAGTCGTTCAGTGCCGCGCGCAACGCCGGCATGTCCTCGGGAATGTACGGCTGCAGCAGCGCCGGCACCTGGTGCCGCGAGCTGTTGAGGATGTCCATCAGATGGCCCAGCAGCGCATCCGGGCCACCGGTCTCGGTGCGGAAGAACGAGGCCACGCCGATGCCAGCCAGCACCAGCGCGCTGATGATGACCGCAGACAGGACGATGACCGCAATCGCCCGCGCCCGTCCCGGCGGCAGCTTGCCTTCCACGGTGGACGCCAGCACGTGGGTCAGCTGGAACACCAGCAGGCCCGACAGCAGGGTCACCACCAGGCCGAGCTTCAGCGCCAGCCACATGCCCAGCAGCATCATCAGCCAGGCCGCGATCCTCGCAACGGGGGGCTTGGGCTGGGCAACGAGGGCGTCTTGCATGGGGGCACGTCCGGGCGGGGTGGCCCATGGTAGAGGATTGGCCGTGCCAACGGATCAAACTACCTTGACCGCCTGCATCGTCATCGACCTTACCTTGATATGCCCTGGCGACACCCTGCAGCACACGGCATCCCATTGATGTTGGACCATATGATCCGGTCCGCGCAAAGACCGAGGGCGGAGATGACCTCCTGCAATGCGATGCGTGGATCGGATTGATTGTCGATCCTCACGGTGAAGCCCGCATCTGGTTCAGCATCATATGCGATCAATTCAGCAACGGTCCCTGACGGCAACCGCATTCCCAGCGACCGCCACGCTCCCATTCCGGGCTCACTCCCCGTCAACAGTGACTGCCCCAGGCGACGCATCAGGAGCGCGTCGTCCACCCTTATCACCGCAAGCTCGAAACAGCCGCCGCCCCGCTATGCGTCGCCCGGTCGCATCGCGGCAATCCCACGATCCCCACTGCTCATGAGGTTGCGTTGTCCGAGTACAGGCTCGTCTCGGTGCGCGAATGGTTCTGCGCAGTCGCCGCGCTGCTGGCAAGCAGCCGCAGACACGGGCCACGGATCCATTCGTCGTGCATTTCCGCTGCCCTCATGGAACTGCGGCGCTTGAACTGACGAACTTGACTGGACGATAGAACGTGTCAATGCAGAGCGCATTGGCGCCGGGACCACAGTCAGAGGGAACCCGTCGCTCGAAGTTCACTCCATCCCGTCTGATCAGACTACGGGTCAGCACCGTGATGCTGGTCTGGCCCACGTCGTAAAGCCTGCGCTTCCCCATGTCGTACGCGTTCTCATACGGAAGGGCGTACTCGTAATTGACAACCTGCGAACTTCCAATTGAATGCGACTGCAGCAGGCCTGCGTCCATCCGCGCACGATTGCCGAACACATATCGTTCAACCGTTCCATCAGAGCCAGTGACTGCCGTCGTGCGCGTCACCGGCGAACTTGACGTGCAGACCTCTGCCAGCCCCTGCCCCACTGCCGGCTGATAGCAGGCGTTGGGCGGTCCGTAGTCGATGGAATGAGTCAGCAGTGGCACCCCCGCACCCTGCATCGAACGCGACACCAGTGAGATGCCATCGACATAGTGCGGGAGCTCCGAGAATTTCCCGCCCGTCGGGGATTGAAGGCAGTAGGAGGTCACCTGTGAATAGCCCCGCCGGCGTGGCTCCAGAGCGAAGCTCGCGCTCACATTGGACTCCAGCTTGACGTTCACCGTCAGCTGCCCGCTGAAGGCCATCGGGATCTGCGAGAGACTTCCACACAGGGCGATCGCCCCCCCCATCCGGCCTCGCCGCAATGCCCCCCACGCTGCCGATCGACCATGTGGAGCCATCCGGATTGGTCAGCACTCCCCCCTGAAGGCGCCATTGGCGCCCCCCAGCCTCGATCACCGAGCCGTCCGTGCCTGAAAAAGTGATGCTGCGGCCATCACTCGCCGTAATCTGGCTGGACGAGTAATTGACCCAGTTGCCAAACCGGTCTTCCACACGAGTCAGTCGCATGCGATACAGGGAAACATCCAGCCAGGTGTCGGACTGCTGGAAATTGCTCATTATCTGTAGCGTCTCTTCGTCACGCTCGGGACGGCCGAAGTAGTACCTGTTTCCATCCGGACCGTGACCAACGAATCCATCACTACCATCGGCCAGCTGGTAGCAGCTGAAACGCCATCCGCCGTTGGTTGCCCAGCGTACATCGACATTCGGAATGCTCGGTTCCCCCTGATCCAGCCGTCGGATGATTCCGCCACCCTCCGTGCCAACCAGCGAATTCCCATCCCAGTAGTCTTCGGGCAGAAAATTGTCGATCGGCGGCTTGCTCGACCTGACCACTTCGGCGACACCCCGTCTCCGAGGGTCGGAGCATCGACGTCCGGTGTAGGCGTTCGGGCTACCGACCATCCAGCCCAGTTCGGTGGAATGAATGCCCATGATGAATGGTTCCGCGCGCCTCAACGCATACTTGGGCGGCCACCCGAGCTTTTCCTGGACGGTGTACTCATAGTCCGCTGCCACCCTCAGCGCATTATTGCCCGGGAGTTCGACCACGGTTTTGTGGAAGGACACGGCGCCTGAGTAGAAGTCGATGCGCTCGCCGAACTGGCCAAACCCCGCAGGAAGCGCAGTGATGGACTCGCTGCGTGCCAGCTCTCGCCCATACGTCTCGAAAGAGTGAACCTGTGCCTGTACGCCGAAGGCCAGCAGCTGTGCCGCCATTGCCAGGACGATCCGCTTGAAGCGATCCATGTCTATCCTCGAAGAATGAGCCCATCTGCCGGCAGGTCCTCCGCCAGACCAAACGAATGTCACGCAGCTTCTGGACCATGCGGGGAAGCGCGTGCAGCCCCAATGTCGCTCCGTTCAGAGCCGACTGAAGCCAGAATTCCCATCACCCTGCCCATCCCCAAATGGGCGTCACTTCTGCACCTAAGCTTGCCAAGCACCCGGAGAGGTCTTGGTCAGAGCCCGAAACTTCAATCGTCGCGAAGATCCCCCGATCTGTTCACCCTCCTTGGTGAGCAAAGTATATGCATGGATTCTGACTGACCCATGATGCAGCGCAACGACCGTCACGTGCGCACGGCCCGGACGCTATTGCGTTGATTCCGTATGGATATCCAATGCCAGATAGCGCGCCGTACGCACGATCGCCTCGCGCTCTCCGAAACTGGCCAGTTCATCGGCGATGCGCCCGCTGTCACCGGTCAGCGCAATCTCCTGCAAGGTGCGCTGCAGGGCCCGGATCGCGGCCCGTTGCAGATCCGAGGGAATGATCACCAGGCGGTAGTCGAGTTCGGCCAGGCGCTCCACCGGCACCAGCGGCGTCCTGCCACTGTGGAACATGTTGATCAGCTTCGGCCCGGGCACGTGCGGCGAGACGGCGTCGATGCAGAACATGCACCGCCAGGGCCTGTGCTTCGTTGCACTGGAGCTGGGCATGCCGATCACCGCGCTGCAGCTGGTGATGCGTGGCGATTCCCCAGCGGCGGCCGCACAGCTACTGGCCTGTTCCAGGGCGGACGCACGAACTCACTCGCCATAGCTGGCGGTGTTCTTGCCCTGCCGCTTGGCGTGGTAAAGCGCGCGGTCGGCCAGGGCCAGCCAGTCCTCCACGCTGCCGCCGCGCGGCGTGGCAGCAATCCCGATGCTCACGCTGAACTCAACGCCCGGGGTCGCCTGCCGTGCCGCTTCGAGCAGGTGCAGGCGAACCCGTTCGGCCACATGCATCGCATCCACGGGCGCGCAGTCGTGCAGCAGCACGACAAACTCGTCGCCGCCCAGGCGCGCTGGTGTATCACCGGGCCGGGCGAAGGCGCGCAGGGTCGAGGCGATGTGCCGCAGTACTTCATCACCGGCGCGGTGCCCGTGCGAATCATTGATGTGCTTGAAGTCATCCACATCGAGCATCAACAGGCAGGCAAAGCCGCCCTGCCCCTGCGCTTTGTCCAGCGCCTGCTGCGCACGCAGGATCAGGAAGCCGCGATTGGCCAGTTCGACCAGCGGATCCATCCGGCTCAGACGCTGCAGCTGGCGGTTCTGCGACTTCACCCGACGCGCCAGCTGCCAGCTGAGGATGCTGAGCCCGATGCCGTAGACGAACAGGAACGGCACGCTGAGCACGATCGTGCGTTGCGACGACACGGGTTGGTAAGGAAACCCGAGCGCCCACCAGGTGAGCGCGAAGCCCACCACCAGAGCCAGCGTTGCCCGCATCGCCAGGCGCACGCCGCCGGCCGCGATCTTGTCGGCCACCAGCAATGCTGCGAACAGTGCACTGGGTACGGCGCTCAAGGCCATGAACGCGATCCAGCCGCCGCCGAACAATGAGTCGGCCACCATGCAGCGGAACTGGACCGCGGCCGGCTTGCGCGAGCGTTGGGTCAGCACCAGCGCCAGCGCCGGCCATGCCAGCGCATTGAGCAGCAACAGGACCCAGGGCAGCGCGCCATCCTGGCGCTCCAGCATGATCGAGGCGATGGGGATCGCGCCCAGGCCATTGCCCACGAAGCGCATCCAGCCGATGCGCCGTGCCGCGCCGGCGCCTTCGACCGCGACCTCCGTCGAGTCAGTCAAGAACGGCATTGCCGACCCCCTTGCGCGATCGCACGTTCCACCCCGGCCCCTGCCGGGCTGCCTGTCGTGAGTCTGACAGCTTTACGTCAATTCGGGATCAAGGACTCGAACCTGCAGCGTCCATGGCCTCACCTGGGCCCAGGCGCAGCCGTCGACCCCCGCACCATCAGGCTGAAATCCAGCGTCTGTTGAAGCGGAACGTCCACCTGTTCGATGATGGCGAGCAGCAGGTTGACCGCGCGCGCGCCGATTTCCCGCATCGGCTGCCGGATGGTCGTCAGCGGCGGCGTGAGGTAGCGCGAAGACGCAAGGTCATCGAAACCGACGACGGACAGCTCGTCCGGCACGCGGATGCCCAGATCGCGGCAGGCCGCCAGCGCACCCAGCGCCATCTGGTCGCTGAAGCAGAAGACTGCGGTCGATGCCGCCCCATCGGCCAGCAGCGCCACCGTTGCGGCATGCCCGGATTCCACCGAGAAATCGCCCGGCACTACGCTCAGCTGGCGCAGGCGGCCGCGCGCCTTGGCGGCGGCTCGCACCCCTTCCAGGCGTTGCTGGTGCAGGGGATTATCCGGCGGCCCGCCGACCACGGCGATCCGTTCATGGCCCAGTGCGTACAAATGCTCCATGACGGCACGTGCAGCGGCGGCATTGTCGATGTGCACACTGGGCAGGCCCAGCGCGGGGTCGAACTCGCATCCGTTGACCACCGGCGCGGCAGCCCCCCTCTGCTGGACAATCTCGCGCGCCGTCGGTGGCAGGCGATGGCCGAGCACGATCATGCCGTCGGCCTCGTTGCGCCGGAGCATCTGCGCGTAGCGCTCCTCGCGGTCGGGTTGGTCCTGCGTATCGCCCAGCAGCACTGCATAGCCGACGGCCTGCGCGGCGTCTTCCGCCCCCTGCAGGATCTGCGCGAAGAACGGATTGGCAATATCCGGAACGGTGACCAGGATCTTGCCGCTGCGCTGGGTCTTGAGCGTACGGGCCACCGTATTGGGCACGTAGCCCAACGCGGCAGCAGCCTGCTCGATGCGCGCGCGCGTCGCCGGCAGCACCTTGTCCGGCCGCGAAAGTGCACGTGACACGGTGCCGGCAGAGACGCCGACGTGCTTTGCGATGTCGTAGATGGTGGCCATGGCGTTAGTTCTCCTGCCCGCTGTGCAGTGCACAACAGGTCCAGCGTAAGCCCCTGCTAGGATAATGCAATCGATTGCATCGAGGGCGAATCACGTTGAAGACGCTCAAGGGTCCAGCGCTGTTCCTGGCGCAGTTCATCGGCGACACAGCTCCTTTTGATCGGCTGGACACGCTGGCCGGGTGGGCCGCGGGCCTAGGCTATTCTGGCGTACAAGTACCGACCAGCGCCCCCCACCTGTTCGACCTGGCCGAGGCCGCACGCAGCCAGGCGTACTGCGACGACCTCGCCGGCATGCTGGCCGGGCATGGCGTGCAGATCACTGAACTGTCCACCCACCTGCAGGGGCAGCTGGTCGCCGTCCATCCCGCCTATGACAGCCTGTTCGACGGATTCGCACCCGCGGACAAACGCGACGATCCCGCCGCCCGCCAGGCCTGGGCGGTGGAACAGCTGATGCTGGCAGCCAAGGCCAGCCAGCGGCTGGGGCTGACCGCGCACGCCACGTTCTCCGGCGCACTGGCCTGGCCGTACTTCTATCCCTGGCCACAGCGCCCGCCCGGCCTGGTGGACGAGGCCTTCGCCGAACTCGGCCGGCGCTGGCGTCCGATCCTCGATGCCTTCGACGCCTGTGGCGTGGACCTGTGCTTCGAGATCCACCCCGGTGAGGACCTGCACGACGGCGCGACCTTCGAGCGCTTCCTCGACGTGGTCGATCACCATCCGCGCGCGAAGATCCTCTACGACCCCAGCCACCTGCTGCTGCAGCAGATGGATTACCTCGGCTTCATCGACCGCTACCACGCGCGCATCGGCGCCTTCCATGTGAAGGATGCGGAGTACCGTGCCAGCGCCAGCAGCGGCGTCTATGGCGGCTACCAGGACTGGATCGATCGCCCGGGCCGGTTCCGTTCACTTGGCGACGGCCAGATCGACTTCAAGTCGATCTTCTCGAAGTTCGCGCAGTACGACTTCCCCGGCTGGGCGGTACTGGAATGGGAGTGCTGCCTGAAGCACCCGGAAGACGGCGCACGCGAGGGTGCCGCCTTCATCCGCGACCACATCATCCGCGTGACCGAACGCGCTTTCGACGACTTTGCCGACAGCGGCGCCGACGCCGCATCACTGCACCGCATGCTGGGACTCTGAGCCGATACCGCCCCGGGAGGGCAAGCCATGACGCACGCCATGTCGCGCTTGGGCGCGATGATGTTTCTGCAGTTCTTCATCTGGGGAGCGTGGTTCGTGACCCTGGGCACCTACCTGGTGCAGGGCCCGCTGCAGGCCAGCGCCAGCCAGGTGGCGACGGCCTTCCTCAGCCAGTCCATCGGTGCGATCGTCGCTCCCTTCCTGGTCGGCCTGATCGCGGATCGCTACTTCGCCGCACAGCGCATCCTGGCGGTCCTGCACCTGGCCGGCGCAGTACTGATGTGGCTGGCCTCCACGGCCACCAGCTTCAGCATGTTCTCCACCTGCGTCATGGGCTACATGCTGCTGTTCATGCCGACGCTGGCGCTGGCCAACAGCGTGGCGATGCGGCACATGCAATCGCCTGAGAAACAGTTCCCGCTGGTGCGGGTGGCTGGCAGCGTCGGCTGGATCGTGGCCGGCGTGCTGATTGGCTGGCTGGGCTGGGAACAGGCGCATCGGCTCGAACTCACCTTCCAGATGGCAGCAGTGGCGTCGCTGGTGCTGGGCCTGTACGCGTTCACCCTGCCGCACACGCCGCCGCTGGCGAAGCAGCGCGATGCCGGGCTCGGGCAGATCCTCGGCCTGGATTCGCTGCGGCTGCTGAAGTCGCGCGCCTACCTGGTGTTCTTCCTGGCCTCCATCGCCATCTGCATCCCGCTGTCGTTCTACTACAACTTCACCAACCCGTACCTCAACGACCTGGGCGTGCGCGGCGCCGCGGGCCTGCAGTCGCTGGGCCAGGTCTCCGAAGTGCTGCTGATGCTGGCCATGCCGTTCCTGTTCGTCAGGCTGGGGGTCAAGACGATGCTGGCCGTGGGCATGGCCGCCTGGGTGGTGCGCTACGTCATGTTCGCCTTCGGCGATGCGGGCGGCGGTTTCTCACTGCTGGTGATCGGCATCGTGCTGCACGGCATCTGCTACGACTTCTTCTTCGTCACCGGCCAGATCTACACCGACGCGCATGCTGGCCCCGCCGCGCGCAGCAGCGCGCAGGGGTTCATCACCCTGGCCACCTACGGCGTGGGCATGCTGATCGGCACCTTCCTGTCCGGCGCGGTGGTGGAGCACTTCACCAGCGAGGCCGGCCCGGACTGGCAGCAGATCTGGCTGTTCCCGGCCGGTGTTGCACTGGTGGTGCTGATCGCCTTCCTGCTGCTGTTCCGCGACCGGCCGGCGGCCACCGCCGCGCCCTCCACACCCTGAGGATCCCAGTCGATGCGCAAGCTTGGAATCGCCATTGTCGGCGCCGGCATGATCGGTGCAGTGCATCGTCGCGCCGCCTTGCTGGCTGGAGCCGAGGTACGCGGCGTGGCCGCCTCGTCGCCGCAGCGCGCGCATGAGGCGGCGCAATCCTGGAATGTCCCGCGCGCCTACCGGGATATCGAGGACGTGATCACCGATCCGCAGGTGCAGGTCGTGCACGTGTGCACGCCCAATCACCTGCACCGGGCGATGGCGCAGGCTGCGCTGGAAGCCGGTAAGCACGTGATCTGCGAGAAACCGCTGGCGACGACACTGGACGATGCACAGGCGCTGGCGACGCTGGCCGCATCGGCCGGATTGGTTGCCGCGGTGCCCTTCGTCTACCGCTACCACCCGGTGGTGCGCGAGGCACGCGCACGCATCGCACACGGCGAGCTGGGGCCGCTGCACCTGATCCACGGCAGCTACCTGCAGGACTGGCTGCTGGACCCGGCCAGCAACAACTGGCGCGTGGACCCGGCACTGGGCGGTACGTCGCGCGTGTTCGCCGACATCGGCTCGCACTGGTGCGACCTGGTGGAATGGGTCAGCGGCGAGCGCTTCACCGAGGTCAGTGCGGCGTTCCAGACGGTGATTTCCGAACGCGGCGACATCACCGGCCAGAGCTTCAGCACGCCTACGGCCAGCGGCGCGATGCAGGCGGTCACCAGCGAAGACGTCGCCGCAGCGATGTTCAGGACCGGCGCCGGCACGCTGGCGTCGTTGACGGTCAGCCAGGTCTCGGCAGGACGCCACAATCGCCTCTGGTTCGAGATCGATGGCGCCAGGGCCAGCGTGGCCTTCAACCAGGAGGATGCCGAGCGGCTGTGGATCGGAAGACCCGACCAGCGCGAGGAGATCTTCGTGCGCGGCCCGGGTGCAGGCAGTGCCGAACAACGGCGGCTGTCGGTGCTGCCGGCCGGGCACGCGCAGGGCTACGGCCAGTGCTTCGAGGCGTTCATCGCCGACACTTATCGCGCCATCGGAGGCGAGCGCCCCGAGGGCCTGCCCACCTTCGACGATGGCGTGCGCTCGGCGCGGATCGTCGACCGCGTCATCGCATCGGCCAGGTCACACGCCTGGACCACCATCGGTTGAATCCCGGGAGGACCTGTTGATGAACATCCCTGTCCGTAGAACTGCAACCCTCGCCCTGTTGTTGCTGGCCGCTCTGCCCGCTTTCGCAGTCGAAGCCGCCAGCACGCAGAAGCCGATCGCGGTGCAGATGTACACCTTGCGCGATGCCGGCTCGCTCGATCAGCAGTTGAAGATCGTCCACGACGCAGGCGTGCATGCGGTGGAAACGGTGGGCACGCAGGGCGTCAGCGCCCCCGAACTCAAGCAGCTGCTGGACCGGTATTCGATCAAGGCGATTTCTTCGCACGTGGCACTGGCCGAGCTGCGCAAGGACCTGGACGGCGTGGTGGCGTTCAACCGCTCGATCGGAAACACGACGCTGGTGGTGCCCTACCTGGACAAGAAGGATCGCCCGAGCGATGCCGCCGGCTGGACCGCCCTGGGCCAGGAACTGGGCCAGATTGCAAAGCAGGTGCGCGGCAAGGGTATGCGCCTGGCCTACCACAACCACGACTTCGAACTTGCCGATTTCAACGGAAGGACCGGCCTGGAACTGCTGTTCGCTGCTGCCGGCCCCGACCTGCAGACCGAGCTGGACCTGGCCTGGGTGGCACGCTCCGGACACGACCCGGCGGTGATGCTGGGCAAGTTCCGCGGCCGCCTGTTCGCGGTACACGCCAAGGACAATGCGCCCAAGGGCCAGGCCGAAGATGAAGGCGGATTCGCGGCGGTGGGCCAGGGCGTTCTCGACTGGAACGCGATCCTGCCTGCTGCGGCAGCCGCCGGCGTGCCTTGGTACATCATCGAGCACGACCAGCCACGCGATCCGGCCAAGGTGATCCTGACCGGCGCGGACTACCTGCGTGAACACCTGACCACGAATGCGCCTGCCCATGCGCGGCGCTGACGCATCAAGGAGCCCCACATGAAAATGATACTGGCAACGGCGGTGGCCCTGGGCGGCATGAGCGTTGCGACAGCTGCCTGGTGCAAGGACGACCCGGCTGCCGGTGCAAAGCTCTACACCGCGAACTGCGTGGCCTGCCACGGCGCCGACCGCGCAGGCATGCCGGGCGCGTTCCCGGCGCTCACCGACATCGGCAAGCGCATGCCACCCGCGCAGATCAAGGAAAAGATCAGCAAGGGCGGCGGATTGATGCCGCCCTTTTCCCAGCTGTCACAGCAGGAGATCAATGACATCGCCAGCTACCTGGCGAAGTGAGCGGCCGGCGACCACGCCGGCCGCGTGCCACTACAGTTCGCGCACCCAGATGTTGCGGTAGCTGACCTTGGAGTCATGCTCCTGCAGATAGAGCGGCGCGCACGCATGGGGCGCGTACGAAGGCGCACCGATGTACTCGGTCTTGCCTGCCAGCACGGTGTCGTCCTGTACCAGCACGCCGTTATGCAACACGGTGATGCGCGCGGGCGACGTCAGGCCGCCGCCCTGCGAGAAGCGCGGGGCCTTCCAGAGGATGTCGTAGACCTGCCACTGGCCCGGTGCGCGCGAGGCGTTCACCCGCGGCATGGCCTGCTTGTAGATCGAACCCGCCTGGCCATTGGCATAGGTCGGGTTGTTGTAACTGTCGAGCACCTGCAGCTCATACAGTTCCTGCAGGAAGATGCCGCTGTTGCCCCGGTTCTGGCCGTCGAAGCCTTTCGTCTCGGTGGGGGTACGCCATTCGACATGCAGCTGGACATCGCAGAAGCGCTGCCGGGTGCGGATGCCCTTGCTGCCCGGAACGACGGTCATGGCGCCGTCAGCAACCTTCCAGGGCACGCGCCCGCCCTGCTCCGATTCCCACGCGGAGACATCCTTGCCATCGAACAGCACGATGGCGTCGGACGGCGCCTTGCCCGCGGGCGTTGCCACGACTGCAGGCACCGGCGTCCACACCTCGGTCTTCTTCGGATCACGTGCAGCGTCGACGCTGTCCTGCGCGAATGCAGATGTGGCGGCCAGCAGGCCGGCCGTGATCAACGCAGGGCGGATCATCAGGGGGGTGTCCATCAGCTGGTCCCCCACGCGGGCGTACCGGGGACATAGGCGAGGTCGCCGTCGTAGCGACCCGGCACCGCGACGTACTGCAGCACCCCTGTTGCACCGACTTTGGAAGTGAAGAAGCCGAAGATGGCCAACTGCTTGAGCATCGTGAAGTAGTGCGGCATCGCCTCGCCCTCTTCAGGCGTACCGGTCTCGGTCACATCGGCCTTGCGTGCCTTGGCCTCCGCATCCAGAGCACGCAGCAGTTCGGTACGGGCTTCCGGCGTGAGCGATACGAACCGGCCACCCGCGCGCTTGTCGATGTCGACCAGTCCGGCGCGGAACGTCGCCTGCTGCCGGGCGGTGTAGCAGTCGGTGACGAACGTCGCCATGAACGCACCGGCGCCCGCGTCCTTCGCCCCGGGCGTTCGGGTCCGCGGCAGGATGGTCTCGGCGATCTCGCCCAGCGTGCCGATTTCGGCATCGGAGAAATGGATCTTCGTGGCGGCAGCCGGCACCTTGCCATGCACCAGCGCCGGCAGCCCGACCATCGCCGCACCGGTGGCGGCCACGATCATCTTCAACAGTTCGCGACGATCCATCACAGGTTCCCCGCTTTCAGTTCGCGCACGGCGTGGTCGGCAGCGCGCGCCGTCAGCGCCATGTAGGTCAACGAGGGATTCACACAGGCGCTGGAGGTCATGCAGGCACCGTCGGTGACGTAGACGTTGGGCGCATCCCAGACCTGGTTGTGTGCGTTCAATACGGAGCTCCTGCGGTCACGTCCCATCCGCGCCGTTCCCATTTCGTGGATGCCCTTGCCCGGGGCATAGTCGTTGTCGTGCATCTTCACGTCCTTGACGCCGGCCGCTTCCAGCATCTCGGCCGCGTCGGCGGCCATGTCCTTGCGCATCGCCAGTTCGTTGGCACGCATGGCAACGTCCATCGCCAGCACCGGCAGTCCCCACTTGTCCTTGCGGTCGTGGTCCAGGCGGATGGTGTTGTCGTGGTGCGGCAGCATCTCGCCGAAACCGGTCATGCCGATCCGCCAGTCACCCGGCACGGTCAGTGCCTCCTTCAGGTCGGCACCGATGTTCAATTCGGCGATCTCGCGCGACCAGCCGTTACGGCTGGCACCGCCCTGGTAGCCGAACCCGCGCAGGTAGGCGCGCTTGTCGGCCGCGACGTTGCGGAAACGCGGAATGTAGAAGCCGCAGGGACGGCGGCCGAAGTAGTACTTGTCTTCGTAGCCCTCGACCCGGCCCGAGGCGCCCGCACCGAAGTGATGGTCCATCACGTTGTGCCCCAACTCGCCCGACGAAGAGCCCAGCCCGCCGTCCCAGACGTCGGTAGCCGAATTCATCAGCAGCCACGTCGAGTTGAACGACGACGCATTGAGGAAGATGACCTTGGCGGTGTACTGGTAGGTCTGCCCGGTCTCAGCGTCGATCATCTCCACCCCACGCGCACGCTTGCGATCCTTGTCATAGAGCACTTCCTTGACGATCGAGAACGGCCGCAAGGTCAGGTTGCCGGTCTTCATCGCCGCTGGCAGTGTCGCCGCCTGGGTCGAGAAGTAGGCACCGAAGGGACAGCCCAGGATGCACTTGTTGCGGTACTGGCAATTGACGCGCCCCTGCTCCGGCATCGGCTTGGTGATGTTGGCGGTGCGCGAGTGGATCATATGGCGCGTTCCGCCGAAGGCCTTCTTGATCCGCGCGGCCACATCCTTTTCGACGATGTTCAAGGGAATCGGCGGCAGGAACTCGCCGTCCGGCAGCACGTCCAGTCCTTCGCGCGTGCCGGCGATGCCGGCGAACTTTTCCACGTAGTCGTACCACGGCGCGATGTCGGCGTAGCGGATCGGCCAGTCAGCGGCGATACCGTCCTTGAGATTCGCCTCGAAATCCAGATCGGAGAAACGATAGCTCTGCCGCCCCCACAGCAGCGAGCGGCCGCCGACGTGGTAGCCACGGAACCAGTCGAAACGTTTGGTCTCGATGTAGGGTGAGTCCTGTTCGTTGGCCCACATTCCTTCCAGATTCTCGGCCAGGCCGTAGTCGCGCATCAGCACCGGGAACTCGGCCTTCATCGCCTGCGTTGGCCGGTTGCGGTGGGGGAAGTCCCACGCTTCCTTCATCGCGTTGACGTAGTCCTTGACGTGCTCGATGTTGCGTCCGCGTTCCAGCATCAGGACCTTCAGGCCCTTCTCGGTCAGCTCCTTCGCCGCCCAACCGCCACTGATTCCCGAGCCAACAACAATGGCGTCGTAGTGATTATCTGCCATGGGTTTCTCACCTGGGTGGATATCGTTTCAGACGTCGCAGAGGCGGATCGCCTCGCGCAATGAGGCAACGGGATCGGGCGCTGCAGGCGTGAACTCCTGCGCCAGATACCCCTTGAAACCGGTGTCGCGGATTGCGCGACAGATGGCCGGATAGTGGAGCTCCTGCTGGTCTCCAATCTCGTTCCGGCCAGGCACGCCTGCGGTGTGGTAATGCTTGAAGCAGGCGTGGTGTTTTCCAATGGTGGCGATGATGTCGCCTTCCATGATCTGCATGTGGTAGATGTCGTAGAGCAGGCCGAAGTTGTCCGAGCCAAGCCGCTGGCACAACTCCACGCCCCAGGCCGAGCGGTCGCACAGGTAGTCGCGATGGTCGACCCTGGAGTTCAGCAGCTCCATCACCAGCACCACGCCGCGCTTCTCGGCATGCCCGAGGATGCGCTTGAGGCCAGCCTCGGCATTGGCCATGCCGTCATGGGGGTCCATGCCGCTGCGGTTGCCGGAGAAGCAGATGAGATTGCGGTAACCGGCATCAGCGACCAGATCGATGTGCCGCGTGTAGCGCTCCACCAGCTGGTCGTGGAATTCGCGGCCGGCGAAGCCCTTGGTCAGGCCCAGCTCCGCGCCGTTGCACATCGAGCTGTACACGCCATTCGCCTTCAGCGTTGGCCAGTCTTCCGGGCCGACCAGATCGATGGCGGCAAAGCCGATGTCCTTCACCGTCGCGCAGAGCTGGGCGACGGACAGCTGCGGGAAGGTCCAGCGGGCGACGGAATGCTTCAGGTTGCCCTTGAGCGGCGCCGTGGCGGCGAATGCGGGCAGCGCTCCCGCGGCCGTCACAGCCCCCAGACCAATGCTGCCGGCAACCGCGATGCGCAGCGCATCGCGCCGCGTGAGCCCCCTCGAAGGAGCCGGTCTGATCGAATGGATGGACATCCACCTTCCGGCCTCCCAACCGGTATCAAACGCAACAATTCACAGCAATGCAATCGATTGCACCATAGGGGAGGAATTTGTCTCTTTGCAAGTCGCGGTGCACGAAAACTGATGCTGCGAAGCACAACGCAGATGACATCGCGCAAAAAGAAAAGCCCCGCATGAGCGGGGCTTTCTTTTCTGCTGCGAACGAGCGTTCGATCAGAACGGAATATCGTCGTCAGCGAAGTCGTCCATCGGCGGCGCCTGCTGCGGCTGCGGGCGCTGGTTGCCCCCCTGGTTGCCGTAGCCGCCCCCCTGGTTGCCGCCCTGGTTGCCATAGCCACCACCCTGGCCGCCACGCTGGCCACCGCCACCGCCGCCGTACTCCTGGCGCGGAGTCTGCTGGCGCTGCGGGCGCTCGCCGCCGTAGTTGCCACCACCACCGCCACCGCCGCCTTCACCACGGCCGCCCAGCATCTGCATTTCATCAGCGATGATATCGGTGGAGTACTTCTCCACGCCGTCCTGGCCGGTGTACTTGTCGTAGCGCAGGCTGCCCTCGACGTAGACCGAGCTGCCCTTGCGCAGGTACTCGCCGGCGATCTCACCGAGCTTGCCGAAGAACACCACGCGGTGCCATTCGGTGCGCTCCTGCTGGTTGCCATCCTTGTCCTTGCGGACGCTGGTGGTGGCCAGGCTGATGCGGGTGATCGCCATGCCGCCCTGGGTGTACTTCACGTCCGGGTCGTTGCCGAGATTGCCGACCAGGATGACTTTGTTGATGCCGCGCGCCATAGGTACCTTCGTCCGTTGTCCAGGGGCAGACCGCCAGTGATAGCACAGCCCCGGCCGGGGGTGCAGTACGCTGGGCCGCCCCTGGTGAAATTTGGGGGAATGCGAGAACGATGCATCTTAGCATTGCCGCCGCCATCCGCCCGGTCAGGAGATCCCGACAGCATCGAAGGATCAGGCTGATTTCCTTGTCCGGCAATGACTTACCTTCGCTCCGACGAACGCATGCGGGGGCATTCGCGTCTGCCCATGGCATCATGCCCGGGCACCTTCCACCTGGCCCCTGCCACCCGCACATGACCATCAAAGGCAAAGCCACCTCCCTGGACATCGCCCATCTGGCCGGGGTCTCCCAGCCGACCGTGTCGCGGGCCCTGCGTGGCAGCCCGATGGTCAACGCAGAGACCCGCGAGCGCATCCTGCGCATCGCCCGCGAGCTGAACTACAAGGTCGACAAGAACGCCTCCAGCCTGCGTCTGCGCAACGCCGGCACCCTGGCCCTGCTGTTCTTCGAGGACCCGACCAACGACGATTCGCTGATCAACCCGTTCTTCCATTCGATGCTGGGCTCGATCACCCGCGCCTGCGCCCTGCACGGGCAGGACCTGCTGGTCTCGTTCCAGCAGCTGTCCACCGACTGGCAGGCCGATTACGAGGACAGCAACAAGGCCGACGGCATCATCCTGCTCGGTTACGGCGACTACCACGAATCGCGCGACCGCCTGCAGCGGCTGGTCGAACAGGGCACGCATTTCGTGCGCTGGGGCGCCGCCCTGCCCGGCCAGCCGGGCGTGTCGATCGGCAGCGACAACTTCCAGGGCGGGCACGACATCACCACCCACCTGTTGCAGCAGGGCTGCCGCCGCATCGCCTTCCTCGGTCATGCCTCCAGCCATTACCCCGAATTCCAGGAGCGCTACCGCGGCCACGTCGCGGCCCTGCAGGACCACGGCCTGGCCGCCGAACCGGCGCTGCAGCACGATGCGATCACCACCGAGGCGTCCGGCCAGGAGGCCTGCCAGCTGCTGCTGGCGCGTGGCGAACCACTCGATGCGATCTGTGCGGCCAGCGACCTGATCGCCATCGGTGCGATCCGCGCCCTGCGCGAAGCCGGCCTGCGGGTGCCGCAGGACGTGGCGGTGACCGGTTTCGACGACATCCCGCTGGCAGCCTCTGTGTCCCCTGCGCTGACGACCGTGCAGCAGGACACCAAGCAGGCCGGCCAGCTGCTGGTGGAGCGCCTGCTGGCGCTGATCGGCCGACAGCCGGTGGACAGCCAGAGCATCCCGGTGAAGCTGGTGGTGCGGGAATCGTCGCTGCGCTGAGGCGGCAGCGTCGGCTATGCTGCACCCACCCGCCGGGCGCGCCCCGGCATCGCATGCCCCACCCGGGAGAAGGCCTTTGTCCTCCGCCAGCGTCCACTTCCCGCACCGGTAACGGCGGCGAAAGCCACGCTGCGTCACGATTGACGCCCGCGGCCCTCCTCGTACCGGTCATGCCCGCTTCGGGCACTTCCACCTGTCGAGGTTCCCATGCTTTCACCTGTTTCCGCGCTTGATCTGCGCGCACTGTTGTCACGCCCCTGCTCCGCGGACGATGCCATCGCACCGCTGCCCGTACTGACGATGCTGGCCGACCTGGCCGAGCGCATCGAAACGCTGTTCGCGCCCGCTGCCTGGCAGGTCGTGGATGCCGGCCAGCCAGTTGGGCTGTTCTCACTGACCCGCCCGCCGGAGCAGGGCGTGCTGGATATCGGCTATGGCATCGCCCCGGCACATCAGGGGCGGGGCCTGGCGGGCCGGGCACTGGCCGAACTGGTGACCTGGGCGCGGCACGATGCGCGCGTGTGCTGTCTCACCGCTGAAACGGCTGTGCGCAATGCACGCTCGCAGGCAGTACTGCGCCGCAACGGCTTCATGGTCACCGGTCGGCGCATCGACGCCGAAGACGGCCCAGTGGTGTGCTGGCAGCTGCCGGTCAACAGCGACTGACGCAGCTGCGGGAGCGGGCGGTGGCCTCCACCGCCCCTCCCAACGCACAGCGGCAGGCGCCTCCCCCCATGACCAACGGCGGATGCGCACGGAGGCCGATGCGCGGATAACGCGCAGACACGCTCATGGAAAGGTGTACGTCACATGCTGAAGATCGATTCGCTGTCGAAGACGTACGCTAATGGCGTGCATGCCCTCAACAACGTCAGCCTGGACATCCCACGCGGCATGTTCGGCCTGCTCGGCCCGAACGGCGCCGGCAAGTCGTCGCTGATGCGCACGCTGTCCACCTTGCAGGAGGCCGACAGTGGTACGGCCACACTCACCATTCCAGGCGAGGCGCCGATCGATGTACTGCGCGACAAGGACGCGGTGCGCCGCCGACTGGGCTACCTGCCGCAGGACTTCGGCGTCTACCCCAAGGTCAGCGCGCTGGACCTGCTGGAGCATTTCGCTGTACTCAAGGGCCTGACCCAGCGCGCCCAGCGGCGCGAAGTGGTCGATGGACTGCTGCAGCAGGTAAACCTGTGGGACGCACGCAAGCGCAAACTCGGCACGTACTCCGGCGGCATGCGCCAGCGCTTCGGCATTGCCCAGGCGCTGCTCGGCGACCCGCGTCTGGTGATCGTCGACGAACCCACCGCCGGCCTCGACCCCGAGGAACGCAACCGCTTCCTCAACCTGTTGGCGGCGATCGGCGAGAACGTGGCGGTGATCCTGTCCACCCACATCGTCGAGGACGTGACCGACCTGTGCCCGACGATGGCGATCATGAACAAGGGCCAGGTACTGCTGACCGGGCGACCGGCCGATGCCATCGACGCGTTGCAGCAGCAGGTCTGGCGCAAGCAGGTCGATCCTTCGGAACTGGCCGACCACGAGGTGCGCTACGTGGTGCTTTCCACGCGCCTGGTCGGGGGACGCCCGGTGATCCACGTGCACAGCGCCAACGACCCTGGCGATGGCTTCGCGGCCGTGGCTCCCGACCTTGAGGACGTGTACTTCCAGCGCCTGCGCCTGCAGGCCCGTGCCCGCGCGGCGGCCTGAGCGGAGCACACCATGATCCTCGACTTCTTCCGCTTCGAGCTGCGCGAGCAGCTGCGTTCCCCGCTGCTATGGCTGCTGGCCGGGCTGTTCGCCCTGCTCGCCTTCGCTGCCGCCTCCAGCGATGCGGTGCAGATCGGTGGCGGCACCGGCAACGTGCACAGCAACGCGCCCACCGTGATCGCGCAGATGCTGGGCATCTTCACCCTGCTCGGCATGCTGGTCACCGCGCTGTTCGTCAGTAACGCGCTGTTGCGTGACTTCGAGCTCGGCACCGCCGAACTGATCTTCGCCAGCCCGGTGAAGCGCCGCGATTATCTGGCCGGGCGCATCGCTGCGGCACTGGCGTCCGGACTGCTGGTCTACGTGCTGATCGCATTCGGTCTGTGGCTGGCGCCGTTCATGCCCTGGGTCGATCCCGAACGCATGGGCCCGATCAGCTGGCAGGGCTATGCCTGGACCTTTGCGGTCATCGTCATTCCCAACCTGCTGTTCACCACCGCGCTGCTGTCGCTGCTGGCCGCGGTGACCCGCTCGATCCTGTGGGTCTACATCGGCCTGGTCGCCTACCTGGTGCTGTTCGGTGCCAGCGCGGCCCTGCTGCGCGACATCGACAACACCTGGATCGCGGTGCTGAGTGAGCCGCTCGGCATGCGTGCGCTGGGCCGCACCATCCGCTACTGGTCCACCGCCGAACGCAACAGCGGCATTCCCGCGCTGACCGGTTACCTGCTGGCCAACCGCGCCCTGTGGCTGGGCGTGGCCGCGGTGCTGTTCGCCGCCACGTTCGCGCTGTTCCGCACCGAACGCAGCGGCAGCCGCCGCCGGCGCTGGGGCCGCAGGCAGGCGCAACCGGTTGCCGATGCCAGCGTGGTCCGTCCCACCCGCGCGACGCTGCCGCGCGTGATACCGGCGTTCACAGCCACCACGGCGTGGCAGCAATTCCTTCGCCAGGTGCGTTTCGACACCGGCGGCGTACTGCGCAGCGTCCCGTTCATCGTGCTGCTGGTGCTGGGCCTGGCGAACTTCCTGCCCAGCGCCCTGTTCCGGCAGACGCTGTACGGCACCTCGATCTGGCCGGTCACCTCGCAGATGATCATGGGCCTGCAGGGGGCTTTCAGCTGGCTGCTGATCATCATCGTGCTGTTCTTCGCCGGCGAGCTGGTCTGGAAGGAGCGCGGCGCGCGCATCAATGAAGTGACCGACGCCATGCCGGTGCCGAACTGGGTGCCGCTGCTGGCCAAGTTCACCGCACTGGTGGCGGTGATCGCCTGTTTCCAGGCTGCCGGCGCGCTGGCTGCGATGAGCGTGCAGCTGGCCAAGGGCTACACGCACCTGGAGCCGCTGCTGTACCTGCGCAGTCTGGCGCTGGATTCGGTGGTGTACGTGCTGATGGGCGGCATGGCGCTGGTGCTGCAGGTGCTGACCAACAACAAGTTCATCGGCTACGCGCTGCTGATCGTGGTGATGATCGGCCAAGGCGTGCTGGGCATGCTCGACTACACGCAGAACATCTACAACTTCGGCAGCTGGCCGATCGCCCCATATTCGGACATGAACGGCTACGGCCACTTCCTCACCGGACAGCTGGCGTTCCAGGGCTATTGGGCGTTGTTCCTGCTCGCGTTGATGTGCGTGGCCTCCGCCTTCTGGGTGCGCGGTGTCAGCCAGGGGCTGCGCCAGCGCCTGGCCCTGGCCGGCCACCGCCTGCGTGGGCCGACCGGTGCCTTTGCGGCGTTGGCCGCAGCGGCGTTCGTCGCCGTGGGTGGCTGGCTGTACTGGAGCACCAACATCCGCAACGAGTTCATCTCGCCCGACCAGCAACTGGACCTGCAGGCCCGCTACGAGCGCGAGCTGTCGAAGTACCGCAACCTGCCGCAACCACGCATCGTCGCCGTGGACAACCGCGTGGACCTGTTCCCGGAATCGCAGTCGATGGTGATCGATGCGAACTGGACGATCCGCAACCTGCACGCGCAGCCCATCCAGGAACTGCATGTCTCGATGGGTGACGACAAGCAGCTGCTGGCGACCGATCTTGGCGGGCAGAAGCTGACCTTCCACGACAAGGATCTCGGCTACCGCATCTACCGGCTGGACACGCCACTGCAACCGGGCGAAAGCCGCGGCGTCCATTTCCGGGTGGCGCAGAAGCCCAATGGCATCACCGCCGGCCAGGCGCCGAGCAACCTCGTCGACAACGGCACGTTCTTCAACAGCCGTGTCCTGCCGTCGTTCGGCTACAACGAAGGCGCCGAGATCAGCGACCGCAACGAGCGGCGCAAGCGCGACCTGGGTGAGCCGCGGCGCATGCCCAAGCTGGAAGATGAAGCAGCACGCGCCAACACCTACATCTCCAACGATGCCGACTGGCTCGATTTCCGCACCACGGTGTGCACAGCACCGGACCAGGTCGCGCTGGCCCCGGGCTACCTGCAGCACGAGACCACGGTCAATGGCCGGCGCTGTTTCAGCTATGCCATGGATCGCCCGATGCTGAACTTCTACGCCTACCTGTCGGCGCGCTGGGACGTGCGCAAGGGCAGGTACAAGGACATTCCGATCGAGGTCTACTTCGACCCGGCGCACGGCTACAACGTGGACCGGATGATCGAGGCAGTGCAGAAGTCGCTGGCCTACTACGAAGCCAACTTCACCCCGTACCAGCACCGTCAGGTACGCATCATCGAGTTCCCAGGCTATGCGCGCTTCGCGCAGTCGTTCGCCAACACCATCCCCTACTCCGAGGCCATCGGCTTCATCGCTGACCTGCGTGACCCGGACAAGGTGGACTACGTTTTCTACGTGACCGCGCACGAAATCGCGCACCAGTGGTGGGCGCACCAGGTGATCGGTGCCAACGTGCAGGGCGCCACGGTGCTGTCCGAATCGCTGTCGCAGTACTCGGCGCTGATGGTGATGGAGCAGGAGTACGGCCGCCAGCACATGCGCCAGTTCCTCAAGCGCGAACTGGACGGCTACCTGTCCGGCCGCGGCGGCGAGGCCATCGAGGAACAGCCGCTGGAGCGCGTGGAGAACCAGCAGTACATCCACTACCAGAAGGGTTCGCTGGTGTTCTACCGGCTGCGCGAGGAGATCGGCGAGCAGGCGCTTAACCGGGCATTGAAGCGCTTCCTGCAGGACAAGGGATACCAGCAACCGCCCTACACCACCTCACGCGAGCTGCTGGACTACATCAGGGCCGAGACCCCGGCCGACCGCCAGCAGCTGGTCACCGACCTGTTCGAGAAGATCAGCTTCTACGACAACCGCGTGATGGCCGCCAGCGCCCGCAAGCGCGATGACGGCCGCTACGACGTGACCTTGGACCTGCACGCCGCCAAGCAGTACGCCGACGGCAAGGGCAAGGAGAGCGACGGAAAGATGGATGACTGGGTCGAGGTCGGCGTGTTCGCCAATGGTCCGTCGGGCAAGGAGCGCGACCAGAAGGTGCTGTACCTGCAGCGCCACCACATCACCAGCACCGATCCGGAGATCACGGTGACGGTGGATGAAAAGCCGGACGAAGCGGGCTTCGACCCGTACAACAAGCTGATCGACCGGGTGAGCGATGACAATCGACGCAAGGTAACGATGTGAGGTATGCGATGGTGCCGGTAGCGGCCGGCACCACCATCGACTGCGTGCATGGGAATGCAATGTGGTTGCGATGATCCATGGCTGAAGGTTCTGCTTTAGCTCACTACCCCGACTGATCGCCGGCACCGCGCGCAGTCCATCTGCAGTGCCGAGCCATGCCCGGCACCATCTGCCTGAAGACACTCCCCTGACGTCTGTCCCAGGCACAACCGCATCAGCAACGATGCCTCCTGCCGCACTTCGGCTCGCGCGCCCGCTTCCCATCTCCTGACATCACGTTGATCCAGAGTCCTTGCGCTTCGCGAGCAGACCGCTGATGCAAGGCGGATCGCCGCGCCCGCAATGTGGAGCTACGGAACGACCTCGAACACGAGGCGGGTCCACAGACATGATTCCTCATCCAAGGAGTTCCACTAGATGAAGCAGTGGCTTCTGCTGGGAACACATATCCTGATCGCCATGATCTCCTCCCTACTGGGAGGGCTCTACGTAATCCAGACGTTTCCCAGCCCGCGGCAGCAGTACAGCAATGAGCTTGCAATGTCGGTCCACCTTCTTTTCGACGAACAGGGGCAGGCGAGGGACGAGGCCGACCTTCGCCGCAGAATCTCCCTGAACATCGCCAACAGCCTGCACCTTTCCGCCAGATCACCGGGCAGGTCGGAGACAGAACTCGAGCGCCTGAGAGCCCTCAGCCGTCGGGTACTGCAGCAGGATCTGCTGAGATATGTCGAGCAGTCGGATGCGCGGCGCAATGCGCTTGACGGGGCCGTCCACCTGACACGCGACCTGCCAACACATGGCTCGCCCCCCGGTTAACGCCGGGACACGCCCGGCGGCTGGCGCCCTGCATGAGGGCATCAGCCGCGTGGCGGCGCCCCGGCCTTCGGCCCCAGCAAGGCCAGCAGTACATAGACCACGATCGAGGCGACGGTGCCCAGCGCCGCCGGCAACCCGAATGCCCACGCCGAACGACCCTGCTGGCGCGCCCACTGGGCCAGATGCCAGGCCGCGCCCAGGTTGATCAGCCAGGCAATGACGAACACCGGCCACAGCACCATGCCCACCGCGCGCAGCAGCGGCATGGACACCAGGGCGGCAACGATGGCCGCGATCAGGAAGATCAGGGCCGAGCGGGAATGACGTGCCGTGGATACGCTCATGCGGCCAACCTGCGCACCATCACCAGCACGCGATAGCTGCGGTTGTCGGCTTCCTGCAGCGGCTTCCATCCCAGCCGCGCATACAGACCACCGTCCAGGGCCTCGGTCTGCAGGTAGAGATCGGAAACCCCCATCCGCACCGCCTGCGCCGCTGCCTGCTCCACCAGCGCGCCAGCCAGCCCACGCCCACGATGGCTGTCGGCCACGAACACGCTGCCCAGCCAATGTTCGTACTGTGGGAACGCCTGCATTTCCCGCCGCTTGAGCTGCACGGCACCGACCAACTGGTCTCCATCGAATCCTGCGATCAGGTGCGGGAAACCTTCGGCATCCTGCGGCGGATTGAGCCGCTGCAGTTCCTGTTCCAGTGTCAGGCCGGCGTCCTGGCCCCATTCCGCGTGGTACCACTGGGCCAATTGCTGCCGTTCCGGCGCATTGACGGGTAATTCCCTGAATTCCATGGCGTAACCTCGCTGGGGAAGCGCTCTGTAGAGTCGAGCCATGCTCGACTCTACAGAGGTATTCAGCCCCGCGCGAAGTCCTTCAGGATCTCGCCCACGCCGCTGGGCGAGATCTCGAAGCCCAGCGAAGTACCCGGGTTGATCACCACGCCATAGCCACCCGGCACGCGGCGCAGCACGTCCAGCATCAGCCAGCGGATCTGGTGTTCGGCCTGCTGGCTGTAGATGCCCACCCGCGACGGATCGGTGAACACGGCCACGTGCAGGGTGCCCTGCTTGTCGAACAGCAGCGGGTCGAAGCCGCTGCCGTCGGGGGTGACCAGGCTGCCGGTCAGCAGCACCACCTCAGAGGCGACGAAGGCCTCCATGAAGGCGCGGATCGGCACCGCCCCGTCCATCGCCGCCTTCAGCAGGGTTTCGATCGGGGTCTGCGGGGCGAGGTCGGTCATGGCGTTACGGCGGGGCGTGAGGGGAGCCTATTGTAGGGTCGAGCCTGCTCGACTGCTTGAAGAGCGTGCCAACCAAGGTTGGCACCCACCAGAGCGGTAGCGCCGGGCCATGCCCGGCGGCGTCATCAACGCCCCAGCCGCTTGTCCCGTGCCCGCTGGTCGGCCATCGCCTTGTCCAGCTCGGCCTGCAGCGCCGGCTGCTGCACGGCGGCGTCCAGCACATAGACCTTCACGCCGTGCGCGGGCACGTCGGCCTTCAGCGGACCGTTCACCTGCAACGAACCGCCGTCCAGCGCATCACGCCAGCGGCCGGACTGGACGTAATGCGCCACGGTGAGAGTCCTGGCCTGGTCGCCCTTGTTCAGCAACACCAGCGCGGTCTGCGCCACCTCGCCATGCTGCAGCACGCGGAAGAACACCGCCTCATCGCCCTGCAGGCGCTCATTCACCTGCAGGCCGCGCTGCAGCGCCGGGGTGGCTTCGCGCAGCCTGGCGATACGCTGCAGCGGCGCGAAGATCGGGCTCTTCGGCGCCGCATCCACACGCGACTGGCCGAAGTACGCACGGTTGCCGGCATGCTCGGCACGGCCACGCATGAAACCGGTCTCCGAGCCGTAATAGACCACCGGAATGCCGCGCGCGGTGAACAGCCAGTTGTGCGCATCGATGAAGCCGTTGTCGCTGGCCTGCAGGCGCGGCATGTCGTGGTTGTCGTAGAAGCTCATCAGCTCATACGGGTTGGCGTACGGCCCCCCGCTCAGGTGCAGCGGCTCGGCCAGGGTCTCGAAGCCCTTGCCGGCGGTGCCGAAGGTCTGCTCCAGTGCGCCGCGCAGCGGGAAGTCGAGCACACTGACATTGGCGTTGGCCGGCCAGGTGTGCTCGGCAATGGTCGCCGCGTTGTAGTCGAAGGCTTCGCCAAACATGAACATGCCCGGGTGCTCGGCGCGGATGCGCTTGACGAAGGCATGCCACCACGGATGCGGCAGCCAGCCGATGGTGTCGATGCGCAGCGCATCCACGCCCTGCGCGGTCCATTGCAGGTAGGCACCGACCAGGTAGTCCATCACCGCCGGATTGTCCTGATTGAAGTCGGACAGCTCAGCCAGGTTGCCATCGAAGATCGAGCCATCCTTGCTGTCGACCGGACCGATGTTGTTGTAGAACGCGTGCAGCGGGTTGTGCTTCGGATCCAGTTTCTGCGGCGGCAGGTTCTGGTGGTCGGCGATCAGCTTTCCGTCCTTGTCGAAGATCTGCCCGAACTGCGGCTGCCGTGTCGGCATGGTCCAGGCCGGCGAACCGTGGTTGCCGACGATGTCCAGCACCACCTTCAAGCCAGCACCGTGCAGGCCCTTGGTCAGCCCGGCGAAGTCCAGGTCCTTGCTGGGCAGGTGTTCATCGAGTTTGTAGAAGTTGATGCCCCAGTACCCGTGGTAGCCGGTCTTGCCACGGTCGGTCAGCGTGCTGGTGCAGCTGATCGGCTTGCTGCCGGTGAAGGCTTCATCCGGGTTGTCGACGATGGGGGTGATCCACACCGCGCCGAACCCCAGGTTGCGGATGTACTGCGCATTGTCGAGCACGCCGCGGAAGTCACCGCCGAGGTAGCCGATGTTGCCGTCCACCTTGTCCGGGCATGGCACCGGAATATCGAAGGTGCGGTGCGCGCCCCCCTGGTCACGATGGTCGTTGGACGGATCACCATTGACGAAGCGGTCGGTGACCACGAAGTACACCGCATCACTGGCGAACGGCTCGGTGGTGCCGACGTAGTCCGGGCGCGGCGCGGCCGCGGCCTGGCCGGCGAACAGGGCAAGGGAAACAGCAACAGCCAACGCAGCACGCATCACACCACCTCCGGTCGGGACGGAACCCGCAGCACACACAGGCCGGCAATGAACAGGCTGCAGCCGCCCAGTACCAGCACATGCATCGGCTGACCGCCCAGCCAGGCGCGCAAGGCAAAGCCGAGCGCACTGGCCGCGACCAGCTGCGGGATCACGATGAAGAAATTGAAGATGCCCATGTACACGCCCATCTTCGACGCCGGCACGCTGTCGGACAGCAGTGCATACGGCAGCGACAGGATCGAGGCCCAGGCAAAGCCCACACCCACCATCGACAGCAGCAGCCAGTGCGGGTCGCGGATGAACATCAGCGAGACCAGGCCGGCGCCGCCCAGCCACAGGTTGACCAGATGGCTCCAGCGCAGGCCGATCGCACGCACCATCGGCGGAATCAGCACCGCCGCCAGCGCAGCGAAGCCGTTGTAGGCGCCAAACAGCACGCCCACCCAGTTGGCACCTTCGTTGTAGGCGGCCGACTGTGGATCGGTCGAACCGAAGTGGGTACCGGCCACCGCAGCGGTGGTGTAGATCCACATGGCGAACAGCGCGAACCACGAGAAGAACTGCACCCACGCCAGGCGGCGCATGGTGACCGGCATCGCGCGCAGGTCGCCGACGATGGCGGCCAGCATATGGGTGGCAGGCAGCGCGCGGGCCACGGCCAGCAGCAGGCCGTAGCCCGCACACAGCCCCGCCAGCACGTACAGCATCCTGTCACCCTGGCGCCAGGCGATCAGCAGGGCCAGCAGCACACCCAGTCCCAGCCACAACGCCACCTGCGTCCACGGTGCCGGTCCGCTGATCACACGCGCGGCATGGTGCGCCGGTGGCTCGGCATCGTCGAATGCGGCCAGCTGCGCCGGCGAGTACTCGCGGGTGCTCACCACCGTCCAGCTGATCGCTGCCAGCAGCACCACCGCGCCGAAGTAGAACGCGTAGCGCACGGTGTCCGGCACTTCACCGGCGGCGGCCGTATTGGCCACGCCGAAGTGGGCCAGGATGAACGGCAGGAAGCTGGCAACGATCGCGCCCACGCCGATGAAGAAGCTCTGCATCGCATAGCCGGTGGGACGCTGGCGTGGCGCCAGCTGGTCACCGACGAAGGCACGGAACGGCTCCATCGATACGTTGATCGAAGCGTCCAGCACCCACAGCGTGCCGGCGGCGATCCACAGCGTCGGCGAGTTCGGCATCACCAGCAGCGCCAGCGTGGTCAGCACGGCACCGATCATGAAGAACGGACGGCGGCGGCCCCAGCGCGTCCAGGTGCGGTCGGACAGGTAGCCGATCACCGGCTGCACCAGCAGGCCGGTGAGCGGTGCGGCGATCCACAGCCCGGGCACCGCCTCGATGTCCGCGCCCAGCGTCTCGAAGATGCGGCTGGCATTGGCGTTCTGCAGCGCGAAACCGAACTGGATGCCAAGGAAGCCGAAACACATGTTCCAGATCTGCCAGAACGACAGTTGTGGCTTGGCGGGACGATTCATCGTGCGCCCTCTTCCATCGCCACCGGTGCCACCTTCAGCGCCTGCACCTGCGCCTGGTTGAGCACGCCCTCACGGCCGCCCTTGCCACCGGTGTAGTGCGCGAAGTGTTCAAGCGCGCTCATGTTGAAGCCCTCTTCAAGCGTGACCGTACAGCGGCCCTTGGGCACCGCGAACGTTGCGGAGGTCGATTCCTGCAAGCCCACGCTGTGCGGCAAGGCAACCGTGTGCCGTTGCAGCGGCTGGCCGGGACACTGCAGCGCCAGCTGCTTCACCGCAGCGGTGACGCCGGTGTTGATCGGGCCGTTCGGGTTGGCGTACTGCAACCGCAGCCGTACGTGTCCGGCGTTGGCCGAGGTGAACTGCCAGTGCTGCTCCCCCTTCAGCAGCTGCTCCGGTCCGACACAGACCGTCGGACTGTGCAGTGATTCCAGCATGCCTTGGCGATGGGTCAGGCTGAGGCAGTGCTGCAGGCCATCGTCGCTGATGTGCGCCACGCCGTTGCTGGCGGTGACCGTCTTGCCGTCCTGCCACAGCACGTGATGCGCGGCGACCTGGACGTCCCAGCCCGCGCCCTTGCGCAGGGGCTGCGGCGCCACCGGCGTGGCCGGCGCACGCGCGTTGGCATCCGCCGTCGTGGCGGTGAAACCAGTTGCTGCCGGTGCAGCGACCAGCTGCACCGTGGTGGTCGTGCCGCGCGTGGTGGTCCTGCCGGCCAGCAGCAGGCCGTCGCCCACGTTCTGCGGGCGCTCCAGCACGTAGCGCTTGCCAGCGACTTCCAGGCTGATGCTGCGCTGCGTGCCGAACAGCTCCGGCACCAGCACCGCCGGCAGCTTGGGCTGCACGCGGCCATCGTCCTGCACGCCGAATACACCTTCGACCACCATCGACAGATAGCCGGCCACCGACCACAGCTGGCGTTCGGAATTGACCACCGGGCCGCTCAGCGCACCGTCCTCGACATGCACCGCCTGGCTGACCAGCTCGTAGTTCTCCATGTTGGAGCCAGCCAGCGCGGCACCCTGCATCAGCGAGCGGATCTCGGCCGCGATGCGCGGCGCATCATCCAGCTGCCGCGCTGCACGCAGCGAGTAGGCGCTGACGAACGGCCAGATCGCGCGGTTGTGGTAGATCGGCTGCTGCGCTTCCTGCGGCCAGACCACCGGGCTGCCAGCCGGCCCCATCGGGTACGCCGCCAGCGCACGGCGCGCACGCTCGGGCGGCAGCACGTCGGCCAGGATGCCCAGTGACAGCCCGAGCAGATCGACCTTGGTGTACGGCACCGGGTGCGCGGCTTCGCCGATGTAGCTCATGTACTGGCCGATGTCCTCGCGCCAGAAGCGCGCATCAATCTGCTGCGCCAACGCATCGGCCCACGCCTTGTACTCGGCCGCGCGGGCATCGCCGTGCTGGCCGGCCAGGCGTTCGGCCAGGCGCAGTGCCTGGTAGTGCAGCACGTTGGTGGACAGCGCATAGGAATCACCGATGAAGCGCACATCCTCGCGGGTCCAGTCAGGATAGGTCTGCTCGCGCCAGTCCAGGAACGAGGTTTCCCCCCGGTACAGGCCCATCTGCGTGTCGAACACCATCGCGCGGTCCTGCGCCAGCGTGCCCTGCAGCGCCTGCCAGACCTGGTCGGCAAACGCGCGATCCTCCAGCAGATGACGTGCAGCCAGGAACCACACCACGCGATCGCTGCTGATCGGCCAGCTGCCACCGGAACCGGTGTCCTGCGCCACGAACAGGCCGCGCGTTTGGCCATCGCGCGCCGCCGACAGCTTGAACTGCAGCGACTGCCGGGTGCGCTCCGGGTCCAGCCGCGCCAGCGCCAGATCGGCGGCGAAGCTGACATCGCGGGTCCACACATAGGGCCAGCGCGCGCCTGTCTGGAAGCACTCGCATGGCACCGGCCGGCCTTCGTCGAACGCAGGATCGCGGATCGCATCCACGCGATCCTGGTCCATTTCCTGCTGGGCCAGCGCGAACAACGCGTCGAACATCACGCTACCTGTCTGGCTGCGCATCGGCATGGGCGCGATGCGCACCTCACCCTTCGGCGCATGCAGCAGGTAGCTGCCGTTGGCAGCGGCTTCGGCACGCGCATGGCGGCCGTCGAATTGCAGGTCGGCCGCCTGCGCGGTCGATCCCAGCGCTGCCCCCAGGGCAGCGGTCAGGCAAATGATCTTCAGCATCGAAGCGGCGGACCGGCTTGCGCCCGTCGGCCTCCCTCCCTCTCTGCACGCGTTGTAGGTCCGCACCGTCGTTGCCGGCGGGCGGGCGCGGCCCCTCCCTCAAGGTGCCTTGGCCCCATGGTAGACGCGGGGCTGTCGGCTGCGTCCAGCTGCATACGTATTCATGGCGCCACGCGATAGCGCGCCTGCTGCGCTGGCTTATGGTCCGGGTCTGCCAACGGCGCCTTGGGAGGGGAAATGCCGATGTCACACACGGTTGTACGCGCACTGTTCGCGCACATGCTCGGCGTGGCCCTGCTGGGATTGGCCACGCTGGCACAGGCCGCGCCACAGGTCGTCAGCGTCGAATCACCCGGCAAGGTGCTCAAGGTCAGCCTGGTGCTGGACGGCGGCACCGCCCGCTACCGCGTCGAGCGTTTCGGCGAGCCCGTGGTGGCCGATTCGAAGCTGGGCTTCGAACTGCGCGATGGCCGCCTGGACCGCGATTTCGCCCTGCTCGGCCACCAGCAGCGCAGCGTCGATGACACCTGGGAACAGCCCTGGGGCGAGCGCCGGCTCACCCGCAACCACTTCAACGAGATGACCGTGCAGCTGGCCGGGACCACCGGCAGCAGGCGCCGGCTGGATGTGGTGTTCCGCGTCTACGACGATGGCCTGGGCTTCCGCTATGTATTCCCTCAGCAGCCGAACCTGCGCGAGGCCATCATCGATGACGAACTGACCGAGTTCGCCATCGCGCCCGAATCAACCGCCTGGTGGATTCCCGCCGGTGAGCCGATCCACTACGAATACCTGTACCAGCGCACGCCGCTTCGCGAGGTGCCGCTGGTGCATACGCCGATGACCCTGCGCAGCCGTGATGGCCTGCACGTGGCGATCCACGAGGCCGCGTTGGTGGACTACGCCGGCATGTGGCTGCGGCGAACCGAGGGACAACGCCTGCGCGCGCAGCTGTCACCCTCGGCCGAAGGCTGGAAGGTGCGCCGTGCCCTGCCCTTCGCCACGCCCTGGCGCACGCTGCAGATCGCAGACCGTGCCGGTGGCCTGGTCGAATCGGACCTGATCCTCAACCTCAACGAGCCCAATGCGCTGGGCGATGTGAGCTGGGTGAAACCGGCCAAGTACGTGGGCGTGTGGTGGTCGATGCACCTGGACAACGAGAGCTGGGCGACCGGACCGAAGCATGCGGCCACCACCGCCAGGACGAAGAAGGTGATCGACTTCGCCGCCGCGCACGGCTTCCGTGGTGTGCTGGTGGAAGGCTGGAATCCGGGCTGGGACGGCATGTGGGTAGGCAATGGCTACGACTTCGATTTCACCCGTGCCACGTCCGATTTCGACATTGAAGCACTGTCGGCGTATGGCCTGAAGAAGGGTGTTCACCTGATCGGCCACCATGAAACCGGCTGCGCCATCGAACACTACGAGGATCAGCTGGGCGCTGCGCTGGACCTGTACGCACGGCTGGGCGTGGACCAGTTCAAGACCGGCTATGTCTGCGACGACGGCCAGGTCGACCGCCGCAATCCCACGGGGGGCCCGCTGTGGCGCGAGTGGCACGACGGGCAGTTCATGGCCCGCCACCATCTGAAGGTGGTGCAGGAAGCCGCGCGCCGGCACCTGTCGGTGAACCCGCATGAGCCGATCAAGGACACCGGCCTGCGCCGCACCTATCCCAACTGGATCTCGCGCGAAGGTGCGCGTGGCATGGAGTACAACGCCTGGGGCCAGCCACCGAACCCGCCGGAACATGAGGTCAACCTGGTGTTCACCCGCATGCTGGCCGGGCCGATGGATTACACCCCCGGCATCCTCAGCCTGAAGGGCCGCCACGGCCAGGCCATCCCCAGCACGTTGGCCCGCCAACTGGCGCTGTACGTGGTGCTGTACAGCCCGATCCAGATGGCCGCCGACCTGCCCGAGCACTACCTGCAGCATCGCGAGGCGTTCCGCTTCATCGAAGACGTGGCGGTGGACTGGGAGCAGAGCCGCGTGCTCGATGGCGAAGTGGGCGACTACGTGACCATCGTGCGCCGCGACCGCAACAGCCGCGACTGGTTCCTCGGCAGCATCACGGATGAACACGGCCGCGTGCTGTCGGTGTCGCTGGGCTTCCTGGAGCCAGGCGTGCGCTATCGCGCCGAGATCTACCGTGATGGTGAAGGCGCTGATTTCCGCAGCAACCCGTTCGCGTTCGCACGCGAAACCCGCGAGGTGACCAGTGCCGATGCAGTGACGCTGGTGCTGGCACCGGGCGGTGGGCAGGCCATTCGCTTCACGCCGCTGTGAATGCCCCGGTAGTGCCAGCCGCTGGCCCGCAACCCGGTGAACGCGATTGCCGGCCAGCGGCCGGCACTACCGCAAGCAGGATCTGAAAGCGATTACATCCCTGCAAACACCATTGAATACGTATGCAGGGTGATTCCCGCGAAGAACGCGCTGCCTACCATAGCGGCGACGACAGCGGCCACCGCGTCGCACGTCCTCGGCCCGGCCGGGACGCTCACGAATCGATCTGCAACATTGCCTGGGAGGGGAAAATGTTGAACCACAAGCGCAGTGCGCTGAGTCTCGCGCTGGCCGTTGTACTGGCGCCGACGCTGGCGTCGGCACAGTCCACGCAGAGCACCACCACGCCGGCCGGCACCGCCGCCACCAACCTGGACACGGTGCAGGTCACCGGCATCCGCCGCGGCATCGAGAGCGCGATCGCGGTCAAGCAGGACGCCACCTCGGTGGTCGAGGCGATCTCCGCCGAAGACATCGGCAAGCTGCCCGACGTCAGCATCGCCGAGTCGATCTCGCGCCTGCCCGGCCTGGCCGCGCAGCGCGTGGCGGGCCGTGCGCAGGTGATCAGCGTGCGCGGCCTGTCGCCGGACTTCGCCACCACCCTGCTCAATGGCCGCGAAGTGGTCAGCACCGGTGACAACCGCGGCGTCGAGTTCGACCAGTATCCGTCCGAGCTGGTCAACGGCGTGACCGTGTACAAGACCCCGGATGCGGCGCTGGTCGGCCAGGGCCTGTCGGGCACCATCGACATGCAGACGGCACGCCCGCTCAGCTTCGGCGAACGCGTGATCGCGGTCAGCGGCCGGTACCAGAAGAGCTCGCTCGGTCGCGCCGCCAACGTCGATCCGTACGGCAACCGCTTCAGCGCCAGCTATATCGACCAGTTCCTGGACAAGACCCTGGGCATCGCCATCGGCTACGCGCACAGCGACATGCCGATCCAGGAGAACCAGGTCGGCCTGTATGAGCCGTGGACCACCGAGCACACCGACAAGGGCAACCGCCCGGGCGTTGCCGCCGGCACCTACTTCTCCGATGGCATCAAGGCGCTGCGCCGCACCGGCAACAACAAGCGCGACGGCGTGATGGCCACGATCCAGTTCCGGCCGAACAACAGCTGGACCAGCACCTTCGATGCGTTCCACACCGAAGCCGAGCAGATCGACACCGCCAACCAGTTCGAGCTCAACCTGAGCAACTACAACGGCAATTACACACCCGGCCTGCTGGTCAGCAACCCGCAGATCAACGCCAATGGATCATTCACCGGCGGCACCGCCAGCGGCGTGTACCCGCTGGTACGCGGCATGTACAACAAGCGCAAGGACAAGATCGACGCGTTCGGCTGGAACAACGAATTCAACTTCAGTGGCGTCAAGCTGGTCGCCGACCTGAACTACTCCAAGGCCACCCGCGATGAGCTGAACCTGGAAAACAACCTGCAGCTGACGCCGATGCCGCAGCTGGATACGGTCGGCGTGTCGATCCGCCAGAACGGTTTCTCGCAGATCAGCCCGGGCCTGGACTATTCCAACCCCGGCGCGTTGTTCCTGACCAACACCATCTACGGTTCCGGCTACGGCAAGGTGCCGCAGGTGGAAGACCGCCTGAAGGGTGGCAAGCTGGCCGCCACCATCGCCCTGCCCGATGCCATCGCCTCGTGGGCGCCGGACATCGACATCGGCGTGAACTACGCCGACCGCCGCAAAGTGAAGACGCAGTCCGAAGGCAACATCCTGCTCGGTGCCCAGGGCGATGCCAACATCGCCTCGGACCTGCAGTACCGCCCGGTGGACCTGAGCTTCGCCGGCCTCGGCACCATCCCGGCCTGGAACGTGCCGGCCGCGGTGGGGCGCTACATGACCTTCAACCCGGTCGACAACCTGGACTACCTGATTCCCAAGTCGTGGACGGTGCAGGAAAAGATCACCACCGCGTGGGCGCGCCTGAACATCAACACCGACATCGGCGTGGTCGGCGTGCGCGGCAACATCGGCGTGCAGATGCAGCACACCGACCAGAGCTCGGATTCGCGCTACTGGGACAGCTCGCAGCCGGCCGGCAGCAACATCCAGCCCTACTCCGCTGGCCGCACGTACAACGACTGGCTGCCGAGCTTGAACCTGGCCTTCATGTTCCCGCACCAGCAGACGTTGCGCTTCGCCGCCGCCAAGCAGGTCGCACGCCCGCGCGTGGACCAGATGCGCGCCGGCCTGGAGTTCGGCGTGGACACCGGCACCGGCCGCCCTGGCGGCAGCGGCGGTAATCCGCTGCTGGACCCGTGGCGTGCCACCGCGCTGGACCTCTCCTATGAGAAGTACTTCGGCGAGAAGGCCTATGTGGCCGCCGCGATCTTCTACAAGGACCTGAAGAGCTACGTCTACACCCAGTCGGTGGACAACTACGACTTCACCGCGCTGCTGGGCAGTTACGTGCCGCCGCCGGGCATGACGGCGCCGGTGCTGACCACCGGCACCTTCTCCGCTCCGCAGAACGGCAAGGGCGGCACGCTGAAGGGCCTGGAACTGACCGCGTCGTTCCCGCTGGACATGCTGACCGACAATCTGCGCGGCTTCGGCGTGCAGGCCAGCGCGACCTTCAACAAGAGCGACATCACCATCCTGGATCCGGAGAGCGCCTCCAGCGTGGGCAGTGACCCGATCAGCCTGCCGGGCCTGTCCAAGCGCGTGTACAACTTCACCACCTATTACGAGCGCAGCGGATTTGAAGCACGCGTGAGCCAGCGCCGGCGTTCGGACTTCATCGGTGAGATCGGCAATTTCAACGGCAACCGCAGCCTGCGCTACGTCGTCGGCGAAAACGTGACCGATGCGCAGGTCAGCTACACCTTCAGCGACAGCAGCGCCCTGCGGGGCCTGACCCTGCTGCTGCAGGGCAGCAACCTGACCAACGAGCCGTACCGCACCTACGCCGGCAGCAAGGACCGCCCGCTGGAGTACATCGAGTGGGGCCGCACCTACATGCTGGGCGTGAACTACAAGTTCTGACCATGACCAGGTAGTGCCGGCCGCTGGCCGGCAACACAAGGGGAGCAGGACCGGAAACCCGCTGCGCAGGCAGCGGGTTTTCTTTTGCGCGGATGCTGGCCGTTGGCCGGCCAAGCCCATCCACGCATGGCGTGGACAAGGGCCTCCCCCAGTAGATCCACGCCATGCGTGGATGCCTTTCACCAACCGCACCCACAAAAAAGGGACGGGGCGCTTCGGCCCCGTCCCCGCAAGTACCGCCACCGGAGAAAACGGTCAGCTGCGTCGGGCGCAATACACCGCACGCGGCGGCAGCTGGAGTTCATTGCCCTGCACCGTGCCCGCATCCGGGCCCGGCACCGCCACCTGCTGCCAGTTGCCCGGCGGCAGCGGATGGCTCACCGCCTCGGCCGACAGGTTGAAGGCCAGCAGGAGGGTTTCATCTGCAAGCATACGCTCGAACAGCAGCACTGGCTCGGCGCTTTCGATGAATCGGATGCTGCCATGCAATAGCGCCGGCTGGCCATGCCGCCAGGCCAGGAATGCCCGGAACGCCGCCAGGACCGAGTGCGGGTCGCGCTCCTGCACGGCCACCGCCGCCACCCGGTGCTCGGCCGGGATCGGCAGCCAGGGCTTGCCGGAGGTGAAGCCAGCCAGCGGAGCGTCGGTCCACGGCAGCGGGGTACGGCAGCCGTCGCGGCCCTTGAAATTCGGCCAGAAGGTGATGCCATAGGGGTCCTGCAGGGCCTCGAACGGCACCTCGGCCTCGGCCAGGCCCAGCTCCTCGCCCTGGTACAGGCACACCGAGCCGCGCAGCGAGCACAGCAGCGCCACCAGCATCCGCGCCAGGCGCGGGTCGGCCGGGTGGCCGCCCCAGCGGCTGACCGCCCGCTCCACGTCGTGATTCGAAACCGCCCAGCAGGGCCAGCCTTCGGTCATCACCGCTTCCAGGCGCGAGACCGTATCGCGGATGTAGGCCGCACTGTAGTCGTTGACCAGCAGCTCGAAGCTGTAGCCCATGTGCAGGCGGCCGTCCTGGGTGTACTCGGCGGTGGTGGCCAGCGAGTCCTCCGAGGAAATCTCGCCGAGGCTGACCGCGCCCGGGTACTCGTCCAGCAGCGCGCGCAGCTGCCCCAGGAACGGCAGGTTCTCCGGCTGGGTGTTGTTGTAATAGTGATACTGGTACGCGTACGGGTTGTCTGGACTGAAGCCGCGGCCCACGCGCTTGTCCGCCGGCTTGGACGGGTTGTCGCGCAGCTGCGCATCGTGGAAGCAGAAGTTGATCGCATCCAGGCGGAAGCCGTCCACGCCGCGGTCCAGCCAGAAGCGCACGTTGTCCAGGGTGGCCTGCTGCACGTCCGGGTGATGGAAGTTCAGGTCCGGCTGGTCGACCAGGAAGTTGTGCAGGTAGTACTGCTCACGGCGAGGCTCCCACTGCCAGGCGCCGCCACCGAACAGCGACAGCCAGTTGTTCGGCGGCGTGCCGTCCTCGCGCGGGTCGGCCCAGACGTACCAGTCCGCCTTCGGGTTGCTGCGGTCCTGGCGGCTCTCGCGGAACCAGGCGTGCTCGATCGAGGTGTGGCTCAGCACCTGGTCGATCATCACCTTCAGGCCCAGACCGTGCGCCTTGGCCAGCAGGCGGTCGAAGTCGTCCAGGCTGCCGAACAGCGGGTCGACGTCGCGGTAGTCGGCGATGTCGTAGCCGAAGTCGGCCATCGGCGACTTGAAGAACGGCGAGATCCAGATCGCGTCCACGCCCAGCGCGGCAATGTGGTCCAGCCGCTCGATGATGCCCGGCAGGTCGCCCACGCCATCGCCGTTGGCATCGAGGTAGCTGCGCGGGTAGATCTGGTAGATGACGGCTCCGCGCCACCATGGATAGTGCGACATCGACAGCCCCCCTCCGGGCATGCGGGGCCCGCCGGAAGCGGGCCGAAATCCTGTTCCGGCAAGCTTAGCGGCGGCCTCCCGGGCATGGCGCAACCTGCATACGTATTCACGCAGGCGGCCGCCTTGGCCAGGCCGCGGACGCCGGCCGGCCCGGTTTGCGCCCGAATTCACGGTCAGCGCCTATAATCAGTGGTGAGCCTGAAAGCCTGATCGCATGACCATCACCGAAGACACCCGTCCCGCCCTGGGCCTGCCCCAGATCCAGTCGCTTGCCGCGGCCGACATGGCCGCCGTCGACGCCCTGATCCGGCGCCGGCTGTCCTCGGACGTCGTGCTGATCAACCAGATCGCCGACCACATCATTTCCGCCGGCGGCAAGCGCCTGCGCCCGATGCTGGTGATGCTGGCCGGCCGTGCGGTCGGCAATGTCGGCGCGGACCACCACCAGCTGGCCGCGATCATCGAGTTCATCCACACCTCCACCCTGCTGCACGACGACGTGGTGGACGAATCCAGCCTGCGGCGTGGCCGCAGCACCGCCAACGCGCTGTGGGGCAACGCGCCCAGCGTACTGGTCGGCGACTTCCTGTACTCGCGCAGCTTCCAGCTGATGGTCGAGCTGGAGCGCATGTCGGTGATGCAGATCCTGGCCGATGCCACCAACCGCATCGCCGAGGGTGAGGTGCTGCAGCTGCTGCACGTGCACAACCCCGATACCGACGAAGCCGCCTACCTGCGCGTTATCGAGCGCAAGACCGCGGTGCTGTTCGCTGCCGGTACCCGCCTGGGCGCGCTGGCCAGCGGTGTGGACGAAGCCACCCAGCAGGCCCTGTTCGACTACGGCATGCACCTGGGCTACGCGTTCCAGATCGCCGACGACGTGCTGGACTACTCGGCCAACGCCGAGGAGCTGGGCAAGAACCTGGGCGACGACCTTGCAGAGGGCAAGGCGACGCTGCCGCTGATCCACGCGATGGCCCACTCCGACGATGCCACCCGCGAGCGCCTGCGCACCATCGTGCGGGATGGTGATGCCACGGCGATGCCGGAAGTGCTGGCCGCGATCCGCGCCACCGACGGCCTGGAGTACAGCCGCGCGCGTGCCGAGGAATATGCCGAAGCCGCCGAGCGCGCGCTCGATGGCCTGGCTGACAACGACGCCGTGGCCGCCCTGCGTGGTCTGGCCCGCTACGCGGTGCAGCGCTCGCATTGATGGCGTCGCCGGGCATGGCCCGGCGCTACCGCACGCGATCGGGTAGCGCCGGGCCATGCCCGGCGAACACCGCGGCTCAACGCTTCTCGAAGCGTTCCTCGAAGAACTCATCCAGCGCCTTCCACGCACGCTTGGCCGCACGCTCGTTGTACTGGCAGCCCGGCGGGCTGTTGGCATCGCGCTCGGCGAAGCAATGCACCGCACCGCTGTAGTTGGTGAACTCCCAATCGACCTTGGCTGCGTTCATTTCCTTCTGGAAACCGGCGATGTCCTCGGCGGTCACGCTCTTGTCGTCGGCCCCGTTGAGCACCAGCACCGACGGGTGCGTGCCACCGGCCTGCGCCGGCAGCGGCGAACCCAGCCCGCCGTGCAGGCTGACCACGCCAGCCAGCGGCGCACCCGCGCGGGCCAGTTCCAGCACCGTGGTGCCGCCGAAACAGAAGCCCACCGCACCGATCCGGCCAGCATCCAGCGGCACCTTCCCGGCCTGCGCCTTGAGCACGTTCACCGCTTCCAGCGCACGCGCGCGCAGCAGCGGCCGATCGTTGCGCAGCCTGGTCGCCACCGGGCCGGCCTCGGCATCGGTCTTCGGCCGCACGCCCTTGCCGTACACATCGGCCACCAGCACCACGTAGTCATCGCCGGCCAGCTGCTTGGCCTTCTCTATGGCCGATGCGTTCACACCCTTCCAGTTCGGCACCATCACCAGGCCCGGGCGCTTGTCGTTGTCGCCGTCGTCATAGACCAGCACGCCACTGAAGGTCGTGCCCTGGTGCTTCCACTCCACCGGCTGCGTCTTCATCGCCGCCCACGCCGGCATCGCCGCCAGCCCCAGCATCACCGCCACACCGCATCGCCAACGATTCATGCGCCTGCTCCGCAAGAAAAAGGGGACGGAGGGGATTAAGCCGTATTCGCCCCTCCCGCGTCGCATTCTGCATTGGCGACGTGACGCAGGTGTGGTTGGATACGACTTAATCCCCTCCGTCCCCTTTTTTCGCATGAACCTGGTTGATCGCTTTCTGTCTGGCCTGATCCCACGCCTGCCTGCCGACGATGCCCCGCGGTGGGCCCATGTGCAGGGCGCCAGCGCCGAAGACCTGCAGCGCCTGCGTGCGCAGTGGCCGCTGGTGCCGGACAGCCTGGCAGAACTGTTGTCCCGCGTGGATGGCACCCACTTCCGCGAGTACCCCAGCGGTGAGGTCTGCGTGTTGATGCTCGGCTCGGACGTGGAGGATGGCGGCTATCCGTACTACCTGCGTTCGGTCGCGCAGATCTTCGAGGACCAGCAGCAATGGGACGACAGCATCCGTTCCATCTACGAGGAATGGCTGGACGACGAGCCGGAGATCCTGGGTGAAGGCATCGACGCCGACCTGCCGATGAACCGCCGCCTGTGCTTCTCGCACTGCATGAACAATGGCGGCACCTCGATGCTGTACCTGGATTTTGATCCGGCACCCGGCGGCGTTGCCGGCCAGGTGGTGCGCTACCTGCACGATCCGGACAGCTACGCGGTGATCGCGCCCAGCTTCGATGCGTATCTGCAGCAGCTGATCGACGGCGGCTACGCGTTCATCGACGAGGAACAGTAGATCCACGCCATGCGTGGATGAATTTCTCCGGAGGTTGCCGGCCAGCGGCCGGCACTACCTTCAAGCGATACCCAACCCCGGAATCGCGCTGATGCTCTCCGGGTCAAACCCGGCCAGCTCAGCGAAATGACGGCCACGCGCCACGTAGTCGCGATAGGCGCCAAAGCTCGGCGCGCCCGGCGACAGCAGCACCACCCCACCCTGCGCACCCAGCGCGGCGCGCGCCAAGGCCATCGCCTCGGGCAGATCACCTGCAGCGTGCAGGCCGAAGCGACCGGCATCGGCCAGCGGCTGCAGCATCGCGTGGATGCGCGGGCCGTTGCTGCCCATGGTCACGATCTCCACCGGCGGCACGTCGTGCGACATGTGCTGCATGAAATCGCTCCAGTCCAGGCCACGGTCGTGCCCGCCCACCAGCAGCGCGATACGCTGCCCGGCAAAGCACTCCAGCGCAGCCAGGCTGGCATGCGGCGTGGTGCTGATCGAATCGTTGACGTAGGTCAGGCCATCGGCCGCGCCGATGCGTTGCAGGCGATTCGGCAGGGGCCGGAAATCCTGCACCGCCGGCGCGAGCGCCACCGCGTCCAGCCCCAGCGCTTCCAGCGCGGCCAGCACCGCGCACAGGTTGCCGCGGTTGTGGCGGCCCGGCAGCGGTGTGTTGCGGGTATCGAACACGGCCTGCTCACCGCGATGCACGATGTCACCGCGCATATGCCAGCCCTGCGGCTGGTTGAACCAGACCACTTCGCTGTCAGGCAGCGACAGCGCGGCCAGGTGCGGATCGGCGGCGTTGAGCACGGCGATGCGCGGCGCGGCTTCAGTCACCAGCCGCAGCTTGTCTTCGATATAACGCTGTTCGCTGCCGTGCCAGTCCAGGTGTTCGGGGAACAGGTTCAGCACCACCGCTACCTGCGGATGGGCGCCACTGCGCGCCACTTCGCCGGTCTGGTAGCTGGACAGTTCCACCGCCCAGTAATCGGGCGCGGGCTGCGGGTCCAGCACTTCCAGCAGAGGCAGGCCAATGTTGCCGACCAGACCGGTACGGTGGCCGGCGGCACGCAGCAGGTGCGCGACCAGCGCGGTGGTGGTGCTCTTGCCCTTGGTACCGGTCACGCACACGGTGTCGTGCACGATGCCATCGGCAGCCGCATGCTCGGCAAACCACAGCGCGGTGCCACCGATGAAGGTGGTGCCCTGCTCCGCCGCCGCCAGCGCGATCGGCTGGTACGGGCTGATGCCGGGAGACTTGATCACCACGTCAAACGCGGCCAGCGCTTCAGCAGAAGGCTCACCACGCACGTCCAGCACGCCCTGCGTTTCCGCACGCGCGGCCTCGACTTCGGCCGCCGGGCAGAACAGGCTCAGCGGCAGCGTGGGCAGTCGCTCACGCAGCACCGCAAACGCTGCGCGGCCCTCACGGCCCCAGCCCCACAGCGCAACGCGCTTTCCTTCAAGCTTCGAAATCTTCACGCACCCGTTCCCACAGCGCAGCCGGAACGCGGTGCTCGCCCTGCAGCTGCAGCAGCGGTGCCAGTTCCAGTTCGGCGGCATCCAGCTGCGGCTGGATCTCATTGCAGAAGCGCTTCACCAGCACGTCTTCCTTCCACTCCGGGCGCTGCGCCAGGGTCGCCATCGCCGCACGCGATTCGCGGCCTTCGCCGACGCACTCAAACGGCTTGTGGTCCTGGAATTCCAGCAGCGCATCGAAACCACCGGCCTGCTCGGCATCGTCCAGCAGGTTGCGGCCGAAGATGCGCACCAGGCGCGTCTTGGGCATGAACGGGGCCAGCGCCAGGAACACGAAATGGCACTTCGGGCAGACGCCGCACCAGCGGTTCACCGGGCGCTCGCCGAGGATGTGGAAGTTGCGGTTGCAGCTGGAGAAGTGCGCGTCGTAGAAGTCGGTCTTGGCGAACTGGCGGGCCACCGCCAGCTCGGACATCGGGCGCAGCAGCGAGTAGTACTGCAGGTCCGCCGCCACGTGCGCCTGCACATGGCTGCCGAAGGCCTGCTCGAACGCCCAGCCCTTGGACCACTGGTGGTTCACTTCGCCGGTGCCCGGAATCTGGCTGCCGTAGCTGGCCGAACGCTCATTGGAGAACACCACCTGGTCCACGCCCTGCAGCAGCGCGGCCAGCACCATGATCGCCGAGTTCACCGCGGTGACCGGGATATGGCCGTTCCAGGCGCCCTGGCGGTTGAGCTCGAACAGTTCTGGCGCCAGCGCGCGGCCCAGGTTCAGCGTCGGCAGGCCGGTACGCTCGGCACAGGCGCGGATCAGCTGCGAACCGCCGATCCAGGTCACCGTTTCGTCCACGCCGGCACGGCGCAGCGCTTCGATGCTGACCAGCGAATCCTTGCCGCCGCCGATCGCCACCAGCGCGTGCGGCTGCAGGCCCAGCACCGGCGCCTGCACCGCTTCGCCCTGCACCGGCAGGCGGAAGCGCCCGCGCAGGTTCAGGCCGTTGCGGTACGCGAATTCACCCAGGCCGTTGAGATAGACCGTCTCCACCAGCGCAGCGGTATCGGCATCGATGGCATAGCTGTCGATGCTGACCGTCTCCGGTACGCCCGCCTTGTAGTAGCTGACACCGGCGATCAGGTGCAGCAGCTGCAGCGCGCGCTGCACGGCAGCGGTACGCGCCTCGTCCAGCACGAACGGGGCGCCCGGCACGGTGATGGTCTCCACCATCTCCGGGCCGTCATCAAAGGCATAGACCAGCTTGGCCACGCCGGTCTGCGCGGCGAACTCGCAGCGGACGAAGCGGAAGCGGGAAACCTGGTGTTTGTCGAAAGCAGTCATGGTGTATCCGGTCAGGCACGGGCCCGCGCGATGGCGCGGGGCGTGTCGGTGGGCGGGTGCAGGGCGCGCGCGGCGATCATTCGATCACGTCTTCGCGCGGCAGCATCCGCTGGTTGTAGGTGTTGGCCATCGAATAGCCGTAGGCGCCGGCATCGGCGATCAGCATCACGTCGTCCGGCGCGGTCGACACCGGCAGCTTGCGGCGCTTGCCGAACACATCGCTGGATTCGCAGATCGGGCCAACCACATCGAACGCCGCCTCGGCATACCCACCCTGGCGGCTGAGGTTCTCGATGTCGTGCCAGGCGTCGTACAGGGCCGGGCGCATCAGTGCGTTCATGCCAGCATCCAGGCCGACGCGGCGCACGCCGTCCTTCTCCACCACCTGGGTGACATGGGTCAGCAGCACGCCGGACTCGGCCACCAGGTAGCGGCCCGGCTCGATCGCCAGGCGGAAGGCCGGATGCAGCGCCTTGACCTCGGCCAGGCCCTCGGCCCAGGCATCCAGGTCGAACGGCTCGTCCTCGGCGGAATACGGAATCGGCAGGCCGCCACCGATGTCGATGGTCTGCACGCTGCCGATGCGGCGGGCGAAACCGGCCAGTTCATCGCACATCAGGCGCCAGTGCTGCGCGGTCTCCACGCCGCTGCCCAGGTGCGCATGCAGGCCGACCACGCGGCTGCCCAGATCGGTGGCCGCGCGCACGAACTCGTCGACGCGGGCGATCGGCAGGCCGAACTTGGAGTCCTTGCCGCCGGTACGGACCTTGGCATGGTGGCCTTCGCCACGGCCCAGGTCGACACGCAGCCACAGCTCTCGGTTACGGAACAGGTCCGGCCAGCGCTGCAGTGCTTCAACGTTGTCGACGGTGACGGTCACGCCCAGCGCGAATGCGGCTTCGTACTCGCTGCGTGGGCAGAAGCTGGGGGTGAACAGCACGCGCTTGGGCGACAGTTCCGGCAGGTGCTGGAACACGTGCTTCAGCTCGCCGTGCGATACGCACTCGAGGCCGAAACCTTCGGCTTCCAGCAGCTGCAGGATGGCAGGGTGACTGTTGGCCTTGATCGCGTAGTAGCGCTGGTCGATCGGCTTGATCGCAGCCAGCGCACGGGCGCGGGCGCGCACCGTCGGCAGGTGGTAGACGTAGCGCGGCGTGCCGGCATCGGCCAGCTGCAGCACGTGCGCACGCTGGCCCCGCCACCACGGCGTGCCACGCGGGCGCACGGTGCCGGCGATCTCGCGCCAGCGCGGGCCGAACACTTCGGTCTCTTCCACTGGCATCGCGCCGCTGTCGATCAGCTCGGCGTGCAGCACCGGCAGCAGACCATCGGCATCGGCCTCGTCGATGACGAAGGTCAGGTTCAGGTCGTTGGACGACTGCGAGATCATGTGCACGCGCTCGCGGCCGAAGGTGGCCCACACATCCGACAGCTTGTGCAGCAGCGAACGCATGCCACGACCAACCAGGGTGATCGCCGCGCATGGCACGATCACCTTCACCTTGCAGATCTGCGACAGGTCGGCCGACAGCGCGGCCAGCACATCGGTGTTGACCAGGTTCTCGGACGGGTCCAGCGACACGGTGACGTTGGTTTCGGCCGAACCGATCAGGTCCACCGACAGGCCATGCTTCTTGAACAGGTTGAACACATCGGCCAGGAAGCCGACCTGCTGCCACATGCCGATGCCTTCCATCGACACCAGCACGATGCCGTTGCGGCGGCTGATCGCCTTCACCCCCGGCACCGGTGCGGCACTGCCATCGATGCTGGTACCCGGCAGTTCCGGGCGCTCGGTATCGAGGATGGCCATCGGCACGCCGGCATCGCGGCACGGCTTGATCGAGCGCGGGTGCAGCACCTTGGCGCCGGTCGTGGCGATTTCCTGCGCTTCGTAATAGTCCAGGCGGGTCAGCAGGCGTGCGTCCGGCACGTCCTTCGGGTTGGCGCTGAACATGCCCGGCACATCGGTCCAGATCTCCACACGGCTGGCCCCCAGCAGCGCACCGAAGTACGCCGCCGAGGTGTCCGAGCCGCCGCGGCCGAGGATGGCGGTGCCGCCGTCGGCATGGCGGGAAATGAAGCCCTGGGTGATCAGCAGGCGGGTCGGCTGGGCGCGGAAGCGCTGCATCCACTCCGCGTCGGCGCGCCACTGGCAGTTTACCGACAGGCGCTGCGACCAGTCGCTCTGGTTCGGCTGCGGCGGCATCGCATCCAGCCACTGGCGGGCATCCATCCAGCCCATGTCCAGGCCCGACGCGTGCAGATAGGCCGCGCCCAGGGTGGAGGACAACAGCTCGCCCTGGCCCAGCACCTCGGCCTGCCATTCCAGCGGACGGGTCGCGGCGCGCGCATCGTCCAACAGGCCCTGCAGCGCCGCCAGGCGCTCGGCCAGCACCTCACGGCCCAGGCCCAGTTCAACCAGGAAGCCCTCGTGGCGCTCGACCAGCGCGGCCACGCGATCACGGCTGTCCGGCGCGCCATCGGCGATCGCGGTCAGTTCGTTGGTGACCCCGGACAGCGCCGACACCACCACCAGCACGCGCGAGCCGGTCTCTTCCGCACGTTTTTTCGCCAGCTTCCCGATCGTGTCCCAGCGATGACGACGCGACACCGAGGTGCCGCCGAACTTCAGTACGATCCAACGATCGACAAGGGGGGAAGCTGACATGGATTGGCTATGTAGAATGTGGGGAAGCCGCCCTCGGGGGCGGAACCTTTGATTCTAAGCGCAATATCCCCGTAGATGGCCGTCCTCCGTTACCTGCAGCTCGATGTCTTTGCCCCCCGCCCTGGCACCGGCAATCCCCTGGGCGCCATCCTGGACGCCGACAGGCTCTCCGGCAGCCAGATGCAGGCCCTGTCCGCCTGGCTGAACCTGTCCGAGACGGTGTTCTTCCTGCGCCCCAGCGCGCCCGGCGCCGACTACCACATCCGCATCTTCACCCCGACCCGGGAACTGGCGTTCGCCGGGCATCCCAGCGTCGGTGCGGCGTGGGTGGCGGTGACCTGCGGCCTGGCGCAACCGCGCGGCGGCGCCCTGCTGCAGCAATGCGCGGCGGGGTTGCTGCCGGTACGGGTGAGCGGCCCGGCCGAGGCACTGCAGATCCAGCTGGCCAGCCCACCGGCACGACAACTGGACACGACGGCGGACGCCGCGCCGGAGCAGCTGCTGGCGCTGGCGGCCAGCGGGCACGCACCCGAATTGTGGGACAACGGTGCACGCTGGTGGCTGCTGCCACTGCGCGATGCCGCCGCCGTGCGCAGCCTGGTGCCGGACATGGCCGCGCTGGCCGGCTGGAGTCGGGCGACCGATGCCACGGGCGTGGCGGTATTCGCCGACGAAGCCGGCACCGACCACACCCGCGTGGTGCGCGCGTTCTGCCCCGCTGATGCGCCAAGCGTGCCCGAGGACCCGGTGACCGGCAGCGCCAATGCGCTGATTGGCGCCTGGCTGCGGCAGCGCGATGCCCTGCCCGGCCACGAGGGCCGCTACGTGGCCAGCCAGGGCCGTGAAGTGGGACGCGATGGCCTCGTGCAGGTACAGGTCGATGCGCAGGGCACGGTGTGGATTGGCGGCCAGGTGCAGCCGGTCATCGACGGACACATTCGCTGGTAGCGCACGGAAAAAGGGGACGGAGGGAATTAAGTCGCTTATGGCACATGGGGCAAAAGCGACTTAATTCCCTCCGTCCCCTTTTGGGTGCCGCGCGCTACGCTATGCCGCCTGTTTACTGGAGTTTTGCCCCGATGACCACCCGTCGTTTCCTGCAGCTGGATGTGTTCTCCCCGCGCGCCGGCGCTGGCAATCCGCTGGCCGTTGTACTCGACGCCGAAGGCCTGGACGACGCCAGAATGCAGGCCATCGCGCGCTGGACGCGCCTGCCGGAGACCACCTTCGTGTTTCCGCCGCAGGCGCCCGGCACCAGCTATCGATTGCGCATGTTCAGCCCGCAGAAGGAAGTCCCGTTCGCAGGCCACCCCAGCGTCGGTACCGCGCATGCGGTGCTGCAGGCGGGCCTGGCCGCACCGGTCGACGGTGTGCTGGTGCAGGACGGCATTGCCGGCGCCCTGCCGCTGCGTGTCAGTGGCGAAGGCGCGCAGCAGCGCATCGCCATCCGCACCCCGCGCGCGCAGCTGGCCGAAACCGCCGAGGCCACCGATCCGCGGCTGCAGGCAGCACTGAAGGGCTGGCCATTGGGCACGTTGCCGCCGGCACGCATGCAGGGTGGCCGCAGCTGGTGGGTGGTGCAGGTGGCCGATGAAGCCGCGTTGCGCGCCCTGCGTCCGGATTGGGATGCGGTGGCGGCATTGGCTGAATCCACCGACAGCATGGGCGTGTTCGCCTATGCCTTCAGCGATGGCCGCGAGGGATTCGACCTGGCCGTGCGCGCCTTCGTCGGCAACGGTCGCCGCTTCGAAGACGCCGCCTCGGGTGCCGCCAACGCCGTGTTGGCCGCGTGGCTGGACCTGCGCGAGGCCCTGCCGCGGGGCCGTGCGCCGTACGAAGTCAGCCAGGGCCGCGAAGTCGGCCACGATGCGCGCCTGACCCTGTTGGTCGATGAGGACGGCGAGGTCTGGTCCGGCGGCCAGGTGCAGACGGTGATTACCGGCACCCTTGACTGGTAAACGCCGCAGGGTAGAGCCGAAGGCAGCGGCAGGAGCCGCTGCCAACGTCGGACGCGACGGCCCGGAGGGTGGCGGCCAGGAAGGCCGCCATAACGCTGGCCGGCTGCCTCTGCAATCATCGATTCATGCAGTTGCCGGCCAGCGGCCGGCACTACCCTGGGTCAGCCCAGCTCGGCTTCCAGGCTGATCGGCACCGCGCTCAACGCCTTGGACACCGGGCAGTTCTGCTTGGCATCATCGGCAATCGCGCGGAATTTCGCCGCGTCGATACCCGGCACAACGGCCTTCACTTTCAACCGGATCTGCGACAGCTGCGGGCCGCCTTCCAGCGACAGATCGACCTTGGCTTCGGTATCCAGCGAGGTCGGGGTAAAGCCGGCTTCGCCCAGCTTGGCCGACAGCGCCATGGTGAAACAGCCGGCGTGCGCGGCAGCGATCAGTTCTTCCGGATTGGTGCCCTTTTCGTCGCCGAAACGGCTGTTGAAGCCGTAGCGGGTCTTGTCCAGCAGGCCACTCTGCGGCGTGCTCAACTGCCCCTTGCCCGACTTCAGGTCGCCTTCCCAGTGCGCGGTGGCGTGTCGCGAGATTCCCATGTGCTGCTCCTGCGTGACGGTGATGAACGATCACCCTCGCACGTGGCGCGTTAGCCCTGCGTCGCTCCGCCGCACGCGCCACGTCGCTCCGGCGCTGGGCAGATGGACACTTCCTCACCAGCCGGAAACGCATTTCCCCCTTGTTTTCAGTGGTTTCGCGCATCCTGCCGATGACCAGGCGCTGGCGGCCAGCCGCGCCCCGACACCCCCGTCCGCCATCGCCGGCCATGTACTGAATCGGCCTGGATATGAAAAAACATGCACTTTCCGCGCTTCGGGCTATTGGCGGCGCCCGAGAGTTGCCCTACATTGCGCTTGCCGACGGGGTTCGGCGCCGACCAAACAACCAACCGTTCACGGAACAGGAAACCATGGCAAAGACCGCTAAGAAGGCTGCCCCGAAGAAGGCAGTGAAGAAAGTCGCGACGAAGGCAGCCGCCAAGCCGGCCGCTCCGAAGCCGATCAAGGAAGTGCTGACCAAGTCCGGCCTGGTTGCACACATCGCTGAAGCCTCCGGCGTCATCGCCAAGGACGTCCGCGCTGTGCTGGCCTCGCTGGAAAGCGCCGTCGCATCCTCGGTGCACAAGAAGGGCGCTGGCTCCTTCACCCTGCCGGGCCTGCTGAAGATCACCACCGTCAATGTGCCGGCCAAGCCGAAGCGCAAGGGCATCAACCCGTTCACCAAGGAAGAACAGTGGTTCGCCGCCAAGCCGGCTACCACCAAGCTGAAGGTGCGTCCGCTGAAGAAGCTGAAGGACGCCGCGCTGTAAGCGCGCGCCCCAACGCGGATTCCGACGGGACGGCTCCGGCCGTCCCGTTTTTTTTGTCCCAACCACGGCCCGCAACACAGCGTTGCCGCATCCCCGGGAATGCCCGTACAGGCCCGTCGCCATTGGCTGGGCCCCGCCTGCGGCGGTGCCGGAACGTACCGGGTGGAACACTGCGTGCAGCGCCGGCCGTCGCCGCCGGCCGTGGCCTTGCCTATCGTTGGCACATCCTCCACAGCTACGGCGAGCATCCCCTCATGGCCAGCCCCTCCACCCGCTACCGGATCTCGGTGACCCCCATCGAAAAGGACGGGGTGCAGTGCACCGGGCGTTGCACCATCGAACTGGAACATCGCGCCAGCCGCGACCTGATGCGCCTGCTGGAAGCGGCACCGCGCACCGCCGGGCTCAGCGGCGATGAACGTGCGACCCTGGTGATTGCCACCCAGCTGCTGCGCGACATCGTGCAGCGCCACGCCGAAACCGATGGACACGCGTTGGCCGCCATCGCCGGGCAGGTGCTGCCGGCGCTGGATGCACTGGAACAGTTGCCCACCTCCCGCTGACCGGGGCGCAGTCGATACACTGCCTTCTCCACGTCGCCTCGGGGAGGAGGCATGCGCAGGACTCTATTCCTGATCGCGCCACTGGTGCTGCTGGGCTGTTCCAGGCCCACTGCACAACCGGACGTTGCGCCTGCGCCATCACCAGCCAGCGCGGGAGCACAGGCCGTTGCAGACACCGACGCAGCGCCCCCGCAGTCAGCAACGATCGATCCGCTGTTCGCCGCGGTCGCTGCCGACGCCGAACCACCTTCGGTGATGCTCAACCGCTACGTGATCGCGCTGCTCAACCGCAACCGCAGCGCCAGCGACGCGGCATGGGCGATGCCACCGGCCGATCCGCACCGCGCAGATGACGCTGCGATACGCCAGTTGCAGGACCTGCGCACGCTGCGCCTGGACAGCGGAACCCCGCTGGCACGCGACGGCCGGCAGCCATCCCGGTTGCTGGAGGTGCCGGTGCGGCTCCGCGCGACCACCGCACAAGGCACCTTCCGCTTCGGCGGCTGGTACCGCGTGCAATCCAGCCCCGATGGCCGCGCCTGGCAGATCCAGTCGGCGCAACTGCGGCCAACGCTGGACTGAACCGTTGCAGCGGCATGCACGCACGATTCAGCCGCCCCGGCTACTCTTTCCTCCATCCATTCCCTGTCCAGCGGTCACCGCCATGCGCCTGCGTTCCCTGATGACCCGCCTCGCCGCCTCCACCGTACTGATCGCAGCCGCGATCGGTGCCCAGGCCGCCCCTTCCATTTCCGGCCGCGAACTGTCGGTGGGCGCCAGCGATGTGCAGCAGTACCTCGATGGCAGCTTCCCGCGCACCCAGGACGCCCTGGGCGGACTGATCGCGCTGACCATGAGCCACCCCCAGCTGAGCCTCCCGGCCGGCGAGCGCTTGAACCTCGGCATGGACGTTGCACTGGCCACCGCCGGTGGCAATCCGGCCAGACTGGGTACGGTGAAGCTCAGCAGCGGCCTGCGCTACGACGCGCAGACCCAGGGTTTCCACCTGCAGCAGCCCAGCGTGGATGACTTCACCCCCGCCAACCAGGGCGGTCGTCTCGACTCGCGCACCCGCGGCCTGCTCAACGCCTGGCTGAGCGACTACGCCCAGCGCGAGCCGATCTACAAGCTGGATCCGGCCGTGGCCGGTGTACTTGGCGCCCTGCAGGTACAGTCGGCGCAGGTGAAGAACGGCAAGCTGGTGGTCACCTTCAACCAGAACCTGGGCAACCTGGTGCCGGCAGGCGTGCTGGGCAAATAAGGTAGTGCCGGCCGCTGGCCGGCACGCTTTTCACGTGTGTGCCGGCCAGCGGCCGGCACTACCCATTGCGGGTCAGCGCTTGGGCTGCAGCATGGTGCCGGTGCACTTGGGCGAGCCGCAGCGGCACTCCCAGATCTTCTTCAGCTTGGCGGTGTGGCGCTCGGCCAGGGTGATGCCGTAGTTGTAGGTCAGTTCCTCACCGGCCTTGATGTCGCGCAGCGCTTCGATGAACACCTTGTCGCCACGGCTGTCACCGTCCTCGTCTTCCTCGATCACTGCTTCGCAGTTCGGGTCGCAGCTGTGGTTGATCCAGCGCGCGTCATTGCCCTTGTAGTTGGCATCGATCACCCAGTCGTCATTGAGGGTGAACAGGAAGGTATGGCCACTTTCGACGTCGCCGCTGTCATCGGCATCAACGTCGCCGTGGCTGCGCAGCAGGCCCTTGTACTGGATCACGCGCTCGCCCTGCTTGATCGGGGCCACGGAAAAAACACCGTTGCCGTGGATGGCGGACTTGCGGGCTTGGATCTTCTTGGGCATCGGCAAGGGAGGTCTGCAGCGAAAGGAACGCTGATTCTCGCCCATTCCGGGTGATTGCGAAAATCACCCCGTTGGCGCAGCATTGCGCCTGGCAACGGCCCCGGTGTGTCCTCCCGGCCCGGCCCCAGCGCCGGCTGAATGCCCGGGTTGGATGCCGGCGAATAAAAGCGTACAATTTCAGTCCGCTTTAAGAACCGCTCGCATTCCCATGTTGCGTGTCACCAAGCTCACCGATTACGCCACCGTGGTACTGACCGTGCTTGCCGCCCGTCCGGGCGAGGTACTCAGTGCCACCGAGCTGGCCGAATTCACCGGTCTGGAGCCGCCCACCGTCAGCAAGGTGCTCAAGCCGCTGGCCCAGGCCGGCCTGGTTGAAGGCCTGCGTGGCGTGCGTGGCGGCTACCGGCTGACCCGCCCGGCCATCGAGATCTCGCTGTTCGAAGTGGTCGAAGCAATGGAAGGGCCGCTGGCCCTGACCGAATGCAGCCACGACCACCACCAGTGCGGCATGGCGCCCAAGTGCGGCGCGCGCAGCAGCTGGCGGCTGATCAACGACGTGGTTTCCGAGGCCCTGCGCGATGTCACCCTCGCCCAGATCCTGCCCCCTCTCCCCCTTGCCGATGACGAACAGCGCCGCACCATCGCTGTCGACGTCGTCTCCTGATCCGTAGGCAGCCCCCCATGGCCACCGAAACCATCGAAAACGTCGCCCACGACGACACCCCCAACCGCGAGATCCACGAGCAGCTCGGCCGCAAGTATTCGGCCGGCTTCATCACCGAGATCGAATCGGACTCCCTGCCGCCGGGCCTGGACGAGGACACCATCCGTGCCCTGTCGGCCAAGAAGGAAGAGCCGGAGTGGATGACGCAGTGGCGCCTGGACGCCTACCGCCACTTCCTGACCATGCCGATGCCGGACTGGGCCAAGCTGGAGATCGCCCCGATCGACCTGCAGGCGCTCAGCTACTACTCCGCGCCGAAGGGCCCGAAGTACGCCTCGCTGGATGACGTGCCCAAGGAGCTGCTGGACACCTACGACAAGCTGGGCGTGCCGCTGCACGAGCGCGCCAAGCTGGCCGGCGTGGCGGTGGACGCGGTGTTCGACTCGGTGTCCGTCGGTACCACCTTCCGCAAGGAACTGGCCGAGAAGGGCATCATCTTCTGCTCGATGTCCGAGGCCATCAAGGAACACCCGGAGCTGGTCCGCCAGTATCTGGGCACCGTGGTGCCGGTGGGTGACAACTACTTCGCCGCGCTCAACTCGGCGGTGTTCTCCGATGGCAGTTTCGTGTTCATTCCCAAGGGCGTGCGCTGCCCGATGGAGCTGAGCACTTACTTCCGCATCAACGCCGGCCACACCGGCCAGTTCGAGCGCACCCTGATCGTGTGCGAGGACAAGGCCTACGTGTCCTACCTGGAAGGCTGCACCGCGCCGATGCGCGACGAGAACCAGCTGCACGCTGCAGTGGTCGAGCTGGTGGCGCTGGAAGACGCGGAGATCAAGTACTCCACCGTGCAGAACTGGTACCCGGGCGACGAGAACGGCGTCGGCGGCATCTACAACTTCGTCACCAAGCGTGCCGAATGCCGTGGCGCGCGCAGCAAGGTCACCTGGACCCAGGTCGAGACCGGCTCGGCGATCACCTGGAAGTACCCGTCCTGCGTACTGCTGGGCGACGACTCGGTCGGTGAGTTCCACTCCGTGGCGCTGACCCATCACCGCCAGCAGGCCGACACCGGCACCAAGATGATCCACATCGGCAAGCGCACCAAGAGCAAGATCGTCAGCAAGGGCATCAGCGCCGGCCGCGGCCAGAACACCTACCGCGGCCTGGTGCGTGTGGACCGCAACGCCGATGGCGCGCGCAACTATACCCAGTGCGATTCGCTGCTGATCGGCAAGCAATGCGGTGCCCATACCTTCCCCTACATCGAGGTGAAGAACCCCGGCGCCACCGTCGAGCACGAGGCCACCACCTCCAAGATCTCCGACGACCAGCTGTTCTACTGCCGCGCCCGTGGCATCAGCCAGGAAGACGCGGTGTCGATGATCGTCGACGGCTTCTGCAAGCAGGTGTTCCGCGAACTGCCGATGGAGTTCGCGGTGGAAGCCAAGAAGCTGCTGGAAGTCTCGCTGGAGGGAAGCGTCGGATGATGCGTACGTCTTTGCCCGCACTGTTGCTGCTGGGCCTTTCGCCCTGGGCGGTGGCAAACGCGGCCTGCACCCCCGAAGACCTGGCGGGTGCGACCCCGGTCAAATTGCCCGCCGGCACGGTCATCTCCACGCCGAAAGAATTTTCCATGCTGCTGACGACGCGGCAGGACGGCAGCTTCGACGCGATCCGGCCGCTCCTGAGTTCGCGCAACCGTGAGCTGGATCGCGCCGCTGCCGAATCCATCCGACAGGCCTCCCTCCCGGTCTCCTGCCTGCAAGAACCCGGTGAAGAGATCCTCGTGGTCTTCTCCGCCCTCCCCGCTCAACCTGGGCAGCCCGGCAACGGCACGGTGCAGATCGTCCGCATCGACCCCGCAGCCCCGAAATCAACCAAGTCATGACCATGCTGAAGATCGAAAACCTCCACGCCCGCATCGGCGACAAGGAAATCCTCAAGGGCCTGTCGCTGGATGTTAAGCCCGGCCAGGTGCACGCCATCATGGGCCCCAACGGCGCCGGCAAGTCCACCCTGGGCAATGTCCTGGCCGGCCGCGACGGCTACGAAGTGACCGAAGGCAGCGTGCAGTTCGACGGCGTCGACCTGCTCGACCAGGACCCGGAAGTGCGCGCCGCCGCCGGCCTGTTCCTGGCGTTCCAGTACCCGGTGGAAATCCCGGGCGTGAACAACACCTACTTCCTGCGCGCCGCGCTGAATGCACAGCGCAAGGCACGCGGTGAAGACGAACTGGACTCCATGCAGTTCCTGAAGCTGGTGCGCCAGAAGCTGGCCGTGCTGCACCTGAAGGACGAACTGCTGCACCGTGGCGTCAACGAAGGCTTCTCCGGTGGCGAGAAGAAGCGCAACGAGATCTTCCAGCTGGCCGTGCTGGAGCCGAAGCTGGCGATCCTCGACGAAACCGATTCGGGCCTGGACATCGACGCGCTGAAGAGCGTGGCCGACGGCGTCAACGCACTGCGTGCGGCCGACCGTTCGTTCCTGGTCATCACCCACTACCAGCGCCTGCTCGACTACATCAAGCCGGACGTGGTGCACGTGCTGGCCGATGGCCGCATCGTCAAGAGTGGCGGCCCGGAGCTGGCCCTGGAACTGGAAGCGCACGGCTACGATTTCCTGAAGGATCGCGTGGTGCGCGAGGCGGCGGTCTGATGAGCGCCCTGCTCGACTCCATGGCCCAGGCCTTCTGCGGCAGCGATGCGCGCCGCGAAGTGCTCGACGCGGCCCTGCGCGATGGCCTGCCGGCTGCGCGCAACGAAGCCTGGAAGTACACCTCGCTGCGCCAGCTGGAGCGCCGTGCGTTCGCCGCCGCACCGCTGACCCCGCCGGCACTGGATGCCGCACTGCTGGAGGACATCCCGGCACCGCGCCTGGTGTTCGTCAACGGCCGCCTGGATGCCGCGCTGAGCGACGTGCAGGCCCTGCCGGCCGGCGTGCAGCTGCAGCCGCTGTCGGCCGCACTGGCATCCGGCGAAGACGCCGTGCGTTTCCTTGGCCGCCGTTACGAGCGCAGCGAGGAGATCTTCGCCCGCCTCAACGCCGCACTGGCCGATGAAGGCGTAGTGCTGCGCGTGGACGAAGGCGTGCAGGTCGAAGCGCCGCTGCAGCTGGTATTCGCCAGCGTCGCCGGCGAGACCGACCTGGCCTGGCACCACCGCCACCTGATCGAACTGCGTGCCGGCGCCAGCCTGGGTGTGGTCGAGCACCGCTTCAGCGTCGGCGATTCGGCCCACCTGGACAACACCGTGCTGCACGCCCATGTCGCCCGCGATGCCGTGCTCAAGCACGCCCGCGTGCAGACCGGCAGCGCGCGCCAGACCAGCTTCCTGCGCACCGACGCGGTGCTGGCACGTGACGCGCAGTACCACCGCGTCGACCTGGAACTGGGCGCCGCGCTCAGCCGCCATGAACTGAACGTGCGCCTGGAAGGCGACAACGCCCAGCTGACCGCCAACGGCGTGCTGCTTGGCAATGGCCGCCGCCACGTCGAAACCCGCCTGGGCATCGACCACATCGCACGCGATACGAGTTGCGAGCTGCTGTGGCGTGGCGTTGCCGCCAACCGCAGCCGCGTGGTGTTCCATGGTGGCATCCAGATCCGCGAAGGCGCCGACGGCACCGACGCGAACCTGTCCAACAAGAACCTGCTGCTGTCGGCCGATGCCGAGATCGACACCCAGCCGACGCTGGTGATCGACGCCGATGAAGTGAAGGCCGCGCACGGTGCGACCGTCGGCCAGCTCGATGCCAATGCGCTGTTCTACCTGCGCTCGCGCGGCCTGCCGCAGGCACAGGCGCAGGCACTGCTGAGCGCCGCGTTCTGCCACGAGCCGCTGAAGGTCCTGCCGGACGCCCTGCGCGAGCAGCTGGCACGCCGTTTGGACAAGGCCCTGGCCGAGGCGGGTGTGGCATGAACCTGTCCACCCCGCGCCCGATCGAAACCCCCAGCGGTGCCCCCGACTGGGACCGCGTCCGCCTCGACTTCCCGCTGCTGATGCGCGAAGTGCACGGCAAGCCGCTGGTCTATTTCGACAATGCCAACACCGGCCAGAAGCCGGTGCAGGTGATCGGCGCGGTGGACGAGTTCTACCGCCGCTACAACGCCAACGTCAGCCGCGCGGTGCATGCACTGGGCAGCGAAGCCACCGATGCCTACGAAGGCGCACGCAACAAGCTGGCGCGCTTCCTCAACGTGCGCCCCAGCGACCTGGTGCTGTGCAGCGGCACCACCTTCGCCATCAACCTGGTGGCGTACTCGTGGGCGCTGCCGCGGCTGAAGGCCGGCGATGTCATCCTGGTGTCCCGCATGGAACACCATGCCAACATCGTGCCGTGGCAGCTGGTCGCCCAGCGTACCGGCGCCACCATCCGTGTGGCCGAGATCACTCCAGATGGGGCGCTGGACCTGGATGCACTGCGTGCTGCCATGACCCCCGAGGTCAAGCTGCTGGCGGTCACCCACGTGTCCAACGTGCTAGGCACTGTCAACCCGGTGCGCGAAATCTGCCGTGAAGCGCGCAAGCGCGGCATCATCACCGTGGTCGACGGCTCGCAGGCAGTGCCGCACCGCAAGGTCGACGTGGCCGCGATCGGCTGCGACTTCTACGCCATCACCGGCCACAAGATGTGTGGCCCGACCGGCACCGGCGCATTGTGGGCGCGCCGCGAGCACCTTGATGCGATGCCGCCGTTCCTCGGTGGCGGCGAGATGATCAAGGAAGTCAGCTTCGACGGCACCGTATTCAACGATGCCCCGCACAAGTTCGAAGCCGGCACCCCGAACATCGCCGGCTTCATCGGCCTGGGCGTGGCTGCCGACTACCTGCAGCAGCTTGGCCAGGAGAACGTGGAAGCACGCGAGGCCGAACTGCTGGCGCACTTCACCGAAGAGCTGCGCCGCGTTGACGGCCTGCGCATCATCGGCGAAGCGCCGGAGAAGGCCGCCGTGGTCTCGTTCCTGATCGATGGCGCGCATGCCCACGATCTGGCCACCCTGCTCGACCTGGAAGGCGTGGCCGTACGATCGGGCCAGCACTGCGCGCACCCGCTGCTGCAGTACTTCGGTGTGGCGGCCACCTGCCGTGCCTCGCTGGCGTTCTACAACACCCACGCCGAGATCGAGCGCTTCATGACCGCGCTGACCAAGGTACGCAAGCTGCTGGGCTGAGCCCGGCAGACGGGGTCAGAGCCCTTTCGCCCAGCGAAAGGGCTCTGACCCCACGCCGCTCCCCCATTTGCGCCCGCCCACGGCCCACCTAGAATGGGCCGATGAGCACCCTGACCTACCGCGCCGCCACGTCGGCCGACATCCCCGCCCTGATCACCCTGGTCACCTCGGCCTACCGCGGCGACGCCAGCCGCGTCGGCTGGACCACCGAAGCCGACCTGCTGGACGGTGCCCGCATCGACGCCGAAGGCATCCAGGGCGACCTCGACCGCCCGCGCTCCACCATCCTGCTGGCCGAACGCGAGGGCCAACTGGTGGCCTGCGCCCACGTCGCCGATGTCGACGGCAAGGGCTACTTCGGCATGTTCTCGGTCGACCCGGCCCAGCAGGGCGGTGGCGTCGGCAAGCAGCTGATGGATGCCGCCGAAGCGCACGCCGCGCGCGAATGGAACGTGCCGGTGATGCAGATGACCGTCATCGACGTGCGCGACGAACTGATCGCCTTCTACGAGCGTCGCGGCTACAGCCGTACCGGCATCAAGAAGCCGTTCCCGTATGGCGACGAACGCTTCGGCATCCCCAAGCGCGACGACCTGCGCTTCGAGATCCTGGAAAAGCCGCTGGCCGGAGCCGCCGCGTGAGCGAGGCCTGGACCTTTGTCTGTGCCGGCAACGAGCTGCTGCCGGGCGAAATGAAGAGCGTGTTCGACGAAGTGACCGGCACGCCGATCGTGGTGTTCAACCTCGACGGCGAGCTGTACGCACTGGAAGACCAGTGCACGCATGAAGAGTTCGAGCTGTCCTCGGGCGAGTTCAACACCACCGAAGGCAGCGTGGAGTGCGTGCTGCACGGCGCGCGCTTCGACGTGCGCGATGGCCGCGCCCTGTGCGCCCCGGCCTATACCCCGGTGCCCAAGTTCCCGGTAAAGCGGGAGCACGACGCGGTCTGGACCCGCGACGACCGAGACTAAAGCCGCGCCTTGAACAAGGGCATCCACCTGTGGGGTGGACCCACAGGAGGCCCACAAGGGCCTTCCCAGGGCGCTCCAAGGCCGCCCCGGCGGCCCACCATACCCCGTACATGCGAATCATTATCGTTGATGTTATTCTACGTAACATCTTCGTAACGACTCCGCTCCTGCGCCATGGCTTCGCCCGCGCCCACCGCCACGCTGTGCCAGCTTGCCCGCCAGGGGTGGCCGCTGCTTGTGGCCGTGCTGCTGACGCTGCTGCTGGGCTGGTCGGCGCTGCACGAGGGGCGTGCCAGCGATCCGGCCGCACATGGCTGGCAGGCACACGCGGATGATCTGCTGCAGACCATGCCGCTGCCGGAAACGCCGGCCGACGAATGCCCGCAACACGCCGCCCCTGCCCCCGAGCCACCGCTTGATGGCGAGGGCAGTACACCCTGCACCGGCCTGGCCCCCGCGCGTGCCACCCTGGTCGCACACATCCCGTTGTGGCGCTCCGACGCCCTGCGCTGGCAGCTGCACGATCCCGCACTGCGGTTGAACCCCGGCCACGCACCGCCCGCACCGCACGCCAGCTGAGGCGCCCTGCGGCCTTTGCCGTGCGCCTCATTGCGTTTCGGGCCAGCCGAGCATCGGCTCGGCTCTACAGCACCCGCCTCCTGCCTGCCGCCACGCCTGCGTGCCGGCCCGCACCCTTTCCCGATCCAAGCCACCGCCACCCAGACCATGACCCACATCAAGACCCGCAAGTACGCCCCGCGCGTTTCCCTGCTCGCCTCGGCCACCCTGGCCGCCGGCTTCGCACCGCTGGCCGCACAGGCCGCCGACGGCGCCGCCTCCGGCACCAGCAAGGCCACTGACCTGGACAAAGTGCAGGTGCGCGGCAGCTGGTTCAATCCGTCCTCGCCGAAGTTCACCGCTGAACTTCTGGACACCCCGAAGTCGGTCTCGATCGTGTCTGAGAAGCTGATCACCGAGACCGGCGCGACCAACCTGCAGGATGCGCTGCGCATGGTGCCGGGCATCACCTTCGGTGCCGGCGAAGGCGGCAACCCGACCGGCGATCGCCCGTTCATCCGTGGCTTCGATTCGCAGAGCAACGTGTTCGTCGACGGCCTGCGCGACGTCGGTTCGCAGACCCGCGAAATCTTCGACCTGGAGCAGGTGGAAGTGGTCAAGGGCCCGAGCTCGGCCTACGGCGGCCGTGACTCCGGTGGTGGCAGCCTGAACCTGGTGAGCAAGACGCCGAAGCTGAAGAACGAGACCAGCGCCAGCATGGGCATCGGCACCGACAGCTACGCCCGCGGCACCGTGGACGCCAACTACGTGCTGGGCGATGGCATCGCCGCCCGCCTGAACCTGATGAAGCACGAATCGGACATCGCCGGCCGTGATGCGGCCAACGTCAGCCGCTGGGGCATCGCGCCGTCCATCGCATTCGGCCTGAACGGCCCGGCGCAGCTGATCGCCAGCCATTACCACATGCAGAGCGATGACCTGCCGGACGCGGGTGGCTTCCCGTACGGCAACCCGAACGGTGCGCCGGCCTCGAAGTGGGTCGATGGCCGCCCGATGGTGCCGGACCGCAACAACTACTACGGCCTGGTCGATCGTGATTTCCAGCGCACCCGCGCCGACATCAGCACCCTGGACGCCAGCTACGACTTCGGCGGCCACAAGCTGCGCAACATCGCCCGCCTGGGCAACACCAGCAACGATTACCTGTGGACCCAGCCGGACGACAGCCAGGGCAACCCGAACAACTACGGCACCTTGTGGCGCCGTACCAACACCCGCGCCGTTGACGTCAAGAGCTTCGCCGACCAGCTGGGCCTGACCGGCGCCTTCCAGACCGGCGCGCTCAAGCACAGCTACAGCGCGGGCGTGGAGTACAGCGACGAGAAGATGACCCGCGGCAGCTATCTGATGACCCCGGGCACCAGCAACCCGCTGACCGGCAACAGCAAGTGCCCGACCACCGGTGCGGCCACCGGCTACAACTGCACCAGCTTCGCCAACCCGAACCCGAACGATCCGTGGGCGGCTACCCACTCGGTGTACCGCAGCGACAAGGCGCTGGACGTCGAGCAGCGCACCAAGACCACGTCCGCGTATCTGTTCGACACCATCGAGCTCACCGCGCAGTGGAGCTTCAACGTTGGCCTGCGCTACGACGATTACAGCACCACCCTGACCACCCCGGTGGCGGGCGCGGCACCGACCCGCGTGCGCAATGACAACGACTTCCTGAACTACCAGGCCGGCGCGGTATTCAAGCCGGCCGCCAATGGCAGCATCTACCTGTCGTGGGGCACCTCCTCGACCCCGCCGGGCATGGACGGTGGTGACGGTTCGGACGGCCTGAGCGCCGCCGTGGCCGACCTCAAGCCGCAGGACACCAAGAACCTCGAACTGGGTACCAAGTGGGACCTGCTCGACAACCGCCTGAACCTGACCGCCGCGATCTTCCACACCGTGATGAACAACGCACGTGTGACCATCGACAACGGCACCAGCCAGAATGCCGGCAAGAAGGAAATCAACGGCTTCGAACTGGGCTTCAATGGCCAGTTGACCGATGCCTGGAGCCTGTATGGCGGCTACACCTACCTGGATTCGGAACTGAAGGACAACGGCTTCGTCTGCGCCGTGTCGGGCCGCACCTGCCCGTCCAACGTCTACGTGCCGTCGCCGAACAACGGCAACGTGTTCCCGAACACCGCCAAGCACAGTGCCAACCTGTGGACCACCTACCGCTTCCCGATCGGCCTGACCGTCGGCGCCGGTGCGTTCTACTCGGACAAGCAGTACGGTGATGTCGCCAACACCAAGTGGATCGCCAGCTACACCCGCTTCGACGCGATGGCCAGCTACGCAATCCAGGACAACATCAGCCTGCAGCTGAACGTGCAGAACCTGACCGACAAGACCTACTTCACCAAGGCCTATGCCTCGCACTACGCGAGCATCGCCCCGGGTCGCTCGGCCACCCTGGCACTGAACGTGAAGTTCTGATGTAGCTCCGCTCCACCACGGCGGCAGGGTCTCCTGCCGCCGTTTTTGTTTCCGGCGATACTCACTGCATGGCCAACCGCACTCCCATCGACAGCGACGCCCTGGCCGCGCTGCTGCAGCACGACCCGCCTGCCGCGTTCGCGCACATCCGCGATGCCGCGCAGGCCGGCCAGGTCGATGCACAACTGCTGCTCGCGCAGATGCACATGGAAGGCAAAGGCACCGCGCAGGATGCCTCTGCCGCGCTACTCTGGTACGAAACCGCCGCCAACAACGGCGCACCGATGGCGATGAACATGCTCGGCCGCTGCCATGAGCTGGGCCAGGGCACCGTCGCCGACCCGACGCTGGCGGCGGTGTGGTACCGGCGCGCGGCCGATACCGGCCTGGACTGGGGCCTGTACAACCTGGCCAACCTGCTGGCCACCGGCCGCGGTGTACCACAGGACCGCGCGCAGGCGCTGGCGCTGTACACCCGCGCCGCGCACCTGGGCCACGCCAAATCGATGAACCTGCTGGCCCGCCATCTCGAGGACGGCCTGGAGATCGGGCGCGATCCGCAGGCCGCGCTGGACTGGTACCGGCGCGCCGCCGAGACCGGCGATTTCCGCGGCCAGGCCAACTACGCATCGATCCTGCTGCAGGACGGCCAGATCGAGCAGGCGGTGCACTGGCTGCAACTGGCGTTGGCCCACGGCAGCCCGGCGTTCATGGCGCACATCGTGCCGGAACTGGCGGCGTCCCCACATCCGCAGGTGCGCGCCCTGGTCGCACCGCCGTCCCCCTGAGGAGTCCTACATGCTGCTGCACATCCCCGACATTCTCAGCGCCGAGCAGGTGGCCGCATTCCGACGTCGCCTGGATGCCGCCGATTGGACCGATGGCCGCGAAACCGTCGGCCATCTGGGGGCGCAGGCCAAGCACAACCAGCAGCTGCCCGAGGCATCGCCGTTGCGCCGCGAACTGGGTGAGACCATCCTCGTTGCGCTGGCCCGGCACCCGCTGTTCTTCAGCGCGGCGCTGCCGCTGAAGTACCTGCCGCCACGCTTCAACCGCTACAGCGGTGGCGGCACCTACGGTTTCCATGTCGACGGCGCGGTGATGAACCTGGCCAACGGCGAGCAGCTGCGCTCGGACATCTCCTGCACCCTGTTCCTGTCCGATCCGGACGAGTACGAGGGCGGCGAGCTGATCATCAGCGACACCTACGGCGAACACGAAGTGAAGCTGCCCGCTGGCGACCTGATCGTGTACCCGTCCAGCAGCCTGCACAAGGTCAATCCGGTCACCCGCGGCGCGCGCGTGGCCTCGTTCTTCTGGGTGCAGAGCATGATCCGCGACGACGTGCAGCGGCGCCTGCTGTGGGAGATGGACGGCTCGATCGAACGCCTGCGGCAGACCGGTGGCGACGCCGAAGCGGTGCTGCAGCTGACCGGCGTGTACCACAACCTGCTGCGGCGCTGGAGCGAAGTCTGAGCCTGTCCATTTGCCTTGAAGGTCTTCCGCACCCCTGACCTGTTGTAGTCTTCTCCGCAGGAGCAGGTCGACACGGTTCAGGGAATGAACGGAATTGAATCCTTCGCATCGATTCAGGTACTTCGCGGCATTGCGGCGCTGGCCGTCGTGCTGTTTCATCTGAAGGGCTTTGAAGCAGCGGCTGGAGCAAGCAACTCGCTACTCCCCTCCTGGATTCGCTTTGGATACAGCGGCGTCGATCTGTTCTTCGTCATTTCCGGTTTCGTAATGACCGTCATCGCTGCCGGTCGATACCAGAGTCCAAGCGCATCACTACAGTTCCTTAGCCGCCGGGCGTGGCGTGTGCTGCCGATCTACTGGCTGTTGAGCGCAGGCATTGCAGCCTGGAGCGCATTCTGGGTAGCGCGCAATCCAGTCACCAACTCGGCGTTTGATACGCAAACTCTGATTTCATCGTTCCTGCTTTGGCCCCCCGGCGCCTCCCTGATCATTCCGGTGGGTTGGACACTGGTGCATGAAGCATATTTCTATCTGGCCATGGCAATTGCGATCTGCCTGGTTCCCGAGCGCAGGCTGACAGCCTACCTGTTGGGCTGGGCGCTTCTCGTGGCAATCGTCCTGACCTTGCGCCTGCAGACAACGCCAGCGATGCACCTAGCATCATCACCGTTGACCTGGGAGTTCATTGCAGGAGCGTTGATCGGTCTGCACTGGCGCAGAGTGCCAGCCAGGCTCGGCCTGCCGCTGCTGTTGTGCGGCATCGGCATGTTTGTCTGCGCAGCCATCTGGCTGAACGCTGCAGGCGTCGAGCATCCAGGCGAGCTGGGACGCGTTGCCCTGTTCGGGAGCGCCAGCGCAGCGGTGGTCCTTGGCGCGGTGAACTGGGAAGCACATCGTCGGCCACGCCTACCAGCGTGGCTGCACTCGCTCGGCGATAGTTCGTATTCTCTTTACCTGTCGCATTTCTTCATCATCTCGCTGTGTGTCGTACTGGCAAACAAGCTCGGCGGGCCTCATTCATGGTTTCAGCACGTGCTTTTTCTCGTCGGAGCACTATCGCTCTGCCTGATTGCCAGCCAAGTATTGTTCAAATGGGTGGAGCAGCCACTTCAGTCCTTCGCGCGCAAGCTGCACCGTCGGCGCCCGCAACCCGCTTGACGTCGGCCCTCCCGACCGTGAATCAATCACATTTGCACTTAACAATGATTCCCAATTAGAATCCTTCCGGTGTCGTCCTGCGGATGAACGTGAGTGCCAGCGATTCGGCATCGCAACGCCGCCTGCGCTTCGCTTCCGCATCGTTCCAGCCTGGAATTTCCGTGTTTCAGCCGTCGTCCCAGCGCCGATTCTCATTCATAGCGCGCGGCCAGCGTCCCGCGCTGGCCAGCCTGCTGGCGTGGGTGGCGATGCTGGCGTTGCTGCTGGGCACCCTGCCGCTGCTGCCGCATCCGGCGACAGCGGCGACCGTGCAGGTACCGCTGGAAGAACGCGGCGGCGAAGGCCCATTGCAGGAAGAAGCACCGGCCAAGCTGCGCCGCTGTGCCTCCACCCCGGTGAAAGCGGCCGAGAAGGCCCGTTCGCCGCTGCTGCTGGCCAGCCAGTGGCTGCGTACCGAACTTGAACTCGTACCCGCCACGCCGGCCATGCCTGGCGTGCGCACGGACTGGCCACTGGCCGCTCCGGACACGCCCTGGGCCGACGCGCCCGGGCGTCGCCAGCAACGCGGCCAGGCGCCGCCGCTCGCCTGATCAACGGCCCGACGTGACCGCCTGCGCGGTCGCGCCCGCACGCCGCTGCCTGCTTCATCCCTGCCGCCCCTGACCGGGCTTCCCACGCATGCCGCGCCCTTCGCGCCCGGCATCGCACCTCCCTGCATCTTTCGAGGTAACTGCCATGGCCCAGCGCCATCGTGTCCGTTCGTCCCTGTCCCGCCCCCTGCTGACCAGCGCCGTGCTGGCGACGATGGCGGCCCCTGCTTTCGCGCATGGAGAGGTCGCCGGCGCCCCGCAGACGCTGGACAAGGTGGTGGTCACCGCCTCCGGCTTCGAACAGAAGGTGGTCGATGCACCGGCCAGCATCAGCGTGGTCAGCCGCGAGGAACTGAGCAAGCGCCCCTACACCAACCTGGTCGATGCGCTGCGCGACGTGGAAGGCATCGACGTCGGCCTGGAGGCCACCGACAAGAACGGCCGCGCCACCATCTCCATGCGCGGCCTGCCCTCCGAATACACCCTGGTGCTGATCGACGGCCGCCGCCAGAGCAATGTCGGCCAGCTGTACCCGAACAACTTCGGCGGCGGCCAGTTCGCCTACCTGCCGCCGCTGGATGCGATCGAGCGCATCGAAGTGGTGCGCGGCCCGATGTCAACGCTGTACGGCTCGGACGCGATGGGCGGCGTGATCAACATCATCACCCGTCGCAACCAGGACAGCTGGCATGGCGCGCTCACCCAGGGCTTCACCGTGCAGCAGGACGACCAGTTCGGCGATGCACGCACCACCGACCTGTACCTCAGCGGCCCGCTGCTGAAGGACCGCCTCAGCCTGGCGGTGCGCGGCAGCTACTACGATGCCAAGGCATCGAATCCGGAATGGGATGCACTGACCCTTCCCGACGGCACGCTTTGGGAGCGCAGCATCGGCTTCGGTGGCGGCGGCAAGTCGGTGGCCAACACCAACTGGAATACCGGCGTGCGCCTGGACTTCCGCGTCAACGATGACCACGAGCTGTGGCTGGACTACGACGTCTCGCGGCAGAAGTACGACAACAGCCAAGGCCAGACCGGCACCCTGGACAGCCTGGCCAGCCTGTGGCGCGTGGGTAACGCAGTCATTCCCAACCCGAACGGCAACGGCACGGTCACCCGCCGCGTGGTGCAGCCGCGCGTGGGCTACACCGCCTACCAGCGCTACGAGCGCGACCAGCTGTCGCTGACCCACCAGGGCCGTTACAGCTTCGGCACCTGGCAGACCTCGCTGACCCACAGCAAGAGCAGCAACCTCGGCCGATCGCTGCCGTTGACCCTTGACGAGCGCGCCAACCTGCAGACGTTGTGGAACGACGTGTGCCGTCGTACCGGTGCCGCCAGCAACTGCGCGGCCGGCCGTGGCAATGCGCTGACCGCACTCAACCCCAGTGAAATGGCGCGCCTGCAGGCCTTCCTGCCGCGTCCGCTGCGCACCATGGAACTGGAAGGCTACGTGCTCGACACGATGCTGGATCTGGACTTCGGCGCGCACAAGCTCACTGTCGGCGGCCAGTACAACGACACCGACATGATCGACGGCGTGTTCGGCATGGACGGCGCCGGCTACCGCAGCAACACCAGGCAGAAGCATCGCATGTGGGCGCTGTTCGCCGAGGACAACTGGGCGCTGACCGACACTCTGACTGCCACCTTCGGCCTGCGCTACGACGACCACAACATCTTCGGCAGCCATCTCAGCCCGCGCGGCTACCTGGTGTGGAATGCCAGCGATGCGTGGACCTTCAAGGGTGGCGTCAGCACCGGCTACAAGACCCCGCGTCCGGACCAGCTGTTCCCGGGCATCACCGGCTTTGGTGGCCAGGGCGTGCTGCCGCTGGTGGGCTCGCCGAACCTGAAGCCGGAAACCAGCACCAACTACGAGCTGGCCGCCTACTACGAAGGCCAGCGCTGGGGCTTCAACGTCACCGGCTTCATCAATAAGTTCGAGGACAAGATCGCCAGCGGCGGCACCTTCCCGAACTGCGAAGTGGCACCGGCCGGCAGCGGCTACTGCGTGGACATCGGCCCGGGCTGGGCGGCGCTGGGCTACAGCACCTTCACCCAGAGCGTGAACATCGACAAGGCCGAAACCCGTGGTGCCGAACTGGCCGGCCACGTCGACCTGCTCGACACCCTGCAGCTGCGCGGCAACTACACCTGGACCAGGAGCGAGCAGACCAGCGGCCCGCAGAAGGGGCTGCCGATCACCGGCACCACCCCGGCCAAGCACATGGCCAATGCCAGCCTGAACTGGCAGCTCAACGAGGCCATCAGCCTGTCGCTGATCGGCGAGGGCCGCTACGACCGCTACCGCGACACGCTGCTGGACGCCAACGGCGCCAGCCAGACCCGCTACTACGAGGACTACACCATCTTCCACCTGGGTGGCAGCTGGAAGGCCACGCCATGGCTGACGGTCAATGCGCGGGTCAACAACCTGTTCGACAAGAACTTCGTCTCGCAGTCGTGCCTGCTGATCAGCCAGAGCGAGTTCAACTGCGTGGACGATTACGCGACCAAGGACCAGCGCCGCAGCTACTGGATTTCGTTGAACGCGAAGTTCTGACCGCCGCGCACCGGCAGTGCCGGCCACTGACCGGCATTGCCCTGCTCCGGTGGGTGCCGACCTTGGTCGGCACCGCTTCATCCACGATCCGCGGTAGCGGTAGTGCCGGCCGCTGGCGGAAACCAGCAAGGGCCCCTCCGGGATACAGAACGACACGCAATTGCGAGCTATTCTCACCAATGATGTAATGGGCAGTCCCCGTCCGCCTCGAACCGTGCCGTGAGCCGTCCTGCCTCTTCCGCCGTGCAGCAGCAACAAAGCCGTGGCTTCTGGCTGCGGACGCTGCACCAGTGGCACTGGATCAGCTCGGCGGTGTGCCTGATCGGCATGCTGCTGTTCGCGGTGACCGGCCTGACCCTCAACCATGCCGCGAAGATCGAGGCCAAGCCACAGGTGCAGAACCAGCACCTGGAACTGCCAGCCGATCTGCTTGGCCAGCTCGGCACGCGCGAAAACGGCAATGCGCCGATCCCGCGCCCCGCCCGGCAATGGCTGGATACGCAGCTGGGCATCGCCATCGGCGGCCGCCCGGCCGAGTGGTCGGCCGAGGAGATCTACCTGTCGCTGCCACGACCGGGTGGCGACGCGTGGTTGAGCATCGATCGCGAGACCGGCGCGGTGGAGTACGAATCAACCTCGCGCGGCGCGGTGTCCTACCTCAACGACCTGCACAAGGGCCGCAATGCCGGCCCGGCGTGGGGCTGGTTCCTGGACCTGTTCGCCGTGGCCTGCCTGGTGTTCTGCATCACCGGCCTGTTCCTGCTGCACCTCCATGCACGGCAGCGGCGCATGACCTGGCCGCTGGTCGGCCTCGGCCTGATGATCCCGCTGCTGATCGCCCTGCTGCTGATCCACTGACTTTTCCCCGTTTCCGGAGCCGCCCCATGCGCGTCACCCTGACCATCGCCCTCAGCGGCCTGCTGGCCACCTCGCCAGCCTATGCCACCACCCTCGACATCAACGTCGAAGTGCCCAAGCTCAACGTCGCCGAATACCACCGCCCGTATGTGGCCGTGTGGCTGGAAGGCGCCGACCAGAAGGTCGCGGCCAACCTCTCGGTCTGGTACCAGCAGACCAGCAACAGCGAAGGCCATGGCACCAAGTGGCTGCCCGACCTGCGCCAGTGGTGGCGCAAGAGCGGCCGCACCCTGCAGGTGCCGGTGGACGGCGTGACCGGCCCGACCCGCCCGGCCGGCAAGCACGCGCTGTCGTTCAACGACAAGCAGCCGGCACTGAAGCAGCTGGCCCCGGGCAACTACACCCTGGTAGTGGAAGCGGTGCGCGAAGTCGGCGGCCGCGAACTGCTGAAGATCCCCTTCACCTGGCCAGCCACCGCCGCGCAGAACGGCAAGGCGCAGGGCGCCACCGAACTGGGCCAGGTCACCCTCGCCGTCAAACCCTGAAAAGGGGACGGAGGGGATTAAGTCCTAATCCCCTCGCTCTTGTCGCATCACCCCGCATCCACTGGAGTCTTCCGCATGAAGCGCACGCTCGTCCTCGCCGCCGCCCTGGCCGCTGCCCTTCCCTTCTCCGCCCTGGCCCACAAGGCCTGGCTGCTGCCCTCGCAGACCGTGATCGCCGGCAACGCGCCGTGGATCACCGTCGACGGTGCGGTCTCCAACGACCTGTTCTACTTCAACCACGTGCCGCTGCGCCTGGAATCGCTGGTGATCACCGCGCCGGACGGCAGCACCGTGCAGCCGCAGAACGCGTCGACCGGCAAGTACCGCAGCGTGTTCGACATCGAACTGAAGCAGGCGGGCACCTACCGCATCGCCTCGGTCAACGACGGCCTGTTCGCCACCTACGAACAGAACGGCGAGCGCAAACGCTGGCGCGGCAGCGTCGCCACCTTTGGTGAACTGCCGAAGGATGCGAAGAAGCTGGAAGTGAGCCAATCGGTCGGTCGCGTGGAGACCTTCGTCACCAACGGCGCGCCGAACGACACCGCGCTGAAGCCGACCAACCGTGGCATCGAGCTGGTCGCCGTCGGCCACCCGAACGACCTGTTCGCCGGCGAGGAAGCCACCTTCCGCGTACTGGTTGACGGCAAGCCAACCGCCGGACTCGAATTCGAGATCGTGCGTGGCGCCACCCGCTACCGCAACGCGCAGGACGAACTGAAGCTGACCAGCGATGCCAAGGGCGAGATCAAGGTGACCTGGCCGGAAGCCGGCATGTACTGGCTGGAAACCGGCACCGAGGACAACAAGACCTCGGTGAAGCAGGCCGCGAAGCGCCGCCTGAGCTACGTGGCCACGCTGGAAGTGCTGCCGCAGTAATGACGTGGACCGCGATGCCGGGCAGGCCCCGGCATCGCCGCCGCAACGCCTCACCATGACCGATTCCCTGCTCGACATCGCCCGACTCGGCGGCACCACCATGGGCACCACCTGGAGCGTGTCGCTGGTTGCGCCGCGCCAGCGCGACCTGCACCCGCTGCACGCCGGCATCCAGGCGCGGCTGGATGATGTGGTCGCGCAGATGAGCACGTGGGAGCCCGGCTCGGATCTAAGCCGCTACAACCGCACCAACGCCGGCCAATGGTGCGTGCTGCCGGCCGAGACGCGCCACGTTCTGGCCTGCGCACTGGCCATCGCTGCCGCCAGTGACGGTGCCTTCGATCCCACCATCGGCCCGCTGGTTGCACTGTGGGGCTTCGGTGCACATGCCGGTGAACGCCGCCAGCCCGACGACGCTACCCTGCAGGCCACGTGCGATCGCTGCGGTTGGCAGCGCCTGCAGTGGCAGGACGATGCGCTGCTGCAACCGGGTGGACTGGAACTGGATCTTTCTGCGATCGCCAAGGGCTTCGGCGTCGATCACGTGGCCGCCTGGTTGCGTGGGCAAGGCATTGCTGCTGCACTGATCGAGGTCGGTGGCGAACTGGCTGGCTATGGTCGCAAGCCGGACGGCCAGCCATGGCGCGTACTGGTGGAATCGGCGCCGGAAGAAGACGCGCACACCGAAACACCACCGCGGGTGCTGGCGCTGGACGGCAAGGCGGTGGCCACCTCCGGTGATCGCTGGCACCAGTACCAGGCCGATGGCGAGGCCTACAGCCACAGCCTGGACCCGCGTTCGGGCAGACCGGTGCGGCAGGTTGCAGCGGCGGTCACGGTGGTGGCCGACGACGCCATGCACGCCGATGCCTGGGCCACCGCACTGACCGTACTCGGTCGCGAACAGGGCATGGCGCTGGCCGAACGCGAAGGACTGGCCGCGCGCTACCTGCAACGCGCCGCAGAAGGCCCGCGGGAATTCCTCAGCAGCGCCTTCCAGCGCCTGCTCGACGAGCAGGACTCATGAGTACACGACCGTCGCGCGCGCTGCTCGGCAACGCGCTTGTACTGATCCTGCTGGCGCTGATCGCCTGGGCGCTGCTGCGACTGCATCTCGGCGAAGCCTGGTGGCAGGGCGCGCCCCCGGAACGGCAATCGCAGATCGCCATCATCGCCACCGCGCTGTATGCGCTGGCCTGCGCCGCACTGTGGTGGCGTGGGCGACCGCGCGACGATGCTGCAACCGGTGACACGCCCCCGATCCTGCTGGTCTGGTCCAGCCAGACCGGCTTTGCCCGCGAACTGGCCGAACGCAGTGCCGAGGCATTGCGTGGTGCCGGCGTGCCGGTGCGCGTGCGTGGCCTGCATGAGGTGGACGCGGCGCTGCTGGCCGACAGCCAGCGCGCGCTGTTCATCGCCAGCACCACCGGCGAAGGTGATCCGCCCGACCACGCCCTGCCCTTCCTGCGCGGGGTGATGGCCACGCCGCCCTCGCTGCAGCACCTGCGCTACGGCGTGCTCGCGCTGGGCGACCGCAGCTATGGCCACTTCTGCGGATTCGGCCACCAGCTCGACCAATGGCTGCGCCAGCACGGCGCGCACCCTCTGTTCGATGCGATCGACGTCGACAACGCCGATCCGGCCGCGCTGCGTCACTGGCAGCAGTTGCTGGGACAACTCGGCGGTAACGCCAGCGAACTGCCCGACTGGAGTCCGGCCGAGTACCAGCCGTGGACGCTGCTGCAGCGCACGCATCTGAACCCGGGCAGCCCCGGCGGCCCGGTGTACTGGATACGCCTGCAGCCACCGGCCGATGCAGATGCGCAGTGGCAGGCCGGCGACATCGCCGAGATCGGCCCGCAGCATGCATCGCACACCGTACGTGCCTGGCTGGACGCACAACGCTTCGATGCGGACATCGTGCTGGATGACGGGCAGACGTTGCTGGCACGCGTCGCGCGCTCGCACCTGCCCTCATTGGTTCCCCCGGGTGATCTGCCCGCATTGCTGGCGACCCTGCAGCCGCTGCCGCATCGCGAATACTCGATCGCCTCGGTGATGGCCGGTGGCGCGGTGGAACTGCTGCTGCGTCGCCAGCTGCGCGCGGACGGTACACCCGGCATCGGCAGCGGCTGGCTGTGCGACCACGCGGTCATCGGCGAGCCGGTGCAGCTGCGGCTGCGTCGCAACGACAACTTCCATGGCGTCGCCGCCCACGTGCCGCTGCTGTTGATCGGCAACGGCACCGGCATCGCCGGCCTGCGCGCGCACCTGCACGAACGTGCCCAGCGTGGCGCACGCCGTACCTGGCTGCTGTTCGGTGAGCGCACCGCTGCGCACGACTTCCACTTCGGTGAAGAACTGCAGGCGATGCTGGCCGACGGCTCGCTGGCGCGGTTGGATGCAGTGTTCAGCCGTGATGGCGGCGTGCACCGTTACGTGCAGGACCGGCTGCTGGCCGAAGCGGCAACGCTGCGGCAGTGGGTGGATGAAGGCGCGGCGATCCTGGTCTGCGGCAGCCTGCAGGGCATGGCCCCGGCGGTGGATGCGGTGATCGAGCAGGTGCTGGGAGCGGACGGCAAGGAAGCGTTGCTGTTGGCCGGTCGTTACCGGCGCGATGTGTATTGAGGTGGCCGCATCCACGCATGGCGTGGATCTACTGTAGAGCCGAGCCATGCTCGGCTGGCCGTGCCCGCCGGCGCCAACGAATCATCACCCCGCCGCACTGACCCGGATCGCCAACAGCTCGCCACCGCCCTGCAACGCGTGCCGCTGACGTTCACCGGCTGCCAACCACGCGGTATCGCCGGCCTGCATGGCCGGCAATCCACTGTCCTCACCAAATTCGGCGTGCCCGGCCAACAGGTGCAGCGCCCAGGCCACACCCGGTTCGCAGAAGAAGAACATCGACCCCACCAATGGCCGGTGCAGCAGTTCGGCCTGCAGCAGTTCGCGCTTCCACATCAGGTTGAAGTCGTGGGTGATGCCGTCCACCAGTTCACCGTGCAGTGTTTCCTCACCCGCAAAGCGCACCCGTCCATGCGGTGGCAACACGTCGGCCACGCGGTCATCGTCGAAGCGCAGGCGCACGCCATTGCCCTGCAGCAGCACCAGCTCGCGCTCCACACCAGGGAAGGCGGAGAACGCCGCGTCCTGCTCGATCTCGGCCACCGACAGGCGCAGCGCCCAGTCATCGCCCTGCACCGGCAGGCGCAGGATCTCGCGGGTCCAGCCCAGGCCGTTGCGCCACCGTTCGCGGCGGTAGTCCAGGCTGGAGATCACCTGGCTCGGAGTGTGCAGCAGGGAGTCGATGTTCATCGGCGCATTGCATCATGTCGCGCGCCGTCGTGCATCACCGCGTGGCGAGCGTGCCCTGGCCACCGCACCCGCCGGCCAGCAGCTGCGAGTGCTTCAGCCAATCCTGGTCGGGGTAGTAAGCAAACACCATCGTGCCACCACGCAACGCATCGATCAGCGGCTTGGCTACCGACAGCCGCACCGCCGGACAGCCCAGGCTGCGCCCCAGCCGCCCCTGCAGCTGTGCGGTGGCCGGATTCACGTACGGCGCGCCGTGGATGACGATTGCTCGGTCACGCGCGCGGTCGTTGAAGCCCGGTTCCAGCCCGGCCAGGCGCAGCGAATATCCATTGCCCCCCATGTAGGTCTCCTGCGCGGTGAACGCGCCAAGACTGGACATGAAGCTGCCATCGCGGTTGGAGAAGTGCTCGGTGCGGTTCTCGCCACTGTTGCGGCCATGCGCCACCCATTCCTCGAACAGCAGGCGCTGGTGGGCCAGGTCGAACACCCACAGGCGCGGCTCGGTGGACGGCCGCGAATAGTCGATCACGCTGAGGCGATCACCATTGATGCCCAGCTCCGGCCGCTGCAGTGCGCAGCGCATGGCATGCGCCGCCAGTTGCAGCACGTGGCGGTCGGCCTTGGGTGCGCTGCGCGACAGCAGGGCAGCCAGATCATCGGCAGAGGTGGCGAGGGCGGGCGTCTGTGCCAGCGCCGGGGCGCTGGCCGAGGTCGCCAGCAGGCCGAACGCGGCCAGCCGGCACAGGCGGGATGCAGTCATGGGCACAACGAGGGGACTCAGTTGCCCTTGAAGGTGGACCCTGGCGGCTCGGATTCCAAGACCGGCTGCATTCCGGATTCAGCCGGGCTTGGGCGGACCGCCGGCAGCGAGGTCACCAGCAGGGTGGTGCCCGGCACCAGCACCTGGTACAGCTGACGGGCGAAATCGGCCGGCAACGCCATCGGCAGCGAGGGCGTGGCCAGCAGGTCCGGGGTGGCCTGGGCACGGTCCTGGCCCAGCAGCGGATAGGCCGTCCACTGGTGCAGGCGCTGGTTCGCGTCCAGCGGGCTGGGGGTGTCGCTGTAGCCCTGCCCCATCACGAACAGGGTCGTGCCCTGGAAGGCCGGCAGTGCATCGGCCTTCAACGGCGACTCGCCGATCATCACGCCATCGCGCAGCACGTACAGGCGCTGGTCGTGCAGGCTGACCAGGATGCCGACCTGCCCGGCCGGCGCCGCGCTGTCATTCCACCAGCCCTGGGTGGCCACACCCTCGGTTTCCGGCAGCGCCTGCCCGCGCGCGTTGACCGGCGCCAGCACCGACGGATAGGCCAGGGTCATCGGCGAGCTCTTGGCATCGGCCACGACCACGGTATCGCCGCGCTGGGTTTCACTGAACAGCTTCTGCGCGAAGGCCTGCGGCAGGCGCACGCAGCCGTGCGAGGCCGGATGCCCGGGCAGGCTGCCGCCATGCAGGGCGATGCCGTCCCAGGTCAGCCGCTGCATGTAGGGCATCGGCGCACTGTTGTAGAGGTTGGACTTGTGGTCCTTGTCCTTCTGCAGGATGGTGAACACACCAGTCGGTGTTTCGTGCCCGGCCTTGCCCGAGCTGATCGTGGTCAGGCCGATGGCAATGCCGTTGCGGTACACGTAGGCGCGCTGCTCATCGAGGCTGACCACCAGCACGATCGGGCCGCTCGGCGAGATTTCCGGATGCCACAGGTATTCGCCCGGCTTGAGGTCAGTCGGCCCGCGCACGTCGGCCGTGCTGGCGGCAGCGGCGGGCTTGGCAACCGGTGTCGGCGCAGCGGCATGGGCCAGCAGCGGCAGGGCCAGTGCAAGGGCGAGCATCAGGGTCGTGGGGCGATGCGGAAACATCCAGCGGGTGTCCTTTCCATGCGGAGCAGCCACCGTACACCATCGACCCGTGGTGGCCGCGGCAAAAACCGGGCGCCGCAAATGAAACTGCCCGGCGACACAGCCATGTGTCGTACCGGGCAATCGTTACGTCCCTGTCGGCCTGCTGCCGCCCCCTCGCATCCTGCGCTGTGGGGGTAGCGTTGCGTCCTGCACGCGGCCGCGTCTGTCCTGTTTGTATCTCAGCCCCTTCCACAGGTCTGTGATGCCACCATCCTGGTGATTGGTGCCGCATCCTGCGGCGGTCGGTGGTCACAGGCGTCCTGCCCGTGTCCGGTGAACCAGCCTCCTGCCAGTTCCGACGATTCCTGCTGTCAGCGCCTGGGTACGGTTCGCACCGGTACCGATCCGGGTACCGGATCCGCCGGCAACAGCCTGTTGCCTACGGTGATCCGCTGTCGATTCCGTTCGACGATTGCATTCCCTATTCCCTTCACCTGCGTCAGGTCCTCGACGCGATGAAACGGGCCGTGTCTGCGCCGGTGCTCGACAATTGCCTCGGCCTTGGCGGCTCCGACCATCGTCAATCCCTGCTGCAGCGCCTGGGCATCAGCGCGGTTGATGTCGATCGGTTCGGCGGCATGCGCCCCAGCGATCCCCATTACCAGTACCAGCACCCTCAACACGACAAACCAAGGCACGACGTGTATCTCCTTGTGATTCTGGCCGTCCCGACCGGCAATCCCGTCGGTAGGAACAGTGTCCGTCACCACATGTGCACAGCCTATCGGTTTCCCGGATTTCCGTAAGCCAGCCAAATACCCGACGTGATGTAGGAAAAACCCTACCCCAGCACAGGCGTAGAATGGCGCGATCACAGCCCATGCAACCGGAGTTTCAGATGGACAGCGCCAAGCTCGGCCAATTCGTCAATGACAAGTGGGACAGCGAGATCGTCCCGCAGTTGGTCGACTACATCCGCATTCCCAACAAGTCGCCGATGTTCGACGCCAATTGGGTGCAGAACGGCTACATGGAACAGGCGGTCACCTTGATGGAGAACTGGGCCAAGGCCCAGCAGCTGCCCGGCCTGAAGGTCGAGGTGGTGCGCCTGGAAGGCCGCACCCCGCTGATCTTCCTGGAAATTCCGGCCACCGGCGCCGAAACCGGCGACGACACCATCCTGCTCTACGGCCACCTGGACAAGCAGCCGGAAATGACCGGTTGGGACGACGACCTCGGCCCGTGGACCCCGGTCCTGCGCGGCGACAAGCTGTATGGCCGCGGCGGTGCGGACGACGGCTACGCCATCTTCGGCTCGCTGGCCGCCGTGCTGGCGCTGCAGGCCCAGGGCCTGCCGCACGCGCGCTGCGTGGTGCTGATCGAAGCCTGTGAAGAATCGGGCAGCTACGACCTGCCGGCCTACGTCGACCACCTGGCCGACCGTATCGGCAAGCCATCGCTGGTAGTCTGCCTGGATTCGGGCTGCGCCAACTACGACCAGCTGTGGTGCACCACCTCGCTGCGCGGCCTGACCGGCGGCAATTTCACCGTGAAGGTGCTCAACGAAGGCGTGCATTCCGGCGATGCCTCCGGCGTGATCCCGTCCAGCTTCCGCCTGCTGCGCCAGATCCTTTCGCGCATCGAGGACCAGGACACCGGCCGCATCCTGATCGACGGCATGAACGTCGAGATCCCGGCCGAGCGCCAGGAACAGGCCAAGCGCGCCGCCGAAGTGGTCGATACCGAGATCTTCGAGAAGTTCCCGATGGTCGACGGCCTGCGCCCGATGAACGAGGACCTGACCGAGCTGGTGCTCAACCGCACCTGGCGCCCGGCGCTGTCGGTCACCGGCGTCGGCGGCATGCCGCCGCTGGAATCGGCCGGCAACGTGCTGCGCCCGCAGACCTCGGTGAAGCTGTCGCTGCGCCTGCCGCCAACCGCCGATGGCAAGACCTGCGGCGAACTGCTGAAGGAAGCGCTGCTGCGCGACCCGCCGAACGGCGCGCAGGTCACCCTGGACCTTGAAAAGGCGTCCACCGGCTGGAACGCCCCGGCCATGGCGCCGTGGCTGACCCAGGCCATCGACGACGCCAGCCAGGCCTTCTTCGGCAAGCCGGCGATGTACATGGGCGAAGGCGGCTCGATCCCGTTCATGGGCATGCTGGGCGAGAAGTTCCCGGGTGCGCAGTTCATGATCACCGGCGTGCTCGGCCCGCACTCCAACGCGCATGGCCCGAACGAGTTCCTGCACATCCCGATGGGCAAGAAGGTCACCGCCTGCGTATCCAAGGTGATCAGCGAGCACTACGCCGCCAGCCTGCGCGGCGAGACCAGCGGTTCGCCGGTGGCCGCCGACAGCGGCACCCGCCACGGCGACCACGGCTGCTGCTGATCCGGCACCCGTGACGGACGCAGCCTGGCCTTGCTAGGCTGCGTCCACACTCAAGCGGAATCCGCGCGCATGAATGGTCTGTTCGGCAGCAGCAGCTGGCTGTACATCCTGCTGGTGGGCTTCTTCGTCGGCCTGCTCGGGCGCTTCTTCATGCCCGGCAACAACCGCATGGGCTGCCTGCTGACCATCGTGCTGGGCATCCTTGGCGCGCTGCTGGCCGGCTGGTTCGGCCAGTACATGGGCTGGTACGCCCCCGGTGAACCGGCCGGTTTCCTCGGTGCGGTGGTGGGCGCGGTGGCCGTGCTGGCCGTCCTGCGCCTGTTCAGCGGCCGCCGCTGACCCCGTCCCCTTCCTTTCCTGTTCCCGACGTTGGCGCGCCCGGCGCGCCCGGATATGCCTGCATGACCGAACCCGCCTCCGATCCCCAGCGCAGCGCGCAGCGCCTGCGGTGGGCCCGTACCCAGCTCGATGATGCCAACGCGGTGGTCGAGCGCGCTTCGGTCGATGCCGGCATGCGCAGCTACTGGCGCACCACCAGCACGCGCGGCAGCCACATCGTGATGGACGCCCCGCCGGGGCTGGAAGATCCGCGGCCGTGGCTGCGCATGCGCGGCCTGCTGCACGACAACGGCCTGCGCGTGCCCATGCTGCTCGCGCAGGACCTGGAGGCCGGCTTCCTGCTGCTGGAAGATCTCGGTGGCCCGACCCTGGCGAAGATCCTCGATGAGCGCAACGCCGATGAATGGTTCGGCCGCTCGATCGAACAACTGCTGCGCCTGCAGGCGATTCCGGTGCCGGCCGACTTCGGCCAGTTCGGCGAAGCGCTGCTGCAGCGTGATGCCGGCCTGTTCGACGAATGGTTCCTGCAGCGGCACCTGAACCTGGAGCTGGACTGCGGCGAGATCGAAGGCCTGCAGCTGGTGCATCGCCGCCTGATGGACAACGCGCTGGGCCAGGCCCAGCTGATGACCCACCGCGACTACATGCCGCGCAACCTGATGCCAGTCGACGACGGCCCGGCGGTACTGGATTTCCAGGACCTGGTGCGCGGCCCGATCGCCTACGACGCGGTAAGCCTGTTCAAGGACGCCTTCCTGAGCTGGCCGCTGCAGCGTGTGGACGAATGGCTGGCGCAGTACCACGAGCGTGCGCGCGAGGCCGGCCTGCCGGTGCCCGACCGCGCCACCTTCCTGCGCGATGCCGACTGGATGGGCATCCAGCGCCACGTAAAGATCCTTGGCCTGTTCTGCCGCCTGCGCTACCGCGACAACAAGGGCCATTACCTCGACGACGCGCCGCGCTTCATCACCTATCTGGATGAAGTGCTGCCGCGCTACCGCGAACTGGCACCACTGCAGCAGCTGCTGGACAACCGCATCAAGCCGGCGCTGGCCGACCTGGCCGCACCGATGCGCGTGGCCCGATGAAGGCGCTGGTCTTTGCCGCCGGCCTCGGCGAGCGCATGCGCCCGCTGACCCTGCACACGCCCAAGCCGCTGCTGGAAGTAGCTGGCAAGCCGCTGATCGTCTGGCACCTGGAACGCCTGGCCGCACTCGGCGTGCGCGAGGTGGTGGTCAACACCGCATGGCTGGCCGAGCAGTTCCCGGCGACGCTGGGCGATGGCAGCCAATGGGGCCTGCGCCTGCATTTCATGTACGAAGGGCAGACCCCGCTGGAAACCGGCGGCGGCATCCTCAATGCACTGCCGGTGCTGGGCGACGCCCCGTTCCTGGTCGTGAACGGCGACATCTGGAGCGACTTCGATTTCGCCACGCTGCCACGCGAACCACAGGGCCAGGCGCATCTGGTGCTGGTCGACAATCCCGCGCAGCACCCGGACGGTGACTACCGCCTTGATGCGCAGGGGTTGCTGCACCACGATCGCGAAGGACCGTGCCTGACCTATGCCGGCATCGGCGTGTATCGTCCTTCGATCGTGGCCGACTGGCGCGCAGTGATCGGCGAGGCACCGGGCAGCGAGCGGATGCCGCCGAAGTTCTCGGTGGTGCCGCTGCAGAAGCATTTCATGGCGCAGGGGTTGATGACGGGGCAGCACCATCGTGGGCGCTGGACCGATGTCGGCACCGTGGATCGCCTGCGTGCGCTGGATGTTGAGTTGGCGGCGAACGGCTGAGCCCCTCGTGGCTGGAAGCGTAGAGCGGATCGCGTGCTTGGCCGGGCGGGTGGGCCATGCAGGGGACGCTGCAAGTACGTCCCTGTAAGCTCGATGGCGCCATCCATGGCGCCAACGCCCCTGCATGGCCCACCCCGCCCGGCCTCTGACAGTTTCCGTGGGCGTCCAGCCACGGAAGAAAGAAAGAAAAGCAAAAGCGGGTTGCTTCGCTGCGCTTGCTCTGGTGTCGACCAAGGTCGACACCCACCAACAGTAGTCAGCAGTGCAGTACGCAGTCCCGGCAGATCGCGGGAACCTGTCGAAGGCGGGGCGCTGTGGGTTTGCGGGGTGTGAGCCGCATGGATGCGGCGACCAAGCTCCCATGGACGGGTTCACGGCGTCCCCGCAAACCCACAGCGCCCCGCCATCCCACGGATAGCCCGCTTTTGACGTTGACGTTGCTTCGGCTTCTGCGGGTGCAGGGCGCAGCCCTGCCGAACAACATCCCTCAGTAACGCGGCCGGCCTTCTTCCAGCACCTGGCGCAGGAACGGCACGGTGATCCGCCGCTTCGCCGCCAGCGACTCGCGGTCCAGCCAGTCCAGCAGCGTGATCAACCCACCCAGCTCGCGACCGGTGTGCGACAGCAGCCACTCGATGGACGCCTCGTCGATCGCCAGCCCACGGCGCAGCGCACGCTCACGCAGCACCGCTGCTCGCCCTTCCTCATCCAGCGGCTGCAGCAGCACGCGCACGCACTGGCCCAGCCGCGAACGCAGGTCCGGCAGCACCAGGCCCAGCGCTTCCGGCGCCTTCTGCGCCGTGTACAGCACAGTCACGCCCGCCGCGCGCGCACGGTTGTGGAAATCGAACAGCGCGATCTCGTCCTCGCGGTTGCCGGCAACCTCGTCCAGGCCGTCCAGCGCCACCAGTTCGCGCGCCTCCAGCCCATCCAGCGCCGCACGCACGCGGCCGGCCGCACTGGCCAGCGGCACATAGGTCGGCAGCCGCCCGGCCTGCTCGGCGCTGGAGCACATCGCCAGCGCCTGGTGGGTCTTGCCGGTGCCCGCCGCACCTTCCAGGTAGACCCAATCGTGGCTGGCACCCACCGCGATCGCGCGCAGCTGCGCCAGCGCGCCATCCGGCGCGCCGATGAAGGTCTCCAGGCGCTGGTCCCGCGGGTAATGCAGGGCCAGCGGCAGTTGCGGCACACCCATCACTTCAGGTCGGGGCCCTTGTCGTTCGGAATGATGATATGGGGGGCATCGACCACGCCATCAAGCACGATCGCCGGCTTCTCGCCCACGTACAGCTCGCTCTGGCGGTAGCGCTGGTGCGCATAGCGCAGCAGCACGTTGGTCACCGCGGCCACCGGCAGCGCCAGCAGCATGCCGAGGAAGCCGAACAGCTGGCCACCGGCCATCACCGCGAAGATCACCGCCACCGGGTGCAGGCCGATCTTGTCGCCGACGATGCGCGGGGTCAGCACGTAGCTCTCCAGCAGCTGGCCCACGGTAAACACCACGCCGACCAGGATCAGCAGCTTCAGGTCGAAGCCCTGCGCCTGCACCAGTGCGGCCACCACCGCCATCAGGATGCCGGTGGTCGCGCCCAGGTAGGGAATGAAGCTGATCAGGCCGGCAATCAGTCCGATCAGCAGGCCCAGCTTCAGGCCGACCAGCGACAGGCCGCCGGCATAGATCACGCCCAGCGCCAGCATCACCAGGAACTGGCCGCGGATGAACGCGCCCAGCACCTCGTTGGATTCACGCGCCAGCGCGCTGATGGTGCCGATCTGGTTGCGCGGAATCACCGACGCCACCCGCTCAACCAGCTTGTCCCAGTCACGCAGGAAGTAGAACGCCAGGATCGGCAGCAGCAGGATGTTGACCACCCACGTCACCATCGCGAAGCCCGAGCGCGAGACGTAGCCCATGAACGTGGTGGCGAAGCCGCCGGCCTGCTGCCAGTGGCTGCGCACCCATTCGATCAGGCGGTCCGGGTCCAGCCACTGCATCACTTCCAGGCCGGTCTTCTGCTCGAACCAGGGAATCCCCTTCTCCATCAGCCACGCCTGTGCCTGCGGCGCGACCGCGATCAGGGTGGTGATCTGGCGCTCGATCATCGGCACCAGCACCAGCAGCAGCGCCACGATCACCAGTACCATCGCCGCGAACACCAGCACCACGCCGGTCATGCGCGAGCGGCCGGTGGCCTCGATGCGGTCCACCAGCGGGTCACCCAGCCAGGCCAGCGCCAGCGCCAGCACGAACGGGGTCAGGATCGGCGCCAGAAGCCACACCACCCAGCCGATCAGGCCGGCGAACAGGATGTACTTCAGGCGGCGCAGGAACTGCGCGATTTCCGCTTCAGGGGTCAGGGTCATCGCAGGCGGTACTCGTTGCTGACCGGGGCGGCCACCGGGGTACCGGTGGTGTCATCGATCGGCGTGGGCAGGGCCGGCAGCGGCGCGCTCGGCACCAGCACGCCGTTGTCGCCCAGCATGCGGTTGAAGCCGGCCAGCCCGGTGGTCATCTCCAGGCTCAGTTCCAGCTGGCTTGCCGAGGCGTGCAGCGGGGTGACGCTGCGTACCACCGGCACTTCGCGCAGGCCGGCAGCCAGGCGCAGGTAGTCATCGGCGCTGTTGATGCCGGTGACCACCACACGGTAGGTCCCGGCCTGGCCGACGGCAGCGCCCGCCTTGGCATAGCGCTTGACCAGCGCATCGGCGGCGCCGTCGGCACCGGCGGCCATCGCGCGCATGGCGTTGGCGTCCTTGCTGGTCCACTTGTTCAGTTCACGGCCGTTGTCGACGAACACCCAGTCCGCCTGCCAGCCGCCATTGGCGCGGTACAGCTTGCCGATCAGCTGCATCGGCGGCGAGTAGCGCGAGGAGGCACGGGCCACGGCGGCACTGTCCTGGCGCCAGATCGCACCCGCCAGCGCCTGTTCGGCGGCACCACCACTGGGCAGGCCCAGCTTGTAGCCACGCTCGATGGCGCGGTTCAGCAGCGGGCGGGCGGCGTTGGCCTGCTGCACGCTGACCAGGCGCGGGCCGCTGCCATCGTCGACGGCCAGCCACAGCACCGGCTTCGGTCGCGGCTGCGGCCACAGTGGCAGGCCCAGCGCCGACACCAGCGAATCAACGTCGTCCTCGCGGAAGCGGGCCACCAGCAGAGTACGGAAGCTGGGGGCACCGTTGGCGCTCACGCTCTGGTCCTGCTTGTAGTCGTAGCTGGCCACGTAGTCCTTGGCGTTGCGCAGCGCCTGCACCACGCCGGGGCGGGACATCACGCTGCGGTCGCCGGACAGCTTGCCCAGTACCACGCTCAGCGCGCGGGCCAGGGCGCCGTTGCGATCGGCCTCGGCTTGGCTGTTGACGGGCACTTCGGCCTCGTACGCGCCACTGGCGGTGGCGACATCACCCTCGGTGCGAAGGCCGCTCTGGGCCATCGTGGCCACCGGCAGGCTCAGCGCAAGGAGCAGGGTCAGAATCAGGCTGCGGCGCATCAGGACATCCATTGGCTCGACGTATCCGGGGGAATTGTTGCCCGAATACGGCCTTTGCGCCAATGCGGCCTGTTAAAATCGCCCGTTCAACCCCTGCCAGCGCCGACGCCCGTGACCAACACCCCGTCTTCCGCCCCCTCCCCCCTCACCTATCGTGACGCGGGTGTCGACATCGACGCCGGCAATGAGCTGGTCGAGCGGATCAAGCCCCTGGTCAAGCGCAGCTTCCGCCCGGAAGTGATGGGCGGCCTGGGCGGCTTCGGCGCCCTGTTCGACCTGTCCAACAAGTACCGCGAGCCGGTGCTGGTGTCCGGTACCGACGGCGTGGGCACCAAGCTGAAGCTGGCCCACCAGCTGAACCGCCACGATACGATCGGCATCGACCTGGTCGCCATGTGCGTGAACGACGTGCTGGTGCAGGGTGCCGAGCCGCTGTTCTTCCTGGACTACTTTGCCACCGGCAAGCTGGACATCGATACCGCCGCGGCGGTCGTGGGCGGCATCGCCAACGGCTGCACCGAGGCCGGCTGCGCCCTGATCGGCGGCGAAACCGCTGAAATGCCCGACATGTATGCCCCGGGCGAGTACGACCTGGCTGGCTTCACCGTCGCCGCAGTCGAGAAGAGCGAGCTGAAGGACGGCGCCAGCGTGGCCGCCGGCGACGTGCTGATCGGCATCGCCTCCTCCGGCCCGCACTCCAACGGCTACTCGCTGGTGCGCCGCATCTACGACCGCGCCGGCCGCCCGGCCGATCTGGAGCTGGAAGGCGGCGTGAAGCTGGTCGATGCCCTGATGGCACCGACCCGCCTGTACGTCAAGCCGATCCTGTCGCTGCTGAAGTCGCACGGCGAGGCCATCCATGGCATGGCCCACATCACCGGTGGCGGCCTGACCGAGAACATCATCCGCGTAGTGCCCGAAGGCCTCGGCCTCGACATCCAGGCCTCGTCCTGGACCCTGCCGCCGGTGTTCCAGTGGCTGCAGAAGGAAGGCGCAGTAGCCGACAGCGAGATGTGGCGCACCTTCAACTGCGGCATCGGCTTCGTGCTGATCGTGGCGCCGGACCAGGTGGCCGCGGTGTCCGACGCAGTCAAGGCGCAGGGCCTGGAGCACTGGACCATCGGCCAGGTGGTCACCGCCGAAGGCGCCGAGCGCGTCCACATCGGCTGAGCCCGGCAACCAGGAGCCCGCATGGACGCAACGCCCCCCTTGTCGCCCGCCCCCGTACCGCCGCCGCTGGCGACGGTACCGCCGTTCAGCGCGCAGGATGCCGACCACCTGCGCATGCTGGCCATCGCACACTACGTGGTCGGTGGCCTGATCGTGCTGTTCTCGCTGATCTTCATCCTGCACATCGTGATCGGCATCGCTGCGTTGACCGGCAGCCTGCCGATGAAGTCTGGCGGCGAGCCCTCCTCGCCGGAGGAACAGCGCCTGATGGGCTGGGTGTTCACTGTTCTCGGCTGCGTCGTCGTGTTCGGTGGCATCGCGCTGGGCGGGTTCGTGGCCTATGCGGGTCGTTGCCTGGCCCGCCGTCGCCGCCATCTGCTGTGCCTGATCGCGGCTGGCCTGGCCTGCCTGTTCACGCCGGTCGGCACGGTGCTGGGTGTGTTCAGCCTGATCACCCTGCTGCGTCCGCAGGTCAAGGCTGCCTTCGACGCTCCCGCCACGGCCGCATGACCGCCTCCAACATGCCGCCGCCGTTACCGCAGCAGACCCTGGCGCAGCTGCAGCTGGTCAGCCATCTGCAGACACTGGGAGTGCTGTTCTACGCCCTGGCCGGTTTCCACTGGGTCGCCGCAGTGGCGTTCCTTGGCCTCAGTGGATGGGTGGCCCACTCACGCGGCCTGGACGATGCCTGGATGCTGACCACGGTCTATGCCTCGATCGCCGTGCTGGCCATCGTGCTGGGTGTTGTGCAGCTGCATACCGCGCGCCTGCTGTCACGCCGCACCGGCCTGGCCTGGTGCCAGCGCGCGGCGTGGCTGGGCGTGCTGGCTGGCCCACTGGGCATGGCGTTGACCGCCTATGCCTGGGTGTTCCTGTCCAAGCCGGACATGGCCGCGCTGTTCGACCGCGGCGACCATCTCGGCGTCTGAGCCCGCAGGCAGACGACCCGCCCTTCCCAGATCGACTCTCCATGTCCTCGCCTGCCCTCTCGACAACCGCCTCACCCGCCCGCTACCGCTTTTCGGGCCCGAAGAAGCTGGCCTTCGCCGCCGTGCTGGCGATCTTCGCGATCAGCTGGATCCACCCGCTGTGGCCTACCGAACAGGCCCTGCACAGTACCCTGACCGTGATCGGGCTGGCCGCGCTGCTATGGGTCGACCGCCGCGGCGGCTGGCTGGGCAATGGCGCTTTCATCGCCATCTGCGGTTTCATCGCCCTGCACTGCGTGGCGGCGCGCTGGCTGTATTCGAACGTGCCCTACGACGCCTGGGCGCAGGCGCTGACCGGCTGGTCGCCCAACGCGGCATTCGGCTGGCAGCGCAATCACTTCGACCGCCTCATCCACTTCCTGTTCGGCGTCTGCTTCACCCCCGCGCTGCTGCAGCTGGCGCGCCATGCGTGGCCAGCGCTGCGCCTGGGCCAGGCCTTCGCCCTGGCGGTAATGACGGTGATGTGCGCCAGCCTGGTCTACGAATGGTTCGAATGGGCCATCGCGCTGGCGCTGTCGCCGGATGCCGCCGAGGCCTACAACGGCCAGCAGGGTGACATGTGGGATGCGCATGCCGACATGCTGATGGCGACCATCGGCAGCCTGCTGACCTGGCCATTGATCCGCCGGAGTTCCCTGCAATGACCGCCCCAACCCGCATCGCCGTGCTCGCTTCGGGCCGCGGCAGCAACCTGCAGGCCATCCTCGACGCGATCGGCAATGGCCGCCTGCCGGCCGAGGTGATCGGCGTGTTCTCCGACCGCCCCGCTGCAGAAGCACTGCAACGCGTCGATTCCAGCCTGCGCTGGGCACACACGCCGAAGTCCTTCAGCGACCGCGCCGCCTACGAGCAGGCTCTGGGCGATGCGCTGGCAGCAGTACAGCCGGACTGGATCGTCTGTGCAGGCTACATGCGCATCCTTGGTCCGGCCTTCGTGCAGCGCTTCGCTGGCCGCCTGGTCAACATCCACCCGTCGCTGCTGCCGCTGCACAAGGGCCTGGACACCCACGCGCGTGCGCTGGACGCCGGCGACGTCGAGCACGGTGCCAGCGTGCACCTGGTGGTGCCGGAGCTGGATGCCGGAGCCGTGCTGGCGCAGGTGCGGGTTCCCGTGCTGCCCGGCGACGACGCGCACAGCCTGGCCGAGCGGGTGCTGGCGGTGGAGCACCCGCTGCTGATCGCCACGCTGCAGCTGCTGTGCGAGGGCCGCCTGGCTGAACGGGAGGGTCAGCCCTGGCTGGACGGTCACCCCCTGTTTAGCCCCTTGGCCCTAGATTCCGCCGGAAACCTGAACCGGTAACGCCCTTGCACACGCCCCGCTGACTGCGGGGCTGGCATCCTGCCCCCTCCTGCGGTCCCTGTCCTCCATGAAGACCACGACGCTGCTGTCCACTTCACTGCTGTTGTCGCTTGCCGTGCTTCCCGGCGTGGGCTGGGGCCAGACGCAGCCGCCCGCGGCTTCACCGGCACCGCCACCTGCACCCGCTGCGCTGCCACCGAACGAGCCCAGTGTGCCGCTGCTGCCGGCATTGGCCTGGGAACCGCCGCCGCTGCAGCCGTTCACCGCCACCTACCAGGCCTTCTACAAGGGCAAGGAAGCGGGTGATGCCAGCATGCAGGTCACCCACACCGGCGGCACCCAGTGGCGGGTGGACATGCAGGTGGTCGGCCGCCGCGGCTTTGCCAGCGTGCTCGGCCTGAACATCGAGCAGAGCACGGTGTTCGAAGAGCGCAGTGGCGTCTACGCACCGCTCAGCCAGAGCACGGTGCGCAAGGGCCTGTTCCTGGGCAAGAAGGCCGTGGGCACCTACAACTGGCAGGCCGGTACCGCGCAGTGGACCGGCGACGTCAAGAAGGAACGTGCGCAGCCGATCCCGCTGCAGCCGGGCGACCAGAGCGCACTGCTGATCAACCTGGCGATCATGCGCGACGCGCGCCCCGGCGCCGCCATGCATTACCGCTACGTGGACATGGGCAAGGTCCGCCAGCACGACTACCAGGCCGCACCGCAGACCGAGAACGTCGAGGTCGGCGACCTGTCCTACAACGCGCTGCGGGTCTACCGGACCAATGGCGGCAACAACGAAACCATCCTCTGGATCGCCAACGGTGTCCCCACCCCGGTGCGCATCCTGCAACGCGAAGACGGCGAAGACCGCGTCGACCTGCGCCTGATCGAATACCAAGGAGTCTGAGCATGAGCACCCTGACCCGCCCCCTCACCTGGATCGCCGCTGCCGCGCTGACCGTGGCCAGCCTGCCGGCAATGGCGCTGGAGCCGTTCAAGGCCGACTACCTGGCCAGCTACATGGGCATGCAGGCCAACGGCACCATGACCCTGTCCAGCGAAGGCGCCAACAAGTGGCGCTACAGCCTGCAGGTGAAGAACCAGCTGGCCGACCTCAGCCAGAGCACCGTGTTCGAGGAAGTGCGCGGCCAGCTGCGCCCGCTCAGCAGCCAGGACCGTTCGGCCCTGCTGGTGAAGAAGCGCAACGTGCAGGCCACCTACAACTGGAACAGCAACCAGGCCACCTGGAGCGGCGACATCAAGCCCGACCGCGCCGGACCGATCGCACTGAAGGCCGGTGACATGGATGCGCTGCTGATCAACCTGGCGATTGCCCGTGACCTGGCGGCCGGCAAGCCGCTGACCTACCGCATGGTGGACGAGGGCCGGATCAAGAACATGACCTACCGCGTGGTCGGCAAGGAATCGATCACCGTGGCCGGCAAGAGTTACGAGGCCACCAAGGTATCGCGTGCCGATGGCAACAAGGAGCTGATCGCCTGGATCGTACCGGACTTCCCGGTGCCGGCGCGGATGCTGCAGCGTGAGAGCGGCCGCGATGCGCTGGACCTGACCATCAAGGCGATGAACTGACCGGAGATCCACGTCATCCACGCATGGCGTGGATCTACTTCACGTTCCAGTAGATCCACGCCATGCGTGGATGCGTGTATCCCAAAAAAACGCCCGCTTTCGCGGGCGTTTTCTTATTTCTTCGCTTCGGCCGGTTTCTCTTCGGCCGCCTTGAACTCGGTGCGGCAGTCCACGCGGATCTGCTCGCCGGTGCTGCGCCAGACAAACGTGCGGCAATGGCGGTTGCCGTCCTGGCTGTCGTTCACCGCAACCGCATAGAACGACTCGATGATCTCGTCACGCGTGACCGTTCCGTCGCCGTTCCAGTCCATGTCCTTCTGCTCGATGCCCTGGGTGATGGCGATGTTGGCGTACCAGGCATAGCCCAGCCACGCCAGCACGATCAGCACCAGGGCCAGCAGCGCCTTGCGGCGCGGGCTGAACTTGCCGCGCAGGATCATGGCACGCGCCGGATGGTGGCGCCGAGCGAAGACAGCTTCTCTTCGATGTTCTCGTAGCCACGATCAAGGTGGTAGATGCGGTCGATGGTGGTATCGCCGCTGGCCATCAGGCCAGCCAGGATCAGCGAGGCCGACGCACGCAGGTCGGTCGCCATCACCGGTGCGCCACTCAGGTGCTCGCTGCCACGCACGATGGCGGTGTGGCCTTCGACCTGGATGTCCGCACCCAGGCGCAGCAGTTCGTTGACGTGCATGAAACGGTTCTCGAAGATCGTTTCGTTGATCACGCCCACGCCGTCAGCCACGCAGTTGAGTGCCATGAACTGCGCCTGCATGTCGGTCGGGAATGCCGGGTACGGCGCGGTGGTCAGGTTGACCGCCTTCGGCCGCTTGCCCTGCATGTCCAGGGTGATGCTGTCGTCGGTGGTCTCGATCTTCGCACCGGCCTCGACCAGCTTGGACAGCACCGCGTCCATGGTGTTCGGGCGCGCACGGTTGACGGTGACCTTGCCACCGGTCATCGCCGCGGCCACCAGGAAGGTGCCGGTCTCGATGCGGTCGGGCAGCACTTCATGGCGGCCACCGGACAGGCGCTCGACGCCTTCGATGACCAGCCGGGCAGTGCCCAGGCCTTCGATCTTCGCGCCCAGCGCGATCAGGCAATGCGCCAGATCGGTCACTTCCGGTTCCATCGCGCAGTTGTCGAGGATGGTGGTGCCTTCAGCCAGCACCGCGCCCATCAGCACGTTCTCGGTGCCGGTGACACTGACCATGTCGAAGGTGAAATGGCCACCCTTCAGGCGCTTGGCGGTGGCCTTGATGAAGCCGTTCTCGACCACGATCTCGGCACCCAGCGCCTGCAGGCCCTTGATGTGCTGGTCGACCGGACGCGAGCCGATCGCGCAGCCGCCCGGCAGCGACACTTCGGCCGCGCCGAAACGGGCCAGCAGCGGGCCCAGCACCAGGATCGAGGCGCGCATGGTCTTGACCAGCTCGTACGGTGCCACGTGCTGGTTCACCGAGCGCGGGTCGACCACGATCGCGCTGCCGCGCGACAACGTGCCCTGGTCGATGGTGACCTTGGCGCCCAGCTCGCCCAGCAGCTTCACCGTGGTGACCACGTCGTGCAGGTGCGGCACGTTGGTGATCTCCACCGGTTCATCGGCCAGCAGGGTCGCGCAGAGAATGGGGAGGACGGCGTTCTTGGCGCCGGAGATGCTCACTTCACCGTGCAGCGCAGCGCCGCCGGTCACAACGATCTTGGCCATGTATTCGGGATCTTCTGCGGTTCAGCCGGCTTCGGCCGGGGTCACGGTTTTCAGCGCCAGCGCGTGGATCGCGCCGCCCATCAGGTCGCCCAGAGTGGCATACACCATGCGGTGGCGGGCCAGCGGCATCTTGCCGGCAAAGGCCTCGCAGACCACGGTCGCTTCGAAATGCACGCCATCGTCGCCCTGCACGTCGGCGCGGGCGCCGGGCAGGCCGGTTTCGATCAGATTGCGGATGGTGTCGGCGTCCAACGGGCTTTCCTAATAAAATGTGCGTCCATTCTACTTCCGCTGCGTGGCGTCCGCATGGCCGAATCCCTGTTGCCCCCCCGTTCCGTCGACCCTGCCGGCCTGGTTGCCAGCGGCCGCCGCGTGTTCGAGATCGAGCGGCAGGCGCTGGATGCCGTGGCCGACCGCCTCGGCGAAGCCTTCCAGCAGGCCTGCCAGGCGATCCTGGCCAGCCGTGGCCGGGTGGTCGCCACCGGCATGGGCAAGTCCGGGCATATCGCCCGCAAGATCGCTGCCACCCTGGCCTCTACCGGCACGCCGGCGTTCTACGTGCACCCCGGCGAAGCCGGCCACGGCGACCTGGGCATGATCACCGAGGACGACGTGGTGCTGGCCCTGTCCTATTCGGGCGAATCGGACGAGGTGCTGATGCTGCTACCGGTGCTCAAGCGCCAGGGCAACGTACTGATTTCCATGACCGGCCGCCCGCAGTCCAGCCTGGCCACCGCCGCTGACATCCACCTGGACGTGAGCGTGCCGGCCGAGGCCTGCCCGCTGGCGCTGGCGCCCACCTCCAGCACCACCGCCTCGCTGGCCATGGGCGATGCACTGGCCGTGGCCCTGCTCGACGCACGTGGCTTCACCGCTGATGACTTCGCCCGTTCACACCCGGCCGGCAGCCTTGGCCGCCGCCTGCTGCTGCACATCACCGACGTCATGCACACCGGCGACGACCTGCCCAGCGTGGGCACCGACGCCAGCCTCAGCGAAGCGCTGATGGAGATGAGCCGCAAGCGGCTGGGCATGACCGCCGTGGTCGACGCCGACGGCGTGCTGATCGGGCTGTTCACCGACGGCGACCTGCGCCGTGCGCTGGACAGCGCGTTGGACGTGCGCACGGCGAAGATCGCCGACGTGATGACCCGCAACCCGCGCACCATCGGCGCCGACCAGCTGGCGGTCGAGGCCGCCCGGCTGATGGAGACCCACAAGATCACCGGCCTGATCGTGGTCGATGGCCAGGGCCGTGCGGTCGGTGCCCTGAACATTCATGACCTGTTGCGGGCCCGGGTGGTTTAACCGACAGTCCATAGACCCCATTCAGTCTGTAACGCCGTACCCGCCCACAACGAGCCTGCCGCCCTGATGCCCTGGTCCCCCCTGCCCGCCTTCCCCGCCCACCTGCATGCCGCCGCGGCCCAGATCCGCCTGGCGTGCTTCGACGTGGACGGCACCCTCACCGATGGTCGGCTGTACTACGACAAGGACGGCAACGAGAGCAAGGCGTACTTCGTGCAGGACGGCCTGGGCCTGAAACTGCTGCAGCAGCACGGCATCCACCCCGTGCTGATCACCGCGCGCAACAGCCAGTCCGCGCTCAAGCGCGGCGCCGACCTCGGCATCGACACCCAGATCGCCGTGGGCGACAAGCTGGCCAGCGTGCAGGCGCTGTGTGCGCAGCACGGCATCGGCCTGGAACAGGTGGCGTTCATGGGCGATGACCTGCCCGACCTGGCGCCGTTGGGTGCGGTCGGCCTGGCGGTGGCCCCGGCCAATGCCCATCCGTGGATCGCCGAACGCGTGCACTGGCAGACCCGCGCCGAGGGCGGCCGTGGCGCCGCGCGCGAGCTGTGCGACATCCTGCTGGCCGCTCAGGGCCGCGTGGATGCGGTGCTGGCGAGGTTCGGCGCATGAACGTGCCCACCTTGAACTGGCGCACCCTGCTCGGCATCGGCCTGCTGCTGGCCGCCCTGCTGAGCAGCTGGGCGGCGCTGCGCAACCGCGACAAGGGGCCAGCCACGGGTGGCCAGGAAATCGGCGTGGATTACATCCTGCATGACTTCCAGATCGTCGCCCTGGATGAGCACGGCAAGGAATCGACCACCCTGCGCGCACCGTTGCTGGAGCGCCAGCGCGGCGACCAGACCATCAACATCGCCACCCCGCTGTTCGAGATGCCGGACAAGGATGGCAAGCACTGGACCCTGCGTGCAGAGACCGGCTGGCTCAGCGCCAAGGGCGACGAGATGAAGCTGCGCGGCAATGTCGCCGGCGACAGCCCGGCGGGCCCGGGCGTGGTGCCGACCACCTTCCGCACCGACCATCTGGACGTGTTCCCGAAGGACAACCGCGCCCGCACCGACGCCCTGGTAACCATGACCCGCCCGGGCATGGAACAGTCCGGCGTCGGCTTCGAAGTGGATTCGAAGAACAACACGTATCATTTCCTCAGCCAGTCCAAGGGCCGCTACACGCCCAAACGCTGATTCCGCCGCCAGCCTGCGACGTCTCCGGACAGGCGCAGGGCCGGCAGCCCCACCCGCCCGCCCCCGGTCCACCCGGGAGGCCCCCACCGGTAGAACGGACCCCGATGAAGATTCCCTTTGCCGCCGTACTCGCGCTTGGTCTTCTTGTCCCCAGCGCCGCCTTCGCCAAGTCCACCGACCGCAACGAAGACATGCACATCGATTCCGGCGCCCAGTCGGGCACGCTCACCGGCGACGGCAAGACCGTGCTGTCGCAGGGCGTGGTCATCACCCAGGGCACGCTGGACCTGCGCTCGTCCGAGGCCGAGATCTACCTCAAGGACGGCGAAGCCGTGCGCGCGGTGTTCACCGGCAAGCAGGCGAAGATGAAACAGCAGCTTGATGACGGTACCTGGATGGACGCGCTGGCTGATCGCATCGACTACGACATCAAGACCGAGATCATCACCCTGACCGGCAACTACAAGGTCACCAGCGCGCGCGGCACCAATGCCGGCCAGCGCATGGTCTACAACACCCGCACCGGCGAGATGAACTCCGGTGGTGACGGCAGCCGCGTGCGCACCGTCATCCCGCCGAAGAACAAGACCCCGGCCGCACCGGCGGCACAGCCCAAGGCCGCCACGCCGGCACAGCCGGCCGGGAGCAAGAAGTAATGCTCGTCGCCAAGGGCCTGCGCAAGAAGTACAAGCAGCGCGAAGTGGTCAAGGACTTCGGGCTGACCCTCGACGCCGGTGAAGTGGTCGGCCTGCTCGGCCCCAACGGCGCCGGCAAGACCACCTGTTTCTACATGATCGTCGGCCTGGTCGCCGCCGATGCCGGCAGCATCGTGCTCGACGGCAAGGACATCACCGGCGACCCGATGTACACCCGCGCCAAGCAGGGTGTGGGCTACCTGCCGCAGGAACCCTCGGTGTTCCGCAAGCTGACCGTGGCCGACAACATCCGCCTGGTGCTGGAACTGCGCGAGGACCTGGACTCGGCCGGCCGCGAGCGCGAATTGAACGGCCTGCTGGACGAGCTGCAGCTGGGCCATGTTGCCGACCAGCTCGGCGCCAGCCTGTCCGGTGGCGAACGCCGCCGCTGCGAGATCGCCCGCGCACTGGCCGCGCAGCCGCGCCTGATCCTGCTAGACGAACCCTTCGCCGGTGTCGACCCGATTTCGGTGGGCGAGATCCAGCGCATCGTCACCCATCTCAAGCAACGTGGCATCGGCGTGTTGATCACCGACCACAATGTGCGCGAGACCTTGGGTATCTGCGACCGCGCGTATATCCTCGCCGAGGGCAGCGTGCTGGCCCAGGGTTCGCCGGAGGCGATCCTGGACAACGCCGACGTGCGCCGGGTCTACCTTGGGGATTCCTTCAAGCTGTGACTGCGGTCGCCGGGTCCCTTTCCTTCCTTTCGGCACAGGCATGAAGACTCGGCTGCAGACATCGTTGGGACAGCAACTGGTGCTCACGCCCCAGTTGCAGCAGGCGATCAAGCTGCTGCAGATGTCGACCACCGAGCTGGAGCTGGAGATCGCCCAGGCAGTGGAGAGCAACCCGCTGCTGGACTGGGCCGACAGCAACGACAGCAGCGCCGCCAATGAAGGCAGCGATGTCAACGACAACGAAGCGCCTGCAGAACGCAGCGATGAAGGCGACGACTGGGCGCCGGCCGAACTGGACTGGACGGCGACCGGCAGCGGTGGCAGCTTCGATGATGACGACGATACCGGCAGCGCTGCCGAGCGCGTGGCCGAAACCGAAACGCTCGCCGACCATCTGCTGTGGCAGCTGCACCTGTCGCATCTTTCTGCCAGCGATCGCAGCATCGGCGCGGCACTGATCGATGCACTGGACGACGACGGTTACCTGCGCGAGCCGCTGGCCACCATCGCCGAAACCCTGTTGCCGGCGATCCACGCCGACGAGGACGAGATCCTTGCCGTGCTGCATCGCATCCAGCGTTTCGATCCGGTGGGTGTGGCTGCACGCACGCTTGGCGAATGCCTGCAGCTGCAGCTGGACGTGCTGGCCGATGAAACGCCGGGCCTGCTGCTGGCGCGACAGATTGCCGCAGGACCACTGGAGCGGTTGCCGCGCAGCGGCGTTGCCGGGCTTGCACACGAGTTGAAGCAGCCGCTGGACGAGGTCGAGACTGCCGTGGCGCTGCTGCGCTCGCTGGACCCGCGCCCGGGCACGCAGATCGCGCCGCTGTCGCAGGACACCTATGTGGTGCCGGACGTAGTGGTGTGGCGGCAGAACGGCGTGTGGCGCGCGGCGCTGGCCGGGCACGCCGGACCAAAGGTGGTGATCCATCGTGGCTATGAACAGCTGATCCGCCGCTGCGGCGACGCCGACGCCGGCTACCTGCGCGCCCAGCTGCAGGAAGCACGCTGGCTGCTGAAGGGCCTGCAGCAGCGTGGCGAGACCCTGCTGCGCGTCGTGCGCAGCCTGATCCTGCAGCAGGCCGGCTTCCTCGAATTCGGCGAGCAGGCGCTGCGTCCACTGACCCTGCGCGAGATCGCCGCCGAGCTCGGCCTGCACGAATCCACGGTCTCGCGCGCGATTGCCCGCAAGCACGTTCGTACCCCGCGCGGCACCCTGCCGCTGCGCGCCTTCTTCGCCTCGGGCATTGATACCGAGGGCGGTGGCGAAGCATCCAGCACCGCCATCCAGGCGATGATCCGCCGCCTGATCGACGACGAGAACCCGCGCAAGCCGCTTTCTGACGCCAAGCTGGCTGACCTGCTCAAATCGTCGGGAATTCCAGTAGCGCGACGCACCGTGGCGAAGTATCGTGAAGCCATGAACATTTCCGCCTCGCACGAAAGGGTCAGAATCGCTTGACGCGCCGCCGCGCCCGGCGGAGAGGTTCATTGGCACATCCGAACACAGGAGAAACCCGATGCGCATCGAAACGTTTGGCAAAGATGTCGAAGTCACCCCGGCCCTGCAGTCCTATGTGGAGGAGAAGCTGGCCCGGATCGGCAAACACTTCGACCAGCACTGCGAAGCGCGGGTGACCCTCAAGCTGCAGAAGACCGAGCACCACGTCGACGCCAGCCTCAACATCCCTGGGCAGACCCTGCACGCCGAGGCCGGCGGCCAGACCATGTACGCCGCGATCGACCTGCTTGCGGACAAGCTTGACCGCCTGGTGATCAAGCACAAGGAGAAAAAACAGCAGCACGCACCGCTGCCGGTGGGCGACAATGGTGGCTGATCGCCACCGTTCCCCGCAGACATGCCCCTGACTGACCTCCTGGCGGCCGTGCAGACCCAGCTCTGCACGGCCACCGACCGTGACAGCGTCCTGCAGGCCGCCGCCGGGTTGCTGGCCTGCCGCCAGGCCAACGCCGAACAGATCTATCTGAACCTGTGCCAGCGCGAAGCGCTGGGCAGCACCGCGATCGGCCACGGTATCGCCATTCCCCACGGCCGCGCGCCGACCCTGGACCGCCCCCGTGGCGCCCTGCTGCGCCTGGCCACCCCGGTCGACTTCGGTGGCGACGAGCCGGTGGACCTGGTATTCGCGATGGCCGTTCCCGCCCACTACACCCACCAGCACCTGATGCTGCTGTCCGAGCTGGCCGAATTGTTCTCGGCAGCGGATGTCCGCCAGGCCCTGCGCCAGGCAGGCGATGCCCGGGCCCTGCGCGAGGCGCTGGACATGACCCCACCTGCGAGTGCCGCATGAATACCAGCATCACCGCCCGTGAACTGTTCGAACAGCAGCGCGAGCGGCTGGGGCTGCGCTGGGCCGCGGGCCAGTCGGGTGAAAAGCGCGAGCTCGAGGCCGGCAATACGGTCTCGCGGCGCCCCTCGCTGGCCGGCTACCTCAATGCGATCTACCCCAACAAGGTGCAGATCCTGGGCACCGAGGAACTGTCCTGGCTGGACGCACTTGAACCGCGCCAGCGCTGGGAAACGATCGAAAAAATCATGCAGTCGCACCCGCTGGCACTGGTGCTGACCCGCAACCAGGCGTGCCCGGAAGACCTGCGCGCCGCCGCCGATGAATCCGGCACCCCGTTGTGGCTGTCGCCCAAGCGCGGCCACGAGCTGCTCAACCACCTCTCCTACCACCTGGCGCGGACGCTGGCGCCGCGGGTGATCCTGCATGGCGTGTTCATGGAGATCTACTCCATCGGCGTGCTGATCACCGGCGAAGCGGGATCCGGCAAGAGCGAACTGGCGCTGGAACTGCTCAGCCGTGGCCATCGCCTGGTGGCCGACGATGCCCCCGAATTCACCCAGATCGCACCCGATGTACTCGACGGCACCTGCCCGGAGCTGCTGCAGGACCTGCTGGAAGTGCGCGGCCTGGGCGTGTTGAACGTGCGCGAGATGTTCGGCGACACGGCTGTAAAGAAGAACAAGTACCTTCGGCTGATCGTTCACCTGACCAAGCCGATGACCGAACCCACCCCGCATGGCTACGAGCGCCTCACCGGCGATTCGGGTACCCGCCATGTGCTGGATCTGGACGTGCCGCTGATCACCCTGCCGGTAATGCCCGGCCGCAACCTGGCCGTGCTGACCGAGGCGGCCACCCGCCTGCATATCCTGCGGACCAAGGGCATCGACCCGGCGGCGATGTTCATCGCCCGCCACAGCAACCTGCTGGAACGGCGAACGCCCTGACCCCCTGCCCTACGAAGAGCCTGTCCATGAGCACCGTCACCCCCTCCGCCCCGACCCTGATCATCGTCAGCGGCCTGTCCGGCTCGGGTAAATCCGTCGCCCTGAAGACCTTCGAGGACCAGGACTACTACTGCTCGGACAACCTGCCGATCAACCTGCTGCCGGACTTCGTGCGCAGCCTGCTGGCCAATCGCGGCGGCAGTGCACCGCGCCGGCTGGCCGTAGGCATCGACGTGCGTGGGCAGGCCGACCTGAGCCAGCTGGGCGACTGGCGGCAGCTGGCCGCCGACGCCGGCGTGGACGTGAAGGTGCTGTTCTTCGAAGCCAGCGACGAGACGCTGCTCAAGCGCTACGCCGACACCCGCCGCCGCCATCCGTTGAGCCAGCTGGGGCTGTCCCTGCCCGAAGCCATCGCCCGCGAACGCGAGTTGACCGCACCGCTGCGCCGCGAGGCCGATGCGGTGATCGATACCAGCAACCTCAACGTGCACCAGCTGCGGCGCCGGATCATCACCGAGTTCACGATGGACCATGCCACCGGCCTGTCGCTGCTGTTCGAATCGTTCGCCTACAAGCGCGGCGTGCCGGCCGAAGCGGACTTCGTGTTCGATGCGCGGGCGCTGCCCAATCCACACTGGGACCCGGAACTGCGTGCGCTGAGCGGTCGCGAACCCGGCGTGCGCGACTACCTGGAAGCGCAGCCGGATGTGCAGCGCTATCTGGCCCAGTTGACGGACTTTCTCGATACCTGGCTGCCGAAGCTGGGGGATGGCACCCGCAGCTATGTGACCGTGGCGTTCGGCTGCACCGGCGGCAAGCACCGCTCGGTGTTCCTGGCCGAGCGCATGGCACGCCACGCCCGCGAGATGGGCTGGGAAGACGTGGCAACGTACCACCGCGAACAGGATTGAGGGCGGCCGGGCTGCGCCCGGCACCCGCAGAGGCAACGTCAACAGCCAAGGCAACGGCAACAGCCGCATTCCGTGGGATGGCGGGGCGGTGTGGGTATGCAGGACACGCCGTGAACCCATCCATGGGGGCTCGTAGGCGCCATCCATGGCGCCTGCGGTCCTGCATACCCACACCGCCCCGCCTCTGACAGATTCCGTGTGCTGTTGGTAGGTGTCGACCTTGGTCGACACGGTAGATCCACGCCATGCGTGGATGGGAGCAAAGGGGATGGGGTCAGAGCCCTTTTCCCGTGGAAAAGGGATCCGACCCCGGCAACGCTGAATACGGGACACAGTGCCCCTCTCCTGCTGCTATCGCCGATTCACCTTGACCTGTTAACGTGCAGTAATGACCTGTGGCATTCTCCTCGTAACACATCCTGGGGTCGGGACCGCCCTGCTTGACGTGGCGACCCGGCTCCTGCGGCAATTGCCGCTGAAAACCGAAGCTTTCGAAGTACCGTTCGACGCAGACCTGGACGCCCTGCTCCCGCTCGCCTCGGCCGCTCTGCGGCGGGTCGACAGTGGTGAAGGCGTATTGATCCTGACCGACCTGTACGGCGCCAGCCCCGCCAACCTTGCCGGGCAGCTGGCCCGGCTGGGGACCCCGGTTCGCCGGGTGTCGGCGCTGAGCCTGCCGATGTTGCTGCGGGTGATGAATTATCCGGAACAGGGACTGGATCAACTGCCCGCCACAGCCGCGGCGGGCACCCGTAATGGAGCGATAGTCGACGATGCTTGAACGAGAACTCACCGTGAGCAACCGCCTGGGCCTGCACGCCCGGGCCACCGCCAAGCTGGTGCAGACCCTGGCGCCGTTCCGCTGCAACGTGACCATGGCCGCCAAGGGCCGTGAGATCAACGCCAAGAGCATCATGGGCGTGATGCTGCTGGCCGCCGGCCAGGGCACCCCGGTCACGGTGCGCATCAACGGCGAGGACGAAGCCGCCGCGATGGAGGCGGTGGTCGGCCTGTTCGAACGCCGTTTCGACGAGGACAGCTGAGCGTGCCACGCGCACGCGCCGGCCAGCCCCCTTCCGGCCAACGGCCGGTACTGCTGCTGGCCGGCCATGGTGCCGCCCGCGGCACGGCAATGGGGCGCGCCCGCGTGCGCCTGCCGCATGCATTGGAAGTGGCCGAGCAGCGCGTTGCCGCCAACCAGGTCGAGGCCGAACTGGCCCGCCTGCACCGTGCGCTGGATGCCGCACGCACGGAGATGCACGAGCTGCGCCAGCGCCTGCATGGAGCGCTGAACCAGGAAGTGGGTGAGTTCCTCGACCTGCATGCGCTGCTGCTGGACGATCCCGAGCTGCTGTATGGCCTGGACGAACTGATCCGCAGCGGACCGTACAGCGCCGGCTATGCATTGCGCCTGCAGCGCGACCGCCTGGCCAAAGTCTTCGACGGCATGGACGATGCCTATCTGAAGAGCCGCATGGACGACCTCGACCATGTGATCGGCCGCATCCATGCCTTCCTGCAGCCCGAGCGCCCGCCGGCGGTGAAAGGCCTGGCCGGGGAAATCCTGGTCTGCGACAACATCGCCCCGTCCGAGCTGGCACAGCTGCAGGCACAGGGCGTGGTCGGCATCGTCACCGCCGCCGGCAGCGCGCTCTCGCACAGCGCGATCCTGGCGCGCAGCCTGCACCTGCCCCTGATCGTCAACGTGCCGCAGCTGCTCAGCCGCATCGCCGATGGCGACGTGCTGATCATCGATGGTGCCGACGGCAGCATCACCGCCAATCCGCAGGCCGACAATCTGCGCGACTACCGCGCACGACTGAAGGAACATGCGCGCGAACAGCGCGAGCTTGGCCGCCTGCGCAGCAAGCCCAGCCGCACCCGCGACCAGGTCGACATCGCCCTGCTGGCCAATGCCGAATCGCTGGAGGACGTGACCCAGGCGCATGCGCTGGGCGCCCACGGCCTGGGCCTGTACCGCACCGAATTCCTGTTCCTGCAGCGCAACGAGCTGCCGGACGAAGAAGAACAGTTCCAGACCTACCGCGATGCCGCACTGGGCATGAGCGGGCGACCGGTGACCATCCGCACCCTCGACCTGGGTGCGGACAAGGCCGACCGCACCGGCCTGACCCTGAGCAACGAAGAGAACCCGGCGCTCGGCCTGCGCGGCGTACGCCTGTCGCTGGCACGGCCGAAGGTAGCCGACACCCAGCTGCGCGCGATCCTGCGCGCCTCGGCCTACGGCAAGCTGCGGGTGCTGGTGCCGATGGTCAGCACCCGCGAGGAGCTGCTGGCAGTGCGCCGGCGCATGCTCAGGCTGTCCGAACAGCTGCGCGGCGAAGGCCACATGGTGTCCGACCACGTGCCGCTGGGCGCGATGATCGAAGTGCCGGCGGCCGCGCTGGCGCTGGAGAGCTTCATCGATCTGGTCGACTTCCTGTCGATCGGCACCAACGATCTGGTGCAGTACCTGCTGGCGGCCGACCGCAACAATGAAGCGCTGGGCGAGCTGTATTCGCCATTGCACCCGGCGGTGCTGCGGCTGCTGCAGATGGTGATCGAGACCGGCGCGCGCCACCGCATCCCGGTGGCGGTCTGTGGCGAGATGGCCGGCGATGCGCGGATGACCCCGCTGCTGCTGGCACTGGGCCTGACCGAATTCAGCCTGCACCCGGGCACGCTGCTGGAAGTACGCCGCGCGATCCGCGAGGCCGACCTGGCGACGTTGCGTGCACGCGCACCCAAGCTGCTGGCCGCGCGTGACCGCCGCGCGATCGAACGCTGGCTGGCGCTGGTGGCCGATACGCCCTGACACCACCCGCTCGCCGGGCATGCACGCCTGGGGTCGGATCCCTTTTCCGCGGGAAAAGGGATCTGACCCCGTCTCGTTGCCGCCGGGGTATCCGGTGAAACATCCCCTTGCGATAATGACGCGCTGAACACCCCTGTTGCCGCATCCTTGCCGGGATCGCGGCTTTTCTTATCCCCGCGGGAGCTGCGATGGCTGAAGCTGTACGCCACGACAAGACTGCACGCCAACTGCGGATGCTGTCCGATGCACTGGACAGCGGCCGGCTGGGCCCGGTGCGGCGCCTGGTCAACACCCTGGCCCCGGCCGAGATCGGCAACCTGCTCGAATCGCTGCCGCCGGGCAAGCGCGAGGTGGTGTGGGGCCTGGTCGATCCGGAAGATGATGGCGAGGTGCTGGTCCACGTCGGCGACGACGTGCGCGAAAGCCTGCTCGCGGACATGGACCCGGACGAGATCATCGCCGCGGTCGAAGACCTGGACATCGACGATCTGGCCGACCTGGTCGAAGACCTGCCGGACACGGTCATCGACGAAGTCCTCAAGTCGATGGACCGCGAGAACCGCGAGCGCCTGGAACAGGTGCTGTCCTATCCCGAGGACAGTGCCGGCCGCCTGATGAACCCGGACGTGGTGACCGTGCGCGCCGACGTCAATGTCGACGTCGTGCTGCGCTACCTGCGCCTGCGCGGTGAACTGCCCGACCACACCGACCACCTGTTCGTGGTCAGCCGCCGCCATCAGTACCTCGGCCGGGTGTCGCTGGCGGCACTGGTGACCCACGAGGACACCACGCCGATCAACCGCCTGATCGACGACGAGCAGCCAGCCATCGACGTCGGCGAGAGCGACCAGGAAGTCGCCCGCCAGTTCTCCGACCATGACTGGATCTCCGCGCCAGTAGTGGACGACAACAACATCCTGATCGGCCGCATCACCATCGATGACGTGGTCGACATCATCCGCGGCCAGGCCGAGCACCAGGCGCTGGGCGCCGCCGGTCTGGACGAGGACGAGGATCTGTTCAGCCCGGTCTGGCGCGCGATGCGCCGTCGCCTGATGTGGCTGTCGGTGAACCTGTGCACGGCCTTCCTGGCCTCCAGCGTGGTCGGTCATTTCGAAGGCACCATCGACAAACTGGTGGCACTGGCGGTGCTGATGCCGATCGTCGCCGGCCTCGGCGGCAACGCCGGTACCCAGGTGCTGGCACTGATGGTGCGCGGCCTGGCGCTGGGCCAGGTGGGCGCCTCCAATGCCCACACCCTGCTGTGGAAGGAAGTACGGGTCGCGCTGCTGAACGGCGTGATGCTGGGTTCGGTGCTGGGCCTGATCGTGCTGGCCTGGTTCCACTCGCCCGGGTTGTCCGCAGTGATTGCCATCGCACTGACCTGCAACCTCCTGTTCGCTGCATTGGCGGGCGTGCTGGTGCCGTTGACGCTGAAACGCTTCGGCTTCGACCCGGCGCTGGCCAGCGGCATCTTCCTGACCGCCGTGACCGACTCGATGGGCTTCTTCACCTTCCTCGGCCTGGCCACCCTGGTGCTGCTGCACTGAACCCTGCAGGGTCGGATCCCCGCCACGCGGGGCTCTGCCCCGATCCCAACTGGAACACCCATGGCAACGACGATCGAAAACTACTTCCAGCCCGGCTGGCGCGACCAGCAGCACACCTGCCCGGCCTGCGAATGGAAGGGCAGCTCGCGCGCCATGGAAATGGAACTGGACGAGGACGCCACCGAGTACGACTGCCCGGTCTGCGAAAACCCGCTGCTGGTGGTGCTGCACCCGGACATGGCGCAGGTGCAGGCCGCCGCTGCCGAAGGCAATGCCGAAGCACGGGAGCAGTTGGAGATCATCGCCAGCTTTCCTCGGCCGGAGTGACGCGGTGCATGATGCTGCGTTGACCCGCCGCGCACTACGATGCAGGTGACCCTACTGCCTCGGGAAGTCCCATGGTCCGTTCGATGTCGCGCTGGCTGCCGCTGCTGGCCGTACTGATGATGTCCGGTTGTGCCTCGTTGCCGGACAGTGCGCGCGGGCATTTCGAGGGCCGCGCGGTGAAGGTGGATGGCGAGACCGCCTACTACCAGGTCTTCATTCCTGCCGGCGTCCGGGCCTCCGCCCCGGGCAGCGCAGCCACGCAGGGCGGACCCCCGGTCATCCTGTTCCTGCATGGCTCGGGCGAGCGCGGCGCCGATGGCGTCAAGCAGACCTACTCGGGACTGGGCCCCTATCTGCGCGAGCATCCCGACTTCCCGGCCCTGGTGGTGTTTCCACAGGCACCGCGCCATTCCGAATGGAGCGGGCGCAACAACCGCATGGCCCTGGCCGCACTGGACGCGATCGTCGCCGAGTTCGGCGCCGACCCGGCACGGCAGTACCTGACCGGCATGTCGATGGGCGGTTACGGCAGCTGGAACATCGGCCTGGACGACCCGCATCGTTTTGCCGCGATCGTGCCGGTATGCGGTGCCGTGTTCGCACCGCGCGCGAAGCGACCGACCCTGTTCGTCGAGCAGGTCGCACAGGAGTCAGATCCGTATGCGGTGATCGCCCAACGCCTGCGGCAGACGCCGATCTGGATCTTCCACGGCGCACTCGATGATGTGGTGCCGCCGGACGACGACCGCCGGCTGCACAGCGCCTTCCAGAGCGCCACCGCGCGCGACGTGCGCTATACCGAGTACCCGGAAGGCAACCACAATGCCTGGGACGCCACCTACGCCGACCCGGCGATGTGGGCCTGGCTGTTCGCGCAGAAGCGATGAACCGCAGCTTCTGGTAGCTGCCAACCTTGGTTGGCATTGACTGCTCTGGTAGTTGCCAACCTTGGTTGGCATTGACTGCTTTGGTAGTTGCCAACCTTGGTTGGCACTGGCCTACCTGAAACCAAGCCTTTCCCCGATGTTCACTGAAAGCAGGCCCGCCCATGCTTGCTCCATGCAGAACACCCGTCTCCTGCTCGGCCGTCACTCCAGCATCGGCCTCAGCTATATCCTCACCACCGTCGTCCATGACCGCGCGCCGCTCTTCACCAACGCCGCAGCGGCCGCCTTGGCAGTCCGCGAATTCCAGCGACTGGATCAGGAAGGCTTCACCCGCTCGATTGCCTACGTGGTCATGCCCGACCACATCCACTGGCTAGTCGAACTACGTGCGGGAACGCTGGAAACCGTCATGGAGCGTTTCAAGTCGCGCACAGCCCAGCAGGCAAACCGATTGCTGGGGCGAGTCGGGCGCTTCTGGCAGGCCTGCTATCACGATCATGCGATCCGCTCTGACGAATCGTTGCACCGGCATGCGATGTACCTGATGGGAAATCCGATCAGGGCCGGGCTGACGACGCGGCTTGGGCAATATCCCCATGCATGGTGCGAATGGGAGCTTGGGGCGTCATGTGATCTGCCCGATGACATTAGCACCGGTGGATAGTGCCAACCAAGGTTGGCATCTACCAAAACAGTGCGCGCACGAACCGGGCGGTGAGTGTGTCAACCAAGGTTGACACCTACCCTACCAGGGCAGGTCAGCCCAGCAGGGTTTCCAGCACGGCCATGCGCACGGCGACGCCGTTGGCGACCTGCCGCAGTACCCACGACTGCGGGCCGTCGGCCACGTCGTCGGTGACTTCCACGCCGCGGTTGATCGGGCCCGGGTGCAGCACCGCCGCATCCTTGCCAGCGCGGGCGAGGCGTTCGTTGGTCAGGCCGTACTGGGCGTGGTACTGCTCCAGCGACGGCACCAGGCCTTCTTCCATGCGCTCGCGCTGCAGGCGCAGCATCATCAGCGCGTCGACGCCTTCCAGCATCGCGTCGAAGTCATCGCCGACCACGCAGCCCTTCAGGGTCTCGTCGTCCGGCAGCAGCGACTGCGGGCCGCACACGCGGATCTCGCCCACGCCCAGCGTACGCAGCGCGTGCAGGTCGGTGCGGGCCACGCGCGAGTGCTTCACGTCGCCGACGATCACCACCTTCAGCTTCGAGAAATCCGGGCCCTTGGCCTGGCGCAGGGTCAGCATGTCCAGCAGGCCCTGGGTCGGGTGCGAACTGCGGCCGTCACCGGCATTGATCAGCGCGGTGCCCTCGCCCGCGGCGTCGGCCAGTGCGGCCACGGCGCCGTCATCGGGGTGGCGTACCACGAAGCCGCGCACGCCCATTGCTTCCAGGTTGCGCAGGGTGTCGCAGGCGGTTTCGCCCTTGCGCGTGGACGAGGTCGAGGCATCGAAGTTCAGCACGTCGGCGCCCAGGCGCTGCGCGGCCAACTGGAACGAGCTGCGGGTGCGCGTGGACGGTTCGAAGAACAGCGTGCACACCGCCGAACCGGCCAGCACGTGGCGCTTGTTGCCAACGCGGCCGACCGCGGCATCGCGGATCTGTCCCGCCCGGTCAAGCAGCTGCAGCAGGGTCTCGCGCGGCAGGCCCTCCAGGGTCAACAGGTGGCGCAGGCGTCCGGAGGCATCGATTTGCTGGGCAGTCATGGCGGGATTCGGCAGTCAGGGAATGGGGGTGGCGTCGTCCGGCGACGACAGCCAGCGGTCGATGATCACCGCCGCGGCCACGGCATCGAGGGCGGCCGCATCACGGCGGCGCTTGCGCCCTTCGGCGCGCTCGACAGCGAAGCGGCGGGCGGCCTCGACCGAGCTGGAACGCTCGTCGATCATCACCACTGGCAGCTTGAAACGTTCCCGCAGCTGGCGGGCAAAGCCCTGCGCGCGCTTGCGGTTGGGCTGGTCCTGGCCGTCCAGGGTCAGCGGGTCGCCCACCACCAGGCCGTCGGGCTTCCATTCCTTGAGCAGGCGTTCGATCGCGGTCCAGTCCGGGCCGTTGCCGTGCACATCGACCACGGCCACCGCGCGCGCATGCGCGGCGAAGGCACTGCCGATGGCCACGCCGATCCGGCGCGAGCCGACATCGAAACCCAGGACCGTGCCGTCACGGCGGATGGCCGGGGCAGCAGGGTCCGGCGCGGGCGTGACGGGCTCAGACATGGCCGCTGTAGTCGGTCAGCCGGAACAGGTCGACGCCGATGCGCGAGGCCGCACCCTGCCAGCGCTGCTCCAGCGGCAGCTGGAACACCAGTTCGGCATCGGCCGGCACGGTCAGCCAGCTGTTCTCGGACAGCTCGCTTTCCAGCTGCCCTGCGCCCCAACCGGCACAGCCGAGGGTGACCACGGCATTGGCCGGACCTTCGCCGCGCGCCATCGCTTCAAGAATGTCGCGCGAAGTGGTCAGGTACAGGCCGTCGCCCACGGTCAGGCTGGAATCCCACGCCCGCGCGTCGTCATGGATGACGAAGCCGCGCTCGGGATGCACCGGGCCACCGTTGAGCACCATGCGCGCCTGCAGGTCGCCATCACCGGTGGTGATGTCCATCTGCGCGAGCACTTCTCCCAGCGTGTATTCGGACGGCTGGTTGACCAGCACGCCCATCGCCCCGTTCTCGTCGTGCTGGCAGATCAGCGCGACGCTGCGGGCGAAGGTCGCGTCGAGCAGCGACGGCAGCGCGACGAGCAGGTGATCGGCAAGGGAGGTCGGCGTTACAGGCATGGGCCCATTCTACCTGCTGGGCGCGGGATGGTCGCGCGATGGCGCCGAACGGCGATGGGCTAGGATGGCGCTTTGCCATGGAAGGTCATCGATGCAGTCTTCATCGCCCCTGACCCTGCCGGCACGCAGCGCCATCGTCCTGATCGCCCTGCTGCAGGGTCTGATGCTGTATGCCGCGCAGGAACTGTCCGATGCGTGGCCGTTCCGCGATATCGGCTGGCGCTACTGCTGGTACGCCTGGGTGCTGGCCATTCCCAGCGCGGTGGCGCTGAGCCTGGTCGAGCTGGGCCAGCGCCGGCTGTGGCTGCAGGCCGCGCTCGGCTCGGCGGTGGTGCTGGCGCTGGCCGCCTGGATCGGCTGGAACCTCACTGGCGAGACCGCACTGGAATCGGGCGCGCTGCAGTTCCCACTGACCCTGGGCATGGCCCTGGCGGTGTTCGTAGCGCTGCCCTGGTGGCAGTTCCAGCTGCACCACGGGCACTGGCGCGCCAGCTACCCCGAGCTGTTCGAGCGCGCCTGGCAGAACGGCCTGACCCTGGCGCTGGCAACGCTGTTCACCGGGTTGACCTGGCTGCTGCTGTGGCTGTGGGCGGCGCTGTTCCAGCTGCTGGACGTGAACGTCTTCCGCGATCTGTTCCGCCAGGATGCATTCATCGCGCTGGCCACCGGCAGCCTGGCCGGCTTCGGCGTGCTGATCGGGCGCACCCAGCACCGCGCGATCCAGATCACCCGCCAGGTGCTGTTCGCGATCTGCCGCGGGCTGCTGCCGCTGCTCTCTTTCATCGCCGTATTGTTCGTGCTGAGCCTGCCGCTTACCGGGCTGGAGCCGCTGTGGAAAACCCGTTCGGCCGCCAGCCTGCTGGTGGTGGTGTCACTGCTGCTGGTGACGTTCACCAATGCGGTCTACCAGCAGGGGGATGACAGTGCACCCTACCCTCTCGTGCTGCGCAGGCTGGTCGAGGCCAGCCTGCTGACGCTGCCGGTGTACGCCGCGCTGGCGCTGTATGCACTGGGCCTGCGCGTGACGCAGTACGGCTGGACCATCGACCGGTTCTGGGCGGTACTCGTCGCGTTGGCCGTGGCCGGCTATGCCGTGGGCTACGCGCTGGCGGTGCTGCGCCGGCAGCGCCGCTGGTTGCAGATGCTGGAGCCGGTCAACCGCTGGATGTGCTGGGCGGTACTGGCACTGGCATTGCTGGGCAACTCGCCGCTGCTGGACCCGGTGCGGCTGACCCTGTCCAGCCAGCTGGCGCGGCTGCGCGCGGACCCGCCGGCGATCACCAGCAGCGACGTCAACGTGCTGCGCTTCGATCTTGGACGCCGTGGCGTGCAGGCGCTGCGCGAGCTGCAGCGTGATCCAGCCATCACCGCCGATGCCAATGCGCCGCAGGTGATCGCTGCAGCGTTGGCACGTACCTCACGCTGGGACGACGGCCATCGCCTCGACAAGGGGCCGCAGGACGTCACCGCCCTGCAGCGCGCGCTGAAGCTGGCCAAGGGATCCAGCTCGCCGCCGGACGATTGGTGGCAGGCACTGGCCACGCGCGCGATCAATGGCGAATCCTGCGCCCAGAGCGAGCGCGACTGCCTGATCGTGCATCGCGACCTGGACGGCGATGGCACCGGCGAAGTGCTGCTGTGCGAGCTGTACACCCACCGTGGGCCGGACTGCGTGCTGTACGCACGTGGCAGTGATACCCACTGGCGCCGGGCCGGTTCGCTGTTCGGCACCGCGAGCGGGCAGGCCGAAGCGATCAACCAGGCACTGCGTGATGGCGAGCTCACTCTCGAACCGCCACGCTGGCCGATGCTGTCCATCGGCGGGCGCCCTGCGCTGGCCATCGATCCCGAACCCGAATCCAACGAGTCTTTCCCATGAGCGGTTACTGCCTCATCGCCCCGGGCCATCCGGTGCACGACTACTACCACGCCAACGAGTACGGCTTCCCGCAGCGGGACGAGCGCGAACTGTTCGAGCGGCTGGTGCTGGAAATCAACCAGGCCGGCCTGAGCTGGGAAACGATCCTGAAGAAGCGCGAGGGCTTCCGCACGGCCTATGACGGCTTCGATGTGGACCGGGTGGCAGCGTATGCCGAGCAGGACATCGAGCGGCTGCTTTCGGACGCCGGCATCATCCGCAACCGGCTGAAGGTGCTGGCGGCGATCCACAACGCACAGGTGATCCAGCAGCTGCGGGCCAGCCACGGCAGCTTCGCGGCGTGGCTGGACGCGCACCATCCGCGCAGCAAGGCCGACTGGGTGAAGCTGTTCAGGAAGACGTTCCGCTTCACCGGCGGCGAGATCACCGGCGAATTCCTGATGAGCCTGGGCTACCTGCCCGGTGCGCACGCCGAGGACTGCCCGGTGCATGCGCGGCTGCTGAAGCTGTCGCCGCCGTGGCTGCAGGCCTCCCGGTAGTGCCGGCCGCTGGCCGGCAGCCTCGGAATGCTGCAGGTGTTGCCGGCCAGCGGCCGGCACTACCGTCGAATCGTCACACGCCCATGTAACGGCCCGGGCGGTGGTTGAACATCAGCACCAGGCTGAGCACCACCGCGCCGATCGCCGAGTACAGCACCTTCGACGGCGACAACACGAAGAACGCGGCCACCATCAGGCAGGCGTCGTAGGACATCTGCACCTTGCCCGCGCTCCAGCCGCGGGTGCGCTGCAGGTACACCGCCAGGATGCCGATGCCGCCAAGGCTGGCGCGGTGGCGGATGAAGAACAGGATGCCCAGGCCGGACAACGCACCGCCCACGATCGCCGAATACAGCGGGTGGATGTGCGAGAAGTCGATCCAGCGCGGCAGCAGGTCGGTCAGCACGCCACAGGCGGTGACCGCGGCGAAGGTCTTCAGGGTGAATTCCCAGCCCATGCGCCGCAGCGCCACCCAGTAGAACGGCAGGTTGACCAGCACGAACACCACGCCGAAGTTCCAGTCCAGCGCGTAATGCAGCAGGAAGGCCATGCCGGCCATGCCGCCGATCATCAGCCCGCTCTTGGCGAAGATCGCCAGGCCCAGCGAGGCCACCATCGTGGCCAGCACCATGCCCTGCACATCCTCGGCGATCGAGTGGCGCAGCGCTTTTTCGTCGGCGGTGGTACCAGCGCTGTCCGGCGGCGGGGTCAGCGGACCAGCGGTGACCAGGTGGCCGTCAGCGTCGTCGCACGGCGCGGGGCCATGGGAGGGAAGGGACATACGGGTGGGGAACAGCAGGTGGGGAGCGCTATTAGACACGATCCGCATGACAGTTGCAGATGAAATCGTTCAGCTGAATGCGCCCCGCCCTGCTTGCCCCCTTGCCGATCAGCCCTTGCCGGCCAGATGGTGCGCCACCAGCGCGTTGGCGTGGCCATGGCCCAGGCCGTGCTCACTCTTCAGGAAGCTGACCAGTTCCATGTGCTTCAGGCCCCTCTTCCCGGCCAGCAGCCCGAACCAGTGCGCAACCGGCTGCCCGTAGGTCTTCTCGATGGAGGGGAAGTACGAGGCCGGGCCCTTGGGCTTGGTGTCAGTGCTCATGTGCAGCTCCCGTTGAAGTCATTCATTCGACGAACCACAGACGCAGAAATCGACATACCCACACGTCCGACCCAGTGCCGACCAACGGTCGACACCCACCAAAGCAGAATGCCGTTCCAACAGCTCGCGGGAAACTGTCGAAGGTGGGGTGGGTCCGGTTGAGGGGGCGTGAGCCGCATGGATGCGGCGACCGAGCCTACATGGACGTATCTACGGCGTTCCCCTCAACCGGCCCCACCCCGCCATCCCACGGGATGCACGCATTTGACGTTGACGTTGCCTTGGCTTGAAGCAGGTGCCGGGCGCAGCCCGGCCGTATCATCCCGTCATGCCCCGCGAAAATCTCAACGACCTGCAGGCCTTCGTCCACGTTGCCCGCGAGGGCAGCTTCACCAAGGCCGCCGCCCAGCTGGGCGTCTCCCAGTCCGCGCTCAGCCATGCCATGCGCGGCCTGGAACAGCGCCTGGGTGTGCGCCTGCTGACCCGCACCACCCGCAGCGTCTCCACCACCGAAGCCGGCGCCCGCCTGCTCGACACCCTGGGCCCACGCCTGGCCGAGATCGAGGATGGGCTGGCCGCACTGGCCGAGTACCGGGAACGCCCTGCCGGCACCATCCGCATCAATGCTACCGGCCATGCCGCCGAGTACATCGCCTGGCCGAGGCTGGCGCCGCTGCTTCAGCAGTATCCGGACCTGAAGGTGGAACTGGCGGCCGACTACGGGCTGGCCGACATCGTGGCCGAACGCTACGACATCGGCATCCGCCTCGGCGAGCGGCTGGCCCGTGACATGATCGCGGTGCCGATCAGCCCGCCGCTGCGCATGCGCGTGGTCGGCGCACCCAGCTACTTCCGCCAGCATGTGGTGCCACGGCATCCGGACGAACTGGCCGACCACAACTGCGTGACCCTGCGCCTGCCCACGCATGGCGGGCTGATGCCGTGGGATTTCGGCCAGGACGGCAACGAACTCAGTGTGCGCGTGTCCGGCCAGTGGACCTTCAACACCATGGGCATGACCCGCGCCGCTGCGCTGGCCGGCAGCGGACTGGCCTGGCTGCCGGAAGACCAGGTGCAGCCGATGCTGGACGAGGGCCGCCTGCAGTCGGTGCTGGACGACTGGTGCCCGCACTTCGATGGCTACTACGCGTACTACCCGTCGCGCCGCCACGTCACCGTGGCGATGCGCACGGTGCTTGATGCGCTGCGTGGGCCGATGGCGTGAGGGTTGAGGAGTGCGGACCAACGGTCCGCACCCACCAGCGATCCGCACCCGCCTGATGGTCAGCCCTTGGCCTGGGCCGCACGCTGGGCGTTGTAGCGCTCACCAACAATCGATACTTCGTCCAGCGCCTGCGCGATGCGCTGCAGTTCCTCCGGCGCCAGCTGCAGGTCGATCGCGCCCAGGTTTTCTTCCAGGCGGTGGACCTTGGTGGTGCCCGGGATCGGCACGATCCACGGCGCCTGCGCCAGCAGCCAGGCCAATGCCACCTGCGCCGGGGTCGCACCCCGCGCCGCGGCGATCGTGCTGATGCGATCCACCAGCGCCTGGTTGGCACGACGCGCTTCCACTTCGAAACGCGGCACGGTGTTGCGGAAGTCGTTGGCGTCGAAGGTGGTGTCGGCGTTGATCGCACCGGTCAGGAAACCGCGGCCGAGCGGGCTGAACGGCACGAAGCCGATGCCCAGTTCCTGCAGCGTCGGCAGCAGTTCGCGTTCCGGCTCGCGCCACCACAGCGAGTACTCGCTCTGCACGGCAGCCACCGGCTGCACCGCGTGCGCGCGGCGCACGGTGGCGGCACTGGCCTCGGACAGGCCGAAGTGGCCGACCTTGCCCTCGGCGATCAGATCGCGCACGGTGCCGGCCACGTCCTCGATCGGCACGTTCGGGTCGACACGGTGCTGGTAGAACAGGTCGATGTGGTCGGTACGCAGGCGCTTGAGACTGGCTTCGGCCACCGCACGGATGTTCTCCGGGCGGCTGTCCAAACCGGTGTCGACACGCGCATCCTTGAAACCGAACTTGGTGGCGATCACCAGCGTGTCGCGGTACGGCGCCAACGCCTCGCCAAGCAGATCTTCATTGGTGTACGGGCCGTACACCTCGGCGGTGTCGAAGAAGGTCACGCCGCGTTCAACGGCGGCCTGCAGCAGGGCGATGCCCTGGCTGCGCTCGACCGGCTGGCCATAGCCATGGCTCAGGCCCATGCAGCCCAGGCCCAGGGCGGAAACCTTCAGGCCACTGCGGCCGAGTTCACGTGTCTGCATCGTCGTGCTCCAGAGGGGGAGCGCTGACGATACGCCCGCTTGGGCGATGGATTGAACCGACGGGATGGCAGTCGGTCATGACTGGAATTCATCAATCCAGTCACGACCGTTGCCGGCCGGGTCACCGGATCTCCGAGATCTCCACGCCATCCAGCCCCTGCGACAGGGTGCGGGCGTCGCCGCCCTGGCTGAGCTTGATGCGCAGGCGTACCTCGTTCTGCGAATCGGCGTAGCGCAGCGCGTCCTCGTAGCTGATCTCGCCGGCCTGGTACAGCTCGAACAGGCTCTGGTCGAAGGTCTTCATGCCCAGCTGGACCGAGTCCTTCATCACTTCCTTCAGCTTGTGGATCTCGCCGTCGCGGATGTAGTCCTGCACCAGCGGCGTGCCGAGCAGGATCTCCATGGCAACCTTGCGCGAACGGCCATCGGGAGACGGCACCAGCTGCTGCGCGACCACGCCCTTGAGGTTCAGCGACAGGTCCATCAGCAGCTGGTTGCGGCGGTCTTCCGGGAAGAAGTTGACGATGCGGTCCATCGCCTGGTTGGCGTTGTTGGCATGCAGGGTGCACAGCACCAGGTGGCCGGTCTCGGCGAAGGCGATGGCGTGGTCCATGCCTTCGCGGGTACGCACCTCGCCGATCATGATCACGTCCGGCGCCTGGCGCAGGGTGTTCTTCAACGCGGCTTCCCAGCTGTCGGTATCGATGCCGACTTCACGCTGGGTGATGATGCAGCCTTCGTGCTTGTGCACGAACTCGATCGGGTCTTCGATGGTGATGATGTGGCCGGTCGAATTCTGGTTACGGTAGCCGATCATCGCCGCCAGCGAGGTCGATTTACCGGTGCCGGTGGCACCGACGAACAGGATGATGCCGCGCTTGGTCATCGCCAGCGTCTTGATGATCGGCGGCAGGCTCAACTCTTCCACGGTCGGAATGCGCGTCTCGATGCGACGCAGCACCATGCCGACCTGGTTGCGCTGGTAGAAGCAGCTGACACGGAAGCGGCCGACACCGGACAGGCCGATGGCGAAGTTGCATTCATGGGTCTTCTCGAACTCCTCGCGCTGCGCCGGGGTCATCACGTTGAGGACCAGGTCGCGGCTTTGCTGCGGCGTCAGCGGGGTCTGCGTGATCGGCGAGATCTTGCCGTTGACCTTCATCGCCGGCGGCATACCCGCGGTGATGAACAGGTCCGAGGCGCGCTGGTGCGCCATCAGCTTGAGGAACGAAGTGAAATCGATGGTGGTCGCGGTGGTGTTCACGGCGGGCTCCCAATGGGGCATGTACCAGGAAACGGTCGGTGGAGGAAACGGCGCGGGAACGGCGGCGCACTGGCGCACGCCGCCCCGCTGCTGCCCCGCCTTACTCGAACAGGCGCTTGTCCTTGGCGTACTCGCGGGCCTGGTTGCGGGTGATCAGGCTGCGCTTGACCAGGTCCTGCAGGTGCTGGTCCAGGGTCATCATGCCGTACTGCTGGCCGGTCTGGATGGCCGAGTACATCTGCGCCACCTTGTCCTCGCGAATTAGGTTGCGGATGGCCGGGGTGCCGACCATGATTTCCCACGCTGCGGTACGACCGCCGCCAACCTTCTTCAGCAGCGCCTGCGAGATCACCGCACGCAGCGATTCGGACAGCATCGAGCGCACCATCGGCTTTTCGCCGGCCGGGAATACGTCGATGATGCGGTCGATGGTCTTGGCCGCCGAACTGGTGTGCAGGGTGCCGAACACCAGATGGCCGGTCTCCGCGGCGGTCAGCGCCAGGCGGATGGTTTCCAGATCGCGAAGTTCGCCGACCAGGATGATGTCCGGGTCCTCACGCAGTGCCGAGCGCAGCGCTTCATTGAAGCCATGCGTGTCACGGTGCACTTCGCGCTGGTTGATCAGGCACTTCTGCGAGGTGTGCACGAATTCGATCGGATCCTCGACGGTGAGGATATGGCCGTACTCGTTCTTGTTGATGTAGTCGATCATCGCCGCCAGCGTGGTCGACTTGCCCGAGCCGGTCGGGCCGGTCACCAGGATCAGGCCCTGCGGCTGCTGGATCACCTCGCGGAACAGCGGCGGGCAGGCCAGGTCCTCGAGGGTGAGCACCTCGGACGGAATGGTACGGAACACCGCACCGGCACCGCGGTTCTGGTTGAACGCGTTCACTCGGAAGCGCGCCAGCGATGGAATCTCGAAGGAGAAGTCCACTTCGAGGAATTCCTCGTAATCGCGGCGCTGCTTGTCGGACATGATGTCGTACACCAGCGCATGGACCTGCTTGTGGTCCAGGGCTGGGATGTTGATCCGGCGAACGTCGCCGTCCACGCGGATCATCGGCGGCAGGCCTGCGGACAGGTGCAGGTCGGACGCTTTGTTCTTTACGGAAAACGCCAACAGTTCGGCGATATCCATGAGCGGCTACTCCCCAATAACGGCTTCGACTGGAAGGATCTTTCCCCGGGCGGCAGTATAGCCTCCTGATTCAATGGAACGCGTTACGTGGCCACTCCCCTGCCCCAGATCCTGAGCAACCTGCATGCCGCCGCCGAGGCCGCGGGCAGGCCCGATCCACGCCTGCTGGCGGTGTCCAAGACCCAGCCTGCCGAGGCTGTGGCCGCGCTGGCCGCACAGGGCCAGCACGCCTTCGGCGAGAACTACGTGCAGGAAGCGCTCGCCAAGATGCAGGCGCTGCAGCACCTGGCGCTGGAATGGCACCTGATCGGCCACCTGCAGTCGAACAAGGCCGATGCCGTGGCCAGCCATTTCGACTGGGTGCAGAGCGTGGACCGCCCCAAGCTGGTGACCGCGCTGGCACGCCATCGCCCTGCCGGGCGCGGCCCGCTGAACGTGCTGATCCAGGTCAACATCGACGACGAATCCAGCAAGCATGGCTGTGCACCGGAAGAAGTGGATGCACTGGCCGCCGCGATTGCCGCCGAACCCACCCTGCGCCTGCGCGGACTGATGGCGATTCCCGCGCCATGGCCCGAGGCCGAGCGCCGTCGGGATGCATTCGTGCGCATGCGCACACTTTTCCAGTCGCTGGCTGCCCAGCACGCGCAGGTCGACACGCTGTCGATGGGCATGAGCAGCGACTACGCCGAAGCCATCGCCGAGGGTGCCACCCTGGTGCGCATCGGCACCGCCCTGTTCGGCGCCCGCCCGCGCCCGGCCTGATTTTCCAAGGAGACTTCCATGGCAGCTGATTCCATCACCTTCATCGGCGGCGGCAACATGGCCCGCAGCCTGATCGCCGGCCTGATCCGCCAGGGCGTGCCGGCCGCGCACATCCACGTGGCCGAGCCGGTGGCCGAACTGCGCCAGGCGCTGGCCGCCGACTTCGGCGTGCAGGTGCACGACAACGCCGCCGATGCCGCCGCGCAGGGCCGCACCTGGCTGCTGGCGGTGAAGCCGCAGGTGCTGCGCGATGTCTGCCAGTCGCTGCAGGCACTGGCCCAGGCAAACCAGCCGCTGGTGGTATCGATTGCCGCGGGCATCACCAGCACGCAGCTGGAACGCTGGCTGGGCGGCAATCTGCCGGTGGTGCGTGCGATGCCCAACACCCCGGCCCTGCTTGGCGCCGGCGTGACCGGCCTGTACGCCACGCCCTCGGTGGACGCGCAGCAGCACGCGCAGGCCGAACAGGTGCTGGCCAGTGCCGGGCGCACGGTGTGGATCGACAGCGAACCGCTGATGGATTCGGTCACTGCTGTATCCGGCAGCGGACCGGCCTATGTGTTCCTGCTGGCCGAAGCGATGGAAGCAGCAGGTATCGCCCAGGGCCTGCCGGCCGACGCCGCGCGCACGCTGGTGGTGCAGACCCTGCTGGGTGCCTCGCGCATGCTGGATGAGGCAGGCGAAAGCCCGGCCGAGCTGCGCCGCCGCGTGACCTCGCCGAACGGCACCACCCAGGCCGCCATCGAGAGCTTCCAGGCCGGTGGCTTCGAGGCGCTGGTGGACACGGCGCTGCGCGCCGCGCAGGTGCGTGGACAGGAACTGTCTGCGGCGAATGATTGATCCCCTGGGGTCAGATCCCTTTGCCGAGGCAAAGGGATCTGACCCCATCTACCCGATGATCACCGCCCCAATGTGGTCATGACGAAATCAACGAAGCACTGCAACCGCGGGCGCGGCCTGCGGTCGGGCAGGTAGATCAGGTGCATCGGCCGCGGTTCGGGCAGGTAGCCGCGCAGCAGCGGCTTCAGGCGCCCGGCGGCAATTTCGGCAGCCAGCAACGCCGTCGGTTGCAACACCAGGCCGGCACCGGCCACGGCAGCTTCACGCAACGCGAAGCCATCGTTGCAGGTCAGGCGTGCGTCCCAATCCACCTGTTCGCCATTGGCCAGCTGCCAGCCGTGGCCACCACGCCAGGCCAGGTGGCTCAGGCAGTCGTGCCCTTCCAGATCATCGGGTGTGCGCGGCGTGCCGCGCCGGCGCAGGTACGCGGGCGCCGCGCACAGGCTCATCGCGTACGGCGGCAGCGGTCGCGCCACCACTTCCTGCGACGGCAGCGGCCCCACCCGGATCGCCACGTCGAAACCATCGTCGATCAGGTCCACGCGGCGGTTGCTCAGGTCCAGCTCGATGTTCAACTGCGGCTGCGCGCGCAACAGCGTGGCCAGCTGCGGAGCCAGCACACAGCTGCCCCAGGTGGTCGGCGCGCTGACCCGCAGCAGGCCGCGTGGCTGCACCTGCAGGCCGGCCACATCCGCCTCGGCCTGCTGCACCTGCTCCAGCACCTGCCGGCAACCGGCCAGGTAGGCCCCGCCGGCTTCGGTCAGGCGTTGGCGGCGAGTGTTCCGCTGCAGCAAGGCCGTGCCCAGATGCGCCTCCAGCTGCTGGATGTACTTGCCGACCATCACCGCCGACACCTGCAGCTGTTCGGCAGCCCCTGCAAAGCTCCCGCGCTCGGCCACGGCGACGAAGGCCTGCATGCAGCGCAACGTATCCATTACTAATCCAGAGTTAGGAATCAGCGAAGCATACGCTCCTTACCCAACCCCTTTGTGAGGGTGCAGACTGCGCCCATCCCCCTCCTCAAGGAACGGCCATGAAGATTCTCCTCGTCGGTGCCAGCGGCACCCTCGGCCAGGCAGTCGCCCGCCAGCTCGGCCAGCATCACCAGATCCTTGCCGCCGGTCGCCACAGTGGCGAACTGCGCGTTGACCTGACCGACGATGCCAGCGTTGCCGACCTGTTCGCACGCAGCGGACCGGTCGATGCGGTGATCTCCACCACTGGCTCGGTGCACTTCGGCCCGCTGCAGGCGATGACGCCGGCACAGTTCAACCTCGGCCTGCAGGACAAGCTGCTTGGGCAGGTGCGGTTGGCGCTGGCCGCCCAGCACCACCTCAATGCAGGCGGTTCGATCACCCTGACCAGCGGGATCATCAGCGCGCATCCGATCCGCGACGGCGTCAACGCCACCGCAGTGAATGCCGCACTGGAAGGCTTCGTGCGTGCCGCTGCGCTGGAGCTGCTGCCACGTGGCCTGCGCATCAACGTGATCAGCCCCAACGTGCTGGTCGAGTCGATGGCCGACTACGGCCCCTACTTCCCGGGCTTCGAAGCGGTGACCGCACAGCGCGCGGCACTGGGTTACCAGCGCGCGGTGGAAGGCATCCAGAGCGGCGAGACGATCACGGTCTGGTAAGAAAAAGGGGACGGAGGGGATTAAGTCGTTTGTGCACTTGCGACTTAATCCCCTCCGTCCCCTTTTTCATTCCCAGCGCATCGGGCCGTCGCCGCGTTCGCCGAGGACGTCACCGGGGTTGGCCAGGCGGCAGCGCTGCAGCGACAGGCAGCCGCAGCCGATACAGCCGGTCAGCTCATCGCGCAGCAGCTGCAGCATGTGGATGCGCTCCTCCAGCTCGGCGCGCCAGCGCGCGGACAACTTGGCCCAATCCGCCTTGGTCGGTGCGCGGCCGTCGGGCAGGCTCTCGAAGGCCCGGCCGACCGCTTCCAACGGCATGCCCACGCGCTGCGCTACGCGGATCACCGCCAGCCGGCGCAGCACGTCGCGGCTGTAGCGGCGCTGGTTGCCCGAAGTGCGCAGGCTGCTGATCAGCCCCTTGCGCTCGTAGAAGTGCAGCGCCGAAACCGCCACGCCACTGCGCTGGGAGACTTCGCCAACGCTCAGTTCCTGGGACACCATTGCTTGACCTCAACTACAGTTGAGGTGTCATGCTGCTATCTTCGCCGCCTGTTGACAAGCGCGGCCCGCATCTGACCCGTATGACCCCCACGCTCTCCCCCGCCAACGCCAGTTCATCGGCTGACACTTCGATCCTGTCCGCGCGCTACCGCGCCACCACCATCGGCATGGTCGCGCTGGTCGCGCTGCATGCCTTCGAGGCCCTCGCGGTGGCGGCCGCCATGCCGACCGTGGCCGTGGCACTGGACGGCCTGCGCCTGTACGCACTGGCCTTCGGCGGTACCCTGGCCACCAGCGTGATCGGCATGACCCTGGCCGGGCGCTGGGCCGACCAGCATGGGCCGGCACGGCCACTCTGGTACGGGTTGGCCTGCTTCGTGCTGGGCCTGCTGCTGGCTGGCTTTGCCATGCGCATGGGCATGCTGGTGGCGGGGCGCCTGCTGCAGGGCCTGGGTGCGGGTGCGATCTCGGTCTCGCTCTATGTGATGGTCGGGCGCAGCTACCCGGAGCACCTGCGGCCGAAGGTATTCGCCGCGTTCTCCGCAGGCTGGGTGGTGCCGTCAATGATCGGCCCCGCGCTGAGCGGGCTGATCGTGCAGCATCTCGGCTGGCGCTGGGTGTTCCTGGCCGTGCCGCTGCTGGCGATTCCGGCCGCGCTGCTGCTGCGCCCGGCACTCACGCGCATGCAACCCACCGATGGCGGCCTCGCCGACGATGGGCGAGGCAACGTGGTGCGCTGGGCCAGTGGTGCCTCGTTGGCGGCGCTGCTGCTCTACTTCGGCGGCCAGCAGCAGGGCCTGCCTGCACTGCTCTGCATCGGCGTGGCCATGCTGGCCCTGCTGTTCTGCGTGCATCGCCTGCTGCCGGCCGGCACATTGCTCCTGCGCCGCGGACTGCCCAGCGTGATCGCGCTGCGCGGCGTCGCGGCAGCCGCATTCTTCGCCTGCGAGGCCTATCTGCCCCTGCTGTTGCAGCGCGAACGCGGGCTCTCACCCAGCTGGGCCGGTGCCGTGCTCAGTCTTGGCGCACTGGGCTGGTTCGCCGGTTCATGGCTGCAGGGCCATCAGCAGCGTGGCTGGTCGCGCCAGCAGCTGCTGCGCATGGGCACGCCGCTGATGACGATCGGTATTGCCGCCACACTGGCCGTGCTGTTCAACGCAGTGCCGCTGCCGGTGGCCCTGGTCGGCTGGGCCATGACCGGCTTCGGCATGGGCATGATCTACGCCAGCCTGTCGGTGCTGACGCTGTCGTTGTCCGCACCGCACGAGCAGGGTGCCAACACCTCGGCACTGCAGCTGAGCGAAGCGCTGTCGGTGACCACCGCGCTGGCGGTTTCCGGTGCACTGTTCGCGCTGTTCGTGCAAAGCGCACCCCACACCGGCTACGTGCTGTGCCTGGCGATCACCTTCGGCCTGGCGCTGCTGGCCACGGTGATCGCACGGCGGGTGTAGCGCCGCCGGACTCCGGTAGTGCCGGCCGCTGGCCGGCAACCTCCGCGCACGCGGAAATCCCGTGATGGTGCCTGCCAGCGGCCGGCATTACCGGCATTACCGGGTGCCAGTCCCCATCTCATCGATATCCCGGTGAAGGATGCGCCGCACCTCCAGCACCGCCTGTGGGGTCTCCTGCACGCTGTGGCCGGAAATGATCACCTTCTCCGACAGTGCGCCCGGCAGGTGCGCGCTCCAGTACGGCACCAGCCCGTCATCGGACTTTTCCACCGGCAGCTCCGGCTTGCGCTGGGCGATGATCGAGTGGTACTTCAGGCCCGCTTCGATCGGCAGCTGCGCGGACGCCTTCACGAATGGATCGCTGGCCTTGAGATTGTCGATGCTGTTGGGGATCTTGGGCTTGGCCGTACCATCGACCTGCTGTTCGGCCTGCGCCAGCGCCAGGAACACGTCCTCGAACTTGCCGAGGATGGTCAGCGGCAGGCGCACCAGGCGACCGATCAGGCGACCGACCTTGTTGCCGGCGATGTCGGTGCCCTGGTGTGGCGCGGCGATGAAGATCGCGCGCTCCACGTTCGGTTGCGCCTTGAAATGCAGCAGCGGCCCCAGCTTGTTCTGCACCCGCTTCAGGCGCTCGCCCTTCAGGTCGTAGTTGGCCAGCAGGTCATTCCACAGCACGTCGCCAGAGTCGCTGACCAGCAGGCGCGCCAGCACGCCGCCCATGCTGTGCCCGATGTAGACCATGTCCTTCGATGCACGCGTACTGCCATTGGGATCGAAGTGCTTGAGCGTATCGTTGAACGCATTGGCGATCTCGTAGCGGTTCAGCGCGATCGGCGCATTGGTCGGGTAATAGACCTGCCAGACCTGGAACTGCTGGCGCAGCTCGGGGTCGCCCATGATCTCGTTGGCCAGGTTCACCCAGGCTTCCGGGCTGCTGGCCAGGCCGTGCAGCATGAAGATGATGCGGCGGTTCGGGTCCCACGGCTGCATCAGGTAGATGTGCGGTTCGCCGATGCCCTCGCTCATGCCGAACAGGGTGCGCAGTGATTGCCGGGCGAAACCGCTCTGCGCCAGCCACAAGCCGTAGGCAGCCGTGAAGTTGCCGGCCAGCGGCACCTGTTCGCCGTGCAGGGTGATGCGCTCGGTGGCTTCCGGCGAATAGGCATCCAGTTCGACCCGGCGCGTGCGCATCACATCGTCCAGGCTGCTGCCCTCGAAGCGCAGCAGCGCAGTGACGTTGATCGAGGACATCTCGCTGAACTCAGGCACCGAGTCGTCATGGCGATGGCGGCGGCCACGGCGCGCGTCGTCCTCATCCTCCTGCGGCGTCTCGGCCTTGGGGCCATCGGGTGCGATCACCGGCGCGACCAGCTTCGGCGGGTCCATCACCATCACCAGCTCGGCACCGAACCCATCGCGGCGATAGGTACTGCGCAGGCCGACGAAGCTGACCGTGCCAGCCGGCACCAGCTGCGCGGGAATGCTCTTCAGGTTCAGCTGCTGGTAGTTGGAGGCCAGCGACCAGCTGCCGACCGTGAGCGGCTTCGTATAGTCCTCGCCGGCCAGCGCAGCGGCGCGTGCGCGCACGAACAGCACCACCGCCGCCTTCTCTGCCGCGTAGTTGTAGTAGTCACGCACCTGCGTCTGCCGGTCCTCGAAAGCACGATCAGACGGAGACCGGCCGCTGTAGAACAGGTAGGCGTAGGCATAGCGCGCCGCTTCCAGCCAGGCATCCAGCGCCGCATCGCTCATCGGCGGATCGCCGGCAGCGGTCTTCTTCGGGGTCAGCGCCAGCGCTGCCTTCACCCACAGTTCGGACAGCGCCGACAACCTCTGCTCGACATTGAGATCGTCGGTCATCAGCAGCGTGCTGCGGCAGACCAGGAAGTCCTTCTCGCACTGCGACTCGTCCAGGCCTGCCGCGCTGAGCGTCTCGCGCGCGGCCGGGCTGAGCTTGCCGGTGTTGAGCACGTCGGCACGCTTGTTGACCAGCGAATCACTGGATTTGACCTGCTTGACGGTGACCATCGCGCAGCCACTGCTGCCCAGCAGCAGGAAGACGGCGAACAACACCGGCAGCAGGCGCTGCCAGCGGGATGGGAAGAATCGTGTCATTACTGCGGGTCCTGCTCGGTGCCGGGCACGCCCTGGCGGATTGCGGTGGAGAAATTGGCGCCATCGCCCAGGTCCAGCGCACGCTGGGTGATGCGGCCCTTGTCGTGCAGCTCGGCGTACGGCACGCCCGGGGTGAGCGCGCCGACCTCCTGTGCGTACTCGGCCAGGTAACCGGACAACAGCAGGCGGTAATCCAGCGGCAGGCGCGGTGCGATGTGGCGGGCCAGGTCGAAGACGATCGTGGTGCAGTTGCTGGTCAACGTGTTGTAGAAGCCGGGCTTCGCATCCAGTTCACGGGCCTGCGCAATGTACGCAGCGAACAGTTCCTTCAGCTGCGCGCGGTCCATGCCATGCAGCTGGTACAGGTAGACATCCTCGCCACGCGCATTGGTGCGTGTGCGGATGATGTCGGTCTCCTCCGACGCCACCAGGGTCATCTCGAACTTGCGGAAGAAACCGCCCAGTGCCGAGAACGATTCACCGCGTTCCTTGCGGATCTCCAGCGAGAACACCACGTGGCGGCCATCCTCGAAGCCGAACGAGATCAGCGTGTGGGCGATGGCCGGGCCCATCCAGTACGACAGCACCAGGTCGGCCGAGCGCAGCTGGTCCAGGTCGTACTCGCGACGCACCCAGTGCGCGTCATAGTCGGTCTCGGTGCGCCAGGTGAAATCACGCACGTTGTTGAACACCACGTGGCGGCCATCGAAGGACACCACGTGCAGACGCTGCGCGACGTCGTCGGCCCACAGGCGGTCCTGGCGCGGGGTCAGCAGCAACCACCAAAGCACGGCCAGCGCCAGCGACGCGCCGAACATCAGGCCCGACCTGCGTGAACCGCGGCCACGCGCGATCCGCCACGACGCCCACAGGGCAACCAGCAGCCACAGCACGGCCACGCCGATGGCCAACCAGCCCGGCCCCGGCAACTGGTACGCCAGCAGCCCGGTCACCCACAGCGCCGCCAGCGCTGTGGCACTTCCTGTCATCCAACGTCCTGCGGCGTTCACTGGCATCCTGTCGCGGTCTTGAAGCCGCATAGTTAGCCACAAGCCGGATCAGCGTGGCATCTACGGTCCGTTCAGGCTGGCCGGCGCAGGGTCGGCAGCGGCCCTTGCGGCCGCCTTCCACCACACAGGAGCAACGATGGGTATCACGTCCGTGGCCGGCGTTCCGGTCCAACCCCGGCACCGCGCCACCTGCCACTGCGGTACGGTCGAACTGCTGCTGGACCTGCCCGACGGCATCGTCGACCCGCGCCGCTGTGACTGCTCCATGTGCCGCCGCCGTGGCGCCATCGCCGCCAGCGTCACCCGCGCGGGCCTGCAGGTGGTGCGCGGGCAGGACCACCTGCAGCTGTACCAGTTCAACACCCATGTGGCCGAGCACTATTTCTGTGGCGTGTGCGGCATCTACACCCATCACCGGCGCCGCTCCAACCCGGAACAGTACGGCTACAACGTGGCCTGCCTGGAGGGCATCGACCCGTTCGCGCTGGGTGTGATCCCGGTCAACGACGGGGTCAACCATCCCGCCGACCGCACCGCCTAGTGGCGTGTGCGCCGCGGCGGTGCGGCGATCTTCTGCCAGGGGGCCATGCAGCTGCGCCCGGCCCGCACCGGGCGCTTCAGCCAGGGCCGGCGGGGCGTCGCCTGCGGTTCGACGGCGACCGGGGAAGGGACAGGTCTGCGGCCGGGCCAGAGATGATCGAGCAGCCACATGGCAGATCTCCGCGGGGGACGGGAACCGCCTACGCTAGCGACACCTGGGCAAAGGACGGGTGATGGTGCTGCGGCAGCCAGATGACAGCCGCGCCCCCTCAGTCCTGCAGCCGTGACCGGCCCAGGCGGCGCACCAGCACGAAGAACAGCGGCACCAGCACCACCGCCAGCACCGTGCCGGACACCATGCCGCCGATCACGCTCATGCCGATTTCACGGCGACTCACTGCACCCGCACCGGTCGCCAGCGCCAACGGAATCACGCCGGCCACGAAGGCCAGCGACGTCATCACGATCGGTCGCAGGCGCAGGCGTGCGCCCTGCAGCGCAGCCTCCACCGCGGAGCTGCCTGCACGATAACGGGCCTCGGCGAACTCCACGATCAGGATCGCATTCTTCGCCGACAGGCCGATGGTGGTCAGCAGACCCACCTGGAAGTAGATGTCGTTGACGAAGCCTGCCGCCGTGGTCGCCAGCACGGTACCGATTACGCCCAAGGGAATCACCAGCACCACCGCCACCGGCACCGTCCAGCTCTCATAGAGCGCGGCCAGGCACAGGAAGATGAAGGCAATGGAGGCGGTGTACAGCCACAATGTCTGGTTGCTGGCCAATTGTTCCTGGTAGGACAGGCCACTCCACTGCAGGTCGAATCCCGGCTGGTCCGCAACCAGCGCCTGCATGCGCTGCATCGCTTCACCCGAACTGCGTCCTTCCGCGGCGCTGCCCTGGATCTGCATCGCCGGCAGACCGTTGAAGCGCTGCTGCAGCTGCGGCCCGCGCGCCCAGTGGCTGCTGGCGAAGCTGGCGAACGACGCCATCTGCCCATTGCCACCGCGCACATACCACTGGCCGATGTCGTCGGGCACGCTGCGGTACGGCTGGTCGCCCTGCATGTAGACACGCTTGACCCGGCCGCGATCGAGGAAATCGTTGATGTAGCTGCCGCCCCAGGCCGCGGACAGGGTGGAATTGATGTCAGCCTGGGACAGCCCCAGCGCGCTGGCCTGGGCATGGTCGATGTCCAGCCGCAGTTCGGCCTTGTCGCCCAGGCCATTCAGGCGCACCGAGGTGAGCCCATCGTCTTCGCCGGCCGCACGCACCACCTGTTCCTGCGCCGCCTGCAGGGCCACGCGCCCGGCGGCGCTGGTGTCCTGCAACCACAGTTCGAAGCCGCTGGACTGGCCCAGTCCACGCACCGCCGGCGGTGCCAGTACATTGACCTTGGCATCCGGCAAGCTGCGGAAGTAGGCATTGGCACGCGTGATGATCGCCGCAGCGGTGTTGTCGCCGGTACGCTCATCCCAGGGTTTCAGTGCGAGGAAGCCCTGTCCGGCGTTCTGGCCGGTGCCGGCATTGTTGCGGCCGACCACCACGAACACCACGTCCAGGTTCTGCTTCTCGTGCTCCATGAAGTAGCGGCTGATCTGCTCGCCCAGCGCTTCGGTACGCGCCATCGGGGTGCCCTCCGGCGTGGAGAACTGGAAGGTCACCTGGCCCTGGTCTTCCACGGGCAGGAAGCCGGTGGGCATGCGCGCGTACAGCGCAATCATGGCGACCACCAGCAGCAGGTAGAACGCCATCCAGCGCCGCGGCCGGGCGACCACGCCACCGAGCTTTCCCTGATAGGCCAACTGGCTGCGCTCGACACCGCGGTTGAACGCCCTGAAGAAGCGGCCCTGCGGTTTCTGCGCCGAAGAGGGCTTGAGCAGGGTCGCGCACAGCGCCGGGGTCAGCGTCAGTGCGACCAGCGCCGACAGCGCCATCGCCGAAGCAATGGTGATCGAGAACTGGCGGTAGATGATGCCGGTGGAACCACCGAACAGGGCCATCGGCAGGAACACCGCGCCCAGCACCACGGTGATGCCGATCAGCGCGCCGGTGATCTCGCCCATCGATTTTTCGGTGGCCTCGCGTGGCGGCAGGTGCTCGTCGTGGATGATGCGCTCGACGTTCTCCACCACCACGATGGCATCGTCGACCAGCAGGCCGATCGCCAGCACCATCGCAAACAGAGTGAGCGTGTTGATCGTGAATCCGGCGACCGCCAGCACGCCGAACGTGCCCAGCAGTACCACCGGCACCGTGATCGCGGGGATCAACGTGGCACGCAGGTTCTGCAGGAACAGGAACATCACCACGACCACCAGCACGATGGCCTCGATGAGGGTATGGATGACACCCTCGATCGAGACCCGCACGAACGGCGTGCTATCGCGGGGATAGGCGACCTGCAGCCCGGGCGGGAACGTTGGTCGCAGGCGTTCGATCTCCTCACGGACCGCATCCGCGGTGGCCAGCGCATTGGCCCCGGAAGCCAGCGTGACCGAGAAACCCGCCGCCGGATAGCCATTGAGATAGCTGCTGGTCTGATAGTTCTCGGCACCGATCTCCACCCGTGCCACGTCGCCCAGGTGTACGGCGGCGCCGCTGGGAAGCGTGCGCAGGATGATCGCGCGGAACTGTTCGGGCGTCTGCAGGCGCGACTGTGCGGTGACGGTGGCATTCAGGCTCTGCGTTGCGCTGGATGGCAACGCCCCCAGCTCACCGGCGGTGACCTGGGTGTTCTGGGCCTGGATGGCCGTGCGCACGTCGGCCGGCATCAGGTCGTAGGCGCGCAGCTTGTGCGGGTCCAGCCACACGCGCATCGCATAGGCCGAGCCGAACACATTGATCTCGCCGACACCCGGGATGCGGCTGATCGGATCCTGCACGTTGCTGACCAGGAAATCGGAAACGTCCACCCGTTCCATGCGCCGGCTGGTGTCGTACAGCGAGACCACCATCAGCGAGTCGCCCTGCGACTTCGCCACGGTCACGCCCTGCTGCTGCACTTCCTGCGGCAGTCGGTTGATGGCCTGGTTGACGCTGTTCTGCACCTGGACCTGGGCGATATCCGGATTGGCGCTCTGGTCGAACGTGACCGTGATCCGCGCCTGCCCCGATGACGAACTGGTGGAGGAGAAGTACAGCAGGTGATCGATGCCCTTGATCTGCTGTTCGATCACCTGGGTAACGCTGTCTTCCACCGTCTGCGCCGAGGCGCCGGTGTAATTGGCGGTGATGTTGACCTGCGGCGGTGCGATATCCGGGTACTGTTCGACGGGCAGCTGGCTGACGGCGATCGCGCCGAAGGCCATGATGCAGATCGCCAGCACCCAGGCGAATACCGGGCGATGGATGAAGAAGCGCGGCAACATGGCTCAGCCCTTCCCGGCGGCTGTCGGCGCGACTGCCGCCGCGGGCTTCACCTGCACCGCCATGCCATCGGAGAGCCCCTGTGCGCCGGCCACGACCACCCGTTCGCCGGACACGATGCCATCCAGCACCAGCCACTGGTCGCCAATCGCCCGCGCGGTACGGAACAGGCGCAGCTTCGCCTTGCCGCCCTCATCCACCACCCACACCTGCGCCTCGCCCTTCGGGCTGCGGTCCACTGCAGACTGCGGCACCAGCAGCGCCTGCCGCTGCGTGCCCTGCCCCACCTGCGCCCGCACATACATTCCCGGCAGCAGCTGCCCGGCGGGATTGGGAAACCGTGCACGCAGGGTGATGCTGCCGGTTTCCTGCTGCACGTCGATATCGGCAAATTCCAGGGTGCCGGGCAACGGATACTCACTGCCATCGGACAGGCGCAGCCGCACTGCAGCGGTGGTGGCCTGCACGCCTCCGTCGGCGATCGCACGGCGCAAAGCCAGGTACTCGTTGCTGGACTGGGTGATGTCCACGTTCATCGGGTCGACCTGCTGGATCCGCGCCAGCGGATTGGCCTGGCCCGAGGTGACCAGCGCACCCGGTGTGAACAGCGCACGACCGATGCGACCGGCAATCGGCGCGGTAACCGTGGCGAAACCAAGCCGCGTGCGCGCGGTATCCAGGCTCGCCTGTGCCGCCCGCACCGCGGCTGCGGCCTGCTGCCCACTGGCGATGGCGTCATCCACGTCCTGGCGCGCGGCCAGCTGCTCGCCACCCAGCGCCTGCATCCGCTGCGCGCGCAGGCGTGCGGTGACCGCCGCCGCTTCGGCGGTTTTCAGGTTGGCCTGGGCCTGGTTCACTGCCGCCTGGTACAGGGCCGGCTCGATCTGGAACAAGGGCTGCCCGGCATGCACGGATTCGCCCTCTTCGAACAGGCGCTTGACCAGCACGCCATCCACCTGCGGGCGCACATCCGACTCCTGCGATGCGATGGTCCGCCCCGGCAGCTCCTGTTCCATCGCCAACGGCTTCTCCTGCAGGGTCAGCACTTCCACCTCATGAAGCCTGCCGGCCGGCTTGGGCGCCTCCTTGCCGCAGGCCGACAGCAGGCTGAGCAGAACGAGTGCAAACAGCGCCGGCCGGCGCATCCTCAGTGGCCGGGCGTGGCGTGGCAACGGGGTGTGCAGGAGGTTCATCGGTGGCCGGGATTCCGCGCGCCGGGGGGAGACGCTCGGCGCCGAATATAGAAGACCCGTGCGTGGATTCCGGCGAATCGCGCATGAAACATTTTTCATTTGCAGTCACCGCGCGCGGTTGCGAGGATGGCAGCCATCCAACCTGCACACTGGCCCATGCCGCGCGTACTCACCATCGAGGACGACCTTGTCACCGCGGAGGAAATCGCAACCGAGCTGCGCAGCCATGGCTTCGAGGTCGACGTTGCCGTTGATGGCACTGCCGGCCTCGCATTGGCGCGTGCGGGCGACTACGCGGTGATCACCCTGGACCGCATGCTGCCCGGTATCGATGGCCTGGCGCTGGTCACTGCCCTGCGGCGCGAAGGTATCGTCACGCCCGTACTGATGATCAGCGCGCTGTCGGACGTGGACGAGCGCGTGCGTGGCCTGCGTGCAGGCGGTGACGATTACCTGACCAAGCCGTTCGCCTCGGATGAGATGGCGGCCCGCGTGGAGGTATTGATCCGTCGCCAGAGCCAGGCCGGCCCTGCAGACAATGTCCTGCGCGCCGGCGACCTCGAACTGGATCTGATGACCCGTTCGGCCCGGCGTGGCGGGCAGGAGATCAGCCTGCTGCCGACGGAGTTCAAGCTGCTCGAATTCCTGGTCCGCAATGCCGGCCAGGTGGTCACCCGCAGCATGTTGTTCCAGGAAGTCTGGGGCTATCACTTCGACCCCGGCACCAACCTCATCGACGTCCACATCGGCCGTGTTCGCAAACGCATCGAGCAGCCGGGCCGCCCGCAACCCATCACCACCGTACGTGGAACCGGTTATGTCTTCGATGCGCAACCCTGACCAATGGCGCTCGTCCAGCAGCCGCCTGCTCGGGTTGTACTGCATCCTGTTCGTCGCCTGGTCGAGCCTGCTGCTGGGGGTGATGTACTGGCGCATCTCGGACTATCTCAATGACCTGACCGAATCCGGGCTGCAGCAGCGTGCCCATCTGTTCATGGCATTCGACGGCCAGGCACTGGACGATGCATTGCGCGACAGCCAGCGCTTCGACCTGCACCAGGTGTACACCTACGGGTTGTTCGACCGCCGCGGTTCACCCATGGGCGGCACGCTGATCGCCATTCCCGAGGGGCTGCCACTGGATGGCCGCTCGCATCCGGTGCAGGGATGGACGCTGGCCGGCGGCCGGCACGACAGCGGTGGCAACGCGCTGGGCATTGCGACCCGGGATGGGCGGACGCTGGTGTTCGTCCGCCAGAACGGCAAGCTCACTGCGGTCAACAGCATCATCCTCGATGCGCTGTTGTGGGGGGTATCTCTGACCGTCATTCCTGGCCTGGTGGGCTGGCATCTGCTGCGCCGGCGCCCGCTGAAGCGGATCCAGCAGATCGAAGCCGCCACCAACCGCATCGTGGCCGGTGACCTCGGTCAACGCCTGCCGGTATCCAACCGTCGCGACGAGATCGATCGGCTGTCGAGCATCGTCAATGCCATGCTGGAACGCATCGAACAGCTGATGACCGAGGTCAAAGGCGTGTGCGACAGCATCGCCCACGATCTGCGCACCCCGCTCACCCGACTGCGGGCGCACCTGTACCGCATGCGCGTCGGCCTGGACGAGCAGGATCCGCATGCCGACCCGCTGGACAAGGCATTGGCGGAAACGGACATGCTGATGGCGCGCTTCACCGCGCTGCTGCGGGTGTCCGAACTGGAGAGCCACCAGCGACGTTCGGCCTTCGACGAGGTCGACGTTGCCGAGCTGCTACAGGAACTGCACCAGTTCTACCTGCCTCTGGCCGAAGAGAAGCAGCAGTTGCTGGAGCTGCAGGTGGACCCACAGGTTGGCCTGCTGCGTGGCGACCGTGAACTGTTGTTCGAAGCGGTGGCGAACCTGCTGTCCAACGCCCTGCAGTTCACCCCTGCGCACGGCCGCATCCTGCTGCGTGCGGTCGACGATCACGGCGCGCCGAGGATCGATGTGATCGACAACGGGCCCGGCATCCCGCCGCAGGACCGCACGCTGATCTACCAGCGCTTCTTCCGAGGCAGCAGCGGCGCCGGCCAGGGGCCGGGATTCGGCCTGGGCCTGTCGATCGTGGCCGCCATCGCCGGCCTGCACGGCTTCCGGCTGCGCGCAGGCAGCGCCCCGGGCGGTGGCGCCTGGCTGAGCATCCGCGGCGCCTCGGACGGCCTGCCCTGACATCCACCCCGGGCAACTCAATCGCATTTGGGAATCATTTGTATTTGCAGGCAGGCATCCGGATAATCCGCCGTCACCGCCCTTCCCGGATTCCTGACGATGCCCGCCCTGTCGCCGCACCGCCCGATGCTGTACGCGCTCGCCCTGCCCACCCTGCTGGCCTCGGCCATCGCCCAGGCCCAGGACGGCCCGGCGGCACGCACATTGGACAAAGTGACCGTGGTGGCCGAGCGGGCCAGCACCGCGACCAAGACCGACACCGCCCTGACCGAAACGCCGCAGGCGATCAGCGTGGTCACCCAGCAGCTGTTCACCGATCGCGGCGCGCACAACCTGCAGGAAGTGCTGCGCTACAGCGCCGGCGTCACTGCCGATGCCTGGGGCCTGGATACCCGCAACGACGCGACCTCGGTGCGCGGGCTGGACCCGGTGCAGTACCAGGATGGCCTGCGCCGCAGCTATGGGTTCAGCCCCCTCGCCCGCCCGGAAATCTATGGCCTGGAGCGGGTGGAAGTGCTGCGCGGCCCTTCTTCGGTGCTGTACGGTGCCGGCGCCACCGGCGGCATCATCAATGCAATGAGCAAGCGCCCGACCTTCGGCGCCCTCGGTGGCGAGGTAGGCGTGCAGCTCGGCAGTTTCGACCGCAGGCACCTGCAGGGGGACTTCAGCGGCGCCTTGAACGATGCCGGCACGGTTGCCGGACGCTTCGTCGGGCTGCTGCGTGAATCGAACATGCAGACCGATGTACTGAAGGACGACCGCGTCTATCTGGCGCCCTCGGTCAGCTGGCGCGGCGAACGCAGCACGCTCACCCTGCTGGCCAGTTACCAGCATGACAGGACCGGCTCCAGCCAGCAGTTCCTGCCGCTGGCCGCGACCCTGCTGGCACCCCCCGGGCGCCGCCTGGATCCTTCCACCTTCATCGGTGACCCCGACTTCGACCGCATCGACTCGCGCGTCTACAGCCTGACCGCGCTGTTCGACCACCGCTTCAACGATGTGCTCAGCCTGCGCTCGGCCGTACGCTACATCGACGGCAGGACGACGCTGCAGCAGATGTACGTGGACAGCTACAGCAATCCGGCCGATCCGTTCATCGACGCTGCGCGCCGCGTGGTCAACCGCACCGCCTACGGCACCCGCCCGGACGTGCAGATCCTCAGCGCCGACAATGCGCTGCAGTTCGACTTCGCCACCGGTGCCTTCCAGCACCTGCTGCTGGCCGGCGTGGACTACAGCCAGTACAAGGAACAGCTGCAGCGGCTGGATGCCACCGGCACGCCCATCGATATCTACGCCCCGGTGTCGGTCGCGCCGATCGTGCGTGGCTGGGATCGTCAGCCGGACCAGACCTCCACCCAGCTGGGTGTCTATGTGCAGGACCAGATCCGCTGGGCCGACCGCGTCTCGCTGGTGCTGGGCGCGCGCCGCGACCATGCACGCTCCAAAACCGAAGGCCAACCCAGCCAGACCGACAACGCCACCACCTACCGCGCCGGCCTGATCGGCGACCTCGGCGCGGGCGTGTCGCCCTACCTGAGCTACAGCGAATCGTTCCTGCCGGTGGCCGGCCAGGACCTGTTCGGCCAGGCCTTCAAGCCGATGCGCGGCCGTCAGGCCGAGGCCGGCATCAAGTGGCAACCGGCGCGCAACCTGCTGCTGACGATGGCGGCGTACCGCATCACCGAAACCAACCGCCAGACCAACGATCCGGACAACGTATTGAACGTGGTGCAGACCGGGCAGATCCGCTCCAAGGGCGTGGAACTGGAAGGGCAGTTCCAGTTCGCCAACGACCTGACGATCACCGCCGCCGTTGCGCGCAACGAGGCCGAGGTCAGCCGCAGCAACTTCGCGCTGGAAGTGGGCCAGCGCCTCAACGATACCCCACAGGACCTGGCCTCGGCCTGGGTGTCCAAGGGCTTCCAGCTGGACGATGCCGCACGCCTGCGCCTGGGGCTGGGCGTGCGCCATGTCGGCAACACTGTGTCGCTTGGCAATGGCGGGCGCATCATCACCCCTAGCTACACGTTGGCCGATGCCTTGGTGGAAGTGCAGGTGACCGACTGGACGATGGCATTGAACATCACCAACCTCACCGACAAGCGCTACTACGCCCCGTGCCGTACGTTTGGCGACTGCTTCGCCGGCTACCCGCGCGTGATCACCGGCACCATCAGCTATCGGTTCTGAGCATTGCCATTGCCGGCCGCCGCAGCAGCAGGTGCAACAGCACCGCGCATGCGGCGGTCAGCAGTGCCAACAGACGCAGCAGCACCGCCAGCGCCTCGGCACTGGCGTGCTGCAGCTGTGCGCCGCTCATCGCCGGAAGCAGTGCCTGCGCCTGTGCCTGCGCCCCCGTGGCCAGATAGGCACCGGCACGCGCCAGCGACGCGGGCGACGCTCCCTGCAGCTGGTGGCCGATCAGCAGCGCAAGCAGGGCAGTGACTGCGGCCAATGCGATGCCTTCACCGGCCACCCGCACGGCTCCGAAGATGCCCGCAGCCATGCCCGCACGTTGCACCGGTACCACGCTCACCGACAGCCCATCCATCAGCCCCCATGGCAAGGCCGTCCCTGCACCGACCAGCATCAGCAACGGCACCCACTGCGACGGCGACGGCTGCGACGCGTGGCGCGACAACAGGTACAGGCCAGAGGCACAGACCAGCAGTCCCAGCGTGCACAGCCGCGCAGTTCCCACGCGCTCGACCCAGCGCGCGGCCAGCATCGGCAGCACCAGCATCGGCGCGGACAGCGCCAGCATCTGCAGCCCCACCAGCGTCGCGCTCTGGCCATGCACGCCCAGCAGTTGCAGAGGTAGTACGACCAGCAACACCACGTAGCCGAAGCAGGTCGCCACCGGCAGCAGCTGGACACCGAGGAACGCCGGTTGCGAGAACAACGAGAGGTCCAGCAAGGGTGAGCGGTGCAGTCGTTCGATGCAGACGAACACCAGGCCCAGCAGCAGCGTCGCCAACAGCGCCCACTGCACGCGCACGGCATGCGGGCCGAATTCACCCAGCCACAGCAGGGCCAGCGTCAACGCCGCCAGCATCAGGCTGAAGCCCAGCATGCCGCCGATATCCAGCCGGCCGCGCTCTCCATGGCTCTCAGTCAACACGCGCGCGCCCAGTGCAAAGGCCGCCAACGTCAGTACACCACCAGCTGCGAACACACTGCGCCATCCCAGTGCCTGCAGCAGCAGGCCCGCCAGCAACGGTCCAAGCGCCAGCCCCGCACCGAACGTCGTGCCCAGCAGGGCGAAGACGCGGCCACGCGCCGGCCCCTGCCAGCCCTGCGCCAGCGCCGCCGTGCCCGAGGCCAGCGCTGCGGCGGCCGCAACGCCCTGCAGGCCGCGCGCCAGATCCAGCCACAGCAGCGTCGGGGCCATGCATACAGCGGTCGTAGCGGCGGTGAAACCCACCGTGCCCAGCAGGAACAACCGCCGCCGACCATAACGATCGGCCAGGCCACCGGCAGCAAGCAGCAGGCTGCCGAAGGTCAGCATGAAGGCATTGGTCACCCAGGCCAGCGCGGTGGGCGAGGCCCCCGCAGAACGAGCCAGCACCGGCACCGCGACGGCGCCGGCCGAAAAGGACAACGGCAGCGCCAGCGCGGCCAGGCAGACCGCAAGCAGCGTCCAGTGCTGCTGCGTGCGGACAGGTACAGGGAGTATCGAAACCGGGGCCATGCGGGCCTCCATCCATCAGGAGCATTGATGATGGACAGGCCGCTATTCCCGAAAAACAGGCTCTATGATGGACGTTGATTGCGGCGCATTGTTCCGCAATCATGACTGCATGGACTCCATCTCCGCCCTGCTTGCCTTCGTCCGTACCGCCGAGGCCGGCAGCATCGTCGGCGCCGCCCGTGTGCTCGGCCTGTCCGCCTCGGCGGTCGGCAAGCGTATCGCCCGCCTTGAACAGGAACTCGGCACCCGCCTGTTCCATCGCACTACCCGCCGCGTGCACCTCACCGACGAAGGTGAACTGCTGCTGCAACGCTGCCGCCGCGCACTGGATGAGCTTTCCGAAGCACAGGCTGATCTGGCGCAGCGACAGCATGCCCCCAGCGGGCTGCTGCGCATCGGCCTGCCCACCATCGGCTACCGCTTCCTGCTGCCGGTGCTGCCCGGCTTCCAGCAACGCTATCCGCAGGTGCAGCTGGAACTGGACTTCAACGACCGCATCGTTGATGTGGTCAGCGAAGGCCTGGACGCAGTGATACGCAGCGGCGAACTGGCCGATTCCAGCCTGACCGCACGGCGCCTGGGTGGCTTTCGTTTCATGCTCTGTGCGGCGCCGGGCTATCTGCAGGCGCATGGCACGCCCGGTGATGTGAGCGAGCTGCGCATGCATACCGCGCTGCGTTTCCGTTACCCCACCACCGGAAAGCTGCATCCGTGGCAGCTGCCGGGCATCGAAGGCGACGCCGGGGCACGCCTTCCCACGGCGATGACCTGCAACAACATGGAGGCCGTGCTGGCCGCTGCGATCGGTTGCATGGGCCTGGCTTGGATGCCTGACTTCCTCGCAGCCGACGCGCTGGCCGACGGCCGCCTGCATCGGGTACTGCCAGCACTGCCCACGCACCAGGGGCAGTTCTCGTTGCTATGGCCCGGTGGGCGCCATCCCAGTGCACGCCTGCGGGTGTTCATCGACTATGCCGTTGCGCATCTGTTCCGCAACGGCCACGCATAGCCAATCCGCAGGATCGGTTGCAGCCATCAGGAAATTACGCACCACCGGCAACGCCTGTTCCGGGCGCACGCAGAACTGCAGGGCGAAGCGGGCGGCTTCGCCCTCCAGCACGCGATAGGCGATTTCCTGCGGGCGGAAGCTGGCCATGCTGGCCGGGACGATCGCCACGCCGGCGTCCACCGCCACCAGCGACAACACCGCGTGCATGCCCTGCGCTTCCTGCACCACGCGCGGGGTGAAGCCCGCCGCGGTGCACAGGCCCAGCACCTGTGCGTGGAAGCCGATGCCCTCGCCCGCCGGCCATGAAACGAACGGTTCGTCGGCCAGCATCGCCACACTGACGTCCGGCGCGTCGGTCAGCGCATGTGCACGCGGCAGCGCAATCGCCAGGCGGTCATGGTCGAAATCGTGCAGCACCAGCTCGGCGGCGGGAATCGGCGGAATCAGCACGCCGACGTCGATGCGCTGCTCACGCAGCCACAGCTGCTGCTGGCGCGACGTGGCTTCCTGCAGGTGCAGCTGAACGTGCGGGTAGATCTGGCGGAAGCGGCGGATCAAGCCCGGCAGGCGACCATACAGCGCACTGCCCACATAGCCCACGCGCAGGCTGCCGGACTGCCCGGCGGCGGCTTCGCGCGTGCGCTGCAACGCCTGCTCGGCCTGCTGCAGCGTTGCCCGCGCCTCCACCAGCAGCGTCTGCCCGGCCACGGTCAGGCCCAGGGTACGGTTGCCGCGCACGATGAGTTCACTTCCGAGTTCGTCTTCCAGCCGTCGTATTGCCGCCGTCAACGGCGGCTGCGACATGTGCAGGCGGGCTGCGGCACGGTGGAAATGCAGCTCTTCGGCCACGGCCACGAACTGGCGAAGCAGGCGCAGGTCGATCATCTCGATGCAGGCAGTGGGAACCCGCCTAGGGTACGCCCTCAGCCGCGCGCGTCCACGCTGGCGCGGGCAATGGCTGGCCATTGCAGCGCGACTGATTCGATGCTGTCGGCACTGACCGCACGCAGATCGCGCGGATACGCCACATGTTCGGCCTCCTGCAGTCGCAGTGCATGGAACTGCCCGTTGCTGGCGCGCAGCACCCATCCGCCGTCGCGGCAACGCGTGGATGCCAGATAGGCCACGCCCTGCGCGACTGCGTACGGATGCAGTTCGTCGGGCTCGCCGTCGATACCCCACATGCGCGTCTTCGCCACCGGCGAAACCGCATTGACCACGATGCCATGCTCGGCACCTTCCAGCGCCAACACATTGACCAGGCCAAGCGCGGCCAGCTTGCCCATCGCATAGGCGGACAGTCCGCGCTGTGCGTACTGGGGATACAGCGCGCGATCGGAGGTGGTGATGACGATGCGGCCACCGCCCGCCGCGCGCATCGCAGGCCACGCCGCCTGTGCCAGCCACAGCGGCGTCTTCGCCGCCAGGCACAGCATCTGCTCCAACGCCTCGTCCTCGATCGCTTCCAGCGTCTGGTACTCGACCCAGCCCGCGTTGTGGATCAGGAAGTCGATGCGGCCGTGCGCCTGCAGCAGTTCCTGCACCAGCGCATGGCAACCGGCGCGATGGTCGATGGGACCGCTTGCGGCCTGTACCGTCAGACCCTGCGCCTGCAGTGCTTCGACGCTGCGCAGGATGCGCTGCGGATCGGCGCCGCGGCCATCGGTACCGGCACCGACGTCATGCATCACCACCTGCGCACCGCGCTCGGCCAGCAGGCGGCTGTAGGCCAGGCCCAACCCACCCGCGGCACCGGTCACCAGGCCGACCTGGCCCTCAAAGGAAATACGCGACATCGGCTTCATGCGCACAGCTTCAGCCAAGCGCCACCGACAGGGCCAATACCATTGGCCGCACACCACGATACGCGCACGCTATCGTCAAAAAGGGGACGGAGGGGATTAAGTCGTTTCAGGCACAGCGAGGTCAGTTGCGACTTAATCCCCTCCGTCCCCTTTTTTCAGCGGCTGAAGCGGCGCGCGCCGGCGACGCAGATCACCGCGACCACGGTCACCAGCACCATGCTGAGGCTGACCGATTCGTGCAGCAGCAGCGCGGCCAGGGCCAGGCCGAAGAAGGGCTGCAGCAGCTGCAGCTGGCCGACGGCGGCGATGCCGCCCTGCGCCAGCCCGCGGTACCAGAACAGGAAGCCGATCAGCATGCTGAACACCGCCACGTAGCCCAGCGCCCACCACGCCGAGGCACCGACCGCGGTGAACGAGGCCGGGCGCATCAGCACCGTCAGCGGCAGCATCACCGGCAAGGCCAGCAGCAGCGCCCAGCTGATCACCTGCCAACCGCCCAGATGACGGGCGAGCCGGCCACCTTCGGCATAGCCCAACCCGCACACCACGATCGCCGCCAGCATCAACAGATCGGCCTGCAACGAGGCTTCAATGCCGTTGCGCGCGGCATAGCCGACCACGCAGGCACTACCCAGCAATGAGAACAGCCAGAAGGCAGGACGCGGCCGCTCGCCGCCGCGCAGCACGCCGAACACCGCAGTGCTCAGCGGCAACAGGCCGAGGAACACGATGGTGTGCGCCGACGATGCGTGGCGCAGCGCGAGTGCGGTCAACAACGGAAAGCCGACCACCACCCCGAGGCTGACCACTACCAGCCCCGGCAGGTCACTGCGCCGCGGCCACGGCTGACGCAGCAGCAGGAGCAGGCCAAGGCCGAGCACGGCGGCAATGGTGGCGCGTGCAGCAGTGACGAATCCGGCATCCAGCTGCAGCACCGCCAGGCGGGTGGCCGGCAAGGAGCCAGCGAAGATCACCACACCGATGAAGCCATTGATCCAACCACTCGCCGACCGTTCCACGCCTGTACTCCTGAAGGTGCCGGACGATGCCCGGCTGGACCTGTATGGAAGCATCCAGCGCGGGACGACCCCAGCTACAATCCAGTACAGTCGCAAGTAACTGTACTGCCCACACTTCCACTACGGTTCCGCCATGCCGCGTCCGCTTACCCGCATCGAATCGGTCATCCAGACCGTCCGCACCCGCATCAGTGCGCGGCTGGATGGCCCCGGCTCACGCCTGCCCTCGGTACGTGCACAGGCGGCGGCGATGGGGGTTTCGGTCTCGACCGTGGTCGAGGCCTACGAGCGCCTGGCGGCCGAAGGCCTGATCGGTGCGCGCGCAGGCTCGGGCTTCTACGTCAGTGGCCCGGCCACACCGCTGGCGCTGGCCGAGATGGAGCCGTGGCTGGACCGCGCGGTGGATCCGCTGTGGGTATCACGGCAATCGCTGGAGACGCCGGCGGGCCACCTCAAGCCAGGTTGCGGCTGGATGCCCAGTGACTGGCTGTATCACGATGGCGTGCGCCGCGGTCTGCGCCGGCTGGCGCGTGCCGATGCAATGCAGCTGGTCGACTACGCCGGCCCGCTCGGGTTGCCCGCATTGCGCCAGCTGCTGCAACGGCGCAGCGCGGCGCTGGGCATTGATGCACCGATGGAGCAGATCCTGCTGACCGAATCCGGTACGCACGCGGTCGACCTGCTCTGCCGTTTCCTGCTCAAACCCGGCGACTGCGTGCTGGTGGATGATCCGAGCTACTTCAACTACCACGCGCTGCTGAAGGCGCATCAGGTGCAGGCCATCGGCGTGCCGTACACGCACAGCGGCCCGGACCTGGAGGCGTTTGCACAGGCACTGCAAGCGCATTCGCCGCGGCTGTACATCACCAACTCCGGCCTGCACAACCCGACCGGCGCGGTGCTATCCGCGAGCACCGCACACCGCCTGCTGGGCCTGGCCGAACGCAGCGAACTGATCATCGTCGAGGATGACATCTTCGCCGACTTTGAACTGCAGCCGGCACCGCGGCTGGCCGCGCTCGATGGACTGTCACGGGTGATCCACGTCGGCAGTTTCTCCAAGACGCTGTCGGCAGCGTCGCGCTGCGGCTACATCGCCGCGCGCCACGACTGGATCGAGGCGTTGACCGACCTGAAGCTGGCGACCAGCTTCGGCGGTGGCCATCTGGCCGCACAGTTGATGCATATCGCGCTGACCGACAGCGGTTACCGCCGCCACATGCAGTCGATACGTTCGCGCCTGGCCGATGCGCGCCGGCACACGCTGCGGAAACTGCAGACGCTGGGCATCACGCCTTGGCTGCAGCCGGAAGCCGGTCTGTTCCTGTGGTGCCAGCTGCCCGATGGTCGCGACGCCGCCGCACTGGCGCGGCAATGCCTCCGCGAAGGCATCGTGCTGGCACCGGGCAACGCATTCAGTCAGTCGCAGCGCGCGACCGACTATGTGCGTTTCAACGTTTCGCAGTGCCAGGACCCGAGGATCTGGCAGGTACTGGCGCGCGCGCTGCGTTGAGCTGGTAATGCGCGACCAGCGCATCCACCACCACGCGCACGCCCGGCAACTGGCCGCGACGATGCGGCAGCAGCACGCTGGTGGTGACTTCGCCGGCATGCCACGCTGGCAGGACCTGCTGCAGGCGGCCGGCAGCGATTGACGCCGCACACAGGCTGTGTGGCAGCACGGTGATGCCAAGACCCGCTTCGGCCGCCGCGACCAGCAGATGCGATTCATTGCCGACCAGCGCCACCTGCGGCTCCACCTGCACAGTGCGGGCGTCGGCGCTGTGCAGCGTCCAGCGCGTTGCATGGCGCGCGGTCAGCAGGCCGGCATGCGCGCGCAGCTGCTCGGGCGTATCCACTGCCGGCGCGGCTGCCAGATAGCCAGGGGACGCCACCAGCACGATACGCTCGCTACCGAGCATGCGTTGCACCAACCCGGAATCGGGTAGCGGACCGAAGTGGCTGCGCAGGGCGATGTCGATGCCTTCCTGCACCAGGTCGATGAAACGATCACTCACTTCAACTTCGATGCGCAGCCGTGGATAGCGGCGGGCCAACGCGGGCAGGCACGCGGCGAGCTCACCCTGCACCACCGGAATCGAAGCGCTGATGCGCACGGTGCCGCTGGGCTCGGCCTGACGGCCACGGACGATGGTTTCTGCCGCTTCCACTTCCGACAGCGCCGCACGTGCGCGTTCGAAGAACTCCTGGCCGACCTCGGTGAGCGCGAAGCGACGCGAACTGCGTTGCAGCAGCCGCACCTGGAGCTGTTCTTCCAGCAGCGCCACGCGCTTGCTCAGGGTCGAGCGCGGCAGGCCCAGATGGCGCCCGCCTGCAGCGAAGCCGCCCTGCTCCACCGCGGTCACGAACAGGGCCAGATCGTTGAGGTTGAGCATGGACAACGTCCACAGATGTGGACTTCAGGATGCCATTCGAACGGCTTTCGGGGCAATGTCCACGCAGGCACGCTTTCTTCACCCGCCGCATCGCGGCTTGAACCGGAAACCTGCCATGACCCCGATCCTCTTCTACGGCGTGCCCTCGGGCTGCTCGTTCGGCTCCATCGTCGCCCTGGAATGGCTGCGCCAGCCCTATCACCTGTGCCGCATCGACATGCCCGGCCAGGTGCAGGGCGAAGACTACCGCCGCCTCAATCCGCTGGGCGAAACCCCGACCCTGCGAACCGCGCAGGGCGAGCTGCTCAGCGAGAGCCTGGCCATCCTCAACCACCTGGCCGCGAAGGGCATCGCGCAGGGGCTGGGCTTCGCACAGGGCACGTCCGGCTTCGATCGCCTCAACCACCGGCTGGCCTATCTCAACACCAGCTTCTTCGGTGCCTACGCCCCGCTCTGGCATGCGCTGGAACACGCCGGGGGTGATGACGGCGAGGCGCTGCGTGCCTATGGCACCACCAAGGTGCGCCACGCACACCAGGCGCTGGAGCAGATGATCGGCACAGGCCCGTGGCTGCTGGGCGAACAGCGCAGCTTCGCCGATGCGTACTTCGCCGGCATCGCGCGCTGGAACGACTATCACCAGGTGGTCGATCGTCGCGAGTTTCCCAGGGTGCAGCAGCTGTTCGAGCGCCTGCAGGACGACGCCGGCGTGCAGTTCGCCCACGCCATCGAAGCGCAGCAGCCGGCAGCCAGCAGCGGCGGCTTCCTCGGCGAGGTGCGGCTGCAAGACGTGCTTGAGGCAGCAGCGGCCTGAGCCCTGTCCTGCCCGTGCGGCAGCGGCGCGCAATGCCTCTTGCGCGCCGCGCTACAGTGGTATGTCCCCCGTCGCAGGAATCCGCGCATGTCCTCGTTCTCCGATCCGCAGGCGGTGGCCCGCTATGCCGAAGGTCCACTGCGCCAGGTGCCGGGCTTTGTCGCCCTGCAGCAGATGAGCCGCCTGCTGCTGGCCGAACGTGTTCCCGCACAGGGCCGCGTGTTGGTACTCGGTGCCGGCGGCGGGCTGGAGCTGAAGGCCTTCGCCGAGGCGCAGCCGGGCTGGCAGCTGCTGGGCGTGGACCCGGCCGCGCCTATGCTGGCCCTGGCCGAGCAGACACTGGGGCCGCTGATGCCGCGCGTGCAGCTGCTGGAGGGCTACATCGACGATGCGCCCGATCTGCGCTTCGATGGGGCCAGCTGCCTGCTGACCCTGCACTTCCTCGATGCCACGCAGCGCCTGCACACGCTGCGCGAGCTGCACAGGCGCCTGCAACCCGGCGCGCCGCTGGTGGTGGCCCACCACAGCGTGCCGCAGGATCCGGCCGGCAAGCTGCGTTGGTTGCAGCGCTACGCAGCGTTCGCCGAAGCCTCGGGCGTTGCCCACGCCGATGCACAGCGCGCGATCGACGCCATTGCCGAGCGGCTGCCGCTGCTGGCCCCCGAACAGGAAGTGGCGCTGCTGCAGGAGGCCGGCTTCGACGGCGTGGAGCTGTTCTATGCAGGCTTCAGCTTCAAGGGCTGGGTGGCGTACGCCGGGTGATGCCTACGGCACCACCGTGATGCCGATGCGCTGCATCAACAGCGCCACCTGCTGCACGTCCAGCGTGGCGCCGCGCAGGTTGGTGCTGCGCAGGTCCAGCTCACCCAGCTCCGAGTTGGTCAGGTCGCAGTCGGTGAAGTTGGCGCTGTTCCAGTCGATGCCCTCGAACTGGCCGCCGGACAGGTCCGAGCCGGCGAAGCTGGCGCCGCTCACGTTCGCACCGTCCCAGCGGTTTTCCCACAGTTCGCATTTCTCCAGCGTTACCCGCGAGAAATTGGCATAGCGCAGGTTCGACTTCTTGATGAACGCACTGCAGAACCAGCTGCGCGTGGTGATCTGGTTCATGAAGCTGGCGTTGCTGAAATCCGCGCCCTGCGCACGGCACTCGCTGATCTCCAGGCCCAGCGCCTTGATGAAACTGAAGTGGCACATGCTGATGTCGCAGCTGCGGAAACTGGCTTCCTTCAGCGTGGCGCCGTTGAAGCGGCAGCCGGTGCGGCTGTCGGCATCGTAGAAACTGCAGTTGATGAACTCGGTGCCGGTCAGGTCCGCGCCGGAGAAATCGCACTCGTGGAACTGCTGGTCGACCACTTTCTGGCCGGTGTACTGGTCCGCGCCGATGCGCAGCTTGCGGTGAACGGTGGGGGACATCGGGGATTCCATGCCAAATGCCCCGCCATGATGCCGGTCCGCGAGGGCGATCCATAGACCCCGGGGCGGGCGGGTTCACCGGCAGTCCAGCCGCCCTGTGCCCACTTCCACCAAATGCACGTTGTTGCACATTTATGCACGAACATGCAGACTTGCGTCATGAGCTCCGATCCCAGCCCCCTCCCCGCCCAGCGCACCCGGCAGATCCTCGAGGAACTGCGCCAGCAGGGCCGCGTGGTCGCCGCCGAACTGGCGCGCCGCTATGCCGTTTCCGAAGATTCAATCCGCCGCGACCTTCGCGAACTCGCCGCCCAGGGACTGTGCCAGCGCGTCTACGGCGGCGCTGTATTGCCGCCACCGAAGGAACGCCCGCTGCGCGAGCGCCTGACCCGCGACCGCGGCGACAAGGCCGAACTGGCCGCCCGCGTCTGCGCACTGCTGCAGCCCGGCCAGGTGGTGCTGCTTGATGCGGGCTCGACCAACCTGGCCATTGCCCAGCAGCTACCCGCCGCCCTCGGGCTGACGGTGATCACCAACGCCCCGCAGATCGCCGTCGCCGCCAGCCTGCATGAAGGCACTTCCGTACAGCTGATCGGCGGCCGCCTGGCCAGCGGGGGGGGCGCGGTTGGCGCCGAAGCATTGGCCCAGGTCCAGCGCCTGCGTGCTGACGTGTACCTGCCCGGCCCCTGCGCGGTGGACGGCGACACTGGCGTGTGGGCGATGGATGCCGAAGAAGCCACGCTCAAGCGCGCGATGGTGGCCTGCAGCAGCCGCATCATCGTCGCCGCCACCACGGAAAAGCTCGGTGCCCGCGGCCACTGGCAGATCGCCAGCCTGGACGAGATCGACGATCTGGTGCTCACCACATCGGCACCGCCCGCACTGGCGGCGCGCTTCCACGCCGCCGGCATCGCGGTACACCCCACTCCGCCCTGAGCGCATCTCCAATGTCCCTCGCCAACCGCGCGCGTGCAGAACAGCACGCGACCCGCGCTGCATTCTTCATTCCCGGCTTCGCCACCGCGCTGTGGGCCACGCTGGTGCCGTTCGCCAAGGCACGCACCGACATCAACGACGCCACATTGGGCCTGGTGCTGCTCTGCCTCGGAGCGGGTTCGCTGCTGGCCATGCCCTTGTCCGGCGTGCTGGCCGCGCGCCTGGGCTGCCGCCGGGTGATGGTGGCCAGCAGCCTGCTGATCTGCCTGACCGTTCCCGGCCTGGCATTGGCCAGCTCGGCGTGGGCGCTGGGCCTGGTGTTGTTCGTGTTCGGTGCCGCCGTGGGTGCGATGGACTGCACGATGAACGTACAGGCGGTGATCGTCGAGCGCGAGGCGCGTCGCGTGATGATGTCCGGCTTCCACGCCTTCTTCAGCATCGGCGGCTTCCTCGGCGCGGCCAGCATGACCGTGCTGATGTCCGCGCAGCTGCCACCGCTGGCATCGGTACTGATCGGCGTTGCCGCCATGCTGCTGGTGATGCTGCTGTCGGCGTCCTACTGGCACAGCGAGCGCATGCCCCATGACCCCCCGATGCTGGCCATGCCGCATGGCATCGTGCTGTTCATCGGCGTGCTCGCGTTCGTCGCCTTCCTGGGTGAAGGCGCGATGCTGGACTGGAGCGCGGTGTTCCTCAGCGATGTGCGCCGTGTCGATGCCAGCCTGGCAGGCATCGGCTATGTGACCTTCACCCTGACCATGACCGTCGCCCGCCTGTTCGGCGATGCACTGGTCTCACGCATGGGACGCCAGCGCGCGATCGTATTCGGTGCACTGCTCGCTGCCAGCGGCGTGCTGGTGCTGACCCTGGTCACGCCGTGGCAGATGTCGTTGGCCGGATACGTGCTGGTCGGCCTCGGCTGCGCCAACATCGCGCCGGCGCTGTTCTCGCTGGCCGGCCATCAGAACCGCATGCCAGGTGCACTGGCGATCACGGCCGTCTCTACGCTGGGCTTTGCCGGCATCCTCGCCGGCCCGGCACTGATCGGCTTCGCCGCCAACCACTTCGGTCTGATCGCTGCGTTCATCGGCGTGGCCATGGCCTTGATGCTGGTGGCGGTCTCCACCCGTTGGCTGCGGGTGTGACGCCTGTACGGAACCGCGCGCCCGAAGGCACGCGGTTCCAGAGCATGACATCAGCCCTGGCTCTCCTCAGTAGGAGGAGAACTGCCAGCGCTGGTTGTCGCCACCATGGCACATCCACATGTGCACCTTGGAGCCATTGGTGTTGCCCAGGCCAGGATCATCCAGGCACATGTTGGTCTGCGGATTGCGGATCTCGCCGACGAGGCGCCACGACTGGTGCGCACCGCCGTTGCAGGTCCACATGCGGATCGCATTGCCGTCATGGCTTGCGCCGTCGGCTGCCTCCAGGCACTTCCCACCCAGCCCACGGATCGACCCATCCGAACCCAGTTCGAAGCGCTGCTGCGGTACACCCGTACAATCCCACAGCTGTACGCGGGTGCCATCTGCCGTGTTGGCGCCTTCCACATCCAGGCACTTGCCGCCGACACCGACGATCGAGCCGTTGGCCGGATTGAACTCCCACTTCTGGTTGGCGGTCTGCGCGTTGCTGTAAAGCTGGATCTTGGTGCCGTTGGCGCTGGAGGCGCCGGTCGCGTCAAGCACCTTGTTGGCCACGCCTACGATGGAGGTATTGGTGAACTTCCACGACTGGTTCCAGTCACCGTGCGCGTCATACAGCTGGATGCGGCTTCCATTGCCGGTGCCGTAACCCACGATATCGAGCACGCGGTTGCTGGGCACGCCGGTGATGGTCGAAGTGTTGGGCTTCACCGTCCACAGCTGCTGCGGGGTACCAGGTGTGCAATCCCACACCTGGATGGCGGTTCCCGGACCGGTGTTGGCACCCTCGGCATCGAGGCACTTGTTGCCCGCACCGCGGATCTCACCAAAGGTGGGAATGTTGCGCAGGTTGATCGGCGCCGACACCGAGCCCCGTGAGAACTGGCCATCGCCGCTGAAGGCGGCGGTGATCGACGCGGTGGTGAAACCGGCGGGCACGGTGTAGTTGATCGCAACCTTGGCCTGACGGCCATAGGCAAATTGGTGCGTGCAGATCCGGACATCACGGAAAGCAGCCCAGCACCCCTTGTTCAGATCAGAAACCGTTCCCAGAAAGGGAGTGTTGGAGGTATTGACATGGACCTTGCCCACCGGCTGGCCGTTGACCTTGAATTCAACGAAACCACCGATCTGGTCATTTCCGGGAATGTGGTAGAGCCCCAAGGCCTGGGAATCGACCTGTGCGGAAAGCTGGATCACCTGCCCGGGTGCGGGCAGCGCATTGGATACTGAAGCCGTGGTGGTGGTCGGGAAGTTGTACAGGCGCGGGAGGGAATCGGCCTTTGCACCTGCAGATACCGCTGCAATTCCAATTGCGAGAACACCCATTGAAACGTAGTTCATCCTTGCTCCATTTACGCTGTGTGGAAATCCTATCCAGGGACGACCTTTGAAACGCTGCAAACATGGCGTCCCTGCACTCCCCCTGGCCATCGACAGCAACATCGACTGCACGCCGTGGCCTTCTTGGCCAGGAACTCCCGATAGTCTCACAGCCTACGCGCTTGTGGCAGGACGCTACCGCCGCCTTGGCCGCAACTTCATCCGCAACCGACGGTAGCCAATCACCACGGCCGTCGCGCACAACGCCGCACCCGCAACGCTCAACAGCAGCAGAACAGCCAACCGGGTGCTGTCGAAGCGCAGCATCACCGGCAGGTCCCAGCTGTGCAGGAAGTAGAACAGCCAGCGCCCGACACGCTCGCGATGTCCCATCGTCAGCAGCGGATCGCCGGTGGCCAGGTCGAGATAGACACGCGTCGCCTCGGCATCACCGAAGTCCGCCACCGCCACCGGGAAGCGGCGTACGGCTGCACCGTTCATCGCTTCGGGTGCGCGCGGATAGAAGTACGCGTCCGGCCCCTGCTGGACCGCGAACGCCTGCATCGGCGCATCGGACATGGCGCGCGCCTTCTGCCGCAGCCAGCCCGCAGGCAGTTGCCGCAGGACCCGCAGCTCTCCATCTGCACTGGACACGATGCGGGTATCGCCCCGTCCATCCAGCAACACTGCGAACAGTTCGCCGCCGATGCGCCGCCACTGGATCTCCACCGGCCTGAAGTTCCGGGCACCCGCCGCCGCCAGCAGCACTGCAGGTTCACCCAGCATTCCATCCACGGATGCCGCGCCGCCACGATAGCGCCCGCTGTCGATCGCCTCGCGCGTGCTGCTGAAGACGCCCAATGGATTCATCGACATCAGGCCGCTGAAGATCCAGGTGAACACGAATGCCGCTGCCACCAACCCGATCAGGTGGTGCCAGCGCATCCACGGCTCGACATACGGCGTCTTCGCGCCAGTGCGGTAGTGCCCACGGAAGCGCCAGCGCCACACACCCACCACGATGCCGCTGATTGCCGCCACCGTGCACAGCGCTGAGAGCACGATCACCACCCACGTCCACACCGGATCGACCGATTGCATGCGCAGGAAGTAAAGCCAGTGCAGCCACGCGCCCACGTAGTTCCAGCGCTGCTGCACGCGCGGTGCGTCCAGAACCACTTCGCCGGTGTGCGAGGACACATACACATCCCCCGGCTGCGCACCGCCCACTTCAACCCGGTACAGCGGCCGATGCGCATCCAGCGCACGCGAATGGATCCAGCGGTCCTCATCCACGCGCATCGCACCAACGAAGGCCTGCCCACCGGCGAACTGCGCGGCCGACGCCTCGGCGCGCTGCGTGGAAACCGGCAGCAGCGCCTTGCCGGTCCGTAGCGACCACGCACCGACGTTGCTGCCGCTACGCACCACATACGCCGCTTCACCACCTACCGTGGTCAGGGCCACGGCTTCCGGCTCGGCCTGTACAGCATCCGGCAGCGCCGACAGTCCTCGCCAATCCCTTGCATCACCCAGCACCGGCAATGCCGCCAGCCGTTCGCCAGGCGTCAACTTCGGGTAGCCGATGAACAGCATCACCATGCCGCTGACGAACCACAGCAGCATCAACAAGCATCCACCGATGCCCAGCCAGCGGTGCACCAGATAGGTCCAGCGCTTGGCAGTGGATCGCAACGACATGGCCAGTGCCCTCAGAACCGATGGTCGACGGTGAACTCGACGCGCCGATCCGGTCCCAGCAGCCATTGCGTACTGGTGTAGTACGCCGTGGCGTAGTACGCCTTGTCGAACACATTGAACAAGCGCGCCGACAACCGCGTGCGCGGTGACGCCTGCCAGGTCAGCGCCAGGTCGGTGGTGCTGTAGCCGGGCAGCTCCAGGGTGTTGGCATTGTCGGCGTAGCGCTTGCCGACGTAACGCACGCCTGCGGCCGCGCTCCAGTCGGGCAGGAACTGCCAGCTCACCCACACATTGGCGAGGCGCTCGGCCACGTTCGGCGGCACATTGCCATCACGCGAGACCACTACCGGCGGCGAACCGGTGGTTTCCAGGAAGTCCTCGAACTCGGCCTTCAGCACCGTGGCATTGGCATCGAGCGACCACCGCGGCGCGAAGCCCCAGTTGAGCGATGCCTCGATGCCGCGCGAGGTCTGCGCGCCCACCTGTACCCGGCGATCCGGCACCAGCGGGTCGCGGCTGAGCAAGCCGGTCTTGCGGATCCGATAGGCCGCCAGGGTCCACTCGCCACCGTCGAACGCCTGCTTCAGGCCCACCTCGACCTGCCGTCCCTTGGCCAGGTCGAAGGCGCCGTTGGCCGGGCTGATCATCAGCAGGCCGCTGACCGGGTCCACCGCCTGTGAGTACTGTGCATAGAAACTCAGCGTTGGCTGCAATGCGAACACCGCGCCCACGCGCCAGCCAGTGCTGCTGTAGGTCTTCGAGAACGCATTCTGGCCGCTGACCAGATCCGTACGATCAATGCGCGCGCGGTCGTGGCGCAGCCCGCCCAGCACCGACCAGCGTTCGCTCAGCGCCAACCGGTCCTCCACGAACAGAGCGTACTGCTCGGCACCGTTGCGGTAGCGCGGCAGATTCGGTGCATCGCTGGCGAACTGCCCCGGCACCGGATGGAACGGATCGACCGGGCCGGAGCTGCCGGCGTAGGTATTGTTGGTGTGCTTGAAGTGCGCACGATTGGCGTCCAGGCCCACGGCAAGATTGTTGGCCAGGCCCGCGATGTTCCCCTGTACCCGCAGCGTCGAGGTCAGCCCGGCCTGGTCCTGGTTGTGGGTGATCCGGGTATTGCCCGAACGGTCGATCAACCCGGTTCCAGGGTTGTAGACATAGGCCTCGGCATTGCGCCAGTCGCGCTGGCTGTCGATCTGGTAGATGCGCGTGCGCCATTCCACGTTCGCGTTCGGTGTCCACAGCGCATCGAGCTGGGTCCAGCGGTCACGAAAGCGAATGTCACTGTCTTCCACGTTGTAGTTGCGGTGGCGCAGTGCGTCCAACTGTCGGCCATCCACCAGGGGCGTACCGAAGTAGCGCATCGGCTTCTGGTGGCCCTGGGCATGGGTCAGGGTCAGCTGCAGGTCCGTGCGTGGCTGCCACAGCAGTGCGCCGGAGAAGGTGGCATCACTGTTCCGCCCGCGATCAACCCAGCCACCGCTGTAGTTGCCGCTCACGTCCAGCCGGTAGGCCAGCTCCGGCGCCAGCGCGCCGCCACTGCCGAAGCCCAGGCGTGCGGTGTCCTCGCTGCCCACGGTCACGCTGATCTCGTTCTCGATGGCACCGCGCGTCGGCTTCTTCGGTACGATGTTGATGACCCCGCCAATGGCACCATCGCCATGGATGACCGAGGCCGGACCGCGCAGCACTTCGATGCGCTCGATGGACCAGGTATCGAACGGGAAGGTGATGCCCACACCGCCGTACTGGCGCAGCCCGTCATACAGGCGCATCACTGAAGCGCCATCGGTGAAGCCACGGCTGGACAGCGCACTCAGGCCGTTGCCCGGGTGCGGCATCGCACTGATCGCACCGGCGCGACTGATCGCATCATTGAGGTTGGTGTCGCCGCGCTGTTCCAGCTGCTCGCGCGAAATCACCGTCAGGCTGGCCGGTGTCTGCAGCACGCTCAGGCCCAGCGCAGAGCCTGCGCTGGCGGTGGATGACAGCTCGCCGCTGCGGGTATCGACCACGCGCACGGTATCCAGCGTGGTCGGTGGTGCCGCATCGGCGGCAAGTACAGAGGCGGTGTGCAGGAGCAACGCGCACATGGCAGGCGGCGTCGCCCGGCGCAGGCGCGCGGAGTTGGGGTTCGTTTTCATTTGTTCACGGCATGCAAGGCCACCCTGCAATGGCAGGGCAGCAATCAGAAAGGGACAGACACGCGCGTGCGGGCACCGGCCGTGGCCGGCAACCTCATGAAAAACGATCAATGCACCGCGCGTGTGGCTCAGGCAGCCATGATGGCCGGTGGCCCGCGTGCTCCCAATGTGCCGCTGACCCGCTGCGGCAACGCCTGCACTGCACCACGCAGCGCACGGCATATCGATACCATCGGTGCCAACAGCAGCAATGCCGCCACCAGCAGGGTGATCAGCCGCGCGGCGATCAGGCAGTAGTCGCAGTCCACGCCCATCTCATGCTCGGCGTGTGGATCGGCGGGCGGCTTCTTTGCGACCTCGCCCTGCTGCATCGCCATCGCGTGGTGGTCGTGATGGCCCTCCATCGCATGCTGCGCATGCTGGGAATGGTCCATCGCCGCTACCGGCACAGCCGCTGCAACGTGACCATGCGCCAGCCAGCGGCTCACCAGCGGGGCAAGCAGCACCAGCAGCATGGCTAGCCATGCCAGGGTCTGGAACCGGCGGTGGAGGACAGAACGACGCACCCGGCCATTCTACGGGCCTGCGGTCAACCTTGGACCACGTTCAGGGTTGCCCGGCGGCCAGTGCGACGTTATGACGCAGCCTCCAGCGCGGGGGATCGTCCACTGCCCGAGGGGGACGGAAGGCAGCCTGGCCGGCCCCTTCCGCCCCCGCACCGGATGACTAGAACCGCGCCGGCTGCTGCACCGCGCGCTCCAGGAACATGACACCCGCCTGCAGGCTGTTGCGGGCGTTCTCCAACCAGCGCTCCGGATCGGCTACCGCGAATCGCTCCTGTGCATCCACATCACCCGAGTCGGCCAGATCAGCCAGCTGCAGATGGATGTGGTTCTCCACCAGGCTCACCAGCACGGCGAGCTCGGCCGATAGACCGGCGATGCGTTCGGTGAAGCCAGCGTCGTTGCTGTTCAGAGACATGTCCCCTGTTCCTATGCGTTGCGGTGTTGATGGATGGCTTCGAAACGCTCGGCACAGGCAGGCCCACAGAACAGCCTTGCCGGATCGTTGTCGAAGTCTTCGCTGCAGTCTGGGTTGTGGCATTCCCCCATGGGAGTGAGAGGGGCAACGTTGCTGGCCCGCGTTGCGTGCTGGGCCAGGGCGCGTTGCAGGTGGCGCGCTTCCATTTCCTGCGCTTCGTCGATGGTGTCCGTCATGCGGGTTGTATTTTATCGAGGGGTGGTCGCACCGATTGAGAACGTCGCAACGACCGTCAACGACGTGGATTCCGCGGCGGATTGGTGTTCGTGGTTGCAGTGGATTTCAGGCATGCAGGCTCCTTGTGCACGGGCGCCCGAAGGCGCGATGGAGAGAAACAAAGGGCCGTCGCTGACGGCGATCGCATCATCCGAAAACCGGTTCTCGCCAACTGCGACGCACCGGCGCGACCACAGCAATCTGCGGATCGTCATCACAGATCCAACGAGTACCGGCCGGCCTGTTCGCGACCGGGGATGCAAGGTGCTGGAAGGTGTTGCAATTGAACCTCCATTCCGACACCATGACCGTGTCACCACCTCCATCACATCCTGACCACACTGCGTCGGTCGGCCGCTGCGTGGCCTGCACACGCCAGGTACTGCACAGCACGTTGGCCGCCATCGGCCGCCGTGGACCGATCCACGTTCCCAGGGGCCCCGTCGAATGCACACACCGCATCCCACGCAGGACATCGTTCCCGCGTTCCTGCAGGCCATGCACGCGCACGGTATCGTGCCGGACGCGCGCGGCCGCGACGCGCTCAACGCCGATGGCACGCTGGTGCGTTTCCATGTGGAAGGCGACCGTCGTGGCTCACGCAATGGTTGGGCTGTATTGTTTGGCGACCACGTGCCGGCCGGCGAGTTCGGCAGCTGGCGGACCGGCGTCCGCCATGCCTGGTGCGCGAAATCGCCGACCGCGTTGAGCGCCGCCGAGCAGCGTGCCATCCGGCAACGCCAGGAGGCGGCCCGCAGCGCGCGCGAACGGGATCAGCGCGAGCGCGAGGACGCCGCCGCCAAGGTGGCCAACGTGCTGTGGAACCGCGCCATTCCCGCGGATGCCCACCATCCCTATCTCGTACGCAAGGGCATCCACGCACATGGCCTGCGTGTGGCGCCATGGCCGGTGCGCAACAGCGATGGGCTGGTCTTCCGCCACATCGACAATGCCCTGCTGGTACCGGTGATGAACAGTGCGGGCCGGGTTGTCTCGCTGCAGGCGATCTTTCCACGCATGGATCCGGCACTCGGACGCGACAAGGACTTTCTTTCCGGTGGCCGCAAGCAGGGCTGCTTCCATGTCATCGGCAAGCCGGTCCCCGGCCAGCCGATCGCCATTGCAGAAGGTTACGCCACGGCCGAATCCATCCACCAGGCCACCGGCTGGTGTGTGGTAGTGGCTTGGGATGCGGGCAACCTCGGCCCGGTCGGCCAGGCCTGGCGCGGCGCCATGCCGGACGCGTCGTTCGTGCTATGTGCCGACAACGATCAGTGGACGCGGCAGCCACTGGACAACCCTGGCGTCACTCTGGCCACGCGGACCGCTGCAGACATCGATGCCCGCGTGGTCTGGCCCGAGTTCGCTGCGCTGCATGGCGATGATGACCGTCCTACCGACTTCAACGACCTGCATCTGCGTGAAGGGCTGGACGCCGTGCGTATCCAGCTGTTGCCTCCCGCGCCGCCCGCGGCAGGCGACGACGTGGTGCGGGACGATGCGCCGTCATCGGCCAGCGCGCGCTACCAGGTGCCTGGCAACCTGTCCGCATTCGATGCCTTCACCCCGTTTCCCGACACCAGCGCGCGCGGGCGGCCGTTGCCAACGGCCCGCAACCTGGCCGAGCTGTGCCGCCGTACCGGTGTGACCGTGCGCTACAACGTCATCCGCAAGGATCTGGAAATCCTGGTCCCTGGGCTGCAGACGACCGTGGACAACGCCAAGGAGGTCGCGGCTGGCGAAGTGATGGATTGCATGCACCGCGCCGGCATGGCCACCGCCAGCTTCGAGACCAACCTGTGCCAGGTGGCCGAAGCCAATCCCTACAATCCCGTCGCCAGCTGGATCACCTCACGGCCGTGGGATGGCCAGACCCGCCTGCAGGCGTTCTTCGACACCGTGCAGGAAGCCCAGCCCACGCGCATGGCCGACGGCCGCGTGCTGAAGGAGGTCCTGATGCGGCGCTGGCTGATTTCCGGCGTGGCGGCCGCCTTTGAGCCCGATGGCGTGGTCGCGCGTGGCGTGCTGACGTTCGTCTCGAAACAGAACCTGGGCAAGACGCGCTGGGCACGGCAACTGGCGCCGGCGGAGCTGCAACTGATCGCTGACGGGGTCGTGCTCGATCCGGCCAACAAGGACAGCGTCAAGCAGGTCATCTCCAAGTGGATCGTCGAACTGGGCGAAGTCGATGCCACCTTCCGCCGTACCGATATCGCGGCGCTGAAATCATTCATCTCGCGCAGCCATGACGAGATCCGCCGCCCCTACGCGCGCACCGAATCCCGCTATGCACGGCGCACCATCCTGTTTGCCAGTGTCAACGACGAACGCTTCCTGCGCGATGCCACCGGCAACACCCGCTGGTGGACCGTGCATGCCGTAGCGTTGGGCGAACCGGCGCGGATCGACATGCAGCAGGTCTGGGCAGAGGCCCATGCGTTGTACTGCGGCGGCGAGACCTGGCACTTGAGTGCCGAGGAACTGGATGCGCTGAATGCCACCAACAGCGAACACGAACCCATCTCGCCGATCGCCGAACTGATCGATCGCCATTTCGACTGGTCGCTCCCTGCCGAACACTGGAGCGCGCATTACCGCGCCACCGAGATCGTCATCGCGGTGGGCATCGACAAGCCCAACCGTCGCGAGGTGAACGAGGCCGCCGCCTACGTGGTCAAACGCCATGGCGTACGCACCCGCGTGGTGGGCAAGGAGCGTGCCAAGGTCTGGCTGATGCCAGAGCGCAGACGCAGTCTCGCCGAGCATGCGGCAGGCCCGTTCTAGATGCCACGCATCCATGATGGTCGCGACGTTGACAGCAGCAGCGACGACTGGCGCCTGCACTGCGAAGCACGTCGCCTGCTGCAACTGGACGGCTACCGGCGCATGGGCAACGACGGGCGCTGGACGGCGGTCAGTCCGCGCCGACATCGCCAGCAGTATCTCGAGGGTGTCCTGGCGGCACGCGGCGCGGTTGAGCGCGAGCGCCTGGCAGCAGCGGCATTGCGGCTGTGGACCGCCAGCCCGTCCGGCCGACCACGCCACGATGAAAGTGGATGAAAGGTGTTGACGGAGACCATCTACAGAGGCAAGATGGCTGTATCGGCCCGCCACCTTCCAGGAGCGCTTCCGCCATGCCTCATCCCCGACTGCATGCCTTCGAAGGTGAGCAGCTGACCGTGCAGCAGATCCATCAGCGGGTACCGGTGCTGTCCGGGCGGACCATCCGCGACCACCTTGCTGCCGGCCGACGTACCCGCACCGCCATGCTGTGCTTTGACCCGATCGCCGCGGCGGCCCGGGGTGGTCGCATCACCCAGCGCATCCTCCGCGCCCGCAGCCTCGCCGGCCGCGATTCCTGATCCTCCGGCACCTGCCGCATTTCTCCAGGAGTAGATTCCGCATGATTCCCGCCTCCCTCGACAGCGGTCATCGCATGATTGCCGACACACTGGCCGCGTTCCGTGCCGGCCCTGCACTGGGCAGCATCGCCCTGCGGCCGGCGCCGCGCGCACGTGTACCGCTCTACATCGGCATCGCCGGCAGCAAGCGCTCGGGCAAGGACACACTCGCCAATGGACTCGCATCGGCGTTGGCGCTGCCACGCGACAGCTTCGCGGCCCCACTGCGGCAGTTCGTCGCCTCTCTCCTTGGGCTCTCCCTGCACGAACTGGACCGCCGCAAGGAGGACGCCATCGACTGGCTGGCCGAACTCACCCCGCGCCACCTGATGCAGGCCGCCGGTACCGAATGGGGGCGTAACCGCGTCCATCCCGAACTGTGGGTACGCTCGCTGTTCGCACGCCTGCCCGAGGGCGGGCTGGTACCCGACGTCCGCTTCGCCAATGAGGCCCGCGCGATCCGGCGTCGTGGTGGTGTCGTGATCCGCGTCAACCGCCCGGGCCATTGCAGCAGCGACCCTCATGCCAGCGAGCAGCCGCTGCCGCATGAACTGGTCGACATCGAAGTCGACAACGACGGTACCCCGGCCGATCTGGTCCGCAGATCGCTGGACCAGCTGCTTGCACGCGGTGTGATCTGATCCGTAAACAGGACCCGCTACCCGCCCCATCCGCTGAACCCACCGCAGGCCACGACCCATCATCGGCGAAAATGATGTAAGGTCATCCCCCATCACCGACGACACCTGTCGTCACCCTGCATCCCCAACCCATTTCGCAAAGAGGAAACGCCATGGAGGTCGAACAGTTCACGTCGACGCGCCTGAAGGCCATCGAGTTGTTCAAGTCCCAGCCCAAGGGCAGCAAGGACAACGTGAGCCTGGATGCGATCTTCATCTCGCTGTGCACGCTGGCCACTGCCCGGGCAGGCGCTGGCAGCGCCCAGCAGGCGCGTACCGTGGCCCGCCCGGGCAACCAGCAACCGCCCGCGCCATGGTTCGTCGAAACCCTCGCGGCCCTGAAGGGCAAGGGCGAGTCGATCACCGTGGCGCGCTTCCTGATGTTCGCCAACCGCTTCCCGGTCAAGCGCATGGACCAGGTCAACGCGGCACGCTGGCTGCGCGACGCCGGGTACATCCCCCGCAAGACCGGCGGCAACCTGGTATTCGATCTTTGATCCAGCGCCTCCTGCAGTCCTGAAGCCCCGGCATCGTCCGGGGCTTTTTTGTTTCCGGCCAGTACACGGCGCATGAGGCCATGCGGCGGGGGGCCGTCCTCACCCTGTACCTGCCCCATCCCCTTGATCTGCCTCTGTTCCTGCCAGGTGAGGACAGCGAGTACGGATCTACAGGAAAACATCAGCAGCCAGTGCAAGTGGATACGGCGCACTGCAAGCAGGCGTGTCGTACTCCTCACCCGTCCTCGCGCACGACTGAACGTCTTCAGCGCACCGATATAAAAGTAGATGAAAGGTGTTGACTGGACAGGCGGGATGGCAACAGTGGAGATCAATGCCACTGAAGACATCCTCCATGAACGCCCTGCCCGACAGTATCCAGACCCTGGCCGAGGTCATCGGCGAATCCGCAGCCCTTACGCTGGTGCGTGCGTGGCCGCCGACCACCTCCAGCACCACCGGCCGTCACCGCGTCATCGTCTACGTCCCCTCCACCCTGCCCGACCAGCATCGGCTGATCGACATCCTTGGCCACGACGCCGCCCGGCGGCTGGTCGCGCACTTCGGCGGCGAACTGTTGTTCCTGGCGTCCTGCTTCGCTGCCGGCGCGCACGAACGCCGTGAGCAGATCGCCCGCGCGGTCGCCAGCGGCATGCCGCGCGACCATGTCGCGCGTGAGTTCGGCGTCTCACAGACCACCATCAAGCGCGCCCTGCGCGGTGCGCGCACCGCGCTGCCACAGGCGGTCCATCCGGCCCTGCTCAAGGGGTACGCACGCGCATGAACGAGAGCGACCTGCTGGCGGGCGTGCCGGATTGGGCCAAGTACCTGGGCGGGACCTCGGGCGTGCTGATCGCGGTGTCGTTGTGGTTGCGCCAGTGGCTGTCGTCGGCCAAGGTCGACCGCACCGCTGACGAAGCCACCAGCAACACCCTGCGCACCCTGCAGGAACAACTCGCAGCCGAACGTACACGCGCCGATGGACTGATGCACGAACGCGAGGCAATGGCGCAGGAGATCGGGCAGCTGCGCGGTGAGGTCAGCGCCCTGCGTGCACAGATCGCCCAGCAGAGCGTACAGATAGACGCCCTGCTGGCCCTGGTTCGCAAGCAACCAGGAGCGGCCGCATGACCGTCGCCGCCGCCAGCGCCCTCGGTGGCACCAACGTCGCTGCGTTCCTGGACATGCTGGCCGTGTCCGAAGGCACCGACATTCCGGGCCAGCGCTCACGTGACCACGGCTACGACGTCATCGTCGGCGGCCAGCTGTTCACCGACTACCGCGACCATCCCCGCGTGCTGGTGTCGCTGCCGCGCTATGGCATCAAATCCAGCGCCGCCGGCCGCTACCAGTTCCTGCGCAGCACCTGGGACGACCTGCGCGCACGCCTGGGCCTGCCCGACTTCGGCCCGGTCTCGCAGGACCGTGCGGCGGTCGCCCTGTTGAAACAATGCGGTGCCTACGAGCTGATCCGGCTGGGACGCTTCGATGCTGCCGTCACCGCGGCACGACGCATCTGGGCGTCGCTGCCAGGCGCCGGCTACGGGCAGAAGGAGCACGCACTGGAAACGCTACGCGCGGCCTACCGTGCCGCCGGCGGAGCCCTGCAGTGACACCCGGGGCACTGAAGCTGGGCATCGGACTGCTGGTCCTTGCCGGCAGCCACGCGAGCTGCGCCTGGCTGGGATGGACCTTGCGCGACCGCAGCGCGGACCTTGCCGCTGCCACCACCCGGGCAGCGCAGCAGGCGGCCCGCACCGATGCAGCCCAGCGCGCGCACCAGCAGGCCCTCGCCAACAGCGCCGCAGGCGCGCAGGCCGAATCACAGCGCCTGGCCCAGCAGGCCCGGCGCACCGAACAGTTCAACACCCTGCAACGGGACATCGAGACCCATGCCAAGACTCCTGGTCGTGATCGCGGCGACGCTGACGCTGAGTTCGTGCGCATCTGGCGCGAGGCCAACGCCGGCCACGCCCTGCCGCGCTGATCTCAGCATCGCACCTGCCCAGCTGCTTCCCCCTTCCCGCCTGCCGGACCTGCACGCGGCCAGCGATGACGCGCTGCTGCGCAATCACGTTGCCGTCGCACAGCAGTACCACGCGCTGGCCGACCAGCTGAGTGCGCTGCTGTGCAGCCTCGGCAACCAGCGCGGCATCACCATCAATGGCGCCGCGCCGGCAGCACCTGCCGACTGCAGCAGCAGCGCCACTCCCGCGCACTGAGCCTGCCGGATACGGCCACGCCTGCAATGCCACCCCACTGCGGTGATGGCAACACTGGCTGCAGACCGCGCGCGCCGCACAGGCCACGCCCTTCTTCCTTTCCCTGCATGAGCTGACATGGCGAACGATCCCTTCCCTCCTACGCTCGATCCACTGGTTGCTGCGATCGAAGCCGCAATCCGCGCACGCTTTCCGGGGTTTGCAAGCGTTGAATTCCATCGCGACGCCAGCGCTGAGGGGATGCCCCTGCCGGCCTGCCTGCTGGCGATGACCCGCTGTGACCGCAGCAGGGAAAACAATGATGGCAGTGGCCTTCTGCAGGCCACGTTGCGCTTCGAAGCACGCATTGCGCTGCCGGCAACCGATGCAACCGCCGCGCTTCAGCTACGCAACGCGGCCCTCGCCCTCGCGACCTGGCTGCACCAGCTCGGCCGCTTTCCCGGCGTTGCCAGCGGCGCGATCGATGTGATCGCGGCATTGCCCGAAGACCCAGCGGCAGCACAGCCGGGCCTGCGCACCTGGATCGTCGAGTGGTCGCTGCCGATCGCACTGGGCGACAACCCGTGGGACGACGCCGGTGGCGTGGTGCCGCAGGCGTCCTACAGCTTCGCGCCGGAGATCGGCCGCGCCCATGAGTCCCGCTACCTGCCGTTGCCGGAGCGCGCACGATGAGCGCCGAACACGCGCGGTTGATCGGCAACCTGCTGATGATCGGTGTGGTACGCGAGCTGGACGAAGCGAACGGGCGCGTTCGCGTCGATGCCGACGGCATGCTTACCGGCTGGATTCCCTGGCTGGAGCGCCGCGCCGGACCAGGCATGCGCAGCTGGTGCGCGCCCGAACCGGGCGAGCAGGTCGTGCTGGCGTGCCCCTACGGCGACCCCGGCCAGGCACTGGTACTCGGCAGCCTGTACCAGGACCGCTTTCCGCCGCCGGCCGACTCGCGCCTGCGGCAACGCACCGAGTTCGCCGACGGCAGCAGCGTCGAATACGACCAGGAAACCACCACGCTCAACGTCCATGTCGGCAGCGGCAAGGTCATCGTCACCTGTGCGAATGCACAGGTGATCGCCAGCGAATCGATCGTGCTCGATACGCCCTTGATCAAGGCGACCGGCGATCTGGATGTCAGCGGCGCGATCAGCGCTGGCAAGGACATCAGCACACCGGGCGAGATCAAGGCTGGCGCCATCGGTCTGAAGGCACACAAGCACACCGCACAGGGCCCAACCGCCCCGACCACGCCGGCCCAGGCCTGAGCGGCCACGCCTGCAATGCCCTGAAAACCCGCACTCCACGACGATAGAGGCCATGCGAGGAATCGACGCCAACACCGGCAAATCACTGGATGGGCTCGCCCATCTCCACCAGTCCGTGCGTGACATCCTCACCACGCCCCTTGGCTCCCGCGTACTGCGCCGCGAATACGGTTCACGCGTGTTTGAACTGATCGATGCGCCGACCAACCGCTCGCTGCGCATGGACCTGATCGCGGCCACCGTCGACGCGCTGGCGCGATGGGAACCGCGTCTCCACGTCGAGAACGTCGACGTCTCCCTCCCCGCCCCCGGCGTGATGATCCTGGCAGTGACCGGGATCCACCTGCCGGACGGCGAGGCCATCACCATCGAAGGAATCGAGGTTCGCTAACCGTGGCATCCGGCTCGTTCACCAGTGTCAACCTGTCCCAGCTGCCTGCACCGGCGGTCATCGAAGTGCTCGATTTCGAAGCCATGTTCGATGAATCGCTGACCGCACTGCAGGCCCTGGATCCCACTTTCGACGCGCTGCTGCCGTCGGACCCGGCCTTCAAGATCCTGGAGGTCTGCACCTACCTGCGCCTGCTCGATCGCCAGCGCGTCAACGACGCCGCGCGTGGTGTGATGCTGGCGTATGCCGGTGGCAGCGACCTGGACCACCTCGCCGCGATCTTCGGCGTCGTCCGCCAGGTGCTCGACCCGGGCAAACCGCAGGAAGGCATTCCACCGCGATATGAGAGCGATGAGGACTTCCGCCGCCGCATCCAGCTGGGCCCGGAAGGATTCAGCGTGGCAGGGCCGGAGGGTGCCTATGTATTCCATGCGCTGAGCGCGGACCCGCGCGTGCTCGACGCCAGTGCGACCAGTCCCGGCCCCGGCGAAGTGGTGGTCTCGGTGCTGTCGCGCGAAGCGGATGGAACCGCCACCCAGGGCCTGCCCGACATCGTCGAGGCGAAGCTGAGCGCGGATGATGTGCGACCGCTGACCGACCACGTGCTGGTGAAGCCGGCCACGATCGTCAACTACACGGTCGACGCCACGCTGTTCACCTTTGCCGGCCCGGATTCACAGGTCGTGCTTGCCGAAGCACGCACCCGCCTGGACCGCTACATCAGCGAGTCACATCGTCTCGGCCGCGATGTCACCCGTTCGGGGTTGTTCGCCGCATTGCATGCCGAGGGCGTGCAGCGCGTGGAGATCGTCCGTCCGGCTGCAGATGTGGTGGTGGACCGAACCCAGGCCACGCACTGCACCGGCGTGACCCTGACCCACGGCGGCACCGATGAATGAGCCGAGCACGCGCCTGATCAACGCGCGCCTGCGCGGCGCGATCGATGGCCGCAACCGCACCTTCCGCCACCCCGGCGGCGCGCTGGCGAGCCTGCAGTCGGTATTCCGCACCGATGCGCACGGCCGGCAGCTGCTGCAGGGCGCCGTCATCGACGGCAGCAGGGTCACCCTGGCCGCTGCACCGGCGCCCGGCGAGATCATCGATGGTGACGCCCAGGTGGTGGTGCCCTTGGCGGCGAACCTGCTTCCCGCCAACGCCACCCACGCCGAGCGCGCGCTTGCCCGCGCCATCGTTGCACGTCCGTTGCCGGTGGACATCACCGCGCTGTGGGATGCCGACCGCTGTCCGACCGCACTGCTGCCCTGGCTGACCTGGGCGCTGTCGGTGGACGAATGGAAGGCCTACTGGCCCGAAGCCGTGAAGCGCGCCCGGGTACGTACGGCCATCGCCATCCAGCGACGCAAGGGCACCGCCGGCAGCGTGCGCGACGTGGTGGCCGCCTTCGGCGGCTCGGTGCTGATCCGCGAGTGGTGGCAGCTGCAGCCCAAGGGCGCGCCGCACACCTTCGAAGCGGTGATGACCATCGCCAACCAGGATGGCCAGTCCGCCACGGCGATGTTCGTCGAGGACGTCATCGGCGAAATCACCCGGACCAAGCCGGTGCGCTCGCATTTCACCTTTACCCAGGGCATGCAGGCCGACGCCGCCGTCGGCGCACTAGCAGCCGCCCACGCCACGGCCTTCCGCCGCCTTCAACTGATCGGAGAGTAACCCCCGCATGCGCTTGAAAATCACCGATGCCGGCTTCGCCAAGCTGGTCAATCCGCCGAACACCGGCACCAACGCCGTCCTGATCACCCAGATCGGCCTGACCTCGACTGCCTTCGTGCCTTCGGCGGGGCTCACCGCACTGCCCGGCGAGATCAAGCGCGTCGCCACCTTCGGCGGCCAGGCGGTGGGCGATGACACCGTGCACGTCACCATCCGCGACGACAGCGCCACCTCCTACACGCTGCGCGGCTTCGGCCTGTACCTGGCCGACGGCACCCTGTTCGCCAGCTACGGCCAGGCCGATCCGATCATGGAGAAGTCGGCCGCGTCGATGCTGCTGCTGGCCACCGATACCCGCTTCAGCGGGATCGACACGACGCAGATCCAGTTCGGCGATGCCGGCTTCCTTTATCCACCCGCCACCACCGAGGTGGTCGGCGTGGTCGAGCTGGCCACCAGCACCGAAGCCGAAGATGCGACCGACACCCAGCGCGCAGTTACCCCGCGTGGCGTGCGCGCTTACACCGACAAGCGCTTCGGCGCCAGCACCCCGACCGCGCTGGCGAAGACACTGCTGTCTGCGGCGAACACCAGCGCGGCCCGCACGGCGCTGGAGCTGAAGAGTGCCGCACTGAAGGACACCGGGCATGGCAACGGCCTGGACGCCGACACCCTGGACGGCAAGCACGCCTCCGAGTTCGCCCTGGCCGGTGACTTCGCCACCGTGGGCCACAAGCATGTGATTGCTGATGTGACCGGGCTGCAGGAGGCGATCAACGACAAGGCCAACCTGTCGCGTAATGACTTCCGCGACCAGCAGTTCATTGGTGGCACATACCCGCTTCTTGGCTTCGGCAAGTACGGCGCGGAAACCGCGTACATCGGGGCCTGGGAGGGCAAGTCGACCTGGAGGTCATGGAATGCCGGCCGGACCGCCGCAGGCGAACTGACCATCGCACACAATGACGTGCCGCGCTGGAACGGCTCGGCGATGTGGCACGCCGGGAACTTCGCGCCCGACACGAAGATGGATAAGAGTGGCGGGACGTTCACCGGACACGTCGCCGTAAATGGAAACTCGCTTCGTTCCTATGGATGGAATGGAGTTGCCAACGACGGCGTGCTCGTGCTCGGGGACACCAATTCCTACATCTTCAAGAACGGGTCGAACTTCACTTTCGCCAATGCGGCAGGCGGATACACCGCCATGCTCAACGCGGGCGGCACTGTCTGGACCAGCGGCAATTTCGATCCAGCAAGCAAGATAAGCAAAGCCGGCGACATCATGAGCGGCGCGCTGAACATGTACGTGGGCCAGGGCAGCACCCAGGTCGTACATCAGCGGTTCGGCTGGGCCAACAACGTGACCCGTTGGGCCACCGCCATGGAGAGCGACGCAGCACTTTCGCTTTACTCCTACGACTTCACCGGAGGAACTCCGACGCAGCGGGCAAGCTTCAGCAATGTCCAGTACCGGGAGAACACATTCGTCGGCGGCGTCACTTCCGCAGGTGGCAATGCCGCATTCATCATCAAGGACCGTGGGAACTCGAATCAAGAGTTCCATATCTACAACACGGACAACGTGTTCCGGATCTGGTCGTCCACCGCGCAAGTGGATCGGCTACAGCTGAGTGCCGCCGGGGCTCTCTGGACAGCCGGCGGCTTCGATATTGGCTCTTCGCGCAAGCTGAAGAACATCGATGGCGAACTTTCCTACGGCCTGGCTGTTGTAGAAAAAATGGAACTGGCCGCCGGCCACTACAAGCCCGAGTACAACGACGACGGTCGCCGCCGCCTGTTCTTCGTCGCCGAGCAGCTGGCCGAACTGGTGCCGGAAGCGGTCGACCTGGAAGGTGTCGAGTTCCAGGGCGAGCGCGTGGCATCGGTCAAGCTCGACCAGCTGCTGCCGGTGATGGCCAAGGCCATCCAGGAGCTGGCCGCCGAAGTGCGCGCACTGAAAGCGGAGCGCTGACATGCCCAGCGGATATCGCTCTTCCGGTGTCGACTTTGACGACCTGTTCGATCCGTACGTCGAAGGTCCACTTGCACAGGATTCGGGCCGCCGTATCGGCGGCACCGACCTGAGCCGCCGCTACGCGCACATCCAGTACGGCAGCAAACGTGCCGACGTAGGCCATCGCATCAACGGCATGGACGTATCCAACCTGTGGGCGGCCCGCGGCAGCGCCACCTACAGGCTACCGTTCCATGGCAAGGGCTACTCGGCAAGCAATGGCGCCAAAACCAACTCCACCGGCTCCGTGTCGGCAACCGTCTCGATCCTGATGTATGCCGACGGCACCTATGCCATCCGCACAGGCGTCGCCGGTGGCGGCAATGGAGGCAGCTCAGTAGCAGCGTCGGGCCAGTGGCTTCCGGCAGGTGCAAGCGTTTCCGAGTACGAAGTGCAGATCACCGGTTCCACGCCCGCGAAAGCCTCTTTCAGCACCAGTGCTCCCTCGTTCGTTCCGGCATCGGCGGCACCATCGGCAGGCGTGTCGATCAGCGTCCCTGCCAAGTCGGCCAGCTACGAATCAGACAGCGTCAGCATTTCCGTCGCGCTGCGCCGTGCCGGGGGTATCGCCCAGGTTTCAACCTTCAGCGCCAGAGTCAGCGCCTCCGGCTGGGTCTGATCGATCAGCGGGCCACCGCTGCAATTATCCCGACAACCACATTCTCCGAACATTACCCCGTCGCCTGCACAAGCCGGCACACACCCACACCGAGGAAGAACCCCGAATGACCGAATTTCTCCATGGCGTACAGGTCGTCAACATCGATACCGGTGCCCGCTCGATTGCCATCGCCTCCAGCAGCGTGATCGGCATCGTCGGCACCGCGCCGCTGGCTGACACCGAAGCGTTCCCCATCAACACGCCCGTCCTGGTGACCTCGCCGTCGCAGGCCGCCAAGCTGTCGGCCACCACTGGCACCGATGCTGGCACCCTGCCCGGTGCGCTCGACGCGATCTTCGACCAGTCCAGTGCCGTGGTCGTCGTCATCCGCGTCGAGAATGGTGCCAACGAAAGCGCCACCCTGGCCAACGTGCTGGGCGGCGTGAACGCCCAGACCGGCGCCTACGAAGGCGTGCATGCACTGCTGGCCGCCAAGTCCATCGTCGGCGTCAAGCCGCGCATCCTGGTCGCACCCGGCTTCACCCATGTGCACCCTACCGACCCGGCCAAGCCGGAGGCCGTGCTGGCCAACCCGGTCGTAGCGGAACTGCTCGGCATTGCCGACAAGCTGCGCGCAGTGATCATCAAGGATGGCCCGAACAGCAACGACGACGCTGCCAAGTCCACCGCCGCCCTGACCGGCTCCAAGCGTGTCTACGTGGTCGACCCGGCACTGCTGGTGCAGTCCGGTGATGCCATCGTCACCCGCTATGCCTCCGGTGCCGCGGCCGGTGCCATCGCCCGCAGCGACAACGAGCGCGGCTGGTGGGCGTCGCCGTCGAACCTGGAACTCAACGGCGTGGTCGGTACCGCGCGTGCGATCGACTTCGGCCTGTCCGATGCCACCAGCCGCGCCAACCTGCTGAACCAGGCCAACGTGGCGACGGTCATCCGCGAAGGGGGCTTCCGCCTGTGGGGCAACCGCACCACCAGCATCGACCCGAAGTGGCAGTTCCTGTGCGTGGTGCGCACCGCCGACATCATCGCCGACAGCCTGGAAGCCGCCCACCTGTGGGCCGTCGATCGCGGCATCAGCAAGACCTACGTCGATGACGTGCGCGAGGGCGTCAATGCCTTCCTGCGTGGCCTGAAAACCCAGGGCGCGATCCTCGGCGGCAACTGCTGGATCGACCCCGAACTGAACGCAGCGGACAGCGTGGCCCAGGGCCGCTTCTACTGGGACTTCGACTTCACCCCGACCTACCCGGGTGAGCAGCTGACCTTCCGCATGCACATGAACAACAACTACGTCTCGGAGATCTTCTAAGCATGGCGCGCAAGATCCGTAAAAACTTCAACTTCTACGTCGACGGCAAGGGTTATGCCGGCAGCGTGATGTCCTTCACCGCCCCCAAGCTGTCGCTGAAGACCGAGGACTTCCAGGCCGGTGGCATGCTGGCCCCGACCGAGATCGTGCTCGGCCATGAAAAGCTCACCGCCGAGGTCGAGTTCGCCTCGGACGACGCGGAGATCATGACCAAGTTCCACGTCATCGAGAGCAAGGAGTACGGCTTCACCGCCCGCGAAGCGCTGGAAGGCGACGACGGCGAAGTGACCCAGGTCGTGCACAACATGCGCGGCAAGGTGAAGCTGCTGGACCGTGGTGAAACCAAGGTCGGCGAGAAAGGCACGATCAAGGTCAGCCTGGCGCTGAGCTACTACAAGCTGACCCATGGCGCCCAGGTCGTGCAGGAGATCGACGTGGTCAACATGATCGCCCGCCAGGGTGGCGTCGACGTCCTGGCCGGCATCCGCGGCGCGCTGGGCATCTGAGCCCACGCCGTACCGAAGAACCCGGGGGCGCCTCGCGCCCCCGCATCCATCGCACCGCATCGCATTCCAGGAACGCCTTCATGTCCAGCAAGACCAAGACCCCCACCGACACCGTCATCGAGCGCGATGGCTTTGCCGAGATCACCCTCACCCGCCCGCGCCAGGTCAACGGCATGGAGACCGCCGTGCTGCGCATGCGTGAACCGACCGTGGAAGACATGGAGCGCTACCAGGACGACAAGGGCAGCGACGCCCAGCGTGAGGTGCGGATGATCGCCAACCTGTGCGAGATCTCGCCGGACGACGTGCGCAAGATGCCGCTGCGCGACTACGCCCGGCTGCAGGCAGGCGTGGCGCTTTTTACCACCTGACCCTGCCGCAGATCAGGCAGGGAGTGCTTGCCCTGGCCGGACATACCGGCTGGGGCCTGCGCGAGATCATGACGCTGCGGGTGTCGAAGTTCATCTGGTGGATTCAGGGGTTGCCGGTACATGGCCAATAACGTTCAAACGACAACGATCACGATCGGCGGCTCGGTGTCCAAATCGCTGAAGGACGCATTGTCCTTCGCCAATGATGGCATCAAGCGCATCGGCACCGAGATGACACTGCTGGACCGCAGGCTTGCCCGTCTGAACACGACGAGCAAGGAGTACGCTCGCATGCGTGCCCAGGTCGACGCGTTGCGTGCCTCGCAGGAGGCACTGGAGAGCATCGAGGCAAAGCGCACCGCCAATCTGGAGAAGCGCGAGAAGCTCGGCTCGGCATTCGGCGAGGCACGTGGTGCGCTTGGCACGGCCGTTACCGCGCTGGCCAAGCCGGTGGAGAACGCCTCCGGCTTCGCCCGCCAGAACCAGCAGATCGGCGTGGCCGCCAACCTCAGCCGGGCCCAGGTGAGTGCCCTGGGGCAGGCCATCCTGGAACAGTCGCGTGCGACCAACCAGGGCGCCGACGCGCTGCAGCGCTCGATCAGGCTGATGATCGACGCCGGCATGGATGCGCAATCGGCCCAGGCCAGCCTGGGCGCGGTCGGGCGGACCACCACCGTCACTGGCGCCAGCATCGATGATGTGGCCCAGGCCGCAGCCGCCCTGCAGCAGTCGTTCGATATCGATCCCTCGCGCATGCAGAACGCGCTGGATGTTCTGGTCGTCAACAGCCGGCAGGGCGGCCTGGGTCTGAAGGACATGGCTGAAGTGCTGCCTACCCTGGGCTCGTCGTTCGAAGCGATGAAGCTGCGGGGCACCTCGGCGGCCGCGACCCTCGGCGCCGCCCTGCAGGCCACGCTGGACTCGGCCGGCGGCGCCGACAAGGCCGCCAGCAACATGAAGAACTTCATGTCGTCCGTCCTGTCGCCGGAGCTGCAGAACAAGGCAAAGAAGAGCCTCAATCTGGACCTGCGCAGGATCATCGCTGACGCACAGACCGACGGCGGCAATCCCTTCGATGCTGCAATGCAGGGAATCATCCAGGCCACCGCAGGCGACCAGAAAAAGATCGGCGCACTGTTCGGCGATGCGCAGGCGAAGAACTTCGTCCAGCCGATGATCGAGAACTGGGACACCTACGTGCGTGTCCGCGACAAGGCGCTGAATGGATCGGCGGGCACCACCGATGCAGCCTATGCCGATGCGATGCAGACCGACCCGCAGAAGATCGAGGGCGCCAAGATCGCCGTGGACAACCTGTCCAAGGCCTTCGGAGCCGCGTTGCTGCCGGCGGTGGGCGAGGCCGCGGTCAAGCTGACCGAACTGCTGAACGGGGTCACCTCGTTCGTGCAGGAAAACCCGAAGCTGATCGCCAACACCACGCAGATCGTGGTCGGCATGCTGGGCATGCGCACCGCGGTGCTCGGCGCCCGCTACGCCTGGACCTTCCTGCAGGGCCCGATCCTGGCTGCGCAGAAGGCCTTCGAGCTGTTCCGGGGCGGCAGCCTGCTGGCCCAGATGGGACGCTTCGGGCCGATGGCCATGCGCCTGGCATCAGGCTTCCGCATCGTCGCTACCGCCGTCGGTGCCATCGGTGGTGGCCCCATCGCTCTTGCGGTCGCCGCCATCACCGCCGGCGCCCTGCTGGTACGCAAGTACTGGGAGCCGATCAAGGCGTTCCTGGGCGGCGTCTGGGAAGGCCTCAGCGGTGCAGGCACCGCGGCGATGGGGGAACTGATGCGCGCGGTCGAACCGCTGCGCCCTGCCTGGGAAGTCATGAGCGGGCTGATCGGGCAGGCCTGGGATTGGCTGTCGAAGATGCTGGAACCGGCGCAGTACACCGGCAACGAACTGTCACGCGTCGGCCAGATCGGCTCACTGGTAGGCGAGGCGCTGCTGACCAACTTCCGGCTGGTCATCCAGGTCATCGGCGGCGTGGTGGGAGCAGTGGTGTGGCTGGGCGAGATGCTTGGCACCGTCGCCGGTTTCATCAGCGAGACGCTCGGCAGCATCTGGGAGTCGATCAGCGAGAAGGCAACGGCTGCGTTCGACCGCATCCTGGAGAAGCTCAAGCCGGTCATTGAAGGCGTTGGCTGGTTCATGGACAAGCTCGGCGGCGGCGTGGGCGCGGCCAAGGACAAGGCACTGGGCGTTGCCGAGGACGGGCTGCAGACCGCAGTGGGCGCCGCCAACATCTACAGCAGCATGAAGGCACGCGGTGGTGGTGGCATTGGTGACATGGCACGGGTCGCATATGCCGTCGGCACCGACAGCAACGATGGCTTGAACCGGCGCATGGCTGAGCTGAGCGGTGCGCAGGGACGCACTGCACCGGCCATGCCCTCGCCCACCACACGTGCACCCACCACCGTGCAGCAACAACAGACCAACAACATCACCATCCACCAGCAACCAGGTGAATCCAGCGAATCCGTAGCACGTCGCACCGCCGACGAACTGCAGCGTCGCAACGCGGTTGCCGCCCGTGGTGGCCTTGCAGACAGGAATTGAGCATGAAGCGCGAGTTCGTAACCGGCACAGTGGACAAGCTGCTGTCGCAGTTCAAAGCCAACGATTCCGGCAACGCCCCGGTACTTCTGATGCTGGGCGGCTTCAAGTTCAGCCTCAACACCGCCGTTTTCCAGGACATCCAGCAGAGCAACGAGTATGGCTGGGCAGCGCAGGAACGCATCGGCCAGATGGCTGCGCTGCAGTACACCGGGCCTGGCAAGGCCAGCATGACGCTGCCTGGCGTCATCCACTATGCGTTCCGCGGTGCCGGCAATGAGCTCTCGCAGCTGCGCAAGCTGGCCGCGCAGGGCAAGCCACAGCGGTTGCTGACCGGCAAGGGCGGGAACCTGGGGCTGTGGGTCATCGACAAGATCGACGCCACCGCCTCCGGTTTCACTGCCGATGCCGGAATCCAACGGCACGAATTCACCCTCTCCCTGCGGAAGCACAGCGATGGCACGAACGTATAACACCCGCGACGGCGACGTCGTCGACCGCATCGCGTACACGCACTATGGCGAACAATCACCGGCCATCCTGCGCGCGGTATTCGACGCCAACCCGGGTCTTGCCGCACGCGGCGCGGTACTGCCCGCGGGCATGGCGATCACCCTGCCGGATGTGCAGCGCCCGGCAAACGAGCGCAAGGGAGTGGCCCTGTGGGACTGAACATCACACCGGCATTCCGCGTGGTTGCCAACAACCAGGACATCACCGACACCATCAGGTCGCGCTTCAAGTCGCTGCGGATCACCGACGAGACCGACAACAACTCGGACATGCTGGAACTGCAGCTGGCCGACCATGATCCTTCCGATCCGATCCAGCTGCCGCCGGCGGGCGCGGAGCTGGAAGCCTTCATCGGCTACGACGGTGACGTGCGGCGCATGGGCCTGTACATCTGCGACGAGGTGGAGATTTCCGGCTACCCGGGCAGCATGACCCTGCGTGCCCGCGCGGCGCCGTTCGAGGCCAGCAAGGGCGGCAAGAACGATCTGCAGACGCAGAAGACGCGCACCTGGAAGAAGGGCACGACCATCGGCGGCATGGTGCAACGCATGGCCGGCGAACACGGAATGGAGGCTGCCGTGAGCGGGTCGCTTGCATCGATCGCGCTGCCGCTGACGGTGCAGTCGCAGGAGTCGGACATGAACCTGCTGCTGCGCCTGGCCAAGCAGCATGACGCCATCGCCAAGCCGGGCGGCGGCCGCCTGATGTTCATCAAGCGGGGTGAATCCACCAGTGCCAGCGGTGAGCGCATTGCCGACGTCACCCTGACCCCGGCCGATGGCAGTGGCTACAAGGTGAGCATCGTCTCGCGCGAGAAGACCGGCACCACCATCGCCTACTATCGCGATGTACGCGGTGCCACGCGCCAGGAAGTGAAGCTGGGCAGCGGTGAACCGATCGTGCGCCTGCGCATGGCCTACGCCGACCGCGAAACCGCCGAAGCTGCAGCGCGCGCCAAGCACCAGGAACAGGCCAGGCAGACGCGTACGCTGAGCTACACGTTGCCCGGCCGCGAGACGTTGATGGCCGAAGCCACGGTGGTGATGCAGGGCTTCCGCGATGGCGTGGACGGGCAGTGGCTGGTCAAGCGTGCCGAGCACAACATCAGCCACGACGGCTACGTGACCAGCATCGAGTGCGAACAACCCAACAGTGCCGACACAGTGAAGGCGGCCCGCAGTGCCGCGGTCACCGAAGGCGAGCAGGTCGGCAGCGAGGTGTAGATCCACGCGGGCGTGGGTCTACATCGGCGGCCTCGACCAGGCTCGGTAGATCCACGCCATGCGTGGATGCGCTTCCCGCATCAAGTCACGTACTGCGCAACCCCGTTCCCGAACGACCAGTTCTCCTTCTTCACTTCCACCAGGTTGATGAACACATCCTCGCGGCGGATGCCCACCGCCGCATGCAATCCCTCGGCGATGCCCGCATACAGCGCCTTCTTCTGCTCCAGCGTACGCCCTTCGTTCCAGGTGATCTGGATGCAGATGAAGTCGTCGGTGCGGTCCACGCCCAGGTAGCCGGGATCGTAGATCAGCGTGCCGGGCTCGTGTTCCTGGAAGATCTGGAAGCGGTCGTTTTCCGGCACACCCACCGCGCGCATGGCCTGGTAGATGGTTTCGCCGACGCGTCGCAGGTAGTCGGCGGATTTACCTTTGCGAACATCGATGCGGGCGAGCGGCATGGTGACACTCCAGGGAATGGGGGGCATGGCAGTGCCTCGAGAGTACGCCGGCCGGGAACCACGGAACAGCACATGGATGGAATCCTCTGCCCGCATCGGTGAAGTGCGTCCGCGAGCGCTTCGCGCGGTTGCGGGAGCCGGTGAGTCGCGCTGTCAACGATGCCGCTGCACGATGCCGGAAAGCCGCGCTGATGGCCAGGCAACAAAAAAGCCCCCATTGCTGGAGGCTTCTTTCGTTCTGCAACATGGTGGGCGGTACAGGGATCGAACCTGTGACCCTTGCCGTGTGAAGGCAATGCTCTACCGCTGAGCTAACCGCCCGGTGTGTTGCTGAGCCGCTCATTATAGGGGCTTTTCAGAGGCCGTCAACAGTTTTTCACATTCGTGTTCACGGGTGTTTCGAGGGGCGCCGCCGGGCATGGCCCGGCGCTACCGGGGCGGCAATCCGCGCCCTGTTACATCGTATGGGTCGGCTTGTCAGAACTGGTCAGGCCAGCCAGCAGGGTCTCGATCTTGTGGCGTACGCCCTCGCCTTCGGCGCCATCGGCCAGCTGCACGCCGATGCCGGCGGTGCGGTTGCCCTGCGCGCCGGCCGGGGTCACCCAGATCACCTTGCCGGCCACCGGCAGGCGCTCGCTGGAATCGGGCAGGGTCAGCAGGAGGAACACTTCGTCGCCCAGGAAGTAACGCTTGGGTGTGGGCACGAAGATGCCGCCGTTCTTCACGAACGGCATGTACGCGCTGTACAGCGCGGCCTTGTCCTTCACGGCCAGGGACAGGATGCCCTGGCGGGCGTTGCTGGCACTCATCGATTTCCCCTTGCGGCAGGCCGCTCGTTCACCTTGTTCCAGGCCAGCAGCAACTCAACCACCGCAAGGTCTGCACGCACCGTGGTGCGCAGCAGGTCGCGGGTGCGGTTGGCCGCATCGAACCAGGCTGCAAGCTTGTGCAATCGCTCCGGCGTGGTCAAGGCATCGGTGCTGGCCTGGGCCAGCGCCAGGTCGGCGGCAAAGCGCAGGCGCAGCGCCGCGTTGTCATCGCCGCACCACTTCTGCGCCAGCTCCACCGCGCCGGTCTTGCCGGCGGCCAGCTGCTCCAGCTCACGGCCTACTTCACGGCGCAGGCTCAGGCCGTCTTCGCGCAGCCAGTTGTCGGCCTGGCCGGGGTGGCCGCGCGCGGCGTCCAGCGCTTCGCGCGCCGATGCTTCACTTTGGCCCTGCTGCTGCAGCCACGCCATCGCTTCGTGCTGCGGCGGCAACTTGAATTCCAGGCGCTGGCAACGGCTGCGGATGGTCTGCGGCAGGCGCGCCGGGTCGCTGCTGATCAGCCACAGGTAGCGGCCCGGCTGCGGCTCTTCCAGGGTCTTCAGCAGCGCGTTGGCGGCCGAGCGGTTGATGGCATCGGCCGGGTCGACGATCACCACCTGCGCCACGCCGTACTGCGGGGTCAGCGCCAGCTTGTCGGTGATCTCACGCACCTGCTCGATGACGATCTCGGTGCGAAGCTTGTCGCCGCTCTTGTTCGGTATGAAGCTGACCAGCTGCAGGTCCGGATGGGTACCCGCAGCGATCAGCTGGCGCGTGCGCGTGGCATGCGCGGCATCGCCGCGGGCCAGCACGTGGTCGGCCAATGCCAGCGCCACCTCACGCTTGCCCAGCCCGGCCGGCCCGCAGATCAGCAGGCCATGGCCGAGGCGACCGGCATCGAGCGCGGCCACGGTCTGGTCGAACGCGCGCTGCTGCCATGGCGAGAACGTGCTCATGCGCCCTCCCCGTCCTGCAGCCAGCGCTCGACATGCGCGACCACATCAGCGGCCACGCGCGCCTGCTCCTGGCCCGCATCAATCAACGCAAAACGCTGCGGGTCCTGCTGCGCACGGCCGCGGAATACTTCGCGCACGCGCTGGAAGAAATCGTCCTGCTCGCTTTCGATGCGGTCCGGCCACAGGTCACGGCCGTTGGCACGCGCGCGGCCCACCGCCACGTCCACATCCAGCAGCAAGGTCAGGCCCGGCAACAGGCCCACCGCGCGGCGCTCCAGATCGGCAATCCACTGCGGATCGAGCCCGCGGCCACCGCCCTGGTAGGCGTAACTGGAATCGGTGAAGCGATCACTCAGCACGTAGGCGCCGCGCTGCAGGGCCGGCTGGATCACCTGGCGCACATGCTGCGCGCGCGCAGCGAACACCAGCAGCAGTTCGGCCTCGGCACTGAGCGGTTCGGCGGCGATCTCGGCATCAGGCTTCAGCACCAGGCCGCGGATGCGCTCGGCCAGCGGCGTACCGCCTGGCTCGCGGGTCAGTACCACCTCATGACCGTGGCTGCGCAGGCAGTCACGGATGGCGTTGATGGCGGTGGTCTTGCCCGCGCCCTCGCCGCCTTCCAGGCTGACGAAACGCGGGTGGCGAAGCAGCGCGGGACTCATTGCGCCGGGGTCTCCTTGGTACGTTGCTGGCGCAGCTGCTGCAGGTAGCGGGCGACTGCGGCGTTGTGCTGGTCCAGGCTGGGCGAGAACACGTGCGCGCCACTGCCATCGCCCACGGCGACGAAATACAGTGCGTCGCCCGGTGCCGGCTGCGCGGCGGCCATCAGCGCATCGCGGCTGGGCATGGCGATTGGCGTCGGGGTCAGGCCCGCACGGGTGTAGGTGTTGTAGGGCGTATCGGTGGTCAGGTCGCGGCGGCGGATGTTGCCGTCATACGCGGCACCGATGCCGTAAATCACGGTCGGGTCGGTCTGCAGGCGCATGCCGATCTTCAGGCGGCGCATGAATACGCCGGCAATCTGCGGGCGCTCGCTGGCCAGCGCGGCTTCCTTCTCGATGATCGAGGCCATCGTCAGCAGTTCGTAGGGCGTGTTGATCGGCAGGTCCGGCGCACGGCTTTCCCAGGCCTCGTCCAGCGCCTTTTCCATCGCGCCATGGGCCCGCTTGAGCACGTCCAGGTCGCTGTCGCCGCGCTGGTAGACGTAGGTTTCCGGCAGGAAGCGGCCTTCCGGATGCTGGCCACCGAAGCCGAGGCGCTGCATCAGCGCGGCGTCATCGAGCGTGTCGGTGGTGTGCAGCAGCGGCTCGGCGCGCTTGAGCGCGGCACGCAGCTGGCGGATGTTCCAACCCTCCACGATGGTGACGCGGTGCTGCAGCACCTTGCCGGCACGCATGCGCAGCAGCAGCTCGCGCGGGGTCAGGTCGCCACTGAGCGCGTACTCGCCCACCTTCAGCTTGCCGGCGGCATCAAGCTGGCGCGCCAGCAGCTGCCACTGGGTGTCCTGGCCCTCGTCCACGCCCGCATCGCGCAGCTTGCGCAGCACGCTGTTCATGCCATCGCCACTGGCGATGACCACGCTCTCGGCGGACGGGGTGATCGGGGCATCGGCGAACCGGGTCTGCTGGTAGAAGAACCACGCGCCCGCGCCGGCCACGACGGCGGCCAGCACCACCACCAGCGTTACCACGAACAGACACCCGCGCTTGGCTCCCGCCATGGACTACCTCTGAACTCGATTCCGTCGTGCAGGATACCGTGCCGGTGGTGTGGGGTCATGACCGGGGCCGCACACCCGTGCCGACCAACGGTCGGCACCCACCACAATCCATGCCTGGCGCGGCGATCAGTAGATCCACGCCATGCGTGGATGAACGGCCATGGCGGCATCCGTGCCGACCAAGGTCGGCACCCACCGAAGCCGAACCGGCCGCGTCACCCCTGCTGGCCCAACGCGCGCAGCAGGCCGCGCGCCTTGGCGCGGGTCTCGTCCAGTTCCTTGTCCGGGTCCGAGTCCACCACGATGCCTGCGCCGGTGCGGAAGCTGACCTCGTGGCCATCCACTTCGGCGGTGCGGATCAGGATGTTCAGGTCCAGGTCGCCATCGCAGTTCAGCCAGCCGAAGGCGCCGGTATAGGCACCGCGCGGCACCTGCTCCAGCTCGCTGATGATCTGCATGCAGCGCACCTTCGGGCAGCCGGTGATGGTGCCGCCCGGGAACGTGGCGGCGATCACCTCACCGGGCGTGACCTCCGGGCGCAGGTGGCCGCTGACATTGCTGACGATGTGGTGCACGTGGGCGTAGCTCTCCACGGTCATCAGCTCATCGACCACCACGGTGCCCGGCAGGCAGATGCGACCCAGGTCATTGCGCTCCAGGTCGATCAGCATCACGTGCTCGGCACGCTCCTTCGGGTGACCGACCAGCTCCTGGATACGCGCGGCATCGTCATCACCTTCAAACCGCGGACGCGTACCTGCGATCGGACGCGTCTGCGCATGACCGGCATGCACCGACACCAGCCGCTCCGGTGAGGAACTGACCACATGGCGGCCCTGCGCGCTGAACAGGCCGGCAAACGGCGCCGGGTTGGCACGACGCAGCTGTGCATACAGTGCCTGCGGGCTGACCGGCGCAGCGAACTGCGCGCTCCAGCGCCGCGACAGGTTCACCTGGAACACGTCGCCGGCACGCAGGTACTCGATCACCCGGCGCACGCCGTCGGTGAAGCGCTGCGGCGCGTCCTCGCCCACCGACTGCGGCGGCTGCCAGCCCTGCCCGGCCTCGGGCAACGCCGCCGAGGCCAGTGCGACCAAAGCATCCAGCAATACCTGCTCACCTGCTTCGGCGATGACGAAGCTGGCGTCGTTCTGATGGTCATGCAGCACCGCTGCGGGGCAGCGCAGCGCCAGCGCGGTCGGGCGGCCGTCCTCGCGAGCACGCGCTGGCAGCACCGGTTCGATCTGGCTGGCCATTTCATAATCCAGCATCAACGCCCAGCCGCCGCGGAACGGCAGGCTGTGGCTGCCGTCATGTGGCAGGCGTTCGCGCTGCCAGGCGCGGTCCAGCACCTGCAGGAATCCGCCAGCGTGCACCACGTCGTGCTGGTCGCGCACCTGGCCATCGGCATCCAGCCGCAGGCAATCGCCCTGCGCGGCCAGCAGCAGGCTCCAGCGGCCCTGGGCGGTGCCCGAGGCAGTGGATTCCATCAGCAGCGGGAAGCGCACCGGGTCGTGCTGCTGCAGGGCCAGCAGATCGATCGGGTGCGGCAGCGGGTGGATCAGCGGTGCGTGGGTCATGGCGGCCAGTTCAGGGGTTCAGATGCACGGAAGCCGCCTTGCGGCGGCTCCGTGGTGCACGGCATTGTTCCGTTTGTCGGATTGCCGATGGGTCGCGTCGCGACGATGCCGGTCAGACGCGCTTGAAGATCAGCGTGCCGTTGGTGCCGCCGAAGCCGAAGCCATTGGACATCACCACGTCCACCTTGGCCTGGCGTGCTTCGTTGGGCACGTAGTCCAGGTCGCAACCTTCGCCCGGCTGCTGCAGGTTGATGGTCGGCGGAATGATGTTGTCCTGAAGCGCCATCACCGAGAAGATCGCTTCCACGCCGCCCGCGGCACCCAGCAGGTGGCCGGTCATCGACTTGGTGGAGCTGACCATCATCTTGTAGGCGTGGTCGCCGAAGGCGGTCTTCATCGCCATGGTCTCGCCCAGGTCGCCCAGCGGCGTGGAGGTGCCGTGCGCGTTGAGGTAGCCCACCTGTTCCGGGGTCACGCCGGCGTCCTTCATGGCCATGACCATGCAGCGCGCGGCGCCTTCGCCGTTCTCGCTCGGGGCGGTCATGTGGTACGCGTCGGAGCTGGCACCGAAGCCGGCCAGTTCGCAGTAGATCTTCGCGCCGCGTGCCTTGGCGTGCTCGTACTCTTCCAGGATCAGGATGCCGGCGCCGTCGCCCAGCACGAAGCCATCACGGTCCTTGTCCCACGGGCGCGAGGCCTGTTCCGGGGCGTCGTTGCGGGTGCTCATGGCCTTCATCGCGCAGAAGCCGCCCAGCGCGGTCGGCGACGAGCCACGCTCGGCACCACCGACCACCATCACGTCGGCATCGCCGTACTGGATCATGCGCATCGCGGTACCGATCGAATGGTTCGAGGTCGCGCACGCCGACACCGCCGAGAACGACGGGCCCTTCAGGCCGGTGATGATGCTCAGCTGGCCCGGCAGCATGTTGATGATGGTCTTGGGCACGTAGAAGGGCGAGATCTTCTTGCCCTCGTGGAACTCGATGGTCTGCTCTTCGATGCCGAGCAGGCCGCCGATGCCGGCGCCGACGATGGCGCCGATGCGCTCGGCATTGCCGTCGGTGATCTCCAGGCCCGAATCGTGCAGGGCCATGAACGAGGCACCGAGGCCGTAATGGATGAACGGGTCCATCTTCTTGGCATCCTTGCCGCTGACCCGGAACCTGCCGAACAGTTCATTGTCGGCGGTGATGTCAAATCCCTTGACCTCACCTGCAATCTTGGTGGTGAACCGATCCACGTAGGCATCAGCAACGTTGGTCAGCGGACCGATGCCCGAACGACCGTGGGTGATGCCTTCCCAGCTGCTGGCCAGATCATTGCCCAACGGCGAGACGATACCCAGGCCGGTTACGACGACGCGACGCTTCATTGCTGTTTCTCCTGACCCGGATGGTTTCTACGGGCAACTCGGTTTGCTTCGATGTGATGCTCAAACACACGGGGCCGCAACAGCGGCCCCATGGGGTGCGGTGCGCGGCGAGGATGACCCGCACGCGCACTGCCGTCTGACATCAGGCCTTGACGTGGGCCTTGACGTAGTCGATGGCGGCCTGCACGGTGCTGATCTTCTCGGCTTCTTCGTCCGGGATCTCGCACTCGAATTCTTCTTCCAGGGCCATCACCAGCTCGACGGTGTCCAGCGAGTCAGCGCCCAGGTCATCGACGAACGATGCGCTGTTGGTGACTTCTTCTTCCTTGACGCCAAGCTGTTCGACGACGATTTTCTTGACGCGTTCTTCGATGGTGCTCATGGGATCTCGCTCCAGATGGAGTTGTGGTTCAAAAGTGGTCGCCATCAAAGGCGATGGCCGTGGGATAGTGTAGTGGAAACCGGCGCGGCCTTGCATCGCAGCAAAAACCTCAGCAGATCAACCACTTGCGGCGCAATCCCTGCGCCCCTTGCTTACGGCATGTACATGCCACCGTTCACATGGAGGGTTTCGCCGGTGATGTAACCGGCAGCCGGGCTGGCCAGGAAGGCCACCGCATGGGCGATGTCCTCCGGCGAACCCAGGCGTTCGAGGGCGATGTCGTTGATCAGCGCGGTGCGCGCTTCTTCCGGCAACGCCTTGGTCATGTCGGTGTCGATGAAGCCGGGAGCGACCACATTGACGGTGACACCGCGCGAACCGATTTCCTTGGCCAGCGACTTGCTGAAGCCGATGATGCCGGCCTTGGCGGCCGCGTAGTTGGCCTGGCCGGCATTACCGGTCACGCCCACCACCGATGCGATGTTGATGATGCGGCCCTTGCGCGCCTTCATCATGCCGCGCATCACCGCCTTGCTGGTGCGGAACACGCTGGTCAGGTTGGTGTCGATGATCGACGCCCAGTCCTCGTCCTTCATGCGCATCAGCAGGTTGTCGCGGGTGATGCCTGCATTGTTGACCAGGATCGAGATCGGGCCGAACTCCTTGGCGATGCCGTCCAGCACGCTGTCCAGCGCGGCAGCGTCGGTCACGTTCAGTGCACGGCCGTGACCGCCGTGGGCGGCCAGGCGCTCGCCGATCGCGGCAGCACCGGATTCGGTGGTGGCGGTGCCGATGACGGTGGCGCCCTGGGCGGCCAGCAGATCGGCGATGGCGGCACCAATGCCACGGCTGGCACCGGTGACCAGTGCGATTTCACCCTGCAGGGGCTTGCTCATGATGTTTTCCTCAGGCTGGGGCGGCCGCCGCACCCGTGCCGCGTGCAGCGGCCACCGGTACGGTCGGCAGGAACAGGGGGAGTCAGACCGACCATGCCTCGCGGGCGCCTTCGAAGTCGCCCGGGGTGGCCAGCGAACGGCCGTCGATGGCCTTGTCGATGCGCTTGACCAGACCGGTCAGAACCTTGCCCGGGCCGCACTCGGCGATCTGGGTGATGCCACGGCCGGCCAGAGCCTGCACGCAACCGGTCCACTGCACCGGCTGGTACAGCTGCTGCACCAACGCGGTACGGATCGCGTCGATACCGTCATGCACCTTGGCATCGACGTTCTGCACCACCGGCAGCTGCGGCGCCTGCCAGGACAGGCCAGCCATCACTTCGGCGAGGCGGTTGGCGGCTTCGCGCATCAGCGGGGTGTGCGAGGGCACGCTCACGGCCAGCTTGACGGCCTTGCGCACGCCCTTCTCGGCCAGCAGCGCCAGCGCACGGTCGACGGCGTCGGCGTCGCCACCGATCACGATCTGGCCCGGCGAATTGAAGTTGGCCGGCACCACCACCTGGCTGCCTGCGGCTTCGGCGCAGACGTCCAGCACCAGCTGGTCTTCGGCACCGAGCACGGCGGCCATGGCGCCGACACCGGCCGGTGCGGCTTCCTGCATCAGCTGGCCGCGCAGGCGCACCAGGTGCGCGCCGTCATGCAGGCTCAGCGCGCCAGCGGCAACCAGCGCGGTGTATTCGCCCAGGCTGTGGCCGGCCAGCACCGACGGGCGCGGACCGCCCACGGCGTTCCAGGCGCGCCACACGCCGATGCTCGCGGCCAGCAGGGCCGGCTGGGTGTATTCGGTACGGTTGAGCATTTCCTCCGGGCCACCCTGGGACAGCGCCCACAGGTCGACGCCGGCACCATCGGATGCCTCGGTGAAGGCTTCACGCACCTGCGGGTGCAGTTCGGCCAGCTCGGCCACCATGCCCACAGACTGCGAGCCCTGGCCGGGGAAGACAAAAGCGAGGGTGGATACGGTCACGCGGTCATCCGCTTGTTGCAATCGAAGCGGGCCATGATAAGGGCGAATCCGCTGTGTCGTCTGTACGTGCGCGTATGCAGGCGTATGGAGCGCGGCCGGGCAAGCGCGACGGGGTCAGATCCCTTTTCCGCAGGAAAAGGGATCTGACCCCTGCCAGCCATCAGCAGAACAGCTGCAGCACGTCCAGGTCGCCGTCGGCGAGGAAATCCACGCACAGGCCAACCAGCATCAGCACGCCCGCCGTGCTGGCGCCATGGGCGATGAAGATCGAATGGGCCAGCGCGCGCGCTGAACGGCCCAGTTTCATGCACACCCGGGCCAGGCTGCGCAGGCGGCCGCTGACCGCATGCACATGCTCGCGCACCGGCGCCTGGGCATCGCCCATCGCCTCGGCCATCATCGTCTGCAGCTGCTCGGGGCGGTCGGCGTAGTACTTGGCCACGCCGTAACCGAACATCAGCCAGTCGCGGGCCTGCGCTTCGGACAGCTCCATCACTTCCAGCGGATCTTCCTCGAAGTCGATGAAGCCCACCTTCTGCCCATCCCAGGTGAGGTTGCGCGGCAACGGCTGGCCGAAATAGGCGCCGCGCGCATGCGCCTCTGCGATGGCCTGCATCGCCGCCATCACCAGCCGGTCGCGGCCTGCCTCATCGGCCTGGCGCAGGCAGGTATTGAACGAGCTGCCGTTGTCGCCGATCACCAGTGCAGCATGGCCGCTGCCCAGCACGTCGGGCACGTTCACGCCCTGCGCCTGTAGTTCCCCAAGGCGACGGGCTTCGGTTTCGCGCGCGGCGTCACCACCACGGTGCGGCGGTGGGCGCAGGGCATCGAGATGGAAACGGCGGGCAACGAAATTGAGCAGGCCCAGGGCCAGTGCGCGGCTTCCCTTGCCGTACTGCTTCAGCCAGGCGCGCTGCCCTTCGATGACGATGGGCTCAACCATGACAGGTACTCCTATAAACGCGTTACGGCCCCAGAGGGGCCGTAACGACAAAGCTTCACATTGTCGTAACTTGCACTATCAATAGCGCAGCAGGGCCGAACCCCACGTGAAGCCGCCGCCGAAGGCTTCCAGCAGCAGCAGCTGGCCGCGCTCGACGCGGCCTGAACGCACCGCGGCATCCAGCGCCAGCGGCACCGAACCGGACGAGGTGTTGCCATGCTTGTCGACAGTCACCACCACCTGGTCCATCGACATGTCCAGGCGCTTGGCGGTGGCTTCGATGATGCGCAGGTTGGCCTGGTGCGGAATCAGCCAATCCAGGTCGGACTTGTCCAGGCCATTGGCGGCCAGGGTCTCGTCCACGACCGAGTCCAGCGCCTTGACGGCGTACTTGAACACGTCGTTGCCCTTCATGTTGATGGTGCCACCACCGTTGGCGCCGTCCTTGAAGCCGGTCGAGACGCCCACCGGGTTCCACAGCAGTTCCTTCTTGCTGCCGTCGGCATGCAGGTGGGTGCTGAGGATGCCGGTTTCTTCGTCGGCCTTGAGCACGACGGCGCCGGCGCCATCGCCGAACAGCACGCAGGTGGTGCGATCGTTCCAGTCGACCATGCGGGTCAGCGTTTCGGTGCCGATCACCAGCACATGCTTGCAGTCGCCGGAACGGATGAACTTGTCGGCCACGCCCAACGCGAACACGAAGCCCGAGCAGGCGGCGTTGACGTCAAAGGCAGGGCACCCCGCAACACCGAGCTTGGCCTGGATCAGGCAGGCGGTGGAGGGGAAAATGAGGTCAGGCGTGGTCGTACCAACCACGATCATGTCGAGCTGCGAAGCGTCGATACCGGCCGCTTCAAGTGCGCGCAACGCGGCCTGGTAGCCGAGGTCGCTGGTGGTTTCGCCTTCGGCCGCGATGTGCCGTTCACGAATTCCGGTGCGCGACTGGATCCACTCATCCGAGGTTTCGACCATTTTTTCCAGGTCGGCGTTGGTCAGGACTTTTTCCGGCAAATAGCTACCGGTGCCCGCGATCCTCGAATAGATCCGCTTGCTCATCATGTTTCCTGTTGCGCGGGCCGCCGATCACCGGCACGCCCGGGAAAGAAGGCAAAGGCCGCTGCCCAGAGGCAGCGGCCTTCCCGGCACATCAATCTTCTTCGACGGCCGAGGTCTTGGTCTGGATGACCTTCTTGCCGCGGTAGAAACCGTCGGCAGTGATGTGGTGACGCAGGTGCACTTCGCCGGTGGTCGGGTCGGTCGACAGCTGCTTGGCGCTCAGGGCGTCATGGGCACGACGCATGCCGCGGCGGGACGGGGTGACACGGGATTTCTGCACAGCCATGGGATTGCTCCAAACTCGGTTCGATTTGCTTCGTCGTATCGTCGCGCAGGACGCCAGCGCCCAGCACACTTTCGCTTTCGCCGCAGCCGCCGACGACAATCCGGCTGCTATTGTTTCTTCAATGCCGCCAACGCCGCGAACGGGTTGGCCTTCTTCGTTTCTTCTTCGCTCGGCGCCCAGTCCTTGTCGACTGCTTCGCCGTCGGGTGACAGCGGTACCACCGGCACCGCCAGCACCAACTCGTCTTCAACCAGGTCCAGCGGACGCAGCTGGCCGTCTTCCGGCACCAGCAACGCCTCGTATTCCTCCGGCAGGGACGATTCCTCATCCTCGTCGCGGATCAGGCCAAGCCTCTGGGTCACCTTCACCGGCAACAGGAATCGCTGCATGCTGCGCTGACAGGTCAGCGGCAACGCGGTGTCGATGGTCAGTTCCACATAGGATACCCGCAGGACTTCGTCGCGACCGAATTCAAGCGAGTAGGAACACTCGCCGTCGGTATCTGCGACCAGCCCCTGCAGGCGGGTCAATTCAGCCAGGGAGACCTGGCCGTCGAAGCGCCTTCGCGCTACGACCATCCGCCAAGCATCCAGCGATTCGGGCACGTTCGCGGACATAAGCCGCTGAATACTAAGGATCGGGGGGGCTGCTGTCAAATGCCCGCCATACAGGACTTGCTGCTGGCGCTGCGCACAGGCCAGACTGCCGTGCCCTGCCCCGGAATTGTCGCATGTCACTGGTCCTGGCCTCTACCTCCCGCTACCGCCGCGAGTTGCTGCAGCGGCTGGGCCTGCCCTTCGACTGCGCCCGCCCGGACGTGGATGAAACCCCGTTGAACGCTGAGACGCCGCTGGCCCTGGCGACGCGCCTGGCCTCGGCCAAGGCGGCCGAGGTCGCCGCCCGCTACCCCGGCATCTGGGTGATCGGCTCGGACCAGGTGGCGGACCTGAACGGGCGGCCGCTGGGCAAGCCGGGCACGGCCAAGGCGGCCTGCGCGCAGTTGGCGGCGATGTCCGGGCAGACGGTACGCTTCCACACTGCCATCAGTCTCACGCAGGGCGGAGAATCATTCAGCGCCGTGGATCTGACCGAAGTCCGTTTCCGCACGCTGGGGCAGGAGGAGATCGCCCGCTACGTGGCCGCCGAACAGCCGCTGGATTGTGCCGGCAGCTTCAAGTGCGAGGGCCTGGGCATCAGCCTGTTCGAAGCGATCGACAACCGCGACCCGACCGCGCTGATCGGCCTGCCGCTGATCGCGCTGTGCGGGTTGCTGCGCCAGGCAGGGTTCGCGGTGCCCTGAACTGTAGAGTCGAGCCATGCTCGACTGCTTTTCCCGGCCCCCTGCCACCTGGTACAGAAGCAGTCGAGCATGGCTCGACTCTACAAAAGCAGAAGCCTCAACGAACCTCGAACGGCTGCTCCTGCCATTCCTCCACGCTGCCATCGCGGCCGTGCAGGCGCAGGCCCAGCCAATGCCGTCCCGGCGCCAGCGTGCTGGTGTCCAATGAAGCATCGAAGCCCACCGCCAGATGCTGCGGATCGGTGCTGTCCGGCCAGGTCTGGCGCACGTCGAATGCGCGGCCATAGCGCGCATCCCCCATCGAGCGGCCATCGACCAGCACTTCAACCCGTGACAGGCCGACGCCATCCTTGAATGCCCATCCCTTGATGGCCAGCGTGCCAGACACCTTTTCGCCGTTGGAAGGTGTATCCAGCCACGCCATTGCCGGAGTCACGCACGCCCCCGGTGCGCGCTGCGCCGGCAGCCGGAACAGCAGGAAACGCTGGAACCCATGGTCACTGCTGACCACCCGCGGCGCCGGCAACGGCCCCACCTGCTCGCAGATGGCGTGATAGCGCGCCAGCAGATCGCGGTAACGCTGATCGCTGGGTGAAAGCACCAGCAGCATCGGCGCCGAACGCTTGCCCTCATGCAGCAGTTCCCACTGCGCCAGCTGCGCGGTGCGCCCATGCTTGTCGTTGAGCGGATGCGGCAGCACCTCGATATCGCCGTTGCCGAGCTGGAAGCCCAGTTCGGCCCCCACCTTGAAGTTCCCCGCCAGCACCCGCGTGCCCGCGGGCATCTGCTGCAACTCTTCGCGCACCGCCATCGCCAACGGCTGCCAGCCAGCGAAATTGCGCGGGTAGTACTTGCTGCCCGCCAGCTGCTCGCGCAACGCAGGCGTGGAGGCCATCAGGTAATAACCGAACGCCAGCACCATGCCTGCGCCGGCCAGCCACCAGCCGGTGCGCCGCAGCCAGCGTGGCCAGCCGTTGAGCACCACCGGCACCGCCACCAGCAGGGCCAGGTAGCCCGGCAGCGGCCAATGGAAACTGATCCGCTCGACGTCGGTGAAGAAGCCCAGCAGGAAGATGCCCAGCGTGGATACGCCCCCGACCAGGCCGAAGTAGCGCCACTGCACGCGCGTGCCGCCGCCCCTGCGGGTACCGGCCAGCGCCACCTTCCACATCGCCATGCACAGGATCGGGGTGACCAGCATCGGCTGGATCACCAGGAACCACAGTCCGTTCCATTCAAACGTCCAGGGATGGCGCTCGACCACCTGGAACTTCAGGCCGGCGTCGTGGTTGTCCGCGTTCCATGCCAGCAACGGCAGCCACGCCAGCACGCCCACCGCCAGTGCGACCCATACGCGCGGATCGGCCAGCATGCGCCGCCCCTGCGGCAGCGCCAGCAGCGCGATGAAGCCAACGCCGATGACACCGATGAAACGATAGTGACTGAGCGCACCGATCGACAGACCCAGCGCAAGCTTCATCGCCGACGATGCATCAACGTTGTGCAGCAGCCGTGCACCGGCGTGCAGGCAGATCACCGCGGCCAGCGCCATGGGCACATCCGGCACCGCCAGCAGGCCCAGCGTCGCCGACAACGGCATCAACAGCGTGAGGCTGCCCGCCTGCCAACCAGCCACATTGCCGAACCAGCGCGTGGCCGTGCGCACCACCAGCAACGGCAGCAGCGCGCCGATGGCCAGGAACGGGAGGCGCAACGCGAGCACATGGTGGCCACCGATCTCCACACCCAGGCGCGCCAGCCATGCGGTCAGTCCGGGGAGATCCGAATACGCAGCGGCCAGGTGCTGGCCTTCCTGCCAGTAGAACGCCTCGTCAACGAACAGTGGCAGGCGCGCAGCCACCACCAGCTTGGCCGCTGTGACCAGCGTCCATAACCAGAGAAATATTGTCCGCGCGCGCTGTTCGCCTTGCATTGCTCTATGGATAATCGAATGGATTCCAGACCTGAGACGATCATGACAGCCTCGTCCCCCAATCCCAGCATGCTAACCGATCAACTGCGCCAGGCCCTGCGGGAGGCACAGGATCAGGTAAACGCACTGGTGCTGGGCAAGGTGCCGGAAGTCAGGCTGGCCTTTGTCGCCCTGCTTTCCGGCGGTCATCTGCTGATCGAGGATCTACCCGGCCTGGGCAAGACCACGCTGGCGCATGCGTTGGCCAGCAGCCTGGGCCTCAGCTTCCAGCGCGTGCAGTTCACCTCCGACCTGCTGCCCGCCGATGTACTGGGCGTCTCGGTATACGAAGCCGGCAGCCGCCAGTTCCAGTTCCATCCGGGACCGGTGTTCACGCACGTGCTGCTGGCCGATGAGATCAACCGTGCGCCGCCGCGCACGCAGAGCGCGCTGCTGGAAGCGATGGCCGAACAGCAGGTCACCCTGGATGGCCAGACCCACCCCCTGCCCGATCCGTTCTTCGTGATCGCCACGCAGAACCCGGTGGACCTGTCCGGTACCTTCCCGCTGCCGGATTCGCAGCTGGACCGTTTCCTGCTGCGGCTGGCGATGGGCTACCCCAGTGCGCAGGCCGAACGCGAACTGCTGCGCGGTACAGACCGCCGCGACCTGATCGCACGTGCCGTGCCGAAGCTGGATGACACCCAGGTACGCGCGCTGCGTGAAGCCGTCGGCCAGGTCCATGCCAGCGATGCACTGGTCGACTACGTGCAGGCCCTGCTGACCCGCAGCCGCCAGCACGCCGGCGTGCGCGTGGGCCTGTCACCGCGTGCAGGCCTTGCGCTGCTGCGCGCGGCCAGGGCGCATGCACTGCTGCTGGGCCGCAGCCACGTGGCGCCCGAGGACGTGCAGGCCCTGTTCGTGGCAGTGGCCGGTCATCGCCTAGTGACCGAAGCCGAGTCCAGCTCGGGGCCGGCACTGGCACGGGCCATCCTGCAGACCGTTGCGGTGGATTGAGGGTGACCACACGCTGGGCACGACTGCAACTGCTGGCACGCCCGCGCAGGCCTGAAGTACTGCCGCAGCGCCTGGACCGCCATCGCATCTACGTGCTGCCCACCCGCTTCGGCCTGTTCGTCGCCACGCTGCTGGCGGCCATGCTGCTGGGCGCACTGAACTACAACAACAACCCGGCGTTGCTGCTGGCCCTGCTGCTGGCGGCAGCGGCGATCGCCAGCGCCATCGCCGCGCACCTTCAGCTGTCGGGCGTACAGATCGACGCGATCTCCGCCGAACCGGTTCCGGCTGGACAACCACTGCGCCTGCGCGTGGACGTGTCACTGCGCGATCCGCGCGCACGTCACGGCCTGCACCTGCAGCTGGGTGACAGCGAAGCCTGGACCTCGCTGCCTGCACACGGCCGCGGTGAAGTGGAACTGCAGGTTCCCAGCGAACGCCGCGGCTGGCTGGAACTGCCACGCATCCGCCTGTCCACCACCCAGCCACTGGGCCTGGTGCGGGCATGGTCGTGGGTGTGGCCGGAACAAGCGCTGCTGGTCTATCCGCAACCCGAGGCGCTTGCTCATCCACTGCCGGAAAGCGGCAACGATCCGCTGCACACCCGCGCCCATGCCAGCGGCGAGGAACTGCATCAGCTACGGCCCTATCGTGCGGGCGATGCACCACGCAGCATTTCATGGAAGCACTCGGCACGCCGCGACAGCCTGCTGGTGCGCGAGTACGAAAAGCCGGTCGGCATCGAAGTCATCCTCGACTGGCGCACGCTGGCCCCCCTGGGCCATGAAGCACGCATCGCACGATTGGCACGATGGGTCGACATGGCCGAGCGCGAAGGCCGCCGCTACACCCTGCTGCTGCCTGCACACCCGCCGTTCGGGCCAGGCCAGGGTGCCAGCCACCACCACCTGTGCCTGCGTGCACTGGCATTGATGCCGCATGACTGAGACCACGCCCTCGCTCGACCGCAATGCCCGCAACTGGACCCTGGCCAGCGCGGCGTTGGCGCTGTTGCCGCTGCTGCTGCAGTTGCCGCCCCTGCTGGCCGGCGTGATCGCGGCCGCGGCGGGCGTGACTGCGGTCCTGTCGTGGCGGAAGGTCCTGCCCATGCCGCTGCGCCTGCTGCTGGTGCTGGCCATGCTCGGTGCCATCGTCTGGCAGATGGGGATGGTTCGACCCGGGCGCGATACCGGTTGCGCCCTGCTGGCAGCGATGCTGGCGATCAAGTCCAGCGAACTGCGCAGCCGGCGCGATGCCCGCAGCCTGCTCGGCTTCGCGCTGTTTTCCCCGTTTGCGGCGTTCCTGCTCGACCAGGGACCACTGACCACCGGATTGGCCGCATTGGCGGGGATCAGCGCGTTGCTCGCCCTGCAGCGCCTGGCCGGGGATGAAGGCCACGCCGGCCACCTGCCACTGCGAGGGCAGCTGCGCGGCGTTGGCCGCCTGCTGGCGATCGGCCTGCCACTGGCATTGGCCTGCTTCTGGCTGTTCCCGCGGCTGGCAACGCCGCTGTGGGGCGTTCCCGAGCGTGCCGTCGGCACGCCTGGGCTGTCCGACAGCATGGAGCCCGGCCAGTGGCTGGACCTGATGGCTGACGATGCCCCGGCGTTGCGCGTGCAGTTCTTCGGGGCGGTACCCGAGCCGATGCAACGCTACTGGCGGGGACCGGTACTGACCGCCTTCGATGGCCGGCGCTGGACACGTGACCGCGCCAGCGATCGACGGCCGGCAGCCATGGTCGAGGCCGGCACGCAGGGCTGGGACTATCAGATCGACTACGAACCCACCGACCGGCGCCAGCTGGTGGCACTGGACCTGCCCAGCCGCGCCCCTGCGGGCAGCACGCTGGATGCGGACATGAGCCTGAGCAGCGAGCGCTCACTGGCGTCGCTGAGCCGCTGGCGACTGCATTCAGCGCCCCCACAACGCTTCGACAGCACGCTGTCGCCCTATCTGCGACGGGCCGCGCTGCAGTTGCCCGGTGGCTTCAACCCGCGCACGGCCACACTGGCGCAGCAATGGCGGCAGGATGCCGGCGGTGATGACGAAGCCATCGTTCGCCGCGCGCTGCAATGGATCACCACCGATTTCTCCTACACGCTGCAGACGCCGCCGGCGGGACGCGATCCGGTCGACGAGTTCCTGTTCGGCTACAAGGCCGGCTTCTGCGAACACTTCAGTTCCGCCTTCGTGGTACTGATGCGCAATGCCGGCATTCCGGCGCGGGTGGTGACCGGCTTTGCCGGTGGCACCTACAACCGCCTTGGCGACTACTGGATCGTGCGGCGGATGGACGCCCATGCCTGGGCCGAGGTATGGCTGCCGCAGCGCGGCTGGGTAAGGGTCGACCCTACCGCTGCGGTCGCACCGGAACGCATCCTTGATACCCTCGACGACCGCCTGCAGGCAGGCACCGACAGCCCGCTGCAGCAACGCTGGCAGCAGCTGGGGCAGATGGGCGACTGGCTGCGCCGCGGCTGGAACGACCTGGTGCTCTCCTTCGATGCACGCCGCCAGCAGCAACTGCTCAAGCCGTTGGGGCTGGATGATCTTGGCCCTGCGCAACTTGTCGCTGGCTTCGTGGTGGCAACGATGCTGGCCCTGACGTGGATGGCCTGGCTGCTGGCCCGGGGCGAGCGCGAACGTGACCCGCTGCTGCGTGCCTGGCGCGGGCTGGGCCGGCGCTATGCCCGCCTCGGGCTGGGACGGCACCCCCACGAAACCGCGCAGGACTGGGCACAGCGGGTTCATGCCCAACGTTCCGATCCCGCCCTGCTCGCACTCAGCCAGCGTTTCGCCGACGCGCGTTACGCTGGAACTTGCACCGACCTCGCTTCATTATTGCGGGACCTGCGCAGGCATCGCCCGACTTCCGGAGCCTCCCCATGAACACCAAGTTCCTCCTCACCGCTGTGGCCACGCTGGCCCTGTCGGCCTGCGCCACGGCCCCCAAGCCGCTGCAGGGACAGTTCAGCCTGGTCTCCCCGCGCGACTCGGTCGCCACCCAGCAGGTCGGCACGCCGGTCCGTTGGGGCGGTCGCATCATCGAAACCAAGCCCGGCCAGGGCGAGACCTGCTTCCAGATGATCTCGCGCCCGCTCAACGCCAGTGGCCGCCCGAACACCACCTCGTCCGACGCCAGCGACGGCCGCTTCATCGCCTGCCGCGCCGGCTTCTACGACCCGGCCGTGTTTGAGGCGGGCCGTGACGTGACCTTCATCGGCAAGATCGATGGCTACCAGAACACCCGCATCGGGGACTACGACTACCGCCTGCCGAAGCTGTCGGCCGATGTGATCTACCTGTGGCCGGAACAGCGCCAGGTCGACGTGGTGCCCTACCCCTATGGCCCCTGGGGCCCGGGCCCGTATGGCCCGTACTGGGGTGGCTACGGCCGCTGGGGCTGGTGGTGATCGCCAACCGGCACGCGTGACGGAAAAGGCCGCCCTCGGGCGGCCTTCTTTCATCCAGCAGCTGCCACTGTAGATCCACGCCATGCGTGGATAGGGGCTTCAACGCCCCGGCGTACCGAAATGCCCCAGCGGCGCACCGGCCAGCAGGTGCATGTGGATATGGAACACGGTCTGCCCGGCATCCTCGCGGCAGTTCATCACGATGCGGTAGCCGTCCTGTGCGAAGCCCTCGCGGCGCGCGTACTCGGCGGCAGCCAGCGCCAGCTTCCCGATCAGGTGCGCCTGCGACGGCTGCAGGTCATCCAGGGTCGGAATGATCTCGTTCTTCGGAATGAACAGCACGTGCACCGGCGCCTGCGGTGCGATGTCCTTGAAGCCCAGCACCTCGTCATCCTCGTAGACGATGGTGGCCGGGATCTCGCGACGGATGATCTTGCTGAAGAGGGTTTCGTTGCTCATGGTCGGCCTCGGCGGGGATGTCTCCCGCATTGTAGGCCGCTCACGCCCGGCCATGCCGGCCGTTGCTCAATCGCGGAATTCGCTGCGCGTCCCGAACGCATGCGACAGCGTGCCACGATCGACGTACTCCAGTTCGCCGCCCAGCGGCAGGCCCTGCGCCAGGCGGCTGGGCCGCACCTTGCCTGCGCGCGCCAGCTGCGCCAGGTAATGCGCGGTGGCCTCGCCCTCGACAGTGGCGCTGGTGGCGATGATCAACTCCTGCACCTCGCCTTCGGCCAGCCGTCGCCCCAACTGCTCCAGGCCCAGCTCGCGCGGGCCGATGCCATCCAGCGGCGACAGCCGCCCCTGCAGCACGAAGTAGACACCGCGGAAGCCGGTGGCGTTCTCGATGGCCAGGCGGTCGGCGGGCGATTCGACCACGCACAGCTGGCTGCGCTCGCGGCTGCTGTTGGCGCAGGTCGGGCACAACTCGGATTCGCTGAAATCGCGACACTGCGCGCAGTGGCCGATGCGCTCCACCGCCAATGCCAGTGTCTCGGCCAGACGCTGGCCACCTTCGCGCTCGCGCTCGAGCAGGTGGTAGGCCATGCGCTGCGCCGTCTTCTGGCCGACGCCAGGCAGCACCCGCAACGCGTCGATCAATTGTTCAAGCAGGGGTGCGGACACGGCGGCATGCTTTCATGGCGTCGAGCAGGCTCGACGGCTACAGGTTCTGTGGCACCCGCTTGCACGGGTGCCACGCCGAAAATCAGAACGGCAGCTTCATGCCCGGCGGCAGCTGCATGCCGGCGGTGGCCGAACCCATCTTCGACTTCGACTCGGCATCGATCTTGTTCGAGGCGTCATTGAAAGCGGCGGCGATCAGGTCTTCCAGCATCTCCGGGTCGCTGGCCAGCGACGGGTCGATGCGCACCTTGCGGCATTCCTTGGCGCCGGTCAGGGTCACGCTGACCATGCCGCCACCGGCGCTGCCGGTCACTTCGATCTTGGCGATCTCTTCCTGGGCCTTCTGCAGGTTTTCCTGCATCTTCTGGGCCTGCTGCATCAGTTGGGCGATGTTTCCGCGCATGGTGTCTTACTCGTCAAAAGAACGGATGGAATCGGAAACAACCCGGGCGCCGTGCTGTTGGATCAGCACCTGCACTTCCGGGTCATCCATGAAAACGGCCTCTGCTTCCTGCTGCCGCTCGCCACGCTGGCGGTCGGCGCGCTGGTGCAGGGTCTCGGCCGGAACGTGTTCGGTTTCCACGGTCTCGACCACGATCTTCGGCGCCTGGCCAAGGGCCTTCTCCAGCATCTCGCCCAGGGCGGCCAGCGCGCGCTCCGAGCGCAGATACTCAAATCCGGGCGAAAGGCCCAGTTTCAAGGTCCCGTGCTGGCAACTGATGAAGGCAGCGTTGGCCGCCAGCTGCCGCGACGGGCCGCTCAGGCCGCTGTTGGCGACCAGATCCAGCCAGTCCTCGGCCGTGGCCAGCTCGCTGACACCTTCCTGCGGCGCGGTATCACGCGCCGGGATCGGCGCGGCCGGCGCGATGGCGATGCCTTCAGTGCGGAACGGGCGCTCGGGCGGCGCAGGCTCGCTGGGAGCCGCGACGGAAGCCGGCGACTCATGCCAGGGCGCCACCATGGCGGCGTCCGGCCCAGCCATCTCGGCCGCCAGTGCCTCGTCACGCGCCTCGGCTTCATCGGTCGCCCACGGCGGCAGGTCGTCGCTCGCTTCTGCTTCAGCGGCCGGCGGCGGCGTCTCTGCTTCGGCCTTTACCGGCGGCGGCGACACGGGCTCTTCCACCGGAACCGGCTCGGGTTCCGGCGTTGGGTCAGGTTCGGGCTGCGGGACCGGCTCAGGCTCGGGGTCAGGTTCCCGCGGCGCAGCCACCTGCGTCGCCGGGGCCGGGCCCGCCGGAGCGGCGGCAGCGGCCGGCGTCGCTTCGTGGGTACCCGCGCCGCTGCCTCCACCGGCAACGTTGCCGCCTGCGGCGCCTTCAACCGACTTCGGCACCGGCGGTACCGCAGCAGCCGGACGGAACGCCAGCATGCGCAGCACGGCCATTTCAAAGCCCGCACGCGGGCTCGGTGCCAGTGGCAGATCGCGACGGCCATTCAAGGCCATCTGGTACCAGAGCTGCACCACTTCCGGGCGCAGGCGCTCGGCAAACGCGGTGGCATCCAGGCCTTCGGCAACGGCCGCACCCGGTACCAGCTGCTGCACCTGGATGCGGTGCAGACCTTCGGCCAGCGCCTCCAGCACACCACTCCAGTCCGGTGAGAACTCGGCCAGGGCAGCCACCACCTGCAGCAGGCGCGGGCCATCGCCCTCGGCCAGCGCATCGAGCATCGCCGCCACCTGGGTGCGGTCGACGGTGCCCAGCATCGTGCGCACCACGTCCTCGCGCAGTGCACCACCAGCGTAGGCGATCGCCTGGTCCAGCAGCGACAGGCCGTCACGCAGGCTGCCATCGGCGGCCTTGGCCAGCTGCACGATGGCGCTGCCGTCAGCCTCGATCTCTTCTGCTGCCAGGATGCGGGTCATCTGGCCCTGGATCTGATCCTCATCCAGTCGCTTGAGGTTGAACTGCAGGCAGCGGCTGAGCACGGTGACCGGCAGCTTCTGCGGGTCGGTGGTGGCCAGCAGGAACTTCACGTGCTCCGGCGGCTCTTCCAGCGTCTTCAGCAGCGCGTTGAACGCCGCCTTGGACAGCATGTGCACTTCGTCGATCAGGTAGACCTTGTACTTGCCACGCGAGGGCATGTACTGCGCGTTCTCGATCACCTCGCGCACGTCGTCCACGCCGGTGTTGGACGCGGCGTCGATTTCCAGCAGATCGATGTAGCGGCCGGCGTCGATGTCCAGGCAGGCCGCGCACTGGCCGCACGGGTCGGCGCTGGTGCCCTGCTCGCAGTTGAGCGACTTGGCGAAGATGCGCGCAATGGTGGTCTTGCCCACGCCGCGGGTACCGGTGAACAGGAACGCATGGTGGACCCGGCCGCTGTCCAGCGCGTTGCTGAGCGCACGGACCACGTGTTCCTGGCCCACCAGCTCGGCAAAACGCTTCGGACGCCACTTGCGGGCAAGGACGAGATAGGACATCAGGCCACCGTTTTCCATCGGATGTTCCATTGTGCCATGCCTGTCCAGCCCCCTCGCCCCCGGCACGCCCTTCGCAGGTTCCTGGCCGGGGTGCTTGTGAAGTGTCGCGCAGCCCGCTAGAATCTGCGCCCCTGCTGAGGCGTTTGCCGATGGCAGGGATCCGGAGAGGTGTCCGAGTGGTTGAAGGAGCACGCCTGGAAAGTGTGTAAGCGTCTAAACCGCGCTTCGGGGGTTCGAATCCCCCTCTCTCCGCCAGATAACTGAAAAAGGCTGCCCCTTGGGGCGGCCTTTTTCAGTTATCTGGCTGGGGACGCGAAGTGCGCTGCGCGCGCTTCGCCCCAAACGTTGCTGCGCAACGTTCGGGCCCCTCCCCTTGCCGGCCTCTCCCCGCCCCTGTCGGGGCAGCCCCTCAACAGAGGGGCTTGTTGCTCCAGATCCATCAATGGATTTCCGCCACGCTGGGATACCTGATCGGCTGTACCTCGCAGAAGCCGCTGGCTGGGGACGCGAAGTGCGCTGCGCGCGCTTCGCCCCAAACGTTGCTGCGCAACGTTCGGGCCCCTCCCCTTGCCGGCCTCTCCCCGCCCCTGTCGGGGCAGCCCCTCAACAGAGGGACTTGCTCGCCCAGATGCGCGACATTCGCGGATGCACGACCACCCGATGCGCCGGGATCGGGTGCATCGCCCCCCCCCTCGCCGGCGGTGGGTCAGGCTACGTCCCCAGGTATTCCGCCCACGACCTTGTTCCCAGAAGGCCCTTTGCGCGGATGACCTCCTGGTCTTGGCGCTGGACGTAGACGCTCGTTCCTCCGGGGCCATAGTTGTGCCCCGAAACCGCATGGTCGCTCATCACGAAAGGCGTCTTCAGCGGCCAACAATCCCTGCAGTCGAGAATCACGGGCCAGTGCCTTCCAAAGATCTTGTCGGTCTCGTTGTTCCTATCCAACCGAACGCGCACCAGCTCCATACTGAAAGAAACCTCGCGGCGTCCAACAAGCGAAAGCAGGATGCAATCACCAGGGGAGAGCTTGGCCGGCCTGCCCGTAAGCGCATATGTCTGGTGCGTCACAACTTGAAGGATGGTGTCTTCACTCGTTCTGAGAATGATCATCTCGCCCCCCCCTTTGCCCTCCCGCCAGTGTAAGCGCTGCAATCCCAAATCCTGATCCCAATGCCCGGCGACTCAAGGGGTCAGGCTCGACTCAGCAGCCTCCTTCCCTCTCCGGCCCTGTCAGCGCAGCCGTGCAACAGGCGGGCTTGCTGCCCCAGATACGTCCATTTGATCCAGGCCATGCGTGGATGCGCTCGGTGACTTCCCACAACCGATGTGGCCCCCGACAAAACTGAACGAAACCTGAAAATTCGCTATCGTAGGCGCCTTCATCCGACGCCTGGCCCATTGCCCATGAGCTCGACCGACAGCGCGCACGCCGCCTGCGAGAACTGCGACACCGTCCTGCATGGCCACTACTGCCATCGCTGCGGGCAATCAGCGCACAACCCGCTCAAGCATGTGGGCCACGCCATCGAGGAAGTGTTCGAATCCTTCTGGCACCTGGACGGGCGCATCTTCCGCACGCTGCGCGATCTCTGGGTTCCCGGCCGCATCGCACTGAACTACCTCAAGGGGCGTCGCGTGGGATACGTACAGCCCCTGCGGCTGTTCGTCATCCTTACCCTGTTTACGTTCTTCATCGGCAAGCTGTTCGTGCATGTCGACGACATCCACATGGGCGGCAGCAGCGGTTCGGCGTACACCAGGGCCACAACCGTCGAGCAGGTCGAAGCCGCGCGCGTGGAACAGCTCGCGACGATCGATCGCCAGCAGGCCAACTCACCCGCCACCGGCAACCCCGGCTTCGCCATGGCCAGGGCTGCAGTGAATGCCGCAGCCGCGCAGCGCAAAGCCGAGCTCACCGGTGCCGGCAAGGAGGCCGCCACGACGGAGCACGGCACCTTCTTCAACCACACCGTCAACGGCAAGCCCTGGGATGCGGACACCAATCCCATCGTGGTTGCCGGCTGGCCGACGTTCGCCAACAACTGGCTCAACAAGCGCCTGCACAACGGCAACACCAACATCCAGCGCATGGGCGGCAAGACCGATCTGTACATGCAGGCGATCCTGACTGCGTTGCCCGGTGCCCTGTTCTTCCTGATGCCGGTGTTCGCGCTGGTGCTGCGCATCGCCTACATCCCGCGGCCGATGGGCTATCTGGAACACCTGGTGGTGGCGCTGTACAGCCACTGCTGGCTGATGATGGTGCTGTTGGCAACCTTCCTCCTCGCGGGCGTCAGCAGCGCGCTCGCATCCCCCGCATTCGGCGCCGTCAGCCAATGGCTGTATGCACTGCTGTGGCTGGCGGTCCCGGTCTACCTGCTGTGGATGCAGCAGCGCGTCTACGGCGGCAACAAGGTGCTGACCGTGCTGCGCTACCTGGCCATCGGCGGCGTCTACCTGTTTCTGGTCAGCTTCGTGGTGATGTATGCGGTGCTGGCGGGAATCTCTGCCTGAGCGAAGCACGCACGGCATCCGGCCCATGAATCCACGCATGGCGTGGATCTACTGACGATCGTCTATCGTGGACCCATGACACTCCGCCTCTACCGCCCCACCGATGCCAGCGCCTGCTTGTCGATCTTCGACAGCAACGTACCCACCTACTTCGCACCCGAAGAGCGCAGCGATTTCGAACGCTTCCTGCATGAGCAGGCCACGGACTGCGCGTTCCAGGTCATCGAGCGCGATGGCAGCATCATTGCCTGCGGCGGGCTCTCGCGCCGCGGCGATGGCAGTGCCGGCTTCTGCTGGGGCATGGTCGAGCGCGCGCTGCACCGGCAGGGAATCGGCCGTGAACTGGCGGTGGCACGACTGCAGCAGGCCGAACGTGATGCCTCGATTGCACGCATCACGCTCAGCACCAGCCAGCACACCCGGGGCTTCTACGCTGGCCTGGGCTTCCAGGTGACACGGGTGGTGCCGGATGGCCACGGCCCCGGCATCGACGCCGTGGAGATGGAGCGGAGGATGTAACCCTCCGCCCCGACCCGGATCCACGCAGCGCGCGGATCCATTGCGGCCCTGCTCCACTCAGAAGCCCACGCGCAGGTTGATCTGCCCGCCGACATCGCGGCGACCATCGCCGTGCTGGCCCTGCACGAACATCGACAGCTGGCTGTTGCGGCCGAGCCCAACTGCCACGCCGACCTGGCTGACCAGCGCGTTACGCGCCATCACCGTGCTGTAGACATCGAACGCGTTGCCACCCACGGCGAAGCGGTTGCGGCTGGCCACATCGGTATCACCCGACGCGTGCTGCCAGCCCAGGCCAACCGTCAGCTGCGCCGGGAAGCGCTCGCCGCTGCCCACGTCCCAGCGTCCACGCACGCCCACGGTGCTGACATTGAGCGTGTCCTTGCCGCCTTCCAGCTCCAGTGCAGCAGTGCCGCCCTGCTCCACTGCGCGATCGCTGTCGACCCAGTGCTTGGTGAACTGCACATACGGCTGCAGTTGGGTCTTGCCATGGGTCCAGGTCCAGCTGCCCTCCACCTGCGCGATGGTCACATCCGAGTCCTGGCGGCTGTACAGGGTCTGGCCCAGCAGCGGCACCTCACGCGTGGTACGCGTGCGGTAGTCACCGCGCGATACGCTGCCACCGACCGCGAAGCCGTTGTTCCACTGGCCCTGCGCATACAGGCCGAACGTATTGCCGCGCAGGCGGGCCCGCGAGCTGCGATCGTACAGGCGCGTATCCAGCCGCTCGTTGCCTGCGGCCGCACCCAGCACCACGTGCTCGCCCAGCTGCCAGTCCACGCCCGCCATCAGCGCATTGCGGTTGGAGCGGATGTCATCGCCGTTGCCGTCACCGTCCTGGCGGAACACCTTGCCACTACCGGCCAGCCAGGCCGAGGCACGCTCACCACGCACGGTCGGCAACTCACTGCCCAGGCGCTGGCGGATGCCCTCCTCCAGGTAGTTGTCGTACAGCAGCACCGCACGGCTGGCCGCATGTACTTCACCGGACAGCTGGTCGAACGCCGCGCGCGCGGTACCCGCGTCATACATCAGCAGCGTGTTGTACAGGCCCAGTGCCGAACCACTCTGCGGCAGGCTGTCCAGCGCTGCAGCGGTGTTGTACTGGTTGCGCGTCTTCGCCGCCGTGGTGAATGCCGCGGTCTGCGCCACATCGATCTGCAGGTTGGCCGTGTTCGCGGTATAGACCGGGGTGATGGTCAGGAAGGCCGACGGCGTGGTTGCCGAGGCGAACTGCCCGCTGACGCCACCACCCGCGTTGATCACGGTGTACTGCTGGCCCTGCTGGTAGCTGGTGCTCGGCGAAATGGTGTTCACCTGCACGATGCTGCCACCTACGCTGGCACTTCCCCCCACCTGCACCGTGTCGCTGCCTGTAGCACCCAGATCGATGCCCAGCGTGCTGCCCGGCGACAGGGTCAGGTTGCCCCCCACCGTGATCGTGCCGGTGCCATTGCCCGGGCCATTGCCCGGCGACAGCACGCCCCCGGTGGATACCGTCACGCCACCGCCAGTGCCACCGATGGTGCCGGTGCCGGACAGCGTGGTGCCGCTACCGATGGTCCACTGGCCGCCGATGTTGCCGGTGACATTCAGGCCGCCGCCGGTGACCTGGCCGGTACCGCTGAAGCCACCGCTGTTGCCGCCCAGGTTCAGGCCTCCCGGACCGGCCTGCACGATGCTGCCGCCACCGCTGATGGTGCCGCCCAGCGTGGTGGTGCCGCCGGTGTTGATGACCAGGCCACCGTTGTTGGTGATGTTGCCGGTGACCGAACCGCTGGCCCCGCCGTTGCCGACCTGCACCGTGCCACCCGCATTGATGGTGGTGCCGCCGGTGTAGGTGTTGTTGCCGGTCAGGGTGACCGTTCCGGTGCCGGCCTGGGTCAGGCCACCGCTGCCGCTGATGGTGCCACCGACGGTGGTGTTGCCACCTACGTTGAACACCAGGCTGCCATTGTTGCTGACGTTGCCGGCAATCGATCCGCTCGCGCCGCCGTTGCCAACCTGCAGCGTGCCGCCGGTGTTGATGGTGGTGCCGCCGGTATAGGTGTTGTTGCCGCCCAGGATCAACGTGCCGCTGCCGGCCTGGGTCAGGCCACCGCTGCCGCTGATGGCGCCGCCGACGGTGGTGTTGCCACCCACGTTGAACACCAGGCTGCCATTGTTGGTGACGTTGCCGCCGATCGCGCCGGTCGCACCGCCGTTGCCCACCTGCAGCGTGCCGCCTGCGTTGATCGTGGTCGGCCCGGTGTAGGTGTTGTTGGCGGTCACGGTCAGTGTGCCGCTGCCGGCCTGGGTCAGGCCGCCGCTGCCGCTGATGGTGCCCCCCAGCGTGGTGTTGCCCGCCACGTTCGACACCAGCGTGCCGTTGTTGGTGATGTCGCCGACGATCGAGCCGGTCGCACCGCCATTGCCCAGCTGCAGCGTACCGCCGGCGTTGATGGTGGTACCGCCGGTGTAGGTGCTGGTGCCGGTCAGCACCAGCGACCCACTGCCCGCCTGGGTCAGGCCACCCGTACCGCTGATGGTGCCGCCCAGCGCAGTATTGCCGGCCACGTTGGAAATCAACGCACCATTGTTGGTGATGTCGCCGGCGATGGCGCCGGTTGCCCCGCCGTTGCCGACCTGCAGCGTGCCGCCGGCATTGATGGTGGTGCCGCCGGTGTAGCTGTTGTTGCCTACCAGGGTCAGCACGCCGGCGCCGGCCTGGGTCAGGCCACCACTGCCGCTGATCGCACCGCCGACCGTGGTGTTGCCGCCGACGTTGAACACCAGGCTGCCGTTGTTGGCGACATTGCCGGTGATCGCGCCGGTCGCACCGCCATTGCCCACCTGCAGCGTGCCGCCGGTATTGATGGTGGTGCCGCCGGTATAGGTGTTGTTGCCGGTCAGGGTCAGCGTGCCGTTGCCGGCCTGGGTCAGGCCACCAGCGCCGCTGATGGTGCCGCCCAGCGTGGTGTTGCCGGCCACGTTGGACACCAGCGCACCGTTGTTGGTGATGTCACCGACAATCGCACCGGTCGCACCGCCGTTGCCGACCTGCAGCGTGCCACCGGCATTGATGGTGGTACCGCCGGTGTAGGTGTTGTTGCCGGTCAGCACCAGCGTGCCACTGCCGGCCTGGGTCAGGCCGCCGCTGCCGCTGACCACAGCACCCACGGTTGCCGTGGTGCCGAGGTTGTAGACCAGGCTGCCGTTGTTGGTGATGTCACCCAGCACCGAGCCGGTGCTGCCGCCGTTGCCGATCTGCAGCGTGCTGCCGCCATTGATGGTGGTGCCGCCGGTATAGACGTTGTCGCCGCTCAGGGTCAGCGTGCCGGTGCCGCTCTGCACCAGGCCGCCGGTGCCACTGAGCACACCGCCGAAGGTGGTGCTGCCATTGTTGCCGCCGGTGGTCAGGGTTGCACCACCCAGCACCACGCTGGAGCCGGTTACGCCAGCCAGGCCACCGATGCTCTGGCTGCCACCGGCACTGATGTCCAACGTGCCAGCGCCGGCCAGGTTCACCGTGCTGGCACCGGACAGGCTGCCACCGGCCGCCACCGCCAGCGTGCCGCTGTTGATGGTGGTGGCACCGGTATAGGTGCTGGCACCGCCCAGGGTGACCGTCGCTGCGCCATCCTTGAGCAGGCCGCCAGCGCCGCTGATCGGGCCGTTCAAGGTCAGCGTGTTGCCGCCGGCCAGGGTCAGCGTGCCGCTGGCCAGCTGCACGGTGTTGGCCAGGGTCAACGCGCTGGTGCCGTCCAGGCTGGCGTTGCCGCCCACGGTCAGCGTGCCGGTTCCCAGTGCACCGTTGTCGCCCAGCACCAGGCCACCGGCATTGAGTGCCACGCCGCCGCTGAAGGTATTGCTGCCGCTCAGGGTCTGCACGCCAGCGCCGTTCTTCACCAGGCCACCGGTGCCGGTGATGTCACCAGCGAACGTAGTGTTGCCCACGCCATTGAGTGTCAGCGTGCTGCCACCCAGCGCCACGGTGCTGCCGGCCACGCCTGCCAGCGAGCCGATGGCCTGCGGGCCGCCCGCGCTGATGTCAAAGGCGGTACCGGCGTTGGCCAGATTCACCGCACCCGTGGCAGCCAGGCTGCCACCGGCGCCGATCGCCAGCGTGCCAGCGTTGATGGTGGTGCCACCGGTGAAGGTATTGGTGCCGGTCAACGTCTGGGTGCCCGAACCTTCCTTGACCAGGCCACCGGTGCCCGCCACCGAACCACTGAAGGTGCCATTGGTGGCGTCTCCGATCGTCAGCGTGTTGGCGCCCAGATTCACCGTACCGTTGCCGATCAGGGTACCGAACTGCTGCGTGCCGCTGCCCGCCGACAGATCGAACGTCGCACCCGAGGCCAGGTTGACGATGCCACTGGCGTGCAGGCTCGCGCCAGCACCCAGTGCCAACGTACCGGCGTTGATGTTGGTGCCACCGGTATAGGTGTTGGTGCCGTTCAGGGTCAGCGTCGCCGCACCCTCCTTGGTCAGGCTGCCGGTACCACTCAGGTTGCCGTTGAGGGTCAGATTGTTGCTGCCGAGGACGGTCAACGCGTTGTTGAGGATGAAGTTGTTGGCCAGCGTCACCGCGGTGTTCGAATCGAGCGTAGCCGCGCCACCGACCGTCACCGCACCGGTGCCCAGCGCAGCGTTGTTGCCGACCACCAGGCCACCGGCGTTGAGCGCCACGCCACCGCTGAAGGTGCTGGCCCCAGTGAGCGTCTGCACGCCCGCGCCGTTCTTGATCAGCCCACCATTGCCGCTGATCGCACCGTTGAAGGTGCTGTCCACTGTGCCGCCCAGGGTCAGCGTGCTGCCGCCCAGCGCCACCGTGCTGCCGGCCACGCCGGCCAGCGAACCGATGGCCTGGTTGCCCGCCGAGATGTCGAGCGTGCCGGTACCGGCCAGGTTCACCGCGCCGGTTGCGGCGAGGCTGCCACCGGCACCGATCGCCAGCGTGCCGCTGTTGATGGTGGTACCCCCGGTGTAGGTGTTGGCACCGCTCAGGGTTACCGTGGCCGCACCGTCCTTGATCAACCCACCTGTACCCGAGATCACACCGCCCAGCGCCAGCGCCTGGCTGCCGAGCAGATCAAGATTGGCACCCGCTGCCAGGCTGATGTTGTTGGCCAGGCTGGCAGCGGTCGATGCATCCAGTGTTGCGTTGCTTCCGACCGTCAACGCACCGCTGCCGAGCGCAGCGTTGTTGCCGACCACCAGGCCACCGCCGTTGAGTGCAACGCCACCACTGAACAGATTGGCACCGCCCAGCGTGAGGATGCCGGCGCCATTCTTGACCAGGCCACCCGTGCCGGAAATCGCGCCATCGAAGAGGCTGTTGCCAACACCACCGAGTGTCAGCGTCTGTGCCCCCAGGCTCACCGTCGAGCCGGCCACGCCGTTCAACGAGCCGATGGTCTGGTTGGCCCCTGCGGTGGAGATATCGAAGCCGGTGCCTGCTGCACCCAGCGTCACCGCGCCGGTGGCTGCCAGGCTGCCGCCCGGACCAATCGCCAGCGTACCGGCATTGATGAAGGTGCCGCCGGTGTAGGTGTTGGCACCGGTCAGCGTCTCGATGCCCGTACCAACCTTGGTCAGGCCACCCGTGCCTGCGATCGAGCCACTGAAGGTGCCATTGGTGGCGCCGCCCACTTCGATCGAGTTGGCACCAAGGTTCACCGTACCGTTGCCGACCAGGGTGCCGAACACCTGCGTGCCGCTGCCGGCAGACAGATCCAGCGTGGCACCGGTAGCGAGGTTCACCGTGCCGCTCGCCGCCAGGCTGGCGCCGGCCCCCAGCGCCAGCGTGCCGGCGTTGATGTTGGTGCCACCGGTGTAGGTGTTGATGCCGTTCAGGGTCAGCGTTGCGCCGCCATTCTTGGTCAGGCTGCCGGCCCCGGAAAGAACACCGTTGAGTGTCAGCGCGTTGCTGCCGAGCACGGTCAGCCCGGCGTTGAGCGCGATGTTGTTGGCCAGCGTTGCCAGGCCGGTGGTATCCAGCGTGGCGGCACCGCCGACGGTCAAGGTACCCGTGCCCAGCGCCGCGTCATTGCCCAGCACCAGCCCGCCTGCGTTGAGCGTCACGCCGCCGCCAAAGGTGTTGGCGCCGGACAGCGTCTGTACGCCCGCGCCTACCTTGATCAGACCGCCGCCGCCACTGATCACGCCGTCGAACGCGGCGTTGCTGGCCGTACCGAAGGTCAATGAATTTCCGCCCAGCGCCAGCGTGCTGCCGCCCGCACCGTTGAGCGCACCGATGGTCTGGCTGCTGCCGGCACCGGAGATATCGAAGCCAGCGCCCGCGCCCAGCGTGACATCACCCGCTGCGGCGAGACTTCCACCCGTGCCCAGCGCCAGCGTGCCGGCGTTGATGGTGGTACCGCCGGTGTAGGTATTGGCACCGGACAGCGTCAGCGTGGTAGCGCCGTTCTTGACCAGGCTGCCGTTGCCACCGATCACACCCGCCAGCGTCAGCGCGTTGCTGCCAGGCAATGTCAGTGCAACGCCCGAGCCCAGCGTGATTGCATTGCCGAGCGTCACTGCCGCGCCTGCATCCAGCGCGGTACTGGCATTCACCGCCAGCGCGCCGGTACCTAGCGCACCATTCGCACCGACCACCAGGCCGCCACCATTCAAAGTCAGGCCGCCACCGAAGGTATTGGTGTTGTTGAGGGTCAGCAGGCCCGCACCATTCTTGATCAGGCTGCCGTTGCCGGCCACCACGCCACCAAGGGTGACATCGTTGCTGCCGCCCAGCGTCAGCTGCGTACCGGCACCAAAGTTCACCGCATTGGCCAGGTTCAGCGCCACGGTGCTGTCGAGCGTGGTGGTGCCGCCGATACCGAGCGCCCCCGTCCCCAGCGCGCTGGCGTTGCCGAGAATCAGGCCACCCGCATTGAGCGCAAGGCCACCACTGAAGGTGTTTGCACCGGACAGCGTCTGCACGCCCGTGCCGTTCTTGACCAGGCTACCGGTGCCACCGATCACGCCGGCAAAGCTGCCGTCGCTGGCACCGCCGAACGTGAGCGACTGCGCGCCCAGTGCAAGCTGGCTGCCCGCCACGCCGTTCAGCGCACCGATGGTCTGTGCCGCGCCGGCTGCGGAGATGTCCAGTGTCGCTCCCGCACCGGCAAGATTCACCGCACCGGCTGCGGCAAGGCTGCCACCTGCCCCCAACGCCAGTACACCGGCATTGACGGTGGTGCCTCCGGTAAAGAGATTGGCACCGGACAGAGTGAGTTGCGCCAAGCCATCCTTGATCAACCCGCCTGCACCGAATACCGGACCGGTGAGCGTCAGGTCATTGCTGCCCAGCACGGAAAGATTGGCACCGGCAGCGAGGCCGATGTTGTTGCTTACGGTGAGCGCCGATGCTGCATCCAGCGACGCGTTGCCGCCCACGTCCAGCTGGCCGGTACCCAGTGCCTGTGCATTGCCCAGCTGCAGTAGGCCCGCGTTGAGGCCAACACCCCCGCTGAAGGTATTGGGCCCGTTCAACGCCAGTGTCGCCGCACCGTTCTTGACCAGGCTGCCGGTGCCGGCAATGACACCGCCCAGTGCTACATTCTGGCCGCCCAGCAGGTTAAGCACTGCCCCTGCTCCAAGATTGACGCCGTTGGCCAGGCTCAGCGCCACCGAACTGTCCAGCGTGGTGTTGGCGCCCACCGACAATGCACCGGTGCCCAGCGCACCGGCATTGCCCAGCACCAGTCCGCCACCGTTGACGGTCAACCCACCGCCGAAGGTGTTGGCGCCATTGAGAGTCAAGGTGGTGGCACCGTTCTTCACCAGCCTGCCCGCACCGGAGAGCACCCCGCCCAACGTGATGGCCTGCGAGCCCGGCAACGACAGCGCGGCTCCCGCGCCCAGGGACACGTTGTTGGCCAGATTCAGCGCGGCGCCACCATCGAGCGAGACGTTGCCGCCGATGCCCAGCGTCCCCGTACCGAGTGCGCCGCTGTTGCCCAGCAGCAGGGCGCCAGCGTTTGCACTCAAGCCACCCGTGAAGGTGTTGGTGCCGTTCAAGGTCAGTGTCGACGCACCGTTCTTGACCTGGCTGCCAGTGCCGGTGATGTCGCCGCCCAGGGTCAGGTTCTGGCTGCCCGGCAGTGTCAGCGCTGCGCCGAGGTTGATCGCATTGCCCAGGTTCATCGCTGCGGTGGTGTCCAGCGAACCGTTGCCACTGATCGACAGTGCGCCGCTTCCCAGCGCACCGGCGTTGCCCAGCACCAGGCCACCGGCCGCAAGATTCACCCCACCGCTGAAGGTATTGGCGCCGGTCAGCGTCTGGATGCCGATCCCTTGCTTGACCAGGCCGCCGGTACCACCGATCGCGCCCGCGAACGTCTGGTTGGTGGCATCACCAAAGGTGAGCGTGCTGCTGCCCAGCGAAAGCGTGCTGCCAGCCACACCGGACAACGCACCGATGGTCTGGTTGCCGCCGAGTGAGATATCCAGTTCGGCGCCGGCCCCGGCCAGGCTCACCGCCCCGGTTGCCGCCAGGCTGCCGCCACTGGCCAGCGCCACCTTGCCGGCATTCACGTTCAGGCCGCCGGTGAACGCGTTGGCCCCACCCAGCGTCAGCGTGGAGGCGCCGTTCTTGACCAGGCTGCCGGTACCACCGATCACGCCACCCAGCGTCAGCGCGTTGCCCCCCAGCACATTGAGCGAACCACCCAGTCCCAGGTTGATGCCGTTGCCCACGGTCAGTGCCGAGCTGGCATCAAGCGTCACTGCACCACCGACATTCAATGCGCCGGTTCCCAGCGCACCGCCGTTGCCAAGCACCAGTCCACCGGCGGTGAGCGACAGCCCTCCACCAAACGTGTTGGCGTTGTTGAGGGTCAGGGTGGCCGCACCGTTCTTGACCAGGCTGCCGGTACCACCGATGACGCCGTTGAAGGTCAACGCCTGGTTCCCGGACAGATTGAGGATGCTGCCCGCGCCCAGATTGACCGCGTTGGCGAGAGCAAGCGACCCGGTACCATCGAGGGACACGTTGCCGCCGACACTGAGCGCGCCGGTGCCCAGCGCGCCTGCATTGCCCAGCAGCAGGCCGCCGCCGTTGAGCGCGACGCCACCGGTGAAGGTACTGGCACCAGACAGGGTCTGGGTACCCGTACCGACCTTGACCAGCGCGCCACCGACACCGCCGATGACGCCGGAGAAGGTGGTGTTGGTGTTCAGGCCGCCCAACGTGAGGCTGCGCGCGCCGAGGTTGAGCGCACCGGATCCGGCAAGTGAGCCGATGGTCTGGCTGGCCGCAACCGAGAGATCGAGGTTGGTGCCTGCGCTCAGCGAAATCGCACTTGTCGGCGACAGGCTGCCACCGGCGCCCAAGGCCAGCGCACCACCGGTGACCGCGAAGGAGCCCGTGAGCAGGTTGGCACCATTCAAGGTGAGCGTGCCCGGACCGGCCTTGACCAGGTTGCCGGCGCCGGAGATCGATCCGTTGAGGCCAAGACTGTTGTTGCCGAGCAGGTTGAGCGTGCCGCCCCCGCTGACGATCAGGTTGTTGCTCAGGTTGAACGCGGCGGTGGTGTCCAGCGACGCCGTGCCACCCACGGTGAGGGTGCCGGAGCCGAGAGCACCCGCATTGCCCAGCAGCAGGCCACCGGCATTGAGATTGACGCCGCCGGAGAACAGGTTTGCGCCGCCCAGAGTGACGATGCCGGTGTTGTTGACGGTCAGCCCACCAGCGCCTGAAAGGACGCCCCCCAGGCCGAACGCATTGGTTCCGGACAGAGACAGGTTGCCACCGAGGCTGAAAGCGTTGGCCAGGTTCAGGCCGGCCGTGGAAGCGGCGATGGCACCGCCGTTGGCGGTGAACAGCCCTGTGCCGAAGGAACCGGCATCATTGAAATTGACCAGGCCGTCATTGAGCGTCGTCGCCCCGGCTCCCGTCCATCCGCCCTGCAGATTCCAGGTACCACTGTTGACGGTCAGCTTCCGGAAGTTGAGGTACTGGTTCCAACCCAGCGTTGTCACCGCTCCACCGGTGCCGGATCCCGTACCGGAAGCGCTGTTCTGCAGCACCAGTGTGTTGTTGGTGGCACCGCTGCCGGTACCGGCATCGACCGATCCCGCAGCCGCAACCTTCACCCCGGTGACACCGGTAATCACGCCGGCAATGGCGGTGCCGCCGCCGGCCACAACGCTGGAACCCGACACTGCGGTGAAGGTATTTCCGCCGGTTGAATCACCCAGGTGAACGCTGCCGCTGACCGCCCCCGCATTGAGGAACGCATTTCCGCCGGAAGCACCCAGGCCGACGCGCCCGTCGATGGTGCCTGTGTTGGTCACATTGGCTGCCGCGCCGCCATAGGTCACCACCGTGGTCGCGTCGGAAACGCTACCTACGCCGATCAACGACGTACTGATCAGGCCGGCATTGTTGATGGTGGTGGTGCCATTGACATTCTGTGCCACCAGTGCCTGGCCACCGAAACCCAGCAGCGTTGCGATGTTGACGACACCCTTGATCTGTCCGCCGGAATTGTTGTTGACGAGGATCGCGCTGTTGTTGGCCAGACCATTGCCGACCACCAGGCCGGGCGACGCGAGGATGATCGAGCTAGGATCGATCGTGCCGCTGTTGTTGACTGTCACGTTGTCGCCGGTCAGCGTTGCTGCGTTGCCGCCACCTACGATCGGTGGCGTACGCAGCAACGCACCCGAGGCGATGTTCAGCGTGAGGCCGTTGGTCGCGTTGGAGTAGTTGTTGATGTTGGTGGTGCCGTCGCAGTCGACGGTGGTGGTGCCTGTGCACGCTGCGAATGCCGAACCGCTGGCCAGCGTGGCCGCCAGTGCGACCGCCAGCTGGTGCGCCCGCAATCGCGGCACCCGTGCCGTGCAGACCGCGCTTCCGCCGGGATTCTGGGCGACCTCCGATGCAACCTGCATTACGCCGAGGGCGCGATTGAAAACCAGACGGTAAATGCGGTTCATCGGTAAATCTCCATGAAAAGACCAGATGGCACTGCAGGCAAGTTTTTTTGAAGACAATGCGGCCCACCCCGGCTCCCGGCAGGGGAACAAGGCCTGGCTTCATTAACTTCTGAAAATCTTCACATCTTCACGCGGCCGCACCTGGAACAGGCAGGCCAACGTGTCCATCAAGGCGAAAACTCCCCGGTTTCGCATGACGAATGGCGGCACTGTGCGACCGATGGCGCCAGCGGCATGTGAATCACGCTCGTTATTTTTATGACGTACGTCAAATAAAGCGGACGCACAAAATGATTTTGCCGAAAATGCATATACCTGCAGAACGCGGAGATTCCCTTCTCCGCCATAAGTAAATGCATTCAGCTGCTGGAGAGTTTCATCAGCACCAGGCCGGAAACGATCAATACCGCTGCGCCGATGCGCATCGGGTTGACCTGCTCGCCGAGGAACACAATGCCAACCACGAACGCGCCGACGGCGCCGATGCCGGTCCAGATCGTATAGGCGGTGCCCAGCGGCAGGCTGCGCATGGCCACCGCCAGCAGCCAGAAGCTGGCGATCATGCCGATGATCGTGACCACGGTGGGGGTGAGCTTGGTGAAGCCTTCGGACTGCTTCATGGACACGGCCCAGACGATTTCCAGCAGGCCGGCGAACAACAGATAGATCCAGGCCATGACGGCCCTCCTCTTGGTAGGGCCAGGCCGTCCTGGTCTTTGATTCCCGATGTGGGGGAGGTCGTTCCTCCTGGCCGGCATTCTAGCAACGGGGGCCGGCCCCGGCCGCCGTGGCCGGGAACGGGTTACAGGCGATTCAGTGCGTGAAGCTGGCGTCGATGCACCTGCCTGCGCTAGACTACGCGTCTGCCATCGGCCAGCCGATGCGCAGTCCGGCTGTGGTCTCTGGCGCATCGCGCGCTGCTTCCCCTGATCCGTGAACTGGCCGCCCACCGGGCGGCCAACGTCTCTATGGTGGCCCCGTCGGCCCCTCGCGACGCTAGGTCGAAAACCCCGCCAGGGCCGGAAGGCAGCAACGGTATCGATCGACGCGGGCGCCGAGGTCAGCCGGCGGGGCCACCGCCTTTTCGGGCCGTACCCCGCTCTGGTAGATGCCAACCTTGGTTGGCGCCCCTCGCCCCTCGCCCCTCGCTCTGGTAGCTGCCAACCTTGGTTGGCGCCCCTCGCCCCTCGCTCTGGTAGCTGCCAACCTTGGTTGGCGCTCTTCGCCGGGCATGGCCCGGCGCTACCCCGCCTCCGGCGTTCCCTGGTGGAACACCACCCGCCATCCCTGCGCATGCCATCGCCACAGCGAGCTGCGCAGCACCCAGCCCTGCGGCTGGCCATCAAGGTGATGGCGGCTGCGGTAACGCACCTGGGCCAGGTCCTGCGTCAGCAGCGAGACCGCGTACTGCTCCGATTCGATCTGCACCTGCGCGTGCTCCAGCGGAATCTCCGCCAACGCCGCTTCACGGCCGTAGCAACGGCCATAACTGCCGATTTCGTTGAAATCCTCGTCCAGCAGTGCGGCAAGGCGCTCACGGTCGGCACGCACCCGCGGCGCATGCAGCGCGCGCTCCAGCGCCTCCAGTCCGGCGGCCAGCACCGTATCGGCGGGCCTGCCGGTTCCGCTCACGGCGGATCCTGTGCCAGCACGTTCGGTGCGGTCGGGAAAGCCAGCGGCACGCACTGCCCCGGTTGCGCCACGCGGTGGCCGCGCGCGGCCAGCGCCGCACCGTCAGCCACGCTGGCGTAGTGGTAGAGCATCATCCGCGACTGCAGCTCGGCGCTGTACTCACGCTCCAGGTCGTCCACGCCGGTATGCGACGGGTTGCCGTGCAGGCCGCAGTCGTGGGCGATCAGTTCGTTGTCGTTGGCATAGCGTGCCAGCATCTCCGGAATCGGCCGGGTATCGCCGCTCCAGGTCAGCGCGCCCTGCAGGCGCAGGCCATAGGCGGTCTCCGGCCAGTGATGGCGCACCGGAAACACTTCCAGGCGCACGCCCTCATGCCAGAACGCCTCGCCCACCACGATCAGCTGGAAGGCATCCCAGAAGTTCGCACCGCCCTCGGCCAGCACGTTCGGGTAGTCGCCGATGCGCTTGTGCAGCAGCGGTACCACCGTGGCCGGCACGTACAGGCGCACCTTGCCGCGGCGGTGCGTGCTGAAGAAGGTATCCACGAACAGCCGCTCGAAACCGGCCACGTGATCCAGGTGCACATGGGTGACGAACAGGGCCTGCGGCATGTGCCCGTAGTGGGCCTTGAACGCGGTCAGGCCTTCGCCGCCACAGTCGATGGTCAGCCACGGACGCCCGTCCCGCTCGATCACCGACATCGGCGACCCCAGCTCGACCGCCGACGCGTTGCCGACGCCGAGGAAACGCAACGACCAGTCCATCAGGTGCCCCGGTTCCAGGCCATGTCATAGGCGCGGCGCAGGCGCGCGTAGTCCTTCTGCACGTCTTCCACGCTGCGCTCGCCGCGCAGCTTGATCAGCGAGCGCAGCAGGCGCTTGAGGTTGCGTTCGCGCCAGGCGGTGGCCGGAATGCGGATCACCCCGCGGTCGAAGTCGATCAGCCAGCCATGGCCGTTGCCATCGAACAGGATGTTGTGCGCGTTGAGGTCGGCATGGTCCAGGCCGGCACGGTGGAAGCGGGCGATCAGCCGCCCGGTCTCCTCCCAGGGCGCGCCCCGGCCGGCGACCAGCGCACGGTCGGCCAGCGAGCGTACGCCCTCGATCCGCTCCATCAGGATCGCGGCGCGGTAACGCAGGCCCTCGCGCATGTAGTACGCGGCGATCGGCCGGGGCACCGGCAGCTTCTTTTCGCGCAGGGCGCGCATCAGGCGGAATTCGGCAAAGCTCCGGGTCCGGTCCGACCCGCGCCAGAGGTACTGGTCATGGCTGATCTTCGCTGCCAGACCGCCGCGCAGGTAGTGGCGCAGCACGCTGGCGCCGAACGGCGCATCGATGAACCAGGCGCTGCCGCGACCGCCCTCGCCGACCGGCCGGGCCTTGCTGCCCCAGTGCTGGGGCGAGAACAGACCAACCTCGGCTTGCCGCAGCCGCTCGCGGTCGAACAGAATGGCCCCGATGCCGCGACCCTCGCGGCATGGCGTCAGCGCTTCATTGGCGTCGAATGCGACCATTTCATTGAGTCTAACAACACATGGCATCAGCGTCCTCCTCCTTGTGCCTCCTGCGCCTGTCCGCACTCGGCGATGTCACCCACGTGGTGCCCCTGGTGCGCACCCTGCAGGCTGCGCGTCCGGACACGCCGATCCACTGGATCATCGACAAGGTCGGCCACAAACTGCTTGACGGCCTGCCCGGCGTCACCTTCCACGCCTACGACAAGAAGAGCGGCATGGCAGGGGTCAAGGAGCTGCGCAAACAGCTGCCACCGGGGCGTTTTGAAGCGCTGCTGCAGATGCAGGTGGCGTTCCGTGCCAACCTGCTGTCGGCGCTCATTCCCGCCGAGCGCCGCATCGGCTACGACCGCAGCCGCTCCAAGGACCTGCACGGGCTCTTCATCAACGAGCGCATTCCCGACCGTCCCGGCATCCATGTGCTGGATGCCATCGGCAGCTTCTGCGAGCCGCTGGGTCTGCGCCAGACCGAGGTCAGCTGGGACCTGGCCGTACCGCCGTCCGCCTTTGAGTGGGCCGCCGCGCAATGGCAGGACGATGGCCGCCCTGTGCTGATGATCTCGCCCTGCTCCAGCCACGTGCGCCGCAACTGGTATGCAGACCGCTATGCAGCCGTGGCCAACCACGCCGCACAGCGCGGTTGGCAGGTGGTGCTGTGCGGTGGCCGCAGCGAACTGGAGCGCAGCATGGCCGATGCCATCCAGGCACAACTGCACACGCCGGCACTGGACCTGGTCGGCAAGGACACCTTGAAGCAGCTGCCTGCCCTGCTTGCCCGCGCCAACCTGGTGATGACCCCGGACTCGGGCCCGATGCACATCGCCAACGCGATGGGCGCCAAGGTGCTGGGCCTGCATGCGGCCAGCAACCCGAACCGCAGCGGCCCGTACTCGGACCGCCGCTACTGCGTGGACCGCTACGACGATGCCGCGCGCAAGTACCTGGCCAAGCAGGCCGCCGATCTGAAATGGGGCACCAAGATCGAGTTCGACGATGTGATGGAACTGATCACCGTTGAAGACGGCATCGCCGCATTCGAACGTTACGTGGCGGACCACCTCACCTGAGCGGATGGATCATCGATAGCGCCGGGCCACGCCCGGCGGGTCCACCTCACCCACGCTGCGCGTAATCCTGGTAGGACTTCTCTTCCACGTACGCCGAGCCCAGCGCCAGGTTGATCGCCTTCTTGATGCGCGCACGCTCATCGTTGCGCAGGTAGACGCTGCGCGCCAGGTCGACGAAGCCCTGGTCGAACGCCTGCGCCTTTTCCTTCAGGCGGATGTCGTCCTCGATGTCCCACAGCTGCTCGTTGACCGCCTTCAGCTCGGCACGCAGCTTGGCGATGTCCTTCACCGCCGCCGGGTGCGCCATCCAGGTCTGCTCCAGCGCCGACAGCTCCCTGCGCACGTTGGCCAGCTTGCCCTCGTCGCTGATGCGCTCGGACTTGATCTGCAGAATCGAGATCTTGTCCAGCAGCTCGCCGAAGGACACGGGGACGAGGATTTCAGCGCTCATGGGGGAAGGCTCCAGCAAGTGATGCACACATGGTAACCCGCGCGGTGCGAACGCTCCGCCCCTGCACCTGCATTTTCCCGCGAGAACGGCGACTGGGGGAGAAACCCCCGCACCTGCGTTAGCGGTCTGGAGAGGCGGCCTGCCGCCCTCCACGCCCGGCCAGTCCAACGGCCGAGCGCGCGCGACCCGCCCTGACCAGATGCAGCAAAAGAGGGCGGCAACCGCACTTCACTCCTTTCCGTGGAACTCCGCATGCATCGATATCCCGCCCTCCCCGCCCGTCGCGCCACCGTCCTCGGCAGTGCCCTTGTTGCAGCACTTCTCGGCATCGCTGCCGCGCCGCAGGCCCATGCCAGTGCCTTCCATGTGAATGGAGACACGCTCTACTACACCGGCAACGTGCTGGCGACCGATCCGCAGACGCTGGAGGCCTACATCCTGGCCGCGCAGGCCCGTGGTACGCCGCTGCGCCAGGTGGTGTTCCGCAACTCGCCGGGCGGGGCCGCCTCCGGTGGCGTGGGCATGGGCGCCATCATCCGCCAGCATGGGCTGGATACCGTACTGGACGGCGGCTGCTACTCGGCCTGCGCCGACGCCTTCGTTGCCGGCGTGAAGCGCAAGGTGACGCAGTTCGGCCTGCTGCCGGCGCACGGGAGCTACACGGAGACGGTGCTGGGCATCCATGGCGAATCCGGCCCGAACGGCCCTACCCCGTACCCGGGGCAGGACAAGTACATCAAGTACTACCGGGACATGTTCGGCCCGACCGACTTCGCGGTCATCGAAGCGCGCATCGTCCAGGCGCACTATGAACTGACCCAGCAGTCGGGCTTCCTGCGCTACTTCGACCCGAACGTGGCGGCCGTGGCCACGCGCTTCTGCCCGACCCGCGACCAGAGCGCGGCAGGCAACTGCACCGCGTATCCCGGTGTCACCTTCTACAGTGATCGCGTCGTTACCGAAGCCGGTTACGTCCAGCCTGGCGACGTGCTTTCCATCGACAAGGAAGTGAGCGGAGACCTCAATCCGAACCTGGCCGTGCGCGGGCGCTACACCAACGCGCTGGCCAACCTGCGCTACTTCCAGCAATCGGCCCCGGACATCCGGCTGGACGACGCCTTCGGTGTGATCCGCATCGGCAGGGGCGGTGTCTGGTCACTGGATACCGCCTCCGCCGCCCAGTATGTGGTGGCCGATGGCGGCACCCTGCGCCTGCAGCAGAATGGCTGGATCCACCACGCCGAAGCCATCGGCGCCCGCAATGGCGGGCGCATCGAGCTGCAGCAGGGCGCACTGCGCAGCCTGACCGTGGTCGAACGCGGCGGCGTGCTGACCGGACACGGTTCATTGAATGCCACGATCGACATCAACGAGGGCGGAACGCTCGCGCCCTCCGGCATCGTCATGCGCCCCTACTCGCTGGAAGCACTCGCGCCGGGTGGCGACGACGTGTTCACCAGCGAACGCTTCCGGATCGGCAAGGGGCGCTACATCAACCTCAAGGACGGCGCGAACCTGGCCTTCCAGGTCGACAGCCAGCGCACCGCACCGGCACTGACGCTGGAAGAAGCCCGCTACTTCCTGGTCGAAGAGGACCGGCGGTCCGGTGACTACAACCTGTACGGCAACATCAACCGCGCCGTGCTGAGCATTGCCCCCAGCGCCAGGCTGACGCTGGACGTCAAGCAGGCGTTCTTCCCGGCAGGCCAGCAGAACCATCTGGTCGGAACCCAGGTGGATTCCAGCGCCCTGCAGCTGCCCGTCGCCCCCTGCGGCCCGTCGAACGGTGAGTACGCCGGCTTGTGGTGCCGCACCGCTACGCCCGATACCCTGACCCGCGCAGCGCCGGTGTCGGACTTCATCGAAGGGCGCTTCCAGTACGTCGAGCGCAGTGGCGAGGCCGGCAGCGCGGTGGATCTCACCGCTCCCGGCGCGGTGTTCCGCCCTCGCCACAATTCACTGCTCAGCTTCACCGTCAACCAGACCGGCAGTGGCCTGTGGCTGACCGCCAATCCTTCCTTCGACGACACACGCTTGTTCGGCAATGCCGCGTCCGGCGACGGCCTGGGCATCGCACTGCAACAGGCGGCTGCGCAGCGCACTTCCTCGATGAGTGGACTGCTGGGCGCCCTGCAGTTCGCTGACCGCGATGACATCGCGCGCCAAGCGGGAGCACTGCGTGGCGACGGGCATGCCAGCCTGCGCCTGGCCGATTCCGCACTGGTCGGCAGCATCGGCAACGTCGTGCAGCAGCACCAGGCAGCATCGCGCAGCGGTGGCGATGCGGACGGCCTGGCTGCACAGGCCGCACAGACGGCCTCGGCACAATCTGCGATGACCGGCAATCGCCTGTTCAACCAGCTGGCGATGCACCTGGTCGCACCGGCGGATGCGGGCAGTGATGCGGGCGACGCCGGACGCAACCGCAGCTTCTGGGCGCGGGGCTTCGGCAGCCACGGCCGTATCGAGGGGGATGCCGGCGTCGCCGGCCTGAGCCATACCATCGGCGGCATCGCACTTGGTGCCGATACCCGCCTGGCAGACGACCGTGTGACACTGGGCGTGAGCCTTGCCGCGGCCGACATGTCGACCCGGTCCAGCGAAGGTGCAGGATTCAGCGGCGATGTCCGCGCGCTGGATATCGGCGGCTACGTGGACGCGCTCTATTCGCGCGGCTACCTGTCCGCCGCCGTCCGCTACACCGATCTTCGCCACGACACCCGTCGCAGCATCGAGGGTATCGAGGGCCTGCAGGCACCGCTGCGTGCGAAGTACAGCAACGACGCGATTTCCGCGCGCGTGGAGCATGCGTTCTCGTTCACCACCAGCAACGGCGTGGTGATCCAGCCGCTGCTGCCGGTGATCGACTACACGCGCACCTCGGCCACGCACTTCAACGAAGGCCGGGGCGCAGCCGCACTGGTCGGCCGCAGTGGCAGCCTGGAGAGCATCCGCGTGGGCGCTGGCCTGCAGTTGTTCAAGACCTTCGACGGCAACAACGGCGAGCGCATCACCCCGCGTGCCCGCGTGGTCTGGCAGAAGGAGCTTGGCGATACCCAGGCCCGCTACAGCAACGGCTTCGCCGCTGCCCCGGACCTGCTGTTCAGTGCCAGCAGCCAGACCGTCGGCGAACAGGTCCTCGCCTGGAACCTGGGCGTGACCAGCCGTGCCAGCAAGCGCCTGTCGGTGATGGTTGATTACGTGGGCGAGCGGCGCGACGGCCAGACCCAGAACGGCATACAGCTGGGGCTGGGCTACACGTTCTGAGCACACGCCATTCGCACAGGGCATGGATTCCCACCCTGTGCGAATGGCCTTCCCTCGCACGCTATGCGTGGATGTGCCCAGCGGCAACGTCTCGGGCGACGCGCGAAACGCGCGTTGCGTCCCGCGCCAGATAAAAAAAAAGGGCTGCCTTTCGGCAGCCCTTTTTTTTTATCTGGCGGAGAGGGGGGGGATTGTCGGGTGCATCCATGCACCCGACCCTTCCGCGCTACGCGCTCCAGGGCCAGCCTACGGCTGTCCGGTTCTGCTCCTGCAGAACCGTCGAACCCCGTCGGGGGTTCTCATCCCCCCGCATCAGAGGTGTCGATCACTACAACAACCGCCTGCATCTCCCGAACGTTGGCCAAGAAAAAAGCCGCCCAGTGGGCGGCTTTCTTCTTTATCTGGCGGAGAGGGGGGGATTCGAACCCCCGAGGCGCTATAAACGCCTGCCTGATTTCGAGTCAGGTACATTCAACCACTCTGCCACCTCTCCGGGTGGTCCCCGGCGGACCGGGGACGCGCATCATACGAGGAAGTGAGGCCGACGACAAGTGATTCCGGCCAACGAAGTGAAAATTTCCTGGGCGCATGCCTTGCCGGATGCCTGCGCCCACCCGATGATGCCTGTCTCCCCCGGCAATACTCCGCCCTGCCCACCATGATCGAATTCGGACACCTGACCCACCCCGGCATGCGCCGCGAGCTCAACGAGGACACCTACTACGGTGACAGCGAGCTGGCCCTGTGGCTGGTGGCCGACGGCATGGGCGGGCATGCGTGCGGCGAAGTGGCCAGCGCACTGGCACGCGAAACCATCGTGCGCGAGATCCGCCGCGGCGCACCGCTGGCACAGGCCATCCGCACCGCCGACGAAGAGATCATCCGCGCCTCGCGCCGGCGCAACGACACGTTGCCGATGGGCACCACCGTGGTGGCCGCGCGCGTGCAGGGCAACCGCTATGAAGTAGCCTGGGTCGGCGACAGCCGCGCTTACCTGTGGCGCGACGGCCAGCTGGCGCAGCTCAGCCAGGACCACAGCGTGGTGCAGGAACTGGTCGCACAGGGCAACCTGACCGCTGAGCAGGCCCGCGCGCATCCGCACCGCAACGTGGTTACCCAGGCACTGGGCGTGACGGATCCGGCACACCTGAACGTGGCCACGACCAGCGGCGAGCTGCGCCCCGGCATGCAGCTGCTGCTGTGCAGTGACGGTCTCACCGAGGAAGTGGATGACCGCGGCATCGCCCGCACCCTGGCATTCGAAGATGCCAGCGCGCAGGAATGCGTGGATACGCTGGTCGCCGCCGCACTCGACGGCGGTGGCCGTGACAACATCAGCGTGATCCTGGTGCGCTGCCACTGACCGGTAGATCCACGCCACGCGTGGATACGGCGCTGCCGGCCAGCGGCCGGCTCTACCTCATTCCAGGCATTACGCGCTGGCGGGCTCTTCCACCTTCGGGCCATCCCACAGTGCGTGGCCGGCCTTCTTGCGCAGTCGCTCCAGGCGCGCGGTGTGCGCTTCCAGTTCCGACGGCGTAGCCACCACGCGCGGACGCGGCAGCAGTTTGCTGGTATCGAAAGCCTGCAATGCCGCGCCGGCACCGCCGCCATCTTCATCGCCCAGACCGAAGCCGATCTCTTCCTGGCCCGAGGTCAGCGCGATGTAGACATCGCCCAGGATCTGCGCATCGAGCAGGCCACCGTGCAGCGCACGGTGCGAGTTGTCCACGCCCAGCCGCTTGCACAGCGCATCCAGCGAATTGCGCTGGCCCGGGAAGCGCTCGCGCGCCATCACCAGGGTATCGATCACCGTGCAGCGATCGGTGATCTTGCCGTACTGCGGCCCCAGCAGCGACAGCTCGTTGTCGAGGAAGCCCAGGTCGAACGCCGCGTTGTGGATGATCAGCTCGGCGCCATCGATGAAGGCCAGGAACTCATCGGCGATCTGCGCGAAGTCCGGCTTGTCATCGAGGAACTCCAGGGTCAGGCCGGTGACTTCCTGCGCGCCCTGTTCGAACTCGCAGTCCGGCTTGATGTACTGGTGATAGTTGTTGCCGGTCGGGCGGCGCTTGAACAGCTCCACGCAGCCGATTTCGACAATGCGGTTGCCCTTCTTCCACTCCAGGCCGGTGGTTTCGGTATCGAGGATGATCTGACGCATGGGATCAGTTTACCGGGCTGGCGTCGCGGATCTGGATCGCCGCGTTGCGCGCCAGGGTATCCACCCGCTCATTGTCCGGATCGCCGGAGTGGCCCTTCACCCACCGCCAGTCGATCTGATGCCGCAACGTGGCCGCCTGCAGGCGCTCCCACAGCTCGCGGTTCTTCACCGGGTCGCCACCGGCGGTCTTCCAGTTCTTGCGGATCCAGCCCGGCATCCACTGGGTCAGGCCCTGCCGCACGTACTGCGAGTCGGTGTAGAGCACGATGTTGCACGGCTCGGTCAGCGACTCCAGCCCGGAAATGGCCGCCATCAGCTCCATCCGGTTGTTGGTGGTGTGCGCCTCGCCACCACTCAGTTCGCGCTCGTGGCCCTTGTAGCGCAGCAGCGCGGCCCAGCCGCCGGGGCCGGGATTGCCGAGGCAGGATCCGTCGGTGTGGATTTCGATGGTTTTCAATACAGCTCCAGAATCAAGTAGCTACGGTGCCGTGCCAGCGCACCGGCAGCGGTTTCGGCCCGGGCAGGGCCAGCGTGCGTTTTTCCGCATGGAACAGGCAGGCCGCGCGCAATGGCGCCCAGCCCCCCGGGCGACGGCTGCCGGCACCGCGCCAGAGCGGGCCGAGGTAGCGCATATCGTCGCACTCCAGGCCATGGCGGCCGAGCAGCAGGCGGATCCGCTGCGGCGTACGCACCACCAGCCCATGCTGCCGCCAGTGAGTGCGGTACGGGCTGAACGGATTGAGGCTGCTCAGCCACAAATGCCCGCCCGGCATCAGTACGCGCTCGCACTCGTCGAGCAGCTGGTCGGCATCGCCTGTGGTGACATGCTGCAGCACGATCGCATTGACGCTCTCGTTGGCCAGGGGCAAGGGCAGCCCGCAGCGGGTATCGCCGTCATAGCCCGGCCCCTGCCGGTACAGGCGCAGACCGCGTCCGCCCAGCTGTGCATCGTCCAGCCAGGCCACACTTGGTGCGATCCACAGCCAGGGCTGCGCCGGCAGCACCGACAGCTGTGGCAGCAGCAATTGCCGCTCCAGCACGCGCAAGGACTCCGCCGGTTCACTGTCGAACCACGGGGTCTGGCTCGCTTGACGGGTGCTCTGCAGCGCGGGCATGGTCCAATTCTATGCGACTGACTGCCCTGCCCGCATTTGCGGATAACTACATCTGGACGCTGATCGACAACGATGGCGCCGCCGTGGTCGTCGACCCCGGTGATGCCGCGCCCGTGCTCGCGCTGGCCGATCAGGGCCTGCGCGTGGACACGATCCTGCTTACCCATCACCACGACGACCACATCGGTGGCGTGCCGGCATTGCAGGCACGTTTCCCCGGCGCGCGGGTCGTCGCGCCGGTCGAGGAACGCATTCCCACGGCGACCGAGCGGGTCGGCGAAGGTGAACGCGTTCAGGCACTGGGCCGGACGTTCCACGTACTATCCGTGCCCGGGCATACCCGCAGCCACATCGCGTTTCACACTGCTGAACATCTTTTCAGCGGAGATTCGTTGTTCAGCCTGGGCTGTGGACGCCTGTTCGAAGGTACGCCGTCCCAGCTGCTGGCGTCGATGCGCAAGCTGGGTGCCCTGCCCGCGCAACTGCTGCTTTGTTGCGCTCATGAGTACACCGTGTCAAATGCCGTCTTCGCGCGGCATGTCGACCCCGCCAACGCTGCCTTGTGGCAGCGCCAAGAGGAGGCTTTGGCCATGCGCCGCGATGACCGTTCCACCCTGCCGGTAACCCTGGCCAACGAATTCGACTGCAATCCCTTCCTGCGTGTGCACGCTGCACCGATCCGTGCGTCGGTATCGGCACACCTGGGCCGTGACGTCGTGGACGACGTCGACGTGATGGCCGGTCTCCGGCACTGGAAAGACGGCTTCCGCGCATGATGCGCCGAAGTCTGCCGCTGGCCCTGGGCCTTGCCCTGGGGCTGGCCGGAACCGCAGGCGCACAGTCGCTGGGCGCCGGCATCAGCCAGAACCTGACCGCTGCCGCGGCCCTGCCGCTGGATCCCTCGGCGCTGCCGGCCGCTTCGGTGCGCAACGGCCAGGAGATCTTCACCAGCTTCCGCGACGGCCTGGCCGAACCCAGCTGCGACGCAGAGGCCACCAGCCCGCGCTGGCAGAAGCAGTTCGCCCACGCCCCCTCGCGCCTGGCCAACCAGGATGACGATGCGCTGGTGCTGTTCGGCTATGTGGTCGAAGAGCTGCGCAAGGCGAACCTGCCCACCGAGTTCGCGCTGATTCCCTTCGTGGAAAGCGGCTACCGGCCCAATGCCCGCAACGGCAGCGGCCCGACCGGTCTGTGGCAGTTCATCGCCACCACCGCGCGCAACCACCGGGTGCCGATGGCCAACGGCTATGACGGCCGCCTGTCGGCAGTCGATTCGACCCAGGCCGCAGTGCGCTACCTGAAGACCCTGCACGGCATGTTCGGCGGCGACTGGCGCCTGGCCACCATGGCCTACAACGCCGGCGAGTACCGCGTGCTGCAGTCCATGCGCAAGGCCGGCATGAACGCGCAGAACGCCAAGCCGTCGGCGCTGCCTGGCCTGTCGCCGGTTACCCATGCCTACGTCGAGAAGCTGCATGCCCTGGCGTGCGTGCTGGAAGACGTGGAAGACCAGCCCGGCGTGATGGCCTCGCTGGACCGCACCGTGCCGGTACTGAAGGACCACACCCTGCCTGCGGGCACCAGCGTGCAGCAGTGGGCCGCACAGCGCGCCCTGGACCCTGCCAGGATCGCCCGCCTCAATCCGGCCCTGGCCTCCGGTGGCCGCCCCTCGGGCACCACCCGCGTGCTGGCACCTGTCTCGGCTGCAAATGCGACGGTGACGGAGACAGCGACCGCGCTGGTCGCCAGCGCCGCACCGGTGGCGGCCGCTGTACCCGCGCCGCAGGCCACCAGGACCGTCGCCGCGATCGCCGACCGTCCGCGCAGCCGCCGCCACACCGTGCGTGATGGCGAGTCGGCCTGGACCATCGCCCGCCGCTATGGCATGCCGGTGAAGGCCCTGCTGTCGCTGAACGGCCTGAGCGGCAGCAGCGTGCTGAAGCCTGGCGCGGTACTGCGCGTGGAAGACTGACGGACAGGCCAAGCGCCTCCCCACGTAGAGCCGAGCCCACGCTCGGCTTTTTTCTTGCCTGCGACTTGTCTGGATTCATGACAAGCCGAGCATGGGCTCGGCTCCACAGTTCAATTTCCAGCAACGCTCCAACAAAAAAGGCCCGGCATTGCCGGGCCTTTCTCGTCCTGCCCACCGCGAGGCTTACAGGTTCGCTTCGGTGGTCTGGATCACGAACTTCTTGCGCATCGCCTCGACGTAGGCCTTGGCCGCAGCCATGCCATCGATCTGGCTCAGCTGGTCCTTCAGCTGCTTCTGCTGCTCGGCGGTCACTTCCTTCACGTCGCCCGGGTTCACCTTGTTCACCGCGAACAGCAGCGCGTGGCCGTTGACGTCGACCTTGCCGTAGCTCGGCTTGCCATCCGCCGGCACCGGCGCGCTGAAGATCGCGCGGTTGATTTCCGGGGTCGGCACCGGCTGGCTGCGCGGCAGGCCCGGCATCGGGCTCAGCTGCAGCTTCTCGCTGGCCGCCAGCGACTGCAGGGTAGCGCCCGCCTTCAGCTTGGCCAGCACGGCATCGGCCGCCTTGTCGCTGGCCTGGCGCTGACGGTCGGCACGGATCGCGGCGATCACCTGCTCGCGGGCCTTGTCCAGCGGCATGGCCTGTTCCGGGGTGTGCGCGGCCACACGGATGACCACACTGTGGTTGGTCGCACCGCCCAGAGCGATCGGATCGCTGGCGGTCCCGTCCTGCACCAGCACGTCGGAGAACGCGGCACGCAGCACGGCCGGGTCAGCGGCGATGCCACTGGCGGTGGCACGGGTGATCGGGCCCAGGGTCTGCAGCGGCAGGTTCACTTCCTTGGCCGCAGCCGCCAGATCGCTCGGGCTCTTGTTGATGGCGTCGACCAGACGGCCGGCCAGTTCGTTGAAGCCGCGCTCGCCGTCGGCCTTCAGCTGCTCGGCGGCCAGCGTGTCACGCACTTCCTCGAACGACTTGCCCTGGCCACCACGGACCGCGGCAACCTTGATGATGTGATAGCCGAACTCGGTCTTGACCGGGCCGATCACGTCACCGGCCTTGGCAGCGAACAGTGCATCTTCGAACGGCTTGACCATCGCGCCGCGTTCGACCCAGCCCAGGTCACCGCCCTGGTCCTTCGAGCCCGGGTCTTCCGAGTTGGCCTTGGCCAGTGCAGCGAAGTCGGCGCCGGCGGCCTTGGCTTCGGCGGCAATCTTGTTCGCCTTGGCTTCGGCACCGTCGCCGGTGATCAGGATATGCGAGGCCTGGCGCTGCTCCGGCGTGGTGAACTTCGCCTTCTCGTCTTCATAGCGCTTGCGCAGGGTGGCTTCGTCGGCTGCGGTCGGTGCCGGCAGGTTCGCGCCATTGATCTCAACGTACTCGAGCGAGACACTCTCGGCCTGGCGGAAGTCCTTGCCATGGCTGTCGTACCACTGCTTGATCTGCGCATCGGTCACCGGCGCGGTGTCGGCCGGCACTTCCGGCAATGCGGCCAGTTCGACGTCGCGGGTCTCGCCCAGCAGCTTCAGCAGGCGCTCGGTCTCGGACTGGGTGACGAAGCCCGAGTTCTGCAGGCCCGACGGAATCACCGACTGCTGCAGGCTCTCACGCACCAGTTCCTGGAACTGGGTCGGGGTACGCGGCGGATTGCCACCGGCCAGCGCCAGGCGGTAGTTGTTCTCGTTGAACTTGCCGTTCGAATCGAGGAAGGCCGGGATGGTGGCGATGTACTCGCGCACCGCGCCATCGCCGATCACGACACCGGCCTGCTCGCCGACCAGGCGCACGACCTGCTCGTCGATCAGCTGATCGAGCACGGCCAGCTTGTTCTCAGTGCTCTCGAACGCGCGCGGGTCGAAATTCTCGCCCTGCTGCTGGCGCTCACGCATGCGCTCCTGCTCGAAGCGGGTGCGGAAATCCTGCGCGCTGATCTCATGGTGCTGCCACAGCATGCGCACCGGCCACCACGACGGTGCCGAACGCCACCAGGTCGGGGGCGCGGAAACCTTGGCCACGTTCTGTGCGCCAACGCCACCAAGGTAGCTGTTGTCGATCACGAACAGGAACGGAATCATCAGCAGCCCCAGGATCACGGTGACGATCCAGCCTGAGGTCTTGTCGCGGAGTTTCTGCAGCATGGTGAGGAATCACAAGGCCTGATTGGCGAGCCCGGCAGTGTAACCCGCTTCGCCGCAGGGACCAAAAGCAGCGCCCGCATGGCCTGCGCGCGCCTTCGCGGCAACACGCGGCGGGCAGATCCCCCCGCGCGTGCGATTGCACGCATGACACAAAGAAAAAGCCCCCGGCTTGCGCCGAGGGCTTTTAGAGTTGGCGGAGCGGACGGGACTCGAACCCGCGACCTCCGGCGTGACAGGCCAGCATTCTAACCAGCTGAACTACCGCTCCGCGCTGAAACTTTGCAGGCGCCCAGTATATCCGAAGACTCCCTGGAAACCCAGCCCGATGAACACTTTTTTCAAAGTTTTTTCACAGGGACTTAAGAATTCTGCAATGGCGGAGCGGACGGGACTCGAACCCGCGACCTCCGGCGTGACAGGCCAGCATTCTAACCAGCTGAACTACCGCTCCGTTCTTGCAAAAACCTTTTCGCCTTCTTCCCGAACCTTCCGGGGAGAAGACAAGGCCCCCGGCTTCAGGCCGGGGGCCTCGATGTAGTGGCGGAGCGGACGGGACTCGAACCCGCGACCTCCGGCGTGACAGGCCAGCATTCTAACCAGCTGAACTACCGCTCCGCGTTGTTACCTTTTTTGTTTTCAGCCGGCCTGGACCGGGGAGAAAACAAAGCCTCCAGCTTTTGGCCGGAGGCCTCGTTGAATGGCGGAGCGGACGGGACTCGAACCCGCGACCTCCGGCGTGACAGGCCAGCATTCTAACCAGCTGAACTACCGCTCCACACTCAAACTTTTACCGCGGTGCTGTGGTGGGTGCTGAGGGTTTCGAACCCCCGACCCTCTCCGTGTAAAGGAGACGCTCTACCGCTGAGCTAAGCACCCCAGCGAGCCGCTTAGTTTACAGCATCCTTCAGGGCCTTACCAGCCTTGAACGACGGATTCTTCGAAGCAGCGATCTTGATGGTGTCGCCGGTCTTCGGGTTGCGGCCGGTGCGTGCAGCACGGTCGCGGACCTGGAAGGTACCGAAGCCAACCAGGGTGACCGCATCGCCGTCCTTCAGCGCCTTGGTGACGGCAGCAACGACGGCATCGACAGCGCGGCTGGACTCGGCCTTGGTCAGGTCGGCAGCTTCAGCAACGGCATCGATCAATTCGGTCTTGTTCATTCTCTACAACTCCTTTGGCGGTGGGTTCCGCTTATTCGACAGGGAAGCAACCGCATGCCTTCTGCATGCGGCCGCCATGTGGAAACGGTTCGCCGATTCAGTCATCGCTGACAGCGATCACTCATTCGCGAGTGCTGCTTTTATACCAGTGGCCCTACCCCCACGCAAGCTGGAAAGCCAGCAACGACGCGGGTTTCGGGCCATTGGACAGCGCGCGTCAATGCTTGACGCGCGCGCTTCCACTCGGTTTGGCCTTGCTGCGCACCGTGACACGCTGCGCACTCTTGCGCGCCTTCTTCGGTGCCAACGGACGCTCCAGCGCCAGGTCCAGGACTTCTTCGATGTACTTCACCGGCACGATCTTCAGATCGCGGGTGACGTTGGCCGGAATGTCGGCCAGGTCCTTGCGGTTCTCTTCCGGGATGATCACCGTGCGGATGCCACCACGCAGTGCCGCCAGCAGCTTTTCCTTCAGGCCACCGATCGCGGTGACGCGACCACGCAGGGTGATCTCGCCGGTCATCGCCACGTCAGCACGCACCGGCACCTTGGTCAGCATCGACACCAGCGAGGTCACCATCGCCGCGCCGGCACTCGGGCCGTCCTTCGGCGTGGCACCATCGGGCACGTGCAGGTGCACGTCGTGCTTCTGCAGGAAGTCGCTGTCGATGCCAAAGCCCACGGCGCGCGAACGCACCACCGACAGCGCCGCCGACGCAGATTCCTTCATCACGTTGCCGAGCTGACCGGTCAGGATCAGCTGGCCCTTGCCCGGCACCAGCGTCGATTCGATCTGCAGAAGATCGCCGCCGACCTCGGTCCAGGCCAGGCCGGTGACCAGGCCGATCTCGTTCTCTTCCTCGGCACGGCCGAAGTCGAAGCGACGCACGCCCAGGTACTTGTCCAGGTTCTTGCTGGACACGCTCACCAGCGCCTTCTTCTTCGCACCCTTCTTCGCCTTCGCCGCCGGCTGCGGGCCGGCCAGCGCGATCTCCTTCACCACCTTGCGGCAGATCTTGGCGATCTCGCGTTCCAGGTTGCGCACGCCCGATTCGCGCGTGTAGTAACGCACGATGTCCTGGATGGCATCGCTGCCGATCTCCAGTTCTTCCGGCTGCAGGCCGTTGGCCTTGATCTGCTTCGGCACCAGGTAACGGGTGGCGATGTTGAGCTTCTCGTCCTCGGTGTAGCCGGGGATGCGGATCACTTCCATGCGGTCCAGCAGCGGGCCCGGAATGTTGAGCGAGTTCGAGGTCGCCACGAACATCACTTCGGACAGGTCCAGATCCACTTCCAGGTAGTGGTCGTTGAACGCGTTGTTCTGCTCCGGATCGAGCACTTCCAGCAGCGCCGAAGACGGATCGCCACGGAAGTCCATCGACATCTTGTCGATCTCGTCGAGCACGAACAGCGGGTTCTTGCTGCCGACCTTGTTGAGGTTCTGCACGATGCGGCCCGGCATCGAACCGACGTAGGTACGGCGGTGGCCACGGATCTCGGCCTCGTCGCGCACGCCGCCCAGCGACATGCGCACGAACTTGCGGTTGGTGGCCTTGGCGATGGACTGGCCCAGCGAGGTCTTGCCCACGCCCGGCGGCCCGACCAGGCACAGGATCGGGCCCTTCATCTGCTTCACGCGCGACTGCACCGCCAGGTATTCAAGGATGCGCTCCTTGACCTTCTCCAGGCCGTAGTGGTCGGCGTCGAGGGTGTCCTGCGCGGCCTTCAGGTCCTTGCGCACCTTGCTGCGCTTCTTCCACGGCACGCCCAGCAGCCACTCCAGGTAGTTGCGCACAACCGCCGCTTCGGCCGACATCGGCGACATCTGCTTGAGCTTGTTCAGTTCGTTGCGCGCCTTGGCTTCAACCGCCTTCGGCATACCGGCTTCGGCGATCTTGCGGGCCAGCTCTTCCAGCTCGCCCGGCGCGTCGTCCAGGTCACCCAGTTCCTTCTGGATGGCCTTCATCTGTTCGTTGAGGTAGTACTCGCGCTGGCTCTTCTCCATCTGCGACTTCACGCGGCCGCGGATGCGCTTTTCCATCTGCTGCACGTCGATCTCGCCGTCGACCAGGCCGACCAGCATCTCCAGGCGATCGCCGACGGCCAGCGTTTCCAGCAGGCGCTGCTTGTCGGCCAGGCGCACGCTGATGTGCGCGGCGATGGTGTCGGCCAGGCGCGCCGGCTCATCGATGCCCGACAGCGTCTGCAGCAGTTCCGGCGGCAGCTTGCGGTTGGTCTTGACGTACTGCTCGAACAGCGACATCAGCGAGCGGGCGATCGCCTCGACCTCGCGGGCCTCGCGTTCGTCGGTGGCGTCGATTTCCACCGCCTGCCCGTGCAGCGAGCCGTTGCGCTCGTCGACGTGGGTGACCTGCACGCGCGACAGGCCTTCGACCAGCACCTTGATGGTGCCGTCGGGCAGCTTCAGCAGCTGCAGCACCTGCGCCAGCGTACCGACCTGGTAGAGGTCGGCCGCATGCGGGTCATCGGTCTCGGCCGACTTCTGCGCCAGCAGCAGGATGCGCTTGTCCGATTCCATTGCCTGTTCGAGCGCGTGCATGGACTTGTCACGGCCGACGAACAGCGGGATGACCATGTGCGGGAACACCACTACGTCGCGCAGCGGCAGGACCGGCAGGTCGAGGGTTTCACTTGGGGAACGGGCCATGGGGGCTCCAGGGAAGGGGAAAACCGCCTCCGGGAGGGCATCTTCCGGAGACAAAAAAAGCCGATGGCCCCGTTATGGGGCCATCGGCTTTCAGATGCAAGGCATTCCTTGAAAATCCTTTCCAATCAACAACCTGGAAGGATCACTCGGCGCCTGCGGCCTTCTGTTCAGGGGCCGCCGGGGTCTGGTAGATCAGGTACGGCTCGGACTTGTGCTCGATCACCGACTCGTCCACCACCACCTTGCTGACGTTTTCCTGCGACGGCAGGTCGTACATGGTGTCCAGCAGGACCGATTCGACGATGGTGCGCAGGCCACGGGCACCGGTCTTGCGCTTGAGCGCCTTGCGGGCAATGGCCGACAACGCGTCCGGACGGAACTCCAGCTCGACGTTCTCCATCTCGAACAGCTTCTTGAACTGCTTGGTGATGGCGTTCTTCGGCTCGGTCAGGATCCTGATCAGGGCCGGCTCGTCCAGCTCCTCCAGGGTCGCCACCACCGGCAGGCGGCCGACGAACTCGGGGATCAGGCCGAACTTGATCAGGTCTTCCGGCTCGACTTCGGCCAGCACCTTGCCCACTTCCTGCTTGCGCTCGCTGCTCTTCACCTTGGCGCCGAAGCCGATGCTGCCGACGTCGGTGGAACGGGCCTGGATCACCTTGTCCAGCCCGGCGAACGCGCCGCCGCAGATGAACAGGATGTTCTTGGTGTCCACCTGCAGGAATTCCTGCTGCGGATGCTTGCGGCCGCCCTGCGGCGGAACGCTGGCCACGGTGCCTTCGATCAGCTTCAGCAGGGCCTGCTGCACGCCTTCACCGGACACATCGCGGGTGATCGACGGGTTCTCGCTCTTGCGCGAGATCTTGTCGATTTCATCGATGTAGACGATGCCCTGCTGCGCCTTCTCGACATCGTAGTCACACTTCTGCAGCAGCTTCTGGATGATGTTCTCCACGTCCTCGCCCACGTAACCGGCTTCGGTCAGCGTGGTGGCGTCGGCCATGGTGAACGGCACGTTGAGCAGGCGGGCCAGGGTCTCGGCCAGCAGGGTCTTGCCCGAACCGGTCGGGCCGACCAGCAGGATGTTCGACTTCGCCAGTTCGACGTCGTCGTTCTTCTGCCGGCTCTCGATGCGCTTGTAGTGGTTGTACACGGCCACGGCCAGGGTGCGCTTGGCGCGGTTCTGGCCGATCACGTACTGGTCGAGCACCTCGAGGATCTCGCGCGGCTTCGGCAGCGAACTGCGCGCCGACTGCGCCTTTTCCTCAAGCTCCTCGCGGATGATGTCGTTGCACAGCTCCACGCATTCATCACAGATGAACACGCTCGGACCCGCAATCAGCTTGCGCACTTCATGCTGGCTCTTGCCGCAGAAAGAGCAGTAGAGGATCTTGCCGGTGTCCGTGGAACGACCTTGGCGGTCTTCGCTCATGCTTCGCTTACCCAGTTACCCCACCCGCTGAACGGGGGTTCGATTCGAGAATAGCACAGGGCCGAGGGGACACCAGTCCCGCCCGACCCTGCAGGAACGGGGCCTCCATGGCCCCGTGAAGGCCGGTCAGCCGGCCTGGATCGACTCATCCGGACGACGCTCCAGGACCTGGTCGACCAGACCGTAGGCCTGCGCCTCGAAGGCGCTCTTGAAGTTGTCGCGCTCGGTGTCACGGGCGATCGTCTCCAGCGACTGGCCGGTGTGCTTGGCCAGCACCTCGTTCAGGCGCGAACGCAGGGTCAGGATCTCACGCGCGTGGATGTCGATGTCGGTCGCCTGGCCCTGGTAGCCGCCCAGCGGCTGGTGGATCATCACGCGCGAGTTCGGCAGCGCGTAGCGCTTGCCGGCTTCGCCCGCGGCCAGCAGCAGGGCGCCCATCGAGGCGGCCTGGCCGATGCAGGTGGTGCTCACATTCGGCTTGATGTACTGCATGGTGTCGTAGATCGCCATGCCGGCGGTGACCACGCCACCCGGCGAGTTGATGTAGATGTTGATGTCCTTTTCCGGGTTTTCCGATTCCAGGAACAGCAACTGCGCCACCACCACGTTGGCCATGTGATCGTCGATCGGGCCCACGAGGAAGATCAGGCGCTCCTTCAACAGGCGCGAATAGATGTCGTAGGCACGCTCGCCGCGGCTGGTCTGCTCGACCACCATCGGAACCAGGTTCAGGGCTTTGGTTCGGTTGTCCATTACGTGAGGTACCTATCTTGGGGGGCAACAACCCCGCGCCGGCAAAGGCGCGGGGCATCCGGTGATCCGGCCGGGCTTACTGGCGGATCGCGTCCTGGAACGACAGCTTCTCTTCGGTGTGCTGGGCACGCTCGGCGATCCAGTCGATCACCTGCTCTTCCATCACACGGTTCTGCAGGCCAGACATCAGCTGGGGGTCGTTGCGGTACATCTCAATGACCTGCTCCGGCTCTTCGTAGGTCGAAGCGATCAGACGCATCGTTTCGTTCAGGCGCTTGGCTTCCAGGCGCAGGTCGTTGATGCGGGCCACCTCGCCGACCAGCAGGCCGACCAGCACGCGCTTGGCGGCGGCGTCCTTGAAGCCTTCGTGGGCATCGGCCGGGATCTCACCGACGTTCTGGCCGTTGCGGCGGATCTGCTCGACCTGCTGGGCCAGCATGGCGCGGGCCTCGTTCTCGACCAGGCGCGGCGGCATTTCCACCGACGAATAGGCGGCAATCAGCTGCTCGCCCACTTCGCGGCGCAGACGGTTCATCAGGGCGCCCTTCAGCTCGCGCTCCAGGTTGGCGCGGATGTCGCTGCGGAACTGCTCCACATCGCCGCCCTTCACGCCGAAGCTCTTGATGAAGGCTTCGTCGACCGCCGGCACGACCGGCTCGGAGACTTCGGCAACCTTGACGGTGACCTGCACGGTCTTGCCGGCCAGCACCGGCACGCGCCAGTCCGCCGGGAACTCGACGTCCAGGGTCTTCTCTTCGCCCTTGGCCAGGCCAACCAGGCCCTTTTCGATGGTTTCGAACATCATGCCCTGGCCGAGCACGATCGAACCCTTCTCGGTGCCCTCGGCCGGCAGGCGCTCTTCGCCGGCCTGCGACCAGGTTTCCACGGCGACCAGATCACCGTCCTGTGCGCCACGGCTGACCGGGGCCCAGGTACGACGCTGGTTCTGCAGGTTCTCGATCATCTGGTCGATGTCGGCGTCGGTGATCTCGGCGCTGTGGCGCACGACGGTCAGCTTGCTGACGTCGATGTCGCCGAAGTCCGGCACCACTTCCACGGTGGCGACGAAGGAGAACTCACCCTCGTCGCCCTTGTCGATGCGCGGGCTGCCGACGATGCGCAGGTCGTGCTCGCGCACGGCCGCGTCGAAGGTTTCGCGCAGCAGGCCGTCCAGCGCCTCGCCACGGACCTGCGCGCCGAAGCGCTGCTCGATCACCTTGGCCGGCACCTTGCCCGGACGGAAACCCTTGATGCGGGTGGTACGGGCGATTTCGCCCAGGCGGCCGACGATGTGGCTCTGCAGACGCTCTTCCGGCAGCGAGAAGCTCAGGCGGCGTTCCAGGTTGCCGGTGGATTCGATCGAAGCTTGCATGTTGACTCCTGCCACCGGTGGCCCAGGCCCCCGGCTCGATGATTGGGATGAAACGGTTGTAAGGACACGACGTCTGGGACGCGCCTGCTTGCCGCAGCCCTTTAGTTTCGCCCAATTCGGCCTGCACTGCCAGCGCGTGCCGGTCAAGGGGGCGCAGATGGCCCGATCAGGGCGGGGACAGGCCGGCACTGGTGCGAAAGGGGGGACTCGAACCCCCACGCCTTGCGGCACTGGAACCTAAATCCAGGGCGTCTACCAATTCCGCCACTTTCGCGTGGCCGGCACAGGCGTTCATTGTCGCAGGCGATGACAGGAAGCGAAAGGCCTGCACAAAGCTGAACATGGCGATTCACGCGCAATTTGTTCCAGCACCGCTTCAGTAGATCCACGCCATGCGTGGATGAGGGCCGGAGCGACGCACAGGCAAAGCACAGGCAAGAAAAAAGCCACTTGGCGAACCAAGTGGCTTTCGTCTGGTGGGCTGTCAAGGATTCGAACCTTGGACCTATTGATTAAGAGTCAACTGCTCTACCAACTGAGCTAACAGCCCGAAATCGGGGCGCGAATTATGGCTTGATCCGAGCGGTGGGTGCAAGCACTTTTTTCAACGATGTTGAATCAAGTACGGCTGTTCCAGCACCGCGGCAGATCCACGCCATGCGCGGGTACCGCTACGTGCGATCCTTCAAATCGAAGGGGTCACACTTATAAGAAAAAAGCCACCTGGCATACCAGGTGGCTTCCGTCTTGGTGGGCCGTCAAGGATTCGAACCTTGGACCTATTGATTAAGAGTCAACTGCTCTACCAACTGAGCTAACGGCCCGTAAAACTCAGACGCACATTGTAGCGTGCATTCTGTTTATTGCAATACCGTTTCGGCTGCGCCGATGCGGTTGAATCAGTGGGGTGGCTGAGGGGATTCGAACCCCCGACCACCGGAATCACAATCCGGTACTCTAACCAACTGAGCTACAGCCACCACTGAAACTTTTGCTCCCTCGCCGATATCCGCTGGCGCTGGAGCTTCAAACCTTTGCCTGGGGACTGTCACCGAAGTTCCGGTCCGCCGAAGCGAGTCCGATATTCTGGTGGAGTCTTTACGCTTTTGCAAGCACTTCTTCACATCCGCCGATGCGATCCCAGTGCCTCGCCGATGGCGCGCCCGACAGGAATCGAACCTGTAACCGCCGGCTTAGAAGGCCGGTGCTCTATCCAGTTGAGCTACGGGCGCCCGAACCGGAACGGCGTCCAATCCGACGTGATGTGGGATTGGTCGGGGTAGAGGGATTCGAACCCCCGACATCCTGCTCCCAAAGCAGGCGCGCTACCAGACTGCGCTATACCCCGGTCTTGCAATCCCCTCGGGCCAGGCCCGGGGAGCTGGTCATTGTGGCCAAGCGCATCATGAACTGTCAACGCGGGCGACCCGCATCCGAAGCCTGACACCGCACCACGTGCAACCATCGGCTATGCTCCCGGTCATCGGCCGGATGGCCGTCCAGCCCCTCATTCGCACGGAGAACACGCATGCGCAGCGGCAACCCGGCTCTTTCCGAGTCGACCTTCCTCGACCTCGCCAGTGGCTCGGTGGTAACCAGCCCCGACCAGGCCATGACGCTCAACGGCACCGTCAACAAGACCGGTTTCCTGCTGCTGCTGACAGTGTTGACGGCGGCCTTCGCCTGGAACCAGTCGATCGACGAGTACGACCAGGTCATGGACGCGGCCAGGCTGTACGCCATGGGCGGCGCGATCGGCGGCCTGGTACTGGCACTGGTTACCGTCTTCAAGAAGGAATGGTCCCCGGTCACCGCGCCGATGTACGCGCTGGTCGAGGGGCTTTTCCTCGGCGCCATCTCGGCCGTCTTCAACGCCAAGTTCCCGGGCATCGTGTTCCAGGCGGTGCTGCTGACCTTCGGCACCCTGTTCGCGCTGCTGATCGCCTACCGCAGCGGCGTGATCAAGGCCACCGAGAACTTCAAGATGGGTGTGGTCGCCGCCACCGGCGGCATCGCCCTGCTCTACCTGGCCTCGTTCGTGCTCGGCTTCTTCAACATCGATGTGCCGGTGATCCACGATTCCAGTTGGCTGGGCATTGCGTTCAGCCTGTTCGTGGTGGTCGTCGCCGCGCTGAACCTGGTGCTGGATTTCGACTTCATCGAAACCGGCGTGGCCCAGCGCGCACCGAAGTACATGGAGTGGTATGGCGCATTCGGCCTGATGGTGACCCTGGTCTGGCTGTATGTGGAGTTCCTGCGCCTGCTGTCGAAGATCCAGCAGCGCTGAACCCCATCTGGTCGTAAACGACAAGCCGTGGTCCGCGAGGATCACGGCTTTTTTTTGGAACCCTGCCCCATGTCCTGCACCTTCCACAGCTACCGCCCGGCAGACGGACACCGCCTTCCGCACGACCCGTTCAACGCCATCATCGGCCCACGCCCGATCGGCTGGATTTCCAGCTGTGACGCCGAAGGGACACTGAACCTGGCGCCGTACAGCTTCTTCAATGCGTTCAACTACACCCCGCCGATCATCGGCTTCTCCAGCCAGGGCCGCAAAGACTCGCTGCGCAACATCGAAGCGACCGGTGAGTTCGCCTGGAACCTGGCGACCTTCGACCTGGCCGAAGCAATGAACGAAAGCTGTCGTGGGGTCGGGCCGGAGGTCGACGAGTTCGCCCTGGCCGGGCTGACGCCACTGGCCTCCACACAGGTCGCGCCACCCCGCGTGGCACAGAGCCCGGTGAGCATGGAGTGCCGTTGCACCCAGATCGTGCGCCTGCGCGATGCCGCCGGGCAGGACACCAACGGCTGGCTGGTGCTGGGCGAAGTGGTCGCAGTGCACATCGACACCCGTTTGCTGGTCGACGGCATCTACGACACCGCTGCAGCGGCGCCTATCCTGCGCGGCGGCGGCCCCGCCGACTACTTCCGCATCGGCGCCGAACAACGCTTCCGCATGTTCCGCCCAGCCTGAGCCTCAGGCTGCCGGCGCACGCGCCAGCAGCGTCGGCAGCGACGAGGCCAGCAGCGCGATGCCGGATGCGGTCAGCAGACTCAGTACGATCTGCCGGAAGCGCGCCTCGCTGATACCGATGTAGACCCGCGCGCCCAGCAGCGTCGGCACCAGCATGGCCGGCGCCACGATGGCGAAGTACGGCAGCATCTGCCGCGTCACCAGGCCAGTTCCGACATAGGTGGCCATGGTCACCGCCAGCATGGCCAGGTTGAAGTTCTGGATGACCGCGCGCTGCTCGTCCTTGCCGAAGCCGCGCAGCGTGCTCCACAACGTCGGCACCGGCCCGGCGAAGCCACCGATGCCACTGAGCACGCCACCGGCCATACCGGCAATGGCATCACCCACGCGCCCTCCGACGGTGATCGGCGGCAACGAGCGCGCCATCAGCATCACCGGGCACCACAGCGCCAGGAAGCCGCCCAGCAAAGCCTTGAACCAGTCCATGTCCAGCTGCGGCAGCAGCATCACGCCCAGCGGAATGCCGGCCAGCCCACCCAGCACGAAAGGCAGCAGCAGGCGCGGATTGAAGCCGCGGCGCACGGTGAACACCGCCACCACCTGGCCGACCAGCGCGCCGAACACCGACAGTGTGGCCGCCAGTCGCGGCTCCAGCCCCCATGCCCAGAACGACATCGCCACCATGCCGAAGGCGAAACCCGACAGCCCCTGCACGAATCCGGCGACGATCGCGCCGAGCGCGACCAGCAGGTACACCGATTCCATCACCACCTCGGTTGCAGCGGCGCGGCTACCCTGCCGCGCCCACCTGTGCAGCGTAGTGCGCCGCGAGGTGCTCGACCAGCGCACGCACCTTGGGGGCAAGCGCACGCGCATGTGGATACAGCGCGAAGTAGCGTCGCTGCCCCGCATGCCACGCTGGCAGCACACGGATCAATCGACCGGCGCGCAGATCTTCCTGCACCGTCAGCGCGGTGAACAGGCTGATGCCCATTCCCGCCAGCGCGGCGGCATACAGCGCTGGCGTGGCATCCACGCGCAGGCGCTGGCCAGCCTCGATGTTCATGCTGGCACCACGCGGCCCCTGCAGCTGCCAGGGCGGCATCGACGGCGTGGGACTGAAGCCCAGCAGGGCGTGCTGCGCAAGGTCGGCCGCCTGCCGCGGCAGGCCGTGCCGGGCCAGATAGGCTGGCGCGGCCACCAGTATGCGCGGGCAGCTGGCCAGTTCACGTGCGACCAGTTGGCTGTCCGGCAACGCATGCGCGATGCGCAGGGCCAGGTCGAACCCACCGCCCACGACATCGACCAGCTGATCATCGGCCGACAGATCCAGCGAGACCTGCGGGTAGCGCTGCAGGAACGACGGCAACCACTGTGGCAACTCCTGGCTGGCGACCACCTGCGGCACGCTGATGCGCACTGAGCCACCGGGCTGGGCCTGTCCTGCGCGCGCGCGGTCATCCGCCTCCTGCAGACGATCGAGCAGCGCGCCGGCCTCCTGGTAGTAATCGCGTCCGGCTTCGGTCAATGACAGCCGGCGGCTGTTGCGATCGAGCAGGCGCACCTGCAGATGGTCTTCCAGTTGCCGCAGCTGCCGAGACATCGCCGAGTGGGTCGTGCCCAGGCGTTCGGCCGCAGCAGTGAAGCCGCCTGCGTCGACGATGGCGCGCAGCGCACGCAGGGCAGCGAAATGATCCATCAACGGGCAACTCCACCTGGCGGGGGCCCACGGCATGCGGGCCCTAGCAGCTTATCAAGCGCCGTCGCCGGCCTTGCGCACCGGCAGCGCCAGGATTGCATCGGTACTCAGAACGTCACCAAAGGTATCCTCGATCTGCGCCAGCGAGGCCCCGTGCAGCGCGCGATGATCCATGCGCTGGCCGCCGGCCAGATCCAGATCGCGACTGGCCGTCGCATCGGACGACACGATCACCCGGTAGCCGCGCGGTGCGGCGGCAGCGTCACGGGCGGCGCCGGCCACGCAGGCATGGGTCTGCAGGCCGGTGACGATCAGCGTGTCGATGCCGGCGTCCTTCAGCACGGTGTCCAGCACGGCAGCCGAGGCGCCGGCGAACACGCTCACGTTGTCCTTCTGCACCACGGCCTCGCCCTGGCGCGGCAGCAGGCCCCGATGGAAGGCGGCGTTGACGCTGCCCTGCGCGAACAGCGGCGCGCCGGCCGGCAGCACATGCTGCACGTGGATCACGCGGATGCCGTTGGCATCAGCGAACTCGACCACCCGCTTCGCCTGGCGCAGCGCGGCTACGCCGTCAGGGATGACCATGCGGCCACCAGCAAAGCCGGGCGCGGCACTGGCGTCGAAGTATTCGTTTTGGAAATCGATGACCAGCACGGCGGTCTTCGCGGCATCCAGCGAGGCCGCGACCGGCGCGCCGGCCATATGGCGGATGGTGGGATGGGCCGGTTCGGCAGCGGCGACCGGGGCGGTGGCGGCCATGCCGATCAGGCTGGCCAGGCCGAAGGCGGAAAGGTTCATGGGGCGACTCCTGTGCGGTGGGAAGTGGGCACAGGATGCGGAGCGGCTGGCGCACGAACCAGCCGGGATCGGGCACATGATCTGTACGATAAACGCACAGATAACCGCCTGTAGCCACCCCATGGGTGGCTGCGGATCAAAGCCCCGCCATCCACGCATGGCGTGGATCTACCGAGTCAGCCCACAACGCAACGGGGCGCCCGAAGGCGCCCCGCTGTGGATCCAACCGAGGTCGACCGGCCGCTTACAGGCGGGTGGCGATAGCCTTGGCGAAGCTCATGGTGGTACCGGTGCCGCCGAGGTCGCCGGTCAGCGAATCCTTGGCTTCCATGGTCGCCACGATGGCCTTGCGCAGGCGCTCGGCGTTTTCCGGCTGGCCGATATGGTCCAGCATCTGCGCCGCTGCCAGCAACAGCGCGCACGGATTGGCCTTGCCCTGGCCGGCGATGTCCGGCGCGGTGCCGTGCACGGCTTCGAAGATCGCCGCATCCTTGCCGATGTTGGCACCCGGGGCCAGGCCCAGGCCGCCCACCAGGCCGGCGCACAGGTCGGAGATGATGTCGCCGAACAGGTTGGTGGTAACGATCACGTCGAACTGTTCCGGACGCATCACCAGCTGCATGCAGCAGTTGTCGACGATCATTTCCTGGAACTCGATGTCCGGGTACTGCGCGGCCACTTCACGGGCGACGTTCAGGAACAGGCCCGAGGTCGACTTGATGATGTTGGCCTTGTGTACGGCGGTGACCTTCTTGCGGCCGACGCTGCGGGCCAGCTCGAAGGCGTAGCGCACGATACGCTCGGAACCCTTGCGGGTGATGCGGGTGCCGGAGAAGGCGGTCTCGCCATCAGCCGACACTTCCTGGCCTTCGGCCAGGTACGCACCTTCGGTGTTCTCACGAACGGTGATCAGGTCGACGTTGTCGAAACGCGACTTGGTGTTCGGGAAGGTGTGGGCCGGACGCACGTTGGCGTACAGGTCGAAATGGCGGCGCAGGCTGACGTTGATCGAGGTGAAGCCACCACCGACGGGGGTGGTCAGCGGGCTCTTCAGCGCGACCTTGTTGCGCGCGATCGACTCCAGGGTCACCGCCGGCATCAGGTCGCCGTGCTTTTCCAGGGCCACCAGGCCGGCGTCGGCGTCTTCATACTCCAGGCCAGCGTTGAGCTGGTCGAGCACGAACAGGGTGGCGTCCATGATTTCCGGGCCAATGCCGTCGCCGCGGATGACCGTAATTTTCTGCGTCATTGATCGATGTTCCGAACAGGGGGAAAAACGCCGTCCGGACGTGCCCGGAAACGCCGGCGCAAAGGAAGTTTCACCCGCAATTATGCCTGAGCCGGGGCCGAGGTCCCAAATAGACCATGGTCCCACTCCCCGGCTCAGGCAGAATTGCCCGCGCATTCCACCTTATCCCCGCGCCTGTCGGCGCGCCCCCTTGAACAACAAGGGGGCTCCTGGACTGTTGGATTGCGGGGAAGGCCCCCTTGCAGGTCCGGTAGTGCCGGCCGCTGGCCGGCAACCCCGGCCGTGTCGGGTTCAGGGAATGCCGGCCAGCTGCCGGCACTACCGGAGCACTCAGTGCTCGTGCGCTGCCGGGGCGGCCGCGCCGCCTTCAAGCTGGTCGAGGAAGTCGACCGCGCGGCGCAGGTGCGGGATCACGATCGAGCCGCCGACCACCAGGCCGACCGAGAAGGTCTCGAAGAACTCCTCACGGGTCACCCCGGCGTCCTTGCACTGGGCCACGTGGTAGCTGATGCAGTCGTCGCAGCGCAGCACCATCGAGGCCACCAGGCCCAGCAGTTCCTTGGTCTTCACGTCCAGCGCGCCGGCCTGGTAGGTCTGCGTATCCAGCGCGAAGAAGCGCCGCACCACCTGGTTCGGTTCACCCAGGATGCGCTCGTTCATGCGCTTGCGGAAGTCGGTGAATTCGGCGATGCGGTCCTTGCTGCCGTCGTCGGCCGTGCTCATGCCTGGCCCTGCCCGGCCAGCAGCGGCTCAAGCTTGCCTTCACGGTGCAGGGCCATCATGTCGTCGTAGCCGCCGACATGGACGTCGCCGACGAAGATCTGCGGCACACTGGTGCGGCGGGTCAGCGCCATCATCTTCTCGCGCTCGGCCGGGTCCAGGTCGATGCGGACCTCGGTCCACTGCTGGCCCTTGCTCTTGAGGAAGTTCTTGGCGGCCACGCAGTACGGGCAGACGGCGGTGGAATAGATGGTGATGGCGGGGGCACCGCCGGCGGTCTGGGCTGTCACGGGAAACTCCACGATGGATCGACGGTCTACATATGGTACCGGCGCGCTGGAATTTCCACGCCACCGCCGCAACACTGTGGATTAACGAATGGTTGCCCCCTGCCCTGCCACGCTTGGCGCGCCCTGCCCGAGGACCTTCTGCTTGCGAGCCCTGCTGCTGACTACCGCCGTCACCCTGGCCCTGGCCATGCCGCTGGCCCAGGCCCAGGAGAAGCTGCCCGACATCGGCTCCTCGGCCGGCGAGCTGCTGACCCCGGCGCGCCAGGCCGAGTACGGCGCGATGATGCTGCGCGAGCTGCGCAACTACGGCTACCTGCTGGACGACCCGCTGGTGAACGATTGGCTGCAGACCATGGGCACCCGGCTTGGCTCCAACAGCGACCAGCCGCGCCAGCCCTACACCTTCTTCGTGATGAAGGACCGCCAGATCAACGCCTTCGCGACCCTTGGCGGCTACATCGGGGTCAATGCCGGCCTGGTGCTGACCGCCGAACGCGAGGATGAGGTGGCTGCGGTGCTGTCCCACGAAATCGCCCATGTCACCCAGCAGCACGTGCTGCGCGGGGTCGAGCGCGCCCAGCGCGACCAGATTCCGATCCTGCTGGGCATGCTGGCTGCGGTGGTGGCTGCCCAGGCCAGCAACAGCACCTCCTCGGGCAACGCGACCATGGCCGCGATCAGCTCGGGCATGGGCCTGATGCAGCAGCGGCAGATCAACTACACCCGCTCCAACGAATCGGAGGCCGACCGCCTCGGCATTCGCACCCTGTCGCGCAGCGGCTATGACGTGGACGCGATGGCCGGCTTCTTCGAGCGCATGTCGGCGGCGATGCGCGGCAACGAGGGCGGCTACAGCGTGCCCGAGTTCCTGCGCACCCACCCGGTCAACATCACCCGTATCAGCGAGGCCAAGGCCCGCGCCGAGCAGATGAAGAAGGACACGGTGCTGCTGACCACCAGCACCCCCAGCGGCGAACGCAAGGAGCGGGTGAATCCGGCCGATCCAGGGCTGGCCGAGCCGCTGCTGCGCGGAAACAACCCCTTGCTGCCCAGCAGCGTGCTGCGCATTCCGGTCGGCCAGCTGGCCCGTGGCGCCAGCGGCGACTTCGAGTGGGCACGGGAACGCCTGCGGGTGCTGAGCGCCGATTCCACCGCCGAGCTGGAGCGCGAATACGCGGACATGGCCAAGCGGCAGAAGGACGGCCTCAACGACGCCCAGCGCTACGGCCAGGCGCTGGCTGTCATGCGCGGCGGCCGCAGCGGTGCCACGCAGGCCCGGCAGACCCTGGCCAGCCTGCTGCAGACCCGCCCGGACAACCTGTGGCTGGCACTGGGCCTGGGCGAGGCCGAATCGCGTGCCGGGCTGGGCGCGCAGGCCAACACCCGTTTCGAGCAGCTGCTGCGCGAGCACCCCAACAGCCGGCCCGTGGCCCTGACCTACGCCGAGATCCTGAACGAACAGGGCACCCGAGAGGCGGGCCAGCGCGCGCAGGCCATGCTGCGGCCCCTGCTGTCGCAAAGTGGTAACGATCCGGTCTTCCAGCAGCGATACGCCCGCGCCAGCGAGCTGGCCGGTGACAGCGTGCGCGCCAGCGAGGCCTATGCCGAGGCCGCCTTCCTCAGCGGCCGCCCGGAGCAGTCGCTGATGCAGCTGCAGGCGCTCAAGCGCAACCCGGCGCTGGACTACGTGGGCCGGGCACGGGTGGACGCACGCATCGAGGCGATCACCCCCACCGTGCTGGAGCTGCGCCGCCAGGGCGTGCAGGACCCGGACCTCGACCGCCGCTGAGTGCTGCATGACCGGTCGATGGCAATCCCGGCCGGTTCCGGCCAGGTAGTCACAAACATGTCATCAAACCGTAGTCTACTGGCACCACTCCAGTAACCGAGCCCTACGGTGTCCTCGTGCAGAAACGCATCCTGATCGTCGATGACGAGCCCGCGATCCGTGAAATGGTCGCCTTCGCCCTGCGCAAGGGCGATTACGAACCGGTCCACGCCGGCGATGCCCGTGAGGCCCAGACCGCGATCGCCGACCGCGTTCCCGACCTGATCCTGCTGGACTGGATGCTGCCCGGCACCAGCGGCCTGGATCTGGCCCGCCGCTGGCGCAAGGAAACGCTGACCCGCGAAGTACCGATCATCATGCTGACCGCCCGCGGTGAAGAGAACGACCGTGTCGGTGGCCTGGAAGCCGGTGTCGACGACTACGTGGTCAAGCCGTTCTCGGCGCGCGAACTGCTGGCCCGCATCCGTGCGGTCATGCGCCGCGCCCGCGAGGACGACGAGGACGGCAGCGTGGCGGTCGGCCCGATCCGCATCGACGGCGCCGCCCATCGCGTGTTCGCCAACGACCAGCCGGTGCCGATCGGCCCGACCGAATACCGCCTGCTGCACTTCTTCATGACCCACCCCGAGCGCGTCTACACCCGCGCCCAGCTGCTGGACCATGTGTGGGGCGGCAGCGTGTACGTGGAGGAGCGCACCATCGACGTGCACATCCGCCGCCTGCGCAAGACGCTGGAACCGTTCAACGCCGAGAACATGGTGCAGACCGTGCGCGGCGCCGGCTACCGCTTCTCCACCGCCACCTGAGTCTCGTCGTGCCGGCGCCGCGCACCCGCGGGTGCCGGCACCGGCAACTCTGCTATAACCCTCGGTTCACCCCAGTGAACCGCCGCACCTCAACGACGAGATCGCAATGCCTCGCCACATCCGCTCTGCCTGGTTGAAGACCCTGGCCACCGTTGCCGCGGTACTGCTGTTCTCCGGACTGGTGGGGTGGTTCACGGGTCACCTGTGGTTGTGCATCGCACTGGGCGCGCTGGCCACCCTGGCCTGGCATTACTGGCGGCTGCGCAGCGTGCTGCGCCGGCTGACCGCGCGCCAGCGCTGGGACACCGCGGAGGAAGGCACCGGCGTCTGGAACGAGCTGGACCGCCTGCTGTACCGCAACCAGGTGGAAATGCGCGTTCGCAAGCGCCGCCTGCTCGACATGCTGCGCAGCTACCGCGCCGCCGCCGCCGCGTTGCCCGATGCCGTGGTGGTACTGGACCGCAACAGCCAGCGTGTGCAGTGGTTCAACGAAGCGGCCACCGCCCTGCTCGGCCTGCATCATCCGGGGGACCTCGGCGAAGCCCTGGTCGAACGCCTGCAGCCGATGCCGCTGGCACACTGGCTGGCCGGCGGCCGCAATGCCGAGCCGATCCTGGATGTGCCCTCGCCGGTCGATCCGGCGATCCGCCTGAACCTGCGCCTGATTCCCTATTCGTCGGACTACTGGCTGCTGATCGCCCGCGACGTCAGCAAGCTGCTGCGCCTGGAACAGGTGCGCCGCGACTTCGTCGCCAACGTTTCACACGAACTGCGCACGCCGCTCACCGTGGTGCACGGCTACCTGGACATGATGGACCCGGAGGATTTCCCGGGCACCGGTCCGATGCTGGAAGAGATGCGCAAGCAGAGCCAACGCATGGCCCAGCTGGTGGAAGACCTGCTGACGCTGTCGCGCCTCGAATCGCAGGAACACAGCGAGGAAGAGACGGTGGCGATGCAGCCGATGCTGGCCACGCTGCGCCGCGAAGCCGAAGCGCACAGCCAGGGCCGCCACCAGATCAGCATCGACGACCTCGCCGGTGTCGACCTGCAGGGTTCCACCAAGGAGCTGCACAGCGCCTTCTCCAACCTGGTGACCAACGCGGTGCGCTATACCCCGGCCGGTGGCCGCATCGCGGTGGAATTCCGCCGCGAAGGCGACGGCGCGGTGCTGGCGGTGCGCGATTCCGGTTACGGCATCCCGGCCACCCACCTGCCGCGGCTGACAGAACGTTTCTACCGTGTCTCCAGCAGCCGTTCCCGCGAAAGCGGCGGTACCGGCCTGGGCCTGTCCATCGTCAAGCACATCCTCGGCCTGCACCACGCGCGGCTGGAGATTGAAAGCGAGGTTGGCAAGGGCTCGGTGTTTTCCTGCCATTTCGATGCCGACCACGTGCGCCCGCGCGAGTCCGCCCCCCTGACTTCCATCGAAGAATGACGCCATGAGCAGCCTCGGATCCCTCCCCCTCCCCGTGAGCCCGGACAACGATCCGTTGCGCGACCCGGCGCTCTACATCAACCGCGAGCTGTCGCAGCTGGATTTCAACTTCCGCGTGCTGGCCCAGGCGATGGACCCGCAGGTGCCGCTGCTGGAGCGCCTGCGCTTCATGTGCATCTCCTGTACCAACCTCGACGAGTTCTTCGAAATCCGCGCCGCGGCCGTACGCCACGCGCAGGAGTTCGGCCTGCCGCCGGCACCGGACGGAATGAGCCCGCAGGCCATCCTCAACGCCATCCACGACCGTGCCGCCGAACTGGTGGACCAGCAGTACCGCTGCTGGAACGAGACGCTGCGCCCGGCACTGATGGAGGCCGGCATTGGCGTACTCGGCCGGCATTCGTGGACCCACCGCCAGAAGCGCTGGCTGCGCGCGTACTTCCGCAACGAGATCATGCCGGTGCTGTCGCCGCTGGGCCTGGACCCGGTGCATCCGTTCCCGAAGATCCTCAACAAGTCGCTGAACATCGTGGTGGTGCTGAAGGGCACCGACGCGTTCGGCCGTGCCGGCCACCTGGCCATCGTGCGTGCGCCGCGCTCGCTGCCACGCATCATCCAGCTGCCGGAGAAGCTCGGCGGATCGCAGAACTTCGTGTTCCTGTCGTCGGTGCTGTCCACCTTCGTCGATGAGCTGTTCCCGGGCATGGAAGTCCAGGGGGCCTACCAGTTCCGCGTTACCCGCAACTCCGAGCTGGTGGTGGACGAGGAAGAAGTGGAGAACCTGGCGCTGGCATTGCGCGACGAACTGGTCGACCGCGGCTACCGGCCGGCGGTGCGGCTGGAAATCGCACAGGACATGCCACGCGACATCGTGCGCACCCTGCTGCAGAACTTCGGCCTGACCGAGAACGCGGTGTACCGCATCGACGGCCCGGTCAACCTCAACCGCATCATCCAGCTGTACGACCTGATCGCGCAGCCGGACCTGAAGTACCCGCCGATGACCCCGCGCACGCTGCGCGACAGCGACGGCATCTTCGAGACGGTCGCGCGCCAGGACCTGCTGCTGCACCACCCGTTCGATGCATTCACCGCAGTGCTGGACCTGATCCGGCAGGCGGCGACCGACCCCAATGTGCTGGCGATCAAGCAGACCCTGTACCGCACCGGCAAGGATTCGCTGATCGTCGACGCGCTGATCCAGGCTGCACGCAACGGCAAGGACGTGACCGTGGTGGTCGAGCTGCGCGCGCGCTTCGACGAGGAGGCCAACCTGGGCCTGGCCGATCGCCTGCAGGAAGCCGGCGTGCAGGTGGTGTACGGCGTGGTCGGCTACAAGACCCACGCCAAGATGCTGCTGATCGTGCGCCGCGAGGGCCGCAAGCTGCGCCGCTACGTGCACCTGGGCACCGGCAACTACCACAGCGGCACCGCCCGTGCGTACACCGACATCAGCCTGATCACCGCCGATGCGGACATCGGCAACGACGTGCACCTGCTGTTCCAGCAGCTGTCCGGGCTGGCCTCGAAGATGAAGCTCAAGCGCCTGCTGCAGTCGCCCTTTACCCTGCACACCGGCATCCTCGGCCGCATCGAGCGCGAAACGCGCATCGCCGCCGCCGGCCGCCCGGCGCGGATCATCGCCAAGATGAACGCGTTGAACGAACCGCAGGTGGTACGCGCGCTGTACGCCGCCTCGCAGGCCGGCGTGCAGATCGACCTGATCATCCGCGGCGCCTGCACTCTGCGCCCGGGCGTGCCGGGCATCTCGAACAACATCCGCGTGCGCTCGATCGTCGGCCGCTTCCTGGAGCACAGCCGCGTCTACTGGTTCGGCAACGACGGCGCACCGGAGATGTACTGCGCCAGTGCCGACTGGCTGGAACGCAACCTGCTGCGCCGGGTCGAGACCTGCTTCCCGATCCTCGACCCGGAGCTGGCCAAGCGGGTGTACCGCGAAGTGCTGCAGAACTACCTTGACGACAACCTCAACGCCTGGGAACTGGATGCCGACGGCATCTACCACAAGCGTGCACCGGCCCACGACGAAGCACCGCATTCTGCGCAGATGGCATTGATGCAGGGCCTCTGATCCGGTACGTGTCGACCAAGGTCGGCGCGTTTGGACTCATCCACGCATGGCGTGGATCTACCGTGTCGACCAAGGTCGACACCCACCAACAGCCGCACAGCACGCCGTCCCGGCAGATCGCAGGGAACTGTCGAAGGCGGGGTGGGTCCGGTTGCGGGGGTGTCCGCGGCATGGATGCCGCGGCCAAGCCCCCAAGGGTGAGGGCGCTTTGCTTGCGGAGCATTGCTTCGCAAGCGCCCGAACGCACAGCCGCCAGCGGCTGGGCAGGACCGCGGAGCGGGGTTCACGGCGTCCCCCGCAACCGGACCCACCCCGCCATCCCACAGATACCCCGCTTTTGACGTTGACGTTGATTCGGCAGGTGCAGGGCGCAGCCCTGCCGCACTCCCCTCTTCCAAAATGTGAAGGCCGCGCGGTGACGAGCACACCGCCCCTTCGGCTAACATTCGCCCATGCCGCATACCACCACGACTCCGCCCGCATTGCAGGATGGCGACCTGCTGGCCGCCATCGACCTTGGCTCCAATAGTTTCCACATGGTCATCGCGCGCTACACGCTCGGCCAGCTGCGGGTGATCGACCGCCTCCGCGAGACGGTGCGCATGGCCGACGGCCTGGATGGCAAAGGTGGCCTCTCTGCCGCTGCACGGCAGCGTGCGCTGGAATGCCTGGCCCGTTTCGGCCAGCGCATCCGCAACGTGCCGCCGCACCGGGTACGCGCATTGGCCACCAACACCGTACGCCAGCTGCGCTCGCCGCAGTCGTTCCTGGTCCCTGCCGAAACCGCGCTGGGGCACGCCATCGAAGTGGTCAGCGGACGCGAAGAAGCGCGCCTGATCTACCTGGGCGTGGCCCATGCGCAACCGCCCAAGCCCGGCCAGCGCCGGCTGGTGATCGACATTGGCGGTGGCTCCACCGAATTCATCATCGGCATGGGCATGCAGACCCTGGAGCGCGAGAGCCTGCAGGCCGGCTGCATCGCCAGCACCCGGCGCTTCTTCCCCGGCGGCAAGCTGAGCAAGAAGCGCTGGAAGGACGCGCTGGCCGAGATCGGCCGCGAGTTCCAGCCCTTCGCCAGCAAGTACCGCGCGCTGGGCTGGCAGGAAGCACTGGGCTCGTCGGGCACGCACAAGGCAATCAGCGAGATCTGCGCGACGATGAAGCTGAGCAAGGGCGCGATCACCGCCGAGGCCTTGCCCCAGCTGCGCGACGAACTGCTGAAGGCCAAGAAGATCGACGACATCCAGCTGCCGGGCCTGTCCAGCGACCGCCGCCCGATCATCGCCGGCGGCATCCTGGTGCTGGAAGCGGCCTTCCAGGCGCTGGGCCTGCAGAAACTGCTGGTCAGCAAGGCGGCGATGCGCGAAGGCATCCTGTACGACATCGTCGGCCGCGCCGGTGAGAACGACCTGCGTGACGAATCGGTGGCCGCGCTCAGCCAGCGCTACGACATCGACACGGTACAGGCCGACCGCGTGCAGGACACCGCGCTGTCGCTGCTGGAGCAGGTGCAGGAGCGCTGGAAGCTCGATGCCGACGACGCACGCATGCTCGGCTGGGCCGCGCGCCTGCACGAACTGGGCCTGATGATCGCCCACAGCGGCTACCACGTGCATGGCAGCTATGTGCTGGAGCACTCGGACATCGCCGGTTTCTCGCGGCAGGAGCAGCAGATGCTGGCCGCACTGGTACGCAGCCATCGCCGCAGCGTGACCAAGACCGCCTTCGACGCCCTGCCCGAGCGACTGTTGTCGACCGCACGCCGGTTGGCTGCCCTGCTGCGCCTGGCGGTACTGCTCAACCGTGCCCACGAGGACGATCCGCTGCCGGCGTTGGAACTGACCGCCGACGACAACCGCCTGTCACTGATCGTGCCGCAGACCTTCATCGATGCCCGCCCGCTGCTGCGCGCCGACCTGATCGGTGAGACCGACGGCCTCGCTGGCCTGGGCATCCAGTTCCGGCCGTTCGTGGCCTGATCCCTACTGCCAGGGCGGCGCGTCACAACGCGTCGCCATAGGCCTCCTCTGCGCGTTTTTCGCGCAATTCCTGCTGCATCGCAGCAGTTGAAGCCCGACGCTTGCTATGCCGAAATGGCATAAGCATCTGCTTTTGTTCATTTTTCGTGAAATCACGTGAAGTGAAGTGACACCTTTCGACACGCTCTCTTTACAGGATGTTAACCAACGAGACTACTATCGGTCGTCGGTCTGATTAACGACCGGCTTCATCGACGTCCGGAGTGACGTCTCGCGCACGACCTGAGAGAGAGATCGTTAATGACTTCACGTACCACCGCGCTGGGCCAGGCCATCCGTTACGCCCTGGCGACCACCGCTACGCTGGCTGCCCTGCCGGCCTTCGCCCAGAGCAGCAGCACTGCACCGACCACCCTGGACCGCATCGAGATCACCGGCTCGCGCATCCGCCAGGTTGACGTTGAAACCGCCCAGCCGGTGCTGGCCCTGTCCCGCCTGGACATCGAACGCCAGGGTTTCAGCTCGGTGTCGGACATCCTGCAGAACGTCACCGCGATGGGCAGCCCGACCATCAGCCGCGCCAACGTGCTGTCGGCCGGTGAAGATGCCGGTGGTACCTACGTCAACATGCGCAACCTCGGCACCCAGCGCACGCTGGTGCTGGTCAACGGCAAGCGCCTGGGCATCAGCACCTCCGGCTTCCAGGACGTGTCGACCCTGCCGGTGTCGGCAGTGGAACGCATCGAAGTGCTGAAGGACGGCGCCTCGGCCATCTACGGCTCCGACGCGATGGCCGGCGTGATCAACATCATCACCCGCACCAACGTCAGCGGCATCACCGCCAACGTCTACCACGGCCAGTACGGCGAAGGCGACGGCGCGCGTGACCGCTTCGACGTGGTTGCCGGCTGGTCCAACGATCGCTTCTCGGCCACGTTCGCTGCCGAACACTCCGAAGAAAAGGCCGTGTGGGCGCGTGACCGCGGCTTCAGCCGCTACAGCAACACCGATCGCCACCCGACCGATGGCTGGACCACCAACAGCCAGTGGGGCCAGTTCTATGGCGTGAAGGGCGGCCCGGGCTGCACCAATGCGAAGGAAGGCTGCAACTACGCACTCAACCGCGGCAGCGACCCGACCAACCCGGCCAACTACCACTTCACCGATCCGACCGCGTTCACCGGTGACGTCAGCAACACCAATGATCAGATGCACCTGAGCTATCCGATCAAGCGTGATTCGCTGTACTTCTCGGGCCAGGCCAACATCACCGACAACGTGCGCTTCAAGGCCGAACTGGGCTACAACAAGCGCTCCTCGACCCGCGTCACCGCCGGCTATCCGTTCGATGTCGACGTCGCCAAGATCGACCCGATGTCGATCGACAGCTACTTCAACCCGTTCGGCAACCAGCATGGCTATGCCACGCCGACCGCAGTGAAGTGGAACCGTCGCCTGTGGGAGCTGCCGCGCACCAGCACCAGCGAACTGAAGACCTACCGCGCCGTGGCCGCGTTCGACGGCTCGTTCGAGATCGGCGAGCGCTACTTCGACTGGGAAGTGGGCTACCAGTACAACAAGAACGAGCTGCGCCAGCACACCACCGGCAACCTGCACAAGGGCCGCGTGCAGGCCGCTACCGGTCCGTCGTACTACAACGCCACCACCGGCAAGGTCGAGTGCGGCAAGCCCGGCGCGCCGATCGCCGGCTGCCTGCCGTGGAATCCGCTGGTTCCCTACGGTGTGGACAGCCCGTACGGCATGACCAACAACCAGGCCCTGCAGGACTGGCTGTTCCCGGCCGAGAACGCGACTGGCCGCACCACCTCCAAGAACGCCTTCGCCACCATCAGCGGCAGCCTGTTCACCCTGCCTGCCGGTGACCTGGGCTTTGCCTTCGGCGTGGAAAACCGCGAGGAAACCGGCAAGTTCGTGCCGGATGCACTGGCCCAGACCGGTGCCACCACCAACCTGGCCGCTGGCCCGACCGGTGGCTCGTACAAGGTGAAGGAAGCCTACCTGGAGTTGAACGTGCCGGTGCTGGCCGACCTGCCGGGTGCCCGTGAGCTGAGCCTCAACGCCGCGACCCGCTTCTCGGACTACAACACCTTCGGCAACACCCTCAACAGCAAGTTCGGCTTCAAGTGGAAGCCGATCGACCAGCTGCTGGTGCGTGGTACCTGGGCACAGGGCTTCCGTGCCCCGACCATCTCCGACCTGTACGGTGGTGGTTCGGAGACCTTCGCCAACTTCTCTGACCCGTGCGACAGCAAGTACGGTTCGGCCAAGAGCAGCGCCGAAGTCCGCGCACGCTGCGCGAAGGACATCGCCGATGTCGCCAACTTCCGCCAGCTGGACAGCAGCAACAAGCCGACCGAAGGTTCGGTCGCCGCTACGCCGACGCCGTTCATCGGTGGCTCGAACCCGAACCTGAAGCCGGAAACCTCGACCAGCCGCACCCTGGGCGTGGTCTGGAGCCCGACGTTCGTCAGCAACCTCAATGTCTCGCTGGACTGGTGGAAGATCCGCATCGACGACACCATCGTCGACGACAGCCCGAACCAGATCCTGATCGACTGCTACGAGCAGGGCCTGGCCGATCGTTGCGCGCGCTTCACCCGCAATCCGTCCAACGGCATCGTCACCGGCCTGAGGTTCGGTGGCCGCAATGCCGGCTTCGCAGAAGTCGAAGGCTACGACATGGACCTGTCGTACCGCCTGGAGACCGACTACGGCAAGCTGAGCACCTCCTGGTCGACCACCTACGTGGCCAAGGACATCTCCCGCTCGTCCAACGACAGCTCGATCGTGCCGACCGTCAGCAACGGCATCGTCACCAACTCGGGCATCGGCTTCCGCGTGCGTTCGAACCTGACCGTCGGTTGGGACCTGGAGAACTTCGGCGTGAGCTGGACCGCGCGCTACTACTCCAGCGTCAAGGAACAGTGCGTCAACCCGACCAAGTACGCCGATGAGTGCTCCGATCCGGGCGTGATCGCGCCGTGGTACAAGGGTGCGCGCAACTACAACGAGCGTGGCGCAGTGACCTTCCACGATCTGCAGTTCCGCTACAACCTGCCGTGGGATGCCACCGTTTCGGTGGGCGCCAACAACGTGTTCGACAAGCAGGGCCCGGTCATGTACACCAAGCCGCGCTCGGTCTTCTCGTACTACGGCGGTTACGACATTGGTCGTTTCATCTACATGAAGTACACCCAGCGCTTCTGATCCATCCGCGCTGTTGAAGCTCCACGACCACGGCCCTTCGGGGCCGTGGTTTTTTTCTGTTTCCACGCAGGTTGTCGCTGCCTGCGATTGCCATGACGCATTCGGTCCAGAGTCGCGGCGAGGGGGCTTCGTCCATCGCTCCCACGTCGATCACATCAATCGATTGATTCACTTCCGGTTTGTGCGGAAGCGTCATGCCGTTCCATGGCGATTTCGTCCTTTCCCCATACCTCTCCCTCTCCTCCTTCACTAGGTTCGAACAACCACCGCCCGCGGTGGCGTTGGCGCAGCTCGCTTGGCCGCGCACCGAAGACTTCGAAGACTGAGAGAGAGAGACCCATGACCATCCGTATTCCCGCACTGGGGCTGGCGATCCGGCGCGCACTTGCGATCACGGCGACCACAACGCTGGCCGCTCCCGCACTCGCCCAGCAGGCACCGGAAGCCACCACGCTGGACCGCATCGAAATCACCGGCTCACGCATCCGCCAGGTCGACCTGGAAACCGCGCAGCCGGTGCTGACCGTCAGCCGCGCCGACATCGAGCGACAGGGCTTCAACTCCGTTGCCGACATCCTGCAGAACCTGACCGCGACCGGCAGTCCGGCATTGAGCCGCGCCAGCCCATTGAGCGCCGGCGAAGCCGCCGGCGGCAGCTACGTGAACATGCGTGGCCTCGGTGCGCAGCGCACCCTGGTGCTGGTCAATGGCAAGCGGCTGGGCATGACCACGTCTGGCTTCCAGGATATCTCCAGCATTCCTGCCGCTGCGGTGGAACGCATGGAAGTGCTCAAGGACGGTGCCTCGGCCATCTACGGGTCCGACGCGATGGCCGGCGTGGTGAACATCATCACCCGGCGCAACGTCCAGGGCGTAACCGCCAACGTTTACCATGGTCAGTTCAGCGAAGGCGACGGTGCCCGTACCCAGTACGACGTGGTTGCCGGCTGGTCCAATGAACGTGCTTCCATCAGCATTGCTGCCGAGCATGTTGAAGAGAAGGGCGTCTGGGCGAAGGATCGTGGCTTCAGTGCCTACACCTATACGGATCGCCATGCGGATGAGGGCTGGACCACGGTCGGCCAGTGGGGTCGCATCACCGGCTTCGAGGGCCCCGGTTGCAACAACAGCCGGGGCTGCAGCTACTCGCTCGACCGCGGCAGCCAGCCAGGTGGGCCGGACAGCTTCCACCTCAGCGACAACACACCGTTCACCGGCGATGTCAGCAACAGCAACGAGCAGATGCATCTGCAGACGCCGATCAAGCGCGATTCGATCTTCGTCGACGCACGCGCGGATCTGAACGACCAGATCCGTTTCAACACCCAGCTGGCCTGGAACCGGCGCACCACCACCCGGCAGGTCGCCGGCTACCCCTTCCAGTCCGGCCCGGCCGAAATCACCCCGATGTCGGCCGACAGCTGGTTCAATCCGTTCGGCAACCATCACGGCTATGACACGCCCAGCGATGTGCACTGGAACCGTCGTGCCTGGGAAATTCCGCGCGTCAGCACCAGCGAACTGACCACCTGGCAGGGCGTGGCGGCATTCGAGGGCAGCTTCGAATTCGGCGGTCGCGACTTCGACTGGGAAGCGGGTTACCAATACAACCGCAGTGAGCTGACCCAACGCACCACCGGCAACCTGCACAAGCAGCGCGTGGCCGATGCCACCGGTCCTTCGTTCTACGACCCGGCAACCGGCAAGGTCGAATGCGGAACCCCGGATGCGCCTATCGCGGGCTGCAAACCCTGGAACCCGCTGGTTCCGTATGGCCAGGACGACCCCTATGGCCTGACCGGCAACCCGGAACTGCAGCACTGGCTGTTCCCGGATGAACTCACCCGCGGCCGCACCACCACCCGCAACCTGTTCGCCAACCTCAGCGGCAGCCTTGCCAGCCTGCCCGCCGGTGAGCTGGGCTTCGCCGTGGGTGCCGAGAGCCGCCGCGAGGACGGCCGCTTCATCCCGGATGCGCTGGCGCAGGCCGGTGCCACCACCAACCTGGCGGCAGGGCCCACCGGTGGCGGCTACCGCGTCGACGAGGCTTACCTGGAACTGAGCGTGCCGGTGCTGCGCGACCTCGCCGGTGCCCGCGAACTGACCCTCAGCGCGGCGACGCGGTACTCGGACTACTCCACCTTCGGCGGAACCCTCAACAGCAAGTTCGGCTTCACCTGGAAGCCGATCGATCAGCTGCTGGTCCGCGGTACCTGGGCCCAGGGCTTCCGTGCGCCGACCATCGCCAACCTGTACGGCGGCGGCTCGGAGACGTTCACCACCGGCTTCCGTGATCCCTGCGATACGGTTCATGGCGCAGCCGCAAGCAGTGCCGAGGTTCGCGCCCGCTGCGCCGCCGACATCGCCAATGCCGACGCCTACCGCCAGCTCGGCCAGGGCAATGAACCCATCACCGGCAGCAGTGGACAGACGCCCGTACCCTTCACCAACGGCTCCAACCCGGATCTGCAGCCGGAAACCTCGACCAGCCGCACCCTGGGCCTGGTCTGGAGCCCGACGTTCGCCGAAGGACTTCACATCGCACTGGACTGGTGGAAGATCCGCATCGACAACACCATCGTTTCCGACCATCCCAATGACATCCTCCGCGACTGCTACGAGCTGGGTATTGCCGAGCGCTGCAGCAGCTTCACCCGCGATCCAGAGCTGGGCATCGTCAACAAACTCAACTTCGGCAACCGCAACAGTGGCTTCCGCCAGGCAGAAGGCTATGACCTGGAGATCGGCCACAAGGTCGAAACCGGCTGGGGCACGCTGAGTGCCGACTGGAAGACCACCTACGTGGTCAACGCCGAAGAGAAGACCACCAACGAAGCCGGCGTACCGGCCATCCCCAGCAATGGCATCGCCACCAACGGCGGCATCGGCTTCCGCGTGCGCTCCAACGCATCGCTGGGCTGGGAGCGTGGCAATCTCGGCGTGACCTGGGGCCTGCGTTACTTCTCAGCGGTCAAGGAACGCTGCCTGGGTGCCGAGGACTATCCAAACGAATGTTCCCATCCTGGCCAGCGTGCGCCGTGGTTCAGCGGTACGCGTGACTACAACCGTCGTGGATCGGTCACCTTCCATGACGTGCAGGCGCGCTACAGCCTGCCGTGGGACGCCACCGTTTCGATCGGCGCCAACAACGTGTTCGGCCGCCAGGGTCCGGCCATGTACAGCCAGCCGAGCTCCAACTTCTCCTACTACGGTGGCTTCGACATCGGCCGTTTCATCTACATGAAATACCAGCAGCGCTTCTGATCCACGCACCACGCACGGTGCCCACCACGGCCCTTCGGGGCCGTGGTGGCCCAGGCTTCCGACCGCGTCATCTGCCGGTCGCAAAGCGGTCACATCGGCTACATCGCCAGGCCCGAGCATGCCGGAAACCCGGAGGCCCGCCATGCGCTATGCCATCGTCACCGAGACCTATCCGCCGGAAGTGAACGGCGTTGCCCTCACCGTACAGGGGCTGGAGCAGGGACTGCGCAACTCTGGCCATGAAATCGACCTGATCCGGCCCCGCCAGGCCAACGAAGCGCTGGACTCCGCACCGGGCACCCTGTTGGTTCCTGGTGCCGCCCTGCCTCGCTACCCCGGCCTGCGCTTCGGCATGCCGGCACCGATCCGGCTCGGTCGCCACTGGCAGCAGCAGCGCCCGGATGCCGTCTATGTCGCCACCGAAGGCCCGCTGGGCTGGTCGGCGGTGCGCACCGCACGGCGCCTCGGCATCCCGGTGGCCAGTGGCTTCCACACCCGCTTCGACGAGTACCTGCCCGACTACGGCGTGGCCTGGCTGCAGGCCGCCGCGATGCGCTGGATGCGCCGCTTCCACAACCAGGCCGATGCAACCCTGGTACCCACCCGCGAACTGCAGCAGTTCCTCGGCGAGCAGGGCTTCGAACGCGTGCGCCTGCTGGCACGCGCGGTCGACAGCCAGCAGTTCGATCCGAACCGTCGAGACCCTGCCCTGCGCGAAGAGTGGGGTGTGGACGGCAACGGCCTGGTGGCGATCTACGTCGGCCGCATCGCCGCGGAGAAGAACCTCGGGCTGGCGGTGAAGGCCTTCCGCCGGCTGCAGCAGATCCGTCCCAAGGCGCGCTTTGTGTGGGTGGGTGATGGCCCGGCCCGCGAAAAGCTGGCGCATGAAAATCCCGACTTCATCTTCTGTGGCATCCAGCGCGGCGAAGCCCTTGCGCGTCATTTCGCCAGCGGCGATCTGTTCCTGTTCCCCAGCCGCAGCGAGACCTTCGGCAACGTGACCCTTGAAAGCATGGCCAGCGGCGTGGCAACGGTGGCCTTCGACTACGGCGCTGCGCGCGAGTACCTGCGCAATGGCGAGAATGGCGCCGCAGTGGACAACGATGAGCAGTTCATCGAAGCAGCCGTGCAGCTGGCCGCCGATGACGCGCAGCGCCACGTGCTGGGCGGCAACGCCGCACGCGCGATGAAGCGCCTGCATCCGCAGCAGGTGGTGGCGGAATTCGACGCCCTGCTGGCCGAACTGGCCCAGTCGCGGAGGACCGGCCATGCGCACAACGCGGCTTGAACTGCTGGCCGACCGCGAAGCACGCCTGTGCCGGCGGGCCAACCACTACTGCCGCCGCCGCCGCGTGCGCCGCCTGTTCGCAGTCATCAGCCGGCTCGGTGATGGCGTGTTCTGGTATGTGCTGATGGGCGCCCTGGTGCTGCTCGATGGCTTCGACGGCCTGCGCGCGTCCGTGCACATGGCCACCACCGGCCTGGCCGCATTGTTGCTGTACAAGGGCCTCAAGCGCTGGACCCGGCGCCCGCGCCCGTATGCCGCCGACCTGCGCATCCGCGCCTGGGTGGCACCGCTGGACGAGTTCAGCTTCCCCTCCGGGCATACCCTGCACGCGGTGTCGTTCACCATCGTGGCGCTGGCCTACTACCCGTGGCTGGCGCCCCTGCTGGTGCCGTTCACCGTCGGCGTGGCGCTGTCGCGGGTGGTGCTGGGCCTGCACTATCCGTCCGATGTGCTTGCCGCCACCGGCATCGCCATCGGACTGGCCTCGGCCAGCCTGGCCTGGTTGCCGTTGCCGGTGTAGCCCCTGGGGTCAGATGCCGGCGGCGCTACCGACATCGTTGATGCCCTAGAATGACCGCATGACCACGCTGTTCATTTCCGACCTGCACCTGGACCCCAGCCGTCCGGAGATCACCGACCTGTTCCTGCGCTTCCTGCGCGAACAGGCGCCCGGCGCCGATGCGCTGTACATCCTCGGCGACCTGTTCGAAGCCTGGATCGGCGACGACACGCCCTCGCCCGCCACCGATGCGGTGGCCGACGCGCTGAAGGTGCTCTCCGATAGCGGCGTGCCGGTGTATTTCATCCGCGGCAACCGTGACTTCCTGCTTGGCGAGGACTACGCGCGCCGCGCCGGCCTGCGCATCCTGCCCGACCCGTGCGTGATCGAGCTGTACGGTCGCCCCGTGCTGCTGCAGCACGGTGACCTGCTGTGCACTGATGACATTCCTTACCAGCAGTTCCGTGCACAGACCCGTGACCCGGTGTTCCAGGCACAGTTCCTGTCACAGCCGCTGGCCGCGCGCATCGCATTCGCGCAGAAGGCGCGTGAAGCCAGCCAGGCCCGCCAGTCGGAAATGAAGCAGGGTGATCGTGCGCAGTTCGAGACCGTCACCGACGTGGCTCCGTCCGAAGTCGATGCCACCTTCGTGCGCCATGGCGTGGACACCATGATCCATGGCCACACCCACCGTCCGGCGATCCACTCGCTGCAGGCCGGTGGTCGCGCCTGCACCCGCATCGTGCTGGGTGACTGGTACGAGCAGGGTTCGGTGCTGCGCGTGGATGCCAGCGGCTGGTCGCTGGATACGCTCGCGCGCGCCTGAGCACGGCGGCAACACCCGCGACCGCGCAAGGCGGCCGCGGGCGCAGCACTCAGCGGAAGGCCGCGATGGTGGCCTTGGTATTGACCAGTACGCGCTGGTTGTCGGCGGTACTGGCATTGCCCATCGGGATGCCGTTGTAGCTGATGTTCGGGTTGGACCAGTAGTTCAGGCGCGGGCAGCCGGCCGAGCAGTCATAGGCCATGATCGTGCGCCAGCGCGAACCAGAGGACGGCTCGTAGCGATAGCCGTGCCCATAGGCATAGGGCGACGTGCTGGGATCACTGGCGATATCGTGCCGCGCACTCTGCAGATGGCCGATCTCATGCGCGAAGGAGTAGTAGCCGGTCGCGCAGTCCCAGTACACCGCCGCGAAGGCCGTCGATGCCGTCGAGCCGATGCCCGAGGCCAACCCGCAGTAGCTCGTGTTGTTGATCAGCAGGACACCGACATCGGCCGCGGTGTTGTTGCGGCTGGTGTGGATACTGTCCATGTAGCCGTCGCTGGTGTTGCGGAAACGGGTCAGGTCGGTGGTGAAATTGCCGGACTCGGTGTAGTTGGTGGTCTCGTAACCGGCCAGCTGCAGGGTGATGCCGACGTTGCTGTTGACGTAGCCCTGGTTGGACTCGGCCACCGCCAGCTGCACCAGCGCCTGCATGTTGCCGCCATAGGCAGTGACCGCCGCATTGGTCGCCACCACCAGCACGCGGATGGTCGCCGGCGTTCCCGACGAGGCCTGCGCGATGCCGATGTGGTCGTTGTCGGCCATCGGGATCTTCGGCAGCTGGTTGTAGTCGGCCGGATGATCGGCCGGCATCCGCGATTCATCGACCTCGACCAGCACGTGGCGGTTACCCAGTGGACGCAGGCGATAGAGCTTGCCGTCCTTGCGGATCGAACCGGTGAGGGTGTTGCCCGAACGCACCAGGATCAGCGAATTGCCGGGATCGTCCTGGCCATTGGACGTGGCGGCGGTCAGCTTGTCCGAAGGTGAGCGGAACTGGCCGTACCAGATGCTGCCACCATCGGGCAGTGCCTCGACCTTGCTGCGTACCGCCTGCACCTGCTTGCCGAGCAGTTCGAATTCGAGCTGCGGCTGCGCCGTAGCCGTCGCGTCGACACGCACTTCCTGCACCGTCGCCGTGGACGGGGTGGCCAGCAGCTTGCCCAGGGCAGGCTCACTGTTGGCCGATGCCCGGCTGATGACCGTTACCGGTTCGAACAACGGTGCCGCTTGCGCGGCAGCCGCCACCGACAAACCCAACACGAGGCCACCTGCCGCTTTGCCAATCGATCTGGACAACATTGCGTCGCTCCTTGAATGATGTGAACAGCGTTGATGCAGCACGCCCGGGTTTGCCGGGTTTGGCCATATGGCCTGCGCGGGTCGTGTGAATTCAATAGAAGATGGGAATGAAAATCAGGAACTGTGATCGACCGCATCTGCGTTAAGTAAGGTCAAAAGCGTCACTACACTTCGCCAACACATCGCTTTCGCGCTACCGTGACGTAGCCACGACGGGACATGCACATGGCACCATCGCAGGACACGGACGAAGATGTCGGCTTGCTGCGGATCGGCCTGTTCTTCGACGGCACCCGCAACAACGCGCACAACCTGGCGCGCGGTCGCCCGCAGGTCCCGCAGCCGCGGCCGGCGCAGCTGCGCGCGGATGATGATTCGACCTACCAGAGCCGGCTGACCAGCAGCTACGACAACGGCCTGACCAACATCGCGCGCCTGCAGCAGCTGTATCCGGACAGTCGTCGCAATGCGGTGGCCGCGCCCTCGCTGTCGATCTATATCGAAGGCGTGGGTACCCGCGATGATGCCGACGACGATCTGATCGGGCTGGCCTTCGGCATCGGTGCCAGCGGCGTTCGTGCGAAGGTCCAGCGCGCGCTGCAGGTGCTGCTGCCGGCGGCACTGGCCGAGCTGTCCGCACGCTGGCAGCGACCGCTGCAGGGTGTGCAGCTGGACCTGTTCGGTTATTCACGCGGTGCCGCTGCCGCACGTGACATCGCCCATCAGCTGCAGGGCTGGAACAGCGCGCGCTGGCGCCAGCTACTGCAGGGCGCCGGCCTGTCCTGTACCGCGAACTTCGCCCCCGCCACACCGGTGCTGCGCTTCATCGGACTGTTCGACACCGTGGTCGCAGTCAATGGCGGCCGCGCCGATGAGCAGCCGCAACCGGCCCTGCACAGCGGCATCGCCGGTCGCGTCGTGCAGCTCACTGCACGCGATGAACATCGCCAGCACTATCCGCTGACCAGCGTGGCACCGCCGTTCACCGAGATCGCCCTGCCCGGCGTACACGCCAACATCGGTGGTGGTCACAACCAGCTGGAGGAAGGCCCAAAGCTGCTCAGTCGTCCACGCCGGCAACAGCTGCGTCGGCCAGCAGTGGCTGACTACCAGACGCCACCGCTGGCCCTGCTGCAGGCGACCACGGTCTACGCTGAAACACAGGCCGATGCCGAGCGCTGGCGGCAGCAGCTGGGCGTTGGGGAAAAAGAGATCTGGGTGGATGTCTGGCACCAGTGGCAGCAGCAGCGTCGTGCCGGCAGCCGCAGCGTGCTGCTGTCACCGGTGCTGTACGTGACCGCCGCAGTGGTACTGCGCAGACGCATCGACTGGCGCTACCAGCTGATCGCACTGCAGGTGATGCAGCAGCAGGCCATCGAGGCCGGCGTGCAATGGACCGCCAATGCCGCCGAAGTTCCCGGCTGGGAGCTGCCGTCGGCCCTGCAGCCGATCGCGCGGCGGCTGGTGGACGGACAGGCATTGACCCAGACCCAGGAAGCATTGCTGCGGCGGCGCTACCTGATGCAGTCGGCACACTGGAATTTCGATGCGTTGGGCGACACCGCACTGACCTACGCCGCCGATGCCGGCGTCAGCGAACTGCCGTACCGGCCGGGTCCCGGCTTGTTCTACATCAACCGGCCGACGGTGGATGGCAAGCGCGTGGTGTTGCCAAACGCCTGAAAAAGGGGACGGAGGGGATTAAGTCGTTTGTGCCACAAACGACTTAATCCCCTCCGTCCCCTTTTCTTCAACCGGCCTGCTCGACCAGGTTGGCGAGCTCATCCGCATCGAAACCGGCCAGCAGGCGCGCTTCCATGTTGAACGGCCCGTGCAGGTAGCCGCCGGCATACTCCACCAGCAGTTCCTTGAAACGTGCGCGCGGCTCGACGCCGGCGCGGTCGCAGTACCAGCGGTACCAGCGCGAACCGGCAGCCACATGTGCCACTTCCTCGCGCAGGATCACTTCCAGCACATCGGCGGTCTCGCCATCACCGACGTTGCGCAGCTTCTCGATCATGCCCGGGGTGACGTCCAGGCCGCGCGCTTCCAGCACGCGCGGCACCAGTGCCATGCGTGCCAGGCCATCGTGCGCGGTCTTTTCGCACATTTCCCACAGGCCGTTGTGCGCGGGGAAATCGGCGTAATCGTGGCCGTGTGCCTGCAGGCGCTCGCGCAGCAGCATGAAGTGCCGCGATTCGTCGTCGGCACAGCTGACCCAGTCGGCATGGAACGCCGGCGGCAGGCCACGGAAGCGGTACACCGCATCCCAGGCCAGGTCGATCGCGTTGAGTTCGATGTGCGCGATGGCGTGGATGAAGGCAGCACGCCCTGCCACGCCCCCCAGCCCGCGCCGGGGTACTTCGCGCGGATGCACCAGCACCAGCTGCGCCGGCCGGCCCGGCATGCAGATCGGCTCCGGCGGCGGCGCATCGGCCGCCACCTTCAGGCGGCCGGCGCGGAACGCGGCGGCATGGCCCTGGGTCAGCGCAACCTTGCGCAGCGGGTCGGCTTCAGCCAGGCACTGCTGCGCCGCGCGCAGCAGGTCGCCTCCAACGTCGGGCACGTCAACCACGCTTGGACCTCAGGCGCGGCGCTTGTGCTTGGCATCGTCCGAACGCAGCTGCTGGATGCGCTCGAAGTAGCCCGGCTCGATACCGGTCGGGTAGTGGCCGTTGAAGCACGACGAATCGAAGTTGCGCAGCGCCGGGTTGCCCTCGCTCACCGCCGCTTCCATGTCTTCCAGATCCTGGTAGATCAGCCAGTCGCAGCCCAGGTGGGCTTCGATCTCTTCCACGGTGCGGTTGTGCGCGACCAGTTCCTCGGCCGCCGGCATGTCGATGCCGTAGATGTTCGGGTAGCGCACCGGCGGCGCCGCGCTGGCCAGGTAGACCTTGCGCGCGCCCGCGTCACGGGCCATCTGCACGATCTGCTGGCTGGTGGTGCCACGCACGATCGAGTCGTCCACCAGCAGCACCACACGGTTGCGGAACTCCAGGTGGATCGGGTTGAGCTTGCGGCGCACCGACTTCACGCGTTCGCCCTGCCCCGGCATGATGAAGGTGCGGCCGATGTAGCGGTTCTTGATGAAGCCTTCGCGGTACTTCACGCCGAGCACGTTGGAGATCTCCAGCGCGGCATCGCGCGAGGTGTCCGGGATCGGGATGATGGTGTCGATGTCGTGATCCGGGCGCAGGCGCAGGATCTTCTCGCCCAGCTTGATGCCCATGCGCATGCGCGCCTTGTGCACCGAGACGTTGTCGATCATCGAATCCGGGCGCGCGAAGTACACGTACTCGAAGATGCACGGGGTGTGCTCGGCCGGCTCGGCGCAGATCTCCGAGAACAGCTCGCCACGCGCGGTGATCACCAGTGCTTCGCCCGGCTGCACGTCGCGCACGCGCTGGAAGCCCAGCACGTCCAGCGCGGCCGATTCGGAGGCCACGATGTACTCGTCGCCCTCAGCATGGCTGCGCTTGCCCAGCACCAGCGGACGGATGCCATGCGGGTCGCGGAAGGCGACCAGGCCCAGGCCCAGCACCACGCTGACCACCGCGTAGCCGCCCTTGCAGCGGCGGTGCACGCCGGCCACGGCACGGATGGCCGCTTCCGGGCTGAGCTGGCGCTGCTGTTCCAGTTCGTAGGCGAACACGTTCAGCAGCACTTCGCTGTCCGAATCGGTGTTGACGTTGCGGCGGTCCTGCTCGAACACCTGCTGGCGCAGCGCTTCGGTATTGATCAGATTGCCGTTGTGGGCCAGCGCGATGCCGTACGGCGAATTGACGTAGAACGGCTGCGCCTCGTCCATGCCTTCCGAACCGGCGGTCGGGTAACGCACATGAGCGATGCCGACGCTGCCTTCCAGGGTGGACATGGTGCGGGCATCGAACACATCGCGGACCAGGCCGGTGGCCTTCTGCACGCGCAGGCGGCTGCCATTGGCGGTGGCGATGCCCGCCGCGTCCTGGCCACGGTGCTGGAGGACGGTCAAGCCGTCATACAACTGCCCGGCGACGTTCTGGTTGCCGACGATTCCGACGATGCCACACATGGTGCGAGGTCTCCGCTGGGCTGTGCCCAGTTACAAGGAAGGTGGCCGTACCTGGCCGCGGTGGTCGCCGCGCCTGCGGTCGACATTGGCCGGATCGCCCGGCTCGATACTGTCCGGCAGTGCTGGGGCGTCCGGACGCACTTCGGCCGGATCGTAGGAATCGCCCTGTTCCGCTTTCGCAGGCCGCAGCCATCCGCTGCCTGCCACTACCTGGTTGAGGATGCCATTATCGCCTGCCGCGCCCGGCTTTCCCAACCCGGCGCCTGCGTTCTTGCCCAACTCCATCAATGCAGATGGGGACAGCGCGTCGGTCGGCAAGGCCTTGGGCAGCAGATCGGCCCCGGGAACCTCCCAGTGCGGCAGCTTGCTGTTCATCCAGGCAACGGTGGGGTTCAGCAGTGGGCGCACCGCCGAACGCTGCCAGGAAGGCTCGGCAGTCAGCGGGGTGAAACTGCCCAGCAGCAGCAGGATCGCGGCGATCAGGCCGCCACGGACCACGCCCAGCACGCCACCCAGCAGGCGGTCCAGGCTGGTCAGCATGCTGCGGTGGACCAGGGCCTTGATGACCATGCCGACCACGGCGACCACGATCATCACGCCGATGCCCACCCCCAGGTAGCCACCGACGAAGTGTTCGCCACCGGGGGCCGCCGGGGCAGCCCACCAATGGGCGGCATCATTGCCGAAGGCGAAGGCCGCCCACGCGGCCAGCAGCCACGACAGGGTGCCGATGACGATTCCCACGAAGCCGCGCAGCATCCCCAGCAGGGCCGAGGCGGCGATCACGATCAGCAGCACCACGTCGATCATGGCGCCCCGCTCCTTCGGCGGCGCTGGCAACGGGGCTGCGCGTGGGTCATGGGTGCGGTCGCACCATGCCGGCCACGCCGACCTTGGCGGCGACCTGCGCCTTCAGCTGCTCGGCATCGGCGCGGTTGGCCACCGGCCCGACGCGGACGCGATGCAGAGTGCCCTTTTCAGTGCGCACCTGCTCGACAAAGGCGCTGAAACCAGCGGCGCGCACCTTGTCGCGCAGGGCGTTGGCATCGTTGGCCTGGCCGAACGCGCCCAGCTGCACGGCAAAGCCGACGCCGCTGGCCGCCGGTGCTGCTGGCGTGGTCGGGGCCGTTGCCGGCTTGCTGGCGGCATCCGGCTTCGGCTCCGGCTTCGGGGTTTCGGGCTTCGGCGCCGGCTTCGGCGGCTCGGGCTTGGCAGCCGGAGCGGTCGTTGTACTCGGCGGCAGGCTTTCGCTGCGCACCGGGTTGCTGCCGGCCGACGGCGCGGTGGCTGCGGACGGGGTGCTGGCGCTTGGCGTGGCCGCTGCCGGGGTGGCGGCCACCGGGGCGCTGCTGGCCGCTGCGGCATCCAGGGTGATCACTTCAGCCTTCACATCGGCACGGATCTTCACCGCCTGCAGGCGGGCGGCCTCGGCCTGTGCGCGGTCGGCGTACGGCCCCACGCGCACGCGCCATGCCTGACGGCCATTGATGGTGGCCGTTTCAGCGAAGCCCGGCAGCTGCGAGCGCTTCAGGTAGGCGATCACTGCGTCGGCATCGGCCTTGCTGCCGTAGGCACCGAAGGTGACCGCATAGTTGCCGGCGGCAACCGCCGGCGAGGTGTCGACGGTCGGCGGTGTGGCAGGTGCCGCGGCATCCGCAAGCGGCTTGGCCTGGCCGGTCTGCAGCCCCGTGGCGCCGCCCGCAGGGGCCACCAGCGGCAGTTCACGGGTTTCGAACTGGCCATCGGCCGGTGCATCCGGCGCGGCGATCGGCACATTGGCGACGCCGCTGTCCGGTGCAGGTCCCTTGACCAGCATCGGCAGGAAAATCACGGCCAGTGCCACCAGCACGATGGCACCAATCAGACGCTGTTTCAGAGGCGTATCCACGTGAGGCAGGCAACTGTCCGGAGATTGCCATCGATTATACGGGTGCCGGACCGGACGGCGTCGGCGTTGGCTGAACGCGGATCAGGCATCGCCCTGCAGCATCTGCAGGGCCGCTGCGGCGGTATGGAAGGAGCCGAACACCAGCACGCGGTCGCCGCGCTCGGCCTGGGCCAGCACCTGCGCCAGTGCCTGTTCGACGGTATCGGCCAGCTGCGCCTTGGCCGCGGGCGTGCCGGCCAGGCGCGCCTGCAGCTGGGCGGCGCTCTGCCCACGCGGGCCATCCAGCCCAGCCAGGATCCATTCGCCCACCACATCCTGCAGCGCCTGCACCACGCCCACCGCGTCCTTGTCCTGCAGCGCGGCGTACACCGCCAGGGTGCGTCCGGCCGAGACCTCGGCCTTCAGCGTGCGCGCCAGCTGGCCCGCCGCCTGTGGGTTGTGGCCGACATCCACGCGGATCTGCACGCCATCCCGCTCGAATGCCTGCATGCGGCCGGAAATGCGTGCTGCCGCGATACCGGCAGCCCACGCCGCGCGCGGCACCGGCTTGTCCAGCGCACGCATCGCAGCGATGGCGGCACCCGCATTGGCCAGCTGGATCGGGCCGGCCAGCGCCGGGGTCGGCAGCTCCATGCGCAGGCCGACATCACGCCAGCGCCAGCGCTGGGCATCGATCGGTTCGTAGAAATAATCGCTGCCGCCGCGGATCGCGTTGGCACCCACCAGATAGGCACGCGCCAGCACGCTGGACGGCGGATCGGTCTCACCCAGGATCACCGGCTTCCAGCCGCGGATGATGCCGGCCTTCTCGGTGCCGATCGCTTCGCGGTCCTCGCCCAGCCACTCGGCGTGGTCGATGTCCACGGTGGTGATCACCGCAACGTCGGCGTCGACGATATTGACCGCATCGAGGCGGCCGCCCAGGCCCACTTCCAGTACCGCCAGGTCCAGCCCGGCGTCGGCGAACAGCTGCAGCGCAGCCAGCGTGCCGTACTCGAAATAGGTCAGCGTGATTTCGCCACGCGCGGCCTCGATGGCGTTGAACGCGGCGACCAGCGCCGCATCGTCCACGTCCTGCCCGTCGATGCGCACGCGCTCGTTGTAGCGCAGCAGGTGCGGCGACGTGTAGGCACCGACCTTCCAACCGGCAGCACGGCCGATGGCCTCGATGAAGGCCACGGTCGAGCCCTTGCCGTTGGTGCCACCGACCACGATGGTGCGCGTGGCCGGCGCACCCAGGCCCATCGCCGTGGCCACGGCGCGCACGCGCTCCAGGCCCATGTCGATGGTCGCCGGGTGCTGGCGTTCAATGTAGTCCAGCCAGTCGGCCAGGGTGGTCGGGGTGTTCGTCACGGCAGCGGTTCCAGCAGAAGCAGTTGATGCGGGGGATGGATCAGAGGGCGCGGTGCTTGGCTTCGCCGAAGAACGGCGTGTGGTGGGCGCAGTCGTTCAGGCGCACCACTTCCAGGCTGTCCAGGTCGGCGCCTTCGAGCAGGTTGAGCGTGGTCGGTGCCTGGCGGAAGGTCCACAGGCGGGAGATCGGCAGGCCCAGCACCTTGCACAGGATCACGCGGTTGACCGCGTCATGGGCGACCACCAGCAGGGTGTCGTGCTCGCCGAGGCCTTCGGTGGCGCGCGCCAGCCCACGCCAGCTGCGCTCCAGCACCAGGCGCAGCGATTCACCGCCGGGCATCAGCACGGTATCGGGTTCCTCGCGCCAGGCCTGCAGGCGCGACGGATCCTTTTCGTTGATTTCGCTGGCCAGCAGGCCCTCCCACTCGCCGTGGGCGATTTCCTGCAGCTCCGGCTCGGTCAGCAGCATGTCGGCACGGGCGGCACCGAGTGCCAGCTGCGCGGTGCGCTGCGCGCGCGACAGCGGCGAGGCGACGGCACGGGTGATGTCGACCGAGGCCAAGCGGGCACCCAGTGCCTGGGCCTGGGCTTCACCGATCGGCGAAAGCGGAATATCGATCTGGCCCTGGTAGCGGCCTTCGGCGTTCCACGGCGTTTCGCCGTGGCGGGCAAGCAGGATGCGCATGCGTGCAAGGGGTCCTGGGGGGAGGAGGTTTCCGCGTTTCGTTCACATCCTGTGAAGTACGCGGAACACGGATGATACCTGTTCGGCGCACCGGGCCGGGCCGGGCATGAAAAAACCCCGCGACGTGGGTCGCGGGGTTTCAGGTTTCCTACGGATTCCGCCGGGCATGGCCCGGCGCTGCCGGAGGCGGCCAGTAGAGCCACGCCATGCGTGGATAGACCGCCAGCGACCGCAAACGGATCATTTCGCCAGGTTCAATTCCTTCAGCAGCTGCGGCGCCGGCGCCACTTCCTGCATGATCCACTGCATGTAGCGGCTGTCGACGGCGATCATGCGGGTCATCACCGGGTCGAACACCCAGTTGGAGCTGACCGATTCCCAGTTGCCGTCGAATGCCAGGCCGACCAGCTTGCCATTGGCGTCCAGCACCGGCGAACCCGAGTTGCCACCGGTGATGTCCAGGTTGGACAGGAAGTTCACCGGCACCGAACCAATGCGCTTGTCTTCCAGGCCGCCGTAACGCTTGGCCTTGACCGCATCGAGCAGCGCCTTCGGCGAATCGAACGGATCCTCACCGGTTTCCTTCGCCGCCACGCCTTCCAGGGTGGTGAACGGGGTGTACTTCACGCCGTCCTTGCCATAGCCCATGACGTTGCCGAAGGTGATGCGCAGCGACAGGTTGGCGTCCGGGTAGACGAACTCACCCTGGCTCTTCTTGTAGTCGGCCACGGCCTGCAGGTACAGCGGACGTGCGGTCAGCGATTCGCCTTCGCGGATCTTCTTCTGCTCTTCCTGCTTCAGCAGTGCCGGCATGACAGCCACGGCGTACTGGATGGCCGGATCGCTGCTGGCTTCAAACGCGGCACGGTCGGCCTTGAACCACTTCAGGCGGGTGTCCAGGCTGCCCAGTTCGGTACCGCCCAGCTTGGCCACCAGCGACTTCACCGCAGCAGCATCGCTGCCGGCCAGCCACTTGTTCAGCACTTCGTTGTCGCGCTGTGCGGCCGGCAGGGCCACGTACTGGTCCAGCCAGTAGGTCTGCAGCTGCTGGTCCATCTTCGCCACGTAGCGACGGTCCATCTGCTTCAGGCCACCTTCGATGGTGGTCAGGTCGCGCTCCTGGTAACCGGCTTCGCGCTCGGCATCCGGCTTGCTGCGCTCGATCGACAGGCGGTACAGGGTGATCGCCGCGCCAACGGCCGAGGTGTTGTTGAACTGACCGACGAACAGGTCGCGTTCGCGTGTCGACTTGCTGGTATCCAGATGCTTGAGCAGCTGCGCGTGTGCGGCCAGCGCCGGCTTGCCGGCAGCGCCCTGCTTCTTCAGCCACGCCAGCACGGCGGCTTCCTCAGCCTGCTTCTGGCCAGCAGCGTCGATGCGCTTGAAGCCTTCCAGCTGGCCCAGGTAGTTCTTGGCCACGTTGTTCATGCTGGCCGCGGTGGCGGCGTACTTCACCTTGACGTCGGCGTCGGCCTTGCCGGCATCGGCGATCATCTTCAGCACCGCGTTGTAGTGCTTGGCGATGGTCGGGTAGGTGAAGCTGGCGGTTTCGTTGAACTCACCAGCCAGGGCATAGCGGTTGGTGCGGCCCGGGTAGCCGGCCACCATCACGAAGTCGTCGGCGCCCAGCGGCTGGTCGGCGAACTTCAGGAAGTGCTTGGGCTGGTACGGCACGTTGTCGGCGGCGAAGGCGGCTGGCTTGCCGTCCTTGCCGACGTAGGCGCGGTAGAACGAGAAATCGCCGGTGTGGCGCGGCCACATCCAGTTGTCGACGTCGCCGCCGAACTTGCCGACGCTGCCCGGGGGCGCGTAGACCAGGCGCACGTCCTTGATTTCCATGTTACGGAACAGGCGGTAGGTGTTGCCGCCGGAGAAGCTGTACAGGCGGCAGCGGAAGCCGGCATCGGCTTCACAGGCGGCGACCTGGGCCTTGTCGAAGGCATCCAGCGCGCGGCTGCGGGCCAGCGGGTCGTTGCCGGCGCCGGCGATGGCGGCCTTGGCCTGGGCGGTGACGTCGGTGATCTGGTCGAGCACGAACACGCGGGCGTTCGGGCCGGCACTCAGCTCGTCCTTCAGGGTCGGCGCGTTGAAGCCGTCCTTGATCAGGTTCTTCTGCGCGGTCGAATTCAGCTGGATGGCGCCATACGCGCAGTGGTGGTTGGTGACCACCAGGCCCTGCGGCGAGACGAAGCTGGCGGTGCAGCCGCCGAGGGCGACGACCGCGCCCATCGGGTCGCCGGTCAGGTTGGACAGCTGTTCCGGGGACAGCTTCAGGCCGGCCTTCTGCAGCGGGCCGGCGATTTCCGGCAGCTGCTGCGGCACCCACATGCCTTCAGCGGCATGGGCGACCTGGGCCAGCCCGAGGCTGGCGACGATGGAGAATGCAAGCAGGTTCGAGCGCATGGAGCGGCCCCTGGTAGTGGAACCCTCGATTGTAGCCCGCCGCCCTGCCCCGCCCCGAACCCCGGAAGTCATGGGCCGGGCGCACCGATGCCCCGGTAGCAGCCAACCTTGGTTGGCACCCGCGCATCCACCGGGCATGGCCCGACGAGCACAGCGGCCACGTTCGAAACGCCCGCCGGCGCACGCCTTTCGTTCCGCCACTGCACCCGCAGCGCAACATGGGAAATCCGCGCGGCACCCTATAATCCGCGCTTTCCCCCTGATGAGTTCCACCCCGATGGCGCAGCAAACGATGAAGGCCCTGGTCAAGCGCGAAGCGGCCAAGGGCATCTGGCTGGAAGAAGTTCCGGTTCCCACCCCGGGCCCGAACGAGGTCCTGATCAAGCTGGAGAAGACCGCGATCTGCGGCACCGACCTGCACATCTACCTGTGGGACGAGTGGAGCCAGCGCACCATCAAGCCGGGCCTGACCATCGGCCACGAGTTCGTCGGTCGCGTCGCCGCACTCGGCTCGGCAGTGACCGGCTACGAGATCGGCCAGCGCGTCTCGGCCGAAGGCCACATCGTCTGCGGCCACTGCCGCAACTGCCGTGGCGGCCGCCCGCACCTGTGCCCGAACACCGTCGGCATCGGCGTCAACGTCAACGGCGCCTTCGCCGAATACATGGTGATGCCGGCCAGCAACCTGTGGCCGATCCCGGACCAGATCCCGTCGGAGCTGGCTGCGTTCTTCGACCCCTACGGCAACGCCGCGCACTGTGCGCTGGAGTTCAACGTGATCGGCGAGGACGTGCTGATCACCGGTGCCGGCCCGATCGGCATCATCGCCGCCGGCATCTGCAAGCACATCGGTGCGCGCAACGTGGTGGTGACCGACGTCAATGATTTCCGCCTGAAGCTGGCCGCCGACATGGGCGCCACCCGCGTGGTCAACGTGGCCAACCAGTCGCTGAAGGACGTGATGAAGGAACTGCACATGGAGGGCTTCGACGTGGGCCTGGAAATGAGCGGCAACCCGCGTGCGTTCAACGACATGCTCGACTGCATGTACCACGGCGGCAAGATCGCCATGCTCGGCATCATGCCCAAGGGCGCCGGCTGCGACTGGGACAAGATCATCTTCAAGGGCCTGACCGTGCAGGGCATCTACGGCCGCAAGATGTACGAGACCTGGTACAAGATGACCCAGCTGGTGCTGTCCGGCTTCCCGCTCGGCAAGGTGATGACCCACCAGCTGCCGATCGACGACTTCCAGAAGGGCTTCGACCTGATGGAAGAAGGCAAGGCCGGCAAGGTGGTCCTCAGCTGGAATTGATCCGGCACACGGCGACGCCGGGCATGGCCCGGCGCTACCGAAACGAGAAAGGCGCCCATTGGGCGCCTTTTTCTTTGGTGTTGCCGGCCAGCGGCCGGCACTACCCGTAACGCCTGCGGCGTTATTTGCCGACGGCCACGCTCAGCATCACCCGGCTGTGGGCCAGCTTGCCGGAGTTGTCACGGCCGTTGCCGTCGGTGCCGTAGTAACCCAGGCCGACATTGAACAGGCCGAACTGGCGCGCGACGCCGACGTTCCAGTCGGTGTAATCCTTGGCGATGCCGTCCTCGAAGGTGCTGCGACCGACATTGGCATTCAGGGTGAAGTCCTTCGGCAGGCCCCAGCTGCCGCCCAGGCCGAAGTACCAGCCATCGGTGCTGCTGTTCCAGACATCGTTGGTGTAGGCCACCGTCAGCTTGTAGGTGTCATCCAGCGTGGTGGTGGTGATCAGCTCGTTGTAGTTCTGGTGGCTGGACTTCAGGTAGGTGTAGCGGTTCAACAGCACATCGACGTTGACGCGCTCGGTGACATCCACGCCATAGCCGATCAGGTAGTCGACCTCGGTCTTCGGGTCACCCGTACCAAAATCCACGCCCGAGCCCCACACGCCGGCATACAGGCCAACCGGGCTGGTGTAGGTGAAACCGGCCTGCAGGGTCGGATCCTCGTCGGTCTGCGACACACCACGGAACAGGTAATCGGAAACGGCGGTGACGTTCCAGCTGTACGGCGATTCGTTTTCCTGGGCGCTGGCGGCGAACGGGGCGGCCAGGGTCAGGGCAGCGGCAATGGCGAGGCAGGCACAGGCGTGCTTCATGAGCGTCTCCGGTGGGGGCGGTGGCGTGGAAGGCGGGGAGCGGACGTAGCAGCCGGAGCGGGACAGCTCCGGTTCACGAATTTTTAACCAGTTTGCTATTGCGATGCAACATGTGCCGGCCGTGGCGATGCCCCATCCGGGCCGGTCGGCAGGCGGCGATGCCCGGTAGAATCAACGGTTTCCCCGTTCAGAGCCGTGCCCACGCCATGACCGACGCCTCCTCCGCCCTGACCCGCCACTTCGCCGAGGAACTGGACGCCATCCGCGCCCAGGGCCTGTTCAAGTCCGAGCGGATCATCACCAGCCCGCAGTCGGCCGAGATCACCCTCGACGACGGCCGCAAGGTGCTGAACTTCTGTGCCAACAACTACCTGGGCCTGGCCGACCACCCGGACCTGATCCAGGCCGCCAAGGATGCGCTGGATACGCACGGCTTCGGCATGGCCTCGGTGCGCTTCATCTGCGGTACCCAGGACCTGCACAAGCAGCTGGAGAAGCAGATCGCCGACTTCTTCGGCAAGCAGGACACCATCCTGTACGCCGCCTGCTTCGATGCCAACGGCGGCCTGTTCGAACCGCTGCTCGGCGAGAATGACGCGATCATTTCCGATGCACTGAACCACGCCTCGATCATCGACGGCGTGCGCCTGTGCAAGGCCAAGCGCTTCCGCTACGCCAACTGCGACATGGCCGACCTGGAAGCCCAGCTGCAGGCCGCCGATGCCGCCGGCTGCAAGACCAAGCTGATCACCACCGACGGCGTGTTCTCGATGGACGGCTTCATCGCCCCGCTGGACGAGATCACCGCGCTGGCGAAGAAGTACAACGCGCTGGTGCACATCGACGAATGCCACGCTACCGGCTTCCTGGGCGCCACCGGCCGTGGCTCGGCCGAAGTGAAGGGCGTGCTGGAGAAGATCGATATCATCACCGGCACCCTGGGCAAGGCCATGGGTGGTGCGCTGGGTGGCTTCACCTGCGCCAGCGCCGAGGTGATCGAACTGCTGCGCCAGCGTTCGCGTCCCTACCTGTTCTCCAACTCGCTGCCGCCGCACGTGGTCGCCGCCGGCATCAAGGCGTTCGAGATGCTGGCCGCCGCCGATGACCTGCGCGACACCCTGGTGGAGAACACCCGCCACTTCCGCGAGAAGATGGTCGCCGCCGGTTTCGACGTGAAGCCGGGCGTGCATCCGATCAGCCCCGTGATGCTGTACGACGCACCGCTGGCGCAGAAGTTCGCCGAGCGCCTGCTGGAAGAAGGCATCTACGCGATCGGCTTCTTCTTCCCGGTGGTGCCCAAGGGCCAGGCCCGCATCCGTACCCAGATCAGTGCCGCGCACACCCGCGAACAGCTGGACCGCGCAATCGATGCGTTCACCCGCATCGGTGTCGAGCTGGGCGTGATCAAGGGTTGATCATGGCCGGGGTCGGATCCCTTTCCTGCGGAAAGGGCTCTGACCCCACCGGTCAAGGCGTGTCGACCAAGGTCGACACCCACAGGCATCACTTCTTTTTCTTCTTGCCCTTCGGCTCGTCCTTGCTGGCCACCACCACCGGCTTGGCGGCAGCGTCCTGGCCGTTGCCCTTGGCAACGCGGATGCCGTTGGCCTTCATCCAGGCATCAAATTCATCGGCGGTCATCTTCTTGTCGCCGTTGCTCATCAGGAAGCGGTAGCTGCCGCGACCATCCAGTTCCGGCGTCTTCACTTCCACCACCGGGGTTTCGGCCGGCGTTTCCGCCTTGGCCACCTTCTTGTGGCCACCACAGGCGGTCAGCAGCACCATCGGCAGCAGCAGGCCTGCGCAGCGCAGGGTTTGGTTGAGGGTCGGGTGGTACATGGGCAGGCTCCGTTCGGGAAATTCAGCAACCAGGCGCCCCCTACGCCTGGAACGGTGGCCGGCAGCTGCCGGCCGCGGGCGATGATCAGCCCGGTGCAGCGGCCCCCAGCCGCTGCTGGTCACTGACCTCCAGCACCCGCCACTGCCCCTTGCCGAGATCGCCGAGCTGCAGCCCACCGATCGCGACCCGGACCAGGCGCAGCACCTGCAGGTCGAAGGCCGCCAACAGGCGGCGGATGTGGCGGTTGCGGCCCTCGTCGAGGACCACCTCCAGCCACGCGGTCTTGTCGCCGCTGCGCAGCACGCGCACGGCCTGGGCGACGAGGAACTCGCCCTCGTCCTCGACACCGGCGCGCAGCGCAGCCAGGGTGTCCTCGTCGGGCAGGCGGTCCACCTGCACGTGGTAGGTCTTCTGCGGACCCGTTTCCGGATCGGTCAGGCGCGCGGCCCACTGCGGATCGTTGCTGAACAGCAACAGCCCCTCGCTGGCCTTGTCCAGACGCCCGACCGGCGCGATCCACGGCAGCCCTGCACCATCGAAGCAGCGGTAGACGGTGTCGCGGCCACGCTCGTCCTGCGCGGTGGTCACCACCCCGCGGGGCTTGTTGAGCATCAGGTACAGGCGCTGCGGCGCGCCCATCGGCTGGCCATCGACCTCGATCGGCGGCGCCGGCTGGCCAATCGGGAACTCGGGATCCCGCACGATGCGGCCGGAGACGCGTACGCGGCCCTCGGCGATCCAGCGCGCGGCCTCGCTGCGCGAGCACACGCCGGCCTTGGACAGCACGCGCGCCAGGCCATGACGGACACCGGCGGCTGTGGCACCGGGAGTCGCACGCCCACGCGATGCGTGGGAGCGGGCGGCGGGGGCGGCAGGCGGGCGGCGCGTGCGCAAGCCTCTGCTCCCCGCGGCGCTTACTTCTTGTCGACCGGCTTGGTCTCAGCCGGTGCTTCAGCCGGTGCCGGCGTGGCGACCGGAGCCGGACGCGCCTTGACCACGCGCACGCCGCGCGCCTTCATCCAGGCGTCGAACTCTTCGGCGGTCATGCGCTTGCCGTTCTGGCTCATGTCGAAGCGCCAGGGCGTGTTGTCGAATTCGGTCTGCGGCTTGTAGGCCGCCGGATCGTTCGGCTTCACCGCCGGTGCGCTCGGAATGGCCTTGGCGATGTTCTGGCAGCCGTCGATGCGCAGGCGCTGCAGCACCTGGTCCAGCGACTGCGACGGATCATAGTTGCTGCTCAGCACACCGGCCGGCATGCCCAGCTGGTTGCCACGGATGTAGAGCTCGTCGGCCACCGGCGCGATGGTCGTGGCCGGCAACGGCAGCGGCGAGGCGCTGGTGTTGACCGAGCAATCGACCGCAGCGTGGGCGGCGGGAACCAAGGCCAGCGCCAGGAAGGCAGCCGATGCAGAGCGCAGCATGAGGAGCATCCACGAAAGGAAGTGACGCGGCGAGTTTAGCAATGCCGCGACAGCTTTCAAGCGCCACTTTCAATGAATACGGCAACTCATTGGTTTTACGAGCAAAAACCCGACGAACGGTTGTTCCCGGATCAACAGATGCCTGGATTCCGGACCTCAGAAACAACAAGACCCGGCCGAAGCCGGGTCCTGCTGTGTCTTGCGGGCAGAGCGTCAGAACTTAGTTCTGGACGTTCAGCTCGGTACGACGGTTCTTGGCGCGACCTTCCGGGTTGTCCGAACCATCCGGGTTGGTGTTCGGAGCAATCGGACGGCTCTCGCCGTAGCCGATCGGGCTGACCAGGCGACCGGCGTCAACGCCGTTCTTGGTCAGGTAGTTGTACACGGCGGTAGCACGACGCTCCGACAGCTTCTGGTTGTAAGCGTCGGTACCCTTCGAGTCGGTGTGACCGGCGACTTCAACGCGCAGATCCGGGTAACGCTTCAGGATCTCGGTGGCTTCGCTCAGGATCGCCACGGCGTCCGGACGCAGGTTCGACTTGTCGAAGTCGAAGTTGACGCCCTTCAGGTCGATGGAGACCGGCACCGGGCAACCGTCCGGACCGATGGTCTGACCCGGCTGCGAGTTCGGGCACTTGTCGTCGCAGTTGTTGACGCCGTCACCGTCGTCATCCAGGTCGGCGCAGCTCGGGGCAACCGGAGCCGGGGCCGGAGCAGCCGCGACCGGAGCCGGGCCCAGCGGGATCACGACGCCGACCGAAGCCAGCACGTCGCCGAACCAGCTTTCATCGTTGCCGGCACGCTTCGGGTTCACGCTCTGGTCGTCGAAATCAGCGCGGTAGGCGACTTCGGCGCGGACAGCAACGCGCTTCTCGAAGGTGGTCTGCAGACCGACGCCGACCTTGGCGGCAAAGTTGCCGTCCTTGCGGTCAGCCAGGCCACCGCCGATCGGGTTGTACTCTTCTTCCGACTTCTGGTAGCCCAGGCCGGCCAGCAGGTACGGGTTCCAGCCGCGGCCTTCCTTGATGAAGTGGCGACGCAGGTCCAGCGAGACGCCGTACTGCGACCAGTTCATGTCCTTGTTGGCGTCGAAGTTCGGGTTCTGGTAGTTCAGCTCACCGTCCAGCGACCAGTTCGGGCTGATGAACTTGCCCAGGCCAAGGGTGACGAACGGAGCGTCATTGGTCAGGCGGTCGCTGTCCTGGAAGTTGAAGCCGGCCGAACCGGTCAGGTACCAGCGGTCATCGAACTCCTGCGCGGACGCAGCCTGGGCAAAAGCCAGACCACCCAGCAGCGCGGCAGTAAGGATCTTCTTGTTCATTGAGTACAGCTCCTATTTCGGGGGTATGAAACCGGTAGAGGCATGGGCCAGCACTAGTGCGTCGATGTTCGACAGCCGATTCAGCACGCCACCGCCGCGAACATTATGCTCAGGCGGGTGAAGGTCATGTTAACAGTCCCGTAACATGTGAAGTGTTGTGCCCGACCCTCCACCGGTCCGACGTTGAAACCCTATACAGGATGATGAAAATCCGCAAGACCCTCACGCTGCAAGGGTTTGACGGGGTTTAGGTGCGGAATACGACATATTGCTCAACAGGTTGCTCCACGCGATTCAGCGCATCTGCTGAAACGTGAGGAACTCTATGATGGAGCCACGAACCCAGCCGGAGCCGAGATGAAAGCCGTCGCCCTGAGTCGTGAATCCGCCCCCGCCCTCTGCGATATCCACCTGCCCCCGCCGCTGCCTCCGGGTGGCCGCGACCTGTTGATCCGGGTCGAGGCCGTCTCGGTAAACCCGGTCGACGGCAAGCAGCGGGCGGCCACCGATCCGGCCACGCTCGACGCACCCCGCGTACTCGGCTGGGACGCCGCCGGCGTGGTCGAAGCGATCGGCGAGGACGCCAGCCTGTTCGCGTCCGGCGACGAGGTCTACTACGCCGGTGATGTCACCCGCCCGGGCTGCAATGCGCAGTTCCATCTTGTGGACGAACGCCTGGTAGCGCGCAAGCCGACCACGCTCGACTTCGCCGAAGCGGCCGCACTGCCATTGACCACGCTCACCGCGTGGGAACTGCTGTTCCAGCGCATGCCATTGCAGCTGGATGATCGCCGCCATGCCGGCCAGCACCTGCTGGTCATCGGCGGAGCAGGCGGCGTTGGATCGATGGCGATCCAGTTGGGCCGGCACGCCGGATTCGAGGTGATCGCCACCGCCTCGCGTGAGTCGTCGATCGACTGGTGCCGGCAGATGGGTGCCCAGCATGTGATCGACCACCGGCAGCCGCTGCTGCCCCAGCTGCAGGCATTGGGCATCGACGCAGTACAGGTCGCCCTCAACCTGGCCGACACCGACCAGTACTGGGATGCGTTGGGCCAGCTGCTGGCGCCACAGGGCCATGTCGGCCTCATCGTCGAACCACGCGGCGCGCTGCGCATCGGTGATCCCTACAAGGCAAAGTGCATCAGCATCCACTGGGAGTTCATGTTCGCGCGTTCGCGCTTCGCCACTGCGGACCGCATCGAACAGCACCGCATCCTCAGCCGCGCGGCCAGCATGATCGATGCTGGCCAGCTGCGCGGCACCCTCAGCGAGACGCTGGGCACGATCAATGCGGCGAATCTGGACATCGCGCATCAGCGCCTGGCCAGCGGACGCACGGTGGGCAAGCTGGCGCTGGCGGGCTGGGGCGATTGAGCCAGGCTGGAACGCCGATGTAGAGCCGAGCCCATGCTCGGCTGACGGGGCCAGGCAAAGCAGCCGAGCATGGGCTCGGCTACGGATTCTGCCTGTGGCGGCGGATTGGCCCGCATCTGTATCTATGGCGGCGGATGAATCGGGAATACGGTGGAAACAGATCCCCCCTCTCCCCGAGCGCCGCCATGCCCACCGCCCTGCCCCTGCGTCTGCTGCAACTGATCATCGGCCTGTTCCTGTACGGCTTCGGCGCCTCGCTGATGATCCGTGCAGCGATCGGCGTGGCCCCCTGGGACGTGTTGTCGCAGGGCATCGCCGCACAGACACCGCTGTCGTTCGGCCTGGCCACCAATGTGATCGGCGCGCTGGTGCTGCTGCTCTGGTGGCCATTGCGACAGAAGCCGGGCATCGGCACCGTGCTCAACGTGATGTTGATCGGCCCGTCCGCGCAGTTCGGTCTGTGGCTGCTCCCCCCGGCGGTCGGCCTTGGCTGGCAGCTGGCGATGTTCTGCGCCGGCATGCCGCTGGTCGCCCTGGCCACCGGCCTGTACATCGGTGCCAAGCTGGGCCCTGGCCCGCGCGACGGCCTGATGACCGGCCTGCACGCCCGTACCGGCTGGCCGATCTGGAAAGTGCGCAGCCTGATCGAGGGCAGCGTGCTGCTGCTGGGCTGGTGGCTCGGCGGCAATGTCGGTGTCGGCACCCTCGCCTTCGCCCTGCTGATCGGCCCCCTGTGCGGGGTAACGCTGGGCTGGTTCGGGATTGGCCGGCCGCTGCCGGTAGTGCCGGCCGCTGGCCGGCAACCGCAGTCGCCCTGAGCTGACTGGAATGCCGGCCAGCGGCCGGCACTACCGCCCCCGGAGTTCGGGGGCAGCGCCGCAGGCGCGGGGGTTGGAGGCCGGTAAGTGGGGCCCGCGGTTCGCGCAGCGAAATGCGGGAGCGACAGCACGCATGTGCCGAGCGTACCCGGCCAGCGGCCGGCACTACCCCCGCGCCCCTTGCCCCGGCCGCCGTTTCCCGGCACGCTTCGCGCTTCCGTACGCAAGCGTATCGACCATGTCGCCAGCCAACGAAAGCGCCTATCCCCACCTGTTCGCCCCGCTGGACCTGGGCTTCACCCAGCTGCGCAATCGCGTGCTGATGGGTTCGATGCACACCGGCCTGGAAGATCGCGCCCGCGACTTCCCGCGCCTGGCCGCCTATTTCGCCGAGCGCGCCGAGGGCGGTGTCGGCCTGATCGTCACCGGCGGCTTCGCACCGAACGTGGTGGGCTGGTTGAAGCCGTTCGGCGGCAAGCTGTCCTGGCCCTGGGAAGTGCGCCCGCACCGGCAGCTCACCGCCGCCGCACACCAGCATGGCGCGAAGATCTGCCTGCAGCTGCTGCATGCCGGCCGCTATGCCTACCACCCCCTGTCGGTGGCACCGTCGAAGCTGAAGGCGCCGATCAATCCGTTCACCCCGCGAGCGTTGTCGGCCAGCGGCGTCGAGCGGCATATCGCCGACTACGCACGCAGCGCAAAGCTGGCCCGCGAAGCCGGCTACGACGGCGTCGAAGTGATGGGCTCGGAGGGCTACCTCATCAACGAGTTCATCGCCCCGCGCACCAACAAGCGCTCCGACCGCTGGGGTGGCGACACCAACCAGCGCATGCGTTTTGCGGTCGAGATCGTGCGCCGCATCCGCGAAGCCTGCGGGCCCGACTTCATCATCATCTACCGCCTGTCGCTGGTGGACCTGGTGGAAGACGGCAGCAACTGGGAAGAGATCGTGCAGCAGGCCCAGGCCATCGAGGCCGCCGGCGCGACGATCATCAATTCCGGCATCGGCTGGCACGAGGCGCGTATCCCGACCATCGCCACCTCGGTGCCGCGCGCGGCCTTTGCCGGTGTCACCGCCAAGCTCAAGCCGCATGTGAAGGTGCCGCTGGTGGCAACCAACCGCATCAACATGCCCGAGGTCGCCGAGCGCATCCTGGCCGATGGCGGCGCCGACATGGTGTCGCTGGCGCGCCCGCTGCTGGCCGACCCGCAGTGGCCGAACAAGGCGCGCGCCGGCCGCCCCGAGGCGATCAACACCTGCATCGCCTGCAACCAGGCCTGCCTGGACCACGTATTCGAGAACAAGCTGGCCAGCTGCCTGGTCAATCCGCGTGCCGCACACGAGACCGAGCTGGTCTACCGTCCAGCTGCCACGCCGAAAAAGGTCGCAGTGGTCGGCGCCGGCCCTGCCGGCCTGGCCTGCGCCACGGTGGCCGCCGAACGCGGCCACCAGGTCACCCTGTTCGATGCCAACGACGAAATCGGCGGCCAGTTCAACGTGGCCAAGCGCATCCCCGGCAAGGAAGAGTTCCACGAGACCCTGCGCTACTTCCGCCACAAGCTGGCTGAAACCGGCGTGCAGGTGCGCCTTGGCACGCGAGCCGATGCAGCCAGCCTGGCTGGCTTCGACGAGGTGGTGCTGGCAACCGGCATCACCCCGCGCAAGGTCGACTTCCCCGGCGCCGACCACGCCAAGGTGGTCAGCTACCTGGACGTTCTCCTGGGCCGGGTCACAGTGGGCGCCAATGCGGCGATCATCGGCGCCGGCGGCATCGGCTTCGATGTCGGCGAGTTCCTCAGCCACGCCGGTGAGTCTCCCTCGCTGGACCCGCAGCGCTGGATGGCCGAATGGGGCGTCGATGCCAGCTTCGAATCACGTGGCTCCCTGGCCCGGGCGCAGGCCGAGGCCTCGCCGCGCCGGCTGTGGCTGCTGCAGCGCAGCCCGGGCAAGCCCGGTGCGCGGCTGGGCAAGACCACCGGCTGGATCCATCGCGCAACGCTGAAGGCCAAGGGCGTGCGCATGCTCGGCGGCGTCGAGTACCTGGGCGTGGACGACGAGGGCCTGCGCATCCGTGTTGAAGGCAGCGAACAGCTGCTGCCGGTCGATCAGGTGGTGATCTGCGCCGGGCAGGAACCGAACCGCGCATTGCAGGCCGAACTGCAGGCCGCCGGCATCAACGCGCAGCTGATCGGCGGTGCCGATGTAGCCGCCGAACTGGATGCGAAGCGGGCGATCGACCAGGGCAGCCGGGTCGCCGCCGCGCTCTGATGAGCGCCTGAATGGGGGGCGGAATGTGATTTCCGTCACCCCGCCCGAACCTGAATGTCAAGCCGGGTGGTTCACGATGCGTTCGGCTATCCCCCCCTACCTTGCGCCATCTTCCGCTCACCAGCCAGTTTCCGGTGAGCCGGTGCGGCCCCCTCGATCGGTACTGATCGTTTCTTTTGGGGCCGCCCACGGGGCGGCCCCGATGGCCGCCTCCCCATGACGCCAAGTCGTACCCCGCGTCCTGTCGCCCCCCGCGACCGGAGGTGGAGAGTGCGGCCCATACGGAGCAAGGAGTTATATGAAACTGGCCTGGATTCTCTGGCTGTCGCAGTTGTTGCCGCAGCCGGCCGCTGATTCATTGTGTTTGAGCACCACCGTTTACCTGGAAGCCCGCGACCAGACCCTGCGCGGCCAGCAGGCCGTTGCCGAGGTCGCCCTGCGCCGTCTCGACAGCGGCCTGTGGGGCGACTCGATGTGCCAGGTGGTCACCGCGCGCAAGCAGTTCGCACCGACGATCGTCTCCCCCGGCACCCAGCTGGGCAACGACGCTGCCTGGAGCGAGGCGATGAACGTCGCCTTCGACGCCGAGCGCAACTGGGCGCTGCCGGCCGGCGAGCGCCGCGAGATCGTGCCCGGTGCCAGCCACTTCGCCGCGTTGTCCATCGCCAGCCCGAACTGGCGCAACGCCTACCAGGTGGCCACCATCGGCGATCACACCTTCTATAAGGTGCAGAACCTCAAGCCGCGGCAGTCGTAACAATCCGTGCTGGCGGCAGCGTTGCCGCCCGCCGGCAGGCTCTGGGATAGTGGGCGTTTCCCGCCCGCATCACCTGGAGTTCCCATGAAGCTGTACAGCAAGCCCGGTGCCTGTTCCACCGCCGACCACATCGCCCTGCAGTGGACCGGCCAGTCGTTCGAGGTCGAACTGCTGAACAAGGACACCCTGAAGGGTCCGGAATTCCTCAAGATCAATCCGGCCGGCGCCGTACCCGCGCTGGTCGACGGCGACTTCGTGCTGCTGCAGAACGCCGCGATCATGGGCTATATCGCCGACACCTGCCCGCAGGCCGGCCTCGGCGGTGACGGCAGCCCGCGACAGCGCGCCGAAGCCACCCGCTGGCTGGCCTTCGTCAATTCCGACGTGCATCCGGCCTTCTCGCCGCTGTTCGCACCGGGCAAGTTCATCGCCGACGAAAGCCAGTTCGATGCGATCCGTGCCGCCGCGCACAAGCGCCTGCGCAGCCTGTTCGAGACCGCCGACAAGCAGCTTGCCGACAAGCCGTGGCTGGCCGGCTTCCGCAGCTTCGCCGACCCGTACTTCTACATCACCCTGCGCTGGGCTGCCGGCACCAAGGTCGACCTGTCCGGCCTGGACAACCTGGCCGCCTACAAGGCACGCATGGACGCCGATGCCGGCGTGCAGGCCGTGCTGAAGGCCGAGGGCCTGGCCTGAGGATGACCCGGGGTCGGATCCGTCTGCACAACAGGCGGCTCCGACCCCATCGGTTTCATCGGTGCAGTCAACCGATCTGGCGGATCACTTCACCGTTGGCGTCGCGCAGGTAGGTCGGCACCACCTCGATACGCAGCGTTCCCGCCACCGGGTAGATGCCACGTTCGGCACGCACGCCAGCCAGGGTCTCCAGACCCGTCTCGTCCAACGCCCAGCGCGCGCTGTCGGCCGACACGTCGCCCACGTCACCACGCCCGGCTGGAATGAACTCCCACTGCCGCTCGCGGCTGGCCAGTTCCAGCGACTTTCCGTGGCGCAGGCGCAGCGGCAGCAGTTCGCAGACGCTCGCGACCTGGCCCGCGCCGAGCACCAGTGTGGTGACGCCAGCCTCCTGCCTCCAGTCCAACGTCTCGATGAACAGCATGCCGGTGCTGGAGCCCTCGCGCTCGCTGCCGGCCTGCACCTGGGCTGCCAGTGCCGGATCGTCCAACAGGTTGCGGCGGTGCAGATCACTGATCCACAGCGGCATCGCCGGCTGCAGCGCCTGCAGCACGCCGCGCGTCGACCAGCGCTTGACCGCCTCCATCTCTTCGTCGGTCAGCCCGACCAGCTGCAGGAACTGCAGGTGGCCATTGGCGGTGTCGCGCGCCGGCAACTGCGGATCGGCAATGAAGGCCAGGTGGCACAGGCGCGTGCCGGTCTCCAGCGCGATCGGACCGTTGGCATTCAGATGGTGACCATCCTCGAACACGTTGCCGCTGCCAAACACGTAGCGCGCCAGGTTCTGCAGCAGGTTCATCGGCCACACCGGCGGCGTGCTGCCGGCGTGCTCACCGGCTTCGGCAGCGAGGCGGAAGGTCAGCTCGAAACCATAACCGCTGGCGGCGGCATCGCTGCTCTCCTTGGTGTACAGCTCGGAGAAGCCGTAGGTGATGTAGTGCCAATGCGGTACCGGCGCATCCACCCAGTACACGCTGATGCCATCCAGCGGATCCCGGCCACCGAGCGTGTAAGGCAGTGCGGTGCCGAAATGACGCGGCTCTTGCCCGGCATACAGGGGCGCCAGCGCCGCATTGATCGCATCCCAGCCGGGGGTATCGGTGTCGTCGTGGTCGTCCTGCACGCGGGACTCCTTGTGGGGAAGTGAACCGATCACTTTACGTGGTGATTCAGGCCTGCACGACCTCATTGCCAGCGCTCACCACGGCCGCCTGGGTTTCCTGCCACCAGCGCTGCGCCAGCGCCGGGCTGCGCGCCTTTCCCACCGCGGCCAGCAGCTCCGGGCACAGGCGCTCCAACGCCAGTGCATCGGTGCAGCGTTCAATCTTCAACTGCATGAAATAGCCCTTCAGGCCGAGGTGGCGTCGCACCGCCTCGCTCATCGCGTCGTACAACTGCTGGTACAACGCCGGATCCCGTTCGCGGCCGGTGCTGATGCCACGTACCGGTGCCACCTCGGCATTGCCACCGACCACTTCGATCAGGCCCTGCGCTTCCAGCTGCTCCAGCGCATCGGCCGGTGCGCGCAGGCCCTCGAACAGGCCGCGCAGTTCAGTGTCATCGCGATGGCCGTCGACCATCAGCAGGATCGAACGCAGTGCCGCCGGCAGGCGCCGGCCACGGTCTTCGATTTCCTGACGGCCAGCGGCCGTCTTGGCGTGCAGCAATGCCATTGCATCCCCCTCCCTTGATGCGCCATGCCAGCGTGCCCTGGTGGGCACGCTCCCCTGTGTGCCATCCCCAAGCGGCACGCGCGTTCCCCGGCGCGCGCCGCGTGTTGCAGGTCAATGACAGGCCGAGCTTAGCGCATGTACCGCGGGTAGTGCCGGCCGCTGGCCGGCAACCTCCGGATTGACGGGATTGCCGGCCAGCGGCCGGCACTCTCGGGTCAGCGCCCCAGCGCCCGGCGGATCTCCTCCAGCGCGCTGGGATCATCCAGCGTCGACAGGTCGCCCGGGTCGCGCTGTTCGGCCAGCGCCTGCAGCGAGCGCCGCAGCAACTTGCCCGAACGGGTCTTGGGCAGTGCGTTGACCACATGCACGTGCGCCGGGCGCGCGACCGCGCCGAGCGAGGTGGTCACCGTGGCCATCATCTCCGCCACCACCGGTGCCGGGTCCTCACCGTTGAGCCCCTGCTTGAGGGTAACGAACACCAGCGGCACCTGCCCCTTCAGCTCGTCCTTGACCCCGATCACCGCCGCCTCGGCCACGCGCGGATGGCTGGAAATGGCTTCCTCGATCTCACGCGTACCGAGGCGATGCCCGGCCACGTTGATCACATCATCGGTGCGCCCCAGGATGAAGGTATAGCCATCGTCGTCGCGGATCGCCCAGTCCAGCGAGCTGTACAACAGTTCCTTGAAGTGGCTGAAGTAGCTCTGCAGGAAGCGGCTGTCATCATTCCACACGGTGCTCATGCAACCCGGCGGCAACGGGGGCGACACCACCAGTACGCCCTTCTGCCCCGGCGCGACCTCCTCGCCGGTGTTCTCGTCGATCACCTTCATCCGGTAACCGAGATTGGGGAAGCCGGGCGAACCGAAGCGCACCGGCTTCATTTCCAGGCCTGGCAGCAGGGTCAGCGCCGGCCAGCCGGTTTCGGTCTGCCAATAGTTGTCGATGATCGGCTTGCCCAGCGCTTCGCTGATCCAGTGCGCGGTGGGTTCGTCCAGTGGCTCGCCGGCCAGGAACAGGTACTTCAGCGCGCCCAGGTCATGGCGATGGATGAAGTCCGCGTCGTGCTTCTTCAGCACGCGGATGGCGGTCGGCGAAGAGAACATCGTACGCACGTTGTACTGCTCGCACAGCGCCCACCAGATGCCCGGGTCCGGATTGGTCGGCAGCCCTTCGTACAGCAGCGAGGTGCAGCCACCAATCAGCGGGCCGTAGACGTTGTAGGAATGGCCGACGGCCCAGCCGACATCGGAGGTGGAAAACATCACCTGCCCCGGCTTGCAGTCGAACACGGTCTCCATCGACTGCGCCATCGCCACCGCATAGCCACCGACATCACGCTGCACGCCCTTCGGCTTGCCGGTGGTGCCGGAGGTATACAGCAGGTAACTCGGCTCGCTCGCTTCCAGCCACTGCACCGGCACATCGACCTCACCGATCTGCGCGCGCAGCGTGGCGTACTCCACGTCACGGCCCGGCACGCGCGGTTCGGCCGCGTCCAGTCCGCGCGACACGATCAGCACGTGCGGCGGCGGCGAGGCCGCTTCGGCGCAGGCGGCGTCGACCATGGGCTTGTAGGCAATCAGCTTGCCACCGCGCATGCCGGCATCGGCAGCGATCAGCAGCTTGGGCCTGGCGTCGTCGATGCGCAGCGCCAGGTTGTGCGCGGCGAAGCCACCGAACACCACCGAGTGCACCGCACCGATGCGCGCGCAGGCCAGCATGGCGAACACGGCCTCGGCCATGTTCGGCATGTAGATCACCACGCGGTCGCCGTGGCCGACACCGAGGTGCTTGAGCACCGCGGCGAAGTCGTTCACTTCGCGGTACAGCTGGCGATAGGTGATCTCGCGTGTGCTGTTGGTCTCGGTGGAGATGGCGACCAGCGCGAGCTGGTCGGCGCGCTCGGCCAGGTGGCGGTCGACGGCGTTGTAGCAGAGATTGGTTTCGCCGCCGACGAACCAGCGCCGGAACGGCGGGTTGCTGTAGTCGAGCACCTGCTGCGGCGGTTTATGCCAATGGATGCGCTTGGCTTCCTCGCCCCAGAAGGCCTCCGGCTCGTCGATCGAGCGACGGTAGGTTTCCTCGTAGTTCATGACGCAGCCCTCCCAGACAAAGTCATGGGTTCGAGGATAGTCCGGCGCTGGCGCGCGGGCCGCCCTACCTTGGTAGGGGGTGGGTTTGTTCTGCAGGGCTTGCAGCCCTGCACCTGCCCAAGCCGAAGCAACAGCAGAAGCTGGCTTACTGGGAGATGGAGGGGTGGGTCCGATTGCGGGGGACGCCGTGAATCCGTCCATGGAGGCTCGGTCGCCGCTTGCTCGTGTGCGCTGTCCTGCGCACACGGCAAGACCGGGGTTGGGCGTCCTGCCCAACCCGCCCGAGGCATGCCTCAGGCCCATGCGGCTCACGCCCCCGCAACCGGACCCACCCCGCCTTCGACAGTTTTCTGCGATCTGTTGGAACGACGTTATGCCTTGGTGGGTGTCGACCTTGGTCGACTGCTCTGGTAGGTGTCGACCTTGGTCGACGCGGTAGATCCACGCCATGCGTGGATGCATTTCGATTTCAATTCGAAATATTCGATTCCGATTGAGATTAGTCCACGCATGGCGTGGATCTACTGGCCGCCGGCCAACTGTCGAAGGCGGGGCACTGTGGGTTTGCGGGGTGTGAGCCGCATGGATGCGGCGACCAAGCCCCCATGGACGGGTTTACGGCGTCCCCGCAAACCCACAGTGCCCCGCCATCCCACGGAATGCCGCGTTGGCTTTTGACGTTGACGGTGATTCTGCGGGTGCAGGGCTGCAAGCCCTGCCGAACCCCCTAGAACGGAGCCGCAGACTCGAACGCGAGCGCCTCGCCCGTCACCGGGTGGGTGAACTGCAGGCTGCGCGCATGCAGATGCACACGTTGCGCTGGTGCGGCGTCATACAGCGCATCGCCGACGATCGGATGGCCGAGGCTGGCCATGTGCAGGCGCAGCTGATGGCTGCGGCCGGTCACCGGTTCCAGCGCCACGCGCGTGCGCTGCGCTTCAACATCTCGGGCCAGCACGCGCCAACGCGTCAGCGCCGGCTTGCCGCGCTCATGGTCGATCATCTGCTTCGGCCGGTTCGGCCAGTCCACGATCAACGGCAGGTCCACTTCGCCGGCATCGCCTTCCATCACGCCCTGCACCACGGCTTCGTAGCACTTGCCAACCTGGCGCTGCTCGAACTGCATCGACAACGCCGCCTGCATGTCCTTGCCGCGCGCATGCAGCAGCAGGCCGGAGGTCACCTGGTCCAGGCGGTGCACGGTCAACGCGTCCGGGTACAGCGCCTGCAGGCGCGCGACCACGCAGTCCTGGTTCTCGGCGCTGCGGCCAGGCACGGACAGCAGGCCGGCCGGCTTCTCGGCCACCAGCAGCGCGTCGTCGATGTAATGCAGGTGGATCATGCGGTTCCAGGAATTCCAAATGAAAACGGGGAAGCCGAAGCCCCCCCGTTTTCTGCGTACCGACCAACGGTCGGTACCTGCCTTGATGGAAGACGTACCGGCTCGCACCGGTACCGCCTGCATCAGCCCAGCAGGTGGGCGACGCCGGCGCGCTCTTCTTCCAGCTCGGCCAGGGTCTTGTCGATGTACTTCTGGCTGAAGTCGTCGATCGGCAGATCCTTGACCAGGGTGTACTTGCCGTTCTCGGTGGTCACCGCAAAGCCGAAGATCACGCCTTCCGGAATGCCGTAGGAACCGTCGGACGGCACGCCCATGGTGACCCACTTGCCGTTGCTGCCCAGCACCCAGTCACGCACGTGGTCGATCGCTGCGTTGGCGGCCGAAGCAGCCGAGGACGAGCCACGGGCTTCGATGATCGCCGCGCCGCGCTTGCCGACGGTCGGGATGAAGGTGTTGGCGTTCCACTCCTGGTCGTTGATCGCATCAGCGATCGACGCACCATCGGCGGTGGCGAAACGGTAGTCCGGGTACATGGTCGGGCTGTGGTTGCCCCACACGACCAGCTTCTCCATGCCACCGACCGGCTTGCCGAGCTTGGTCGACAGCTGGCTCAGCGCGCGGTTGTGGTCCAGGCGCAGCATGGCGGTGAAGTTTTCCGGCTTCAGGTCCGGGGCCGACTTCATCGCGATGTAGGCGTTGGTGTTGGCCGGGTTGCCGACCACCAGCACCTTCACGTCACGGCTGGCGACCTTGTTCAGCGCTGCGCCCTGGGCGGTGAAGATCTTGGCGTTTTCCAGCAGCAGGTCCTTGCGCTCCATGCCCGGGCCGCGCGGACGCGCGCCGACCAGCAGGGCGATGTCGGCGTCCTTGAACGCGACTTCGGCGTCATCGGTGCCGACCATGCCGGCCAGCAGCGGGAAGGCGCAGTCTTCCAGCTCCATCATCACGCCCTTCAGGGCGGCCTGGGCCTTGTCGACCGGCAGTTCCAGCAGCTGCAGGATGACCGGCTGGTCCTTGCCCAGCATTTCGCCGGAGGCGATGCGGAACAGCAGGGCATAACCGATCTGGCCGGCGGCGCCGGTCACGGCAACACGAACGGGTGCTTTCATGGGGGTTTCCTCTTGCTTGCAAGCGTTTGATGGGACGCCGCGGGCGGAGCCACGCAGGCCTGGCGGGCGGCGGGGAACAGGGAAACGGCCACCCGTGGGTGGCCGTTTCGAAGGGGGATCAGGCGGCGAGGTGCTTGTTCCACTCGGCGACGCGGTCGGCCTGGGCGGCCAGCATGGCGTCGACGTCGCCTTCCAGGGTGATCGAATGGATCACGTCACCCTGCTTGACCGAATCGACGATGGCCTGGCCTTCCAGGACCTTGCCGAAGACGGTGTGGCGGCCGTCCAGCCAGTCGGTCTTGATGTGGGTGATGAAGAACTGGCTGCCGTTGGTGTTCGGGCCGGCGTTGGCCATCGACAGCGAGCCGACCTCGTGCTTCACGCCATTCTTCTCGTCTTCGAACTTGTAGCCCGGGCCGCCGGTGCCACGACCCTGCGGGCAGCCGCCCTGGATCATGAAGTCGGCGATCACGCGGTGGAAGATCAGGCCGTCATAGAAGCCGTGCTTGACCAGGTTCACGAAGTTGGCCACGGTCAGCGGCGCCTTGTCGGCGAACAGCTCGACCTTGATCGGGCCCTGGGTGGTGTCGAAAGTGGCGATGAGGGACATGAAGATCCTTGATGCAGAGGGGAACGCGTCTAGCCACCTAGTTTACACCTGCCTCGTGGCGGCGGCGGCTTCGACCATCGGTGAAGAACCCGGCTTCAGCCCGCGGATGGGAAGCCCCGTCTCCCGGCCCTGGCGGCCCCGGCAGAGGCAGCGGACAGCCACCTGAATGGGTCCCGCGACGGGTGTGAAATCCACCTTTTCGCGAATCGTCAAGTTCGACGTATAATGTTGGACTTCTTTTTCCAAATCCGGCGCCGACTGGCCCCCTTTCGTATGTCCATCGAAAATCTTCGCAACATCGCCATCGTCGCCCACGTCGACCATGGCAAGACCACCCTGGTCGACCAGCTGCTGAAGCAGTCCGGCACCCTGTCCGAGCGCACCGTCCTCGCCGAGCGCGTGATGGACAGCAACGACCAGGAAAAGGAACGCGGCATCACCATCCTGGCCAAGAACACCGCCATTACCTGGGAAGACAAGAAGACCGGCATCAAGAACCGGATCAACATCGTCGACACCCCCGGCCACGCCGACTTCGGTGGTGAGGTCGAGCGCGTGCTGTCGATGGTCGACACCGTGCTGATCCTGGTCGATGCGATGGACGGCCCGATGCCGCAGACCCGCTTCGTGACCCAGAAGGCCTTCGCGATGGGCTTCAAGCCGATCGTCGTGGTCAACAAGGTCGATCGTCCGGGCGCCCGTCCGGAATGGGTGATCGACCAGGTCTTCGACCTGTTCGACAAGCTCGGCGCCACCAACGAGCAGCTGGACTTCCCGATCGTCTACGCCTCGGGCCTGAACGGCTACGCCGGCCTGGAAGACACCGTGCGCGACGGCGACATGACCCCGCTGTACGAAGCGATCATGCAGCACGCGCCGCGTCCGGAAGTTGACCCGGAAGGCCCGTTCCAGATGCGCATCAGCCAGCTGGACTACAACAACTTCGTGGGCGTGATCGGCATCGGCCGCATCCAGCGCGGCACCCTGAAGAAGAACATGCAGGTCGCGGTCATCGACCGTGAAGGCAAGAAGCGCAACGGCAAGGTGCTGCAGGTGCTGGGCTTCATGGGCCTGGAGCGCATCGAGCAGGATACCGCCGAGGCCGGCGACATCGTGGCCATCTCCGGCATCCAGGAGCTGACCATCTCCGACACCATCTGCGCCCCGGACACCCCGGAAGCCCTGCCGGCGCTGACCGTCGACGAGCCGACCATCTCGATGACCTTCCAGGTCAACAACTCGCCGTTCGCCGGCAACAAGGACCTGTCCGGTGGCAAGTTCCTGACCAGCCGCCAGATCAAGGACCGCCTGGACCGTGAAAAGGTCCACAACGTGGCCCTGAAGGTCGAGCAGCTGGAAGACGCCGACAAGTTCCTGGTCTCCGGCCGTGGCGAACTGCACCTGTCGGTGCTGATCGAGAACATGCGTCGCGAAGGCTACGAGCTGGCCGTGTCGCGCCCGGAAGTGATCATCAAGGAAATCGACGGCCAGATGATGGAGCCGATCGAGCAGCTGGTGGTGGACATCGAAGAAATCCACCAGGGCGGCGTGATGGAAAAGCTGGGCACCCGCAAGGGCCAGCTGAAGAACATGGAATCGGACGGCAAGGGCCGCGTGCGCCTGGAATACTCGATCCCGGCCCGTGGCCTGATCGGCTTCCAGAACGAGTTCAAGACCCTGACCCAGGGTTCGGGCCTGCTGTTCCACGTGTTCGACCACTACGGTCCGAAGGAACAGGGCGCGATCGCCAAGCGCATCAACGGCGTGATGATCGCCAATGCGCCGGGCACCACGCCGGCCTACTCGCTGGGCCCGCTGCAGGAGCGCGGCAAGCTGTTCGCTGCTGAAGGCGACAACGTGTATGAAGGTCAGCTGGTCGGTATCCACTCCAAGGACAACGACCTGACCGTCAACGCGATCAAGACCAAGCCGCTGACCAACATGCGCGCTTCGGGCAAGGACGATGCGATCCAGCTGACCCCGGCGATCAAGTACTCGCTGGAACAGGCCCTGGACTTCATTGAAGACGACGAGCTGGTCGAGATCACCCCGAAGGAGATCCGTCTGCGCAAGAAGTTCCTGACCGAAAGCGACCGCAAGAAGGCTTCGCGCGGCGGCTGAGCCAGCACCCCGTGAACCAGAGCGGCTACAACCCGGATCCACACCGGCATCCGGGTCTCCATGTCATCGCCCTGCTCGAAGCGAGCAAGGCGATGCTGGCGCTGTTGGCCGCCACCGGGCTGGAAGTGCTCGGACCGCAGCCGCTGCGGCACGGCATCATGGTCCTGATCCGGCGTTTCAGCCTGGATCCGGACCATGGCACCCTGCCCTCGCTGCTGCACATGATCAGTCCCGACGCGGTCCATCTGGCCGCGGCGGGAATGATCGGCTACGGCCTGCTGCACCTGGTCGAAGCCTGGGGCCTGTGGCGGGCCAAGGCCTGGGCCTCCTGGCTGGGTTGCCTGACCGCCTCGCTGTACCTGCCCTTCGATATCTTCGCGATCATCCGTCATCCCGGCTGGCCGTCCTGGACGATCCTGGCGATCAACCTGATCGTGGTCTACGTCCTCGCCCGCGACCTGCGCAAGCGCCACCGCTGAGCACCGGCTACACTGGGGGTTGGAGCCGACCAAGCCGCCCCATGCGCCCGTCCTTGCCGCCTCTGCTGACCTGCCTGCTCGCCGCGCTGCCTGCGCTGCTTTCGGCTGGCTGCAGCCCGGCCACGCCCAGCGCGCATGCGGCCGAACCTGCGAGCCGCAACGTGCCGTTCCCGTACGCCGAAACCGATGTCGCCGACCTGCAGGCGCGGATGACCGCCGGTGAGCTGGACAGCACCACTCTGACCCAGGCCTACCTGCAGCGTATCGCCGCGCTGGACCGCACCGGGCCACGCCTGCGCGCGGTGATCGAACTCAACCCCGATGCCCTGAAGGAAGCCGCCGCCCGCGACCGCGAGCGCCGCGAAGGCCGCCTGCGCGGCCCGCTGCATGGCATCCCGCTGCTGCTCAAGGACAACATCAACGCCGCGCCGATGGCCACCAGTGCCGGCTCGCTGGCGCTGCAGGGCTTCCGCCCGGACGATGCCTACCTGGTGCGGCGCCTGCGCGAGGCCGGCGCCGTGGTGCTGGGCAAGACCAACCTCAGCGAGTGGGCCAACTTCCGCGGCAACGATTCGATTTCCGGCTGGAGTGCCCGCGGCGGCCAGACCCGCAACCCCTATCGCCTCAGCCACTCGCCCTGCGGCTCCAGCAGCGGCAGTGCGGTGGCGGTGGCCGCCAACCTGGCCAGCGTGGCGATCGGCACCGAGACCGACGGCAGCATCGTCTGCCCGGCCGCGATCAACGGCGTGGTCGGCCTGAAGCCGACTGTCGGGCTGGTCAGCCGCGATGGCATCGTGCCGATCTCCTTCAGCCAGGACACCGCCGGGCCGATGACCCGCAGCGTCGCCGATGCTGCTGCCGTGCTGACCGCGATCGCCGGCCGCGATGACGCCGATCCGGCCACCGCGACCATGCCCGGCCGTGCGGTCTACGACTACACCGCGCGCCTGGACCCGCAAGGCCTGCGCGGCAAACGCATCGGCCTGCTGCAGACGCCGCTGCTGAAGTACCGTGGCATGCCGCCGCTGATCGATCAGGCGGCGACCGAACTGCGTCGCGCCGGCGCCGTCGTGGTACCCGTCGAACTGCCCAACCAGGACGCCTGGGCCGAGGCTGAGCGCACGCTGCTGCTGTACGAATTCAAGGCGGGCCTGGAGCGCTACTTCAGCACCCATCGCGCCCCGCTGCGCAGCCTGGCCGACCTGATCGCCTTCAACCAGGCGCACAGCAAGCAGGAACTGGGCCTGTTCGGCCAGGAGCTGCTGGTGGAGGCCGATGCCACCGCCGGCCTGGCCGACCCTGCCTACATCCGCGCGCGCAGCGATGCGCGCCGCCTGGCCGGCCCGGAAGGCATCGACGCCGCCCTCGCCGCCCATCAACTCGATGCGCTGGTGGCACCGACCACCGGCGTCGCATGGGCGATCCGCAGCGAAGGCGACGACTTCCCCGGCGAGAGCTACAGCGCCGCTGCCGTGGCCGGTTACCCCAGCCTGACCGTGCCGATGGGCCAGATCGACGGCCTGCCGGTCGGCCTGCTGTTCATGGGCACCGCCTGGAGCGAACCGAAGCTGATCGAAATGGCCTACGCCTACGAACAGCGCACGCGCGCACGGCGCCCGCCGCACTTCGATACCGATGCGCTGATCGACGCCGGCGAGCCCTGATCCGGTAGTGCCGGCCGCTGGCCGGCAGATCCGGGGTCGCCGGCCAGCGGCCGGCGCTACCGTTCGGGCTCCAGCTCCACCGGCACGATCGCAGCCTCACCATCTTCAGCACCTGGCGAACGCACATCCGCGGTACGCGCACGTGGACCACGCGGCATATCCAGCTCATCTTCGTGTTGCAGCCGCGCACGTACCTGCGGCAACGACTGCGGATGCTCACGTGCGAGGAAATCGAGCATGCGCTCGCGCACCAGGCAGCGCAGGTCGAAGGCATCGCCGGAACTGCGCGCGCTGACCAGCAGTCGCACCTGGATCGCACGCTCGCTGGTCTCGGTCACCTGGGTCACGCAGACCCGGCCATCCCACAGCGCTTCGCCACGACAGATGCGCTCCAGCTCGGCGCGGATCGCCGCGATCGGCGCACGGTAGTCCAACCACAGGAACGCGGTGCCGAGCAGGTCGGCGCTGCGCCGCGTCCAGTTCTGGAACGGGTTCTCGATGAACCAGGTCAGCGGCACCACCATCCGCCGCTCATCCCAGATACGCACCACCACGTAGCTGCTGCCGATCTCCTCGATACGCCCCCACTCACCTTCAACGATCACCACGTCATCCAGCCGGATTGGCTGCGTCACCGCGATCTGCAGGCCGGCGATCAGGTTGCCGAACACCGGCTTGGCCGCGATACCGGCCACCAGGCCGATCAGGCCCGCTGAGGCCAACAGGGCGGTACCGATCTTCTGCACCATCGGGAAGGTCAGCAGCACCAGCGACGCGCCCAGCACGATGATGCCGCCCATCAGTACACGGCTGAGCACCCGCGTCTGGGTCTGGATGCGGCGCGCTTCCAGGTTGTCGGAGACATCGATGGGATGGCTGCGCAGGATCGCGCGCTCGCCCGCCGCCACCACGCGTACCAGCAGCCAGATGAAGCATGCGGTCAGCGCGATGTGCAGCACGTGCTGCAGATTGCCCAGTACAGGATCCTGCAGCGGCGTGGCCTGCAACGCGGGGATCAACAGCAGCAGTGGCCACGCGGTGGCCATCGGCAGCCCGAGCACGCGACCGATGCGGGCGCGCCGGCGATCACGCCCTTTCAATCGATGATAGATCCACAGGATCAGCCACGCGCCGATGCCGCCCACTACTGCTGCCAATCCCAACGGCCATGCGTAGGCCTGTGCGCTTTGCCAGTGCACCGTTGCCACCTCCACTCGAACAGCAAGCGGACAGCCTCGCGCATGCCGCATGAGCGTCACGTCAGTCGTTCGTAAGAAGGGTGTTGGTCGGCAGGGCTTGCAGCCCTGCACCTGCTGCGTGCTGGAGCAACAGCAACAGCAACAGCCGAAGCAGAAGCGGGTTTCCTGTGGGATGGCGGGGTGGGTCCGGTTGCGGGAGACGCCGTAAACCCGTCCTTGGGGGCTTGGCCGCGGCATCCATGCCGCGGACACTCCCGCAACCGGACCCACCCCGCCTTCGACAGATTCCCGCGATCTGCAGTAGATCCACGCCATGCGTGGATGAATCTCCATCGGAATCGAATATTTCGAATTGGAATCCCAAAGCATCCACGCATGGCGTGGATCTACCGTGTCGACCAAGGTCGACACCTACCAACAGCCGCCGGAATCTGTCGAAGGTGGGGCGGTGTCGGAGTGCGGGGTGTCAGCCGCATGGATGCGGCTGCCAAGCTTACAGGGACGTACTTGCAGCGTCCCCGCACTCCGACACCGCCCCGCCATCCCACGGAATGCATGCTGTTGCCGTTGCTTCGGCCGTTGCCGTTGCATCCGCAGGTGCAGGGCTGCAAGCCCTGCCGCAACACACTTACCGCACCTGCTCCTGCTTGCGCACGATCGCCATCGCAATCTCCAGCGACTGCTCGTAATTCAACCGCGGATCCACCGTCGAACGATACGCACGTTCCAGGTCACGCTCGGTCAGCTCGCGCGCGCCACCGGTGCACTCGGTCACGTCTTCGCCGGTCAGTTCCAGGTGCACGCCACCCAGGCGCGTGCCTGCGGCCGCATGCAGATCGAACGACATCTCCACCTCACCGCGCACGTTGTCGAAGCGACGTGTCTTGAAACCGTTGGCGGTGCTCTCGGTATTGCCATGCATCGCATCGCATACCCACAGCACGCGACGACCATCGCGCTTGACCGCGTCCAGCAGCGGCGGCAGCTTCTCGGCAATCTGCGCTGCGCCCATGCGGTGGATGAAGCTCAGGCGGCCCGGCTCGTCATGCGGGTTGAGCACGTCAATCAGGCGCAGCAGCTGGTCCGGCGTCACCGACGGGCCCACCTTGATCGCAATCGGATTGCGCACGCCACGCAGGTATTCCACGTGCGCGCCATCCAGCGCAGCGGTGCGCATGCCGATCCACGGGTAATGCGTGCTCAGGTTCAACCAGCCCTGCTGGCGCGGCACCTGCCGGGTCAACGCCTGCTCGTAGGGCAGCAGCAGTGCTTCATGCGAGGTGTAGAAATCGATCCGGTTGAGGTTGTGCACGCGAGCCCCGGCGAGGGTCTCCATGAAATGCACTGCATCGCCGATCGAGGCCACCATCTTCTGGTACTCGGCCGCCAGCGGCGAATGCCGCACCCACTCCAGGTTCCAGTACTCGGGGTGGTGCAGGTCGGCGAAACCACCGTCGATCAGCGCGCGCACGAAGTTCATCGTCATCGCCGAATGTGCGTGTGCCTGCAGCATCCGCTTCGGGTCCGGCAGGCGTGCCGCTTCGGTGAAGGCCGGCGCGTTGATCACATCGCCGCGATAGCTGGGCAGGGTCACGCCGTCGCGGGTCTCGGTGTCGGCCGAGCGCGGCTTGGCGTACTGGCCGGCGAATCGGCCAACACGGATCACCGGCTGGCGAAGGCCGTGCACCAGCACCAGGCTCATCTGCAGCAGCACCTTCAGCCGGTTGGAGATGGTGCCCGATTCACAGTCGCTGAAGTTCTCGGCGCAGTCGCCGCCCTGCAGCAGGAAGCGCTTGCCTTCCTGGGCCTCGGCCAACTGCTGCTTCAGCGCCAGGATCTCCCATGAGGTGACCAGCGGCGGCAACCGCTTCAGCTCGTGCAGGGCCGCGTCCAGTGCCACCGGGTCGGGGTAGGTCGGCATCTGCAGCGCGGTCTTGCCACGCCAGCTCTCCGGCGACCAGGCAGCGCCGGCGACGGTCGCGGCGGGATCGGGGACGGGCGGAACGGCGGACAGGCTCATTGCAGACTTCCGGGATGGGGGGCGGTCATGGTCGCAGAGCCAGCCGCTGACGCAAAGGGCCGATCCGGCCGGCCTGCTCGCCTGAACGGCAGGGAAAGGCCGACGCCAGCGGCCAGATCCTGCATGGTCAGCCGCCCGGGACAGGCGCATGCTTTGTTACGGAGTAACACTTCTACGTCATGGACCGGCCCCTTCCACATCCAGCCGCCACCTCTCCCACCATGAAGCCCTCGCCCCTCGCTACCGGCATCACCTTCGCCCTGGCCCTGGCCAGCCTGCCCGCCTTCGCCTCGGCAGCCGACGACACCCCTTCGTCCGTCAAGGACCTGGACGCAGTCACCGTCCACGCCCAGCTCGACCAGGCGCGCAACACGCTGTCGCCGGACATCGGCAGCAGCCAGTACCAGATCACCGCCGAGGACATCCAGAAGCAGCCACTGGGCGCCTCCGCGCCGCTCAGCCAGGTACTGCTGCAGGCCCCGGGCGTGGTCCAGGATTCCTACGGCGGCGTGCACGTCCGCGGCGACCACGCCAATCTGCAGTACCGCATCAACGGCGTACTGCTGCCGGAATCGATCTCCGGCTTCGGCCAGACCCTGGACGCGCGCACCATCAAGAGCATCCGCCTGATGGACGGCGCACTGCCGGCGCAGTTCGGCGAGCGCACCGCCGCGGTGGTCGACATCACCACCCGCAACGGTGCCGAACTGGGCAACGGCGGCAGCGCGGGGCTGACCACCGGCTCGTTCGGCAAAGTCAATCCGGACGCCTCCTGGTGGGGCAACCAGGGGCGCTGGAGCTGGTTCCTGACCGGCAACTACGACCAGAACGACGTCGGCCTGGAGAACCCCACCAGCACGCGCAAGCCGTTACACGACGACACCCACCAGGGCAAGGCATTCGCCGACCTCACCTACCTGGTCAATGAGAACACCCGCCTGAGCGTGTTCGCCGGCTTCGCCAACAACCGCTTCCAGATTCCGGTCAATCCGGGCCAGGCGCCGCAGTTCGGCTATCTCGATACCACCACCTTCGACTCCAGCCAACTGGATGAGACCCAGCGCGAGACCACGCGCTTCGGCATGCTGGTGCTGCAGGGCACGCTCGGCAGCACCGCCTACCAGCTGTCGGCCGGGCAGCGCTACAGCGATGTGGCGTTCAACCCGGATGTCATCGGCGACCTGGTGTTCAGTGGCGTCGCCTCGCAGGTCCAGCGCAGCAACCGCGCCAACACCCTGCAGGCCGACTTCTCAACGCCGTTGGGCAACGACCACACGCTGCGCTATGGCCTGTACGGCAATTACGAGAACGCGCGGGCGAACAGCAACAGCTGGGTGTTCCCGGTTGATGACGGCGGCCAGCAGTCCAGCACCACACCGCTGTTGATCCCCGACCGCAGCGCCTTCCATGCCAGCACGCTGGCACTGTACGTACAGGACGAATGGAAGATCGGCGACGACTGGACCGTCAACTACGGCCTGCGTGGCGACCGCTACAGGGCCTTCGGCCGCACCGAGGGCCAGCTCAGCCCGCGCGTGGGCGTGGTCTGGAATGCCAGCGACAGCACCACCGTGCATGCCGGCTACTCGCGCTACTTCACGCCACCGGCCAGCGAGCTGATCGCCAGCGGCGACATCGCCCTGTACGACGGCACCACCAACCAGCAGCCCAGCGGCGGCAACAACACACCGCTGGCCGAACGCAGCGACTACTACGACATCGGCGTCTCGCAGCAACTGGGCGAACACCTGACCCTGGGCCTGGATGCGTACGATCGTCGCGTCGCGCGGCTGCAGGACGAAGGCCAGTTCGGCGCCGCCTATATCTATTCGACCTTCAACTACCGCCGTGGCCACATCCGTGGCCTGGAGTTCAGTGCCGATTACAGCAACGGTCCGTTCAGTGCCTACTTCAACGCCGCGCTGAACAAGGCCATCGGTAGCGACGTCATCACCAGCCAGTACAACCTCGACCCGGAAGCGCTGGCCTATGTGGCCAACCACTGGATCCACCTCGACCACGACCAGAAGCTGACGTCGTCCGGTGGGCTCAGCTACGCCTTCGCCGGGCACAACCGGATCGGCGCCAACTACGTGTTCGGCAGCGGCCTGCGTTCGGACATCGAAGGCGTGCCCAATGGCGGCGAGCTGCCGTCGTACCTGCAGGTGAACCTCAGCGCCGGGCACGACTTCAACGCCGACAGTGGGCATCCGCTGCACGTGCAGCTGGCGGTGATCAACGCGCTGGACCGCAGCTACCAGCTGCGCGACGGTGGCGGTGTTGGCGTGTTCGCGCCGCAGTGGGGGCCGCGCCGTGGCGCTTACCTGAGCCTGCAGCAGGATTTCTGAGGTAGTGCCGGCCACTGGCCGGCATCCTCACGGTGTGCCGGCCAGCGGCCGGCACTCCCCTGCTTCAGCGCTTGACCTTGCGCAGCGACACCACCAGCGCCCACAGCGCCAGCAGCACGAACCACACACCCGACCACATCGGCATGGTCAGGCCCAGGAAGGTCCAGTCGATGTTGCCGCAGTTGCCGGTACCGGTCAGCACCGTGCGGAACACTTCCAGCGGCCCCATGGTCTCGCTCAGGAAGGCCAGCGGCGGGCCACAGGTGGAACCCATTTCTGGCGGCAGCATCTGCACGTAGACGTGGCGCGCGGCGATGCCGACGCCTACTGCCGCGGCGATGAAGGCCAGAACGCCATAGGTCGCCCGGCCGGGGCGGTTGGACGGTCCGTGCAGCGCACCGATCAGGAACAGCAGGCCCAGCGCAGCGAACGCCAGGCGCTGGAAGATGCACAACGGACACGGTTCCAGGCCCATCTTCAGCTGCAGGAAGATGGCGTAGCCAAGCAGGCCTGCGCAGATCAGGAAGCCCAGGAAGAACTGGGCGCGGAAGGGCCAGCGCAGTGGATTCATCGTCAACGCTCGAATGGATCAAGACGCCAAGCGTAACCGAGAGCGCGCGCCATTCGAACCGCCACAGGTGACGCCTGTCGGAACGGTGTGGGTCAGAGCCTGCTGCGGGTAGCGCCGGGCCATGCCCGGCGGGCGCAGCAGAAACGGAAACGCCGGGCATGGCCCGGCGCTACCAGAACGCAAAAGCCCGGCAGAGGCCGGGCTTTCGCTGTGTCGCGTTGGAGCGGTCCGATTACTCGGCCACTTCCTCGGCCACGACCGGACGGTCAACCAGCTCGACGTAGGCCATCGGCGCGTTGTCGCCGGCGCGGAAGCCGCACTTCAGCAGGCGCAGGTAGCCGCCCGGACGGTTCGCGTAGCGCGGGCCCAGGATGGTGAACAGGTTGCCCACGGCTTCGTTGTCGCGCAGGCGGGCGAAGGCCAGACGGCGGTTGGCGACCGAGTCGACCTTGGCCAGGGTGATCAGCGGCTCGGCAACGCGGCGCAGTTCCTTGGCCTTCGGCAGGGTGGTCTTGATCAGCTCGTGCTTGAACAGCGAGGCAGCCATGTTCTTGAACATCGCTTCGCGGTGGGCGCTGGTGCGGCTGAACTTACGGCCAGACTTCTGGTGACGCATGGTGATATTCCTTGGTTAATGATGGGGCTGTGTGGATCGTTGTCGCCATCCTGGCGTTGCTGCGTGGACTGCGGATGGTCCTGGCCGCCCGTCCTGGACGACCTGCCGCGCGAACCTGGGGTTCGTCGTGGCGTGTTGTGTTGCGTTGAAGGCTCCACCGTTGCCGGTGGAGCCTCCAGGCATTACCGATATCAGCCCAGCATGCCGTGGCTGGCGACGCCGGCCGGCGGCCAGTTCTCCAGCTTCATGCCGAGCGACAGGCCGCGCTGAGCCAGCACTTCCTTGATCTCGGTGAGCGACTTCTTGCCCAGGTTCGGGGTCTTCAGCAGCTCCACTTCGGTCTTCTGGATCAGATCGCCGATGTAGTAGATGCTTTCAGCCTTCAGGCAGTTGGCCGAACGCACGGTCAGCTCCAGATCGTCGATCGGGCGCAGCAGCACCGGATCCACGCCGTTGTTGGCCGGCTTCGCCGCACCGCGGTCGCGGTGGGTGAAGTCACCGAACACCGACAGCTGGTCGCTGAGGATGTCGGCGGCGGTGCGCACGGCTTCCTCGGCATCGATGGTGCCGTTGGTCTCGATATCGATGACCAGCTTGTCCAGGTCGGTACGCTGCTCGACGCGGGCCGCTTCCACGGCATAGGCGACGCGGCGGACCGGCGAGAACGAGGCATCCAGGACCAGGCGGCCGATGGCACGGGTTTCTTCGTCCGGACGACGACGCGCGGCAGCCGGCTGGTAGCCGAAACCACGTTCGATCTTCAGACGCATGTTGATTGCCGTGTCCTTGGTCAGGTGGCAGATAACATGGTCGCCGTTCAGGATCTCCACATTGTGGTCGACCTTGATGTCGGCAGCGGTGACAACGCCCGGGCCCTGCTTGGACAGGGACAGGGTGGCGCTGTCGCCGGAGTGCATACGGATGGCCACGTCCTTGAGGTTCAGCAGGACTTCGAGCACGTCCTCCTGCAGACCTTCGACCGTGGTGTACTCATGCAACACGCCGTCGATTTCGACTTCCGTGATGGCGAAGCCCGGGATGGACGACAGCAGCACGCGACGCAGGGCATTACCCAGTGTATGCCCATAACCCCGCTCCAAAGGTTCGATAACGACCTTTGCACGGGTGTCGGTAAGGCGTTCGATCTGCGGACCGCGAGGACGCAGAACCTGGTTGGCGGTAACCGTCATGTTGCGGGTTCTCCTAGTGAACCCCCGGCCGTCGCCGGGGGCTCTCCAATGTGAATTACTTCGAATACAGCTCGACGATCAGCGCTTCGTTGATGTCCGCAGGCAGATCCGAACGATCCGGAACAGCCTTGAAGATGCCGGTGAACTTGCCGGAATCCACTTCAACCCACGACGGGCTCAGGTCATGCTGGGCGGCGACGGTCAGGGCTTCCTGGACGCGCAGCTGCTTGGCAGCCTTTTCAGACAGGGCGATGGCGTCGCCAGCCTTGACCTGGTACGAAGCCAGGTTGACCGACTTGCCATTCACGGTGACGCCGCGGTGCGACACCAGCTGACGGGCAGCCGGACGGGTCACGGCGAAGCCCATGCGGTAGACGACGTTGTCCAGGCGGGTTTCCAGCAGCTGAAGCAGGTTCTCGCCGGTGTTGCCCTTCTTGGTCGAGGCCTTCTTGTAGTAGTTGCGGAACTGACGCTCCAGCAGGCCGTAGATACGCTTGACCTTCTGCTTTTCACGCAGCTGGGTGGCGTAGTCGGACAGCTTGCCCTTGCGGGCAGTGGCGCCGTGCTGGCCGGGCTTCTGCTCCAGCTTGCACTTGGAGTCCAGCGCACGCGCCGGGCTCTTCAGGGACAGGTCGGCGCCTTCGCGACGGGCGAGCTTACAGGTAGGACCGATATAACGAGCCATTTCTTATCGCTCCCTTTAGACGCGACGCTTCTTCGGCGGACGGCACCCGTTGTGCGGGATAGGCGTCACGTCGATGATGTTGGTGATCTTGTAGCCGACGTTGTTCAACGAACGCACGGCCGACTCACGGCCCGGACCCGGGCCCTTGATGCGGACTTCCAGCGACTTCACGCCGTAGTCCAGCGCAGCACGACCGGCCTTTTCAGCAGCCACCTGGGCAGCGAACGGGGTCGACTTGCGCGAACCGCGGAAGCCAGCGCCACCGGAGGTCGCCCACGACAGAGCGTTGCCCTGGCGGTCGGTGATGGTGACGATGGTGTTGTTGAACGAAGCGTGGACGTGGGCAACGCCGTCGGTGACGACGCGCTTGATCTTCTTCTTGGTCTTAGCAGCGGGCTTAGCCATTTCTCAGTCCCTTACTTCTTGATCGCCTTGCGCGGACCCTTGCGGGTGCGGGCGTTGGTACGGGTGCGCTGGCCACGCAGCGGGAGGCCACGACGGTGACGCAGGCCGCGGTAGCAGCCCAGGTCCATCAGGCGCTTGATCGCGATGCCGATCTCACGGCGCAGATCGCCTTCCACGATGTACTTGCCGACTTCGGCGCGCAGGCGCTCGATTTCCGGCTCCGACAGATCGCGGATCTTGGTGGTCGAAGCAACGCCTGCGACTTCGCAGACCTTCTTCGAACGGGTACGGCCGATGCCGTAAATGCTTTGCAACCCGACCCAGACGTGCTTCTGGGCTGGCAGGTTGACGCCTGCAATACGCGCCATGACGCGGTTCTCCAGCTGAGTGATGGCCGACAGCGCGCCTCGGGCACGCCAATCCGGCAGGATGGATCAAAAAAGTGAACTAGCGATACTAACAAGGTTCCGGTTTACATGGAAGCCCGTGAAACCATTGGTTTCATGAACCCGGCCTGGGGAGTGTGCCCAGGCTCCGGCGCCGGATGGGGTTGGACCTGGGGTTTCCCCCGGGGCCGCCCGCGCTACTCCAGCGCGGGACCACCTCATCACACCCCCACCCGGAACCGCTGCGGGGGCCGCCCTTCGTTTGTGTGGCCGGAGTCCGCGAAGCGGAGGGACCATCACGTCAGGAAGACGAAAGTATAACAGGCCAATCAGCCGCGGGCAAAACCGCCGCGGTTGCCGCCCTTCAGGTTGGCCTTCTTCAGCAGGCTCTCGTACTGGTGGGACATCAGGTGCGCCTGCACCTGGGCGATGAAGTCCATCACCACCACCACCACGATCAGCAGCGAAGTACCGCCGAAGTAGAACGAGGCGTTCAGCTGCGTGCGCATCAGTTCCGGCAGCAGGCAGACGATCACCAGGTAGGCCGAGCCGGCTGCGGTCAGGCGGGTCAGCACGCCGTCGATGTAGTCGGCGGTTGCCTTGCCCGGACGGATGCCCGGAATCAGCGCGCCCGACTTCTTCAGGTTGTCGGCGGTTTCCTGCGAGTTGAACACCAGCGCGGTATAGAAGAACGCGAAACCGGTGATCAGCGCGGCGAAGACGATCATGTGCAGCGGCTCGCCCGGGCCCAGGGCATTGGCGACCTTCTGCAGGATCTGGCCCATGCTGCTCTGGTTGGCAGCCTGGCCGGACCACATGGCCAGGGTGGCCGGGAAGGCCAGCAGGCTCGAGGCGAAGATCGCCGGGATGACGCCGGCCATGTTGAGCTTCAGCGGCAGGAACGAGGTCTGGTTCATGTACGCGTTGCGACCGCCCTGGCGGCGCGCGTAGTTCACCGTGATCCGGCGCTGGCCGCGCTCGACGAACACCACGAAGAAGGTGAAGGCGAGCACGACAATGGCGATCAGCAGCAGCTGGATGAACTGGATGTTGCCGTCGCGGTAGGCGTCGAAGGTGTGGATGACCGCACCCGGCAGGCCGGCGACGATACCGGCAAAGATGATCAGCGACACGCCGTTGCCGATGCCGCGCTCGGTGACCTGCTCACCGACCCACATCAGGAACATGGTGCCGGCGGTCAGCGCGACCACGGCGGTGAGCACGAAGCCCATGCCCGGCGCATACACCACCGGAGCGCCCGACGGCGAGACCTGGCCCTGCAGGGCCAGTGCGATCGAGCCGCCCTGCACCACTGCCAGCAGCACGGCGCCGATGCGCGAATACTGGGTGATCTTGCGGCGGCCGGACTCACCTTCCTTCTGCATCGCCTTCAGGGCGGGGAAGATGTGCACGGCCAGCTGCATCACGATCGATGCCGAGATGTACGGCATCACGTTCAGCGCGAAGATGCTGAAACGGTGCAGGGCGCCGCCCGAGAACATGTTGAACATGTCCACGATGCCGCCGCCCTGCTGTTGCATCATGGCAAGCATGGCATCGGGATTGACGCCCGGCACCGGCACGTAGCAGCCGATGCGATAGACGATCAAAGCCCCGACGACGAACAGCAAACGTTGGCGAAGTTCAGTGAACTTGCCCATTCCGCCCGCGAGGTTACCGATGCCAGCTTGCGCCATGATTTTCTTACTCCGTTACGCTGCCGCCGGCAGCTTCGATCGCGGCCTTGGCACCAGCCGTGGCAGCAATACCCTTCAGGGTGAACGCCTTGGTCACTTCGCCCTTGACGACGACCTTGGCCTTCTTGGCAGTGCTCGGGACCAGCTTGGCAGCACGCAGGGCGGCGAAGTCGATCTCACCGGCCGGCAGCTTGTCCAGCGCGTACAGCAGCACTTCAGCGGTGTCCTTGGCGATCGGCGAACGGAAGCCGATCTTCGGCAGACGACGCTGCATGGGGGTCTGGCCGCCTTCGAAGCCAGCCTTGATCTTGCCGCCACCCTTGCGGGCGAACGAACCCTTGTGGCCGCGGCCGGCAGTCTTGCCCAGGCCAGAGCCGATACCGCGACCGACGCGGGTGCGCTCGGTGCGGGCGCCCGGTGCCGGGCTCAGTTCATTGAGACGCAGAGTCATGATCGATTACTCCTCAACCTTGACGAGGTAGTGAACGGTGTTGATCAGACCGCGAACCTGCGGGCTGTCCTTCAGTTCACGCACATCGTTGAGCTTGTTCAGGCCCAGGGCACGCACCGACAGGCGGTGACGCGACTGGGTACCACGCAGGCCACGCACCAGGCGCACCTTCACAGTCTTGTTGGACTCATTAGCCATGGTTGAGTTCCTCCACCTTCTTGCCGCGCTTGGCCGCGATGCGAGCCGGCGACTGCGCAGCAGACAGGCCCTTCACGGTGGCACGCACCAGGTTGATCGGGTTGCGCGAACCGGTGGCCTTGGCCAGCACGTTCTTCACGCCAACCGCTTCCAGCACGGCGCGCATGGCACCGCCGGCGATGACGCCGGTACCTTCGGAAGCCGGCTGCATGAACACGCGGGCTGCGCCGTGACCATCCTTGATGGTGTGCCACAGGGTGCCGTTGTTCAGGTCAACGCTGACCAGGTTCTTGCGGGCCTGTTCCATCGACTTCTGGATGGCGACCGGCACTTCGCGGGCCTTGCCATAGCCGAAACCGACCTTGCCTTCGCCGTCGCCGACAACGGTCAGGGCGGTGAAGGTGAACTGGCGGCCACCCTTGACGGTCTTGCTGACGCGGTTGACCGCGACCAGCTTTTCGATCATGCCGTCGTCGATCTTCTCTTCGCGGTTACGGTCGCGATCGCGACCCCGCTGCTGACGCTCTTCTGCCATGTTGATTCCTTGGTTGTTTGGGTATGTACGGCTCGGGGCCGCTTATGGTTGTGAAGTGATGCGTTGTTCCGGTGGGCCACTGCAGAAGAGTGGCGCCGTCCCGCCTCACTCAGGCGGGCGAGCAGGCGGGCAGGAGACCACAGGTCCCCTGCCCTTATCCCTTAGAACTGCAGGCCGGCTTCGCGGGCGGCTTCTGCCAGGGCCTTGATGCGGCCGTGGTAGCGGTAGCCCGAACGATCGAAGGCAACCTTCTCGACGCCGGCGGCCTTGGCGCGCTCAGCGACGATACGGCCGACCTTGGCGGCGGCATCGGCGTTCTTGCCGTTCTTCAGACCTTCCATGACGTCGGTCTGGGTGGTGTTGGCAGCAGCCAGCACCTTGGAACCGTCGGCGGTGAAGACCTGGGCGTACAGGTGCTGGCCGGTGCGCAGCACCGACAGGCGGGCGACGCCGAGCTCACGGATGTGGGCGCGGGTCGACTTGGCGCGACGCAGGCGGGCGATGTTCTTGTTCATTTTGATTATTCCTTGAAAGCTGAAGGAAGAGCTTTTCCCTGAGAAGTCCGCACAGGGATGTGCGGGCTCTTGCGAGGGACTCGCGCTTATGCCTTCTTGGCTTCCTTACGGATGATGACTTCGTCGGAGTACTTCACGCCCTTGCCCTTGTACGGCTCCGGCTTGCGGAACGCACGGATCTTGGCGGCAACTTCACCGACGACCTGCTTGTCAGCGCCCTGGACCAGGATCTCGGTCTGGGTCGGGGTGGTGATGGTGATGCCTTCCGGCGCCACGAACACGACCGGGTGCGAGAAGCCCAGCGACAGGCTCAGGTCCTTGCCCTGCATGGCAGCGCGGTAACCCACGCCGACCAGCTCCAGCTTGCGCTCGAAGCCTTCGGACACGCCCTTGACCATGTTGGCCAGGATCGCACGCACGGTACCGGTCAGTGCGACCAGCTCGGCGTTCTCGGTGCTCAGGGTGGCAACGCCGCTGTCGACGTTGATGGCAATACCGGCCGGCTTCGGCAGCGACAGGGTGCCCTTCGGACCCTTGACGGTGACGCTTTCCGACTGGACGTTCAGTTCAACCTTACCCAGGTCGATCGGCTTCTTGGCTACGCGGGACATAGTTCTACTCCTTTCGCCTTAGGCCACGAAGCACAGGACTTCGCCGCCGACGCCCAGCTGGCGCGCCTGCGCATCAGTCATGATGCCCTTGGAGGTGGAAATGATGGAGATACCCAAGCCGTTCATGACCTTCGGCAGCTCGCTCTTGCCGCGGTACTGGCGCAGGCCCGAACGCGAGAAGCGCTTCAGGGTCGCGATGACCGGCTTGCCTTCGAAATACTTCAGCACGATTTCCAGCTCGGACTTGTTGTTTTCCAGCTGGGTCACGCGCAGGTCGGTGATGTAACCCTCGTCCTTCAGGACCTGGGCGATCGCAACCTTGATCTTGGACGACGGGGCTTTCACCGTCTGCTTGCCAACCGCGGCCGCATTCTTGATGCGGACCAGCAGGTCGGCGATGGGATCAGTCATGCTCATATGAGTACCTTTGAGTGCACCGATATCCGCTTTCGCGAAAATCTGTTGTCTCCTGGAAACGGGCCAGGTCCCTTGATGCAGCGGGCCGGAAGCCCACTCCTACAACCCCGTTTGCACAGGGCAAGACGCGGGAGTATACGCCAAAAGAGCCCGGCTTGCGCCGGGCTCTTCGGTTTTTTTGCGTCGGGAAGGCTGAACGCCCCCCCTGCCCGGTTCAGGAACCCCGGTGGGGCTCCCGATCGCAGGGCCGGCTGGGATTACCAGCTGGCCTTGCGCAGACCCGGGACGTCGCCACGCATGGTGGCTTCACGCAGCTTGTTACGGCCCAGGCCGAACTTGCTGTAGACGCCACGCGGACGACCCGACAGCTCGCAACGGTTACGCTGGCGGCTCGGCGACGAATCGCGCGGCAGCTTGGCCAGCTTGGTTGCGGCGTCGATCTTCTCTTCGTAGGTCGCGTCCACGGAGGACACGATCTTCTTCAGAGCTGCACGCTTTTCAGCGTACTTCTTTGCCAGCTTTTCCCGCTTGATGTCGCGGTTGACCATGGAGGTCTTTGCCATTTCGGTTTCCTCGACAGATCAGTTACGGAACGGGAACTTGAACGCTGCCAGCAGCGCCTTCGCTTCCGCGTCGGTCTTCGCAGTGGTGGTGATGGCGATATCCATACCGCGGATCGCGTCGACGGCGTCGAAGTCGATTTCCGGGAAGATGATCTGCTCCTTCACACCCATGTTGAAGTTGCCGCGGCCGTCGAAGGAACGACCGGAAACACCACGGAAGTCGCGCACGCGCGGCAGCGAGATGTTGATCAGGCGATCCAGGAACTCGTACATCTTGTGGCGACGCAGCGTGGTCTTGCAGCCGATCGGCCAACCATCGCGGATCTTGAACGACGCAACCGACACACGCGACTTGGTGACAACCGGCTTCTGGCCGGAAATCTTGGTCATGTCGCCGACGGCGTTTTCCAGGATCTTCTTGTTGGTGGCCGCTTCGCCGACACCCATGTTCAGGGCGACCTTGACCAGCTTCGGCACTTCCATCGGATTGGTGTAGCCGAACTGCTTCATCAGCGCCGGCACCACTTCGTCCTTGTAGAACTTTTCGAGACGGGAACTCATCTTCTCATTCCTCAGGCGTCGAGCGCCTCACCGCTGGAGCGGAACACACGCAGTTTGCGTCCATCCTCCAGCACCTTGAAGCCAACGCGTTCGCCCTTGCCCGAAGCCGGGTTCAGAACATTCACGTTGGAGATATGGATCGAAGCTTCGCGCTCGACCACGCCGCCGGCAACACCTGCCTGCGGGTTCGGCTTGGTGTGGCGCTTGACGATGTTCACGTTGGCGACGACCACACGGTCGCCGTCGACGCGGACGACTTCGCCCTGCTTGCCCTTGTCCTTGCCAGCGTTGACGACAACCTGGTCGCCCTTCTTGATACGGTTAGCCATGATTATCTCCTGTCGCTCACAGCACTTCGGGAGCGAGCGAGACGATCTTCATGAACTTCTCCGAACGAAGTTCACGGGTCACCGGCCCGAAGATACGGGTACCGATCGGCTCCTGCTTGCTGTTCAGCAGAACGGCAGCGTTGCCGTCGAAGCGGATCAGCGAGCCGTCGGCGCGACGCACACCCTTGCGGGTACGCACCACGACGGCGTCATACACTTCACCCTTCTTGACCTTGCCGCGCGGAATCGCATCCTTCACGGTGACCTTGATGATGTCGCCGATGCCGGCGTAACGGCGCTTGGAACCACCCAGCACCTTGAAGCACATCACCTGCTTGGCACCCGAATTGTCCGCGACGTCAAGGTAGCTCTGCATCTGGATCATGATTCAGACTCCTTATTCAGCCGCACGCGTGATGACTTCCACCACGCGCCAGTTCTTGGTCTTGGACATCGGAGCAATCTCGGTCACGCGGACGACGTCGCCTTCCTTGCAGGCGTTGTCGGCATCGTGGGCGTGCAGCTTGGTCGAGCGCTTGATGTACTTGCCGTACAGCGCGTGCTTGACCTGACGCTCAACCAGGACGGTAACCGTCTTGTCCATCTTGTTGCTGACGACACGGCCTTCGACCGTGCGCAGCGTCTTCTTTTCAGTATTGTCGCTCATAGCGGCCATCCTTACTTCGTGCTGCCGAGCAGGGTCTTGACGCGAGCAATCTCGCGACGGACCCGGCGAATGTCGTGGGTCTTCGGCAGCTGGCCGGTGACCTGCTGCATACGGACAGAGAACTGTTCCTTACGCAGGTCGATCAGGTGGGCCTTGAGTTCGTCAGCCGACTTTTCACGGAGAGTTTTGATATCCATCAGCGCACCGTACGGGTCACGAAAGTGGTGGTGACCGAGAGCTTGGCGGCGGCCAGGCGGAACGCCTCGCGAGCCACTTCCTCGGAAACACCCTCGATTTCATAGATCATGCGGCCGGGCTGGATCTGGGCCACCCAGTATTCCACGTTACCCTTACCAGAACCCATTCGGACTTCGATGGGCTTCTTGGTGATGGGCTTGTCGGGGAACACGCGGATCCACATCTTGCCGCCGCGCTTGACGTAGCGGCTGATCGAGCGGCGGGCCGCTTCGATCTGACGCGCGGTCAGCTGACCGTGTGCGGTTGCCTTCAGGCCGTATTCGCCGAAGCTGACAGCGTTGGCGCTCCAGCTCAGGCCATCGTTACGGCCCTTGTGTACCTTGCGGTACTTGGTTCGCTTGGGTTGCAACATTGTCGTTACCTCGCTTCACGGGCCGGGCGCTGACGGTCACCACGGTCACCGCGATCGTGACGATCGTTGCGCGACGGGGTGTCGTCCTGCTTTTCCTGGCCAACCTGGGAGAAATCGAAGACCTCGCCCTTGTAGATCCAGACCTTGATGCCGATGATGCCGTAGGTCGTCTTGGCTTCAGCGAAGCCATAGTCGATGTCGGCACGCAGGGTGTGCAGCGGCACGCGGCCTTCGCGGTACCACTCCGAACGGGCGATTTCTGCACCGTTGAGGCGGCCACCCACGTTGACCTTGATACCCAGGGCACCCAGGCGCATCGCGTTGCCGACCGAGCGCTTCATTGCGCGGCGGAACATGATGCGACGCTCCAGCTGCTGGGCGATCGACTCGGCAACGAGCTGCGCGTCCAGTTCCGGCTTGCGCACTTCGGTGACGTTGATGTGCGCCGGGACGCCCATCATCTCGCTCACTTCCTTGCGCAGCTTCTCGATGTCCTCACCGCGCTTGCCGATCACCACGCCCGGACGGGCGGTGTGGATCGTCACGCGAGCAGTCTTGGCCGGACGCTCGATCAGGATCTTGCTGATGCCGGCCTGAGCCAGCTTCTTGCGCAGCATTTCGCGCACTTTCAGGTCGGCTGCCAGGTAACCAGCGAACTCGGCCTTGTTGGCGTACCACTTGGAGTTCCAGTCCTTGGAAATGCCGAGGCGGATACCAATCGGATGAACTTTATGACCCATGGTCTTTTCCTTATCCGCTTACTTGGCGGCGCCCACAACCACAGTGATGTGGCTGGTGCGCTTGAGGATGCGGGTACCGCGGCCTTTCGCCCGCGCCATGAAACGCTTCAGGGTCGGACCTTCATCAACCATGATGGTCTGAACCTTCAGCTCGTCGACGTCGGCGCCCTGGTTGTTTTCGGCATTTGCAATAGCCGACTCCACCACCTTCTTGATCAGGTGGGCAGCCTTCTTGTCCGAGAACTTCAGCAGGTTGACCGCACGCTCGGCCGGCAGACCGCGCACCTGGTCAGCGACCAGACGAGCCTTCTGCGGGGAGATGCGCGCAGTGCGCAGGATGGCTTTCGCTTCCATTGTCATCTCTCCTTACTTGCCCGACTTCTTGTCACCACCGTGACCCTTGAAGGTCCGGGTGATGGCAAATTCGCCGAGCTTGTGGCCGACCATGTTCTCGTTGACGAGAACCGGGATGTGGTTCTTGCCGTTATGCACGGCAATGGTGACGCCTACCATGTCAGGCAGGATCATCGAACGGCGCGACCAGGTCTTGATCGGCTTCTTGCTGCCCGCAGCGGCCTCCACCTTCTTGACGAGGTGGTGATCGACGAACGGGCCCTTCTTGAGTGAACGTGCCATGGTCGATTAGCCCCTACGATCGCGGACGATGAACTGCTGAGTGCGCTTGTTATGGCGCGTCTTGTAACCCTTGGTCGGGACACCCCACGGGGTGACCGGATGCGGATTACCCTGGCCGGCCTTCGCCTCACCACCACCGTGCGGGTGGTCAACCGGGTTCATGGCTGCACCACGAACGGTCGGACGGACGCCGCGCCAACGCTTGGCACCGGCCTTGCCCAGCTTTTCCAGGCTGTGCTCGTCGTTGCCGACTTCGCCGATGGTGGCGCAGCACTCGACCGGAACCTTGCGCATTTCACCCGAGCGCAGGCGCAGGGTGGCGTAGATGCCTTCGCGAGCCACCAGCTGCACGGCCGCACCAGCGGCGCGAGCGATCTGAGCGCCCTTGCCCGGCTTCAGTTCGATGCAGTGGATGGTGGTGCCGACCGGGATGTTGCGCAGCGGCAGGGTGTTGCCGGCCTTGATCGGGGCATCCGAACCAGCGATCACCTGATCACCAGCCTTCAGGCCCTTCGGGGCGATGATGTAGCGACGCTCACCGTCGACGTAGCACAGCAGAGCGATGTGGGCGGTGCGGTTCGGATCGTATTCGATGCGTTCCACGCGCGCCGGGATGCCCAGCTTGTTGCGCTTGAAGTCGATGATGCGGTAGTGCTGCTTGGCACCACCACCGACGTGACGCACGGTGATGCGGCCATGGTGGTTACGACCACCCGAGCGGCTCTGCGACTCGACCAGCGCAGCGTGCGGAGCACCCTTGTGCAGGTCGGGAGTGACCACGCGCACGGCCGAACGGCGGCCGGGGGAAGTGGGCTTGAATTTCATCAATGGCATGGGATGTACCTCAGGCCTTGGCCGTTACATCGATCGACTGGCCATCGGCCAGGCGAACGTACGCCTTGCGCCAATCGCCGCGGCGGCCAGCACGGTTACGGAAGGACTTGTTCTTGCCCTTGACGTTGACCACGTTGACGGCTTCGACCTTGACGTCGAACAGCTGCTCAACCGCGGCCTTTACATCGGCCTTGGTGGCTTCGTTCGAAACTTCGAAGACATACTGGTTGGAGAGTTCCTGCAGGCGCGCGGTCTTTTCGGAGACACGCGGGGCACGCAGCACGCTGAAGATTTTTTCGTTGCTGTTCATGCCAGCCACTCCTCGACCTTCTTGACCGCGTCAGCGGTGATGACGACCGTGTCGGCACCCACCAGCGAGACCGGATCCAGACCCTGGACGTCACGCACCTGCACGTACGGCAGATTGCGGGCGGACAGGTACAGGTGCTCGGACGCTTCTTCGGTGACGATCAGCGGGCGCTTGCCCACTTCCAGGCCGGCCAGCTTGGCGATCAGACCCTTCGTGTTGGTCACTTCGACGTCGAAGGACTCCACGATGGTCAGACGGCCCTGACGGTTCAGCTCGGACAGGATCGCGCACATGGCGGCACGGTACTGCTTGCGATTGACCTTCTGCTCGAAGCTGCGCGGCTTGGCCGCGAAGGTGACACCGCCGCCGACGAAGATCGGAGCCGTCAGTGCGCCATGACGCGCGCCGCCGCCCTTCTGCTTCTTCGACTTCTTGGTGGTACCAGCCACTTCGGAGCGAGTCTTCTGTGCCTTGGTGCCGGCGCGACCGGCGTTGCGGTAGGCAACGACGACCTGGTGGACCAGATCTTCGCTGAAATCGCGACCGAACACGGCGTCGGAGACCGAGACCTTGTTGTTGCTACCCGTGATAACGAGTTCCATCGTCATCTCTCCTTATGCCTTGCTCGCCGGACGGACGATCACGTCGCCACCCGCCGCGCCCGGAACGGCGCCGCGAACGGCGATCAGACCGCGCTCGACGTCGACCTTGACCACTTCCAGGTTCTGCGTGCTCTGCTGCACTGCGCCCATGTGGCCCGACATCTTCTTGCCCGGGAAAACGCGACCCGGGGTCTGGCGCTGGCCCAGCGAACCCGGCGCGCGATGCGACAGCGAGTTACCGTGGGTTGCATCGCCCATACGGAAGTTGTGGCGCTTGATGGTGCCCTGGAAGCCCTTACCCTTGGTGACACCCTGGACGTCGACGATCTGGCCGACTTCGAAGATGTCCGCCTTGACTTCGCCGCCAACGGCGAAATCGCCGAGCTGCGCGTCTTCAACGCGGAATTCCCACAGGCCACGACCCGCTTCCACCTTCGCCTTGGCGAAGTGGCCGGCTTCCGGCTTGTTGACCAGGGCAGCGCGACGCGCGCCGACGGTCACCTGCACGGCGCTGTAGCCGTCGGTTTCGACGGTCTTGATCTGCGCGATGCGGTTCGGGGTTGCTTCGATCAGGGTCACCGGGATGGAGCGGCCATCTTCAGTGAACACGCGGCTCATGCCAGCCTTGCGGCCCACGAAGCCCAACGAATACTTCTTCGTCATGGTCGTAGTCCTCAGGTCAGCTTGATCTGAACGTCGACGCCGGCAGCCAGTTCGAGCTTCATCAGCGCGTCCACGGTCTTGTCATTCGGGTCAACGATATCGAGCACGCGCTTGTGCGTGCGGGTCTCGTACTGGTCACGCGCGTCCTTGTCGACGTGCGGGGAAACGAGAACGGTGTAACGCTCGATCTTGGTCGGCAGCGGGATCGGGCCACGCACTTGCGCGCCGGTCCGCTTTGCCGTTTCAACGATCTCGCTGGCCGAACGGTCGATCAGACGATGATCGAACGCTTTCAGCCGGATCCGGATCTTTTGGTCCGCCATGGCGGTAGGTTCCTTCGTTAAAAGAGCGACAGACAAAGCCTCTGGGTTGCTTTGCCCCATGAAATTCCTGAATACGGACGGCCCACAGTCCTGCAGGCCGACAAGGTCACTCCATAGACCTCAAAAACGTAGGCAGACCAGTTACCCGGCCTGCCCAGACGTAGAAGCATAATGGCACGCAAGGCAGCTGTCAACAGTCGCCTGTTGACGCCGCCTGAATGGCATTGACCCTTCCTGGTCCGGGGAACACAAGGCACATCCTGTGCCTGCTTTCCCATTTGATACGCCCCGATGCCCTACCCAGGCAACATCGGGGCGCAGATACTACCAGATTACTCGATGATCTTCGAGACCACGCCGGCGCCGACGGTACGGCCGCCTTCGCGGATGGCGAAGCGCAGGCCTTCGTCCATTGCCACCGGGTTGATCAGGGTGACGACCATCTTGACGTTGTCACCCGGCATCACCATTTCGACGCCTTCCGGCAGAGCAGCTGCGCCGGTGATGTCGGTGGTGCGGAAGTAGAACTGCGGACGGTAGCCGTTGAAGAACGGGGTGTGACGGCCGCCCTCGTCCTTCGACAGGACGTAGACTTCACCTTCGAACTTGGTGTGCGGCTTGATCGAACCCGGCTTGGCCAGGACCTGGCCACGCTCGACGTCGTCACGCTTGGTGCCGCGCAGCAGCAGGCCAGCGTTGTCGCCTGCCTGACCCTGGTCCAGCAGCTTGCGGAACATTTCAACGCCGGTCACGGTGGTCTTCTGCACCGGACGGATGCCGACGATTTCGATTTCGTCGCCAACCTTGATCACGCCGCGCTCGATACGACCGGTCACCACGGTGCCGCGGCCCGAGATCGAGAACACGTCTTCCACCGGCATCAGGAACGGCTTGTCGATCGCGCGCTCCGGCTCCGGAATCCAGCTGTCCAGGGCATCGACCAGCTTCAGGATGGCCGGCACGCCGATGTCGCTCTGGTCGCCTTCCAGCGCCAGACGGGCCGAACCGGCGATGATCGGGGTGTCGTCGCCCGGGAAGTCGTACTTGCTCAGCAGCTCGCGCACTTCCATCTCGACCAGCTCGAGCAGCTCGGCGTCGTCAACCATGTCGGCCTTGTTCAGGAACACGACGATGTACGGCACGCCGACCTGACGCGACAGCAGGATGTGCTCGCGGGTCTGCGGCATCGGACCGTCAGCGGCCGAGCACACCAGGATCGCGCCGTCCATCTGGGCGGCACCGGTGATCATGTTCTTGACGTAGTCAGCATGGCCCGGGCAATCCACGTGGGCGTAGTGACGGACCGGGGATTCGTATTCGACGTGCGCGGTCGAGATCGTGATGCCACGAGCCTTTTCTTCCGGAGCGGCGTCGATCGAGGAGTAATCCTTGAACTCGCCACCGAAGCGCTCGGCACCGATCTTGGTCAGTGCAGCGGTCAGCGTGGTCTTGCCGTGGTCGACGTGACCGATGGTGCCGACGTTGACGTGCGGCTTGGTGCGCTCGAACTTACCCTTTGCCATTGTTCTATACCTTGATTGTTCGTAAGTGGTTTCAAGAGAGGCTGAGCGAGGCTCAGCCCTTCTTCATGACGGCTTCGGCGATGTTGGTCGGAGCCGGCTCGTAGTGATCGAATTCCATGGTGAAGGTGGCGCGGCCCTGGGTCTGCGAACGCAGCGCAGTGGCGTAGCCGAACATTTCACCCAGCGGGATCATCGCGTTGATGATGCTGGCCGAACCGTCACCGGTGGTGTCGGAACCCTGCAGCACGCCGCGACGACGGCTGACGTCGCCCATCACGTCACCCTGGTAATCCTCCGGGGTCACGATCTCGACCTTCATGATCGGCTCCAGCAGCACCGGCTTGGCCTTGGCGAAGCCCTGCTTGAAGGCCATCGACGAAGCCAGCTTGAACGCCATTTCCGAGGAGTCGACGTCGTGGTACGAACCGAACACCAGCTTCACCTTGACGTCCACGACCGGGAAGCCAGCCAGCGGACCGCTGGTGATGGTTTCGCGCAGGCCCTTTTCAACCGACGGAATGAATTCCTTCGGGATCACGCCGCCGGTGATGTCGTTGATGAACAGGAAGTCGTCCTTGATGGCCGGAGCCAGCTTCGGATCGGCACGGTCGGCAGCGGTGATCGGCGACAGTTCGATCACGACGTGACCGTACTGACCCTTACCACCGGACTGCTTGGCGTGCTTGTAGTCCGACTTGACGTCGGCCAGGGTGATGGTTTCGCGGTAGGCCACCTGCGGCGCGCCGACGTTGGCTTCAACGTTGAACTCGCGCTTCAGGCGGTCGACGATGATGTCCAGGTGCAGCTCGCCCATGCCCGAGATGATGGTCTGGCCGGATTCTTCGTCGGTCTTGACGCGGAACGACGGATCTTCCTGCGCCAGACGGCCCAGGGCCAGGCCCATCTTTTCCTGGTCCGACTTGGTCTTCGGCTCGACGGCCATCGAGATCACCGGTTCCGGGAACGTCATGCGCTCCAGGATGATCGGGGCGTCCACGGCGCACAGGGTGTCACCGGTGGTGGTGTCCTTCAGGCCCACGGCAGCGGCGATGTCACCGGCCAGAACTTCCTTGATTTCCTCGCGGTTGTTCGAGTGCATCTGCAGGATGCGGCCGATGCGCTCCTTCTTGCCCTTCACCGAGTTCAGCACGGTGTCGCCACCGTTCAGGGTGCCCGAGTAGACACGGAAGAAGGTCAGCGCGCCGACGAACGGGTCGGTGATGATCTTGAAGGCCAGCGACGAGAACGGAGCCTTGTCGTCCGACTTGCGGGTCATTTCGACGGTATCGTCGTCAACGTCCACGCCCTTCACGTCCGGCACGTCGACCGGCGACGGCAGCAGCTGGATCACGCCGTCCAGCATGGCCTGCACGCCCTTGTTCTTGAAGGCCGAGCCGCAGTACATCGGCACGATCTCGGTGGCCAGGGTGCGGGTACGCAGCGCGTTGATGATTTCAGCCTCGGCCAACTCTTCGCCGCCCAAGTACTTTTCCATCAGCTCTTCGCTGGCTTCGGCAGCGGTCTCGACCATGAACTGGCGAGCCTCTTCAGCCGGGCCCTGCAGGTCGGCCGGGATTTCACCGTATTCGAACTTCATGCCCTGCGAAGCCTCATCCCAATGGATGGCCTTCATCTTCAGCAGGTCGACAACGCCCTTGAAGTTGTCTTCAGCGCCGATCGGCAGCTGCATCGGCACGGCAACCGCGCCCAGCTTGGCCTTCAGCTGGCCGACGACCTTCTGGAAGTTGGCACCAGTGCGGTCCATCTTGTTGACGAACGCGATGCGCGGCACGTGGTACTTGTTGGCCTGGCGCCACACGGTTTCCGACTGCGGCTGCACGCCACCGACGGCGCACAGGACGAAGACGGCACCGTCGAGCACGCGCAGCGAGCGCTCCACTTCGATGGTGAAGTCGACGTGCCCGGGGGTGTCGATGATGTTGAAGCGGTGCTCCGGCAGGGACTTGTCCATGCCCTTCCAGAACGCGGTGGTGGCAGCGGACTGGATCGTGATGCCACGCTCCTGCTCCTGCTCCATCCAGTCCATGGTGGCGGCGCCGTCATGCACTTCACCGATCTTGTGGCTCTTGCCGGTGTAGAACAGGATGCGCTCGGACGTGGTGGTCTTGCCGGCATCGATGTGAGCCATGATGCCGAAGTTACGGTAACGCTCGATGGGAGTGGAACGGGCCACGGGAGCCTCTCAGATTTCTTGGATTTCGGATGGCCGAACGCCGCCTTTCGGCGGCCTTCGGATTGGCGCAGTCCTTCTGGGACCGCGAGGCAGCACGCACCGAAGTGGTGCTGCCCTGCCTGTTTTACAAGGCCGTCAAACTCACCAGCGGTAGTGGGCGAATGCCTTGTTGGCTTCGGCCATGCGGTGGGTTTCTTCGCGCTTCTTGATGGCGCCGCCACGGTTTTCCGAGGCGTCGATCAGTTCAGCAGCCAGCTTCTTCGGCATGGTGTTCTCACCACGCTTGCGCGCGGAGTCGATCAGCCAGCGCATGGCCAGAGCCATCTTGCGCGACGAACGCACTTCGACCGGCACCTGGTAGGTGGCACCACCGACGCGGCGCGACTTGACTTCGACCGCCGGAGCGACGTTGTCCAGAGCCTTCTGCACCAGCTCAATGGCGTTGGCGCTGCTGTTCTTCTCGGTGATCACGTCCATGGCGCCGTACACGATCTTTTCGGCGACGGACTTCTTGCCGCTCTGCATGACCATGTTGATGAAGCGGGCGATGGTTTCGCTTCCGTGCTTCGGATCGGGCAGGACGGAACGCTGCGGAGTATTACCCTTACGCGACATAGTGCTCTCTCCTTATGCCTTCGGACGCTTGGCGCCGTACTTGGAACGGGCCTGGCGACGCTTGGCAACGCCGGCGGCGTCGAGCGAGCCACGAACGGTGTGGTAACGCACACCCGGCAGGTCCTTGACGCGACCGCCGCGGATCAGGACCACGGAGTGCTCCTGCAGGTTGTGGCCTTCACCACCGATGTAGGAAATCACTTCTTCCTGGTTGGTCAGGCGGACCTTGGCAACCTTGCGCAGAGCCGAGTTCGGCTTCTTCGGAGTGGTGGTGTAGACACGGGTGCAGACGCCACGGCGCTGCGGGCACTTGTCGAGCGCCGGCGAGGCACTCTTGTAGGTGGTCGCTTGCCGCGGCTTGCGGACCAGCTGGTTGATCGTCGCCATCAGTAGGTTCTTCTGATTGGTGGCCGGAAAATCCGACCAGAGATGCGGAAATGTTAAAGCAGGCCAAAATTCTGGCCTGCTGAGACAGACGATTGTAGCAACCTGCCAGGAAAGCAGTCAAACGCCTCCTGTCAAGCCCGTTCCTGATCCTGGAACGTTACTGGGGGGCCTCCATGTACCCCGTTCAGGTTGGCGGGGAGGATCGCGGACGATCCCCCTGCCCTTTCCCTACCCGTCGATGAACCGACGGGATGGTCCGGCCTTGCGGCCGGACCGGATAACTCATTCTTCGCCAGACACCTGTTCAGCTTCAGCTTCAACGGCCGGAGCCTCGACTGCAGCCGGGGTGCCGGCCAGGGTCTGCATTTCCGACTCGGTGAGACCGGAAGCGCCGCGACGGCGGTTGCTGTGGTACGCCAGGCCGGTACCGGCCGGAATCAGGCGACCCACGATGACGTTTTCCTTCAGGCCACGCAGGTTGTCCGAGGTGCCGCGGACGGCCGCTTCGGTCAGCACGCGGGTGGTTTCCTGGAACGACGCGGCCGAGATGAACGATTCGGTCGCCAGCGAGGCCTTGGTGATACCCAGCAGGACCGGATCGAAGTGCGCCGGCAGCTCGTTGCGGGTCGACAGGCGCGCATTCTCCTCGATAACGCGCTGACGCTCCACCTGTTCACCGTTCAGGAACTTGCTGCTGCCCTGGTCGGTGATCTCGACCTTGCGCAGCATCTGGCGGGTGATCACCTCGATGTGCTTGTCGTTGATCTTCACGCCCTGCAGGCGGTACACGTCCTGGATTTCCTTCACCAGGTAGGCAGCCAGCGGTTCGACACCCAGCAGGCGCAGGATGTCCTGCGGGCTCGGTTCGCCGTCCACGATGGTTTCACCCTTGGTGACATGCTCGCCTTCGAACACGATGACCTGGCGGTACTTCGGAATCAGCTCTTCGTGCTCCGAACCATCGGTGTCCTTGATGATCAGGCGCTGCTTGCCCTTGGTGTCCTTGCCGAAGCTGATGATGCCCGAACGCTCGGCCAGCACCGCCGGATCCTTCGGCTTGCGCGCTTCGAACAGGTCGGCCACGCGCGGCAGACCACCGGTGATGTCGCGGGTCTTCGACGCTTCCTGCGGGATCTTGGCGACCACGTCACCCACGCCGACGGCAGCGCCGTCCTGCAGGTTGACGATCGAACGCGGCGGCAGCAGGTACTGCGCCGGCAGATCGGTGCCCGGGATCGACAGGTCGTTGCCCTTGGCGTCGACGATGCGCACGATCGGGCGCAGATCCTTGGCCTGGGTACCACGACGCTTCGGATCGGTGATTTCGCGCGAAGCGAGGCCGGTCAGCTCGTCGGTCTTCTCGATGACGGTGATGCCGTCGACGAAGTCGATGAAGCGGATGAAGCCGGCCACTTCCGACACGATCGGGTGGTTATGCGGATCCCAGTTGGCCACGGTCTGGCCAGCCTTGATCGCATCACCGTCCTTGGACGTGATGGTCGCACCGTACGGCAGCTTGTAACGCTCACGCTCACGGCCGTGGGCATCGAGCACCGAGATTTCGCCCGAGCGCGACACTGCCACCAGCGAGCCGTTGGCATGCTCGACCGACTTGAGGTTGCTGAACTTCACCGAGCCGGTGGTCTTGACGGTGATGTTGTCGACCGCAGCGGCTCGCGACGCCGCACCACCGATGTGGAACGTACGCATGGTCAGCTGGGTACCCGGCTCACCGATGGACTGGGCGGCGATGACGCCGACCGCTTCACCGATGTTGACCAGGTGGCCACGGGCCAGATCGCGGCCGTAGCAGCGCGAGCAGACGCCGAAGGCCGATTCGCAGGAGATGGTCGAGCGGACCTTGATGGTCTGCACGCCGGCATCTTCCAGCTTGGCGACCCAGGCTTCGTCCAGCAGGGTGTTGCGGGTGACGATCGGATCTTCGTCGTTGCCCGGCAGGAACACGTCCTCGGCAACCACGCGACCCAGCACGCGGTCCTTCAGCGGCTCGACCACGTCGCCGCCTTCCACGATCGGGGTCATGATCAGGCCTTCGGTGGTACCGCAATCCACCTCGGTGATCACCACGTCCTGCGCGACGTCGACCAGACGACGGGTCAGGTAACCCGAGTTCGCGGTCTTCAGCGCGGTATCGGCCAGACCCTTACGGGCACCGTGGGTGGAGTTGAAGTACTCCTGCACGTTCAGGCCTTCGCGGAAGTTCGCCTTGATGGGCGTCTCGATGATCGAGCCGTCCGGACGCGCCATCAGGCCACGCATGCCGGCCAGCTGACGGATCTGCGCCTGCGAACCACGCGCACCGGAGTCGGCCATGATGTACAGCGAGTTCATCGACTTCTGGTCGATGGTCTCACCCTTGGCATTGACCACCTTCTCGGTACCGATGGTGTCCATCATCGCCTTGGCGATGCGCTCGTTGGTGCGCGACCAGATGTCGACCACCTTGTTGTAGCGCTCGCCGGCGGTGACCAGACCCGACTGGTACTGCTCCTGGATTTCCAGCACTTCGGCTTCGGCCTCGGTGAGGATGCCCTTCTTCTCGTCCGGGATCAGCATGTCGTCGATGCCGATCGAGACGCCGGCGCGGGTCGCGTAGGCGAAGCCGGTGTACATCAGCTTGTCGGCGAACACGACCGTGTCCTTCAGACCCAGCTGGCGGTAGCTGGAGTTGATCAGGCGGCTGATGTTCTTCTTGGTCAGCTCGGTGTTGGCCAGCGCGAACGGCAGGCCTTCCGGCAGGATTTCAGCCAGCAGGGCGCGACCGATCGTGGTGTCCACGATCGAGGTCTTGTTCTGCTTGATGCCGTCCTCGTCGGTCACCACCTCGGTGATGCGGACCTTGACGCGCGCGTGCAGTTCCACCACGCGGTTGTCGTAGGCGCGCTTGACTTCCGCGATGTTGGCAAAGGCCATGCCCTCGCCCTTCTTGTTTTCCAGCGAGCGGGTCATGTAGTACAGACCCAGCACGACGTCCTGCGACGGCACGATGATCGGCTCGCCGTTGGCCGGCGACAGGATGTTGTTGGTCGACATCATCAGCGCACGCGCTTCCAGCTGGGCTTCCAGCGAGAGCGGCACGTGGACGGCCATCTGGTCACCGTCGAAGTCGGCGTTGAACGCGGTGCAGACCAGCGGGTGCAGCTGGATGGCCTTGCCTTCGATCAGCACCGGCTCGAACGCCTGGATACCCAGGCGGTGCAGGGTCGGCGCACGGTTCAGCATCACCGGATGCTCGCGGATGACCTCTTCCAGGATGTCCCAGACTTCGGCTTCTTCGCGCTCGACCAGCTTCTTGGCGGCCTTGATGGTGGTGGCCAGGCCACGACGCTGCAGCTTGGCGAAGACGAACGGCTTGAACAGCTCAAGCGCCATCTTCTTCGGCAGGCCGCACTGGTGCAGGCGCAGGTACGGACCGACCACGATGACCGAACGGCCCGAGTAGTCGACGCGCTTGCCCAGCAGGTTCTGGCGGAAGCGACCCTGCTTGCCCTTGATCATGTCGGCCAGCGACTTCAGCGGGCGCTTGTTGGTGCCGGTGATGGCACGGCCACGACGGCCGTTGTCCAGCAGCGCATCGACCGATTCCTGCAGCATGCGCTTTTCATTGCGCACGATGATGTCCGGCGCGCTCAGTTCGAGCAGGCGGCGCAGGCGGTTGTTACGGTTGATGACGCGGCGGTACAGGTCGTTCAGGTCGGAGGTCGCGAAGCGGCCGCCATCCAGCGGGACCAGCGGACGCAGGTCCGGCGGCAGCACCGGCAGCACGGTCATGACCATCCATTCCGGACGGTTGCCCGATTCCAGGAAGGCTTCGATCAGCTTGATGCGCTTGGTGAGGCGCTTGAGCTTGGTTTCCGAACCGGTAGCGGCAATTTCCTCGCGCAGGCGGGTCATTTCCGACTGCAGGTCGATCGTGCGCAGCAGTTCGTACACGGCCTCGGCGCCCATGGCGGCGTCGAAGTCGTCACCGTGCTCCTGGCGGGCCTGCAGGTACTGTTCTTCGGTCAGCAGCTGGCGGCGCTCCAGGGCGGTCAGGCCCGGCTCGGTCACCACGTAGGCTTCGAAGTACAGCACGCGCTCGATGTCGCGCAGGGTCATGTCCAGCATCAGGCCGATGCGCGACGGCAGCGACTTCAGGAACCAGATGTGCGCGACCGGCGAGGCCAGGTCGATGTGGCCCATGCGCTCACGACGCACCTTGGCCAGGGTCACTTCGGTGCCGCACTTCTCGCAGACCACGCCGCGGTGCTTCATGCGCTTGTACTTGCCGCACAGGCACTCGTAGTCCTTCACCGGGCCGAAGATGGCGGCGCAGAACAGGCCGTCGCGTTCCGGCTTGAAGGTACGGTAATTGATGGTTTCCGGCTTCTTCACTTCGCCGAAGGACCACGAACGGATCAGGTCCGGCGAGGCCAGCGCGATCTTGATCGCGTCGAAGTCCAGCGTCTGGCGCTGCTGGTTGAAGAGGTTGAGCAGGTCTTTCATGGTGTTCTCCAGAAGGAGGAATGCTGTGTCGATGGGCTTTCAGTTGACTGCCAGCGGCGCGGCGGCGTTGACCGCCGCGCCGGCATGGATCAGTTGTCTTCCAGTTCCATGTTGATGGCCAGCGAGCGGATTTCCTTCACGAGCACGTTGAAGGATTCCGGCATGCCCGCGACCATCTCGTGCTCACCGTCGACGATGTTCTTGTACATCTGGTTGCGGCCCTGCACGTCATCGGACTTCACCGTCAGCATTTCCTGCAGGGTGTAGGCCGCGCCGTAGGCTTCCAGCGCCCAGACTTCCATTTCACCGAAGCGCTGGCCGCCGAACTGCGCCTTGCCGCCCAGCGGCTGCTGGGTGACGAGCGAGTACGGACCGGTCGAACGGGCGTGCATCTTGTCGTCGACCAGGTGGTTCAGCTTCAGGTAGTGCATGTAACCGACGGTGGTGTGGCGATCGAACGCTTCACCGGTGCGGCCGTCATACAGCTGGGTCTGGCCACTGCTCGGCAGGTCGGCCAGTTCCAGCATGCGCTTGATTTCCGCTTCGGTGGCGCCGTCGAACACCGGGGTGGCCATCGGCACGCCGTCGGTGAGGTTACGGGCCAGACGCAGCAGTTCCTCGTCGCTGAACTGCGACAGGTCGACACGGTTGGCCACGTTGGTGTCGTCGTGGTTGTAGATGTCGTCCAGGAACTTGCGCAGGTCGGCAACCGCCGCCTGGGCTTCCATCATCGCCTGGATCTTGCGGCCCAGGCCCTTTGCGGCCCAGCCCAGGTGCACTTCCAGGATCTGGCCGATGTTCATACGCGACGGCACGCCCAGCGGGTTCAGCACGATGTCCACGGTTTCACCCGAGGCCATGTACGGCATGTCCTCGACCGGCACCACGTTGGAGACCACACCCTTGTTGCCGTGGCGGCCTGCCATCTTGTCACCCGGCTGGATGCGGCGCTTCACGGCCAGGAACACCTTGACCATCTTCAGCACGCCCGGGGCGAGGTCGTCACCGGCGGTGATCTTGCCGCGCTTGTCGGCGAAGCGACGCTCGAATTCCTTCTCGTGCGCCTGGATCTGCTTCTGCGCGCGCTCGATGGCTTCCGAAGCGTCCTCGTCCTTCATGCGCAGGGCGAACCAGTCAGCCTTCTTCAGGCCGTCCAGGAAGGCGTCGCTGATCACGTCACCCTTCTTCAGGCCAGCGCCACCGTTGACCACCTTGCCCACGATCTGCGAACGCAGACGCATGTAGATGGCGGCTTCCAGGATGCGGAACTGGTCGTCGAAGTCCTTCTTGACGCGCTTGATTTCAGACTCTTCGATCTGGCGGGCGCGCTTGTCCTTCTCGATGCCGTCGCGGGTGAAGACCTGCACGTCGATGACGGTGCCGTCCATGCCCGGCGGAACGCGCAGCGAGCTGTCCTTAACGTCCGAAGCCTTCTCGCCGAAGATCGCGCGCAGCAGCTTCTCTTCCGGGGTCAGCTGGCTTTCGCCCTTCGGCGTGACCTTGCCGACCATGATGTCGCCGGCGCGGACTTCGGCACCGATGTACACCACGCCGCTCTCGTCCAGGCGGTTCAGCGCCTGCTCGGAGACGTTCGGGATGTCGGCGGAGATTTCCTCCGGCCCCAGCTTGGTGTCACGTGCAACGCAGGTCAGCTCTTCGATGTGGATCGTGGTGTAACGATCCTCTTCCACCACGCGCTCGGAGAGCAGGATGGAGTCTTCGAAGTTGTAGCCGTTCCACGGCATGAACGCGATCAGCATGTTCTGGCCCAGGGCCAGTTCGCCGATGTCGGTGGACGGACCGTCGGCCAGCACGTCGCCGCGGGCGATGACGTCACCCACCTGGACCAGCGGACGCTGGTTGATGCAGGTGTTCTGGTTCGAACGGGTGTACTTGACCAGGTTGTAGATGTCCACGCCTGCGTCGGTGGCGCCAACGATCTCTTCCTCGTTGACCTTGACCACGATGCGGGCGGCGTCGATCTGCACGATCTCGCCACCACGACGGGCATTCACGGTCACGCCGGAGTCACGCGCCACGGCGCGCTCGATGCCGGTACCGACCAGCGGCTTCTGCGCACGCAGGGTCGGCACGGCCTGACGCTGCATGTTGGCGCCCATCAGTGCACGGTTCGCGTCATCGTGCTCCAGGAACGGAACCAGCGCGGCCGCGATCGACACGGTCTGCATCGGCGAGACGTCCATGAAGTGGACTTCCGCCGGCGGCTTCAGCAGCGATTCGCCCTGGAAGCGGCACGGAACGAACTGCTCGGTCAGCACGCTGTCGGCATTGGTCAGGGCGTTGGCCTGCGCAATGACGTACTCGTTTTCTTCGATGGCCGACAGGAACTCGACTTCGTCATAGACCTTGCCGTCCACGACCTTGCGGTACGGGGTCTCGAGGAAACCGTACTGGTTGGTGCGGGCGTACACGGCCAGCGAGTTGATCAGGCCGATGTTCGGGCCTTCCGGGGTTTCGATGGTGCAGACGCGGCCGTAATGGGTCGGGTGCACGTCGCGCACTTCGAAGCCGGCGCGCTCACGGGTCAGACCGCCCGGGCCCAGGGCCGAGACGCGACGCTTGTGGGTCACTTCCGACAGCGGGTTGTTCTGGTCCATGAACTGCGACAGCTGCGAGGAGCCAAAGAACTCCTTGATGGCAGCGGCGACCGGCTTGGCGTTGATCAGCTCCTGCGGGGTCAGGCCTTCCGACTCGGCCATCGACAGGCGCTCCTTGACCGCGCGCTCGACGCGGACCAGGCCCACGCGGAACACGTTCTCGGCCATTTCACCGACCGAGCGCACGCGACGGTTGCCCAGGTGGTCGATATCGTCGACCACGCCGCGACCGTTGCGGATCTCGGTCAGGACCTTGATCACGTCCAGGATGTCGGAGCTGTCGCCATGGGCGGCGACCAGGCGCTTGGACTCTTCGTCGTTGCGCTCACCGTAGTACTTGCGGTCGTACAGCACGGCTTCGCCGGTGGTTTCCTTGCGGCCCACGCGACGGTTGAACTTCATGCGGCCGACCGCGGACAGGTCGTAGCGCTCGAAGGTGAAGAACAGGTTGTGGAACAGGTTCTGCGCAGCATCCTTGGTCGGCGGCTCGCCCGGATGCATCATGCGGTAGATCTCGACCAGGGCTTCCAGCTGGGTCTTGGTCGGATCGATGCGCAGGGTGTTGGACAGATACGGGCCACGATCCAGATCGTTCACCCACAGGGTGCCCACGGCATCCACACCGGCCTTGCGGAAGGCCTGCAGCTGCTCGTCGCTGATTTCGTCGTTGGCCTGCGCCAGCAGTTCGCCGGTCGAGGCATCGACCACGTCGTGCGACAGGATGCGGCCGACGATGTAGTCGTCCGGCACGGCCAGGGCGGCGATGCCCGAGGCTTCCAGCTGCTTGATGTGGCGCGCGGTGATGCGCTTGCCGGCTTCCACGATGACCTTGTCGCCGTCGGCGAGGTCGAAGCCCAGGGTTTCGCCACGCAGGCGCTCCGGCACCAGCTCCAGCTGGACGCCTTCATCCGGGTTGATGTGGAAGGTGTTGATCTCGAAGAACTCGGCCAGCATCTCTTCGTTGCTGTAGCCGAGCGCGCGCAGCAGGATCGACACCGGCAGCTTGCGGCGGCGGTCGATACGGGTGAACAGCGCGTCCTTCGGGTCGAACTCGAAGTCCAGCCAGGAGCCGCGGTAGGGAATGATGCGGGCGCTGTACAGCAGCTTGCCCGAGCTGTGGGTCTTGCCACGGTCGTGGTCGAAGAACACGCCCGGCGAGCGGTGCAGCTGCGAGACGATGACGCGCTCGGTGCCGTTGACGATGAAGGTGCCGTTCTCGGTCATCAGCGGGATTTCGCCCAGATAGACCTCCTGCTCCTTCACGTACTTGATGGCCTTGGTCGACGACTCACGGTCGTAGATCACCAGGCGCACGGTCACGCGCAGCGGGGCGCCGTAGCTCATGCCACGCTGGCGGCACTCACGCTCGTCGAAGACCGGCTCGCCCAGCTTGTAGCCGACGTATTCCAGGGCAGCATTGCCGCTGTAGCTGGCGATCGGGAAGACCGACTTCAGCGCAGCGTGCAGGCCGTGGTCCGTGCGCTTGGCCGGATCGACGTTTTCCTGCAGGAATTCACGATAGGAATCCACCTGGATGGCGAGCAGGAACGGCACTTCGAGAATCGAGCGCTGCTTGCCGAAATCCTTGCGGATACGCTTTTTTTCGGTGAACGAATAGGACGTCATGAGGTCTTCCACCTTGTTGTGCGGATCGTGCGCCCACGATCCGAAGGGAACTTGAAATTGTCAGTTGGAAGTCGCTGGTATTGCCGGCACCAGCACGCCTTCTCCCGCTACTTCCAACTGCCAACTCGTCTGCATCCACTCCCCCGCTGCCGCGCTCTGCGCTGGCCTGCCGGGGTCTGACCGCAGCCCGTGTTGGGCTTTTTGCTGCTTCCTGCATCCACGCATGGCGTGGATCTACCGATTACATCCACGCATAGCGTGGATCCACAACACCGCAACAACGACCAAAGGCCGGGGGCTTACGCCCCCAGCCTTGGCTGCATCGCCGTGAATCGGTGACGATGCAAGGTAACTGCTTACTTGACTTCGACAGTCGCGCCAGCAGCTTCCAGGTCCTTCTTCATCTTCTCGGCGTCTTCCTTCGAAGCGGCATCCTTCAGGACGCCACCGGCTTCGGCCAGGTCCTTCGCTTCCTTCAGGCCCAGGCCGGTGATGGCACGGACGGCCTTGATGACTTCGACCTTCTTGTCGCCGGCCGACTTCAGGGTGACGGTGAACTCGGTCTGCTCTTCAACAGCAGCGGCCGGGCCAGCGGCAGCAGCCACTGCAACCGGAGCAGCGGCGGAGACGCCGAACTTCTCTTCGATGGCCTTGACCAGCTCCATCACTTCCATCAGGGACTTCTCGGCGATGGCGTCGACGATCTGTTCGTTGGTAAGGGACATGATTAATACCTTTGGATGATTTTCTGGGTTGAGGTTCCGTCAGGAACCACGGTAAGTCGAAACTCAGGCGGTCTCGGCGGCCGGCTCGGCAGCGTCGGCGGCGACGTCGCCACCACCCTGCTTCTCGCCAACGGCCTTGATGGCGCGGGCAAACATCGTGACCGGCTCGGTCAGGACGCGGGCCAGCATGGCCAGGGCCTGGTCGCGGGTCGGCAGCGAGGCCAGCACGTCGACGTGGCTTGCCGGGAACACTTCGCCACCGATGGCGACGACCTTAGCCTTCAGCTTGTCGTTGCCCTTGGCGGCTTCCTTGATCAGGCGACCGGCAGCGCCGGGCTCCTCGAGCGAGAACGCGTACAGCAGCGGACCAACCATCTGGTCCTGGGCGACTGCGAACTCGGTGCCTTCAACGGCGCGCGAAGCCAGGGTGTTCTTGACAACCTTCAAGAAAACACCGGTTTCACGAGCCTGCTTGCGCATCGCGGTCATCTGGGCGACCGTGGTGCCAGCGTATTCGGCTGCGATCAAGGAGTGGGCCTTGGCGGCGACGTCTGCCAGCTCGGCGACTACTTCTTGCTTCTGGGACAGATTGAGAGCCATTGCACTCCTCCTATTGAACTCCGCTTACGGCTCCTGCCGTGTGCGGTCCTGTGCGGCATCCGTCCTGGACGCCGGGAACATCGGGATGATGTTCCGGGGGGTGGGCCGTTCTAGACCTGGAGTGGGCCAACCTGGGAAACCCAGACGTGCGTGAACCAGAAAAACTCCAGAAGGGCACCATCTACGCAGGGTGATTCCGGGGAATCGATTAAGCGCTCATGACTGCTCCGGCGGCGACTCCTTGCCAGATCGAGCTTCCGTGCCCGTCGCCGGTAGTGCCACGACCGCGCCTGCGGTCTTTGACGGCTACCGCGGGCGATGCACTGCCAGCGATGCCTTCAAATGTCACGGTCACGGCACCGAAGGTACCGTGACCGCTTGAAACAATTACTTCAGGGTCAGCGACGACTGGTCGACGGTGACGCCCGGGCCCATCGTCGAGCTGACCGAAACCTTCTGCAGGTAGGTGCCCTTCGAGGTGGCCGGCTTGGCCTTGATCAGGTCCAGCAGCAGCGCGGTCAGGTTCGACTTCAGCGCGTCTTCGGCGAAGTCGGCCTTGCCGATGGTGCAGTGGATGATGCCGGCCTTGTCGGTGCGGTAACGGACCTGACCCGACTTGGCGTTCTTCACGGCTTCACCCGGGTTCGGGGAAACGGTGCCGACCTTCGGGTTCGGCATCAGGCCGCGCGGGCCCAGCACGGTACCCAGCTTACCGACGACGCGCATGGCGTCCGGGGTCGCGATGACGACGTCGTAGTTCAGATCGCCGGCCTGCATCTTCTCGGCCAGATCATCCATACCGACGGCTTCGGCGCCAGCGGCCAGGGCTTCGTCAGCCTTGGCACCGGCCGGAGCGAACACGGCGACGCGGACCGACTTGCCGGTACCGGCCGGCAGCACGGTGGAGCCACGGACCTGCTGGTCGGACTTCTTCGCATCGACGCCCAGGCGCACAGCGACGTCGATCGACTCGACGAACTTGGCCTTGGCGGCGCTCTTCAGGATGTTGATCGCGTCCTCGAAGGCGTATGCCTTGCCCGGAACGACGGCGGCCTTGATGGCCTTCTCACGCTTGGTCTGTGCCATCTTATTAACCCTCCACCACGAGGCCCATGGAACGGGCAGAGCCAGCGATGGTACGCACGGCGGCGTCCAGATCGGCGGCAGTCAGATCCGGTTCCTTCGCCTTGGCGATCTCTTCCAGCTGCTTACGGGTGACCTTGCCGACCTTCTCGGTGTTCGGGCGCTTGGAGCCCGACGAGATGCCAGCGGCCTTCTTCAGCAGGGTGGTGGCCGGGGTGCTCTTGGTGATGAAGGTGAACGTACGGTCCGAGTAGGCCGTGATGATCACCGGAACCGGCAGACCCGGCTCGAGCTTCTGCGTGGCAGCGTTGAACGCCTTGCAGAATTCCATGATGTTCAGGCCGCGCTGACCCAGCGCAGGACCGACCGGCGGCGAGGGGTTGGCCTGACCGGCCTTCACCTGCAGCTTGATGTAACCGACAACTTTCTTTGCCATGAGTATGCTCTCCGGGTGCTAGCGCCTTTCGACAACAGGCTCCCCATCGGACCGGGAATCACGCGTCCCGGCATCGCGTTTTGAAATCATGCTGAAGGCCACCTTGCGGCGGCCTCGTCCTGCTGGCTTCCCAGCGGGGAGCCGCGCACTATATCAGGTTTTTTCTTCACATGCCTGAAGCGGCACGTAAACGGAAGAAACCGGGCAAGGCCCGGCTCCCTTTGCAGCGTCGAGCCTTGCTCGACTACCACACCATCCAGCCCCCGGAGTCGAGCATAGCTCGACTCTACAGGACAGGTCAGACGGCCTTTTCGACCTGGCCGAACTCGAGCTCGACCGGGGTGGCACGACCGAAGATCAGCACCGAGACGCGCAGACGGCTCTTCTCGTAGTTGACTTCTTCGACGACGCCATTGAAATCGTTGAACGGGCCGTCGGTGACACGGACCATCTGGCCCGGCTCGAACAGCACCTTCGGACGCGGCTTCTCGACACCTTCCTGAACGCGATTCAGGATGGCCTCGGCCTCGGAATCGGCGATCGGCAGCGGGCGGTCGGCAGTACCGCCGATGAAGCCCATCACGCGCGGGGTTTCCTTGACCAGGTGCCAGCTTTCGTTATCGATGCGCGGAATACCGGCTTCTTCGTGGGTCTCGATCTGGACCAGCACATAGCCCGGGAAGAACTTGCGCTCGGAACGGCGCTTCTGGCCAGCGCGCATCTCGACCACTTCTTCGGTCGGGACCAGGACATCGCCGAAGCGCTCTTCCATGCCGTCACGGACGATGCGATCGCGCAGAGCCTGCGCCACCGACTTCTCGAAGCCCGAATAGGCGTGAACGACGTACCAACGCTTCATGCAATTCTCCTTAGCGGCTCAGGAACAACTGAACCAGCCACTGAATGACGTAATCGAACCCACCCAGCAACAGACTGAGAATGGTCACCACCACCATCACGACCCAGGTCATGCGGATGGCTTCCTGGCGCGTCGGCCAGACCACCTTGCGCAGTTCGAAGCGCGACTCGGAGAGGAATTCGCGGGTGTCGCGCCCCTTGCCGGTCAGCATGAACACGCCGATACCGCCAACCAGACCGACCACGACCGCCAACGCACGCAGCTGACCCGCCCACGCACCCAGCTGGGTTGCGCGACCGGAGTCGGCGGAGAACCAGAACCAGACGAACAGACCGGCCAGCACCAGCAGCGATGCGGCGACATACTTGACGATATCCCCACCGTTGGCGGAGTTGTCCTTGGAGTGTTCGATCTTGCTATTCATCAGGCTGTGTCTGCTTTAGCGGCCCAGGCCGCTGGATAAGGTGGGCAGATGGCACGCCAGGAGGGACTCGAACCCCCAACCTGCGGTTTTGGAGACCGCTGCTCTGCCAATTGAGCTACTGGCGTACGTTTTGAAACTTGCCTTCCCTTAGACGGCGAAGGCGGACCGAGGTTCCCGGCCCGCCATTCGCGTAACCGGCGGCGCTATGCAACCACCGGTACTGCAGGCTTACTCGATGATCTTCGAGACCACGCCGGCGCCGACGGTACGGCCACCTTCGCGGATGGCGAAGCGCAGGCCTTCGTCCATTGCCACCGGGTTGATCAGGGTGACGACCATCTTGACGTTGTCACCCGGCATCACCATTTCGACGCCTTCCGGCAGAGCAGCTGCGCCGGTGATGTCGGTGGTGCGGAAGTAGAACTGCGGACGGTAGCCGTTGAAGAACGGGGTGTGACGGCCGCCCTCGTCCTTCGACAGGACGTAGACTTCGCCCTCGAACTTGGTGTGCGGCTTGATCGAACCCGGCTTGGCCAGGACCTGGCCACGCTCGACGTCGTCACGCTTGGTGCCGCGCAGCAGCAGGCCAGCGTTGTCGCCTGCCTGACCCTGGTCCAGCAGCTTGCGGAACATTTCAACGCCGGTCACGGTGGTCTTCTGCACCGGACGGATGCCGACGATTTCGATTTCGTCGCCAACCTTGATCACGCCGCGCTCGATACGACCGGTCACCACGGTGCCGCGGCCCGAGATCGAGAACACGTCTTCCACCGGCATCAGGAACGGCTTGTCGATCGCGCGCTCCGGCTCCGGGATCCAGCTGTCCAGGGCATCGACCAGCTTCAGGATGGCCGGCACGCCGATGTCGCTCTGGTCGCCTTCCAGCGCCAGACGGGCCGAACCGGCGATGATCGGGGTGTCGTCGCCCGGGAAGTCGTACTTGCTCAGCAGCTCGCGCACTTCCATCTCGACCAGCTCGAGCAGCTCGGCGTCGTCAACCATGTCGGCCTTGTTCAGGAACACGACGATGTACGGCACGCCGACCTGGCGCGACAGCAGGATGTGCTCGCGGGTCTGCGGCATCGGGCCGTCAGCGGCCGAGCACACCAGGATCGCGCCGTCCATCTGGGCGGCACCGGTGATCATGTTCTTGACGTAGTCAGCGTGGCCCGGGCAATCCACGTGGGCGTAGTGACGGACCGGGGATTCGTATTCGACGTGCGCGGTCGAGATCGTGATGCCACGAGCCTTTTCTTCCGGCGCGGCGTCGATCGAGGAGTAGTCCTTGAACTCGCCACCGAAGCGCTCGGCACCGATCTTGGTCAGTGCGGCGGTCAGCGTGGTCTTGCCGTGGTCGACGTGACCGATGGTGCCGACGTTGACGTGCGGCTTGGTGCGCTCGAACTTACCCTTGGCCATGGCTGCTTATCTCGAATTCGTCTGAGAGGTGATGCTTAAGATGGTGCTCACGAAAGGAATCGAACCTTCGACCTCTTCCTTACCAAGGAAGTGCTCTACCGACTGAGCTACGTGAGCCGAGTTTTGCATTATGACATGAACTCGATAATATTCAAAGTTCATTCAATGGAGCGGGAGACGGGAATCGAACCCGCACCATCAGCTTGGAAGGCTGAGGTTCTACCATTGAACTACTCCCGCGCCGGGAATGTCACAACGTGAAACTGGTGGAGGGAGGTGGATTCGAACCACCGAAGGCGTAAGCCAGCAGATTTACAGTCTGCCCCCGTTGGCCGCTTGGGTATCCCTCCTTACCACCCCATCCCGCTGCCGCCGAAGCGTTGCGGTGTGTGGTGGTGAGCCGCTTATTCTGCTGATGGGACGGGGGCCTGTCAACGCTTTTTTCCATCTTTTTCACACGTTGTCGCAAACCCATTGATACGCAAGGTTATTGCCCGGGGACCGGCAGGGTCTCGTTGGCGAAAATAGCGACATGAGGCACACCGTCGGCGCCGATCCAGCCCCGATACATGCCCAGGGTGTTGAACGGCGTGGCCATTTTTCCATCTGCGGCGAGCACGATCGCACCGCCATCGCCGCCCATCTGCGGGATCGTCTCGTTGATCACGCCCTTGCCGGCCTGCTCCGGGCTCTGCCCCTGGTAACGCATGCGCGCGCAGATCTCGTGCGCGGCCGCGGTGCGGATGTAGTACTCGCCCCAGCCGGTGCCGGACACCGCGCAGCGCGCGTCGGCCCAGGTACCGGCACCGATGATCGGCGAGTCACCCACCCGGCCGTAGCGCTTGTTGGTCATGCCGCCAGTGGAGGTGCCGGCGGCCAGCTGCCCCTGTGCATCCAATGCGACTGCACCGACGGTCCCGAAATGCTTTGCGGTCTCCAGATCGGCATGCGCCTGGCCGCTGGCCTCTTCCTTCAGTGCACGCTGCAGCTGCTGCCAGCGCTTGTCGGTGCGGAAGTACGACGGATCGACCAGGGTGATGCCCTGCTCCACCGCGAACGCCTCGGCGCCCTGCCCGACCATCATCACGTGCCTGGATTTCTGCATCACGGTCTGCGCCAGCAGGATCGGATTGCGCACCCGCTGCACGCCGGCCACCGCGCCGGCCGACTGTGTCGCACCATCCATCACCGCCGCGTCCAGTTCATTGCGGCCATCGTGGGTGAACACGGCGCCCTTGCCGGCATTGAAGGTGGGGTCATCCTCGAGCACGGTGATCGCGGCAGTGACCGCGGCCAGCGCGGGACGGCCGGCGGCCAGCTCGGCATGGCCCTTCAACAGGGCGGCCCGCAGCGCCTCGCGCGCCGCCTTCTCTTCGGCCGGCGACAGGTCCTTGCGCTCGACGCCGGCACCGCCGTGGATGACCAGCAGCGGCGCAGGGGCCGGTGCGGCCTGGGCGAGCAAAGGCAGTGACAGCAGCGCGGACAGCGCCAGGCGCAGTTTCATCGGGTACGTCTCCAGCAGAACGAGGGAATGGATTGCAGGGTAGTGCCGACCGCTGGCCGGCAGGGGGCGTATCGGGAAAGGCGAGTTGCCGGCCAGCGGCCGGCACTACCGAAGCGTGAACTCCATCTCGCCGTCGCTGACGTCGGCCACCGCCTGGTAGTCGGCCTCGGCCTGGAAATCGTCCAGGCGCATGCGGCTGCCACTGGCGACCACCGTCACCGGCACTGCATGGAAGCGCAACGGCTCACCTTCGACCAGGCGGTCCGCATCACGCCCGGGGCTGACCACCCAGACCTTGCCCTCGCCGTCGGCACTGTAGACCTGGGCCTGGCCATCCGGTTCGACGCAGAGGGCGGTGTCCTCGTCGACGCCGATACCGACGATGTCGGGGTCGCCGCTGTCCTGCGCGGCGCGTGCCACGAACACGATCAGGCGACCAAGCCGGTCACGCTTGTCGAAATGGGTGTCGGTGACCACGCGCTGCAGGTAGGGCATCTGCAGGAAGCCGCTGTCCATGGTCACCGCACTGCCCATCGGGTCGGCCAGCGCACCGGCGGAGGTGATGCTGCCGCCATCCATGGCGCCATAGGCATAGCCGCCGAGGATCGCCAGGCCAGCGCTGGTACCGGCGATCGGCTTGCCGGCGCGCACGTGGGCGTTGAGCGCGCGGTTGAGTGCGGTGCCCTTCCAGAAGCGGATGTAGCGCGACTGGTCGCCGCCGGCAATGAAGATGGCATCAGCGGCGGCGACCACCCGCAGCACTGCCGGATCGTCGGCACCGCGACGGCTGTCGAAGACCAGGGTCTGCACTGCGGTGGTGCCGCCGATCTCGCGGTACAGGCGGTCCTGCAGTTCGTCGCCGCCAGAGGCACGCAGGATCAGCACACGGCCATTGCCGGCCTGCTTCAGCCACCACTGGAAGGCGTCCGGCACCCACTCGCCACCGCCCATCAGCATCATCGCCGGCGCGCGCGGCCCGGGGCGCGGGGCCTCCAGATCGCCGACTTCGTAGTAGGCAAAGCCCGGGCCCTGCAGGTCCTGCGCGGGCGTGGCCAATGGCCAGGCCAGCACCAGCAGCGCCAGCCAGGCGAAGGGGCTACGCAGGGTCCGGTCGAGGCGTCGCATCTTGATCTCCCTGAACAAAATCGACTTGCAAGCGTTTTCACTCTTTGCCAGATAGGGACCCAGTAGTCAAGGACATAAAAAAGGCGTTAAATGCGCGCGCCCATTCCAGAAATCTGAATGGGGGACAGGGCCCCTCCTCTGCGGGCCGGCATCATTTTTGAGAATTCCTCATGCGTAGACAGGCGATGGCGTGGTCGATCCAGCTGGCGTTGATGGGCGTGGCTGCTTCCGCGGCGGCCCAGGCACCGGCTTCCTCTTCGGTTCAACAGCTGGACGCGGTGCAGGTCACCGGCTCGCGCATTCCGCGCGCCCAGGTGGAAGGCCCCGCTCCGATCACGGTGATCAATGCCGAGCAGATCCGCTCTAGTGGTTTCACCAGCGTGCCGGACGTGTTGCGTGCGATGACCCAGAACGGCGGTGAGACGCAGAGCCAGCAGTCTTCCAGTGGCGCCGACTTCTCGCCGGGCGCCCAGCAGGTGGACCTGCGCGGGCTGGGCCCGAACCACACGCTGGTGCTGGTCAATGGCCGCCGCATCGCCGACTTCCCGATGCCGTTCAAGGGCCGCAGCAACTTCACCGATGTCTCCAACATCCCGCTGGGGATGATCGAGCGCATCGAAGTGCTGACCGGCAGCGCCTCGGCCATCTACGGTTCGGACGCGATCGCCGGCGTGGTCAACTTCATCCTGAAGAAAAAGGCCGACGGCACCACCATCGACATGCGCATGGGCACCACCAGCGAAGGCGGTGGCGAGTCGTTCGACATGAGCCTGGCCAGCGGCTTCAGCCGCGGCAACTTCAACGCCGTGTACAGCGTAGAGCTGCAGTCGCAGACCCCGCTGTGGGCCTATGAGCGCGACATCCAGGATTCGACCCAGGACGGCCCCACCGAGGGTTCGCGCATCGCGCGCCGCGCTTATCTGCGCACCGACTACGACGACAACTACCTGGACCCGGGTGCCGCCACCTGCGAAGCCCTGGCCGGGCAGAACCAGGGCAGCACCTACCGCGCCTACCGTCCGAAGTACGGTTACTACTGCGGCAGCGACGCGTCGATCGGCTACGGCACCATCCTCAGCAAGCGTCGTGGTGCGAACGGCTACGCATCGCTGAGCTACGACTTCGACAATGGCCAGCAGTGGTTTGCCGACGTGCAGCTGGGCTACCACACGATGTCGCTGATGCGCGATGTCACCAAATGGGGCCGGATGGATGCCAGCGGCGACGAGTCGGGCTACTTCAACAACCAGGCCACCGGCGAGATCGAGTTCTGGCAGCGCCAGTTCTCGCCCGAGGAGATGGGCGGCCTGCGCAATGCGATGGTACGCAGCACGCAGAAAACCTTCAGCGTGACCACCGGCTTCAAGGGCAACCTGATTGGCAACTGGGACTACGAAGCGGCCCTGAGCCACTCGCAGTACCAGTCGCGGATCAGCTGGGCGCAGATCATCGCCGCCAAGGCCAATGACCTGTTCCTGGGCCCGCAGCTGGGTGTGGATGATGATGGCTTCCCGATCTACAACGCGGATCCGTCGCGGCTGTACCGGCCGCTGACCCGCGCCGAGTACGATTCGATTGCCGCACGCACCACCTATTCGCCGAAGTCGCGCACCGAGACGGCAGCGTTCACCCTGACCAACTCGGCGCTGTTCGGCCTGCCGGGCGGTGATGCCGGTTTCGCCGCGACCGTGGAAGTGGGCCAGCAGGCCTACGCGCTGAATCCCGATCCGCTGGCCACCCAGTATTACTACTACAGCTGGAAGGATTCGGACGGCCAGGGCTCGCGCAACCGCTGGGCGACCGCCGCCGAGCTGCGCATGCCGCTGCACGAGACGGTCAACCTGAGCGTGGCCGGCCGTTACGACCAGTATCGCTATTCGGGCCACACCATCGGCAAGGCGACCTGGAGCGGCGGCCTGGAATGGCGCCCGATCGACACCCTGCTGGTACGTGGTTCGTATGGCACGGCGTTCCGCGCACCGGACCTGCACTACGTGTTCGCCGGCCCCGGCAATGACGAGACCACTGCAGAGGACCTGTACAGCTGCCGTGCCGACGGCGCCAGCGACTGCTCCGACTACGAGCGCAACCTGATCCGCAGCCGTACCGGCAACCGCCAGCTCGACCCGGAAACCAGCACCTCGTGGAGCGCTGGCTTCGTCTGGTCGCCGGCGATCGGCCTGGACCTGTCGGTGGACTGGTTCGACATCGACATGCGCAAGCAGGTTCAGGACATGGATGTGCGCACCATCCTGGCCAACGAAGCGAACTGCCGGCTCGGCACTGCCGACATCAGCTCGCCGACCTGCGTGGATGCGCTCGACCGCATCACCCGCACCAGCGATGGCCGCCTGTACGGCGTGCGCGTGGCCCCGATCAACGTCGCCCGCGAGTCCACCTCCGGCATCGACGTCGGCCTGCGCTACCGCCTGCAGACCGGCATCGGCGACTTCATCCTCAATGGCACCCACACCTGGGTGAAGAAGCACGATTTCCAGCGCTACCCCGGCGATCCGACCCTGGACCAGTTCGCGGTCAACAGCGGATTCGACATCCCGCGCACCAAGACCAGCCTGAGCGTGACCTGGGAGAAGGACGCGTGGTCGGCCACGGTCTACGGTTCGCGCCTGGGCAAGCTGCCGACCTCGGACAACTACGACCAGTCGTTCGACTGGGAAAGCGGTGACAGCCCATACGTGAAGGCGACCTACCGCTACAACGCGTCGGTGCAGTACCGCTTCGACGACCATTCGCGCCTGTCGCTGTCGGTGGTCAACGTGTTCAACAAGATGCCGCCGAAGGACGCCACCTACACCGCGTACCCGTACTACGACGTGTCCTGGTTCGACAGCGTCGGCCGCACCATCAACCTGCAGTACACCCACAAGTTCGGCGGCAGCGCGCTGTAAGGGCACGCCGCACCTGGTAGATGCCCACCTTGGTGGGCACTGTTTCGCCGCGCGCCCACCAAGGTGGGCGACTACCAGAGCGGGCCACCCGGGGTTTTCCACACCACGCGTGGAGAGTGATGGGAACTTGGTGTGGACAAGTGGGTTCGAGCGTTGCGGTGCAGGCGTCTCCGGGCGTGGTGAGTTTTTGTCCACGCCTGCAATTGTTTTCCACACCCCGCGTGGAAAGCGATGGGAACTTGGTGTGGACAAGTGGGCGCGAGCATTGCACCGCAGGCGTTTCAGGGCGTGGTGAAAATTTGTCCACGCTGCACGGGTAGCCCTGTAGAGCCGAGCCCGAGCCGGGGATCAGCCGAACATGGGCTCGGCTCCACAGGACGCTACGCGGTTTTCCACATCCGGCGTGGAGAGCGATGGGAGTTTGCTGTGGACAAGTGCCGGCGAACATCACACCGCAAGCGTTTCGCAACGTGGTGTTTTTTTGTCCATCACCGGAAACGCGAACGCCCCGCGCAAGGCGGGGCGTCCAGGGTCGATCCGCTGCCGCAGGATCAGACGTTGAAGCGGAAGTGCAGGATGTCGCCTTCCTGCACCCGGTATTCCTTGCCTTCCAGGCGCAGGCGACCGGCTTCCTTGGCGCCGGCTTCGCCCTTGTACTTGATGAAGTCGTCATACGCGATGGTTTCGGCGCGGATGAAGCCCTTCTCGAAGTCGGTGTGGATGACTGCGGCAGCCTGCGGGGCGGTGGCGCCCTTGCGCACGGTCCACGCGCGGACTTCCTTCACTCCAGCGGTGAAGTAGGTCTGCAGGCCCAGCAGGCTGTATGCCGCGTTGATCACGCGGTTCAGGCCCGGCTCGCTCAGGCCCAGATCGGCCAGGAAGGTATCGCGGTCTTCGTCGTCGAGCTGGGACAGCTCTTCTTCGATCGCGGCCGACACCGGCACCACCTGCGCGCCTTCGGCGGCGGCGTGCGCGCGCACGGCCTCCAGGTGCGGGTTGTTCTCGAAGCCGTCTTCCAGCACGTTGGCGATGTACATCACCGGCTTCAGAGTGAGCAGGAACAGGTCACGGACCAGCGCCTTCTCTTCTTCGTCCAGGCCCACCGAACGTCCAGCCTTGCCGTCCGACAGCGCGGCCTGCAGCTTGGCCAGCACCGGCTTGCGCGCCACTGCATCCTTGTCGCCACCCTTGGCTGCGCGTTCGGCACGGTTCAGTGCCTTCTCGACGCTGTCCAGGTCGGCCAGCGCCAGCTCGGTATCAATGGTTTCGATGTCCGAGATCGGATCGACCTTGCCGGCCACGTGCACGATGTCGCCGTGCTCGAAGCAGCGCACCACGTGGGTGATCGCATCGACTTCGCGGATGTGCGCCAGGAACTTGTTGCCCAGACCTTCACCGCTGGCGGCACCGGCCACCAGACCGGCGATGTCGACGAACTCGACCGCGGTCGGGATGACCTTCTGCGGGTTGATGATCGCTGCCAGCTCGTTCAGGCGCGGATCCGGCACCGGCACGATGCCGACGTTCGGCTCGATGGTGCAGAACGGGAAGTTCGCCGCGGCGATACCCGCCTTGGTCAGCGCATTGAACAGGGTCGACTTGCCGACGTTGGGCAGGCCGACGATGCCGCATTTGATACCCATGGGTGACAGCTCTCTGGGGTGAAAGTGATTGGGGAAACAGCGACCTGGGCGCTGCTTTTCCAATCATTCTCCGTACCGACCAACGGTCGGTACCTACCATTCATTTCGGGGTGTGCAGCCGCTTCATCGCTTCGCTGAAATCGCCTTGTACCGCCAGCGGCATGACGTCGATCGCATCGTCGATGGCGCGCGCGATCAGCACGTCGTCGTCCTTCGACGGGCGGCCGAGCACCCAACCCACCACGCGGTCCTTGTGGCCGGGGTGGCCGATGCCCACGCGCAGGCGGTGGAACTTGCCGTGGCCGAGCAGGCGGATGGTGTCGCGCAGGCCGTTCTGTCCGCCGTGGCCACCGTCGAACTTCAGCCGCGCCACGCCGGGCGCCAGGTCCAGTTCGTCGTGGGCCAGCAGGGTTTCTTCCGGCTCGATCTTCCAGAACCGCTGTGCGGCGGTGACCGACTTGCCGCTGAGATTCATGAAGGTGGCGGGCTTGAGCAGCCACACCGTCTGCCCGGCGATCTCGACCTTGGCGGTCTCGCCGAACAGCTTGCTGTCCACATTCCATCGCGCACCGGCTTTTTCCGCCAGGGCCTCAACGAAATGAAACCCGGCATTGTGCCGGGTCCGGGCGTGTTCCGATCCGGGATTGCCCAGACCGACGATCAGTCGCAGTCCTGCCATGGTTCCTTCCAACACGGTGCCTGCCCGGAGGCAGGCACCGTAGCGGTATTACTCGGCGGCAGCCGCTTCTTCGTCAGCCGCGTCGACCTTGCCGGCCTTGGCGGTGACGATGGCGTCGTCGTGGTCCTTGCCCAGCGCCAGGGCCGGGATTTCCACGCCCTTCGGCAGCTTGATGTCGGACAGGTAGACGATGTCACCGGCCTTCAGCTCGCCCAGGTCGACTTCGATCGACTCCGGCAGGTCCTTCGGCAGGCAGCTGATGGTCACTTCCTTCAGTTCGTGGGCGACCACGACGTCGGCAGCCTTGCCAGCCGGCGAGGTGTCTTCGTTGATGAAGTGCAGCGGGACCGAAGCGGTCAGGGCTTCGTTCTCGTTCACGCGCTGGAAGTCCAGGTGCATGATCAGCTGCTTGTACGGGTGGCGCTGCATGTCACGCAGCAGGACCTTCTGCACCTGGCCGTCCAGGTTCAGGTCCAGGATCGAGGCATAGAACCACTCGTTCTGCTGGGCCAGCCAGATTTCGTTGTGGTCCAGGCTGATGGCGACCGGCTCGGCGTTGCCGCCGTACACGATGGCCGGGATCACACCAGCGTGACGCAGGCGGCGGCTCGCACCCTTACGCTGCAGTTCACGCTTGGTGACCTTGATTTCATGGGTCTTCGACATTTTCGACTACTCAGGTTGTTGCCTCGCCTTGCGGCGTGGCGGTTGAAGATGCTTCCGCGACCAGAAGCACCCGGGGTATGCCCCCGCCGTTGCCGGCGGGGGCGAAAAACTCAGTCGACGTACAGCGAGCTGACCGACTCGCCGAAGGCGATGCGGCGCATCGTTTCGGCCAGCATTTCCGCCACGCTCAGCTGGCGGATCTTGCTGCACACCCGCGCCGCGTCCTTCAACGGGATGGTGTCGGTCACCACCAGCTCGTCGAGCTGGGAATTGGTGATGTTGTCCACTGCCGGGCCCGACAGCACCGCATGGGTGCAGTAGGCGGCGACCTTGAGCGCACCGCGCGCCTTCAGGGCAGCGGCAGCGGCGCACAGGGTGCCGGCGGTGTCGACGATGTCATCGACCATCACGCAGGTCTTGCCTTCGACGTCACCGATGATGTTCATCACGGTGGAGACGTTGGCGCGCGGGCGGCGCTTGTCGATGATCGCCAGGTCGGCGTCATCCAGGCGCTTGGCCACGGCACGGGCGCGGACCACGCCGCCCACGTCCGGCGAGACGACGATCAGGTTCTCGGTGCCGTAGGCGCGCCAGATGTCGGCCAGCAGCAGCGGGGACGCATACACGTTGTCCACCGGAATATCGAAGAAGCCCTGGATCTGGTCGGCGTGCAGGTCGACGGTCAGCACGCGATCAGCGCCAGCGGTGCTGAACATCTTGGCCGCCAGCTTGGCGGTGATCGGCACGCGCGAGGAACGCATGCGGCGATCCTGGCGCGAGTAGCCGAAGTACGGCACCACGGCGGTCACGCTGGCCACCGATGCGCGCTTGAGCGCGTCGATCAGCACCAGCAGTTCCATCAGGTTTTCCGCGCTCGGCGCGCAGGTCGGCTGGATCACGAACACGTCCTGCTTGCGGACGTTCTCTTCGATCTCCACCTGCACTTCACCATCGGAGAAGTGCGAGACCAGCGCCTTGCCCGGGCGAACCCCCAGTTCCTTGCAGATGTTCTGCGCCAGACGTTTGTTGGCGTTGCCGGAAAAGACCAGCAGGTTCGGGGACTCTTGCATCATGATTGTCTCGGGCGGGGACGAGTGGCGGGGATCCGGAGTCGGCAAGGACCCTGATGGACCCTTGCTGCTGACAACACCGCGGCTGTTTCCACGTCCCGCGCAGGCAATGCGCTGGAAGGCGCGGACACAGCCGCTATTGGCAGGGGCGGTAGGATTCGAACCTACGAATGCCAGGATCAAAACCTGGTGCCTTGGGCCTCTTGGCGACGCCCCTGCATTGATAAATCAGTGTTGCTCGAGTGCATCCAGCAGTGGCGAACGCGCAACGCCCGCTGCCACCCTTGCCCGCAACTCCTTCGGCAACTTCGACCGTCCCTGCTCTGCGGCAGACTGCGATGCGAACTCGACGAAACAACCACTTCCCGAACCGGTCAGCCGCGCGGACCCGATCTTGCTCAACGCGACAAGCGCCGCCTCTACGGCAGGCTCGCGGCGGCGCAGCACCGGTTCGAACGCGTTCCCGACCAGGGTCCCGGAAGCGAAGTCCTCTATTTTCGCAACTGGGCTGTCGCGCGTCAAATCCGGGTCTGCGAACAGGGCCGGGGTGGGAACATGAACACCCGGTTCGACCACCACGTACCAAGCCGGGCCCAGGGTGATCGGCTGCAGGCGCTCGCCCACGCCTTCGGCCCAGGCATTGCGGCCGCGCACGAACACCGGCACGTCCGCGCCCAGACGCAGGCCCAGCGCGGCCAGCGCATCCTCGTCCAGACCGGCCCGCCAGAGCCGGTTCAGCACAACCAGCACGGTGGCCGCATCGGAGGAACCGCCGCCAAAACCACCACCTGCAGAAACGTTTTTTTCGACGATGATGTCGACACCTTGCGCGACATTGACCGCCTCTTTCAGCAGCTTCGCTGCGCGCACGGCCAGATCGTCGGCCTCGGCCACGCCCGCCAGGCCGTCCCCCTGCCGGCGCACCTGGCCGTCCTCACGCAGGCGCAGGCCGATGCGATCCCCCCAGTCCAGCAGGCGGAATACGGTCTGCAGTTCGTGGTAGCCGTCGGCCCGGCGGCCGGTGATGTGCAGGAACAGGTTCAGCTTGGCCGGGGCCGGCCACCAGGACCAGCCCGCGCCGTCGACTGCCCCACTCATGGGGTGCCCTGCCCCCACTGGTCCACCAGCAGGCGTACCTTGGCGTCGCCATTGCTGGCCTCGATCCGGCGTGGCACCGCCGGGCGCCCAGCCTCGGCTGGGTACCAGTCCAGATACTGCACCTGCCAGCCCATTTGCTGCATGCGACGCGGCCGGCCTTCACCGTCGCGTTCGACCTTTTCCGGACCAGCAGCATCACCGGCCACCAGGCCACGGATCCACGCCGGCAGCTGGTTGACCGGAATGTCCCAGCCAGTCGCCTCCAGCAGCAGCTGCTGGGCGTCCTCGCCGTCACGCGGCCCGCCGGCCAGTCCTTCCAGGCGACCGGCTTCGGAATGGGTATCGCCGGTCAGCTTCCAGCTCTGCCGGGTCACCGGCGCGCTCAGCTCGACCACATAGCGGCGCCCTTCCTGCTTCCAGTCGATGCGACCGCTGCCGCCGTCCTTGCCCTTGCTGACCGCGACCCGGCCCTGGAAAGCCCAGTCCGGCTGCGCGTGCAGCGCGGCCACGCGCGCCGCCTCGGCCTGCGCCGCTTCGGCCGAAACAACCTCGACCACCGCCGGCGCCGGGCTCTTCTGCGTGCCCACGCTGGTACAGGCGGTCACCGCCAGGGTCACGGCCGCCAGCAGCAGCGGCCGGATCAGGGAAACACTCATGGATTGAATTTCTCGCGGGCGCGCAGCAGCGCGCGGTTTTCAGGATCGAGCTTGGCCGCTTCCTCGAAGAAATGGCGGGCCTCGTCATGCTTGCCCAGCACCCACAGCACTTCGCCTACGTGGGAAGCGATCTCCGGGTCCTTGGCCAGGGTCCATGCCCGGCGCAGCTGCACCAGCGCCTCTTCCTTGCGACCCAGGCGATACAGCACCCAGCCATAGCTGTCGACGATGGCGGCGTTGTCCGGTTCGGCCACGCGGGCGCGGTCGATCAGCTCCAGCGCTTCCTGCAGGCGACCGGTGCGATCGGCCAGGGTGTAACCCAGCGCGTTCAAAGCCGGCACGTTCTCCGGGTCGGTCACCAGGATCTTGCGCAGATCGGCCTCGGCGCGCGGAATGTCGTCGCGGCGTTCCCAGGTGAGCGCACGGGCGTACAGCAGGCCGTTGTCATCCGGGTAAGCGGCCAGGCCGCGGGCCAGCGCATCCAGCTCCCCGGCACTGTCGTCGGCGCGCTGGCGCAGTTCGGCTTCCAGCAGGTAGGCGTCGCGGCGCACGTCGTCGTCAACCACCGCATCGGACTGGATCGCGTGCACTTCATCCAATGCCTGCGGCAGGCGCCCGGCCAGGGCCTGGGCGTTGGCCGCGCGCAGGCGCGCCTCACTCAACTCATCGCCACCGGGCACGCTGTGGTACCACTGCACGGCCTCGGCGTAACGCTTCAGGTACTCGGCGATCTTGCCCAGCAGCAGGCGCTGCGCCGGGTCCGGCTTGGCCGCCTGCCGCGACAGCTCGTTGTAGAGGTTGGACAGCGCGGCCTTGTCACCCTGCTTGGCCAGCAGCGAGGCACGCATGCCCCAGGTCTGCACGTCCTGCGGGCCGAACGCCAGCACGCGTTCGGCGGCGGACGGCTGGCCGAGGCTGTCATAGGCAATGGCCACCGCATTGCGCAGTTCCGGGTCCTGGCGGGTCTTCGGCTCCACATCGTGCAGCAGCGACAGCGCCTTGCCGGTCTCCCCGGCCTGCTGCAGCTGGCTGGCACGCAGCAGCGCCACGCGCGGTTCTTCCGGGAAACGCTTGACCACTTCATCGATCATGCGCCGCGCCAGGTCGGGCTTGTCCATGCGCAGGGCAAGGCGACCGAACTCCTGCCAGGCCTCGATCTTCGGCGGAATGGCGTTGGCCTCGACCAGCTCGCCCAGCACCTGCGCGGGCACCGCCGGATCGCGGCCACCGCCGATCAGGGCCGCCAGGGCGAACTTCCAGCCGCGCTCGTCGGGGTCGGCCAGCAGGCCCTGCAGTTCGGTGCGGGCAGCCTTCACATCGCCCTGGCGCATGGCCAACGCACCGGCCGCACTGCGCAGGGTCAACGAGCGCGGGGCCCGCTGCTGCCACAGGGCCAGGCCCTTGGCGGCGCTGGCATCATCGTTGGCGAGCATGGAAATGCGGGTCGCGCGCTCGGCCAGGCCGGCGTCGCCGTCGGTCTGCTGGGCGGCCTGCAGGTACCAGCGCGCCGCCTCGGCCAGCTTGCCGGCCTGCAGGGCGAACTCACCGGCCATCACCGGTTCCAGCGCCAGTTCCTCAGTGGCCGGGGCCCGTACGGGGGCCTTGGCCGGCACCGCCGCCAGGGCCTGGCTGCAGGCCAGGGACAGCAGCAGAACACTGGGGATGCGAATCAATGCGGGCATCGTCGGCATCGGGGCCTTAAAATGTCGTCCAATGGCCAGCAGCTTATCGCAAGCAACTGAACAATGACCCTGTGGGTGCTCGGACTGAATCACCAGACCGCACCGGTGGAGCTGCGCGAGCGCGCGGCCTTCGCCGGTGAGGCGTTGCCGCGCGCGCTCGGTTCGCTGCGCGATACTCCGCAGATCGCCGAGGCGGTGCTGCTGTCCACCTGCAACCGCACCGAGCTGTATGCCGTGGCCGATTCGGCACAGGCGCTGGACCAGTGGCTGCACACCCAGGCCGGCGACCTGCAGGGCTACCTGTATCAGCACGCCGATGCCGAGGCCGTGCGCCACCTGTTCCGGGTCGCCACCGGCCTGGACTCGATGGTGCTGGGTGAACCGCAGATCCTCGGCCAGGTGAAGGATGCCTGGTCGACCGCGCGTGACCACGGCCTGCTCGGCCAGCGGCTGGACCGCCTGTTCCAGCAGACCTTCTCGGTCGCCAAGCGTGCGCGCACCGACACCCAGGTCGGCGCCAATCCGGTGTCGGTCGCCTCGGCCGCAGTTCGCCTGGCGCAGAACGCCTTCGCGCGCCTGGACGATTCCACCGTGCTGCTGGTGGGCGCGGGCGAGACCATCGAGCTGGCTGCACGCCACCTGAGTGAAGGCAAGGTGCGGCGATTGCTGATCGCCAACCGCACCCTCGCCCACGCGCAGGAGCTGGCCAGCCGCCACGGCGGCGTGGCCCTGCCGTTGACCGAACTGGACCGCCACCTGGGCGAGGCCGACGTGGTGTTCTCGGCCACCGCCGCACGCGAACCGGTGATCCACCGCGAGATGGTGGCCAATGCCCTGCGCGCGCGCCGGCACAAACCGATGCTGCTGTTCGACCTGGCCGTGCCGCGTGACATCGAGGCAGAGGTCGGCACGCTCAACGACGCCTTCCTCTACACCGTCGACGACCTGGAGCGCGCGGTGGAAGACAACCGCCGTGGACGCCGCGAGGCGGCCGCCGAGGCCGAGGCGATCATCGACCTGCAGGTCTCGCGTTTCGTCGAAACCCTGCAGGCCAGCGCCCACCAGGCCCCGCTGCGGCAGCTGCGCGCCTTCGGCGAGGCCACCCGCGCCGAACTGCTGGAACGCGCGCGCCAGCAGCTGGCCAACGGCAAACCGGCCGATGAAGTACTGGAACTGCTGGCCCATGGCCTGACCAACCGCCTGCTGCACCCGCCGACCGCCGCCCTGCGCGCAGCCGCGCTCAGTGGCGATGCCGACCTGACCCGCGCCGCCGAGCGCCTGTTCCCGGCCACGCCGGGTTACCGCCACCCACCCGTGAGACCCGATGACGCCGACCCTGCGCCGTAAGCTGGAAGCGCTGGCCGAGCGCCGCGAAGAACTGGAACGCCTGCTCGCCGAACCCGATGTGGTCGCCGACAACACCCGTTTCCGCGATCTTTCGCGCGAATTCGCCCAACTTGAGCCGGTCGCCACCGCACTGGCCGACGAAACCCGCGCCAAGGCCGACCTGGCCGCGGCCGAAGGCATGCGCGCCGACCCCGACCTGCGCGAACTGGCCGACGAGGAAATCGCCGCGGCCCAGGCCCGCCTGCAGGAACTGGAACAGGAGCTTGCCCTGCTGCTGGTACCGCGCGACCCGCGCGATGAGGGCAACCTGTTCCTGGAAGTGCGCGCCGGTACCGGCGGCGACGAAGCAGCGATCTTCGCCGGCGATCTGTTCCGCATGTACGCCCGCTATGCCGAACGCCAGGGCTGGAAGGTCGAGATCGAATCGGACAACCCCGGTGAGCATGGCGGCTACAAGGAAGTAGTGGCACGCGTGGTCGGGCGTGGCGCGTTCTCGCGCCTGAAGTTCGAATCGGGCACGCACCGCGTGCAGCGCGTGCCGGCCACCGAATCGCAGGGCCGCATCCATACCTCGGCGGCTACCGTGGCGATCATTCCCGAAGCCGACGAAGTCGATGACATCGTCATCAACCCGGCCGACCTGAAGGTGGATACGTTCCGCTCCTCCGGCGCCGGCGGCCAGCACGTCAACAAGACCGAATCGGCCATCCGCATCACCCATGTGCCAACCGGCGTGGTGGTGGAATGCCAGACCGAGCGCAGCCAGCACGCCAACCGCGACAAGGCGATGAAGCGCCTGAAGGCGCAGCTGCTGGACGCCGAGCGCCAGCGCCAGGATGCCGCGCAGGCCGAATCGCGGCGCCTGCAGGTGGGCAGTGGTGACCGCAGCCAGCGCATCCGAACCTACAACTTCCCGCAGGGGCGCATCACCGATCACCGTGTGGAAGGACTGACCCTGTACGACCTGCCCAACATCCTGGCCGGTGACCTCGACCCGCTGCTGCAGCGGCTCAGCCACGAACACCAGGTCGACGCCCTGGCCCAGCTGTCGGCAGGCTGAGCACGATGTCGGCCTGGCAGCAGCGACAGCAACTGCAGCAAGCGATTGCCCGCCAGCCCGACGACTTCGTCGCCTGGGTGATGCTGGCCGACGTGGAACTGGAAGCCGGCGACATCGCTGCCGGCGAACAGGCCGCGCGACGTGCCCTGCAGCTGCGCCCGAACCACCCCGAAGCACTGGCGCGGCTCGGCCGCGTGGCGTGGATGGCCGGTGCACATGGCGATGCAGCCAAGCTGCTCGGCCAGGCCTCGGCACTGGCACCGCAACATCCCGGCATTGCGCTGTGGCTGGGCCACGCACTGGAAGATGCCGATGATGCCGAAGGTGCGTCGGCGGCCTATCGACGCGCACATGGGCTGATGCCGGCCGAACCTTACATCGCCGCCCAGCGCCTGGCCTGGCAGCGTCGCCTGTGCGATTGGCAGGACGTGGACTCGCTGGCCGCACAGGTGCGCGCCGCCGTGGCCAGCGGCCAGGGCGTGGTCGAGCCGTTTGCCTTCCTCAGCGAGGACGCCAGCGCTGCCGAGCAGTTGGCCTGCGCACGCACCCGTGCGGTGGCTGTGGCTGCCTCGGTGCGGCCATTGCCGCCGGCAACGGTGCGCCCGCACGGCCCGCTGCGCGTCGGTTTCCTCTCCAATGGGTTCGGCGCACATCCGACCGGATTGCTGACCGTGGCGCTGTTCGAGCAGCTGCGTCACGACCCCGCACTGCAACTGCATCTGTTCGCACTGAACCGCGACGATGGCAGCCGCATCCGCCAGCGCCTGCAGACAGCGACGCAGCTGCATGATGTGGCCGGCCTGCGTCATGCCGATGCCGCCGCACGCATCCGCGCACAGGGCATCGACCTGCTGTTCGACCTGCGTGGCTGGGGCGGTGGTGGCGCGCCGGAAGTGCTGGCGATGCGCCCTGCCCCGCTGCAGCTGAACTGGCTGGCCTATCCGGGCACGTCGGGGGGGCCGTGGATGGATGCGGTGATCGGCGATGCCTTCGCGCTGCCGCCCGCACTGGAGCCGCACTACAACGAACGCGCGCTGCGCCTGCCGCGAGCCTTCCAGCCGTCGGACAACACGCGCGTGCTGGAGCCTGCGCCGACGCGTGCCGACTGCGGTCTGCCCGTGCAGGGCGTGGTGTTCTGCTGTTTCAACAACAGCTACAAGCTCAACCCGCGCAGCATGGGCCGTGCCTTTGCAGTGCTGCAGGCGGTGCCCTGCAGCGTGCTGTGGCTGCTGTCCGGGCCCGGCCAGGCCGACGCGCGCCTGCGTGCCGCCGCAGAGGCCGCGGGCCTGGACCCGGCGCGCCTGGTGTTCATGGACAAGCTGCCGCATCCGCAGTACCTGGCCCGTTATCAGCTGGCCGACCTGTTCCTGGACACGCATCCGTACAACGCCCACACCACCGCCTCCGATGCGCTGTGGGCCGGCTGCCCGGTGCTGACCTGCCCGGGCGACACTTTCGCCGCGCGCGTGGCCGGCAGCCTCAACCATCACCTTGGCCTGGCCCGGCTGAACGTCGCCGACGATGCCGCGTTCATCGCCACCGCCAGTGCACTGGGCAACGACCCGGCTGCGCTGGCCGCGTTGCGTGCTGAACTGGCGCAGGCACGCGAGCGCAGCGGGCTGTTCGACATGGGCGGGTTTGCCCATGATCTGTCGGCGTTGGTGCAGCAGCTGGCGCGCGAGCACGGCTGGCTGGGAACAGCGGAACAGACTGGGTAATGTCTACTGGAAAATGCCTGCTGGGTAGAGTCGACTGTCAGTCGACTGCTCTCGGCTGGAAGCCGAAAACCCCGCGCTGCGCGCGATAGTCAACTCTACCCAGTCGATACCCAGTCGATCTCATCCCAGCGGCGGTCGCCCTGCCTCTACACGCGGTGACGCGACGGTGCGCTACGCTCGGGCTTCCTTCCCGCGTGGTGTGACGATGGCCAAGCTCAAGCGCAAGGACTACGACGAACTGCTGCTGCCACTGCAGCTGGAACTGACCGCGATGGCGCGCTGGGTGCAGCACAGCGGGCAACGCCTGCTGGTGCTGTTCGAAGGGCGTGACACGGCGGGCAAGGGCGGCGCGATCCAGGCCATCAGCCAGCACCTCAACCCTCGTCAGTGCCGGGTGGTGGCACTGCCCAAGCCCACCGACCGAGAAGCCACGCAGTGGTACTTCCAGCGCTACGCGTCGCACCTTCCGGCCGCCGGCGAGATCGTGCTGATGGACCGCAGCTGGTACAACCGTGCCGGCGTGGAGCGGGTGATGGGCTACTGCAGCGAGACCGAGTACCAGCAGTTCCTGCGCCAGGCGCCGGTGTTCGAGCAGCTGCTGGTGGACGACGGCATCCTGCTGTTCAAGTACTGGCTGTGCGTTGACCAGGAGCAGCAGGAAAAGCGCTTCGCCGAGCGTCATATCGACCCGCTGAAGGGCTGGAAGCTCTCTCCGGTGGACCTGAAATCACGCAGCAAGTACAGCGCCTACACCGAGGCACGCGAGGCGATGCTGCGCGCCACCCACCGCGAAGCGGCGCCGTGGACGCTGGTGGATTTCAACGACCAGCGCCTGGGCCGGCTGACGCTGGTGCGCAACCTGCTGGACCGGCTGCCGGATACGCGCGTGGATGCGCCGTTGCCGGAGCTGCCGAAGCTGAAGGGCAAGCTGCACCGCGAGCACTACGATGTGCTGAAGCCGATCGAGGACTTCCCGGTCGAGGAATAGGGTTTGTTCGGCAGGGCCTGCGGCCCTGCACCTGCCGAAGCCAGAGCAACGGCAACAGCAACAGCAACGGCGGGCTTCCTGAGGGATGGCGGGGTGGGTCCGGTTTCGGGGGACGCTGCAAGTACGTCCATGTAAGCTCGGTCGCCGCATCCATGCGGCTCACGCCCCCGCAACCGGACCCACCCCGCCTTCGACAGATCTCCGCGATCTGTCGGCATTGCATTCTGTAGATCCACGCCATGCGTGGATGCTCTTTGTTCGATTGTCGAAGTACTCGAACTCGATGGAGATTCATCCACGCATGGCGTGGATCTACCAGATCGCAGAAATCTGTCAGAGGTGGGGCGGTGTCGGAGTGCGGGGTGTCAGCCGCATGGGCCCGAGGCATGCCTCGGGCGGGTTGGGCAGGACGCCCAACCCCGGTCTTGCCGTGTGCGCAGGAAAGCGCACACGAGCAAGCGGCTGCCAAGCCTACAGGGACGTACTTGCGGCGTCCCCGCACTCCGACACCGCCCCACCCACCCACGGAATGCACGCTGTTGCTGTTGCTGCCGGCCAGCGGCCGGCACTACCGCGGGTGCAGGGCCGCAGGCCCTGCCGACCAACCCACTACTTGGCAGCCGCGATCTGCTTTTCGATGTCGGCGGCAGTCACCGGGCCGAGGAAGCTGTGCGCCAGCTTGCCCTGCGGATCGATGAGATGCGTCAGCGGCAGGCCGCGCGGCGTGGCGAAATCGGCGGGCGGATCGAACGGGTCGACGATCACGATCGGATAGGTCACCGGATGCTTGGTCAGGAACGCCTGCATTTCCGGCGCTTCGATGTCCTCATAGGCCAGGCCGACCACTTCGATGTTGCTGCGCATCGCATGCAGCGCCGACAACTCCGGCATTTCCTTGCGGCACGGCGCGCACCAGGTCGCCCAGAAATTCACCACCACCCACTTGCCGCGGTGCGCGGCCAGGTCGTAGTCGCTGCCATCGACCGCCTTCGTCTTCAGCGTCGGGAACTCGGCGGTGATGCGTTCGGCCGGGGTCTCCTCGACCGGTGCCGGCGTGCTCGGTGTCGGTGCCTGCGCCGGCGGCTGGCTGCTGGCCGGGGTCGGCTCCTGTGCCGGCTTGCAGGCCGCCAGGGCCAACAGGAGGGCCAGCGGGAGCAGCAGCAACGGGGTCTTGCGGGTCATGGCATGTCTCCAGATTCGGTGTAGATATCGCTGACCTTGCGCTTGAGGCGTTCGCGCAGGGGCAGTCGCAGGTCGTCCAGTGCCGCCAATGCGGCGCGACCCAGGCTGTCGTCCCGGTACGGCAGATGCTGCTCGGCCACCGGGATGCGCAGCTGGGTGCATTCGTACAGATCGGCCAGGCTGACCTGGTCCAGGTCACGCGACAAGAGCCATTCACCACGTTCATCGCGGCGCAGCAGGCCGATCTCCTGCAGGTTGCAGGCCAGGTCCTGCAGCAGCGAATCGGTCAGCATCGGCTCCAGCCGCAGGATTTCATCATCGGCCAGGCCCTTGCCCTTGGCACGTGCATGGTGGAAGCGGCCCAGCAGGCGCAGCAGGCCATAGAACTCGTAACCCTGCGGCAGGCGCAGTTCCACCGGCTGGTAGCGGAAGGCGGCCATCGACGAAGACAACGATGCCCCTAGCAGCACTGCCACCCAGCACAGGTAGATCCACAGCAGCAGGATCGGCACGAAGGCCACCGTGCCATACAGCTTCTGGTAGGACTGGAAACTGCCCAGGTAGGCACCGATGCCCCATTTCACCAGTTCCAGGATGACCGCCGCCAGGATCGCGCCGGGCACCGCGTGCCGCCATTTCACTGTGTGGTGCGGCACCACCCGGAACATCAGCGTGATGCAGACGAACTCGATCAGGATCGGCGCCAGCCGCAATGCGAACTCGGCCAGCCAACGACCTTCCTGGGTCCCGAACAGTGGCATCGCGAACACCCGCGCCGACACCGCCAGCGAAGCGGCGGCGAGCATCGCGCCCAGGGTGAGTACGGTCCAGTAGACCAGGAAACGGGTCAGCTTGGGCCGGGTCGACCCAACCCGCCAGATCTGGTTGAAGGTCTCTTCAACACTGTTGAGGGTGATCAGCAGTGACACCACCAGCGCAATGAAGCCGGCGGCGGTGAGCTGGCCGGCACTGGCCGAGAACTGCCGCAGGTAGCCCTCCGCCGCGCGCGCGGCATTGGGCACGAAGTTGGAGAAGACGTAATCGCTGAGCTGGTCGCTCCAGCGGTCGAAGACAGGGAAGGCCGAGAGCACGCCGAACACCACGATGGCCAGCGGCACCAGCGCGAACACCGTGGTGTACGCCAGCGCCGCCGCTGCCTGGAACAGGCGGTCGTCGAGGAAGCGATGCCACAGGAAGCGGCCGAAACTGATGGCCCGTGCGCGATCCCGCGCGCGCTCCATCCACAGGTTGAGCGTATCCAGAGGTTCCATCGGTGGAAGGGTACCCGATGCGGAATGCTGGCAGGATAGCCATACTGGTGGCCACACGACGAGGAGAAGCGGGCACGATGGGCGAGATTCTGGTGCTGTACTACAGCCGGGGCGGTTCGGTGGCACGGCTGGCGCGCCAGATCGCGCGGGGCATCGGCGAAGTGCCGGGCATGAGCGCGCGCCTGCGCACGGTGCCGCCGGTGGCCGCGGTGACCCAGACCGCGCAGCCGCCTGTACCCGACGATGGCGCCCCCTATGTGAGCGTGCAGGACCTGGTCGAGTGCCAGGGCCTGCTGCTCGGCAGCCCGACCCGCTTCGGCAACATGGCCGCGCCGGTGAAGCATTTCCTCGACGGTCTCGGCGCCGAATGGGTCAACGGCACCCTCTCGGGCAAGCCGGCCGGGGTGTTCACCTCGACCGCCTCGATGCATGGCGGCCAGGAATCGACCCTGCTGTCGATGCAGGTACCGCTGCTGCACCACGGCTGCGTGATCGTCGGCATTCCGTTTACCGAACCGGCGCTGAGCCATACCACCAGTGGCGGCACGCCCTATGGCGCCAGCCACGTGGCAGGTGCCGCCGACGATCCGCAGCCGACCGACGACGAGGCCGTGCTGGCCCGTGCGCTGGGCCGCCGGGTGGCCGACATCGCGCAGCGGTTGGCCCGATGAACCGGCCGCCGCGCACGGTCCTGCTGCTGGCCCTGATGGGGCTGGCCGCGCTGTTCGCCGGCTGGTTCATCAATGACAAGCACTGGCTGGCCACCCAGCTGGTGTTCACCGCGCCACCGCTGGCGCTGGCCATCGCACTGCGCCTGGGCTGGCGCAAGGCGGGTTTCTGGGCCTCGGTGCTGGCGCTGGGCTGGTTCAGCCACGGCGTGATGAGCGCCTGGAGCCACCCGGAGACGCGCTGGCTGGCGCTGATCGAGATCGCGCTGGCCCTGCTGGTGATCTTCAGCGCCAGCCTGCCAGGGCTGCGCGCCCGCTTCGGCAAACGACGCTGACGCTGCGCCCGCCGGGCCGTATCATCTGTGTTCCTGGCCCCGCGCCGCTGTACCTGTCCTGGTTTCGCGCATGCACATGATGGAAGAGCTCCTGGTCGTCACCACCGGTGGCACGATCGACAAGATCTACTTCGACGACAAGTCGGACTACCAGATCGGCGACCCCCAGATCGGCATGATCCTGCGCGAGCTGGGCGTGACGTTCCGCTTCAACGTGATTCCGATCCTGCGCAAGGATTCGCTGCACATCAACGATGAGGACCGCGAACTGATCCGCGCCACCATCGCCGCGCAGCCGACCCGCCACGTGCTGGTGACTCACGGCACCGACTCGATGGTGCAGACCGGCAAGGTGCTGGCGACGATCCCGGACAAGACCATCGTGATGACCGGCGCACTCAGCCCGGCGCGTTTCCGAGGTTCGGATGCGGAGTTCAACATCGGCTGCGCGATCGGTGCGGTGCAGTCGCTGCCGAGCGGCGTGTACATCGCCATGAACGGCCGGATCTTCGACCCTCAGCACGTGCGCAAGAACGTGGCCGCGAACCGCTTCGAGTCGGTCTGAGGAACAGCGTGCCGGCCAAGGTCGGCACCTGCCCAAAGCAAAAACGCCCCGGCCTAGGCCGGGGCGTGCCCATGGAGAGGGGCTTGGGCTCAGTACTGGGCGTTGAGGGTCAGGCCCGAGAAGGTGCTGTACGCCTTCACCCGCACGTACCAGGTGCCGGCGGCAGGACTGTTGATGGTGCAGGTCTCGCTGTTGCCGCTCAGGTACGGACGGCAGGTGTAGGTGGTATCGGTCGGGGCACTGCCCTGGCGCACATACAGGTCGGCATCACCGCTGCCGCCACTGATCGCCACGCGCAGCTGGGTGCTGCCAGCCGGAACCGCAACGGTGTAGTTCAACTCGGCACCGGTCGCAGCACCCAGGCCGGTCACCGGCACGTTGTTCTGCAGCACATTGCCACCCGGGTTCGGATTGCCGCCACCGTTGATCGCCGCAGCCACGGCGGCATTGGCGTCGATGATGCCGGCGCCGCAGCCACCCGAGCAGGCGCCCGGCAGCGGACGTGCGGTGCTCTTGATGATGCTTTCGACCTGCGCCGGGCTCAGTGGGCTCGGAGCGACCGACTGCATCAGCGCGACCACGCCGGCCACGTGCGGTGCCGCCATCGAGGTGCCGTTGTACGAGGCGTAACTGGCGCTGCCCGGCGTGGTGGTGCCGCTGTTGAGGGTCGAGAGGATGCCCTGGCCCGGTGCCGAGATATCGATGCCATTGCCATAGTTGGAGAAGCTGGCACGCGCACCGGCCGAGGTGGTGGCCGCCACCGCGATCACGTTCGGGCAATTGGCCGGCACCGACGAGGACACGTTGGTGTTGCTGTTGCCGGCGGCAACCACCACGGTGGTGCCACGGCCGACCGCACCATTGATCGCATTCTGGTAGGTGGTCGAGCAGCTGCCACCGCCACCGAGCGAGAGGTTGATGACCTCGGCCGGGTTGGCGTTGGCCGGTACGCCGCTGACGGTGCCGCCGGAAGCCCACACGATCGCATCGGCGATGTCGGAGGTGTAGCCGCCGCACTTGCCGAGCACACGCACCGGCACGACCTTGGCGTTGAACGCGGTACCGGCCACGCCGGTGCTGTTGTTGGTCACTGCTGCCACGGTGCCGGCGACGTGGGTACCGTGCCAGCTGGAGTTCGAACCCGGGTAACCGGCCTGGCACTCGTTGTCGCCGTACCAGTCGCCCTCATCGTTCGGGTTGTTGTCGCGGCCGTTGCCATCGCGCGCCATCGCCGCATCGCTGATGAAGTCATAGCCGGGCAGGATGTTGGCGTTTAGGTCCGGGTGGTTGGTGATGCCGGTATCGATCACCGCGACAACGACACCGGTGCCTGTGGCCTTGTCCCAGGCCGGCCGGATGTTGATGCCGGCATTGGTGGTGCCGAAGCCCCACTGCTCACTGAAGCGGGTGTCATTCGGGGTCAGGGTCGCACGCATGATCTGATCGACCTCGACGTATTCCACGTTCGGGTCGGCGGCCAGCTTGCGCATCAGCTGCTCGGATTCGGCCCGGTCCAGCGGACGATCGGTCCTGACCAGGGTCGGGCCAACGGCCAGCTTGCGGACCTCCTGCAGGCCCAGCGCGCGGCCCTGGCTGCTGGCCAGGCCAGCGGCGGCCGTCTTCAGCGACGAAGCCAGCGCAGTGTTGCTGGCCACGGCGGCGCTGCCGTCGCGGTACTTCACGATGAAACGCTGGTGCGTCGGCGCGGACTGCAGGCCGCTGAGCTGGACATCACCGGCCAGCGCAGGCGTGGCCAGCAGCAGCGATGACAGAACGGACGCACCAAGGACCACCCACACTCGACGCACACGCGGTTGCGTTACCTGGGACATCGTATTTCCCTTTCTTGTGGTGTGAATGCCGGAATCGGCAGAAGCACCGGCCCGAACCGTGGGCTGGCTTGCATTGGCGAGGTTCGAAGTCCGGTGAGTCAGCGGATCCCCCTAACGATCCGCCGTGCAGATGACGCTAAAGGCCGAAACCGGACACCACAAGATTTTCAGCGTCTTTTCAGCAAGATGAAATGTTCGTTCTGAGACTTTTCGGGTCGAGGGTTTGTGAAGGTGAAGGAACTTTCTCGTGTCCTGCACAGACCTGACTGGGTCGTCACGTGTCCTGGAATGACTTTGCCGACATCGGCGTCGACTGCCCACACCATCGGTCGCGCAGCATCCGCACGGTGCCCTGCCCGCTGCGTTGGACGCGCTGGCTATTTCGCCTGCGCAACGCCGGCAGGCCGGATACGCTGCCCCTTGACCGGTTCACCGCGTACAACCGGCTGGCCATCGGCCACGTAGCCGGAGAACTGTGCCGGCAGCGCTTCGCCGACACCGAACACGGGCCCGGCCTGCAGCTGATAGTGCAGGTGCGGCTCGGACGAGTTGCCGCTGTTGCCACAGTCACCGAGGTGCGCGCCACTGCGGACCACCTGTCCCTGGGCGACGCGCACACTACCCTGGCGCAGGTGCGCCAGCACCGAGTACTCCTCATTGCCGTGATCGAGAATGACGCGGTTGCCGGTGAGCTGGGCGGCATTCATCTGGCCCGGCACGTTGTCGGCGACCCCCTCGATCACCTCCACCACCGTGCCGTCGGCCGGTGCGAGAATCGGGCGACCGAAGCAGTAGTAGTCATCGTTGCGCAGGCCATCGCCACGGTGCGAACGGCCATCGCGGATCATCAGCAGATCCAGCGCGAAGCGCTGGCCGGCATGGGCCGCATGGTAGTTCTGTTCGACAGTACGCCCGCCCCAGAACACGAAGTATTCATCGTCGAACGGCAGTTGCAGCCGTGTGCGGGTCTGGTAGTCGAGGAACCCGCTCGCCGCGGCCTGCGGCGGCGTGGTCTGCAGCGGGCGGATGTAGAAGCCGCCGATCTGCCCGTCGGCATCGATGGCCCACAGCACCTGGATGATGGCCGGGCTCCTGGCGAAGCGCGCCTGCCGCAGATAGGTGTCGAACCCATCAACCTTCTCGACCTTCTCACTGACCAGCTCGGTTTCCGTGCCTCAGCCCGCCAGCACCTGCTCGCGAAGCGCCACCAGGCTCTGCGGGGACTGCAGCCCCGCCTGCATCTGCGGGGTCATCCGTTCCCACAGGGCATCGATGTGCCCTTCGTAGAACTGCGCGGTCAGCGCGGCTCCCTGCTGGCGCGGATCTGCGGCCGCGGCCACGCCGGTGAGGGCAGAGAAGGAAACAACCAGAACTGCAAACAGGCGCGGGAGCAATGTCATTTCAGGAGTCCTTTCGATCCGGATCGGGAATGCCGGCAACGATCGCCGCCAGCTGCGTGCGGTACTCGGCCAGGGCAGTGCGGCCCATCGGCGTCAACTGCAAGGTGGTCAATGGGCGCTTGCCACGGAACGACTTGTCGATGGCGACCAGCCCTGCCGCTTCAAGCTTGCTCAAATGGCTGGAGAGGTTGCCCTTGCTCAACCCGCTGAGATGCTCGACAAAACCGAACTCGGCGGATTCGGCACCTGCCAGGATCGACAGGATCAGCAGCCGTGCCGGCTCATGGATCAAGCGGTCGAGCTGGAGCAACGCTCTGGAATCAGGCAGCTGGGTCATTCGACGTTCGTCCGCGCCGCCATGAACGCGCGCATCTCCACCTGCAGCCGCTGGAAGCGCTGGTGGTCACGCCAACCGACCACGATCAGCGCGATGGATGCCAACGGGAACACGGCGGTGCTCGGGCCGAAGCCATACGCCTGCCCGGTGAAGGCCAGCGCGGCCTGGCACAGCAGGAACACGCCCACGATGAACTCCAGCGGCGTACGCAGCCAGCGCCACACCATCCAGGGCAACAGTGCCACCACGACCAGATAGCCGATGGCGCGCAGATCCCAGGGCAACTCGCCCATCGGCACCATCCGGGGCAGCACGCTGCCGATCACCAGCACGCTTACCAGCGCGGTGAAGGCGATGAAGAAGCGCTGGAAATTGCGTTCAACCGGCGTGACCTGCTCCTCGACCTGGCCCAGCCGCTGGTAGTAACGGCGTGCCAGCCATTGCTTGCCGACGATCCACAACACCGGCAGGGCAATGAGCACGATGCGCAGCGCCAGGGTGGTCGGCAACAGGGCGCCGGCAAGGAACGAGGCCAGGCAGGCGAAGCCGCCTGCCATCGCCGACAGGCCCCCGGCACTTCGCGAGTACCGGGAGTACTCACGGGTCAGCGCCTGCAGGCGCGAGGAAGGATCAATGACGGACGGCTGCTGCATGACACGCTCCACCGGGGTCGCTTGAATTCAGTTTGCATCGCAAACCTATTTGCGTCAAGCAATCACCTGCTGCGGTCTGGCGGGCGGGCCCACAACGCAGAAAGCCCGTCACTGGGACGGGCTTTCCGGAAAAGCGGCCGAGCGTGGGCTCGGCTCTACAGTTGACCGCGGGCGATCAGCCCAGCTTGACCAGCCAGTTGTGGCGGTCCGGCAGGCGGCCGTACTGGATGTCGGTCAGTTCCTTGCGCAGCGACATGGTCACCTCGCCGGCCGGGGCGTTGATATCGCCCACCGAGAAGCCCTCGCCCTTCAGCTGGCCGATCGGGGTGACCACCGCGGCGGTACCGCAGGCGAACACTTCGGCGATGTCACCGGAGGCCACGCCGTTCTTCCACTCGTCGATGGTGACCTTGCGCTCTTCGACCTTCATGCCGCGGTCGCGGGCCAGCTGCAGGATGCTCTCGCGGGTGATGCCCTCGAGGATGCTGCCGGACAGTTCCGGGGTCACCAGCGTGCCGTCCTTGTAGACCAGGAACACGTTCATGCCACCCAGCTCTTCCAGGTACTTGCCTTCCACCGGGTCGAGGAACAGCACCTGCGAGCAGCCCTGCGCCTGCGCCTTCTGCTGCGGCAGCAGCGAGGCAGCATAGTTGCCACCGCACTTGGCGGCGCCGGTGCCGCCCTTGGCCGCGCGCGCGTATTCGGTGGACAGCCAGATCGACACCGGGGCGACGCCCTTGGCGAAGTACGGGCCGGCCGGGCTGGCGATGACGTAGTAACCGGCCTTGTGCGCGCCGCGCACGCCAAGGAAGGCTTCATCGCCAATCATGAACGGACGGAAATACAGGCTGGACTCATCAGCCGACGGCACCCAGGCACTGTCCACGGCGATCAGCTGCTTCAGCGATTCGACGAAGATCTCCACCGGCAGTTCCGGCAGCGCCAGGCGCTGTGCCGAACGCTGCAGGCGGCGGCCGTTGGCATCCGGACGGAAGGTCCAGATCGAGCCATCGGCATGGCGGTAGGCCTTGATGCCTTCGAAGATTTCCTGACCGTAGTGCAGCACGGCTGCGGCCGGATCCAGCTGCAGCGGACCGTAGGCACGCACGTTGGCGTTGTGCCAGCCGGCATCCTTGTCCCAGCGCACCTCCACCATGTGATCGGTGAAATGCAGGCCGAAGCCCGGCTTCTCAAGGATCTGGGCGCGCTCTTCAGCGCTGCGCGGGTGGTCCGAACGGGTGACGGCGAAGCTGGGGATGGACTGGGACACCGGAGGATTCCTGTTCTGGTTGCGGGTAGTGCCGGGCCCGCGTCACTGCGGGCCCTGGGTCAAAGCATGCCGGTCTCGAGCCGGGCCGCCTCGGACATCATGTGCTGGTTCCACGGCGGGTCGAACACCAGGTCGACGTCGGCCTCGGCCACCGTCGGGATCATTTCAAGCTTGCTGCGCACGTCGTCGACCAGGATGTCGCCCATGCCGCAGCCCGGTGCGGTCAGGGTCATCTTCACGTCGATCTCGCGCTGGCCTTCATCCAGGTGCTTGATCTCAACCTCGTAAACCAGGCCGAGTTCGACGATATTGACCGGAATTTCCGGATCGAAGCAGGTGCGCAGCTGCTGCCATACCAGCTGTTCCACCTGTTCATCAGTGGCGTCGGCCGGCAGTTCCAGCGGTGCCGGCGCCTCCTTGCCGATGGCGTCGCCATCCTTGCCGGCGATGCGGAACAGGTTGCCCTCGACGAACACCGAATAACTGCCGCCCAGCGCCTGGGTGATGTACCCATAGCTGCCGGCGGGCAGGGTCACGGTGTCGCCCTGCGGGACCATCACGGCCTCGCAATCGCGTTCGAAGTGGACAGGTTCGCTGCTACGGGAATACATGGGGACCGATATGGGGCCGTGGCCGGGGCCACGCAAGACGGCATTCTAGCCCAGCCGCCCTGCGGCCGCCGGTGCACTGCGGCAAACCACAGTATCCTGTGGCTGATCTTCAGGGAGCTTCGATGTCCTCCAATGCCGCGCGTGCCAGGACCGTGACCTGGCTCTGGCCCATCATGCTGTTGCTGGGTCTGGTTGTTGCTCCCCTTGCCTGGATGGTGCTGGCGCTGATGACCGGCCGGCAGGTCGGCTGGATGGCGGTACTGACCGCCCTGGAACTGGTGTTCATGCTGCGCATGGGCACGCTGGGCCCGGGCCGGCTGCGCATTGCCCTGGTCGTACTGGGCACCCTGCTGGTGGCCGCCGTGGCCAACTGGGCCATCGCCAGCGCCTGGATGGGCGGCTCGATCGGGCTGGACCTGTGGGACGCCAGCCTGCGCATGGGCCCGCACCTGGCCTGGACCCTGATCACCCTGGCCAATGGCGCCGTGGAATGGCTTTGGCTGGCCGTGGGTGTCGCCGTGGGTGCCTGGCTGGCGCGCTGAGCGTGCCGCTTGCTGCGCCCGCCGGGCATGGCCCGGCGCTACCGGGGATGCGCGGGTAGATCCCGCCATGCGTGGATGGGAGGGTAGTGCCGGCCGCTGGCCGGCAAGAGCGTGCGGACCGAGGTCCGCACCCACCGGATGCAGCCGGCCTCAATGCCCGCCGTCGAGCGCCTTCAGTTCGCTCACCAGCGACGCTGCCGCTTCCGCACCATCGCCGTACAGCATGCGGGTGTTGTCGGCATAGAACAGCGCATTCTCGATGCCGGCAAAACCAGTGCCCTTGCCGCGCTTGATCACCACCACGTTGCGCGCATTGACCACGTCCAGCACCGGCATGCCGTAGATCGGGCTGGCCGGGTCGGTGCGTGCCACCGGATTGACCACGTCGTTGGCACCGATCACCAGCACCACGTCGGTGTTGGCGAACTCCGGGTTGATGTCGTCCATGTCGGCGATCAGGTCGTAGGGCACGCCCGCCTCGGCCAGAAGCACGTTCATGTGCCCAGGCATGCGCCCGGCCACCGGGTGGATCGCGAACTTCACCTTGACCCCGCGCTGGCCCAGCCGCTGCGCCAGTTCCCATATCTTGTGCTGGGCCTGCGCCACGGCCATGCCGTATCCAGGCACGATCACCACGCGCTCGGCGTAGGCCATCATCGCCGCGACATCCGACGCCTCGATCGGCTTCTGCGAACCGCTGATCGCCTGCGCTTCCCCGCCAGCACCACCGCCGAAGTTGGAGAACAACACGTTACGGATCGGCCGGTTCATCGCCTTGGCCATCAACCGGGTCAGCAGGATGCCGGCCGCGCCGACCATCATGCCGGCGATGATCAACGCCTCGTTGCCCAGCACGTAGCCTTCGAACGACACCGCCAGGCCGGTGAAGGCGTTGTACAGCGAGATCACCACTGGCATGTCGGCGCCACCGATCGGCAGCGTCATCAGCACGCCCAGCGCCAGCGCCAGCACGAAGAAGGCAACGATCGCCCAGGTGTTGAGCGTGCTGGCCGCGATGATCGCCAGCACCACCACCGCCAGTGCCACCAGCAGGTTCATCACCTGCTGGCCGGGCCAGGTCACGCGCTTGTCCAGCCGGCCATCCAGCTTGGCCCAGGCAATCACCGAGCCGGACAGCGACACCGCACCGATCGCCGCGCCGACCACCGCCAGCAGCAGCACCATGCCCGACGGCTGGCGCGCGGCCAGCTCGGCCAGCGCCTGCGCACTCCAGTGGCTGGTATCGCGATTGGCAAGGAAGGCGTAGCGCAGCAGTTCCACTGCACCGATGGCCGCCGCCGAGCCACCGCCCATGCCGTTGTACAGCGCCACCATCTGCGGCATGTCGGTGATGGCAACCTTGCCGGCCGACCACCAGGCCAGGCCCGCGCCCAGCAGCAGCGCCACCAGAATCAGCGGCACGTTGTGCAGTTCGGGAAGGAAGAAGGTCGCCACCGTGGCCAGCAGCATGCCCAGCCCGGCCCAGCGGATGCCGCTGCGCGCGGTCAGCGGCGAGGCCATGCGCTGCAGGCCCAGCAGGAACAGCGTGGCGGCGACGAGGTAGCTGGCCTTGACCAGCCAATCGAGCAGTTCGACGGTGCTGATGTTCAAGCCTGCGGCTCCTTCGGCTCGTCCTTGCCGCCCTTGGGCGCGCTCGGCTTGAACATTTCCAGCATGCGCGCGGTGACCACGTAGCCACCGGCGGCGTTGCCGGCACCGAGCACCACGGCGAGGAAGCCCAGGGCTTTTTCCAGCGGTGTCTGCGCGTGCCCCAGCACCACCATCGCGCCGATCAGCACGATGCCGTGGATGAAGTTGGAGCCCGACATCAGCGGGGTATGCAGGATCACCGGCACCCGCGAAATGATCACGTGGCCGGCGATGGCCGCCAGCATGAAGATGTACAGCGCCACGAACCCGTCACTCACTGGCAACGCTCCCGCTCTGTCTTCGTCGTCCCATCATAACCATGGGCTGAACCCGGTGCGCACCCGGCGTCAACCGAAGCCGCACTCACGCGTTGTCGATGGTGACCCCGAGCGAGGAACCGTACCCTGTGCTGGTGAGCAGCCCCGTCCCCCCGAGCGCCGAGACCGATGCACTGCCAGCATCGCTGGAAGCGTTCCTGGCCAGTGTTGGCCCGCGTGCGTTCCGCTTCGCCGAGGCCGGCCTGCGCCAGCGCGAAGACGCCATGGACGCGGTGCAGGACGCGCTGCTGCGCATGCTGGACTACGCCGACAAGCCGGCTGCCGAATGGGCGCCGCTGTTCTGGAGCATCCTGCGCCGGCGCGTGATCGACGTGCAGCGCCGGCGCCGCTTCCGCCTGCCGTTCTGGCGCGACAACCAGGATGCGGAAGGCGGCGAGATCGACTGGGCCGATCCCGGCCCGGACCCGGCACAGGCGCATGAACAGCGCCAGCAGTACCAGCAGCTGGTGGACGCGTTGCGCCGCCTGCCCGCCCGCCAGCGCGAGGCCTTCACCCTGCGCGTGCTGCAGGACCTGGACGGGGCTACCACCGCCCGCGCCATGGGCTGCAGCGAAGGCGCGGTAAAAACCCATCTGGCACGCGCCCGCCAGGCGCTGCAGGATTACCTGGAGATCCACCCGTGAACCGCTCCCTGCCTTCCGATGACACCCTGCGCAGCCTGCACGCGCAGTCGCTGCACGCGCTGTCGCCGGCAACGCTGGCCCGGCTGCGCCAGGCTCGCCACGGCGCCACGGCCGCCCATCGCGGGCGCTGGCGCTGGTGGTTGGCCAGTGCCTGTTCGCTGGTGGTGGCGCTGGGTATCGGCCTGCAGTTCACTGGCCATGACACGCTGACGGGCCCGGCGCCGGCACCTGTGCTTGCCTCGGTGGAAGACAACAGCGCGCTCTACGACGAAAATCCCGATCTGTACCTGTGGCTGGGCGATACCGACCTGGCGATGGAGTGAATCATGTCCCGACTGCACACCCTGCCCCTGCTGATGACTCTGTTGCTGCTGCCGGTCCTCCCGGCGCTGGCGCAGAGCGCCGCGCCCGCCCCTGCGGCACGCCCTGCGCCGGCCACGCCGCTGCCGGCCTGGGAACAGTTGAGCGAAGCTCAGCGGGAATCGCTGCTGGCGCCGCTGCGCGACCGCTGGAACAGCGCCGATGCCGGCCAGCGCCAGCGCATGCTCTCGCACGGCCAGCGCTGGCAGACGATGAGCCCTGAGGAACGCGACAAGGCCCGCCGTGGCCTGCGCCGCTTCGAGCACATGAGCCCGGAACAGCGTGAGCAGGCCCGGGCCCTGTTCGGCCAGATGCGGGAACTGCCCCCCGCGCAGCGCGACGCACTGCGCGAGCGCTGGTCGCAGATGACGCCGGAACAGCGAAAGGACTGGGTGCGCGACAACCCACCGCCGGCGAAGCCGCGGTAACGCTGGCATCCGCAGGGTGGGTGCGGACCTTGGTCCGCACACGGGGCCGTTCATCCACGCATGGCGTGGATCTACCGACTCACGCCAGCCAGCGCGTCTTCGCCAGCAGCTCGTCTTCCCAGTCGAACGCCAGCTGCCCCTCGTGCACGAACAGCGCGACGAAGTTCAGCAGGTTGCGCGCATACATCTCGCTGGCCTGGGTCGCGCCGCGGCTGGCCAGGCCCAGCGGGCCATCGATGGTCACACCCTGATGCTCGATGCACTGCCCCGGCTGGGTCAGTGCGCAGTTGCCGCCGCTCTCGGCCGCCAAGTCCACGATCACGCTGCCGGTGGCCATGCCTTCCACCATTGCGGCAGTGACGATGGTGGGTGCCGGGCGCCCCGGTACCGCCGCCGTGCAGATCACCACATCCACACCGCGCAGGTGGTCGGCCAGCCGACGCTGCTGCTCGGCGCGCTCCTCGTCGGTCAGCGCGCGCGCATAGCCGCCCTCGCCGGCCGCGCTCACCCCCAGGTCCAGGAAGCGCGCGCCCAGCGACTGGATCTGCTCGCGGGTTTCCGGGCGCACGTCGAAACCTTCCACCTGTGCGCCCAACCGGCGCGCGGTGGCAATGGCCTGCAGTCCGGCCACGCCAGCACCGATCACCAGCACCTTGGCCGGCCGCACGGTGCCGGCAGCGGTGGTCAGCATCGGGAAGAAGCGTGGTGCGCGTTCGGCGGCGATCAGCGCGGCCTTGTAGCCGGCCATGCCGGCCTGCGAACTGAGCACGTCCATCGCCTGCGCACGGGTGGTGCGCGGCAGCTGCTGCAGCGGGAACACCTGCAGGCGGTCATTGGCCGCCAATGCGGCCAGCGCCGGATCGGTGGCCGGTGCCAGCAGGCCAACCACGCTGGCACCGGGCTTGAGCTGCTCCAGCACCGTCGCAGCGGGCGCCTGCACGCACAACAGGATGTCGATTTCGGCCCAGCGGCTGGCATCGAACGCGCGGGCACCAGCATCGTCATACGCTGCATTGGTGAAACCCGCGGCCAGTCCAGCACCGGGCTCGTACCAGACAGTGATGCCCAGGGCGCCGAGCTTGCGCGCGGTTTCCGGCGTCAACGCCACGCGCCGTTCGCCCGGCGCGGTCTCTTTGATCCCCAGCAACGCCACGGCCATGCAGGTCCCCGCTGATCGGTGAGTTTTCCCGATCCTAGCAGGCGGCCACGGCTCAGTGCAGTGTTGCGCTGCCCGGGTCCAGCCGATCGATCACACCCTGCATCGCGCTGTCGAAGGCACCGTCATCCACGTGCGCACGCAGCCGTCCCAGCCGCACCATCACCGCCAGCTCCTCCGGCGAAGCCACGCAGAAGCGCACGCCGCGGCGGTTGACGAACAGCAGGCGCGAGGAAATCGGGCTGACCCAGGACAGCTTGCCGGCCTGCACCTTGCCGTCCTTGTCGACAAAGTCCAGCCAGTTGCCGATTTCCATGCGGCGGAAGCGATCGGCATCGGCATTGTCGAAATCATCGGCATCGATCTGGCCGCTCAACTCCACCGCCGGCGATTCAGCCACCGGCGGCGCCGGCAAGGCAACCTGTGGCAGCTCCGGCAGCGCGCGCTGCAGTTCCGGCCGCGATTCGGCAATGCCCTGCAGGGTGTCATGCAGGGCGTCGATGGCACCGGTGGCGGCATCGCCGTGCACGCCCACGCTGGCGAACACCTTGGCCAGCACCGGCTGCCAGGCCTGCAGCCACGGCTTGCCGACGATCTGGCGGCGGGCCTCGGCCACTTCCTCCAGGAGGCCGTCGCCCAGGCTCAGTGCCTCGGTCACCGACGCGCCCTCCTCGCCCTCACGCAGCAGCGCCAGGGTCAGGTGGTGCTGCCATGGCTGGCGCAGGAACCCGGCGATGGCCGGCGGCAGGGTGGCATCGCCGATGCGGCGGTCCAGTTCGGCACCGGCCCGGCTGCGGGCCATTTCCAGCTTTTCCTGGCCGCGCTGCGTTTCGGCGGCGCGGCGCTCGGCGATTTCCACGCGGCGGCGGTGCTGCACGAGGAACTCGCGGAATTCTTCTTCCAGGGTCAGGAAGATCGCCAGGTTCTCGTTGAACTCGGCGACCAGGCGCTCGATGATCTCCTCGACCTTGGCCATCAGCATCCGCTCGGCCTGGCTTTCGCCAGTGTTGCCTTCGCAGGCCTCGGCCAGCGAGTTGAGCAGCTTGCGTGCCGGGTGGGTCTTCTGCACGAACATGCGGCGGTCGAGCATCGCGACCTTGACGAAGGGCACGACCAGGCGGCCGATCAGCTCGCGCGAGCGACCTTCCAGCTCGCGTTCGTCCAGCATCACATCGAACAGCATGCCGACCAGATCAATCGCGTCCTCGTCCTGCGGGTCCAGCCGGGTCTGGCCAGGATCGACGCCGAGACGGGTGGCGCTGGACAGCACTTCACTCTTCAGCCGCTGCGCCAGGGATTCGCCATCCTCGCCGATGGCCGCACGCAGCGTCGCACTGGGCGTGGCCTGCAGCAGCGACAGCACCGACATCATCTCGCGCTGGCTGAGCGGACGCTGCTGGCCGATCGCCACCTGTGCGGCCGACGTCGCGTCCTCGCGCACGTGGCGGGTCTGCTGCAGCAGTTCGTGCAGCGCCTCCAGCAGCATGCCCTGCTGGCCCGCATGGGCCTCGCCGGTGTCGCCGTCTTCGGCGCCCAGGTGCTGCTGCATGTGGCCACGCCGCTCGGACCAGCGCGCGGCAAAGCGCTGCGCCCAGGCCGGTGCGGCCTGTTCATCATCGCTGAAGTCGGATTCGAAGCCCGCCGCGTGGCGCGGCTCGACCAGATCGTCCGCGCCCGGCGCCATGCGCGGGTCGGGCGCGGCCGACAGCGGACGCCGCGGCGCCCCCATCTGCGACATCACGCCAGCGGCGGCCAGCTGCTCGTCAAGCTTCTCGTAGATACGACCCACCGGCGCGCGCAGGTCGCGCTCGCACAGCTTGATGAGCACCAGGTGCACTTCCGGCGCCAGCTCGCAGCCGGCAAAGGCCTCATGGATGGCCACGCCCAGGTGTTCGGGGCTGACCGGGTTGTGGTCGGCATCCAGCTCGGCGCCGCCGATCAAGCGGCCCAGGCGCCGGTCCAGCCGCGCCAGCACCGGCTTGAAGTCGCGCAGCAGCACGGTGGCGAAATTGCGCACCGCCAACCGCGACTCCAGTACATGTTCAGCCAGCAGGCTCAGGCCATCCTCGGCCGGCCCGGACAGGGTGGCTTCGGCCGACAGCGGCTCGCCACTGGCCAGTGCATCCCAGGCCCGCTGCAGGTGGCCGGCGAAGGCGGCGGCGATGTCCTCACGGCGGCGGCGCAGCTCGCGCATCGCATCCAGGAACAGCAGCTGCGACGAACCTGCATTGCCGGCCCGGTCGAACAGCGCATCGTCGAAACGCGCCAGTGCGGCCCCGAAAGCCTGGCACAGCGCCGGCAGGACCATGTCCCGGGCACGCTGAAGCTGGGCCGGGTCACGGCCCGGCGATCCCATCGGTGTGGGCGCGCTCATCATTCGGGAAGGCTCCCCACCTTCTCTGGTACGACAGACAGCATGGACATCGCGACGGCCGGTACACCCCATGTACCGGTACGTCGATGGTAGGCCGGCCAGCCCGTCACGGACAGTGAAACAGTCCTCACTTCAAACCTCATGACCGGCGGCCCGGCAAGATAGATATCGTAAGCCGTGCGAGGCCCACGAGGCGAGAGGAAGCGGTCGTCCCTTTCCCGCCAGTGGCATGATGTTCATCACAGTTTGATATTCAGGGGCAGGACGCGACACAGACGGCGTCATTGACCACCCCGACTATAATCAAACACCCGTGATGACCGGTTCAGACTCCATGCCCGACCCCGCTGCCCTGCTTGCCCTGGATGCCCGCCGCTCCGTGCCTTCGCGGCAACTGGCCGAGCCCGGCCCGGATCCGGCCACCCTGCAGCGGATGCTGGCTTCGGCAGTGCGCGTGCCCGATCACGGCAAGCGCGTGCCGTTCCGCTTCCTGAAGATCGCCGGCGATGCACGTCACACTCTGGGCGACTTCCTGGCCGAGCGCAGCCGCCAGCGCGACCCGCATGCCGGCGAGGCGGTATTCGAGAAGGACCGCCAGCGTTTCAGCCATGCGCCGCTGGTGATCGTGGTGGTGGCCAGCCCGCGCCCGGACCCGAAGGTGCCCGAGCAGGAACAGCTGATGACCGCCGGCTGCGTCTGCTTCGCCCTGCTGCAGGCCGCACAGGCGCTGGGCTTCGGCGCGCAGTGGCTGACCGCCTGGATGGCCTTCGACCCCGCCGTGCACGCCTACCTGGGCCTGGCCGAGGGCGAAGGCATCGCCGGTTTCATCCATATCGGCACGCCGAAGGCCGCTGTGCCCGAGCGCGAGCGTCCGGATCCGGCCGCCCTGCTGCGCGACTGGACGCCACCGGCATGACCCTGCCGGTACCACCGCCGTCGCTGTACCTGGTCGACGCCAGCATCTACGTGTTCCGCGCCTGGCACTCGCTGCCGGATCAGTTCCAGGATGCGCAGGGCTGGCCGACCAATGCCGTGCACGGCTTCGCCCGCTTCCTGCTGGACCTGCTGGAGCGCGAGCGCCCGCGTCACATCGCCATCGCCTTCGACGAAGCGCTGGACAGTGGCTTCCGCCACCGTCTGTACCCCGCCTACAAGGCCAACCGCGACCCGGCGCCGGAGGCGCTCAAGCGCCAGTTCGTGCACTGCAAGGCGCTGTGCGCGGCGTTGGGCCTTGCCGTTCTGGCCCACCATGAATACGAGGCCGATGACCTGATCGGCAGCGCCCTGCATGTGCATCGTGGCAGCCACCGCGGTGTGATCATCTCCGCCGACAAGGACCTGTCGCAGCTGCTGCTGGACCACGACGAACAGTGGGACTACGCACGCAACCAGCGCTGGGACGTGGCCGGGGTGAAGGCACGACATGGCGTGCATGCGCACCAGATCGCGGATTACCTGGCGCTGTGTGGCGACGCGGTGGACAACATTCCCGGTGTCAGTGGTGTCGGCAGCAAGTCCGCCGCCGTGCTGCTGGCCCATTTCGGCAGCATGGATGTGCTGTACGAACGCCTGGACGAAGTGCCGTTCCTGCGCCTGCGCGGCGCCGCACAGATGGCAGTGCGCCTGCGCGAGCAGCGCGAGCACGCCCTGCTCTGGCGCCAGCTCACCACCATCGCGCTGGACGCGCCGCTGGAAGGCAGCCAGCCCGGCCTGCTGCGCCAGAACGCCGATCCCGAGCTGCTCGGCGGCATCTGCCAGACCCTGCGCTTCGGCCCGATGACCCGCCGCCGGCTGTTCGATGCCGCCGGCGTGCCCGATATTCTTCCCACCCACAGCGAGCCCGCATGAGCCAGCGCAATACCGAAGCCCCGCGCGTCGTCTATGAAGGCAAGTACCAGCGCATGCTGGTGCGAGGCACCTGGGAATACAGCGAGCGTACCCATGCCGGTGGCCTGGCGGCGATCATCATCGCGGTCACCCCTGACGACAACGTGCTGTTCGTCGAACAGTTCCGCGTACCGCTGCAGGCGCCCACCATCGAGATGCCGGCCGGCCTGGTCGGCGACATCGATGCAGGCGAATCGATCGAAGTTTCGGCCGTGCGCGAACTGGAAGAAGAAACCGGCTGGACCGCCGATCACGCCGAAGTGCTGCTGATAGGCCCGACCTCCTCCGGCGCCAGCAGCGAGAAGATCGCCTTCGTGCGTGCCACCGGCCTGCGCCGCGTTGGTGAGGGCGGTGGTGACGACAGCGAAGACATCATCGTGCATGAGATTCCGCGCGCGCAGGCCGCCGCGTGGCTGGTGCAGAAGATGGGCGAAGGCTACGAGCTGGACGCCAAGCTGTGGGCCGGACTGTGGATGATCGAGCACCACCTGGATGGACGCCCGCGTGGCTGACGCCGATCTGCACGCGCTGCCTGCGCTTCTGGGCACAGACGACCCGGCGATCCACACGATCCACCGGCCGCAGGGCGCCTCGCCGTTCCTGCTGCTGGCCGATCATGCCGGCCAGCAGGTGCCGCGTGCCCTTGCAGGCCTGGGCTTGCCGCAGGCCGAACTGGACCGCCATATCGGCTGGGACATCGGCATTGCCGGCACCACCCGTGCACTGTCCGAACGGCTGGATGCCTGGGCGATCGAACAGACCTATTCGCGGCTGCTGATCGACTGCAACCGCCCGCTGGTGTCGCCAACGCTGATTCCGGAAGTGAGCGACCACACCGTGGTGCCAGGCAATGCCGGGCTGTCGGCAGCGCAGCGCCAGCAGCGCATCGATGCGATCCACGCGCCCTACCACGCGCGCATCGACGCCGAGCTTGATGCACGCCGCGATGCCGGCCGCCCCACCCTGCTGGTGATGATGCACAGCTTCACCCCGGCGATGAACGGCACGCAGCGTCCGTGGCATGCCGGCGTGCTTTACCACCAGGACACGCGCTTTGCGCATGCGCTGCTGCACGCACTGCGCGACGAGGGCGACCTGGTGGTGGGTGACAACGAACCGTATTCGGTAAGCAGCACCAGCGACTACGCGGTGCCGGTGCATGGCGAAGGCCGTGGACTGGTGCACGTGGAACTGGAAATCCGCCAGGACCTGATTGCCGATGTGGCCGGGCAGCAGGCATGGGCGGAGCGGCTGGCGCGGATCTTCCGCGCATTGCAGCCTCAGTTGCTGGCGTTCGGTTGAACGCGCGTGGATCCATTCCTGATCGGTAGTGCCGGCCGTTGGCCGGCAACCTCAGGGTAGTTGGATCATTGCATTGCCGGCCAGAGGCCGGCACTACCGCAACGTTGGAGCCTCCATCCACGGGAACGGCTTGAACCCGTATACCTGCACGGTCGCACCGATCGCTTCGAACTGATCCTTGATCGCCTGCGCGCGGTTGCGGTCCAGGGCTTCGCCCAGCAGCAACGGCAACGCGCGGCAGCGCGCCAATGCATCGCCCACCGGAATCTCCAGCAGCCGCGCCACGCGTTGGGCTGCAGCTTTGATCCGCACCTCCGGGCACGCGTTCAACGCCAGATCGAAGGACGCGAAGATGCCTGTGCCCACACCTGCCTCGCGCGCAGCCACCTGTTCCGCAGCTTCCGCTTCACCCAGTGCCTCGTCAACGCCTTCCACCTGCTGGAACGCGTCGTACTCGGCGTAGTACGCCAGCGCCTGCGCGTAGTCGTGCAACGAAGACAACGGACGCTGCCGCTTCTGCACGTCGAGCACATCCGCAAACGTCGCAGGTTCCAGGAACGTGCCCAGGCCCAGCACGCGCGCTTCGACCGGCACCTCGCTCTCCTCATCGAAGGCGGCATCCTCATCGGGTGGCAACCAGAAGCGCGCCTGCAGCAGGTCGTCATCGGTGGCGTGCACCCAACCGAAGGAGCCGTACACCTCATCATCATCGTTGCAGGCTGCGAAGGCGTGCAGGGTCTGTCGCAGGTCCAGCAGCGCAATCATGCTTCGTTGCTCAGGCAGGTAGTTGCAGCCGAGTCTACCGGCGCCGGGCGCAGGCCCAGCGCGATGACCACGCCGAGCGCGGCGAACAGCGCGGCGCCGTACTGTGCATTGACCATGCCCTGCAGGGCACCTGGACTCGTTGCCGCCTGCGCGCCACGCGCGGCGTTGGCGATCATCACCAGTACCGCCAATCCCAAAGCGCCACCGATCTGCTGGGCGGTGGCCGCCATGCCAGACGCGACGCCTTGCTGCGGCCCCGGCACACCCTGGCCGGCCACGATCCACATTGCTGTCCAGCTCATGCCCTGGCCCACGCTCAGCACCACGATGCCCGGCAGCAGCGGCCAGTAGCTGGCGCCATGCGGCATCGCCAGCGCCACCGCGGCAATGCCGATGGCACCAGCGGCGAAGCCCCAGGCCAGTACCTGCCGTGGCGAACGGCGCCGCAGCATGCGTTCGGCAATACGGATGCCGAAGGTGCACACCAATGTCGGCAGCAGGAACGCCATGCCGGCCTGAAGCGGGCTCCAGCCGTAGCCATCCTGGAAGTAGAGCGCCAGGAAGTAGTACTGCACGCCATAGCTGCTCATGAAGGCGAAGGTCAGGCCGAGTGCCGCGCGCAGGCCCGGCAGGCGCAACAGCGAAAACTGCATCAGCGGGTCACGGCTGCGCTTTTCGATCTGCACGAACACCGTGAGCAGTACCGCTGAAAGCAGCAGGCAGATGAGCGTGGCCGGCGCCGTCCAGCCCCACTCCGGCCCTTGCACCAGGGTGGTGACCAGCAGGCTGCCGCCGGCGGTGACGGTGAGGCAACCGGCCAGGTCGAAGGAGCGGCCTCGCACCTGCGGGCCGTCGGCCGGTAGCCACGCACCAGCAGCGACCGCACAAGCGGTGGCCAGCGGCACGATTACAGCCAGCACCGCCGGCCAGCCGAACGCCTGGGTCAGCACGCCACCCAGCAGCGTGCCCAGCGCCAGGCCCACCGCGCTGGCCATGCTCCAGATCGCCAGCGCGCGGTTGCGCACCGGGCCTTCGGCGTACAGCGTGTTGATCAGTGCCAGCGTGGCGGGGAACAGCAGGGCCGCACCGACGCCCTGCGCGGCGCGCGCGATGATCAGCAGGGTGGCATTCGGTGCCAGCGCACCGAGCAGCGACGCCAGTGCGAACAGCAGCATGCCCAGCCGGTAGAAACGGCGGCGGCCGATCAGGTCGGCGGCACGGCCTCCCAGCAGCAGGCTGCCGCCGAAGGCGACGGTGTAGGCACTGACCACCCATTGCAGCTGCTGCGCATTGATCTGCAGCGCGCGCCCCATGTCGTGCAGGGCGACGAAGATGATGGTGGCATCCAGGGCGATGATCAGCTGCGCGGTGGCCAGCAGGGTCAGCGCCCAGCGCGGGTATTTGAGGGGAGGCATCGGCGGTCTGGATTGGTGGGGGAGCGCAGTCTCATTGATGCGGCCGAATCAACAAACCCCCTACCCGCCATTTCTGTCATGATTTTCCGCATGAATGCAGCCTCGATGGACCTCAATGCGGTGCGCATGCTGGTGCAGGTGGCCGAAGCCCGCAGTTTCACCGTGGCCGCCGGCCAGCTGGGCCTGAGCCAGTCCGGCCTGTCGCGTGCGGTCGGGCGGCTGGAAGTATCGCTGGGGGTGAAGCTGCTGCAGCGGAACACCCGCAACGTGGCGCTGACCCCGGATGGCCGCCAGTTCGTGGAACAGGTGGCACCGCTGCTGGCCGGCCTGGACGATGCCGAGCGGCAGCTGGCCGATCGCCCGTGCACGCCCTCAGGCACGTTGAAGATCAGTGCGCCGTCGATGTTCGGGCGCAAGGTGCTGGTGCCGATGCTGGCACCGTTGCTGCAACGGCATCCGCAGCTGCAGGTGGAAGCCGTGCTCAGCGACCGCCTGGTCGATCTGGTCGAGGAAGGCTTCGATGCCGCGCTGCGCACCGGCGTCATCGCCGACCAGCGCATTGTTGCGCGGCCATTGCGGCCGCTGCGCTGGGTGACGGTGGCCAGCCCGGGCTATCTGGCCCGCTGTGGCGCACCGGACGATGTGGCCGCGCTGCAGGATCATGCCTGCCTGGCGGTGCGCAACCTGCGCAGTGGCCGGCTGGTGGACTGGCAGTTCCTGCAGGACGGGCAACTGCGCGAGGTCACGCCACCGACGCGCATGGTATTCGACAGCGGCGATCCGCTGGTGGAAGCGGCCATCGCCGGCATCGGCATCGTGCAGGTGATGGATTTCGCGGTGGCCGACGCGCTGGCCGATGGCCGGCTGCAGCGCGTGCTGCAGCCGTTCGAAGGCCGCAGCCGCGAACTGTCGCTGATCTACCCGCCGTCGCGCCAGCATTCGCCAAAGCTGCAGGTGCTGGCTGACGCCTTGCTGGCCGGCGATTGGTAGCGCCGGCCGCTGGTCGGCGTCTGCGCGATCCAACCGTTTCCCGGTTGCCGGCCAGCGGCCGGCACTACCAGGCTGTGGTAGATCCACGCCATGCGTGGATGGGGTTCCGGACCGGGGTCAGAGCCCTTTCCGTGGGAAAGGGCTCTGACCCCGTGGGTATCAGGCAAAACTATCGGTGGCGCGTACCAGCGCGTCCACGTTCTCGGCCTCGAACGCCGAATGGCCCGAGGCCGGTGTGATCTCCAGCTTGGCCTTCGGCCAGACCTTGGTCAGGTCCCAGGCGTTGGCCAGCGGGCAGACCACGTCGTAGCGGCCGTGCACGATCACGCCGGGAATATCGGCGATGCGGTGCGCGTCACGCAGCAGCTGGTCTTCCACTTCGAAGAAACCGCCGTTGACGAAGTAGTGGTTCTCGATGCGGGCAAACGCCAGCGCGAAATGCGGGTCTTCGTGGCTGTTGATGAAGTCATCATCGACATGCAGGAAGCTGGTCGCGCCTTCCCACACCGCCCAGGCCTTGGCTGCTTCCAGGCGGGTGGTCTCGTCTTCGCTGGTCAGGCGGCGGTGGAAGGCCGAGATCAGGTCATGACGCTCCACCGACGGGATCGGCTTGAGGTAGTGCTCCCAGGCATCCGGGAACAGGCGGTTGGCGCCTTCCTGGTAGAACCATTCCAGCTCCCAGCGACGCAGCATGAAGATGCCGCGCAGGACCAGTTCGGTCACGCGCTGCGGGTGGGTTTCGGCATAGGCCAGTGCCAGGGTCGAACCCCAGCTGCCACCGAACACCTGCCAGCGATCCACCTTCAGGTGTTCGCGCAGTTTTTCGATGTCGGCCACCAGATCCCAGGTGGTGTTGTCCACCAGATCCGCGTGCGGGGTGGAACGGCCGGCGCCACGCTGGTCGAACAGGATGATGCGGTACTTGGAGGGGTCATGGAACTGGCGCATCTTGTCGCTGCAGCCGCCGCCCGGGCCACCGTGCAGCATCACCACCGGCTTGCCGTCCGGGTTGCCGCACTGTTCGAAGTACAGCGTGTGGCGGTCGTCGACCTTCAGGGTGCCGACGTCGTAGGGGGTGATGGCGGGGTGCAGCGTACGCATGCTTGCAGCTCCAGGGTGATGCCCTGCCGGGGCAGGAGAACCTCCATTCTAGGCCGGACGCCGACCCAGGGTGATGCGGTCGCGCTGCTCCAAATCCTGCACGGTCTGCACCTCGGTGAAACCAGCAGCGTCGAACAGCGCGCGGATCGCCTCGCCCTGGTCCCAACCGTGCTCGATCAGCAACCAGCCGCCGGGCAGCAGGTGGGCCTGGCCACCGTCGACGATGCGACGGATGTCATCCAGGCCATCCACGCCGGAGGCCAGCGCGGTAGCCGGTTCAAAACGCAGGTCGCCCTGTTCCAGATGCGGATCGTCGCTGGCGATATACGGCGGGTTGCTGGCGATCAGGTCGAAGCGCGCGCCCTGCAGCGGCGCATACCAGTCGTGCCCGCCCTCGGCGAAGCGGACGTTGCGCAGTTCATGGCGGGCCGCGTTGCGCGCGGCCACGGCCAGCGCGCCCGGGCTGGCATCGGTGGCCAGCACCTGCGCCTGCGGCCGTTCGCTGGCCAGTGCCAGTGCAATCGCACCACTGCCGGTGCCCAGGTCGGCCAGCTGCAGCGACTGGTCTTGCGGCAGGCGCTCCAGTGCCAACTCGACCAGCAGCTCGGTTTCCGGGCGCGGGATCAGCGTGGCCGGGTCGACCTCCAGGTCCAGCGTCCAGAATCCGCGGCGGCCGGTCAGGTAGGCCACCGGCTCACCGGCCACGCGGCGGGCCAGCAACGCCTCGAAGGCGGCCTGGTCATTGGCGGCCAGCGGATCGGTGGCGTGGGCGAACAGCCAGCTGCGCGGGCGGTCCAGTACGTGCAGCAGCAGCAGTTCAGCCTCGTGGCGGGCTTCGATGCCGCCCAGGCGGGCGCTGGCATCGGCCACGATCTGGCGCAGGGTGGGTTCGGTTTGGAAAGACATTCCGCAATTGTAGAGCCGAGCCCATGCTCGGCTGCTCCACCCCCAGCCGAGCATGGGCTCGGCTCTGGAAAAGCTGGAATCCGTTCAGGTTTCGCCAGAGGGCATAAGGAGGGGCTATCAGCCCTCTTCACCCGCTCAGGACGATTTCCCTTGTCACACAGGCAGTTGCACGATGGGAACGGCAAGATTCAGTGCCTGCTCATGGCACTTTGATAGACTACATCTATCAAATAGATGCAATCAATGGATTGTTCTTATCGCAAGCGAATCGGTAACCTAGGTCCTGTCGATTCACCCACTCCCCTTCACCAGAGGAAAAATGATGTCCCTCATCAACACCCAGATCCAGCCGTTCGAAGCCAACGCTTACCACAATGGCGAGTTCATCAAGGTTTCCGACAACAGCCTGAAGGGCCAGTGGTCCGTCCTGATCTTCATGCCGGCCGCCTTCACCTTCAACTGCCCGACCGAGATCGAGGACGCGGCTGACCATTACGCCGAGTTCAAGAAGGCCGGCGCCGAGGTCTACATCGTCACCACCGACACCCACTTCTCGCACAAGGTGTGGCACGAAACCTCGCCGGCCGTCGGCAAGGCCCAGTTCCCGCTGGTCGGCGACCCGACCCACCAGCTGACCCGCGCCTTCGGCGTGCACATTGAAGAGGAAGGCCTGGCCCTGCGCGGCACCTTCATCATCAACCCGGAAGGCGTGATCAAGACCCTGGAGATCCACTCCAACGAGATCGCCCGTGACGTCGCCGAGACCCTGCGCAAGCTGAAGGCTGCCCAGTTCACCGCCGCCAACCCGAACCAGGTCTGCCCGGCCAAGTGGAAGGAAGGCGAGAAGACCCTGACCCCGTCGCTGGACCTGGTCGGCAAGATCTAACGCAGTACCGGCCTGCCGTGGCCCCACGCCACGGTGCGCCCTTCATCCCCGTGCCGGTCCCCCCGCCGGCGTGGGGGTGAACCCAAGACAGCCAACGCCCGCTCGCTTTGGCCAGCCAGCCCCTTCCACGGCCGCTGTCTTGGGTTCACCCCTACCCCCTGCTGGTCCGCTACCTTCTACAGCGGTGCCACGCCCCCTGTTTGCCTGAAGCCAGGAGAAGACCCGATGTTGGACGCCAACCTGCAGTCGCAGCTGAAGACCTATCTGGAGCGCGTGACCCGCCCGATCCAGATCACCGCGCACGCCGACGATGGCGCCAAGTCGCAGGAAATGCTGGAACTGCTGCAGACCCTGGACAGCCTGTCGGACAAGATCTCGCTGCAGGTGCTGCGCGACGGCCAGGGCCGCGTGCCCTCGTTCGACCTGGGCACCCCGGGCCAGGACATCCACCTGACCTTCGCCGGCCTGCCGATGGGCCACGAGTTCACCTCGCTGGTGCTGGCACTGCTGCAGGTGGGCGGTCATCCGTCCAAGGCCACCGCCGAGCTGATCGAGCAGGTGCAGAACCTGGAAGGCGACTACCGCTTCGAAACCTACTTCTCGCTGTCCTGCCAGAACTGCCCGGACGTGGTGCAGGCCCTGAACCTGGCCGCGGTGCTCAACCCGCGCATCCAGCACGTGGCCATCGACGGTGCCCTGTTCCAGGACGAAGTCGAGAAGCGCGAGATCATGTCGGTGCCGACCGTGTACCTCAACGGTGAAGTGTTCGACCAGGGCCGCATGACCCTCGAGCAGATCGTGGCCAAGCTGGATACCAATGCCAGCAAGCGCGATGCCGAGAAGATCGCTGCCAAGGACGCCTTCGACGTTCTGGTGGTGGGCGGTGGCCCGGCCGGCGCTGCAGCGGCAATCTACGCCGCACGCAAGGGCATCCGCACCGGCATCGCCGCCGAGCGTTTCGGTGGCCAGGTGCTGGACACCATGGCGATCGAGAACTTCATTTCGGTGAAGGAGACCGAAGGCCCGAAGCTGGCCACGGCGCTGGAACAGCACGTGCGCGAGTACGAGGTGGACATCATGAACCTGCAGCGCGCCAGTGCGCTGGTGCCAGCCGGTGAAGACGGCCTGGTGCAGGTGCAGCTGGAAAACGGCGCGGTGCTGAAGTCGCGTTCGGTGATCCTGTCCACCGGCGCGCGCTGGCGGCAGATGAATGTGCCGGGCGAGGACCAGTACCGCAACAAGGGTGTGGCCTACTGCCCGCACTGCGATGGCCCGCTGTTCAAGGGCAAGCGCGTGGCGGTGATCGGCGGCGGCAACTCCGGCGTGGAAGCGGCCATCGACCTGGCCGGCATCGTGTCGCATGTGACCCTGCTGGAGTTCGATTCCAGCCTGCGCGCCGATGAAGTGCTGCAGAAGAAGCTGCGCAGCCTCGGCAACGTCACCGTGCTGACCAGCGCGCAGACCACTGAAGTGCTGGGCGACGGCAGCCGCGTCACCGGCCTGGTCTACAAGGACCGCGTCGGCGGCGACGCCCACCGCGTCGAGCTGGAAGGCATCTTCGTGCAGATCGGCCTGCTGCCCAACACCGAGTGGCTGAAGGACACCGTGGCGCTGTCGCCGCGTGGCGAGGTCGTCATCGACGACCGCGGCCAGACCAACCTGCCGGGTGTGTTCGCCGCTGGCGATTGCACGACGGTACCCTACAAGCAGATCATCATCGCCATGGGCGCCGGCTCAACCGCCGCACTGAGCGCGTTCGACCACCTGATCCGCTCGTCGGTGAGCAACAGCAGCGGTGCCGTTGCTGAAGCGGCCTGATCCACCGTTCCCAGATCACCGGGAACTTTGTCTGCCTGTCGGGTAACCACGCCGTCAGCCGGTCCGTTACCCCTGGGGTGTAAGGATGAACCTACGTGATCTGAAGTACCTGGTAGCCCTGGCCGACCACAAGCATTTCGGCCGGGCTGCCGCCTCATGCTTCGTCAGCCAGCCCACGCTGTCCACGCAGATCCGCAAGCTGGAAGAAGAGCTGGGCCTGCCACTGGTGGAACGCGCACCGCGCAAGGTGATGCTGACCCCGGCCGGCCAGGAAGCGGCGGCACGGGCGCGTGTGATCGTGTCCGAAGTGGAACAGCTGAAGGAAGCGGCGCGACGCAGCCGCGACCCGGAAGCCGGTACGGTGCGCCTGGGGATCTTCCCGACCCTCGGCCCGTACCTGCTGCCGCATGTGATCCCGCGCATCCGCGATCGCTTCCCGGAGCTGGAACTGCTGCTGGTCGAGGAAAAGAGCGATGTGCTGCTGGACCGCCTGCGCGAAGGCAAGCTGGACGCCGCGCTGCTGGCCCTGCCGGTGATCGACGACCAGCTGCATGCCGAGTTCCTGTTCGAGGAACCGTTCCTGCTGGCCGTTTCCGGGCGCCACCCGCTGGCCCGTCGCGAACACCTGGACGTGCAGGAACTGGCCACGCAGAAGCTGCTGCTGCTGGAAGACGGGCATTGCCTGCGCGACCAGGCACTGGAGGTCTGCCGCCTGTTCGGCGCCAACGAGAAGTCCGAGTTCCGCGCCACCAGCCTGGAAACCCTGCGGCAGATGGTCGCCGCCGACGTCGGCATCACCCTGCTGCCGAGCCTGTCAGTGCAGCCGCCGGTCCCGCGCTCGAACAACATCCGCCTGCTCGACTTCACCGGCGAAGGCCGTCCCAGCCGCCGCATCGCCATGATCTGGCGCCGCAGTTCGGCCATGAACGACTTCCTGATGGAGCTGGCCGACCAGTTCAAGCGCCTGCCGCAGGCGCTGTTCACCCTGGAGGCGGTCAACGCCGCCGGCGACACTGCCGCCCTGCCCGGCCCCGCGCTGAACGGCTGAACCCCCGCAGCACCGGCCTGGAATCGGCAGGAGTCGATTCCGGCCGCATTTGTCCCCACAATACAGACAGGCGGCGCCAGCAGGTGCCGCCTTTTGCATGGCTTTCAACCAAGGAGCTTCACCATGAGTACCGCCAGCGGCCTGCCGCCGTCGATCACCGTTTCCACCTTCGACATGGACCGCCTGGACGCCATGCTCGAATCCCCTGCGCTGAGCCAGACGCCTGCCGCGCTCGCGCTTGCTGAAGAACTCAACCGTGCCACCGTGCTGGCACCGGACCAGATTCCCGAAGGCATCGTCATGATGCATTCGCGCGTGGAGTGCGAAGATGAAGTGTCGGGCGAGAAGCACGTCCTGACCCTGGTCTTCCCCCGCGAAGCCAACGTCGATGAAGGCAAGGTTTCCGTGCTGGCCCCGGTCGGCAGTGCCCTGCTCGGCCTTTCAATCGGCCAGAGCATCGACTGGAACGCGCCCGGCGGCCGCAAGCTGCGCCTGCGCGTGACCGCGGTCCACAACGACCGCCCCTGATTACCGCTGCGCACCGCGCGCGATTCGATCCCCCTGCACCAGGAGCCGTAATGAGTACCCCGTCCAAACTGTCCCAGCTGCGCGAACTGTCCGTGGTCGTTGCCGATACCGGTGACTACGAGGCCATCAAGCGCCTGCAGCCGGTGGACTGCACCACCAATCCGACCCTGGTGAAGAAGGCGCTGGACCTGCCGGTCTACGCCGAGCTGATCGAACGCGAACTGGCCTGGGGCCGGCAGCAGACGGGCGACCGCGAAGCCGTGGTGCATGCCGTGGCCGACCGCCTGACCATCGGCGTCGGCGCGCTGCTGAGCACGCTGGTGCCCGGCCGCGTGTCCACCGAAGTGGATGCCGACCAGGCCCACGACACCGCCGCCACCGTGGCCAAGGCCCGCCAGTTCATCCAGATGTATGCCGATGCCGGCGTGCCGCGCGAGAAGATCCTGATCAAGATCGCCGCGACCTGGGAAGGCGTGGAAGCCGCGCGCATCCTGCAGGCCGAAGGCATCGACTGCAACCTGACCCTGATCTTCAACCCGACCCAGGCGCTGGCCTGCAGCGAAGCCGGCGCGTTCCTGATCTCGCCGTTCGTCGGCCGCATCCTGGACTGGTACGTGGCCAACGGCCAGGCCCCGGCCAGCATCGACGAAGACCCGGGCGTGAAGTTCGTGCGCGGCGTGTACGCCGAATTCAAGCGTCGCGGTTCGCCGACGGTGGTGATGGGCGCCTCGTTCCGTTCGACCGCGCAGATCGAAGCGCTGGCCGGCTGCGACCGCCTGACGATCTCGCCGGACCTGCTGGAGAAGCTGGACGCCGACCACGGCGAGCTGCCGCGCAAGCTGGTGGCCGGTGCGGCCGATGGCGCGGCGGTGACCCCGATTGATGCGGCGAAGTTCGCGGCGGATCTGGCCGCCGATCCGATGGCGACCGAGAAGCTGGCGACCGGTATCGATGCGTTTGCCAAGGATCTGCAGGCGCTGCGCGAGCGCATTCGTTCGGAACTGTGAGGATTTCGGCCAACGGCTGAGCCCCTCGTGGCGGGTCGGTTGGTCGCGAAGAGCGGGTCATGTGGTTGGCAGGGTGGGTAGGCCGTGCAGGGGACGCTGCAAGTACGTCCCTGTAAGCTCGGTCGCCGCATCCATGCGGCTCACGCCCCTGCACGGCCTACCCACCCTGCCTTCGACAGTTTCCTGCGGCCGCCCGCCACGGAAGAAAGAAAGAAGAGCAAAAGCGGGTCGCGCGCTTCGCTTGCTCGCAGCCGAGCATAGCTCGGCTACAGACGGCACTGCAGCATCAAAAAAAAAAGGACGCGGCGAAAGCCGCGTCCTTCTTCTTTTCCATCAGTTCGTCACCAACCACTGCTCTTGCCCACCGTCACCGGGAAACTGTCGAAGGTGGGACGGGGGCGGCTGGTAGGACCGTTGGCGCCATGGATGGCGCCATCGAGCCCCCAGGGATGGGTTTACGGCGTGTCCTGCCAGCCGCCCCCGTCCCGCCCAACCATCAGCAACCCAGAGCCGCTTTGGATGTTGATGTTGACGTTGCCCGCCGCAGGCGGACCACCGCGCGTCAGCGCGGCGCCTCCACATCCAACCCGATCGGGCAGCTCACGCCGGTGCCGCCGATGCCGCAGTAACCGTTCGGGTTCTTCGCCAGGTACTGCTGGTGATAGTCCTCGGCGTAGTAGTACTCCGGTGCCGGATACACGATCTCGGTGGTGATCGGGCCGTAGCCGGCCGCATCCAGCTGCGCCTGGTACGCCTCGCGGCTGGCCAGCGCCGCGGCGTACTGTGCCTCGTCGGTGGCGTGGATCGCCGAGCGGTACTGGGTGCCGGTGTCGTTGCCCTGGCGCATGCCCTGGGTCGGGTCGTGGCTTTCCCAGAACAGCTGCAGCAGCCGCTCCAGGCTCACCACCGCCGGGTCGAACACCACCTGCACCACTTCAGTGTGGCCAGTCAGGCCCGAGCAGACCTCTTCATAGGTCGGGTTCGGGGTGATGCCGCCGGCATAGCCGACCGAGGTGCTGTACACGCCCGGTTCGGTCCAGAACTTGCGCTCGGCGCCCCAGAAGCAACCCAGTGCGAAACGGATCTGCTGCAGGCCGGCGAAACGGTCCTTCAGCGGATGGCTGTTCACGAAGTGTTGGTTGCTGTGCAGCGGCAATGGCTGCTCGCGCCCCGGCAGCGCCTCTTCCGGGCGCGGCAGGCGCTGCTTGAAGGCGCCGATGCCGAGGATGCCCTGGCCAATTCCCAACATGATGCGCTCCTACGCCGGCAGGCCGGCTATGTCGTCTGCATCTGAAATGGGGTCGGATGGGGCTTGGCCCAAGTCCAGCGCGGCGACGATGTCCTCGGCCTGGGTGCGCGCGGCATCGGGGATTCCCACCCGCAGCACGCCAAACAGCGGCAGTTCGCCCATGCCGCCCAGCAGCGACTCGCCGAACACGAAGGCCGGGATGCCGGCATCTTCCAGCGCGTGCTTGACCAGGTGGGCGTCGAACAGGTTGTCGGCCTTGTACACGATGTGCATGCGGCGGCTCCGTGGGACAGGGTTCCAGCATACGCCCGGGGGCTGAATGGTGGTGGTGACGGCGCATGACCGTTCTGCCGGCCAGCGGCCGGCACTACCCAACTGTACGTCGATCCACGTTCCGCCGGCCTGCGGCCGGCGCTACCGGAAGATGGGTGGGTAGTGCCGGCCGCTGGCCGGCATCCCCACACCCCACCGGGCAGCCCTGCCCCGTACGCGCTAGACTGTTGGTCTTTCTGCCTTTCTTTTCGCCGACTCATGTCCGAGCACACCCCCGCCAGCCCCGAGACCCCCGCCGACAGCCACGAAAAGCGCGATTTCATCCGCCAGATCGTGCGCGAGGACCTGGCCAGCGGAAAGCACCAGGCGATCAAGACCCGCTTCCCGCCGGAGCCGAACGGCTATCTGCACATCGGCCATGCCAAGTCGATCTGCCTGAACTTCGGCATCGCCGGTGAGTTCAGCGGCGTCTGCAACCTGCGCTTCGACGACACCAACCCGGCCAAGGAAGATCCGGAGTACGTGGCCGCGATCCAGGACGACGTGCGCTGGCTGGGCTTCAGCTGGAACGAGCTGCGCCACGCTTCGGACTACTTCCAGACCTATTACCTGGCCGCCGAGAAGCTGATCGAACAGGGCAAGGCCTATGTCTGCGACCTGTCGGCCGAGGAAGTGCGCGCCTACCGCGGCACCCTGACCGAACCGGGCCGCCCGTCGCCGTGGCGCGACCGCAGCGTCGAGGAAAACCTCGACCTGTTCCGCCGCATGCGCGCCGGTGAATTCCCGGATGGCGCGCGCACCGTGCGCGCCAAGATCGACATGGCCAGCGGCAACATCAACCTGCGCGATCCGGCGCTGTACCGCATCAAGCACGTCGAGCACCAGAACACCGGCAACGCGTGGCCGATCTACCCGATGTACGACTTCGCCCACGCCCTGGGTGATTCGATCGAGGGCATCACCCACTCGCTGTGCACGCTGGAATTCGAAGACCACCGCCCGCTGTACGACTGGTGCGTGGACAACGTCGATTTCGCCCATGACGATGCGCTGACCCAGCCGCTGGTCGATGCCGGCCTGCCACGCGAAGCGGCCAAGCCGCGCCAGATCGAGTTCTCGCGCCTGAACATCAACTACACGGTGATGAGCAAGCGCAAGCTGATGGCGCTGGTCACCGAGCAGCTGGTGGATGGCTGGGAAGACCCGCGCATGCCGACCCTGCAGGGCCTGCGTCGCCGTGGCTACACCCCGGCCGCGATGCGCCTGTTCGCCGAGCGCGTGGGCATCAGCAAGCAGAACTCGCTGATCGACTTCAGCGTGCTGGAAGGTGCGCTGCGCGAAGACCTGGACAGTGCAGCGCCGCGCCGCATGGCGGTGATCGATCCGGTCAAGCTGGTGCTGACCAACCTGCCGGAAGGCCACGAAGAGCAGTTGACCTTCAGCAACCACCCGAAAGACGAGAGCTTCGGCAGCCGCGAAGTGCCGTTCGCACGCGAAGTGTGGATCGACCGCGAGGACTTCGCCGAAGTGCCGCCGAAGGGCTGGAAGCGCCTGGTCCCGGGTGGCGAAGTGCGGCTGCGCGGCGCCGGCATCATCCGCTGCGATGAAGTGATCAAGGATGCCGACGGCACCATCACCGAGCTGCGCGGCTGGCTGGATCCGGAATCGCGTCCGGGCATGGAAGGCGCCAACCGCAAGGTCAAGGGCACCATCCACTGGGTCAGCGCCGTGCATGGCGTGCCGGCCGAGATCCGCCTGTACGACCGCCTGTTCTCGGTGCCGAACCCGGATGACGAATCGGAAGGCAAGACCTACCGCGACTACCTCAACCCGGAATCGCGCCGCACTGTCACCGGCTATGTCGAGCCGGCCGCGGCCAGCGCCGCGCCGGAGCAGTCGTTCCAGTTCGAGCGTACCGGCTACTTCGTCGCCGACCGCCGCGACCACACCGAAGCCAAGCCGGTGTTCAACCGCAGCGTGACCCTGCGCGACACCTGGTCGGCCTGAGGATCTGCGCGGGCGCCAGGACGGCGCCCGCACGACCGCGACCATGATCACCGCCCTCTCCGCCCTGCTCTGGTTCATCTCGCAGCATCCGCTGCTGACGTTCTTTTCGGCGATGGTGCTGGCCGGTCTGGTCTCGTGGTGGCGGCGCTTTCCGGGCTACGCCATCGTGGTGTTCCCGCTGGCGATGCTCAACATCTTCCTCGGCCACTTCCTCAACGCCGCGTTCCTCAACGTGGTGGGCGAGCGTGGTGAAGCAGTGATCGTCAAGGCCGAGGAAACCAATTCCACGCTCAACGAGCAGTACATCTGGCGCTACGAAGCGGTGCTGCGCACTGCCGAAGGGCGCGATGTGGAGGTGGTGTTCCACACCAATACCGCTTCGTTGTGGCCGCTGGAAAACGCCATCCGCATCCCGGCGCAGGACCAGCCGTTCGTGGTGAAGTACTCGCCCGGTTTCCCGCGCAACTTCGTCATCCTCACCAACGAATCACCGCACGGCATTGCCCAGGCCCGTGCCAGCGCGCGCGAGCGCGTGGAGGTAGCGGCACGCAAGCTGCACTTCAGCCCGGGCAATGCCGATTTCCGCGCGGACTATCGCCGCGAGCTGGAAACCTGGCTGCGCGACCACGGCAACGATCCGCAGCAGCAGCCCGACGCGCAGCGCTATCGCGCCGAGCGCGACGCACTCGACCATTGACACCCGGCCCAGGCTGGATGTCCCACCCGATCCATCCACAGGCCTGACATGACCACCTCCTCCACCGCGCTCCTCCCACTGCTGCAGCAGGTCCTGCAGGACGCCGGCATCGCCTGCCGCGTCGACGGCGGTGCACTGCTGCTGGAAAGCGGACTGCGCCTGACCCCTCACGCAATGGCCGCGCACGCGCGCGACAATGGCGGCTGGCAGACGTCCACGGTCATCGAGGCACAGCACCCCATCCTGTTCGCTGATGGACTGTTCGAGTACCAGCACGCCAACGGTGCCGACGAACGGACCTCGCTGCAGTCCGGCTTCCAGACCTGGGTGCGGGTGGACCTGGCGACCCTGCAGACTGCGATCGGCGCCGAAGATGCACAGGGCCTGCCGATGATGGGCCTGACCTATCCGGCCGGTGACGATGGCGAGGAACACGAACGCACCGTGGTGCTGGGGCCGTTGGCGCACTACCGTGCGCAGGAAGTGGATGCCTCCACCTGCAGCGAAGACGATCATGGCTCCTGCCCCTGCTGCCTGTTCACCCGCAGCATGGACGCCTTCGACGAGCTGCTGAAAGCCCGCCAGTTCCTCGCCATCCGCCTGTTCGCCTCGCGCGATGCCGGTGGCCTGTGCGAGGCCGATTGCCGGGTCAACGGCCACGACTTCGCCGCCGCCCTGCCCCTGCTGCGCGCCTACGCGGCCAGCTGGCCGCAGGCCGGGCTGGAGTTCCGCAAGCAGTACGTGGTGATCCGCACCGGCTCGCCGGGCTGACCCGCCGCCACACCCGATACAGGCCGGTGCAGCTACACTGCGCGCCGGTTTCCCAAGCAACCGCACTTTCTTCCATTCCACTACGAGGCACCCCCGCGATGCTGTACGCGCAAGTCCACCTGACCCTTCCCGCCTGGATCCACGACCAGATCGACCTGGATCGTCGATATCCGGGCGATGAGGCCAAGGTCGCGCTGGCGATCGAGCTGTCGCGGCTGAACGTCGAGCACGCCAGTGGCGGCCCGTTCGGCGCGGTGGTGTTCGGACCGGATGACAAGGTCATCGCCGCCGGCGTGAACCGGGTGATGCCGCATGCGACCTCGCTGGCGCACGCCGAGAACATGGCCTACATGCTGGCCCAGCAGCGCCTGCAGACCCCGCGCCTGAACGCGGTGCTGTCGCCGGTCACCCTGGCCACCAGTTCGCAGCCGTGCTGCCAGTGCTATGGCGCTACCGTGTGGGCCGGCATCGACCGCCTGCTGATCGGTGCCAACTCGGCCGACGTCGAAGAGCTGACCCCGTTCGATGAAGGCCCGCTGCCGGCCGACTGGGTGGGTGAACTCAACAAGCGCGGCATCGAAGTGGTGCAGGGCCTGAACCGCGACGCCGCGCGCAGCGTGCTGCGTGCCTATGGGGAAAGCGATGGCGCCCGTTACTGAGACCGGCATCGGCCTGCTGTGCCTGTGCCGGCAGGGCTTCGAGCCCGAGTTGGCCGGCGAGCTGCAGTTCCGTGCCGGCGAAGCCGGTTTCGCCGGCTATGCGCGTACCCAGCGCAATGACGGCTATGTGCTTTTCATGTGCGACGAAGCTGCGGCACTGGCTCCGCGCCTGCGCTGGCGCGAGCTGATCTTCGCGCGGCAGAAGCTGGTCGTGCTGGCCGAGCTGCCGCAGTTGGACCCGGCTGACCGGATCACCCCGATGCTGGAGGTGCTGGCCGATGCGCCGCGCTTCGGTGACCTGTGGGTGGAGCACCCCGATTCGGACGCCGGCAAGCCGCTGTCCGGGCTGGCCCGTGCCTTCGGCAATGCACTGCGCCCGGCGCTGCGCAAGGCCGGCAAGCTCACTGACAAGCCAAACAATCGCCTGCCGCGCCTGCACGTGGTGTTCGTCGACGGCACCCACGCCTTCGTCTGCGTGGCCGACCCGGCCGACAGCGCGCCGTGGGCATTGGGCATCCCGCGCCTGAAGCTGCTGCCCGAAGCGCCCTCGCGTTCGGCACTGAAGCTGGACGAAGCGCTGCTGACCCTGCTGACGCCGGAAGAACGCGAAGCGCTGGCCAAGCCCGGCATGCGCGCGGCCGACCTCGGCGCCGCACCCGGCGGCTGGACCTGGGTGCTGACCCGCCAGCACATGCACGTGCTGAGCATCGACAACGGCCCGCTGCGCCAGCACGTGCTGGACACCGGCCTGGTCGAGCACCTGCGCGCCGATGGCTTCCACTGGCACCCGGAGCAGCCGCTGGACTGGATGGTCTGCGACATGGTCGAGCAGCCGCGCCGCGTGGCCGAACGCATGGCCACCTGGTTCCGCGAAGGCTGGTGCAGGCATGCGATCTTCAATCTGAAGCTGCCGATGAAGAAGCGCTGGGACGAAACCCGCTTGTGCCTGGACCTGTTCCAGGACCAGGCCGGCAAGCCGCTGGTGGTACGCGCCAAGCAGCTGTACCACGACCGTGAGGAGATCACGGTACTGGCCTCGCCGCTGCGCTGACGCTGCGGTGTCCGCCGGGCATGGCCTGGCGCTACCAAGGAGGAAGAACCCATGCAAGGTCGTTCGATTGCACTGCTGGCCGTCCTGCTGCTGAGTACAACGGCGATGGCCCAGCAGCTGCCGCACACCCCTGCACAGAGCCAGCCGCTGGGCCCGACCGGCGGCGCGATCCGCCAGCAACCGCTGGATGCCGGCCGGGTCAGCGGCAGCGTCGAGATTGCACAGCCGGCTGGCGAGGCACAGGTGACCGTACGTTCGCTGGAACCGAGCAGCGTGGTCGGCCAGTACCGCATCCACTTCGCTGCGCTGGATGTGAACGGCGATGGTTTCATCAGCCGCGAGGAAGCGCAGGCGAATCCGGCGCTGGCCGATGAGTTCAATGCGTTGGACGTGAAGCGTCGCGGCAAGCTGGATCGTGCCGACCTGGCCGGTTGGCTGGTTGATTGAAAATGGGGACGGAGGGGATTAAGTCGTATGTGCACATACGACTTAATCCCCTCCGTCCCCTTTTTGCGTCAGACGCCGGCGGCGCGCTTCCAGAACGCCTGCACCAGCGGCGGCCATTTGCCGACGCAGCCCAGCGCGCGGCCGCGGGCCAGGGTCAGGTGCATTTCGTCGTTGGAGAACAGGCGGTTGATCGCGTCAAAGCTGTAGGCGGCGATCTGGTTGTCGCTGCGGCGTTCGCGCGCCCAGCGCTGCAGGCGCTGCGGCGACAGGCGCGGCTGGCCGCGGCGTTCGGCCGACGGCGCCAGCCACTGCTGCAGAGCAGCCACATCGCGCAGGCCCAGGTTCACGCCCTGCCCGGCAAGCGGATGCACCACATGCGCTGCATCCCCCAATGCCAGCACACGGCCGGCCACGTAGTGGCGTGCCAGCTGGCGGCGCAGCGGGAACGCCGCACGCGGTGAGGCCAGCCGCAGGTCACCCAGCCGCGCCGCAAAGGCGCGGGTCAGTTCGCGGTTGAACGCATCTTCGTCCAAGGCCAACACGCGCGCAGCCTCGTCCTCGGGCAGGGTCCAGACAATCGAGCTGCGGCGCTCGGCCACCGGCAGCAACGCCAACGGCCCGGTCGGCAGGAAGCGCTGCCAGGCCGTGGCCTGGTTCGGCAGTTCACTGTCGACATAGGCCACCACGCCACGCTGGTGGTAGTCATGCTTTTCCACCTCGATCCCGGCCAGCTGGCGCAGGGTCGATTCGGCACCGTCGGCGGCCACCGCCAACGACGCTTCGAGGCGACGACCGTCGTCCAGGCGCAGGCGCACGCCGTCCTCGTCCTGCTCCAGCGCTTCCACCCGTGCCGGGCAATGCAGCTGCACGCCCGCCGCGGGCAGCGCCGCCCACAGGCGGTCCTGCAGCAGTCCGTTCTCGACGATGTAGCCCAGCTCACGACGACCGAAGCGATCGGCGTCGAACAGCAGATCCTCGCCACCGGCCGCGTCCCACACCTGCATGCGCCGGTAGGGCCAGGCGCGGGCCTGCGCGATCGCCTGCCATACGCCGAGGCGGTTCAACAGCTGTACGTTGTCAGCGGCGAAGGCGAACACGCGCAGGTCGGGCTGTGCGGCCTGCCACGGCGCGGGCTCACGACCTTCCACCAGCGCAACCGACAAACCGGCATCGGCCAACGCCAGCGCGCAGGCGGCACCGACCACGCCACCGCCGACGATGGCCACGTCCAGGCGCGCACGCCGGCTCATGCCGCTTCTCCACGGCACAGCCGCGGCACTTCGCCACGGAAGCCCATCGCGCCACCGACCAGCATCGACTGTACCGAGGCACGTTGTGCGGCCACCAGGCCGAGACTACGCAGCGGCCTCATCAGCGGCGCCGGGTTGCTGGTCAGCCGCGCCAGCCCTCCGGAAAACGCCACGGTCTGCCGGCGGTCCTCCTCGCGGCGCGCGACATAGGCCTGCAGCAGCGCATCGCTGCCGGCATCATCGATGGAATCTTCCAGCAGTTCGGCCAGGGTCAGCGCATCGCGCAGGCCCAGGTTGAAGCCCTGTGCACCCAGCGGGTGGATGGTCTGCGCGGCATTGCCGAGCAGCACCGTGCGTTCACCGGCCAGCGCACGCGCCAGCACCTGGATGAGCGGGTAGGCGCTACGCGGGCCAGATTCGAGCAGGCGGCCGGCACGCCAGCCGATCGCGTTCTGCAGGCGTTGCAGCCACGCCGTATCGTCCAGCGCCATCACCGCATCGGCCTGGTCCCGTGCCACGCCATGCACGGTGCCGAAGTGGCGATCGCCACGCGGCAGCAGCGCGGTCGGGCCGGTATCGGTGAACCGCTCCCACGCGGTGCCATCCGGCGCGCGCTGGCTGCGCACGCGGGCCACGAACAGGGTCTGCTGGAAATCATGGCGGTCGACCTCGATGCCCAGTGCACCGCGCACGCCACTGGTCGTACCGTCGGCACCCACCACCAGCCGTGCCAGCAATACGCGCTCGCCGGCCTCGTCGGCGACCCGCACCTGGCGGTAGCCGCCGACCACCTCGCCCAGGCCCAGGAACCGCATCGGCCGGTAACGGTGCAGCCGCGGCAGCTCCTGCAGGCGCGCTTCCAGCGCTTGGCCGAAGTCGCGGGCGACCACCACCTGGCCGAACCACGGCCGGTCATAATCGGCCGCTTCCAGCTGCACACGGCCGAAATCGCCGGCGCGGCTGACGTGGATGCGCCGGATGGGGCCCGGCGCCATCGTCAGTTTCTGCATCACCCCCAGCGCGGTCAGCGCATTGACGGTGGCTGCGGCGAAACTGAGGTTGCGCTGGTCGAACACCGCCGGCAGCTCGCCGGCGGGGCTGGCCTCGAGCAGGCCCACGTCGCGGCCGAGGCGGTCCAGGGCAATGGCCAGGCTGGCGCCCACCAGGCCACCACCGACAATCAGCACGTCATGTCGTTCACTCATGTGTTCATGATACGCGCTCGCCCCGACTGTACGCCGAACGGGCGGCACCTGCGCCAACCCGCGCGGCGGGCTAGAATGAAACCTGAATCCGCTCCGGGCCCGCCTCCATGTCCGACACTGCCAACCGCGCCTTCGTCCTGTCCGTGCTCGTTCTGGTGCTGGCAGCGACCCGGGTCAACCACTTCGCGGCAATCCCCGATGCCTCGTGGGCGGTGTTCTTCATCGGTGGCTTCTACCTGGCGCGCTGGACGCGCTGGGCGTTCCCGCTGCTGATGGTGTTCGCGGTGCTGGTCGACTGGATCGTGATCCGCAGCAGCGGCCTGGATTTCTGGCAGCACTACTGCGTGTCGCCGGGTTACTGGCTGCTGCTGCCAGCGTACTTCTCGCTGTGGGCCGGCGGCATGCTGCTGGGCCGCAACTACCAGACCGCGCGCTGGCCGGTGCTGGCCAAGGGCGCGCTGCTGCTGGTCGCGTCGGTGGCGGTCTGCCACCTGCTGGCGCAGGGCGGTTTCTACTGGAGCAGCCGCAACGTGGCCGAGCCGACCCTGGCCGGCTGGGCGCAGAACTACGCGCAGTGGTTCGGCCCCTACCTGCGTACCACCGCCATCTACGTGGCGCTGGCCGCCGCGCTGCAGCTGGCCGTGGAGCAGGTGCTGAAGCTCCAGCAGGCCCGCCGCGACATCCGGCACTGAGCCACGCCATGGGTCATCGCCTCTCGCGCATCTACACCCGCACCGGCGACGACGGCAGTACCGGCCTCGGTGACGGCCAGCGCGTGGCCAAGGATGACGCCCGGGTGGCGTCCTACGGCACCGTCGACGAAGCCAACGCCGCGCTCGGCCTGCTGCTGGCGGCACCGTTGCCGGAGGACGTACGCGCACTGGTCGTGCACCTGCAGCACCAGCTGTTCGACCTGGGTGCCGAGCTGTGCATCCCCGGCCACGCCGCGATCCACGCCGCCGATGTCTCGGCACTGGAACAGCAGCTGGACCACTACAACGCCGGCCTGCCGATGCTGAAGGAGTTCATCCTGCCGGCCGGGGGCGAGGCGGCAGCGCGCTGCCATCTGGCGCGCACCATTGTCCGCCGCGCCGAGCGCGAGACGGTCACCCTGGCCCGCCACGAAGCCGTGCGCAGCGAGGCGCTGCAATACCTCAACCGGCTGTCGGACCTGCTGTTCGTGCTGGCCCGGGTGCTGGCCCGTGCCGACGGCCAGGGCGAGGCGCTGTGGCAACCGCAGCAGCGCCAGCGCTGAGTCGGCACGATGCTGGTCTACACCCATCCGTCCTGCCTGCTGCACGACCCCGGCCCCGGCCACCCGGAGTGCCCGCAACGCCTGCAGCACGTACTCGATGCGCTGCATGCGGCCTTCCCTGGGCAGCTCGAATGGCGCGAGGCGCCGCCGGCCAAGTTCGGCGAGCTGACCCGGGTCCATGACAGCGCCCTGCTGGACTTCGTGCTGCAGCCGCAGACCGTGCCGCTGCGCCAGCTGGACATGGACACCTGGACCTCGCCCGGCTCGGCCAGCGCTGCCGTGCACGCCGCCGGTGCCGGCGTGGCCGCAGTCGATGCGGTGATGCTGGGCGACGACCCGCTGGCCTTCTGCGCGGTGCGCCCCCCCGGCCACCACGCCACCAGCAGCACGGCGATGGGCTTCTGCCTGCTCAACAACATCGCCATCGCCGCCGCCTATGCCCGCGACCGTCATGGCCTGGAGCGGATCGCGGTGGTCGATTTCGACGTGCACCACGGCAACGGCACCCAGGACATCTTCCAGCACGATGCCCGGGTCTCGTACTACAGCACGCACCAGGCCGGCCTGTTCCCCAATTCCGGCCTGCGCCGTGACCGCGGCGCAGGCAACCTGATGAACATCCTGCTGCCCCCCGGCAGCGGGGGCTTCCGCTTCCGCAACGTCTGGGCCGACGAGATGCTGCCGGCCATCGACGACTTCCGCCCGCAGCTGTTGCTGATCTCGGCCGGCTTCGACGCCCACCTGCGCGACCCGCAGGCCGACCTGATGCTGGAGACCGAGGATTTCGCCTGGATCACCGGTGAACTGCACGCGCTGGCACGCCGCCACGGGGCCGGCCGGGTGGTGTCGATGCTGGAGGGCGGCTATGACCTGCAGGCACTGGCCGAGTGCAGTGTGGCCCATGTCCAGGCCCTGATCTCAGCGGCTGGCGGCAACGCTGCCGGATGAACCCGAACCGGCAACCTCCGGCGCCCTTCATTGCCCCTATGCAAGGGATGGGGCAAGCTACCGTCCGTTTTCGCCCGAATCCGAACCGCGTGCGCCGAGCCCTCCGCCTGCTTCCCCTGCCTCTGAGCATCGCCATCAGCCTGCCGGTGATGGCCGATGAAAAGCCGCTCAACTGGGGCCTGTGCCCGGCCACCGACGTCATCCCCGCGTTCACCGACGCCCCGACCCCGGTCCCCGGCCAGGACAAGGCCAGCGCCGCCGCCGCGCGCGAGCAGCAGCCGACCGACATCGAGGGTGACCAGCTGCTGGGCACCACCACCGTGCCGCAGTACGAAGGCAACGTGGCGCTGCGCCGCGGCGACCAGTTCGTCGGTACCGACAAGCTGAGCTTCGATACCGAGACCGGCAACTACATCGCCGACGGCAATGTGCGCTACCAGGACGGGTCGATCCGGATGGTCGCCAAGCGTGCCGAGGGCAACCAGGAAAGCGACACCCACAAGATCACCGACATCCAGTACCAGCTGGTGTCGCGCCGCGGCAACGGCGATGCCGAATCGGTCGACCTGCAGGGTGCGGTCGGCCAGATGCACCGCTCCACCTACACCACCTGCGACCCCTCGCAGCCGGTGTGGAAGCTGTCGGCACCGCAGATCGAAGTGGACAACGACGAGGGCTTCGGCACCGCGCGCAACGCCGTGCTGCGCATCGGCAAGGTGCCGGTGCTGTGGGCGCCGTACTTCAAGTTCCCGATCGATGACCGCCGCAAGACCGGCCTGCTGTTCCCGCAGCTGGGCATGTCCGGGCGCAACGGCTTCGACTACGCCCAGCCGATCTACTTCAACCTGGCGCCGAACTACGACGACACGCTGACCCCGCGCTACATGAGCCGGCGCGGCCTGCTGCTCGACAACGAGTTCCGCTACCTCTACAACGGCGGCCGCGGCGAGGTGTTGACCTCGTTCATGCCCAACGACCGCCTGCGCGACCGTGACCGCGGCCGGGTGATGTTCAGCGGCTACCACAACGTGGACAGCCACTGGCAGGCCCGTGCCAACCTGGCCTGGGTCAGCGACGAGCGCTATGTCGAGGATTTCGCCAACCGCCTGGTGGGGGTGACCGCCTCCAACCTGCAGAGCACGGTGGGCCTGTATGGCACCGGCACGAACTGGACGGCCGGCATCATGGCCGACCGCTGGCAGCTGACCGACTACACCCTCGACGAGCGCGCCCTGCCCTACAACCGCCAGCCGCGCCTGTACTTCAACTGGGACAAGCCGGTCCGTTCATGGCTGGAAACCGGCATCTACGCCGAAGCCGTGCGCTTCACCCACGACGACATCAACTTCAAGAACGCCGTCGGCACCGGCGAGGATCTGCAGTACACACGGACGGGCCAACAGCTCACCTCCGGCGTTGGTGTCAGTGGTGGTTCGCGACTGGACGTGAAGCCGTATGTGTCGTTCCCGATCAGCGGCGCAGCCTGGTATGTGACCCCGACCCTGGCCTACCGCTACACCGCCTACCAGCTGGATCGCGGCCTGGTCGACGGGGTCAACGGCATCCAGGCCCAGATCCTGCGTTCGCAGGGCATCGACCCGGCCACGGCCACGCCCGAGCAGCTGCGCGGCAATACCTCGCCCAGCCGCAGCCTGCCGATCGGCAGCATCGACGCCGGTCTGTTCTTCGACCGCGAGACCCGCATCGGCGGCAAGTCGTTCCTGCAGACCCTGGAGCCGCGCCTGTTCTACCTGCGCACGCCGTACCGCAACCAGGACGAGCTGCCGATCTTCGATACGCGTGACTTCACCTTCAGCTGGGGCCAGCTGTTCCGCGATTCGCGCTATACCGGCGCCGACCGCCAGAACGATGCCAACCAGCTGACCCTGGCGCTGAGCACCCGCTTCATCGACCAGACCACCGGCAAGGAGCGCTTCTCGGCCTCGATCGGCCAGATCCAGTACTTCGATGAGTCGCGGGTGACCGTCACCCCCGGCGGTGAACCGGTGGAAAAGGGCAAGTCGGCCTGGATCGCCGACGGCAACTACATGATCAACGACCGCTGGACCCTGGGCGCCACCTACCAGTGGGACCCGAAGTACAAGCGCGAGGATCTGGCCAGCGTCCGTGCCCGCTACCTGATGCCCAACGACGGCGTGGTCAACCTGAGCTACCGCTACCGCATCAATGCCGGTGCCCTGCCGGGTGCCAACAAGCATGATCGCACCCTGCTGGAGCAGGCCGACCTGTCGTTCCTGTACCCGCTGAATGCGCGCTGGAGCCTGGTCGGCCGCTATTACTACTCGCTGCAGGACAAGGAGCCGCTGGAAATCATCGGCGGCGTCCAGTGGGACAGCTGCTGCCTGGCCGTGCGTGTGGTCGGCCGCCGCTATGTCCGCAATCGCGAAGGCGAGATGAACAACTCCATCCAGGTGGAGTTCGTCCTGAAGGGCCTGAGCTCCATCGGCCAGGACACGGACCGCACTCTGCGCCGTGCTATCCTCGGCTACAACCGCGACGACCTCTATCTCGTGCCGCCCAGCAACACCGGAGCGACCCGTGATGACTACGATCCGAATCTGATCCCATGACCAAGCGCTTCCCCGTTCTACTCGCCTCGCTGCTGGCGGTGTCCAGCGTGTCCGCCCCCCTGCAGGTGCTTGCCCAGGAGGCGCAGCCGCTCGACCGCATCGCCGCCGTCGTCGATGAGGACGTGATCCTGCAGAGCGAACTCCAGCGTGCGATCGCCAACATCAAGGCGCAGTACGCCGGCCGGGAAAACCAGCTGCCGCCGGAAGACGTGCTCAGCCGCCAGGTGCTCGAGCGCCTGGTGCTGGTCAAGCTGCAGGTGGCCCGCGCCCAGGGCAGCGGCATCCGTGTCGGCGACCAGGAGCTGAACCAGGCGATGAACTCCATCGCCCAGCAGAACGGTTCGAACCTGGATGCCCTGCGCCAGCGCCTGGCGCACGACGGCATCGATTTCAACGATTTCCGCGCCTCGGTGCGTGATGAGATCACCGTGCAGCGCCTGCGCCAGAGCTTCGCGCAGAGCCGCATCAGCGTCAGCGAGGGCGAGGTCGATGCCGCGCTGAAGCAGCAGGCCACTGCCGGCAACCAGTATCACCTGGCACACATCCTGGTCGCGCTGCCGGACGGCGCCAACGCCGACCAGATCGCCACCGGCCAGAAGAAGGCCGACGGTGTGAAGGCGCTGCTGGACAAGGGCGAACTGGACTTCAACGCGGCCGCCGTGCGCTATTCGGACAGCCCCAACGCGCTGGAAGGCGGCGACCTGGGCTGGCGCAGCCTGGATGAGATCCCGCAGGCGTTCGCGCAGATGATGGAAAAGATGAAGCCCGGCGAAGTGGTCGGCCCCATCCGCGGCCCCAGCGGCTTCCAGCTGCTGAAGCTGGTGGAAGTGCGCGATGCCAGTGCCGCTGCCGGCGCCAGCACCGTCACCGAGTACCACGGTCGCCACATCCTGGTGCGCGTGGACGATCATCAGACCGACGCGGCCGCCAAAGCCAAGATCGATACCCTGCGTGCCCGCATTGCTGGCGGCGCGGACTTCGAGACCGTGGCCAAGGAGTCCTCCGAGGACAACAACAGCAAGGGCCAGGGCGGCGATCTGGGCTGGTTCCCGGCCGATGCATTCGGTCCGGCCTTTGGCCAGCAGGTGGCCGGTATCCAGGACGGCGGCGTCAGCCAACCGTTCCGCACCGATGCCGGTTGGCACATCCTGCAGCGCGTGGCCACTCGCCAGACCGACGTGACCAACGACAACCAGCGTGCCCAGGTCCGCGAGACCATTGGCCGCCGCAAGCTGGAAGACGAGTACAACCGCTTCCTGCAGGAACTGCGTGGCGAAGCCTACGTCAGCTTCCGCAGCGGTGACCGTGCGGAAAACACCGCCACGCCGCCGCAGTCCTGATCGATGCGCCCCGAGCTCGCTCTGGTACCGGGCGAGCCCGCCGGGATCGGCCCGGAGCTGTGTGTCCGCCTCGTCCAGCAGCCGCGTGAAGATTGCCGGATGCTGGCCTTCGCCGACCCGGATACCCTGCGCGCGGCTGCGGCCGCGCTGAACCTTCCCCTGCAACTGCTGCCCGAGGACGCCGAAGCACGCGTCCCCGGCGATCTGCGTGTGCGCGTTGTGGCCAATGCCGCCCAGAGCCACTTCGGCCAGGCCAACCCGGCCAATGCCGGGGCGGTCATCGGCGCCCTGCTGGGTGCCGGCCAGGCCTGCCTGTCCGGCGAACTGCACGGCGTGGTCACCGGCCCGGTGCACAAGGCGGTCATCAACGAAGGCGGCATCGCCTACAGCGGCACCACCGAACTGCTGGCCGACCAGGCCGGCGTGAAGGTGGTGATGATGCTGGCCAACCCCATCGTGCGCGTGGCCCTGGCCACCACCCACCTGCCGTTGCGCGAAGTGGCCGACGCGATCACCGCGCCCCGCCTGGAACACACCCTGCGCACCCTGCATGCCGCGCTGCGGCGCGAGTTCGGCCTGCCTGCACCCCGCATCGCCGTGCTCGGCCTGAACCCGCACGCCGGCGAAGACGGCCATCTGGGCCGCGAAGAGCTGGACCTGATCATTCCCCTGATGCAGCGCCTGCGCACAGAGGGCATGGACCTGATCGGGCCGCTGCCGGCCGATACCGCGTTCCTGCCGGCCAAGCTGGCCGGCTTCGACAGTGTGCTGGCGATGTACCACGACCAGGGCCTGCCGGTGCTGAAGTACTCGGGCTTCGAGCAGGCGGTGAACCTGACCCTGGGCCTGCCCTACCCACGCGTAGCAGTGGACCATGGCACCGCGCTGGACCTGGCCGGCCGCGGCATTGCCGATCCTTCGAGCCTGCAGGCGGCAACGACGTTGTGTGCGCAGCTTGCGCGGCAACGTACACTGAGCGCATGAATTCCCCGCATTCCCCCTCCGGCCCGGTGTTCACCGCCCCGGCCAAGAAGCAGCTTGGCCAGCATTTCCTGGCCGATCGCCACTACATCGACAAGATCGTGATGGCGGTCAACCCGAAAGACGGCGACCGGCTGGTCGAGATCGGCCCCGGCCAGGGCGCGATCACCCTGCCGCTGCTGCGCGTGCATCCGAAGCTGACGGTGATCGAGTTCGACCGCGACCTGATCGCGCCGCTGACCGCCGCCGCCGAACCGCTGGGCGAACTGACCATCGTCCACCGCGACGTGCTGCGGGTGGACTTCACCGAGCTGGCCGATGGCCAGCCGATCCGCCTGGTCGGCAACCTGCCCTACAACATCTCCTCGCCGATCCTGTTCCATGCACTGGAACATGCCGCGGTGATCCGCGACATGCACTTCATGCTGCAGAAGGAAGTGGTCGACCGCATGGCGGCCGGCCCCGGCAGCAAGGTGTACGGCCGGCTCAGCGTGATGCTGCAGGCCTACTGCCAGGTGACCTCGCTGTTCGTGGTGCCGCCGGGCGCATTCCGGCCGCCGCCGAAGGTCGATTCGGCCGTGGTGCGGCTGGTGCCGCGTGACCCGGCCACGATCAACATCAACGACCACAAGCGTTTCGCCGAGGTGGTCAAGGCCGCCTTCGGGCAGCGCCGCAAGACCCTGCGCAACGCCCTGAACAACGTGGTGTCCGCCGAACAGTTCGTTGCCGCCGGCGTGCGTCCCGATGCCCGCGCCGAACAGCTGGACGTGGCCGAATTCATCGCTTTGGCCAATGCCTCCTGATTACACTGCCGGTATGGAAGACGCTGACGTTTATGCCATCTCCGTCGAAGTCGCACCGCGCTTCCTCGACGATCAATCCGCGCCGGAAGACGGGCGCTATGCGTTCGCCTACACGATCCGCATCCACAACCAGGGACGTGTTGCCGCGCGCCTGGTCGCACGCCACTGGCGCATCACCGATGCCAACGGCCGCGTCGAGCATGTCGATGGCGACGGGGTGATCGGCGAGCAGCCGCGCCTGCGCCCCGGTGAAGACTTCCATTACACGTCCGGTGTCATGCTGGGGACCGATCACGGGACCATGCAGGGCCACTACGACATGGTCGCCGACGACGGCACCGAATTTGCCGCGCCGGTCGCACCTTTCGTGCTGGCCATCCCGCGTACCCTGCACTGACACGGAGGCCGAACGATGAGTGTGTGGGCGATCGGCGACCTGCAGGGCTGCTATGACGTCACCCAGCGACTGCTGGAGAAGATCCGCTTCGACCCGGCGCAGGACACCCTGTGGTTCTGCGGCGACCTGGTCAACCGCGGTGGCCAGTCACTGGAAACACTGCGGTTGGTCCACTCGCTGCGCGAGCACAGCGTGGTGGTGCTGGGCAACCACGACCTTTCGCTGCTGGCCGTCGGTGCGCGCACCGAAGAGGAACAGCGCAAGGTCAACCCGGACCTGCTGCGCATCGTGCAGGCCGAGGACCGCGACGAACTGCTGGACTGGCTGCGCCTGCAGAAGCTGGTGCACGTGGACCGCGAGCTGGGCTGGATGATGGTGCACGCCGGCCTGGCGCCGAAGTGGACCACGCAGATGGCCGAGAAGCACGCGGCCGAAGTCGAGGCACAGCTGCACGGCGCCGGCTACCGCAAGTTGTTCCGCAACATGTACGGCGACAAGCCGAGCTGGGCACCGAACCTGTCCGGCTACGACCGCTCGCGCGCGATCATCAACGTGCTCACCCGCATGCGCTACTGCACCCCGCGTGGGCGCATCGGCATCGAGGACAAGGGCACGCCGGGCACGCAGGAACAGGGGCTGTATCCCTGGTTCGAGGTGCCGGGCCGGGTCGAGCGTGACCTCAAGGTCGTCTGCGGCCACTGGTCGGCGCTGGGCCTGACCATCACCCAGGGCGTGCACGCCATCGACACTGGCGCGGTGTGGGGCGGCAAGCTCACCGCGATCCAGCTCGATACCGATGAACTGCGCGTGGTGCAGGTGCCGGGCCGCGATGTACCTGCCCCTGTGCCCAACGCCCGCCCGCCAGCGCGGCCGGCGCACGAGCGCCCGGCTGCACCGGCGCAGGGCAAGGAACAGGGCGGCGGCAACGCTCCGGCCGCCAACCCGGGCAACCGCGGCCCGCGCCGTCGCCGCCGCCGTGGTGGCGGTAGTGGTGGTGGCTCTGCGGGCCCCGGCAACAACAGTCCCCCGCCGCAGGCATGACGCGGCGCGGCTGGGCACCATGGATGGTGCTGCTGACGCTGGCCCTGGCCAGCGGCTGCCAGCCCACTTCGGCCCCTGCCCCCAGCGGTGGCGGAAACGCCGACCACACGCCAACGCAACCGCAGGCGCCATCGCCGCCACTGGTGGCTGCAGCGCGCGCGCAGATCGGTGTCACCACCCGCTACGACCCTGCCTATCAGGTGCTGGCCTATCCCGGCGGAGACGTCCCGGTTGATCGCGGCGTGTGCACCGACGTAGTGGTGCGCGCCCTGCGCAGCCAGGGCCTGGACCTGCAGGCGCGCGTGCATGAAGACATGCGCGGCAACTTCAGTGCCTATCCGGCGATCTGGGGCCTGTCACGGCCGGATCGCAACATCGATCATCGCCGCGTGCCGAACCTGATGCGCTGGTTTGAACGGCAGGGGTGGCAGCAGCCGATCACCGCCGCCGCCGCCGACTACGCAGCCGGCGACATCGTTGCCTGGAAGCTCAACGGCAACGGCCTGCTGCATGTGGGCATCGTCTCCGACCGCCACCTGGCCGACGGCACGCCGCTGGTGCTGCACAACATCGCGCGCGGCACGCGCGAAGAGAACCTGCTGTTCCAGCACGCCATCATCGGGCATTACCGGATGCCCTGAACGTTGCAACGGCCGGTTCTGTAGAGCCGAGCCATGCTCGGCTACGCCATGTGTCCACCAACAGCAGCCGAGCATGGCTCGGCTCTGCAGGAAACCGCCCTCAGCGGCGCACGTAGTGCACGAAGCGGAACGCGTAGGCGTGGTGCGCATCGGCCGGATGCGGCTCGCTGCTGGTTTCCTGCCAGCCCCCCGGGTCAACCTCGGGGAAATGAGTATCGGCCGGGACTTCGGCATCCACCCAGGTCAGGTACAGATCACTGGCCTGGTCGAGCAGCTGACGGAAGATCTCGCCACCACCGATGATGCACAGCTCGCTGGCGCCCTCGCCTTCGGCAATCGACTTCGCTTCGTCCAGCGACGCCACCGCGCGCATGCCCTCGAATGGCACCTGGCCGCTGCGGGTCAGCACCAGGTTGGTCCGCCCCGGCAGCACGCGGCCGATCGACTCGGCGGTCTTGCGCCCCATCAGGATCGGCTTGCCCAGGGTGAGCGCCTTGAAGTGCTTGAAGTCGTCCGGCAGGTGCCAGGGCATGGCATTGCCCTGGCCGATGCCACGGTTGCGGTCCAGCGCCACGATCATCGACAGCTTCATCGCACTCATACCGCCACCGGCGCCTTGATCGCCGGGTGCGGGTCATACCCATCAATGCGGATATCGTCGAACTGGAAGCCGAACAGGTCGGTCACCTCCGGGTTCAACCACAGCTTCGGCAGCGCGCGCGGTTCACGCGACAGCTGCTCGCGCGCCTGCTCGAAGTGATTCGAATACAGGTGCGCGTCGCCCAGCGTGTGGACGAAATCGCCCACACCCAGGCCGGTGGCCTGCGCCACCATATGGGTCAGCAGCGCATAGCTGGCAATGTTGAACGGCACGCCGAGGAAGATGTCGCCGCTGCGCTGGTACAGCTGGCAGCTGAGCTTGCCGTCCACCACGTAGAACTGGAACAGGTTGTGGCACGGCATCAGCGCCATCTGCGAGAGCTCGCCCACGTTCCAGGCGCTGACTACCAGCCGGCGCGAATCGGGGTTGCGCTTGATCTCGTCCACCAGCCACTGCATCTGGTCGATCTCGCGACCATCGGCGGTGGCCCAGCTGCGCCACTGCTTGCCGTACACCGGGCCGAGATCGCCGTTCTGGTCGGCCCACTCGTCCCAGATGCGTACCTGGTTGTCCTTCAGGTAGCCGATGTTGGTGTCGCCCTTCAGGAACCACAGCAGTTCGTGGATGATCGAACGCAGGTGCAGTTTCTTGGTGGTGACCAGCGGGAAGCCGTCGGCCAGGTTGAAACGCATCTGCCAGCCGAACACGCTGCGGGTGCCGGTACCGGTGCGGTCGCTTTTCTCGGCGCCGTGTTCCAGCACGTGCGAGAGCAGGTCCAGGTAAGCCTTCATGCCTTGCCCTCGGCAGCCACCGGCAGCTGCGGCTGCAGTACCGGCGCGCGGCGCGACATCACCAGCAGCACCAGGCCGAAGACGATCAACGGCAGGCTGAGGATCTGGCCACGGGTCAGCCAGTCGAAGGCCACGTAGACGCCATTGTCGGGCATGCGCACGAACTCCACCGCGAAACGGAACAGGCCGTACAGCAGCGCGAACAGGCCACCCACCAGATAGCGATGGCGCGGCTTGGCCGACACCGTCCACAGCACCACGAACATCACCAGGCCTTCCAGGAAGGCTTCATACAGCTGCGACGGATGGCGCGCGAACTGGTTCAGCGCGCCGGTGGCGAACTGCGCCTGCAAGGTGGCGTGGTCGAGCTGGTTCAGCGGTGCCGGCAGGCCGGACGGGAACACCACGCCCCAGCTGCCGTCGGTGTACTTGCCCCACAGCTCGGCGCCGATGAAGTTGCCGATGCGTCCGAAGCCCAGGCCCAGCGGCACCAGCGGCGCCATGAAATCCATGGTGTCGAAGAAATGCAGCTTGTGCTTGCGCGACCACCACCAGCAGGCGGCAATCACGCCCAGCAGGCCGCCGTGGAAACTCATGCCGCCGTCCCACACCTTGAAGAGCAGCAGCGGGTTGTGCAGGAAATCGCCCAGCGCGTAGAACAGCATGTAGCCGATGCGCCCGCCCAGCACCACGCCGAGCATTGCGTAGAACAGCAGGTCGGAGAAACCATTGGCGTCCACGCCCGGCAGGCGACCGGCGGCGATGCGCTTGCGGCCCAGCAGCCAGGCCGCGGTGAAGCCCAGCAGGTACATGATGCCGTACCAATGCACCTTGATCGGCCCCAGCGAGAGGGCGATGGGGTCGATGTCGTGGAAATAGATCATGGAAGGTGCCTTGCGGTTGAACGCCTATTCTCGGGCCAGTGCCGCCCCGGCTCAACCAAGGAGCTGGGGCGAGTTCGGCAACGCGTCATCGTTCGACCGGGTCGAGGCCGGAAAGTGCCCTTCGATCAGGCTCGAGACCTCGTCGATGGCATCCTGCAGCGCTTCCACCGGATTGGACCCGCGCAGGCCCTCGCGCAGGTGGGTGCAGACCCGCTGCCACTGCGCCGGGCTGACCCGGCCCTGCAGGCCACGGTCGGCAACGATCTCGATGGCGTGGTCAGCCAACAGGAGGTAGATCAGTACACCATTGTTGTGGGTGGTATCCCAGGCGCGCAGGCGGGCAAAGGCATGTTCGGCAGCCTGGCGCGGTGTGACCTTGTGCCACAGCGCCGCCAGCGGCAGGTCCGCTTCCACCGCGAACATCACCTGCCCACCGTGGCGCTGCTCACCGGCCGCGATGGCCTCGGTGATCGCCTGCAGCGTGGCCGGCGGGAACGCGCGCCGTACCGACGGCGAAAATACATGACGACACAGCCGTTGGATCATCACCATCCCCCCGAAGCACCGCCACCGCCGGAGCGGCCACCACCACCGCCCCAACCGCCGCCGCCGAATCCACCACCGCCACCGAAGCCGCCTCCGCCGCCCCAGCTGCCACCGCCCCAGCCGCCGCCTCCGGCAAAGCGGCCCGGGTGACCGGAGAGCATGGCAACGATCAGGCCCACGACGCCTGCCAGGCCACTGGCCAGCAGCGTGGACGTGAACAGGAACGCCGCCAGTGCTGCACCAGCACCGCCGAGCAGGCCACGCAGCGGTCGCGGCACCCGCGAGAACACGCCGCGCAGGATGCTGCCGGCGAACACGCCGATGAACAGCGCCAGGAACCAGGTATCGCCGCCACCCTCGGGCTCACGGCCGCGCTGGCTGCTGACCGGCGCAGGCAGTGCTTCACCATCGACGATCTTCACCAGTACGGCTGTGGCATCGGTGATGCCGCCGGCGTAGTCGCCGGCACGGAAACGCGGCACCAGGTACTCCTGGATGACCCGGTTGGCGATGGCATCGGGAATCGCTCCCTCCAGGCCGTAGCCCGGTTCAATGCGCACGCGCCTGTCTTCCTTGGCCACCACCAGCAGCACGCCATCATCCACACCCTTGCGGCCAATCTGCCACTGGTCGAAGACGCGCGTGGTGTACTGCGCGATGTCTTCCGGCTGGGTCGTGGGCACCACCAGCACCTGCAGCTGGCTACCCTTGCGTTGCTGCAGCTCGATCGCCTGCTGCACCAGCGCCTGCTTCTGCGCGGCGTCCAGCGTGCCGGTGGTATCCACCACCGGCGAATCCAGCGCCGGAATCGGCGCCAGCTGCTGTGCCTGCGCGGCCAGCGGCAGCCACAGCAGCAGGGCCAGCAGCGCAGTGGCCAGGCGCATCGGTCAGTGGCCCGGCTGCGGTGCCGGCTGCTGCGGCGCGTTGCCGAAATCGACCGCCGGCGCGTTGGAAATCTGTGCTTCGTTGTCCACGGTGAAGTTCGGCTTGGTCTTGTAACCGAAGAGCTTGGCGGTGATCACCTGCGGGAACGAGCGGATGTAGGTGTTGTAGTCCTGCACCTGCTGGATGTAGCGGCCGCGGGCGACGGTGACCCGGTTCTCGGTACCTTCCAGCTGCGCCTGCAGGTCGCGGAAGTTCTGGTTGGACTTCAGCTCCGGGTAGTTCTCGGTGACCACCAGCAGCCGCGACAGCGCGCTGCCAAGTTCGCCCTGGGCCTGCTGGAACTGCTTGAGCGAGGCTTCGTCATCGGCATTGACGTTGATCTGGCCGACACGCGAACGGGCGTTGGTGACTTCGGTCAGCACGCGCTCTTCCTGGCTGGCGAAGCCCTTCACGGTCTGCACCAGGTTGGGCACCAGGTCGGCGCGGCGCTTGTACTGGTTGATGACCTCCGACCAGCTGGCCTTGACCGCTTCATCCTTCTGCTGGATGGCGTTGTAGCCGCAGCCGGAGAGCAGGGAGGCCAGCAGCATCAGGGGAAGGACACGGGTGAACAGGCGCATGGCGGAGGTTCCGGGTGGACTGGGCACCGAGCATGCCATGGTTCGGGTGAAAGACCGGCCATCGGGCGCCGCCCCCTCCGCGGTGGCCATGCTCATGGATCGCCTGAGTAGTCCGGGCGGGTGGGCATGGCGGGGGACGCCGTGAATCCGTCCCTGGAGGCTTAGCCGCGCCATCCATGGCGCGGATACCCCCGCCACGCCCACCCGCCCGGCCACAGACAATTTCCTGCGCACCGCGGGAAGATCAAAAGAAAAATCAAAAGCAAAAATCGATTCTTCAGGCATTCGTGTCGACCAAGGTCGACACCTACCAAAGCAGAACGCCGTTCCGACCGATCGCGGGAAACTGTCGAAGGCGGGGTGGGTCCGGTTGAGGGGGCGTGAGCCGCATGGATGCGGCGACCGAGCTTACATGGACGTACTTGCAGCGCCCCCCTCAACCGGACCCACCCCGCCAACTCACGGAATGCAGGCTTTTGCCGTTGACGTTGATTGCAGCGGGTGCAGGGCTGCAAGCCCTGCCGGAACCCCACATCACTCAGCAAGCCTCGGCCACCGCAGTGCGAGGACGCCCCAACCATGCCAGCAGCAACCCCGCCGCCGCCAGCAGGCCACCGACCACCGGAATCGCGGCGTAGCCCAGCCCCGAGCTGATCACCGCACCACCCAGCGCCGCGCCTACGGCATTGCCCAGGTTGAACGCACCCACGTTGATCGACGACGCCAGCCCCGGCGCTTCGCTGGCCGCTTCCATCACCCGGATCTGCAGCGGCGGCACGATGGCGAACGTCGCCGCGCCGAACAGCAGCACACCGAGCGCCGCGGTGGCGTGGCTCATGAAGGCCAGCGGCAACATGAACATCAGCAGGGCCAGGACTGCCAGCAGGATGCGCGTGGCACCGTCCAGCGACCAGTCGGCCATGCGCCCACCGATGCCATTGCCGAACGTGAAGCCGATACCAATCAGCGCCAGCGACATCGCGATGAAGGCGTTGGAGGCACCGGTCAGTTCGGTCAGCACCGGCGCCACGTAGGTGTAGAGGGTGAACATCGCACCCGCGCCGAGCACCGTGGTGCCCATCGCCAGCAGTACCTGCGGCTGCAGGATGGCCTTCATCTCGCGGCGCACGTCCGGACGCGGGCCCGGTGCCGATGCCGGCAGGGCCAGGCCCAGCGCGGTGATCGCCACCACGCCCAGCACTGCCGTGCCAGCGAAAGACAAGCGCCAGCCCAGCTGCTGGCCGACCCAGGTGGCCAGCGGCACGCCACCGATGTTGGCGATGGTCAGGCCCATGAACATGGTCGCCACGGCGGCGGCCTGCTTTTCCTTTGGTACCAGGCTGGCGGCGACCACCGCACCGATGCCGAAGAAGGCACCGTGATTGAGGCTGGTGACCAGGCGCGACAGCAACAGCAGGCCGTAGTTTGGGGCCAGTGCCGAGAGCAGGTTGCCGACCACGAAGATCGACATCAGCAGCATCAGCGCGGTGCGCTTGCCGAACCGTCCCATCAGCAGGGTCATCACCGGGGCACCCAGCATCACGCCCACGGCGTAGGCGGTGATCAGCATGCCGGCGGTGGGAATGCCCACGCCCACGCCGTCGGCGATGACCGGCAACAGTCCCATCGGCGCAAACTCGGTGGTTCCGATGGCAAAGGCGCCGACGGCAAGCGCCAGCAAGGCGGCTCTGGAATTCATGGGAGGGTTTCCTGGGGGCGGGAATCGGGAGTGCGTAGCCTGCGCGCTTTGCTGTAGCGGATTAAGCCTCGCCCCGGGAAAACACTGTTGATCCTGGTTCACAAGTGGAGACCAGAACCCCGCTACAGGTGCAAAAACCGCAGCGCCGTAGCAGAGCCGGGCCCCCACAACGCAGAACCCCCGGCCAGGCCGGGGGTTCTGAGGGACTCACACGCCAGCGGCGCGCTTACCAGTCGCCGGCACCCGGCACGTGGTGTTCGCGTGCGCGGCGGCGCATCAGCAGGTTCAGCCACTCCACCAGCACCGAGAAGCCCATGGCGGCGTAGATGTAAGGCTTGGGAATGTGCACGTCCAGGCCATCCAGGATCAGCACCGCACCGATCAGCAGGATGAAGGCCAGCGCCAGCATCTTCACGGTCGGGTTGGCGTCGATGAAGCGGCCCAGCGGGTTGGCGGCCAGCAGCATCACCGCCACCGACAGCAGGATCGCGGCGACCATCACCGGCACGTGGTCAGCGATGCCGACCGCGGTGATCACCGAGTCCAGCGAGAACACGATGTCGATGACCGCGATCTGCGCGATCACGTAGCCGAACACGGCCGAGGTCTTGGTCGTGCTCGGATCTTCATCCTCGCCACCGGTGATCATTTCCTTGATCTCCATCCAACCCTTGATGATCAGGAACAGGCCACCAACGATCAGCACCAGGTCGCGGATGGAAATGCCCATGCCGGCTACGGTGAACAGGTTCGCCTGCATGTGCGCCAGGTACGCCAGCGATACCAGCAGGCCGATACGGGTGATACAGGCCACTGCGATGCCGAGCCGACGCGCGAACGGGCGGCGGTGCTCTGGCAGCTTGCTGACGGCGATGGAGATGAACACCAGGTTGTCGATGCCGAGCACGATTTCCAGCGCACTCAGCGTGAACAGGGTCAACCAGACATTCGGATCGGCAAGAAACTCAAGGGACATGGGAAGTCTTCAACAAGGGGGAATGGGGATCAGCCGTAAATGCCGGCCATTGCATGCGGGACCACGACCAGCGCCCAGCACAGAAGCACGTTCATCATCAGCACGAAGACCGCCGCCGAGCCCATGTCCTTGGCGCGGCCGGCCAGCTCGTGGATCTCGCTGCCGTAACGTTCGATCACCGCTTCGATGGCCGAGTTGGCCAGTTCCATCGCCAGCACCAGCAGCATCGAGCCGATCAGCAGCGCGCGCTCGACCGGGGTCTGCCCCAGCCAGATCGCGATCGGGGCCAGCAGGATCAGCAGGTAGACCTCCAGCCGGAACGACGATTCGTGCAGCCAGGCGGCGCGCAGGCCCTGCCAGGACCAGCGGGCGGCCTGGAAGATGCGGCGCGGGCCGCGGGGCAGATGGCCGAACTGATCAGCCACGGGGGGAACATCCAGCAACAGGGGCGCGGCGCAGCGACCGCTCAGACGCACGGCAGGGAATCATGGGTGCACAGGGATAGGCAGATGGCTGCCATTTTGCCACAAGGCCGCCGGCCGCATCCCGGCACCGGCCCGGTGAATGGACTGCCAGGGGCAAGCCCCGGGCCGCCCCAGCTTCTATGATGGCTTTCCCCTTCCCCGCTGGAGCGCCTGATGTCCCATCGCCGTACCTGCCTGCTGATGCTGGGCCTGCTGACCGCCGCCCCCCTGGCCCAGGCGCTGAGCCCGGCCAAGCCGCCGCGCGTGCCCGAGCAGGTCTCCAACGTGGCCTGGGCCGGCGACATGGCCCACTTCGCCAGCGCCGACCAGGCCAACCCGCCGCCACGGGGCGGCATCGAGTTCATCGGCAGCTCCTCCATCCGCTTCTGGGAGAGCCTGGCCACCGACTTCCCCGGCCAGCCGGTATTCAACCGTGGTTTCGGCGGTTCGGAAGTGCGTGACAGCACCTGGTATGCCGGCCAGATCGTGGTGCCGTATGCGCCGTGCAAGGTGTTCTTCTACGCCGGTGACAACGACCTCAACAGCGGCCGCAGCGCGACCCAGGTGCGCGATGACGTGGTCGCCTTCGTGCAGCGCGTGCACCGCGACCTGCCGACGACCAGGGTCGAGTACCTGTCGATCAAGCCGAGCCCGTCGCGCGCGCACCTGCTGCCGGCGATCAACGAGGCCAACTCGCTGATCAAGGCCGCCCTGGCCAAGCTGCCCAACACCGGTTTCACCGACATCTACACGCCGATGCTGGGCGCGGATGGCCAGCCGGATGCGAAGCTGTTCCGCGAGGACATGCTGCACATGACCCCGGCCGGCTACGCGATCTGGACCAGGGCGCTGGCGCCGAAGGTCAACTGCAACTGAGCAACCCCATCCACGCATGGCGTGGATCTACTGCGGATCGCGGGAAACTGTCGAAGGCGGGGCGGTGTGGGTTTGCAGGACCGTTGGCGCCATGGATGGCGCCATCGAGCCCCCATGGACGGGTTTACGGCGTGTCCTGCAAACCCACACCGCCCCGCCATTCCACGGAATGCCCGCTTTTGATGTTGCCTCGGCGGGTGCCGGGCGCAGCCCGGCAAAATCCCTCTACCGGAAGATCACCGTGGCCTCGGTGCCCTTGCCCGGCTCGCTGGCCAGGCTGACCTTCCAGCCGAAGCGGTCGCACAGCCGGCGTACGATCGACAGGCCCAGGCCGGTGCCCTGCGGGCGGCTCGGCTCGGCGCGGTAGAACGGCTCGAAGGCCCGCGACAGCGCGTCGGCCGACATGCCGATACCGGTATCGCGCACCACCACCCGGTCGTTGTGCACATGCACGTCGATGCGCCCCTCGTCGGTGTAGCTGCAGGCGTTGCGCACCAGGTTGCTGACCACCACCTGCAGCACCCGCGGCGGCGCATGCAACTGCACCGGGCCATCGCTGTGCAGGTGCACCGACACCGGGCGAGACCCCAGCAGTTCGTTGGCGTTGTCCACTTCATAGCGGACGATGTCGTTGACGTCGAACAGCTCGATCTGTGGTTCGACGTCGGCCTCGCGGGCGAGGATCAGGAACGCATCGATCACCGCCTCCATGTCGCGGCCAGCCCGCTGGATGCGCTGCAGGCTGCGGCGCAGGCGCGGCTGCAGGGTTTCATCACCCAGTGCCATGTCGCTGGCAACGCGGATGACGGTCAGCGGCGTACGCAGTTCATGGCTGGCATCGCGGGTGAAGTTGCGCTCACGCGCCACGTGCGCGCTGACCCGGTTGGCCAGCGAATGCAGCGCGGCCGCCAGCTGCCGGGTCTCGCCCTGCATGTCGGCGGGCAGCTTGTTGGGCTCCAGGTCGGCCGCTTCCGGATGCCCCGGGTCCCAGCGCGACACGCGCCGTGCCAGCCAGTTCACCGGCGACACCAGGCGCTTGGACGCGCGGTAGGTCACCCAGCTGGCGCCATACACCGCCAGCAGGGTCAGCAGCACCGGCACGATGCCGAACCAGAACGCCAGCATCTCCGCGCGCGAGCGCAGGAACACCAGGTACAGGCGACCGGCCGGGCGCACGTCGACGAGCACCAGCTGGTCATCCTTGGGCAGTTCGTGGAAGCCGGGCTCCAGATTGCGCAGGTTGGCCGGCAACGACAGTGCCGACTGCCCGCTTTCCAGCAGGTAGCCGCGGATGTTCTGGGTATTGGGCGGTGGCTGCACCGGCGACGCTTCGTGCAGCGTCCAGTAGTACGCCGCCTCCTCGCGCAGGGCGGCACCGACCAGGCTGTGCTTGATCACCAGCGAGACCAGCCACGCACCCAGCAGGATGCCCAGGCTGGCCAGCACTGCCTGCAGGATGAAGGCGATACGGATCTTGCGCGGCAGGCCGTGCGGCATTGCGGGGTCCCGGTCAGAGCGCTGCGATTATAGGCAGCGCGCCACGCCGTGCGGGTGCATGGGCGATGACCGGCGACAACGCCGGCCGGTCATGCCCCGCCCTCGTACGTGGCCACAACCCGGCCGGGCCTGCCACTGCACCGGCGAGTATCCTGCTCAGGCCATCGGCTGGGCGATGTCGGCAATGCGGTAGCCGGCACTCTGCACGGTGTGCAGCAGCGGACGGTCGAACGGCTTGTCGATGATCTTGCGCAGGTTGTACAGGTGGCTGCGCAGCGTGTCCGAATCCGGCAGGCCGTTGCCCCAAATCTCGCGCTCGATCTCCTGGCGGGTGACCACGCGCGGCGATTCGCGCATCAGGATGGTCAGCAGCCGCAGGCCGATCGGCGAAAGCTGCAGCTCGGTGCCGGCACGGGTCGCGCGCATGCTGACCGGATCGAGCACCAGGTCGGCCACCTTCAGCACTTCCGAACCAACCTGGCGACGCTCGCGACGGATCAGCGCGCGCAGGCGGGCTTCCAGCTCCTGGATCGCGAACGGCTTGGTCAGGTAGTCATCGGCACCGAAACCCAGGCCGGTGAGCTTGTCGTCCAGCGTGTCGCGTGCCGTGAGCATCAGCACCGGGGTGGACTTGCGCGCATCGTTGCGCAGGCGACGGCACACTTCGATGCCATCCAGGCGCGGCAACATCAGGTCGAGCACCACGACGTCATAGCTGTTTTCCGCCGCAAGGCGGTAGCCATCCAGGCCGTCCTGTGCATAGTCGACTTCGAAGCCGCGACCTTCCAGGTATTCCCCGATCATCTCGGAGATGTTGCGGTTGTCTTCGACCACCAGCACCAAGCCGGAGGTCTCCTTCGTCTGACGCATGTGATTCCCTCTAACTTCAGCTTTGTGAAACATGCCGCATCGACGGTGGACGTGATGTGAAGTTCCGTCAAGAGGGAATCAAACGGTTCAGAGCAGCGGCCTGAGCAGCGGCCAGACGTTGTCCAGCACCTTCGGCTGCGCCTGCGCGGTGGGGTGCAGGCCGTCGGCCTGCATCATGCCCGGCTGCAGGGCCACACCCTCCAACAGGAACGGCAGCAGCGGCACCTTGTACTGCGTGGCCAGCGCCTTGTAAGCCGCCGCCAGGCGCTGGCGGTAGGCCGGGCCATAGTTGGGCGGTACGTCGATGCCGAGCAACAGCACCCTGGCCCCCGCCTTCTGGCTGGCCTGCACCATTTTTTCCAGGTTGCCCTGCACCTGTGCCGGGGTCAGCCCGCGCAGTGCGTCGTTGCCGCCCAGGGCAATCACCACCACGGTCGGTTTTTCCTTCGCCAGCAGGCCCGGCAGGCGGGTCAGCGCGCCCGAGGTGGTCTCGCCGCTCATGCTGGCGTTGACGATGCGCGCCGGGGTTTTCGACTGCTGCCTGACCCGCTGCTGCAGCAGGCTGACCCAGCCGGCGTCGGCGGGGATATTGTGGGCAGCACTGAGGCTGTCGCCGAGCACCAGCACGGTGCCGGCCGGACCTTTGGCACAGGCCAGCCCGGGCAGCAGCAGGAACCCTAGCAGCAGCACCATCATCGCGCCGGCTCGCCGGCTCCATCCCGTCTTGCGCATTGGAGTCTCCTCATCGACAGCCTGTCCCCCCGCAGCGCGCCCGTCGCCATCGCCGTCGACCAGGTCGGCAAGTCCGTGCAGGGCCCGGAGGGTGAAGTCCACATACTGGACAACATCACCCTGACCGTCCATGAAGGCACCAGCGTGGCCATCGTCGGCGCCTCCGGTTCCGGCAAGACCACCCTGCTCGGCCTGCTGGCCGGCCTGGACCTGCCCAGCCGCGGCCACATCGCGCTGGTGGGCCAGGACCTGGGCCACCTTGACGAGGAAGCACGTGCCCAGCTGCGCGCGCACGAGGTCGGCTTCGTGTTCCAGAGCTTCCACCTGCTGCCGGCGCTGACCGCTGCCGAGAACGTCGCGTTGCCACTGGAACTGGCCGGGCGCGAGGATCGCGCGCGGGTCGATGAAGTGCTGGCCCAGGTCGGCCTCTCCCATCGCGCCCGTCACTACCCGCGCCAGCTGTCCGGTGGCGAGCAGCAGCGCGTTGCACTGGCACGTGCCTTCGTTACCCGCCCGCGCATCCTGTTCGCCGACGAACCGACCGGCTCGCTGGACCATGCCACCGGCCAGCACATCAGCGACCTGCTGTTCGAGTTGAACGCAGGCAGCGGCACCACCCTGGTGCTGGTCACCCACGACCTGCGCCTGGCCCAGCGCTGCCAGTACATCCATCGCATCGACGACGGCCGGCTGCTGCCGGTTGAACATGGGGCCCAGGCATGAACCTGCTGCGCCATGCATGGCGCGCGCTGCGTCGCGAGGCCCTGGCCGGCGACCTGCTGACCGTGTTCGCCGCACTGGTGCTGGGCGTGGCGGTGATGACCGCGGTCGGCACGCTGGTGAACCGGGTCAACCTGGCACTGACCGGCAGCGCAGCGGAAATGCTCGGTGGCGACCTCGGCATCGCCGGGCGCGATGACCCGCCGCAGGCGTTCGCCGACGAGGCGCAGCGCCGTGGACTGGCCTTCACCCGCATCGCCAGCTTCGGCAGCGTGCTGTTCAACGGTGATGCCAGCCAGATGGCCAGCATCAAGGCGGTGCAGGCGGGCTATCCGCTGCGTGGCACGCTGAGGGTGCGCAGCACGCCCGGTGGCGCGCTGATCGCCAACGCCGGCATGCCGCCCAAGGGCCAGGCCTATGCCGACCCGCGCCTGCTGCAGGGGCTGGGACTGAAGGCCGGCGATGATCTCGAGTTCGGCGCTGGCACGCTGCGCATCGCCGGCATCATCGAGGCCGAACCGGATACCGGTGGCGACCTGCTGACGCCCTCCCCCACCCTGCTGGTCAACCGCGCCGATGTGGAAGGCACCGGCCTGCTTGGCCCCGGCAGCCGCATCAACTACCGGCTGATGTTTGCAGGACCGGCCGGACAGGTCGCGTCCCTGCGCGAGTGGCTGCTGCCACAGGTGAAGGGCCTGCGCCTGCTGAACGTGGATGACACCCAGCGCGGCGTGCGCCAGGCCTTCGACCTGGCCGGCCGCTTCCTTGGCCTGAGCGCGCTGCTGGCGGTGCTGCTGGCAGGCGTGGCCACCGCATTGGCGGCCAACCGCTTCGCCCTTCGCCGCATCGACCAGGTGGCGATCCTGCGCTGCCTGGGTGCGCGCCAGCGCGACATCCTGCTCGGCCTGGCACTGCAGCTGCTGATGCTGGCGGTACCGGCCTGTGCACTTGGCATCGGCCTGGGCATGGCTGCGCAGGAAGGGCTGGTACAGGTGCTGGGCAGCCTGGTGCCGCAGCGCCTGCCGCTGCCGGAAGCGATGCCGGCGCTGACCGGTGCCGGCATCGGCCTGTTGCTGCTGTTCGGCTTCGGCCTGCCACCGCTGCTGCGTCTGCGCGGGGTGCCGCCGATGCGCGTACTCAACCGTTCTTTCGCTGCCCTGCCGCCAGCCTCGCTGCTGGCCTATGTGGCCGCGCTGGGGGCAAGCCTGTTGCTGGCGGTGCAGGTCACCGGTGACCTCAAGCTGGCCCTGTGGGTGCTGGGCGGCCTGGCCGCGCTGGCGGTGGCGGCCGGGGTGGTCGGCTTCGTGCTGCTGCAGTTGATGCGCGGCCTGCAGCATCGCCTGCATGGCAACTGGCGACTGGGCCTGGCCGCACTGACCCGGCGCCGGCTGCTGGCGGTGATGCAGCTGGTCGGGCTGTCGCTGTCGCTGTGCGCGTTGCTGCTGCTGGCAGTGACCGGCCCAGGGCTGCTGCAGCAGTGGCGCGAGCGGCTGCCGGCGGACACGCCGAACTACTTCCTGATCAACATCCAGCCCGAACAGCGCGACAGTGTGCTGGCAACGCTGCGCGGGCTGGGTGCCAACGACGCCAGCATCGAACCGATGGCCACCGGGCGCCTGATCGCCATCAACGGCAAGCCGCCGCTGCGCGTGGACCGCGAGCCCGGTCAGGACGGGCAACCGACGCAGGGCGGCCAGCGCGATGACGACGACGAGAACCGGCCGTTGAACTTCAGCTGGCGCAGCAGCTTCCCGCCGGCCAACACGCTGATGAACGGCACCTTCTGGACGCCCGACAGCACGGCGGCGGAGGCGTCGGTTGAAATCGGCTGGGCCAAGCGCTACGGCGTGTATCCGGGCGACCGCATCACCATTGCAGTCGGCGAGCAGGAGCGCGAGTTCACCGTCACCAGTGTGCGCAAGGCCGACTGGAACACCTTCCGGCCGAACTTCTTCGTGCTGCTGAATCCGAATGCGGTGGGCGATACCCCGCACAACCTGCTGTCGGCGTTCCATCTGCCGGCCGGCAAGGCGGCCGGGCTGGGCGAGCTGGTGCGCGCGCAGCCCAACCTGTCGCTGCTGGACGTGGACGCGGTGATCTCGCAGGTGCGCGATGTGATGGAACGGGTGGCACAGGCGGTGCAGCTGGTGATGGTGTTCAGCCTGCTGGCCGGCGTGCTGGTGCTGCTGGCCGCGCTGCAGGCCACGGCGGGCGAGCGTCGCTACGACAGCGCAGTGCTGTGCACGCTGGGCGCAACCCGGCGCCAGCTGCGCGGCGCGGTGCTGGTGGAATTCGGCGCGCTGGGCATGCTGGCGGCGATGCTGGCGGTGGGCGCGGCGGCCGCCATCGGCGTGGCGGTCTCGCAGAAGGTGTTCGAGCTGCCGTTGCTGCCACCGTGGCCGGGCCTGCTGATCGGCGGCGTGGTCGGCATCGGGTTGAGCCTGCTGGCGGGCTGGTGGGGTACGCGGGCGATCCTGCATACGCCGCCGGCACTGGCCCTGCGCGAAGCCTGACGCGCTCGTGACACGCTGCGGGTGGGGCCGGCTGTATGCTGCGCGCCCCACCCGATGAGATCGCCCGGATGCCCGGCACGTCGTTCGCTGCTTACCTGTACCCGGTGTTGTTGCTGCTCGGCAGCAACATCTTCATGACCTTCGCCTGGTACGGCCACCTGAAGTACAAGAGCGCGCCGTTGATGATGGTGATCCTGGTCAGCTGGGGCATCGCCTTCTTCGAATACTGCCTGCAGGTGCCGGGCAACCGGCTGGGCAGCGCGGTGTATTCGGCGCCGCAGCTGAAGGGCATGCAGGAAGTGATCACGCTGTTGGTGTTTGCGGTGTTTTCCGCGTTCTACCTGGGCCAGCCGCTGAAGTGGAACCACTACGCCGCGTTCGGGTTGATCGTGGTGGCGGCGTTTCTGATGTTCAAGGAATAGGAATGAACTACGGCTTCTGCCTGCGCGTCCTTCTGGCCGGCGTGCCACTGCTGGTGGCGATGCCGGCCGTATCTGCCCGCACTGCACCGGGCCTTGTCCCGGACCCGGTACAGGCCTTCATACTGGAAACGGTGCTGGCCGATGAGGTGCGCGCCTTCCACGATGGCCACCCGACCTATCTGGTTCCGGCCAGCGTGTCACGCACGCGCACCGATGCCGAGGTGATGGCCGACCTGCGCGCGGAGTTCAACCAGTTCTACCAGGGCCAACCGAAGCCAAGAAAGGAAGTGGCGCACATGGCGATCCTGGTCTCGCAGACCGCGCTGCTACTGCCGGACCGGAGTGCCTGCAGTACGGATCAAGTGCGTTGCCACGAAGCTGTCATGGGCGTCCGCACCCGCGACGACGAGGCGAGCCTGCAGGTCACCCTGCAGGCTTTCCAGGATGCAGGGCTGGACCTGACCACGCTGGGTGGACCGACGTCCTGAGTGCAGTGCATCCACGCATGGCGTGGATCTACTGGGCCTTTTCCACGTACTTGGCGAACACTTCGTCGATCTGCTTGTCCTTCACTTTCTTGCCGGACTGGATCTCTTCGGCCTGGGTGAACAGCGGAATGATCATCGCCATGCCGTCGATCTTGGTCTTCAGGTGCACGCCCGGGGCCTGGGTCAGGAAACCGTCCCAGCGCTGGCGCACCTTGGCCCAGTAACCGGCAGTAGCCTTCCAGTAGTTGCGCGCCGGGGTGAAGTCGACCTCGGTGGTCTTCACGTAGTCGTTGAAGCCGAACTCGCGTGCGATCTCCACCTGGCTGCCATCGGCGTTGCGCTGCACCTTGGTGTTGAACTGTTCGTGGGTCCAGCCGTTCGGGGTCAGCGTATGGCGGTTGATCACGGCCAGCGCGTTGTAGTCGCTGCGCTTGGTGTACTCACGGCGCGGCAGCGGGCGCCAGCTCAGATCGCTGGTCCAGCTCGGCACGTTGTTGGTGTAGGTCCAGGCGCCGGTGCCGCAGTAGCGCGGTGCGTCGCTCACTTCGTACACGCACTGGGTCCAGGCGCCCTGGCTCACCGCCGCCGGAATGCTGCGTACGTTCCAGGTCTGGTCGGCACTGAACTCGAAACGGTTCGGTGCTTCGTACACCCAGTCCTGGCGCCAGTGCTTGGTGATGTGGCCGCTCTTCTCGTCCAGCAGCAGGTGCTGCAGCACGATGCGCTTCGGGGTGTCCTCGACCACGATGACCACTTCGCTGCCGCCGCTGCGCATCGCCGGCGCGCGCTCGTAGCCCGGTTTCAGCAGCACGGTCTCGTCGAAGGCGAAATCCACGGTGTACTCACCCTGCATGGCGAGGATGCTGTCGTGGTCGCGGGCGATATCGGAGGGCTGCGCGCTGGCCACGCCGCTGGCGGCGAGCAGCAGCATGGCGCTGGCTGTCTGGAGCTTCATCGGGGTCTTCCTTCGGGGTTGCAGATTCATTGAGGGGCCATCCGTGGCCAACGGGCGTTCCATCAGGAGAGGGTCACAGGCGGATCAGCGGCAGGTCGCCGGGGATCCGCGGCGCCGGGCGCCGGGCGGCGTCGGCACAGCAGCAGTCGTCGATCGCCAGCTCGCCTTCGGCACCTTCCAGGCGTGCGATGCGGCGCGCGGTGGCCGCGCCCAGCGAGGACAGGGTCGACAGGCTGGCAGCCAGGGTGCGGCCGTCGTCGGCGGCGTGCAGGCGCAGCGCGCACAGGCGCCAGCGCTGGCCGCCGAGATGGCCGGCCAGGCGCCGCCACAGGCGTTCGCCAACGCTCGCCTCGCTGTCGTGTTCCGGTCCCGGCGGCAGCGCCGCGACCAGACGGTCCCAGGCCAGGAAATCGCTGTCGGGCAGCAGGTACAAACGCCACACGCAGCGACCGCGGCCATCGAGGAAGCACAGGCTCTCGCGCAGGCCTTCACTGTCCACGCCCTGGCAGGCGTGCACGCGTACGGCCTGGCGCCAGCCGCCCAACTCGTTGCCGTCGGCGTGGTACAGGCACAACACGGTGCCGAGCGTGGCCAGCTGTGCCGGGGTCGGCCAGGCCGCGCTGTGTGGCGCGGCGATGGAGTCATTCCTGCGTGCGGACAATGCTCGGCTCATGAGGTCACCAGGAAACGGCAAGGCTGGCGGAGAAGGTGCGGCCCGGGCTGCTGAAACGATCGCTCAGTGCGCGATTGGTGATCAGGCTCGGGGTGATCGACGACCATTCGATGTAGCGCTTGTCGACCAGGTTGAACACGCCGACATTGAAGGTGGCACCCGGTGCGAAGTTCCAGTGCGCCATCAGGTCCAGCACGCCGTAGCCGGCCGGCTGGTAGACGAACGGCGCCGGTGCGTTCGGATTGGTCTGCGCAGCAGGCGGCGGCAGGCGCTTCTTGCGCTGCACGAAGGTACCGGCCAGTTCGACGCCCCAGGTGTCGGTGTCGTACATCAGGCCCAGCGTGCCACGCAACGGATCGACCGAGGCCAGCGGTTCGTCATCGGTCCGGTTGTCACCACGCGACCATGCCAACGCACTGCGCAGCGCCCAGCCCTTCAGCGCCGGACTGAGTTCGCCGAACTCGATGCCGGCCTTCATTTCCGCGCCATAGATGCGCGCGTCGGCGATGTTCTGCGACTGGAACACGGTCAAACCCTGTGCGTTGCGGCCGGTATCGACGTTGGACTGGATGAAATCCTTGTAGTCGTTGTAGTAGCCGCTGACGCTGACGTACGCCGCCGGCGCGATGAAGCGCAGGCCCAGTTCATAGCCGTCGCTGGTTTCCGGCTTCAGGTCCGGATTGGCGATGGCGGTATAGCGGAAGGCGACGTTGGTCAGGCCGATGTTGACGTCGTTGTACGGCGGCGAACGGAAGCCACGTGCATAGCCGGCGAACAGCGACCATTCGTCGGTGAAGCGCCAGACCATGCCCAGCTTCGGCGACACGCTGGTCTTCTTCAGCTGCGCCACGGCCGTGGTCGGGTTGTCTTCGGCGAAGATACCGTCCACTTCCGGCTTCAGCTCATAGCGGTCCACGCGCACGCCCGGCACCAGCGACAGCCTGCCATCGGCAAAGCGCATCTCATCCTGTGCGTACAGGCCCAGCTCGGTGGTCTTGCTGATCGGGAAGTCACGCACCGGGAAGGTGTCCGGCACCACCGTGTTGCTGACCACGCCGGCCTTGCTGACCTGGTAGCCGTCGCGCTTCTGGCGGATCTCGGTACGGGTGCCTTCGAAACCGTAGGTCAATGCGTGCTCGACGCTGCCGGTGGTGAACGCCTTGTTGAACTGCGCCTGCAGGCCATAGGCATGCTGGTCGAAGGAGAACACGCGGTGGCGGCTGGTGCCGTCGGTGCGGGTCTCGTCGGTCTGTTGCCGGGTTTCGCTGTTCTGCGCGTACACCTGCCAATGCAGGCTGTCGGCGAACGACTGGTCCAGCGCATCCATCTCGTGGGCGAAGGACACACGGTTGCGCTTCTGGGTGTCGTGGGACTTCATGCCAGTGGCCGCTGCCATCGCGCCGGGGCGCGGTGCAACGCTGGCGATTGCCGACAGCACATTGGTATCGGTGGTGTCTTCGTTGCCTTCCACGGTCAAGCGGAAGCGCTGGTCCTCGCTGGGTGCATAGACCAGCTTGCTGAGCAGGCTGCGGCCGTCGCGATCCTGCGGATTGGACGCGGTGCGGGTGTCGTTGTCGCTGCGAACCGTGCCCTTGTTGTCCGTTTCCTGGCCCTGGTGGTGGTTGACGTTGACCAGGCCGCTCCAGTGGTCGCCACCAAAGGCGGCCGTGGCACCGCCGAGCAGGCCCTTCCACTCACCGTCGTAGCCGAACTTCAGGCCGAAGTAGCTGTTCTTGCCGTCCTTGAGATAGTCGGCCGGGTCCTTGGTCACGAACGCGACCACGCCACCGAGTGCGTCGGAGCCGTACAGCGAGCTGGCCGGTCCACGCACGATCTCGACTCGCTTGAGCGTATCGAGGTCTGTGAAGTTGCGGTTGGAACTGGCGAACGAACCGATGTCGAACCGGGTCGGCATGACGATGCCGTCGGTCTGGATGCGCACGCGGTTGCCGTCCAGGCCACGGATGCGGAAACCATCCAGGCCGAAGCGGGTCGCGCTGCGGGTGACCGACAGGCCCGGCTCGTAGCGCACCAGATCCTTGATGTCCTGCACCAGGTGCCGGTCCATCTGCTCACGGTCGATGACGTCCACGGTGGCCGCCACGTCGCTCACGGCCCGCTCGGTGCGGGTGGCGGTGACCTGCACCCGATCGAATTCGCGCGCATCGGGGGCAGCAGTGGCAGCAGCGTGGGCGGACAGCGGCAGCGCCATCCAGACAGCAAGGCAAAGGGCGGTATGGCGGGTCATCGGGATCGTTCGGTCAGGCAGGGGAACCCCCGGTTACCGGCACACCCGGAAGGTGCACGCGGTAGACCGGGGGGGAGAGAGCGGGAGCGGACGGGTCGCCCACCCTGTCGGCGCTGCCGGCAGGAGGGAGGGAGGCGGGCGACCAGACCGCGATTACTTGGTCAGGATCAGCTTGTCGTTGCTGGTGTGCCGCAGGCGATAGAAGCGGTCGCCGTGCTGGATCAGGATTTCACGACGGCCCTTGAGCAGGGCTTCGCTGTCGATGACCTCTTCCGGCGGAACGACGCGGACCGGACGATCGCGGAGGGTCAGCGTTTCGGGGCGCAGCAGTACAGGTTGAGCATTCATGAGCATCTGGACTCGTGCGAGGGACGAGTTAAATGATAATGATTCTCAGTTGACAATCAACAACCATTCTCAACTTCATTGATGAGATTAATGATCGAATTCTGAAATTCGATAGATAACGTCAATCAAATTGACGACACAGATGTGTAGAGGCGACTGCTGCTGCTCGAAGCAGTCGACTATCCGAAGCAGTCGACTCTATCGATCACGATCCCGAGCAGGCCCGACCGAGGCCACCGAGGCCCGGTCGGCCCCGGGGTTCAGCCGAAGACGGCCTCGACCTCGGCCCAGCCGGCGGCATCGACCTGCTCCAGCACCTCCAGCGCCTGCAGGTTCTGCAGCAGCTGGCTGACCCGGCTGGCGCCGAGGATCACGCTGGAGACATTCGGGTTGCGCAGGCACCAGGCGATGGCCAGCGTGGCCGGGGCCTGGCCCAGCGCCCGCGCGACTTCGCTGAAGCGGCGCACCTGGCCCAGGCGGGCCTCGGCGTCGGCGCCCAGCACCAGGTCCTGCAGCCATTCCATGCCTTCCCGGCCCAGTCGCGCATCGGCGGGAATGCCCTGATCGTACTTGCCGGTCAGCAGGCCCGAGGCCAGCGGCGAGAAGATGGTGGTGCCCAGCCCGGCGCGGGCGTACAGCGGTGCGTACTCGACCTCCACCCGCTCGCGGTGCAGCAGGTTGTACTGCGGCTGCTCCATCGACGGGCCCTGCAGGTTGTGTCGTTCGGCGAAATCCAGCGCCTGCTGGATCTGTATCGCCGACCACTCGGAAGTGCCCCAGTAGAGGATCTTGCCCTGCCTCACCAGGGTATCCATGGCGTGCACGGTCTCGGCGATCGGCGCGTCCGGATCCGGGCGGTGGCAGTAATAAAGGTCCAGGTAATCCACCCGCAGGCGCTTGAGCGCGGCATGGCAGGCATCGGTCACATGCTTGCGCGACAAGCCGCGCTGGGTCGGCCGCGGGTCCTTGGCGCTACCGAAGAACACCTTGCTGGACACGCAGAAGCCGTCGCGCGGCAGACGCAGGTCGCTGATCACATCGCCCATCACCTGTTCGGCGCGGCCGTTGGCGTAGCCCTCGGCGTTGTCGAAGAAGTTGACGCCATGATCCCAGGCGGCGGCCACCAGGTTGCGGGCCTCATCGCGCGGGATCTGGTCACCGAAGGTCACCCAGGCGCCGAAGGAAAGGGCGGAAACCGGCAGGCCGGTGGAGCCCAGGCGACGGTATTGCATGCGAATCTCCTGCTGCGGGCCCGCATCCGGGCCGGGATCGATCCCCATTCTACCTGTCGCCGCCGGCCGCAAGCCCTTGCCGTTGCTGGCCTGATCGGTACCGATGGGTGCGCGCACGCTGCTTTTCCTTGCCCCGGCCCCGGCCCTGCACTAGGCTTCCCGTTTTTCGCGACGCCCCAGGGGAGTCACTCACATGGTCGAAGGTTTGGGCAGGATCGGCTTCGGCCTGTTCGGGTTGGCGGTGCTGATCGACATCACCTGGTTGTTTTCCAATAACAAGCGTGCGGTTGACTGGAAGCTGGTTGCCACCGGTATCACCCTGCAGATCGCCTTCGCGGCGCTGGTGATCCTGGTGCCGGGCGGGCGCGACGTGTTCGACGCGCTGGGCCACGGCTTCGTCAAGGTGCTGAGCTTCGTCAACGAGGGTTCCGGTTTCATCTTCGGCTCGTTGATGGACACCAAGAACTACGGCTTCATCTTCGCCTTCCAGGTGCTGCCGACCATCATCTTCTTCTCGGCGCTGATGGGCGTGATGTACCACTTGAACATCATGCAGGCGATCGTGCGCGTGATGGCGTGGGCGATCACCAAGGTCATGCGTGTGTCCGGTGCGGAAACCACCAGTGTCTGCGCCAGCGTCTTCATCGGCCAGACCGAGGCGCCGCTGACCGTGCGCCCGTACATCGCCAAGATGACCCAGTCCGAGCTGCTGACCATGATGATCGGCGGCATGGCACACATCGCCGGCGGCGTGCTGGCGGCCTACGTGGGCATGCTCGGCGGCGGCGACCCGGCGCAGCAGGCCTTCTACGCCAAGCATCTGCTGGCGGCGAGCATCATGGCCGCGCCGGCCACTCTGGTCGTGGCCAAGCTGTTGATTCCGGAAACCGGCACCCCGCTCACCCGCGGCACGGTGAAGATGGAAGTCGAGAAGACCTCCAGCAACATCATCGACGCGGCTGCGGCCGGCGCCGGCGACGGCCTGAAGCTGGCGCTGAACATCGGCGCCATGCTGCTGGCCTTCATCGCCCTGATCGCCCTGCTGAACGCCCCGCTGACCTGGATCGGTGAAGTGACCGGCCTGGCTGCGCAGATCGGCAAGCCGACCAACCTGTCGACCATCTTCGGCTACCTGCTGGCCCCGATCGCCTGGGTGATCGGCACGCCGTGGGCCGATGCCACCACCGTCGGTTCTCTGATCGGCCAGAAGGTCGTGATCAACGAGTTCGTGGCCTACACCGAGCTGTCGCAGATCGTGAACGGCCAGGTGGCTGGCGTCAGCCTGTCCAGCGAAGGTCGCCTGATCGCGACCTATGCGCTGTGCGGCTTCGCCAACTTCAGCTCGATCGCGATCCAGATTGGCGGCATCGGTGGCCTGGCCCCGGAACGGCGCCACGACCTGGCCAAGTTCGGCCTGCGCGCGGTGCTGGGCGGTACCATTGCCACCTTCATGACGGCGACCATCGCCGGCGTGCTGACGCACTTCAGTTGAACCCTTGGTTGAGAAAAGATTCCCTATGAGCAGCAGTGTCGTTGTCGTCGGTTCCTTCAATGTCGATCACGTGTGGCGGTGCGAGTCGCTGCCGGCACCGGGTGCGACCATTGCCGGCCGTTACAGCACCGGCCCCGGTGGCAAGGGCTTCAACCAGGCCGTGGCAGCCTGCCGCGCCGGTGCCGACACCCACTTCGTGTGTGCGCTGGGCGACGACGCCGGTGGCGCCACCGCCCGTGAGCTGGCCGCACAGGACGGCTTCGGTCTGATCGCCGAAGCCAGCAGCGAACCGACCGGCACCGCCGGCATCTACGTCGATGCCCGTGGCCGCAACACCATCGTGATCGGCCCGGGTGCCAACGCCGCGCTGAGCACCGACTTCCTGCAACAGCAGCAGGCCCTGCTGACCCGTGCCAAGGTGGTGCTGGTGCAGCTGGAATCGCCGGTGCAGACCATCGAAGCGGCACTGGCCACGGCCCGCGAGGCCGGCGTCACCACCGTGCTCAACACTGCACCGGCCGATGCCCCCTCGACCATCGGCCTGCTCAAGCTGGCCGATGTGATCACCCCGAACGAGACCGAGTTCGCTGCCCTGCTCGGCCGACATGTCGGCGAGCGCGTGGATGCCAACGACGTCGCCGCGCTGGATGGCGCCAGCCTGCATGCACTGTGCCGCAAGCTGGTCGGCAACGGCACCGTGGTGGTGACGCTGGGTTCGGTGGGTGTGTTCGTCTCGCATGCCGACGAGAACCTGCGCGGCGATACCCAGCCGTACTACCGCGTGGGTGCGGAACAGGTGCAGGCGATCGACACCACCGGTGCCGGTGACGCCTTCAACGGTGCGCTGGCCGCGTCGCTGGCGCAGGTGGCCGATGCCCCGTTCGCCCGCCACGTGCGCTTCGCCAACCAGTTCGCCGGTCGCTCGACCGAGAAGGAAGGCGCTGCAGCGGCGATGCCGCGCTTCACCCCGGCCGACGCTGAAGCAAAGTAGATCCACGCCATGCGTGGATGAAGAAGCCCGGGTGTGCAGACACCCGGGCTTTTTTGTTTGCCTTTCAATGAGGCAGATCCACGCCATGCGTGGATGAGCGAGACCGGGCAAGCCGCCGCAGCAGCAGGCCCGCGACGATTGCCAGCAGCGCCACGGCAGCGGCCACCACGCCCAGCGAGGCAAGCCCGAAGCGTTCGATGGCCCCACCTCCCAGCAGCGCGCCCAGGCCGATGCCGGCATTGGCCGCGGACACATTCAAGGTTCCCGCCAGCGCCTGCGCCTGGGGCGCCGCACGCATCACCCGCACCTGGCACAGCGGGAACAATGCAGTATGCGCCACACCCCACAGGGCCAGTGCAATCAGCACGAACGTGCCGTGGCCGGCCAGCCCGACACTGGCCAGCATGCCCAGCGCCAGCACCGCGCAGAACACCAGGGTCGCGCCCAGCGGCGCACGATCGACCCAGTGCCCCCCCAGTGCATTGCCGATCAACCCGACAGCTCCGAAGCCCATCAGCCACCAGCCCACCTGTGCCGCCGGTACCTGCATCAGCCGCTCCAGCACATCGGCCAGGTAGGTATAGGCAGCAAACATCGCGGTGAACACCAGCACCGACAGCAGCACATGGCCCAGCAACTGCGGCTGGCGCAGCAACCGTGCCTGCTCGCCCAGCGCGCGCCGCGGTCCGGCCACGGTGTCCGGCATCCACAACGCCAGCGCGCCCGCCATCAACAGCGACAGGGCCGCCAACAGCCAGAAGCTGCCGCGCCAACCGAGAGCGTCGGCGGCCAACGTACCCAGCGGGATACCGAACAGCATTGCGGCGGTGATGCCCAGATAGACCCGCGCGACCGCACGACCTCCCTGCCCTGCAGGGGCCAGCTGCGCAGCAGTCTCACTGGCGGTGCCCCAGAACACCGGCAGCGCCAGTGCCGGCAGCACCCGCGCCAGCGCCAGCAGCCACGGCTGCGTAGCCATCGCGGCCAGCGCGTTGGAGCCGGCGAACAGCAGCAGGATCGCCACGAACAGGCGCCGCCGTTCAACGTGTGCGAGCAGCGCAGTCAACGGTGGCCCGGCCAGCATCACGGTGAACGCGAACAAGGTAACCAGCTGCCCGGCACGGGCGATGCCCAGGCCCAGGTCGCGCGCCAGCGCGGGCAACAGGCCGACGATCAGGAACTCGGTGGTGACGATGACGAAGGCGGACACCGCCAGCAGGACGACCGAAAGGCGTGCGCGGGCATTTGCGGGGACAGCGGCCACGGCGGAATCGAGGGAGGACATGAGCGGGCATCAGAACAGGGGCCGCCAGCCTATTTCCTCCCTGGATTCCGATTGCTGCTATGTTTTCCATCGATTCCGGACAGAAATTCCCCATGCTTCCCACCGAGCGCCTGCGCGGCATCGAGGCCTTCGTCGCCACCGCCGATGCCGGCAGCTTCACTGCCGCCGCCGAACGCCTGCACCTGACCAGTTCGGCGGTGGGCAAGACCATCGCACGGCTGGAGGCACGCCTGGGCGCGCGGTTGTTCGAACGCAGCACGCGCCGCCTTCGCCTGACCGAGGCCGGTGAGGGCTTCTACCGCACCTGCGTGCGGGTGCTGGGCGAACTGGCCGATGCCGAGTCGGTGCTGGTCGCGCACGCAGACGCGCCCGTGGGCCGCCTGCGGGTGGATGCGCCGGCCACCTTCGGGCGCCTCAAAGTCTGGCCGTTGCTGCTGCAGCTGGCCGCCGAGTTTCCACAGTTGCATCCGCAGGTGACCTTCAGCGACCGCTTCAGCGACCTCGCCGAGGACGGCGTCGACCTCGCCGTGCGCATCGGCGGTCCCGAGCCGCTGCCCGCCCCTCTGGGCAGCCGCCTGCTCGGTTACGAATGCCTGCGCTTCTGCGCCTCCCCGGCCTACCTGCTTCGGCATGGCCAGCCCCGCTCGGCCGCCGAGCTGGCCGGACATGACGGTGTGCTGTTCGGACGCGCGGACGGCAGCATCGGGCCGTGGCAGGTGGCCGATGGCGGGCAGCGCAGTACACCGCTGCAGGCCCGCGCGCGCCTGGTGGTTGGCAGCGCCGAGGCCCAGGTGGCGGCGGTCGAGGCCGGCTTCGGCATCGCGCAGCTGGCCACCTGGCTGGTCGATGACGCGCTGGCGCGCGGCAGCCTGGTCTCGATCCTGCCGTCGCTGGACTGCCGCGGCCTGCCGCTGCGCCTGCTGTGGCTGCAGGGTCGGCAACGGCTGCCACGCGTGGACGTGGCCCTGGACCGTCTCGGTGCCGGGTTGCAGATCGATCCACCGCGCTGAGCGCAGCGCCTTCAGCAGCGGTCGCATCGAACGGCTGCGACTGCCGGTCGCATTGCCCGCATCCTGCCCCTCACCCACCATCCGCGCAGCGTTTCAGCGTGGGCAGGACATGGACGGATTCCCCTGGTTGCTGGTTGCCGCCGCCGGCAGTGCCATCGCAGCCTTGCTGCATATCGGCTGCATTGCCTTCGGCGCCGCGTGGTACAGGTACTTCGGTGCTGGCCAGCGCATGGTCCGGCTGGCACAGGCCGGGCATTGGTGGCCACCGCTGATGACCGCCGGCATCACTGCCGTGCTGGTGGCCTGGACGCTGTACGCACTGGCAGCCGCGGGCTGGCATTCGCCGCTGCCGGCCAGCCGTCTGGTCCTGTCGGGCATCGCCCTGCTGTTGCTGCTGCGCGCGGCGATGGGCTTCACGCTGGCCCTGCTCCGTCCCGGCTACAACGGCCGGCGCTTCTGGGTGGTCAGTTCACTGGCCTGCCTCAGCCTGGGGCTGGCCTTCGCGTTGGGTACCGGCCAGGCCTGGCAGAGCCTGGGGTAGCCGCCTACGATCGCCCGCCCTTGGGGGCGGCGGAAGCAACCGTCAAGCATCTGTTGATGCCGGTACGGCATGAGCTGGGTGCGGATCGGCCTGAACCGGAACGCCCCCGACACGGCCGTACCGCCGCCCGCGCCCTACAATGGGCGCATGCAGATCGGCCCGTACACCATTGCCCCCAACGTCGTGCTGGCGCCCATGGCCGGCGTCACCGACAAGCCCTTCCGCCTGCTGTGCAAACGGCTGGGCGCAGGCTTGGCCGCCTCGGAAATGACCATCAGCGACCCGCGCTTCTGGAATACGCGCAAGTCGATCCACCGCATGGACCATGACGGCGAGCCGGCACCGATCAGCGTGCAGATCGCCGGCACCGAACCGCAGCAGCTGGCCGAGGCCGCGCGCTACAACGTCGACCACGGCGCGCAGATCATCGACATCAACATGGGCTGCCCGGCCAAGAAGGTGTGCAACGCCTGGGCCGGTTCGGCACTGATGCGCGACGAGCAGCTGGTGGCGCGCATCCTCGAGGCCGTGGTCAACGCGGTGGACGTGCCGGTCACGCTGAAGATCCGCACCGGTTGGGACTGCGACCATCGCAATGGCCCGCTTATCGCGCGCATCGCCGAGGACAGCGGCATCGCGGCGCTGGCGGTACATGGCCGCACCCGCGACCAGCACTACACCGGCCAGGCCGAGTACGGCACCATCGCCGAGATCAAGGCCGCGCTGCGCATTCCGGTGATCGCCAACGGCGATATCGATTCGCCGCAGAAGGCCGCTTACGTCCTGAAGGAAACCGGCGTGGACGCGGTGATGATCGGCCGCTCGGCGCAGGGCCGGCCGTGGATCTTCCGCGAAGTGGCGCACTACCTGGCCACCGGCGAGGAACTGCCACCCCCATCGCTGGCGGAAGTACGCGACATCCTGCTTGGCCACCTGCACGCACTGCATGCGTTCTATGGCGAGCCCCAGGGCGTGCGCATCGCGCGCAAGCACCTGGGCTGGTATGCCAAGGACCGGCCAGAGAACGCCGCTTTCCGCGCAGTGGTCAACCGTGCCGAAGACCCGCAGAGCCAGATCGCACTGACCACCGAGTACTTCGACCGCCTGATCGCCGGGGAACCGGCGCTGTCTTCGGCGGCCTGAGCCGTCAGCCCCGCGTTTCCGAACAGTCGAGCCAGCTCGACGCTACAAGAGCCCGCCGTCATGACCCCGCCGATCTCCTCCCCGACCTACCTGCACGGGTTCTCCGGCACCGAGCAGCAGCGCCTGATGACCCAGGCGCGGCTGCTGGAATCAAGCATCTTTGGCCAGATCGACTACAGCGGCGCGCGGCGCCTGCTGGAAGTCGGCAGCGGCGTGGGTGCGCAGACCGAGATCCTGCTGCGCCGCTTCCCGGAACTGCACGTGACCGGCGTGGACCTGAGCGAGACCCAGCTGGAAACCGCGCGCGGGAACCTGTCGCGCACACCCTGGTGCAGCGACCGCTACACCCTGCAACAGGCTGACGCCGGCGAACTGCCTTTCGAGGCGCGCAGCTTCGATTCGGCGTTCCTGTGCTGGGTGCTGGAACACGTCCCGTCACCGGCACGCGTGCTGAGTGAAGTGCGCCGCGTGCTGGCCCCGGGGTCGCCGGTCTACATCACCGAGGTGATGAACGCCTCGTTCCTGCTCGACCCGTATTCGCCGCATATCTGGCGCTACTGGATGGCCTTCAACGATTTCCAGTACGACCATGGTGGCGACCCGTTCGTCGGCGCCAAGCTGGGCAACCTGCTGCTGGCCGGTGGCTTCCGCGACGTGCACACCGAGATCAAGACGATCCACCTGGACAACCGCGAGCCGGCGCGTCGCAAGACGATGATCGCGTTCTGGGAGCAGCTGCTGCTGTCGGCCGCTGATCAGCTGCTGCAGGCCGGCTCGGTGGACGAGGAAACCGTGGAAGGCATGCGTCGCGAGTTCCGCCTGGTGCAGAACGATCCGAACGCGGTGTTCTTCTATTCGTTCGTGCAGGGCCGCGCCACGGTGTATTGAGGCCCGGTCTCACCCGAGGGCGGCCAGCGGCTGCGATGGCAACCGGCTAGAATCCCGCAGTCCCGGCCTCGGAACGGCGCGTGCCGGGGCCTCTCCCCGTGCGGCAGCAGAGCATCGGTGCGTGAGCTTGTCGCGCGCGGATGGACCTGACCTGCGGGAGCATGATGAACGACAACGGCCGAACGCCTTTCCCTGCCCAGGACCCGGCCCAGACGGGCGGGCTTCGACCTGGCCAGGTTCGCCTGCTTGCCGGGATCATGGCGCTGCTGTGCATCCTGTATGTCGCGTTCGCGCTGACGCCTTCTTCCTACTCGCTGGCCTACGAGTATCTGGGCCTGGCGCCACAGCAGCCGTTGCTCGGCACCGCCCGCTACATCCGCACCGACGAATGGATGGTGTTCACGCCGTACATCCAGATCGCGGTCAACAACGACTTCGGGCAGGTCAATGCGCACTCGGCGTACCACGAGTCACTGCGCACCTTCCAGGCGCTGCCGCTGCTGGACTGGGGGCTGCTGTTCAAGCCTTACCACTGGGCGTTCTTCCTGCTGCCTGCAGCGAACGCCTATTCGTTTTTCTTCATGTTCATGGCCATGGCCTTCCTGAGCGGATGGGCTCTGCTCCTGCGCCAACTGCGGATGCCGACACCGGCCGCAGTACTGGTTTCGGCCACGCTGTTCTTCGCGCCGTTCGTGCAGGTCTGGTGGACCAGCAATGCTGGTGCATTCGCGCTGGCGCCCTGGGCTGCGGTGGCATGGCTGGGCATCGGCCATCGCGCGCTGCGCATCGCAGTCAGCGCCTATGCACTGGCGGCATGGCTGATCGCAGTGTCCTACCCGCCGTTCATCATTTCCTCGGTGCTGGCCCTGGCGGTACTGGTGCTGGCGGTCCGGCGCGATGCCATCACCGTTGTACGTCTGGTCGATGCCGCCATCGCAGGCGCGATTGCACTGGCGGTGTTCGTCGGCTACTTCCACGACATCATCCCGATCGTGCGCAACACGGTGTACCCCGGCCAGCGCCAGAGCGCCGGTGGCGGTGTCGGCCTGACCAGCCTGCTCGCGCACCTCTTTCCGAACCTGATGACCTACCGGTTCGCCCCGCTGCCGCTGTTCAAGGCGTCCAACGATTGCGAAATCGCGGTGCTGGGCAGCCTGCTGCCGCTGTTCACCCTGGTGCTGGCCGATGGCACACGGCTGCGCGAATGGGCGAAAAGCCACCGCAGCTCCCTGCTGATCCTGGCCGCCGGCCTGCTGTTCATCGCCTGCTGGATCTTCCTGCCTGTGCCCGCCGTGGTTGGCAAGCTGACCACCCTGTCGATGGTGCCCCCCGCGCGCGCGCTGCTGGCCTTCGGCCTGTTGCTCAACATCGCCTGCGCGATGATCCTGGTGCACTGCGGCGTGCGCCTGCAGCGCTGGCGCCTGCTGCTTCTGGCGGCGCTGCTGATGGTCGGCAGCCTGGCCAAGTTCCTGTTCGGTGAAGGCCAGTTCAGCCGCCTGCACAGCGCTGCCGACGCCATTCCCTACCTGTGCCTGGCGGCGCTGGCCGTTGCTGCCCGCCGCCCGCAGCTGTCGATGCATGCAACCAGCCTGGTGCTCGCCGCGGCCGCACTGGCCAACCTGCTGGGCAACGGCCTGTTCAATCCGGTGCAGCCGGCCGGCCCGATCTTCGCGATGGACCGCACTGCCGTCCTGCACTCCCTGCAGGCCCGCGGCTCAGCCAGCACGACCGAAGGCGTGCTGGTGGCTCCCGGCGGGTTCGGGGGCCTCCTGCCGGGTGTTGGCATTCCCGCCGTGAACCATGTGCTGTACCTGCCACAGATGGATTACTTCCGCCGGTACTTCCCATCGATGTCCGACGAGGCGTTCAATTTCACCTTCAACCGCTACCACCACATCACCGTAGCGCCTGAGGGCGACGCACCACGGGTGCTGCAGGGGGATCTGGTGGAACTGCCGGCAAAACCCCTGCTGGCCCACCCAGCCCGATGAATCCGATGACCACCACTACGCCCTCCGCATCCGCGCCGGCACGGATCGCCGTGATCATCCCCTGCTACAAAGTGACCCGCCAGGTGCTGTCCGTGCTGGCGGCGATCGATGATGCGGTAACGGCGATCTACTGCGTGGACGATGCATGCCCCGACGGCAGCGGCCGCCTGATCCAGGCCGAAGCCAACGACCCGCGCATCACCGTGCTGTTCCATCAGCACAACCTCGGCGTCGGCGGCGCGATCAAGACCGGGTACCGCGCGGCCATCGCCGATGGCATGGATATCCTGGTCAAGGTCGATGGCGATGGGCAGATGGACCCGGCGCTGCTGATGGACTTCGTCGCACCCATCGCCGACGGCCATGCCGACTACACCAAGGGCAACCGATTCTGGAACCTGACCCACATCCGCCGCATGCCCCCGGTGCGGCGCCTGGGCAACCTGCTGCTGTCCTTCATGACCAAGGCTTCGTCCGGGTACTGGCAGGTGTTCGATCCGACCAACGGCTACACCGCCATCCATGCCAAGGTCGCCAGCCACCTGAAACTCGAGGCGGTCAGCGACCGTTATTTCTTCGAGACCGACATGCTGTTCCGACTGAACACCGTGCGCGCGGTCGTGCAGGATGTGGCAATGGATGCCCACTACGGCGACGAAACCAGCAACCTGCGCATCGGTCGCATCCTGGGTGAGTTCACCTTCAAGCACCTGCGCAACACGCTCAAGCGCATTGCCTACAACTATTTCCTGCGCGACCTCAGCATCGCGTCACTGGAGCTGATCGCCGGCAGCAGCCTGCTCGCCTTCGGGGGGCTGTTCGGGCTGTACCACTGGGTGCGGTCGGCCCAGGCCGATGTCGCCACGCCGGTGGGTACCATCATGATCGCGATGGTCGCGCTGATCTCCGGGCTGCAGTTCCTGCTGGCGTTCGTTGGCTTTGACATCGCCAACGTGCCGCGCCAGGTGCTGAACCGTTCGATCAAGCTCAACCGCCAGCCGTAGTAGAGCCACGCCATGCGTGGCTGTTGTTTGCGCCATCCACGCATGGCGTGGATCTACGGGTGTGCAGCTCCGGGCGCGGCGGCTGCCGGCTCGTGCCAGATCCGCTGCCACATCGCCACCAACCGGCGACCGGCATCAGCGCGCGCGGCGGGACTGCTGTAATCCGTCCGCACCTGCTCGGGCGTGATCGGCCGCCACTGCCCGTCGACCTGCTGGGCCACGGCGAAGTTGAAGGTGTAGTCGGGCTCCAGCCCCATGCGCAGGTCGCTCAGGACCAGCCGCCCGTCCATCACCTGTGCACGCATGAAGCCACGGTTGAACCACGTCAGCTGCTGCACCGCCGGAATCGCCTGCGCCTCGCGCAATGCCTGCACGTTGGAGGGATGGCCTTCGAACTGCATCGGCCCATGGTCAGCCACCAGCGAGCGGTCGCCCACCACGTAGCCGTTCGGCGTCATCGCCACCACGCGCCACAGCAGGGTGTTGAACGGCATTGGCACCGAGAAGCGCGGCGCATCGCCCAGGCCCATCGCCGCCAGGCTCTGCTGGGCAGCACGGTAGACCTGGGCCTTTGCTATCAGGCCCCAGCCCAGGTAGGCGCTGCTGACCAGCAACGCCACACCCAGCACCTTGCCAGCCCAGGGGCGGGCGCGGCCAAACCAGGCCAGCACGCAGGCCAGCAGCAGCCACACCGTGTAGCCAAGATCGATGATGAAGACACTGGAACCCATGGTCGGATGTGGCCGCAGCGGCCACCACAACTGGGTGCCGTAGACGGTGAACGCATCCAGCACGGGATGGGTGACCAGCGCCAGCTGGATCGCCCAGAACCAGCGCACCGGTGACTGCGCGACGCGGCCATTGCCGAAGCGCTTGAACAACCACCAGATCAGTGCAGCCACCCAGGGCAGCACCAGCAACGAGTGGCTGAAGCTGCGATGCTCGATCATGTTCGCCACCGGGTCGGCGGCGGTGAAGCCAAGCCACAGCGCGTCGAGGTCCGGCAGGGTGCCGAGCGCGGCACCGGCAAGCAGGGCCGCACGGCGATGGCCGGGCGGAGCGATGGCAGCGGCGACGGCGCCACCGAGTACGATCTGGGTCAGGGAATCCATGGGCCGATGCTAGCGCGATGGCCACACGTTTGTGGGGGTTCTTTGTAGAGCCGAGCCCACGCTCGGCTTGCGCGCGCAGCGCGGTCTGTACGAAGAACAAACAGCAAGCCGAGCGTGGGCTCGGCTCTACAAAAGGCAGGTTACGCCGCCTGCGACATGCGCGCGCCCGGTAGCTCCACCAGAGTCTGGCCGTTGTGGTCCAGCAGGCGCAGCGCGCCATCATGGTCTTCGGCCAGTGCGGTCAGGCTCTCCACCCAGTCGCCGTCGTTGGCATAGACCAGGCCATCGCGTTCGATCAACGCAGCGCGGTGAATGTGGCCACAGACGATGCCATCCAGTCCGCGCCGGCGCACGTCGTCCAGCCCGGCCTGCACGAAGCGCTCGATGTAGCGTTCGGCCGCGCCGCTGCGCTTCTTCAGGAATTCCGACAGCGACCAGTAGCGCATGCCCAGCCGGCGCCGCACTGCATTCAGCGCCTGGTTGCCGGTGAGGATGCGGTAGTACAGCCAGTCGCCGAACTTTTCCTGCAGGCCGCCGAAGTGGGTCACGCCGTCGTAGTCGTCGCCGTGCGCGACCAGCAACCGGCGGCCATCGGCAGTCACGTGGATGGCGCGGCGGCGCACCTGCATCGCCGGCAGCATCAGCCCGCACACCTGGCGCAGCGAGGCATCGTGGTTGCCGGGAATGTAGATGATCTCGGTGCCTGCACGGCGCAGCGCGTGCAGGGCCTGGATGACTTCGCTGTGCGACTGCCGCCAGTTGGCACGGCGATGGGCCATCCACCACAGGTCGATGATGTCGCCCACCAGGTACAGCCGTTCGCAGCGCAGCTGCGAGAGAAACCGCGCCAGCTCGGTGGCATGGCAGTGACGTGACCCCAGGTGCACATCGGAGACGAACACTGCGCGCCGGTGTGGCGACAGGTTCGCCAGCGCGCTCATGCCGGCGTCCCCGCGTCGCGCAGGTAGCGCTTGCGCTTGTTCGGCCGGATCGCGCACAGGTCCACTTCGATCAGGCCATCGATCGAGTCGCTGAAGTCCGGATCCACGCCGAAGGCGAGGAAGCGCGCTCCCCCCGGTTCGCACAGATCGGTGTACTGGCGATAAAGCGTGGGCACGCCGGTGCCGAGTGCAGCCAGGTTGGCTTTCAGCACATCGAACGCGGCGCCTGCATCCAGCTCGCCGAAACTCGGCGGTGCGGCGAAGTACTGGAACGGGCGGTTCGATTCAGCCAGGCCAGCGGTACCGCTGTAGTAGCGCTGGTAGTACGCCACCAGCTGCTCGCGCGCATCGCGCGGCAGCGCCGCGCTGATCGACACCGCGCCGAACAGGTAACGGATGCCGGGCCGGCACTGCAGGTAGGCGCCGATGCCCTGCCACAGGTAGTCCAGGCTGCGGCTGCCCCAGTAATCGGGCACCACGAAGCTGCGGCCCAGTTCCAGACCTTCGGCGATGTGGGTGATCGCATCGTCGGAATAGCGAAACAACGATGCGCTGTAGAGCCCGGACAGGCCGTGCCGAGCCAGCGCCTGCGCACCGCGCATGATGCGGTAGGCGCCGGCGATGCGCTGTGCGGCCGCGTCCCAGATCACGATGTGCTCGTACTGCGGGTCGTAGTCGTCCAGGTCGCGGCTGCGACCGGTGCCCTCGCCTACCTGGCGGAAGGTCAGTTCGCGCAGCCGGCCCAGTTCCAGCAGCAGCGGTGAATCGGCGCTGCAGGTGGCCAGCAGGATCTGCTTGCCGTCGGCAGTCTGGCCCAGCTGGGTGGCTGCAGCAATGCCAGCGGCAACCCGCGAAGGTGGCACCGGGGAGGCCAGCGGCTCGGGGCCTGCAACGGCAGCGGCACCGCCCGCCGCGCCATTGCGGCCCAGCGCATACAGCGCGCGGCGCACGGCCAACAGCTGCGCGCCCGGGTCGCCGCCCTTGCCCAGCTGCATCGGCTCACCGATGCACAGGCGCAGCGGACGGCCACGTCGGGTGAACATCTCACGCGCCAGCAGCGCGGTGCCGGCCGGCTTGAACAGGGTCGAGGCGCCGTAGAACAGCGCCGAATTGCGTGCTTCCACCCGCACCGGCAGCACTGGCGCGCCCGCGGCACGGGCGAAACGCACGAACCCCCGCTGCCAGCGACCGTCGCGGATGCCGCGCAGCGAGAGGCGCGAGACCTCGCCGGCCGGGAACACGATCACGCACTGCTCGGCGGCCAGCGCTTCCTCCACGGCGTGCAGGCTGCCACGCTGTGCCTTGCCGCCGAGGATGCGCACCGGCAGCAGCAGGTCCTGCAGCGGCGCGATGGCTCCCAGCAGGTCATTGGCCACGATCCGCACATCGCGGCGGATGCGGCCAACCGCGTCCAGCAGCGCCAGCGCATCCAGCGCCCCGGACGGATGATTGGCAACAATCAGCAGGCGGCCCGTGGCCGGGATCTTCGCCAGCGCGGCCGGGTCCACCTGGTACTGGCCACCGATGAACTCCAGCCCGGCGGCGACGAAGCCGAAGCCGCGCAATCCTGCACTGCGCTGCAGGAAAGCTTCGATCTGGTCCAACCGCGACCAGCGCCCGACGCTGCGCAGCAACGGCCGCGCCAGCTGGCCACGACGGCCATGGAACCAATCGGGAAAGCGTTGCTGGAGACGCTGTTCAAGTTCCTGCATGGCGGATCCACTCATGCCCGGCGGCCGGATTGGCCGACAGCCTGCGCCCGGCAGACGGCAGCCAGATGGCGGTTCTGGGGCAGAACGATGACGGTCGACCCTGCCGGAGCGGGGCCGCAACCGGCACCCTGGCCACCCGGCCCGTTGTCACGCTGGTGGAACACTGGGCCTCGAGGCTGGGGCCCAATCCCGTCAGGACGGCCCTTGCCGGGCCTACGCGGGCTTAACCACCGGCAACCGGTACAGGTTCACAATGCACAGGCGGCGCACCCCGTGTATCATGCGCGCCCATCTTTCCATCCGAATCAAGGGATATTACGCCTGATGTCCAGCTATCTCTTCACCTCCGAGTCGGTCTCCGAAGGCCATCCGGACAAGGTTGCCGACCAGATCTCCGATGCGGTGCTGGACGCGATCCTGACCCAGGACCAGCGCGCCCGCGTGGCCTGCGAGACCATGGTCAAGACCGGTGTTGCCATTGTCGCCGGTGAAATCACCACCAGCGCCTGGATCGACCTGGAAGCGCTGACCCGCAAGGTCATCACGGACATCGGCTACGACAGCTCCGACGTCGGCTTCGATGGCGCCACCTGCGGCGTGCTGAACCTGATCGGCAAGCAGTCGCCGCACATCGCCCAGGGCGTGGATCGCAAGAAGCCGGAAGAAATGGGCGCTGGCGACCAGGGCCTGATGTTCGGCTATGCCACCAACGAGACCGACAGCTACATGCCGGCTGCGATCCACCTGTCGCACCGCCTGGTCGAGCAGCAGGCCAAGATCCGCAAGAAGAAGAACTCGCCGCTGTCGTGGCTGCGCCCGGACGCCAAGAGCCAGGTCACCCTGCGCTATGAAAACGGCGTGGTCTCGGCCATCGACGCCGTGGTCCTGTCGACCCAGCACGCCCCGGGCATCAAGCAGAAGGACCTCATCGAGGCCGTCCGCGAAGAGATCATCAAGCCGGTGCTGCCGGCCAAGTGGCTGCACAAGGGCACCAAGTTCCACATCAACCCGACCGGCAAGTTCGAGATCGGCGGCCCGGTGGGCGACTGCGGCCTGACCGGCCGCAAGATCATCGTCGACACCTACGGCGGCTGGGCCCGTCACGGTGGTGGCGCCTTCTCCGGCAAGGACCCGTCCAAGGTCGACCGTTCGGCAGCCTACGCGGCCCGCTACGTCGCCAAGAACGTGGTTGCCGCCGGCCTGGCCGACCGCTGCGAAGTGCAGGTCTCCTACGCCATTGGCGTGGCTGAGCCGACCTCGATCTCGGTCACCACCTTCGGCACCGGCAAGATCAGCGACGACAAGATCGAGAAGCTGATCCGCAAGCACTTCGACCTGCGCCCGTACGGCATCATCAAGATGCTGGACCTGGTGCACCCGATGTACCAGCAGACCGCGGCCTATGGCCACTTCGGCCGCAAGCCGAAGGAGTTCAGCTACCTCAACGGCGAAGGCGAGACCGTCAACGCCACGGCCTTCTCCTGGGAGAAGACCGACCGCGCCGCCGCCCTGCGCGCCGATGCGAAGCTGAAGTAAGAAACACGAAGGGCCGCGCAAGCGGCCCTTCTGCTTTCGGTAGAGCCGGCCGCTGGCCGGCTTTTTCATGGCCTCCGGCAACAATCGCGTGGTTGCCGGCCAGCAGCCGGCACTACCCGGTTGTCGATACAATCGGCCCATGTCGACCGAACTCAAAACCCACCAGCTGTCCATGACCGTGCTGATGTCGCCGGAGATGGCCAATTTCTCCGGCAAGGTCCACGGCGGCGCCGTCCTGCGCCTGCTCGACCAGGTGGCCTACGCCTGTGCCAGCCGCTATGCCGGCAGCTACGTGGTCACCCTGTCGGTGGACCAGGTGATGTTCCGCCAGCCGATCGCAGTGGGCGAACTGGTCACCTTCCTGGCCTCGGTGAACTACACCGGCACCTCGTCGATGGAGATCGGCATCAAGGTGGTGGCCGAGGACATCCTCAAGCGCAGCGTGCGCCACGCCAACAGCTGCTTCTTCACCATGGTGGCAGTGGACGAGGAAGGCCGGCCGACGCCGGTCCCGCCCTTGCAGCCGGCGACGTCGGACGAGAAGCGCCGCCAGGCCGCCGCGCAGATCCGCCGCCAGCTGCGCCAGGAAATGGAGCAGCGCCATCTGGAACTGCTGGCGTCGAACCCGCCGTCGCCGGAGGAATGAGGTAGTGCCGGCCGCTGGCCGGCAACCTCGCGCGCGCTGGCAGACATCATGAGGTTGCCGGCCAGCGGCCGGCACTACCCTTTCGAACTCGCCGGGCCATGCCCGGCGGATGCGGATCAACCGGTGTTCTGCACGCCCTGCGAAACGCCATTCACGCACGCCACCAGCGCACGCAGCAGATCGTCATCCTCGCGACCGCTGGCCCGCCAGCGCTGCAGCAGATCCACCTGCAGCACGCTGATCGGATCGACGTAGGGATTACGCAGGCGGATCGACAGCGCCAGCCGCGCATCGTGGTCCAGCAGTGTCTTCTGGTCCATCAATGCCAGCAGCCAGTGCCGGGTGAGTTCCAGTTCGCGCTGCACCTGCGGAAAGAAGCGCCCGTGCAGGTCGCCCGACAACAGCGAGAACTGCTCGGCGATGGTGATATCGCCCTTGGACAGCACCATCGCGATGTCATCCAGGAAGGTGCGGAAGAACGGCCAGTCACGCGCCATTTCGCGCAGGGTCTGTTCGTGGCCGGCATCAACCGCCGCCTGCAGGCCACTGCCCACGCCGTACCAGCCGGGAATCACCGCCCGCGCCTGGCTCCAGGCAAACACCCAGGGAATCGCACGGAGGTTGCCCAGCGCGGCGTCCTGGCCGAGCCGGCGCGATGGCCGCGAGCCCAGCGTCATGCGTTCGATCACGTCGATCGGCGTGGCGGTGCGGAAGTAGTCCATGAAACCGGCCTGGCCGACGAAGCCACGGTAGACCTCGCTGCTGGCCGCAGCCACCGCGTCCATCACCGGTCGCCAGTCACCCTCGCGCGGCTCGGCGGCGCGCGGGCGCAGGCTGGCGCGCAGCACCGCACCGGTGGCCTGCTCCAGCGAGCGCAGGGCCAGCGCACGGATGCCGTACTTGCGATGGATCACCTCGCCCTGCTCGGTCACCCGCAGGCGGCCATCAATGCTGCCGCGCGGCGACGCATCGACCGCGTGCGTGGTCTTGCCACCGCCACGGCTGATCGAGCCGCCACGGCCATGGAAGAAGGTCAGCCGGATGTCGGCCTCGGCCGCCACTTCCAGCAGTTCCACCTGTGCACGCTGCAGGCCCCAGCGCGAGGCCGCGATACCGCCGTCCTTGCTGCTGTCCGAATAGCCGAGCATCACCATCTGCACGTCGTCGCGTGCTTGCAGGTGCGCGCGATAGATGGGGTCGGCCAGCAGGTCACGCAGGGTCGCGGTGCCGCGCTTGAGATCATCCACCGTCTCGAACAGAGGGGCGATGTCCAGCGGCACTGCACCGCCCTCCTCTACCAGGCCGCCACGGCGTGCCAGCGCCAGCACCGCCAGCACGTCGCTGCGGTCGTGCGCCATCGAGATGATGTAGCTGCCCAGCGCATCGCTGCCATGCCGCGCACGCGCATCGGCCAGCGCGGCGAACACCGCATCCAGCCGCTGGTTGCCCTCGTCGTCGCCGTTGGGCAATGCCGTTTCACCGCTGGCATGCGGGCTCAGCAGCCGCGCACGGCCCACCGCATCCAGCGCCTGCCAGGCCTCCTCGCCGCCCAGCACGGCGGCCAGTGCGCGCGCATGCACGCTCGACTCCTGGCGCACATCCAGCCGCGCCAGATGGAAGCCGAACGTCTTTACCCGCCACAGCAGGCGCTGCACGGCAAAGCCGCCGGCATGTTCGCCGCGATTGGCGCGCAGGCTGTCGAGGATCAGCTGCAGGTCGTCGATCACTTCGGCGGGGCCAGCGTAGGCACCCTCGCCATCGTCCAGCGTCGCCTGCAGGCGTGCGCGCATGCGGTCGTTGAGCAGGCGGTACGGCATGTCGGCGTGGCGCGGGCGCGACTGCACCTGCGGCAGCAGCTGCTGGTACTGCACCACGCGCGCCTGCAGCGCATCGCTCACGCCCACCCGCTCGGTGGACTGGCTGAGCAGGCTGGCCAGCTGCAGCAGTTCCTTCTGGTAGCGCCCGAGTACCGCCTGCCGCTGCGCATCCAGCGTATTGCGGATGGTGTGGGCATCCACGTTCGGGTTGCCGTCCATGTCGCCGCCCACCCACGTACCGAAGCGCAGCAGGCGCGGCAGCGGCAGTTCTTCGCCGTAGGTATCGCGCAGCGCCTGCTGCAGCGATTCGTACAGCACCGGAATCACCCGGTACAGCACCTGCACCAGATAGAAGCCGACGTGCTCGCGCTCGTCATCGACGGTAGGCCGCACCGGCGAGGAATCGGTGGTCTGCCACGAAGCGGTCAGCGCCATGCGGAAGCGCGCAGCATCGGCGGCCGCTTCCCCCGGCGTGCGCTGGCCGTCGAGGTTGTCGACCAGGCTGGCCACCATCAGCTGCTCTTTCTCCAGCAGCGCACGGCGCACGGCTTCGGTCGGGTGCGCGGTGAACACCGGTTCGATGTCGATGCGCGGCAGCCACTGCGCCAGCTCATCCAGGCCCACGCCCTGCGCCTTCAGGTGCTGCAGCGCATCCTGCAGGCCGTCGGGCTGCGCCCCAGCGGTACCGGCGCGCTGGTAGTCACGGCGGCGGCGGATGCGATGCACGCGCTCAGCGATGTTGACCACCTGGAAGTAGGTGCTGAAGGCCCGCACCATGGTCTCGGCCTGCTGCGGCGTGCGCCCGGCCAGGCCATCGGCCAGCTCCGACAGCGGCGCCTGGTTTTCGCGGCGGGCGATGGCGCGGGTGCGCACGTCCTCGACGTCATCAAGAAACGCTGCCGAAACCTGTTCGACCAGCAGGTCACCGACCAGTGCGCCAAGCCGGCGCACGTCATCGCGGAGCGGAAGATCGGGAGAAGCAAATTCGATGCTGCTGCGGTACTCGTTCATCGGCGACGCACAGGCCTCGGTCAACGGATCCAGGCCCCAAGCCTATCCCAGATCGGGCGTCGTGCTGCGATGCAAAAATGGTTTCATCTGGTAGTGCCGGCCGCTGGCCGGCAACCTCAGGTTGCATGGCTCCATGAGGTTGCCGGCCAGCGGCCGGCACTACCGGGTCACGTCAGCGCTTCTTCTTCGCCTTGCCCTGCTCGGCCGGGCCGATGGTCTGCTCCAGCCAGCGCTCGCTCTCAGCCAGCATGGTCATGATCGATTCGCGTGCGCGATAGGCATGCGATTCGTTCGGCAGCATCACCAGCCGCGCGGTGCCACCCAGGCCCTTCACCGCCGCGAACATGCGCTCGCTCTGCATCGGGAACGTGCCGGAGTTGTTGTCGTCCACGCCGTGGATGAAGAGGATCGGATCCTTGATCTTGTCGGCGTAGTTGAACGGCGCCATCTTCTGGTAGACGTCCTGCGCCTGCCAGTAATTGCGTTCCTCGGCCTGGAAACCGAACGGCGTGAGTGTGCGGTTGTAGGCGCCGCTGCGGGCGATGCCGGCCTTGAACAGGCGGGTGTGCGCCAGCAGGTTGGCGGTCATGAACGCACCGTAGGAATGGCCGCCGATGGCGATGTGATCGCGATCGGTCACGCCACGACGCACCACTTCATCCACCGCTGCCTGCGCGTTGGCCACCAGCTGTTCGATGTAGGTGTCGTTCGGCTCCTTGTCGCCCTCACCGATGATCGGCATCGACGGGCTGGCCAGAACCACATAACCCTTGGCCAGGAACGCCTGCGGGCCCCAGTAGCTGACCGCATTGAAGCGGTACGGCGAATCGGTCACCTGGCTGGCCGCAGCCGCGCTCTTGAACTCGCCCGGGTAGGCCCACATCAGCAACGGTCGCGGGCCGTCGCGCTTCGGGTCGTAGCCCGGCGGCAGCAGCAGGGTCGCGGTCAGGTCGACGCCGTCCTTGCGCTTGTAGCGGATCTGCTCCTTCTGCACGCCCTTCAGCTGCGGCAGCGGATGGGCGAAGTGGGTCAATGCGCGCGGCTGGGTGGCCGCATCGGCCAGCGACTGCACGTAGAAGTTGGCCGGCTCGTCCGGGCTCTCGCGGCTCAGCAGCAGCGAGCTGCCCTGGTTGTCCAGCAATGCCACCGGCAGCGAGTAGCTCGGCGCCTGCGAGTGGAACAGGCGGGTGGCCTTGCCACTGGCGATGTCGAAGCGGTCCACGAACGGACGGTCACCTTCCGGCGAAGCACCGGCACCGGCCAGATACAGGCTGCTGCCATCGGCGCTGGTCTGCAGCAGCGAGCGACCACGATCGTCGCTGGACAACTGCGGACGGCCCGGATCGGAATAGCGGTCCTGCGCGTCACGATCCCACAGCAGGCGAGGCTCGGCACCGGCGTTGTCCGGGGCGATCAGCCAGGTCTTGGTCCTGCGGGTCTTCCACCACGACTCGGTCAGCAGGGCCAGGTCACCGCGGCCCCAGCTGATGCTGGCCAGGCGGCTGCCAAGCTGGGCCAGGGTGACCGGCGGTTTGTCGAACGGGGCGGCCTGCATCAGCACCGCATCGCGCACCTTGGCCTCCCTGTTCGGGTCGCCGCCGTCCTGCGCTTCGGCCCAGACCAGGGTGGCATCGGCATCGCCGCGCCAGCGGATGTCACGCACGCCGGTCACTTCGGCGTCGTTGCCGGTCGGCAAACCTTCCACCAGCGGGCGCACGGCCACGGTGTGCACCAGCTTGCCGCTGGCACGGTCGATCACTTCAATGCGTCGCGGGAAGCTGTCCACCGGCACCACGTAGGAATACGGGCGCTGCACCGGCTGGCGCAGCACGAAGCGGCCATCCGGCGACACCGCAAAGCCCATGAAGATGCCGGCCGCGCCGATCGCGCGGGTGCTGCCATCCAGGCTGACTTCCATCGGCTGGGTGGTGGCGTAGTAATCGAACTGGCGCGCGTCGGCCTCGTTCTTCAGCAGATCCTGGTAGGTACGGATCGACACCACGCCGCCGCCCTGGCTGGTCTGCTGCACGGCCGGGCCGGTCGGAATGCCGTCGGCGGCCGGGGCCGCACCGAGGTTGGCCGGGCGGGTGAACACCACCAGGCCGCGGCTGTCCGGAAGCCACTGGTAGCCGCTGCCGATCACCGTGTTCAGGCCGGCAACCAGGCGGCGGGCACTGCCACCGGCCACGTCCACCAGCCACAGTTCATTGGCGCCACTGGCGGCGTCGATCTGGTTGAAGGCCAGCCACTTCTGGTCCGGCGACCACATCACACTGGCAATCGACAGCTTGGCCGGCAGGCCGCTGATCTGCCGCTCCTTGCCGTCGGCCACGTTCATCAGCCACAGCTTCTCGCCGAAGCTGAAGCGGCTGTCGGAGAACGTGCGCGGGTTGATGCGCAGGCCGGCCAGCTTCAGTTCCGGCTGCGCCACCACCTGGATCGAAGGCAGCGACGGCATCTGCATCATCGCGGCCACGTCGCGGCGCGGCGACAGGTACAACGAGGGCGCACGGGGCGCATCCACCACCGCCTGCAGCGCCGCCGACGGCAGTTCGTAGCCGTTGACGCCCTGGGCCTGTGCGGCCGCGGGCTGCGGCGCTGCCGCCCAGGCCAGCGGGGCCACCGCCAGCAGTCCCATCGACAGGACCAGGCCGGTCCAGCGCCGGTTGCGGCGCGCGTGCATGTTCATCGTTCCACCTGTGTGATGCGTGAAAACACCGACCTTAACAGGCCGTGCACGCGATCCCACCTGCCGATGGTTGGGTCATCCCGATGTCATGCCGGGGCCGCGATATAATGGGGGTTCTCCCCTGCCGAGGGGCGCTGCGACCGGATCCCATGAGGCCCGGCCAGGCTCGGTAAGGTGGCTTTGTAACAACGGCGCCCGGCTAGATGCGAGCACCCGCTCGCCCACAACCGGAGCACACGAATGAACGCTGTTGCCAAGACCTTCTCCACCGAAGGTGATTACAAGATCCGCGATATCACGCTGGCCGACTGGGGCCGCAAGGAACTGGACATCGCCGAGCACGAAATGCCGGGCCTGATGTCGATCCGCCGCAAGTACCAGGCCGAGCTGCCGCTGAAGGGCGTGCGCGTGACCGGCTCGCTGCACATGACCATCCAGACCGCGGTGCTGATCGAGACCCTGAAGGACATCGGCGCCGACGTGCGCTGGGCCTCGTGCAACATCTTCTCGACCCAGGACCACGCTGCCGCGGCCATCGCCGCCACCGGCACCCCGGTGTTCGCCTGGAAGGGCGAGACCCTGGAAGAGTACTGGGACTGCACCCTGGACGCGCTGACCTTCACCCTGGCCGACGGCACCCTGACCGGCCCGGAGCTGGTGGTGGACGACGGCGGTGACGTGACCCTGCTGATCCACAAGGGCTACGAACTGGAAAACGGCAGTGACTGGGTCAACACCGCCTCGTCCTCGCACGAAGAACAGGTCATCAAGAACCTGCTCAAGCGCGTCGCCAAGGAGCGCCCGGGTTACTGGGGCCGCGTGGTCAAGGACTGGAAGGGCGTCTCCGAAGAGACCACCACCGGCGTGCACCGCCTGTACCAGCTGGCCCAGGCCGGCACCCTGCTGATCCCGGCGATCAACGTCAACGACTCGGTCACCAAGAGCAAGTTCGACAACCTGTACGGCTGCCGCGAATCGCTGGCCGATGGCCTGAAGCGCGCGATGGACGTGATGCTGGCCGGCAAGGTGGCCGTGGTCTGCGGCTACGGCGACGTCGGCAAGGGCTGCGCCGCCTCGCTGCGTGCTTACGGCGCGCGCGTGATCGTCACCGAGATCGACCCGATCTGCGCCCTGCAGGCGGCGATGGAAGGCTATGAAGTCAACACCATCGAATCGACCCTGGGCCGTGCCGACCTGTACGTCACCACCACCGGCAACAAGGACATCATCCGCATCGAGCACCTCAGCGCGATGAAGGACCAGGCCATCGTCTGCAACATCGGCCACTTCGACAACGAGATCCAGGTCGATGCGCTGGTGTCGTTCGCCGGCATCAAGCACGTCAACATCAAGCCGCAGGTGGACAAGTACATCTTCCCGAACGGCAACGCGATCTTCCTGCTGGCCGAAGGCCGCCTGGTGAACCTGGGCTGCGCCACCGGCCACCCGAGCTTCGTGATGTCCAACAGCTTCGCCAACCAGACCCTGGCACAGATCGACCTGTGGGCGAACAAGGACAGCTACGAGAAGAAGGTCTACCTGCTGCCGAAGAAGCTGGACGAAGAAGTGGCTCGCCTGCACCTGGAAAAGATCGGCGTGAAGCTGACCACCCTGAGCCAGGAACAGGCCGACTACATCGGCGTACCGGTGGAAGGCCCGTTCAAGCCGGACCACTACCGCTACTGATGCCCTGCGCGGTGCCGGCCAGCGGCCGGCACTACCAGCGTGCGCGGGGTCGGATCCCTTTCCGCAGGAAGGGGTTCTGCCCCCAGCAACGGATGCACACGGAACGGGCGCCTTCGGGCGCCCGTTCTGCGTTCGCGTGTGGTCATACACCACGTATCCACCCAACCCACAGTAGATCCACGCCATGCGTGGATGTTCCCCACCAGAGCGGGGACAACAGCCTCGGTCAAGGCAAGGCCTTCACCCCGCGCTACGATGCGCCCATGACCCCGGCCATCAACCTCCTCAAGCGCGAGAAGATCGCCCACACCGTGCGCAGCTACGTGCACGACGCCCACGCCGAATCGTATGGCGGCGAAGCCGTCGACAAGCTCGGCCTCGATCCGGCCCAGGTGTTCAAGACCCTGCTGGCCAGCACCGAAACCCATGAATTGCTCGTTGCAATCGTGCCGGTGGCCGGCCAGCTGGACCTGAAGGCATTGGCCGAAGCGGCCGGCTGCAAGAAGTGCGAGATGGCTGCTGCTGACGCCGCACAGCGCGCGACCGGTTATCTGGTCGGTGGCATCAGCCCGCTCGGGCAGAAGAAGCGCCTGCGCACCTTCCTGGACGCCAGCGCGCAGGCATTGCCCAACCTGCATGTCAGCGCCGGACGCCGTGGCCTGGAAGTGGAACTGGCACCCACCGATCTGCTGCGGCTGACCGCCGGCCACTACGCCGCGATCGGCAAGGCACGTTGATGCGCTGGCCGTGGTCCGCAACGCCGTCGCCCCGGCTTGAGGATGCTCAGGCCGACGTCCTGCTGCAGGACCTGCTGTCGCGTGACGGCAAACGCATCACCGACGCCGCGCGCACGGTCGCACGGCTGTTCACCGCGTCCTCGCTGGATGCATTGGCCGCGCATGCAGACCTGATCGAACAGCGCTGCCAGGGCGTCGCGCTCGGCGGCATGCTGATCAGCAACCAGGCCCACCTCAAGGCCGCGCTGCAACGATTGCGCTACTGGCAGGCGCGTGAAGGATGCCTGTGCGCACTCAATCCCCGCTACCCGTTCTTCGATCCGCGTCGCCTGATCGAACAAGGGCAGATGCGGCGGCTCTCGTTGCAGGAGGCCGAGGATGGTTGGGGCGATTGCCATACCGTTGCCTGCACGCACTGCAGCCAGCATTGGCAGGCCATCGACCGCGAGTACCACTACCCGTGGTGGGAATGGAACGCCGTCTGAAGGCCAAGCAGCCACGCATGGCGTGGCTCTACTGCGGTCCGTACATCCACGCCACACGTGGACGGCATAGCCTCGCGTTGATCCACGCCATGCGTGGATGCCGTTCAATCCACGAACTCATACCGCATCGGCACGCGAACGATGGTCAGCGCCGGCACCGTGCTTTGGGCATCGCCACGCACGAAATGCCAACCACGCAGCTCTTCCACGGCCGCCTCGTCCAGCACCGCATGGCCACTGGAGGTCTCCACGATCACCGCAGCCACTATGCCGTGCGAATCGATCAGTGCCTTGAGCAGGCTGCGCCCGGAAAGCCCCTGCTCCATGGCTTCGCGTGGATAGCGCGGCAGCTTTCCGCGCGGTTGCATCCAGGGAACACCTTCGCCAGCGAACAGATCCTGGCTGCTACGCGCAGCACATCGCTTCGGTGTGCGCAGCAACAGTGATGGCCGCAGGTTGTCTACCGTCACCTCCGCGGGCGCCTCGCAGGCATGCTGCGTGAGCACTTCCAACATCTGCCGCTGCCGAAGCAGCCCTTGGCTGTCGCTGGCCGTCACCTCGACAAGGCAACGACCGTCGCTGGGCTGCATCGACAGCGCGGTCACCCCGGCATCGCGCAGCCCAGGCAGGGCCGCCAATGGCGCGCACGCGGTGTCGGCAGCAGGCTTGGCCGCCAGCACCGTGGCGGCGGGCAACACGCCAACCAGCAACACCGGAATCATCCTTGCCCAGATATCCATGCCCTGCCCTTTGGGGGGTCTGCCTGCCCCGATCATAGCGGGCGCATGGGGCCGGATGACCGGGCCAGAGCCCAGCGGTGCAGGGGGTCCAACCCAGGCCGGTTACGGCCGCCAGTTGGCGTTGCTTTCCCAGAAGGCGACCGAGCGCTGATAGGCCTCGCGATCCAGTGACACGCCGGAGCCACCCTCCTCCACCCCCAGCGCATTGCGCATCATCGTGATCGGCGCCATCGGCACCTCTTCCGGCTCGGCGGTGTAGATGCAGCCGACGATGCCCCAGTCGGCCTCGATCGGTGAACCTTCCCTGGCCAGCTGTTCGGCGCTGTACAGGATCACCACCAGGTAGTTCGCACGCGGCGATTCCACGCCTTCGAACCAACGCACCAGCACCGGCAGCTCTTCACGATTGCGCGCCTCGTAGCCGCTGCGCAGCAGGTGACGGTTGGCATCGGTAATCGGCACCGTCAGGCAGCGTGTGCTGGTCCAGTTCTCGTAGACGAACAGCTTGCAGAATGGCGCGTAGCCCTCGAGCACCTTCATCGGCGCGTGTGCGTTGAGGTGGGCTTCAAACTGCTCGGCAGTGCAGTCCTGGATGGTGTTGCCGCGCGGCACGCGCGGGAACAGGCGGGGACGGGCGAATTCGGTGAGGACGATGGACATGGCATGCCGCGTACGGAAACAGGCACTCAGGGTAGCGCCCGCAGGGCTTGAAGTCTGCTTCACATCGACCAGCCACCCTGCTGGCACATCCCCTGGAGAACCCTGCATGCGCCGCTTCCGCCACGCCCTGCTGTCTTCGCTCCTTGCCGCTCTGCCCCTGCCCGCTCTGGGCGCGCCTTCACCGCCTGATGCATCGCCACGCGTCCTGTTGGTGGTCAGCAGCGAAGGACGTGATCAGGGCAAGTCCCGTCCGGGCTTCGAGATGGACGAGTTCGCCCAGGCCTGGCTGATCCTCAGGCAGAACGGATTCGAGATCGACGTGGCGAGCCCCAAAGGGGGCGCTGTCGAAGCAGACAGGTACAACCCCGATGAGGCCTTCAATGCTGCTGTCATTGCCGATTCGCAGGCCATGGCCAAGCTGGCGGCAACCCTGCCCACCGCGCAGCTGCGCGCGAACGACTATGAGGGCGTACTGGTGATTGGCGGCAAGGGCGCGATGTTCGATCTTCCCGCCGATCCCGCGCTGCGCGACACGATTGCCGCCATATGGGAATCGGGCGGGCTGGTGGCGGCGGTCTGCCATGGTCCGGCGGCGCTGGCAGGGGTACGCCTGGCCGATGGACGCTCTCTGGTGGACGGCCGCGCCATGACCGGCTTCACGGAAGAGGAAGAGTCGTTGTTCGGCAAGCGCTGGGCGAAGGAGTTCACCTTCCAGCTTGAACCGCGCATGCGGGAGCTGGGCGCACACTGGCAGGAGGCACCGCTGATGATGCCCAAGGTCGTAGTCGATGGACGCCTGCTGACCGGTCAGAACCCGTTCTCGACCGCTGCACTGGCTGACGCCTTCGTGCGCGCCAGCGGGCGTGTGCCACTGGCACGCCAGGCATGGCGCGATGAACGCAGCATGGCGCTGGTGGAGCAGCACCTGCAGCAGCGCGATGGGCAGGCGGCGCGAATACTGGCACAGCGCCCGTCCGACCATCACGTCGAGCTGATCGGCATGCTGGGCTTCTACCAGCTGAAAGCGGCAAAGGACGCCACTGCAACCACCGACGCGCTGGCCATCATGCAGCTGGCCAGCCCGCATATGGACGAGCCAAGGCTGCAGGTCGCGATGGCAGAAGCACACTGGCGCCTGGGCCGGACCGATCTGGCCCGTTCGCAGGTACTGGCTGTGCTGGAAAAGCAGCCCGGTCTGGACGAAGCTAGCGCTCTCCTGGCCCGCATGCAGCCCTGACCATGGACGCCGAGCGCCTGCGCCTGCAGTTGATTGAAGACAACCTGCCGTTGGCATCGACCATCGTCGACATGCTGCAGTCGCACGGCCATCTGGTCGATTTTGCCGCCGACGGCCAGGCTGGCCTGCGTCTGGCGCTGGCGTCACCGCCGGATGTACTGCTGCTGGATATCGGGCTGCCCGGCATCGACGGCGTCACCATCTGCCAGAGACTGCGTGAATGCAGCGACCGGCACATCCCCGTCCTGATGCTGACCGCACGCGACGCGATTGGTGACAAGTTGCAGGGCTTCGCGGCCGGCGCAGACGACTATCTGGTCAAGCCGTTCGATGACGCGGAGCTGCTTGCCCGCTGCCTCGCCCTCGCCCGTCGCCACCGCGTTGGCCAGGCGAACCTGCTGCAGGTGGGCCCGCTGAGCATCGATCGCCGCAGCGGCCAGGCATCGCGTGCGGGCACGCCGCTGGAGTTGCCACAGGTGGCGCAACGCATCCTGCTCATTCTGGCCGAGGCGTGGCCACGCACCGTCACCCGCAGCGAGCTGGTGCAGCGGTTGTGGGGCGATGAAGCGCCGCCCTCCGATCCACTGCGCTCGCATCTCTACCTGCTGCGCCAGGCGCTGGACAAGCCGTTCGAAGGCGAGATGCTGCGCACCGTTCACGGCGTCGGCTTCCGCTTGGAGGCAGCGCCATGAAAGCACGCCCGGTCCAGCACCTGCGCCGCCGCCTCGCCGTCGCCTTTACTGCGTTCGCCCTGCTCATCGCCACGGTGTTCGGGCTGTACTCGCTGGTTTTCATGTATGCCGTCGAGGACAGCCTGTTCAATGCCCAGCTGGCGCGCGAAGCTCAGGCACAGCTTGCCCACCATGCGCGCGATGGTCGCTGGCGCACGCCGGCCGACGCCGCCGTCCAGCTGCATACCTCACCGTCGACATTTCCCGCCGACCTGCACCGGGTGTTCGCCGATGAACCCTGGCGCTCGGAATTCGCTGGCGATGACGGGCGCCATTACCATCTCTTGCGGCTCACGCCAGCGGCATCGGCCCCACCGGCGTGGCTGGTGTCTGAAGTCAGCAGCCAACTGGTGGTACGGCCGATCCGCGACAACGTGGTGATGCTGCTTGCCGGCACTGCGCTGGTGATGGTGCTGTTGGCGATCCTGCTCGGCAGGTGGCTGGCCCATCGCGTCACACGCCGGCTGTATGCGCTGGTCGAAGAGGTCGAGATACTGCAGCCGATGACCGGCCACGGCACGGAACTTGCCGCACGCTTCGATGGCGACGAGATCGGCGTGCTGGCACGTGCGCTGGACGGACTGTCGGCACGGGTCGCCGCCTTCGTCGCGCGCGAGCATGCGTTCACCCGTGATGCCAGCCATGAACTGCGCACTCCGCTGACCGTCATCTCCAGCGCGGCGGGCCAACTGCTCGGCGAACCCGGGTTGTCGGAGCGCGGCCGGCAGCACGTGCAGCACATCCGCCTGTCTGCACTGCAGCTGCAACGGGCTGTGACCGCGCTGCTGGCCCTGGCGCGCGAGGAACCCGCAGGTCACTGCGCCGGGCCGGTCAGGCTGGTTCCGCTGCTGGAACGTGTGATTGTCGAACAGTCGCCCTTGCTGGCGTCGCGGCCGGTGCAGGTACAGCTTGTGGTACCCGACGACGCCACGCTGCGTGCTCCCGAGGCGGCGCTGCACGTGGTACTGGCCAACCTGATCGGCAATGCCTTCGCACACACCGCCCATGGGCAGGTGCTGATCGCGTTGGACGCAGGACACCTGCTGGTGCATAACACCACAGACACCACACCATCGCTGGGCAATTGGCCCGAACCACGCCCGTTCGACAAGCGCGCGGGAAGCAGGGGCAGCGGATTGGGCCTGGAAATCATGCGGCGGCTGTGCAGTCACTATGGTCTGCACCTGGACATCCGGGTCGAACGCGATGGTGTCAGTGCACGCCTGCGCGGCCAGGCCAGCGGCCCATGAGGCGCCTGCTGCGCGCACTGCTGGCGGCCCTGCCGGTGCTGCCCTTGGCCTTCGTGGCGGCGCTGCTCTGGCCCCTGCGCGGAGCACCGCTGCCGGAGGCGGGCAACAGCCGCGTGATCGCCAACGTGCGGGTGGTGGACATCGCGCGCGGGCAGGCCAGCGAACCCACCACGGTGACTGTGCGCAACGGCCTCATCACCGCCATCGGCGAAGACGCACATGACGCGGCATTGCCCGTGCTTGATGGCGGTGGCCGCTGGCTGTTGCCGGGCTTCTGGGACATGCACACCCATGCGCTGCAACTGTCACCGCAGTTGCAGTTCCCGCTGATGCTGGCCAACGGCATCACTGGTACCCGCGACATGATGGACTGCCCGCAGGCTACCGATCCGCTGATCGCCTGCGTGGCCGACAAGCGCCGCTGGACCGCACAGGCCATTGCCGGGCAGCAGGTTGCACCGCGCTTCGTGCAGATCGCCAGTTTCTACTTCGAAGATCCGTCACTCGCGCCGGATGCCGCGGCTGCGCGTGCACGCACGTACAGCGCACGCGGTGTCGACGCGCTGAAGGTCTACAACCGGCTGCGTGCGGATACCTACCAGCGGCTGGCCACCGAGGCGCAGCAGCTGCGCCGTCCGCTGGTCGGCCACCTGCCCAGGGCCGTGCCTCTGGAAGACGCGATGCAGGCAGGCCAGCGCAGCTTCGAACACGCCCATCTGTTCGTGCGGCATTGCTTCGAAAACGCAGCCGCCTGGCGTGGCGGCGCGCTCGACGGCGAAGACCCGACCAAACTGGCCGAACGTATGGTGGCCAGTCACCAGCCCGCGCTCTGCAACAAGGCGTTCGGTTTGATGCAGGCCAGCGGTGCCGCGTTCGTACCGACCCATGTCACCCGCGAAGAGGACGCGCGCGCACGCGACCCCGCCTTCGCCGACGACCCGCGCCTGGCCTATCTGGATCCGCTCTCACGCTGGGCGTGGCGTGATGACCTGCAGGCCACCGTGGCGCGCTACCCCGGCCCGCGCGGTGAAACTGCATTGAAGGCCTACTTTGAGCATGGCCTGGTGCTCACCGGCGCCGCGCATCGCGCAGGCGTCCCCGTGCTGGTCGGTACCGATACCGGGTTGGGCGGCTTCCGCTACCACGATGAACTGCAATGGCTGCGGCACGCCGGCATGAGCCGGGCCGACGTACTGCGTGCGGCCACGCTGCAGGCCGCGCGTCATCTGCAGCTGCAGGCATCACATGGCAGCGTCGAGGTTGGCAAGGCCGCCGATCTGGTGCTCCTCGATGGCGACCCGCTGCAGGACACCGCAAACACCCGTCGCATCCACGCGGTGCTGCTGGCCGGCCACCTGTACGATCGCCCGCGGCTGGATGCCCTGCTGGCGTATGCGCGTTCACAGGCACGCTCACCAGCGGTGATGGCGCGCCTGCTGTGGGGCTTCCTCACCAGCCCGGTCAGCGCCGAGCTGTAGCCGCAGCTATAACGCCATGCGCTCGCGCAGTTCGCGCGCCTGCCGCCGCGACACGTCCACTTCACTGCCGTCGTCCAGCGTCAGATCGTAGCCATCGGCAATACTTGGCGTTACGCCACGAATGCGGCGCAGGTTGACCAGCGTATTGCGGTTGGCGCGGAAGAAAATCTCTGCCGGCAGGCGTGCTTCCAGCGCACTCAGGCTGCGGGTCAGCAGGGCATTCTGGTCGCGGAACCACAGCCGCGTGTAGTTGCCATCCACCACCAGCCGGCGGATCTCGGACACCGCCACGAACCAGCAGCGTTCGCCCTCGCGCACGAACACCTGGTCCTGCGCAGCCAGCGTGCTGCGCGAATCCGATGCTCCGGCCGAAACCACTTCGCGCTGACGTGCCCGCTCCAGCGCCTCCAGCAGCCGCGGCGCTTCCACCGGCTTCACCAGATAGTCCAGCGCATTGGCCTGGAAGGCGCGCACGGCATAGGTGTCGTAGGCGGTGACGAATACCACCGCCGGCACCGTCTCCAGGCCGTCCAGCACATCGAAACCACTGCCGGAAGGCATCTGCACGTCCAGCAGCACCAGGTCCGGCGCCAGCGTGGCGATCGCCTCGCGTGCGGCGGGCACGTCGTCGGCTTCGCCCACGCACTGCACCCAGGGCAGCGCCGACAGCAGCGTGCGAAGCTCCTGGCGCGCCAGCCGTGCGTCATCGACGATCAGTACACGAAGTACGCCACTCATTGCGGAATCTCCAGCAGGGCCTGCATGCGATCGCCGACCGGCTGCAGGTTGAAACGCCCGCGCGAACCGAGCTGCGCACGCAGATAGGCCAGGCCGACGCCATGCCCGTGGGTGGGCTCGCCGGCGCTGCCCAACGGGTTGTCCACCTGCAGGCGCAACACGTGGTCGTCCAACGTGGCCCGGATCTCTATCCCGCCACCGCCGGGGCGACTGGCTATGCCATGCTTGATCGCATTTTCCACCAGCAGCTGCAGTGCCATCGCCGGCAATTGTGCCTGCAGTGCGCCGGCATCGATGTGCTGGTTTACCTGCAGGCGCTGCTCGAAGTGGATCGCCTCGATGGCCAGGTAATCGTCCACTACCGCCAGTTCCTCGGCCAGCGTGACCTGCTCGCTGCGGTTGTGCGCCAGCGCCTGGCGCAGCGTGCGCGACAGGCGGGTGACCATGTCGCGCGCACGCTCGGGATCTTCCAGGATCAGCGCGCGCAGGTTGTTCAGCGCATTGAACATGAAATGCGGGTTGAGCCGTGCGCGAAGAGCATCGCGCTCCAACGTGCTGCGCTCGGCCTCGGCGCGCAGGCGGGCCAGCTCACTGTGGCGGGCCCGGCGCAAACCGTGCAGGCCTGCCCACAGGCCCGTCCACATCAGCAGGAACAGTGCGGTGTTCATCCAGTACACCAGCAACGACGACCACTGGTAATCCGCGTGGCCGCCAGGCAGCTGCACCCAGCCCAGCGCCAGTGCCGGCAGCAGCAGCGCGGCAGTCACCGCCTGCGCGACGCTGGCGCCGAGCACCACACCGGCAGCCAGTTTCAACACCAGGCTTCCCAGGCTGCCCTCCCACCAGTGCTGGCGTAGTGCAACCGCGCGCAGCGTGCCGCTGCACAACCACAGGCAGGCGGCCACGCTGACGGTGATCAGCACGATGCCGCTGAACACCACGCCGCCACCGATCCGCATCCCGACCCACAGCCCGTACATCGCATAGCCAGCCCATGCCAGTGCATTGAGCGTCCAGAAGCGGCGGGATGACGTGGTGGCGTCCATGCGGGCTCTCGGCGATGGCAGGAGGGCGGACAGCGGTCAGGGATGCGCGGCGAGGAAACGCTGCACCTGTTCCTGCAACCAGCGCGGATCATCCCACATCAGGAAGTGGAATCCCTGCGCGCTCATCTCGATCTGCACGTCCTGCAGTTTCGCGTACTGGGCCTGGAACACCGCGCGGGTGCTTTCCTCGGTGCCACCCATCGGCTGGTAACCGGCCCAGCTGCCCAGCACCAGCGTCGGCACGCTGATCGAGGCGATGCTGTTACGCAGATCGGTGGTCATCACCGCGTGCATGGCGTCAGCCGTGGTCTGGCGGTCGCTGGCTTCGCCCCAGCGACCCAGTTCGGCCTGGCGCTGCGGATCGCGGGTCATGCCTGGCAGGCCGGCCTTCAGCTGCGCTTGCCACTGCGCGGCATCGGCGGCGAGCATGCCCTTGCGCAGCTGGTCGGCCATCGGCCGCACGCTGTCTGCGGTGGCGTTCGGGTCACGCGCCGCCGGCAGGAACGGCAATGCATCAACCACCACCAGCGCGCTGACCGCCTTCGGCTCGGCCTGTGCCATCTGCAGGCCCAGCAGGCCGCCGAGGCTGTGGCCGACCACCACCACCGGGCCCAGCTGCTGGTCATGCAGGTAGGCCAGCAACTGGCCGCGCATCGCCGGCAGGAATCCAGCCGGGCGCGGATCGGCAGGAGCCGCGCCGGCAAAGCCCGGCAGCTGCACCAGATGGCACTGCACGTCCTTCAGCGCCAGGCACGTCTCGCGCCAGACCTCGGCACTGCTGTTGAGGCCGGGGATCAGCAGTAGCGGGCGGCCCTTGCCGACCACCTCGACCTGCACCTTGCCGGTGCCGGTGGCGGCCGTCGCATGGGCCGAACCGGAGCCCAGCACGGCCATCGCCATGCCGATCATCGCCAGCCGGGCCAGCGCCTTCATTGCGTACCAGAGTGCCAGGAAGATCTTCATCGTCTGCTCCTTCATCGGGTGGATGTTGCCGGGATGGGAGCAGCGTGGGCCGGGCCGAGGCATACAGGTTGCGATTTCGGAGCAGCGGCCGCACGGTGGGGCGAACGGTCGCAGGCGCCGGACGGCATTTGCTCACGCGCCATTCGCACATCCATCTTGATGAAGCGATATACTTACTCAAACCCGCCGCCGCCCCGCGCCATGACCGCCATCAGCTTCGAGTTCTATCCGCCCAAGACCGACGAACAGCGCAGCCAGCTGGACCGTGCCGCGGCCAAGCTGAAGGACTACGCCCCCGAATACGTGTCGTGTACCTTCGGCGCCGGTGGCTCGACCCTGAGCTATACCTCCGAGACCGTGCGCCACCTCAACCAGCACCACGGGTTCGACGCCGCACCGCACCTGTCCTGCGTCGGCGGCACCCGCCAGGAGATCCGCGAACTGCTCAAGCTGTACCGTGCCATCGGCTGCCGTCGCCTGGTCGCACTGCGCGGTGACCTGCCCTCGGGCATGGGCTTCCCCGGCGACATGCGCTATGCCGCCGAGCTGATCGACTTCATCCGCGCCGAGCACGGTGATGCGTTCCACATCGAAGTGGGTGCGTATCCGGAAACGCATCCGCAGGCGACCGATGCGCTGGCCGACCTGAAGCACTTCAAGGCGAAGATCGACGCCGGTGCCGATGCGGCAATCACCCAGTACTTCTTCAACCCGGATGCCTACTTCCACTTCGTCGATGAAGTGCGCCGGCTCGGCGTGCAGGTACCGATCACGCCCGGCATCATGCCGATCGCCAACTTTAGCCAGCTGCGCCGCTTCTCCGAACAGTGTGGTGCGGAAATTCCGCGCTGGATCGGCCGCAAGATGCAGGCCTACGGCGATGACGCCGAGTCGGTGCGTGCATTCGGCACCGAAGTGGTAGCCAGGCTGTGCCAGCGCCTGATCGAAGGCGGCGCGCCCGGCCTGCACTTCTACACCTTGAACCTGGCCAGGCCGACCACTTCAGTGCTGAAACTGCTGCGAGGCTGAAAGCACGCCATGCGGACCTGATCAGCGCTACCCTTCGCTGATGATCCGCCTTTCCCTCCTGCTGGTGCTGTTGCCGCTGTGCGCGATGGCCCACGTTGCCCACGCGCAGTCCACGCGCCTGAACCGTTGCACCGATGCGCAGGGCCAGAGTGTCTACACCGACCGTCCCTGTGACAGCGTGGGCGCACGGTCACGGCTGCCGCCGCCCGCCCCTACCGGCAACACCGCACCGCGCGACACGCTGGGTGCACGCTGCCCACGCCGGCTGAGCGAGCTCGTGGATGCATTGCGCAACGGCATCCTCGGCAACGACGTCAATCGGCTGTCTTCACTGTACCTGTGGGGTGCGGTGTCCGACGCGGGCGCGCAGCGCATTCTCGGCCAGCTGGAATCGCTGGCGCGGCGGCCGCTGGTGGACGTGGTGCCGGTCTATTCCAGGCAGGACCAGGTCGCAGTGCCGGAGGAGGGTCAGAGCCCTGCTGCGCAGGAATCCGACCCTGAGCCGCCGGCCGTGCGGCATCCGGTCGGCCTGCGCCTGGAGCAGACGTTGCCGGGCAGCGTGGCGCGCGCCTCGACGGTGCTGGGATTGCGGCGGCAGTACGGGTGCTTCTGGATCACGTTGTGATCGCGAGCATCCATCCACGCATGGCGTGGATCTACTGCCTCCATCCCACACGGTAGCGCCGGGCCATGCCCGGCGAGCGAAGCAGCTTTACGCCGGCCACAACCCACGAATGGCGGCGATGCCCTGCCCGCCGTGGCGGCGCGCTTCGATGATGTGGCCGCGGCCCATGCCGCCCAGGGCGTAGATCGGCAGCGATACCTGCGCTCGCAGTTCGGCAAAGGCATCCCAGCCCAGCGGCGAGGCATCGGGATGGCTGGCGGTGGCCTGCACCGGGCCAAGCACCGCGAAGTCGCAGCCCAGCTGTTGTGCGGCCTGCAGCTGCTGCAGGTCGTGGCAGGATGCGGCCACCAGCTGGCCTTCGGGAAGTGGACGCTGCGACAGTTCCTGCAACTGCTCGCTGCCCAGGTGTACGCCCACGCCCAACGCACGCGCCAGTTCGATATCGCGATTGAGCAGCCATTGCACGCCGCTGCGGCGATGCGCACGCACGGCCTGCTCGACCATCGCCTGCCGCTGCGGATGCGCCGGCGGCAGGCGCAGCTGGATACGCTGCTGGCCACCTGCTACCGCACGCTGCAGCTGCTCATGCCACTGCTGTACGCCGCCGTCATCATCGGCCGGCGCCGGGGTGATCAGGTAGCGGTCGGGCTGGCGCAGGGCGGCCACCACCGGCAGATCGGCCGGCGGCATCGAATAGCGGCCCAGCTTGTCCGGCGCCACCCAGGTGATCGCCTGGCCCTCGCGCCCGCGTGGCGTGCCCTTCCAGCTGCGTACATGGCGCACTTCCAGGGTCAGGTGCTTGTCCGGGTAGCGCTGCGGCACGTCCATCAGCCACTCGCCGATATCGGCCTCGATGCCCAGCTCTTCGCGCAGTTCGCGCACCAGCGCCTGTTCGGAGGTCTCGCCGGATTCGCGCTTGCCGCCCGGGAACTCCCACAGGCCGGCCATGTCGCGGTTCTCGGTTCGGCGGTTGAGCAGCACGCGGCCACGGGCGTCGGTGATGACGGCGGCCACGACATGGATCGATCGGGTGGGGGAAGGCATGGGGGAAGCATGCCCAGAACAGGGCGGCCCGCGCAATCGCGGATCTGGCCAGGATCATGCACCACAAAAGAAGAGCCCCGCTTTCGCGGGGCTCTTCGGGATCAGCTCAGCTGGCCGTGGCAGTGCTTGTACTTCTTGCCACTTCCGCACGGGCACGGATCATTGCGGCCGATCTTCGGCTCGTCGCGCTGCAGCTGCGCCACGCCCTGCTGGGCGGCCTGCACCTGTGCGGCTTCCTCGTCGGCGCTGTAGCCACCCACGTCCTGGTGCTGGAACTGCGACTGGCGCAGGCGGGCTTCCACCTGCTGGCGCTCGGCCGCTTCCAGCGCCTGCACTTCCTCGTCGCTGCGCACGCGCACGCGCGACAGCAGGGTCACCACTTCGCGCTTGACGTTCTCCAGCATGTCCGAGAACAGCTCGAAGGCTTCCTTCTTGTACTCCTGCTTCGGCTGCTTCTGCGCGTAACCACGCAGGTAGATGCCCTGGCGCAGGTAGTCCATGCGCGCCAGGTGTTCCTTCCAGCTCTGGTCCAGCACGGTCAGCATCACGTGCTTCTCCAGCGCGCGCATGGTCTCTTCGCCCACGCCGGCTTCCTTCTCGGTGAAGTGCTGGTTCACGCGCTCCTGCACCTTGGCGGCAATTGCTTCGGCGTCCAGTTCCTCGTGTTCCTTGACCAGGCCGGTCAGCGACATCTGCAGGCCGAAGTCCGACTCCAGGGTCGCCTCCAGGCCACGCAGGTCCCACTGCTCGTCGATCGAGTTCGGCGGCACGAAGCGGGCCACCACATCGAAGATCACGTCGTCGCGGATGCCGTCGACGTTGCCCTTCACCGACTCGGCGTCCAGCAGCTCGTCGCGCTGGGCGTAGATCACCTTGCGCTGGTCGTTGTTGACGTCGTCGAAGTCCAGCAGGTTCTTGCGGATGTCGAAGTTGTGGGCCTCGACCTTGCGCTGCGCCTTCTCGATCTGGCGGCTGACCAGGCGGTCCTCGATGACGTCGTCTTCCTTCATGCCCATCATGCGCATGGCCTTCTGCACCCAGTCGGAGGCGAAGATGCGCATCAGGTTGTCTTCCAGCGACAGGTAGAAGCGGGACGAACCCGGGTCACCCTGGCGGCCCGAACGGCCACGCAGCTGGTTGTCGATACGGCGCGATTCGTGGCGCTCGGTGCCGACGATGTGCAGGCCGCCGGCAGCCTTCACCGCATCGTGGCGCTTCTGCCATTCGGCCTTGACCGCGGCCTTCTGCTCGTCGGTCGCGTCCTCGCCCAGGGCGTGGATCTCGGCTTCCAGCGAACCGCCCAGCACGATGTCGGTACCGCGACCGGCCATGTTGGTGGCGATGGTCACGGCGGCCGGACGGCCGGCATTGGCGACGATGGTCGCTTCGCGGTCATGCTGCTTGGCGTTGAGCACTTCGTGCTTCACGCCGGCCTTGCTCAGGTGCTCGGACAGCATTTCCGAAGTTTCGATCGAGGTGGTACCCACCAGCACCGGCTGGCCGCGCTTGGCGCACTCTTCGATGTCGGCCAGCACCGCATTGAACTTGCCCTTGCGGTTGAGGAACACCTGGTCCGGGCTGTCCTTGCGGATGGTCGGGCGGTTGGTCGGGATCACCACCACTTCCAGGCCGTAGATGCTCTGGAATTCGAACGCTTCGGTATCAGCCGTACCGGTCATGCCGGACAGCTTCTTGTACATGCGGAACAGGTTCTGGAAGGTGATGCTGGCCAGCGTCTGGTTCTCGCGCTGGACCGGCACGCCTTCCTTCGCTTCCACCGCCTGGTGCAGGCCGTCGGACCAGCGGCGGCCAGCCAGGGTACGGCCGGTGAATTCGTCGACGATGACCACTTCGCCATCGCGCACGATGTAGTCCACGTCACGCTGGTAGATGGCGTGCGCACGCAGCGCGGCATTGAGGTGGTGCACGACGGTCAGGTTCTGTGCCGCGTACAGGCCTTCGGTCTCGCCATCGAGGATGCCGGCTTCGACCAGCAGCTGCTCGGCGTGCTCCATGCCCGCTTCGGACAGGTGCACCTGCTTGCCCTTCTCGTCGACCCAGAAGTCGCCTTCGCCGTCTTCCACTTCCTGCTTGACCAGGTTCGGCACGACGCGGTTGACGCGGATGTACAGCTCCGGGGAATCATCGGCCGGGCCGGAGATGATCAGCGGGGTACGCGCTTCGTCGATCAGGATGGAGTCGACTTCGTCGACGATGGCGTAGTGCAGGCCGCGCTGGTAGCGGTCGGCCTTGGACAGCGCCATGTTGTCGCGCAGGTAATCGAAACCGAATTCGTTGTTGGTGCCGTAGGTGATGTCGGCGGCGTAGGCTTCGCGCTTGTCGCTGTGCGGCATGCCCGGGTAGACCACGCCCACGCTCAGGCCCAGCCAGTTGTACAGCTTGCCCATCTGCGCGGCGTCGCGGCGGGCCAGGTAGTCGTTCACGGTGACCACGTGCACGCCCTTGCCTTCCAGCGCGTTGAGGTACACCGGCAGGGTCGCCACCAGGGTCTTGCCTTCACCGGTGCGCATTTCTGCGATCTTGCCCAGGTGAAGCACCATGCCGCCGATCAGCTGCACGTCGTAGTGGCGCATGCCCAGCACGCGGCGGCCGGCTTCGCGGCAGACCGCGAAGGCTTCCGGCAGCACCTTGTCCAGGGCTTCACCGTCAGCGATGCGCTGCTTGAACTCCGGCGTCTTGGCCTGAAGCTGCTCGTCGGAAAGCTTCTCGATCTCCGGCTCCAGCGCATTGATCTTGGCGACGATGCGGTTGAGCTGGCGCAGCTGTCGTTCGTTACGACTGCCAAATACGCGGGTAAGCAGGCTGTTGATCATTGAAGGAACCGGGTTGGATGGACACGACGCCCGGCCTCCCCCTTGGGATCCGTCCGCCGCAAACGAAACAGGGCGCCTGGCGCCCTGTCGATGGCAACACCCATTGTAGCTTGGGACGGGCGGCTGAGGTTTCAAGCGCCGATCCGGTCGCGATCGCCCCGGATTCGGCAAAGAAACACGAATGCGGGGTCGGATCCCTTTCGCCATGGCGAAAGGGCTCTGCCCTCTGCCCTCGACACCAGCCCTCAACCAGATCAGGTCAGAGCCCTTCCGCGGCGCGGAAGGAGTCCGACCCGGGATTCAGCCGCGGCTGATGCGCCCGACCGGCGTGTTGCCGCCGTCGCCGAGGAACTTGCGCGGGTTGACCACGTTGCCGTTCTCCCACACCTCGAAGTGCACGTGGGCGCCGGTCGAACGGCCGGTGGAACCGGCCTTGGCCACTTCCTGGCCCGCACGGACCAGGTCGCCGACCTTCACCACCAGGCGCGAATTGTGCGCGTAGCGGGTGACGTAGCCGTTACCGTGGTCGACGTCGACCACGTTGCCGTAGCCGCCCTTCACGCCGGAGAAGCTGACCACGCCTTCGGCCACGGCCATCACCGGGTCACCGACCCTGGCGTGGAAGTCCATGCCCTTGTGGGTGGCGGCACCGCGGCCGAACGGGTCGGCACGGGTGCCGAAACCGGAGGTCACGTAGCTGTTGCGGATCGGCATGCGCGAGGGCACGGCGTTCTGCTGCAGCTGGTGGTCGAACATCAGCGATTCCATCACCGACAGCTGGCGGCCTGAAGCAGCGAAGCGCTGCTCCAGCACCTGTAAGTCGGCGTTGACGTCCTTGACTGGGATGTCGCTGGTCGGGCCGCCAGCATCGCCATCACCGAGGCCAGGGGTCTCGTTGAAGTCGAATTCGCCGTCTTCCAGCTTGCCCATCTGGGTCAGCCGTTCGCCAAGGGCGTTCAGGCGGGTGGCCTGCGCCTGCAGCTCGCCGAGGCGGGCCGCCAATGCGTTGACCTGGGTCTGCGCATCGCGCTTGACCTTGGCCAGTTCCGCATCCTGGCGCTCGACCTTGGCCTGCAGCCGGGAATCATTCAGCGCGCTGGCGCCAATGCCGCCAGCAAGGCCGATAATGCAGCCTACCCCGAGTACGCTGCCCAGCAGGGCACGGGGGCGGTCCTCGAAATAGAACCGCAAACGCGCGATCGGCGACGACTTGGCCTGTCCTTCACGCGTTTTGATTACGATCTTTTTGAATGCCATCAGTGAGTTTTCATGTCTGAGCCGAAATCCAGCGTTCGCCCCGCGTCAGTGCCGAAACCGGCGCTGGATGCGGTGATGGCGGACAAAAGCGGGAACCCGCTGCGGCGTGCCTTGTGGCTCGACGCGCTGGACCGTCAGTTGCGCCCCCAGTTGCCGCCACCTCTGCGCAGCCGTTGCCGGCTGGCCAATGTGGACGGGGAACACCTCGTTTTTCTCGTCGAATCCCCGGTCTGGCATGCCAAGTTGCGGCTTGCCGAAGCCCAGTTGCTCGACGCGGCCCGTTCCATCGGGCTGAAGGCCACCAGGGTGACCATCAAGACTGCGTCTCCCACTCCCACGCGCTCCCCAGCGCTCGACAACCGGAATGGACCCCACGCAGTTTCAGCCGCCACGCACAAAGGGCTACGCGACGCCTTGGCTTGCCTGCAGGACGTTCCTTCGAAGCCGAAGAAGCGGTCCTGACGACAACGGAGCATCCGGCTCCGCTCCCCGTCGCACGTGTCACCACGGCGTGAAACATTTCGGGGGCCGGGTCGCATCCTAGCTGCCATCCGGGGGCCTGTCGTTAGATTGTTGTTAAAACCGCGTTAAATTCAGGCTTCCGATCCAACAGGTTCACAAAACCGTGACCTCCAACCGGCCTTGACTCGCGTCAAGCATGCTGAATGCGATGCGCGTTGCGGAAACGACAACGCCGCCCTTTCAGGCGGCGCTTTTGTCTTTAAATTCAACGATCTACAGAAATCAGGCGTACGCCGGGGTGGCGTATTCGACCGGATCTGGCGTGGCCGGCGAGTCGAAGCTGACCCATTCCCAGGCGGTGGCGTCGGCCATCAGTGCGCGTACCAGCTTGTTGTTGAGCGCGTGGCCGGACTTGAAGCCCTCGTAGGCGCCCAGCACCTGGCCACCGGCCAGATAGAGGTCGCCGATCGCGTCGAGGATCTTGTGGCGCACGAATTCGTCGGCGTAGCGCAGGCCGTCTTCGTTGAGCACGCGGAACTCGTCCAGCACGATGGCGTTGTCCATCGAACCGCCCAGGCCGAGGTTGCGCTCGCGCATGTATTCCAGGTCGCGCATGAAGCCAAAGGTACGCGCGCGGGAGATTTCCTTGGTGTAGGCCAGCGTCGAGAACTCGATTTCCTGGCGCGACTGCTTGGCCGGGATCATCGGGTGGTCGAACTGGATGGTGAAGCCCAGCTTGTAGCCCTCATAGGGGGTGAAGCGGGCCACCTTGTCGCCCTCGGTCACTTCCACGGTCTTCAGCACGCGGATGAAGCGCTTGGGCGCATCCTGCTCCACGATGCCCGCCGACTGCAGCAGGAACACGAACGGGCCGGCCGAACCGTCCATGATCGGCAGCTCGGCCGAGGACAGTTCGACGATGATGTTGTCAACGCCCAGGCCGGCCAGCGCCGACATCAGGTGTTCGACGGTCTGGATCTTGGCGTCGTTGCAGGTCAGGCCGGTGCACAGGGTCACTTCGGTGACCAGCTCGGCCTTGGCCGGCACTTCCACCACCGGGTCCAGGTCCACGCGGCGGAACACGATGCCATGGTTGACCGGTGCCGGGCGCAGGGTCATGTAGACCTTGTCACCGCTGTGCAGGCCAACGCCGGTGGCGCGGATCGTGTTCTTGAGGGTGCGTTGCTGGATCATGGGGGATGGACCGGAAGTGACACATTAGATTAACACGCACGGTCCCCTACCCCGGCTGAAAGGCAGGCAGGACACACCGGCGCGCCAATGGGACGCACATGAAGCAGGGCGGCCGGGCCCATCCTGGCCCGGCGCCCGCGTTTTCAGGACATGGTGGCGCACCCCGGGGAGGACAACCCCGGGAAGCCCCGCTTAGTCCGCCTGGCGGCGCAGGAACGCCGGGATGTCCAGGTAATCGTTGGGCAGTTCAGCTGCCGCCGGAGCCGAAGCGGCCGGAGCCGACGGCGCAGAAGCGGAAGCGGTATCGCTGCTGGCACGACGCAGGCCCAGGCCCATGCCGCCCACGGCCTTGGACACGGCGTCGCCGCCGTTGTCGAAGTCGCCGAACTCCGGCTGACCGGTGGTGGCGTTGCGGACCAGCTTGATCGGCGCACGCTCGCCCGGACGCTGGGTCTTGCTGGCCGACACGCGGTTCAGGCCGGTGGCAACCACGGTCACGCGCACTTCGTCCTGCATGTCCGGGTCGAGCACGGTGCCGACCACCACGGTGGCGTCTTCCGAAGCGAAGCCGTCGATGGTGCGGCCGATCTCGTCGAACTCGGCCATGGTGAAGTCCGCACCGGCGGTGATGTTGACCAGGATGCCGTTGGCACCGGCCAGGTTCACGTCGTCCAGCAGCGGGTTCTGGATGGCCGATTCGGCAGCGGCCTGGGCGCGGTCATCGCCACGGGCGGTGCCGGTACCCATCATTGCCAGGCCCATTTCGGACATGACGGTGCGCACGTCGGCGAAGTCGACGTTGATCAGGCCCGGACGCACGATCAGGTCGGCGATGCCCTGCACGGCGCCCTGCAGCACGTCGTTGGCGGCACGGAAGGCCTGGATCATCGTCGCATTGCGGCCCAGCACGGTGATCAGCTTCTCGTTCGGAATGGTGATCAGCGAGTCGCAGTGCTGGCTCAGTTCCTCGATGCCCTTCAGCGCCACCTGCATGCGGCGACGGCCTTCGAACGGGAACGGCTTGGTGACCACGGCCACGGTCAGGATGCCCATTTCCTTGGCCAGCTGCGCCACCACCGGTGCAGCGCCGGTGCCGGTGCCACCGCCCATGCCGGCGGTGATGAACACCATGTCCGCGCCCTGCAGGGCGTCCATGATGCGCTCACGGTCTTCCAGCGCGGCCTGGCGGCCGACTTCCGGGTTCGCGCCTGCGCCCAGGCCCTTGGTCACGTTGGTACCCAGCTGCAGCTGCAGCTTGGCACCGCAATTCTTGATGGCCTGCGAGTCGGTGTTGGCGGTGATGAATTCCACGCCATCCACTGCCGAGTTGACCATGTGCGCCACGGCATTGCCGCCGCCGCCGCCCACGCCAACCACCTTGATCACCGCATTGGGTGCCATCTTTTCGATCAGTTCAAAATGCGCCATGTCCGTGTCCTCGTTGTATCCGCTTTGGCTGGCATGGGCATTCGGGCGTCCTGCCGTCCTGCTGCATGCCGACGTTGCGGCTGTGTGGGTTGTGTGTTGCCGGTGTTGCGTTGTGATGCGGGTACTGCGGGTACTGCGACCGGGCCAGGCCCGGCATTACGGGTTCCGCGTCAGAACTCGCCGCGGAACCAGGTCTTGAGTTTCTTGAACATGCTTCCGGCGCGCCCGGTCGGCAGCGACGGCCGCCGCGGGTGCTCGATCTGGCTGCCCATCAGCAGCAGGCCCACGCCGGTGGCATGCACCGGGTTGCCCACTACTTCGCCCAGCCCGGTGACGTGCTGCGGAATGCCCACGCGCACCGGCATCTGCAGCATTTCCTCGGCCAGCTCAACCACGCCTTCCATCTTCGACGCGCCACCGGTCAGCACCATGCCGGCGCGCACCAGTTCCTCGAAGCCGGAGCGGCGCAGTTCGGCCTGCACCATCTCGAAGATCTCCTCGTAACGGCCCTGCACCGCCTGCGCCAGCGAATGGCGCGGCATGCGGCGCGGCGGGCGGTCGCCCACCGACGGCACCTGGATGCTTTCCTCGGCGGTGGCCAGCTGGGCCAGGGCGCAGGCGTAGCGCACCTTGATCTGCTCGGCTTCCGGGGTCGGCGTGCGCAGCATGTGCGCGATGTCGTTGGTCACGTGGTCACCCGCGATCGGCAGCGAGGCGGTGTGGCAGATCGCGCCCTGCACGAACACCGCGATATCGGTGGTGCCGGCGCCCATGTCGACCAGCACCACGCCCAGCTCGCGCTCGTCGGCGGTCAGCACCGCCACGCTGGAGGCCAGCGAGGATAGCACCAGGTCGTCCACCTGCAGGCCGCAGCGCTGCACGCACTTGCTGATGTTGGCCGCGGCAGACTGCGCGCACACCACCAGGTGCGCATGCACCTCCAGGCGCACGCCGGTCATGCCGACCGGGTTGCGGATGCCTTCCTGCGAATCGTCCAGCACGTACTCGCGCGGAATCGCATGCAGGATCTTCTGGTCGGCCGGAATCGCCACCGCCTTGGCCGCATCGAGCACGCGATCCAGGTCACCCCAGGTCACTTCCCCGTCGCGGATCGGCACGATGCCCGGCGAGTTCTTGCACTGCACGTGGTTGCCGGAAATGGAGGCGTACACCGAGCGGATCTCGCAGCCGGCCATCAGCTCGGCTTCTTCCACCGCGCGCTGGATCGACTGCACGGTCGATTCGATGTCCACCACCACGCCGCGCTTCAAACCGCGCGACTCGTGCGAGCCGATGCCGATCACTTCGATCGGGTTGCCAGGCGAATACTCGCCCACCAGCGCCACCACCTTGGAGGTGCCGATGTCCAGGCCAACGATCAGCGATTTGTCACCCTTGCGATTCATGTCCTTTCCTGCGTCCTGCTGGCCGGGGTCGCCGGCGTTTTCGCCGGCGTGGCCGGGGTACCCCAGCTCAGCGTGAAACCATTGGTGTAACGGAGGTCGGCGCGCTCGATCGGCGCGTCCTGGCGGTTCAGCTGCGGAAGTACCTTGACGAAGCGCTGCATGCGCGAGCGCGCGTCGTCACGGCCCACCACCACTTCGGTGCCGTTGCTCAGCACCAGCGACCAGCTGCCGCGTGCATCCATCGTCACCCGGCGTACATCGACGCCAGCCGGTGCGAACAATGCACGCGAGTCGCTGTACAGCTTCATCACTTCTTCGGTCTGGCTGTCCGGGCCGTCCAGTTCGGGCAGCGCCAGGTCGGCCAGCTTCTTCGGCGTGGGGAACAGCTTGCCCTGCTCGGAGACCAGGCGGTCGTTGCCCCAGCGCGCGAACGGCTTGTGCTCGACCAGGGTCACTTCCAGCACGTCCGGCCACTGCTTGCGCACCTGCGCGCTTTCCACCCAGGGCAGCTGTTCCAGTGCGTCCTGCGCGTCCTGCAGCTTGACCGCGAAGAAGCCCGCGTGCGCATACGGCAGCAGCACCTGCTGCAGCTGCTCGGCCGGCACCCGCTTGAACTCACCATGCACGCGCAGCTTCGCCAGCGGCCAGCGCTCGGCGCCGACCCAGCCATTGACCACCGCCACGACCGGCAGTGCAACCACCGACAGCGCCAACAGCCAGACGAAGATGCGCAGCACCGCGTTCATGCGTGCGGGGCCTCCAGGGTCTGTTCCAGCACACGCCACACCAGCTCTTCGAAGCTGATGCCGGCCTGGCCGGCCGCCTTGGGTACCAGCGAATGGCTGGTCATGCCCGGTGCGGTGTTCACTTCCAGCAGGAAGAATCGGCCGCTGCTGCGATCACGCATGACATCCACGCGGCCCCAGCCACGGCAACCGGCGGCACGGAACGCGGCCAGCGCGATGCGCCGGATTTCTTCTTCGTCGTCACCGTCCAGGCCCGGGCACAGGTACTGGGTGTCTTCGGCAATGTACTTGGCGTTGTAGTCGTACCACTGGCCCTTGGGCACGATGCGGATCGACGGCAGCGCAACGTCGCCGAGGATGGCCACGGTCAGTTCGTCGCCGACCACCATCTGCTCCATCAGCAGCTGGCCGTCGTAGCGCGCGGCCAGCGCCACCGCCTCGTCGAGGCCGGCGTCATCGGTGACCCGGCTGATGCCCACGCTGGAGCCTTCGTTGGCCGGCTTCACCACCACCGGCAGGCCCAGTTCGGCCGCCAGCGCATGTACGTTCGAAGCGTCGACCTTCCGGTACTGCGGGGTCGGCAGGCCCAGCGACAGCCACACCTGCTTGGTGCGGATCTTGTCCATGCTCAGCGCCGAGCCCAGCACGTCCGAGCCGGTGTACGGCACGCCGAAGGCGTCCATCAGGCCCTGCACGATGCCGTCCTCACCACCACCGTTGTGGCCGTGCAGGATGTTGAACACGCGATCGATGCCACCGGCGGCCAGCGCCTTGGCCAGCGCCGGAATGCCGTCCACCGCGAACGCATCGACGCCGCGCGACTGCAGGGCTGCCAGCACGTTGCGGCCCGAATCCAGCGACACTTCGCGTTCGCTGGAACTGCCGCCGAGCAGCACGGCGACGCGGCCGAACCCGGCCGGGTCGGTCACGCGCAGCGGCGGGAAGGTCAGCGTGCTCACGCCTCGCCCTCCCCCTTGAAGCCTTCCACTGCGATATGGGTGGCCACGGCGCCGATGTCGCCCGCCCCCATCATCAGCAGCAGGTCACCGTCCTGCAGCACATCCGGCAGCACGCTGACCAGTTCGGCAGCCTTGCCCACCACCACCGGCTCGCTACGGCCACGCGCACGGATGGCGCGGGCCAGTGCATGCGAGTCGGCACCGGCAATCGGTTCCTCACCGGCCGGGTAGACCTCGCTCAGCACCAGCGCATCGACGCTGGACAGCACGGCGGCAAACTTGTCGAACTGGTCGCGGGTACGGCTGTAGCGGTGCGGCTGGAAGGCCACCACCAGGCGCTTGTCGGCCCAGCCACCACGGGCGGCGGCGAACACTGCTTCCAGCTCGCTCGGGTGATGACCATAGTCATCGATGATGCGGACCTTGGCACCACTGGCGGTGGTCACCTCGCCCAGATCGTTGAAGCGACGGCCGACACCGGCAAATGCTTCCAGCGCGCGTGCGATGGCGTCAGGGGCCACGCCCAGCTGCCAGCCCACTGCGGCGGCGGCCAGTGCGTTCAGCACGTTGTGCTTGCCCGGCAGTGCCAGTACCACTTCCTGGCTGGTGCCCTGCGGCAGGCGCAGGGTGAAGCGCATGCGCGAACCTTCCTGCACCACGTTCTCGGCCCGCACGTCGGCCTGCGGGCTCATGCCGTAGCTCATCACGTGGCGCGGGGTCTTGGCAGCCAGCGCAGCCACTTCCGGGTCGTCGATGCACAGCACCGCCAGGCCGTAGAACGGCAGGCGCTGCAGGAACTCGGCGAACGCCGCCTGCACGCGGGCAAAATCGTTGCCGTAGTTCTCCAGATGATCGGCGTCGATGTTGGTGATGATCGACATCAACGGGTTCAGGCGCAGGAAGCTGCCATCGCTTTCGTCAGCCTCGGCCACCAGCCACTGGCCACCACCCAGCTTGGCGTTGGCACCGGCGGCCAGCAGCTGGCCGCCGATCACGAAGGTCGGGTCCAGGCCGCCTTCGCTCAGCACGGCGGCGGTCAGGCTGGTGGTGGTGGTCTTGCCATGGGTGCCGGCCACCGCAATGCCGCGGCGGAAGCGCATCAGTTCGGCCAGCATCGCCGCACGCGGCATGATCGGAATGCGCTGGCTGCGCGCCTCCATCAGCTCCGGGTTGTCTTCGCGGATGGCGCTGGAGACCACCACGCAGTCGGTGCCCAGCACGTTGGCCGCCGAGTGGCCGCGCATGATGCGCGCACCCAGGCTGGCCAGCCGGCGGGTCGCGCCGTTGTCGGCGTTGTCCGAACCGGACACTTCATAGCCCAGCGTCAGCATCACTTCGGCGATACCGCTCATGCCGGTGCCGCCGATGCCGACGAAATGCACGCGCGGGAACGCGCGCACCAGGTCGTTGGTGTCTTGCAGGCGACGGATCATGCGCGGCCTCGCGCAGGGCAGGCGCGGTGGCATGCCTTCTTCATACAGCTTCCTCGAGAATGATATCGGCGATGCGCTCGGCGGCATCGACCTTGGCCAGGGCACGCGCGGCTTGCGCCATCTGCATGCGGCGGGCGGGATTTTCGGACAGATCGCGCAGCAGTGCGGCAATGCCGTCGGCCAGCGTTCCGTCCTGCTTCAGCAAAACCGCCGCGCCGCGCTCGACCAGATACTCCGCATTGCGGGTCTGGTGATCGTCGACGGCAGCGGGGAATGGCACCAGCACGCTGCCGACACCGACCGCGCACAGCTCGGCCAGGGTCGACGCACCGGCACGGCACACGACCAGATCGGCCCAGGCGAACGCCTCGGCCATGTCGGCGATGAACGGGGTGATCTCCGCCTGCACGCCGGCCTTGGCATACGCCTCGACCGCTTCGGCGTGCAGTTTTTCGCCGCTCTGGTGGCGCACCTGCACCGGCACTGCAGCGCCCAGCGCAGCGATGGCCTGCGGCACGCCGGTGTTGAGCGCGCGTGCGCCCTGGCTGCCACCGACCACCAGCACCCGCAGCGGGCCGTGGCGGTCGGCGAAGCGCTGTTCCGGCGGTGCGATGGCGGCGATCTCCGCACGCACCGGATTGCCGACGAACTCCTCGCGCGCGGCGAAGGTGCCCGGGAACCCGGTCAGCAGGCGGCGCGCATAGCGCGACAGGATGCGATTGGTCAGGCCCGGTGCGCGGTTCTGCTCATGCACGATCAGCGGCAGGCCATGCAGGCGCGTGGCCATGCCACCCGGGCCGGAGGCGAATCCACCGAAGGCCACGACCGCACGCGGCTGGCGCTTGCGGATGATCATGCCGGCCGCACGCAGCGCGCGCATCAGTCGCCACGGCGCAGCCAGCAACGCCAGCTTGCCCTTGCCGCGCAGGCCGGTGATGGCCAGCGTGTCGATCGCGATGTCGTGCTGCGGCACCAGGCGGGTTTCCATCGCGCCTTCGGCGCCCATCCAGGTCACCGGCACGCCACGCTCGCGCAGCACGCGGGCCACGGCCAGGCCGGGGAAGATATGACCGCCGGTACCACCGGCCAGGATCATCACCGGGCGTGCAGTGTCATGGGCTGCGCTCATGACAGCCTCCCGAAGGTCGGTTCGATGCGCGACTGCAGGCGGCTGGTGCCACGCGCAGCGTTCGGCGCAGTGGCAGCCACCGGCTCGGCGCTCATCGGTACGCTGGCGGCCACCGGCGCGGCCGGCTCGTCGCTCGACTCGGCAGCAACGTCTTCGGCGCCACCGATACGCACGGCCTGGCGGCGCTCGGCGCGCTTGAGTTCATAGGACACGCGCAGCAGCAGGCCCATCGCCACGCAGGTCATCAGCACCGACGAACCGCCGGAGGAGATCAGCGGCAGCGTCAGGCCCTTGGTCGGCAGGATGCCCAGGTTCACGCCGATCGAGACGAAGGTCTGCATGCTGATCCACAGGCCGATGCCGAAAGCGATGTAGCCGGAGAAATGGCGCTTCATTTCCACGCAGCGCATGCCCAGCCAGAAGGTGCGGCCGACCAGCAGCGCGTACAGGGCCACGATCACGCAGGTGCCCAGGAAGCCGAACTCCTCGGCGGTCACCGAGAAGATGAAGTCGGTGTGCGCTTCGGGCAGGTAGTACAGCTTCTGCACCGAATTGCCCAGGCCGACACCGGTCCACTCGCCACGGCCCACCGCCATCAGCGCGTTGGACAGCTGGTAGCCGTCGCCCTGCTGGTCGGCCCACGGGTCCAGGAACGAGGTGATGCGGCGCATGCGGTACGGCTCGATGATCGCCAGCGCGCTCATGCCGACCAGGCCGATGATCACCGGCATCGACATGCGCGGCATGTTCACCCCGCCCAGCACCAGCATGCCGGCGGTGATCGCCAGCAGCAGGGTGGACGAACCGAAGTCCGGCTGCAGCAGCAGCAGCACCACCAGCGCACCGGCCACGCCCAGCGGCTTGAGCATCGCCGGCCAGGTCGCGTTGACCTCGTCGCGGAAACGCACCAGGTAGCTGGACAGCCACACGATGTAGAGCACCTTTACCGCTTCGACCGTCTGGAACTTGGAGATGCCCAGGTTGATCCAGCGGCGCGCGCCGTTGACGGTGCTGCCCAGGCCCGGCGTGAACACCGCCAGCAGCAGCACGAAGCAGCCCAGCAGCAGCATCTGGTTGTACTGCTCGATCGACTTCAGCTCGGTGCGCGCGGCAATCACCGCCAGCACGATGCCGACCGCCAGGAAGATCAGGTGGCGGTTGAGGTAGTAGAACGGACTGCTCATCAGTGCGATCGAGCTGGACGCCACCATCACCACGCCCACGCCGGTGAGCGCGATGATCGCGCCCAGCAGCCACTTGTCGTAGCTGCCTTCGATGGCTTCAAGGCGTGTTGCCTGGCGGGACAGGTCGTTCATCTCAGCGCACCTTCAACGTGGCCAGGCCGATCAGCACGAGCACGACGGAGATGATCCAGAAGCGCACGATCACGCGCGGCTCGGGCCAGCCCTTCAATTCGAAATGGTGGTGGATCGGCGCCATGCGGAACACGCGCTTGCCGGTCAGCTTGAACGAGGCGACCTGGATCATCACCGACAGCGTTTCGATGACGAACACGCCGCCCATGATCACCAGCACCAGTTCCTGGCGGGTGATCACCGCGATCGTGCCCAGCACCGCGCCCAGCGCCAGCGCACCGATGTCGCCCATGAACACCATGGCCGGATAGGTGTTGAACCACAGGAAGCCGAGGCCCGCGCCGGCGATGGCCGCACAGATGATGACCAGCTCGCCGGCGCCCGGAATCTGCGGGATCTGCAGGTAGTTGGCGAACACCACGTTGCCCGAGGCGTAAGCGAACACACCCAGCGCGCAGGCCACCAGCACGGTCGGCATGATCGCCAGGCCGTCCAGGCCGTCGGTCAGGTTCACCGCGTTGGAGAAGCCGACGATCCAGAAGTAGGCGATGGCCACGAAACCGATGCCGGCCAGCGGCAGCGCGATCGACTTGAACATCGGGATGTAGAAGGTCAGCGCAGCCGGCACGTCGGCCGTGTAGAACAGGAACAGGCCCGCGGCCAGGCCGAAGATCGACTGCAGCAGGTACTTCCAGCGCGACTTCAGGCCGTTCGGGTCGCGGCGGACGATCTTGATCCAGTCGTCATACCAGCCGATGGCGCCGAAGCACAGCATCACCGCCAGCACCAGCCACACGTAGCGGTTGCGCAGGTCGGCCCACATCAGCACCGACAGGGTGATGGTGAGCAGGATCAGCGAACCGCCCATGGTCGGCGTACCGGCCTTGGAGAAATGGGTCTGCGGACCGTCCTTGCGGATCGGCTGGCCGCCCTTGAACTGGGCAAGCTTGCGGATCATCGCCGGGCCGAGCCACAGCGACAGGAACAGGGCCGTCAGCGCGGCAAGGATGGCGCGGAACGTCTGGTAGTTGAACAGCCCGAACAGGCTCTCCAACTGCTGCAACCATCGAGCCAGTTCATACAACATGCGGGGATTCCTCTCCTTGCGCCAGCAGCGCTTTGACGATCAGGTCCATGGCACTGCCACGGGAACCCTTGACCAGGCAGCGCACACCAGCGTGCAACTCATCCTGCAGCGCCTGTGACAGCGCACCATGGGTAGCGAAATGGCGACCGCCTTCGCCGAAGGCGGCCGCAGCGGCGGCACTGAGCGGACCCAGCGCATACAGCCGCTTCAGGCCGGCAGCACGTGCGCGGATGCCGGCCTGCGCATGCAGCGCTTCGGCGTCCGGGCCCAGTTCGCGCATGTCGCCCAGCACCAGCCAGCCCTCTTCCGGCGCTGCGGCCAGGGCGTCGATGGCCGCCGCCAGCGAGCCGGGATTGGCGTTGTAGCTGTCATCCACCAGCACCGCGCCGTTGCGCAGCTGATGGGCGATCTGGCGGCCCGGCACCGGCTGCGCTTCGGCCAGGCCGGCAGCGATCAGCGCCAGGTCGACGCCCGCGGCCAGCGCCAGGCTGGCTGCGGCCAGCGCATTGCTGACGTTGTGGCGACCCGGCAGGCCGAGCACCACGCGTGCTTCGCCGGCTGGCGAAACCAGGGTGAACTGGGTGCCCTGCGCGCCGGCGCGGATGTCGCGCGCGGTCACGTCGGCGGTATGTTCCAGGCCGTAGCGCAGCACGCGGCAACGCGGCGGGGTGCCGACGAAATGCTGTTCGAACCAGCGGCCGTAGGCATCGTCGACATTGATCACCGCCACGCCATCGGCCGGCAACGCGGCATAGATCGCGCCCTTGGTCACTGCCACGCCGAGCAGGCTACCCATGCGTTCCAGGTGTGCCGGGGCGATGTTGTTGACCAGCGCATAGCGCGGGCGGGCGATATCGGTCAGGTAGGCAATGTCACCGGGCTTGCCGGCGCCCATCTCGTAGACGGCGTAGTCGGCATCTTCCGGCGCATCGATCACCGCCAGCGGCAGGCCGATCTCGTTGTTGCGGTTGCCCGGGTTGGCGTAGACCACCTTGTGCGCGTGCCGTGCCACCTGCTGCAGGATCGACAGCAGCAGGCTCTTCACGCTGGTCTTGCCGTTGCTGCCGGTGATCGCAAACACCTCGGTGCCGCGGTCGCGCTGCATGCCGGTGGCGATCTTCGCCAGTGCCAGTTCGCTGTCGGCCACCAGCACCTGCGGCAGTTCGATCGGCAGCAAGCGCTCGACCAGCAGCGCACTGGCACCGCGCGCCTGCGCGTCGGCGGCAAAGTCATGGCCGTCGAAACGCTCGCCGCGCAGCGCCACATACAGGCTGCCCGGGCCGAGGCTGCGGGTGTCATTGCTGACCGCATCGATGGCCACGTCATCGCCGTGGATCTCGCCGCCGGCCCAGTGTGCGATCAGCGAAAGCAGGGTGCGCTTCATGCGGCGCCCTCCCCAGCCTGGGCCGGGCCCTCTTCCGCGTCCTGCGGCCGGGCCACTAGCGCATCCATGCGCGTCGCCAGAACACCGGCCTTGGCTGCCAGTGCAGCGGCAGCCACTTCGGTGTCGTCGAAGTCATGGCGCACGCCGTTCACTTCCTGGTACGGCTCGTGGCCCTTGCCGGCAATCAGGATGATGTCGCCGGCAGCGGCGCGCTTCACCGCCAGGCCGATCGCGCGCGCGCGGCTGCGCTGCACGGTCACGGCGGAGGCATCGATGAATCCGGCCAGGATGTCGGCGACGATCACATCGCCATCCTCGCCACGCGGGTTGTCGTCGGTGACGATGACCTGGTTGGCCAGACGCTCGGCGATGGCGGCCATCTGCGGGCGCTTGCCGGTATCACGTTCGCCACCGCAGCCGAACACGCAGAACAGCGTGCCGTGCAGATGGCCGTGCAGGCTGTCCAGCGCCTGTTCCAGCGCGTCCGGGGTGTGTGCGTAGTCGACCACCACGGTAGGCAGGCCGTCTTCGCCACCGAGGCGGTTCATGCGGCCACGGATCGGCTGCAGCGCCGACAGCACCTCGGCGATGCGCGGCAGCGGCTGGCCCTGCGCATGCAGGGTGCCGGCCACGGCCAGCAGGTTGTCCACGTTGAAGCGGCCCAGCAGCGGCGACTGCACCGCCGCGCGCTGGCCGTCGATGACCAGGTCGAACGCAATACCACGGCCGTCCAGCTGCAGCGCTTCGGCGCGCACACTGGCATCGGTGGCACCGCGCGAGCTCAGGCCGATCGGCTGCACGCCCGCCGGCAGGCCGGCGAACAGCTGGCGGCCGAAGGCGTCGTCAAGATTGATCACCGCGGACTTCAGGCCCGGACGATGGAACAGCCGCGCCTTGGCCGCGCCGTAGCTGGCCATGTCACCGTGGTAGTCCAGATGGTCGCGGGTGAGATTGGTGAACACCGCCACGTCGTAGTGCACGGCATCCACACGGCCCTGGTCCAGCGCGTGCGAGCTGACTTCCATCGCCACCGCGCGCGCACCGGCGTCGCGCAGCTGCGCCAGCAGCGCATGCATCTGCAGCACCAGCGGCGTGGTGAAGCCGGTCGGTTCAACCGCACCATAAAGTCCGGCGCCCAACGTGCCGATACTGCCACTGGGCGTTCCGAGCAGATGCCAGGCCTGGGCCAGCAGCTGCACGGTGGAGGTCTTGCCGTTGGTACCGGTGACACCGACCATCGCCATCGCCCGCGACGGTGCGCCATGGAACTGGTCGGCCATCGCACCCATGCGCGCGCGCAGGCCCGGCACGGCGATCGCATCGGTCGGGGCCGGCAGCTCGGCAGGTGCCGGCGGTTCGAACAGGATGACGCCGGCGCCGGCCGCACGGGCCTGCTCGACAAACCCCAGGCCATGCGCGCCGAAACCGGCGATGGCGACGAAGGCATTGCCGGGGCGCACGGCGCGGCTGTCCAGCACCAGGCCGGTCAGAACGGGGTCGTGCCCTGCAAGAGCGACGTCCGGAAGCAACTGCGAAAGCAACATCGAAGGACTCATTGCGTGCCTCCCGTAGCGGGCGGCGTCTGGGCGTGCGCGCTGGGCAGCGCAGCATCGAATTCAGCGGCGGCATCGGCCGGCAGCGCGGCCTCGGCCGGCGGCGCGGGCAGGATCGAGGCCGAGTGGCCGACCTTGCCGGACTGTTGTGCGGCCAGCCACGACTGCAGGTCGTCCAGCGGCACGTCCATCAGGCGCAGGGTGCCTTCCATCACGTTGTGGTAGACCGGCGCCGACACCAGGCCGCCGTAGAACTTGCCGGCCTGCGGGTCGTTGATGACGATGACGGTGGCGAAGCGCGGGTTGGTGGCCGGCACTACGCCGGCGAACAGCGCGTTGTAATGGCCGCGCTCGTAACCGCCGGGGCCGGTCTTGCGCGCGGTACCGGTCTTGCCGGCCACGCGGTAACCCAGCACCGCTGCCTGCTTGGCGCCGCCCTGGGTCACCACCGTTTCCATCATCGCCACCACCTGCCTGGCGACGCTCTCATCGATGATCTGATGCGCTTCGTTGCGCTGGCCTTTGACGAAGGTCGGCGCGATCAGCTTGCCGCCATTGGCCAGCGCCGAGTAGGCGGTGGCGATCTGCAGCGGCGTCACGTTCAGGCCGTAGCCGTAGGACATGGTGGTCTTGGTGGCGCCGTCCCAGTTGGCCGGGCGCCGCACCACGCCACCGGATTCACCCGGGAAGCCGCTGTGCGGCACCGAGCCGTAGCCGAAGCGGCGCACCCCATCGTAGAACACCTGGTCCGGCATCTTTGCCGCAACCTTGGCCGCGCCGATGTTGGAACTGCGGGTGATCACACCGGTCACGTTCAGCACGCCGTTGTTGCGCGGCACGTCGCGGATGGTGAAGCGGGCCACCTGCATGTAGCCCGGGTTGGTGTCGATGATGGTGTCCTTGGTCACCGCACCGGCCTGCAGCGCGGTAGCGATGGTCAACGGCTTCATCGTCGAACCCGGCTCGACCAGATCGGTCACCGCACGGTTGCGGCGCGCATCGGGCAGCGCGCCGGTCAGCGAATTCGGGTTGTAGGTCGGCAGGTTGACCATGGCCAGGATCTCGCCGGTGGTCACGTCCATGATCACCATCGAACCGCCGGCCGCCTTGTTGGCCACCAGCGCGTTGCGCAGTTCCTTGAACGCCAGGTACTGGATGCGGCGGTCGATGCTGAGGGTCAGGTCCTTGCCCGGTTCGGCGGCGCGCAGCAGATCGCTTTCGACGGTTTCGCCCTTGCGGTTGCGGATCACCCGCTTGGCACCGGCCTTGCCGCGCAGCCACTCGTCGAACGCCAGCTCCAGGCCTTCCTGGCCACGGTCGTCGATGTTGGTGAAGCCCAGCACGTGCGCCATCGCCTCACCCTGCGGGTAGAAGCGGCGGAACTCGCGCTGCGCGGCCACGCCCGGAATCTTCAGCGCGACCACCTTCTCTGCCTCGTCCGGATTGATCCGGCGACGCAGGTACATGAATTCCTTGTCCGACTTCTGCGACAGGCGGCTGCTCAGCTCGTCCACCGACATGCCGACCGCCTGGGCCAGCTCCGGGATGCGCTCGGGCGAACGCAGCAGGTCCTGCGGGTTGACCCAGATCAAGGCGACCGGCGTGGACACCGCCAGCGGTTCGCCGTTGCGGTCGGTGATCATGCCGCGCGAGGTTTTGATCGGCAGCTCGCGCAGGTAACGGGCCTCGCCCTGGCGCTGGTAGAAATCGCTGTTGATGATCTGCACGTAGGCGGCGCGACCGACCAGCGACACCGAGCACAGGCCAAGCGCCAGCGCGACCCAGCGCAGGCGCTGGCGCAGGTTGAAGGCGTTGCGCGGGCGGTTGCGGCCGGTCTTGCTCATGGCCGCACCACCACGATGTCAGCAGCCTCGGGGAACTTCATGCCGAGCTTTTCGCGGGCGATGCGATCGACACGGTTGGCTTCGGCCAGGGTCGCCTGCTCGAGCTGCAGGCGGCCGAATTCGAGGTTGATGTCATCGCGCTTGCGCTCGGCGCGCGACAGCTCGATGAACGTCTGCCGGTGACGGTGACGCACGAACACGACGCCGATCGCCGAGGCCACGGTGGAGGCCAACAGGATGATCAGCAGCAGCCGGCTCATGCATCGGCCTCCCGCTTCTGGGCCACGCGCAGCACGGCGCTGCGGGCGCGCGGGTTGGCCGCCAGCTCTTCGTCGGTGGCCTTGATGGCGCCACCGATCAGGTCCAGCGTCGGCACGAACGCGACCGCCTCGGGCAGGCGGCGGTTGGCCGGCGGCGCCTTGGCCAGGCGGTTCATGTACTGCTTGACGATGCGGTCTTCCAGCGAATGGAAGCTGATCACCGCCAGCCGGCCACCGGGCTTGAGCCGCTCCACCGCCGCGTCGAGCCCGGCTTCCAGATCGGCCAGCTCGCGGTTGATGTGGATGCGGATGGCCTGGAAGCTGCGCGTGGCCGGGTGGATCTTGTCCTTTCCACGCGGCATCACCGAGGCGATCAGCTCGGCCAGTTCGGCGGTGCGGGTGAACGGCTGCTTCTCGCGGCGGGCCACGATGGCACGGGCGATGCGGCGGCTCTGGCGCTCTTCGCCATAGGTCCACAGCACATCGGCGATCTCGCGGTCTTCGACGCGGTTGATCCACTGCGCGGCGCTTTCACCGCTGTCCGGGTCCATGCGCATGTCCAGCGGGCCGTCCTTGCCGAAGCTGAAACCCCGCTCGGCCACGTCCAGCTGCGGCGAAGACACGCCCAGGTCGAACAGCACGCCGTCCAGGCCTTCAGCCGTCGCATCCCACTGCAGCAGCTGGGCGAAGCTGCCACGGAAGATGGACACGCGCGGGTCCGGCGCGAAATCGCGCTCGGCAACGGCGATGGCTTCCGGATCCTTGTCCATGACCAGCAGGCGCCCCTCGGGACCGAGCTGGGTGAGCACGCCACGTGCATGACCGCCACGACCGAACGTGCCATCCAGATAACGTCCGTTTTCGATCACCCTCAGGCCTTCAATGACCTGGGTGTACAGGACCGGCAGGTGCACCGCCGGCGACTGCGACACCGGAAGGTGACCGGCCTGCGCTTCTGGGCGCATCCGGGCACCCCGGCTCACAACTTCAGGTCGAGCAACCCATCACCCAGATCCTCGTCAGACAACGTCTGCTGGATCAGGGCCCGATGCGCCTGCTCGCTCCACAATTCGAACTTGTCGCCCATACCGAGCAATACCGCCTTCTTTTCAATGCCCACCGCACCGCGGTGGCTGGCGGGGATGCTGATGCGACCGTTGCCGTCCAGTTCCAGATGGGCGGCCGAGCCGACCAGCTTCTGCTGCAACAGGCGCACGACGCGCTGGGTGTTGGGCTTGGACATGACGTCGTCGCGGACCCGCTCCCATTCCGACTCTGCATACAGCCACAGACAGCCGGCTTCGAACGGGTTGTAGGTCAATACGAGACGGTTGTTGCTGGCGCGCGCGACGAGGTCGCGGTAAGCGGTGGGAACCGCCATGCGCCCTTTATCGTCAACTGTGATGGCCGTCTCGCCCTGGAACACGACGCGTGCACCTATCCTTCGCCCGGTGAAACATTGAACCACGAAAACCCACAAAACACCCGGATTTCCCTCTGATGCCCACCTTAGCAGCGGCCGAAGGGTTGTCAACAACTTTTCAGCGGGGAAATCGCCAGCCGCATCAATGGCTTGCAACAACCTTTAGAGAATTGTTCAAGGCTTATCCACAAGTTGCTGATCCGTCTCAATTTTTGAGATTGAACGGAAGTTCAGGGCTGTAGACAGGGCGTGAAACATCGCCCGCGCATTCATCCGGAACCGGCCGGAAACACCGCCGGACTGCGCAAACCATGCACAATGAGGCCATGTGCCTGCTCGCTCTTGGCTGGATGCACCACCCGCGCTGGCGGCTGGTGATGACCGGCAACCGTGATGAGTTCCACGCCCGCCCGACGGCGGCGCTGGCCCCCTGGCAAGATGAGACCTCCGTCATCGGGGGACGCGACCTGCGCTCCGGCGGTGGCTGGGCCGGTGTCGGTGCCGGCGGCCGCATGGCCGTGGTCACCAATGTCCGCGATCCGCTGGCCGCACAGACCGGCCCGTCCCGGGGGGCGCTGGTGGCCGACTTCCTGCGCGGCCGCGACCCGGCCGCCGTGCATATCGACCGGCTGGCGACCGTGGCGGGCGCGTATGCGCCCTTCAACCTGCTGCTGGCCGACGGCCACAGCCTGGAGTTCCTGGGCAACCACCCCGCCGAGCGGCAGAGCCTGGGCCCCGGCGTGCATGGCATGTCCAACGGCGCACTGGACGCGCCGTGGCCGAAGACCCGGCGGCTGATGGCTGCCCTTGAAACCTGGCTGCAGGAAGATGGGGTCAGATCCCTTTCGCAAAGCGAAAGGGATCTGACCCCAGACCTGACCCCGCTCTGGAACGCCCTCGCCGACGAACATCGCCCCGCCGACAGCGACCTGCCCGACACCGGCATCGGCCTGGAACGCGAGCGCTGGCTGAGCCCGGCCTTCATCCGCGGCGACGACTACGGCACCCGCGCCAGCACCGTGCTGTTGATCGACGCCGATGGCCACGGCGAAATCCACGAGCGCCGCTTTGGCCCGCAGGGCGCAGCCAACGGACAGAGCCACGTCATTTTCTGACCCGGTCATGCTGGCCGCTGCCCGGAATCCCTTTCCAGCGGGGTAGTGCCGGCCGCTGGCCGGCAACTTCCGGATCTTCGGGCAAGCCACGCAGCGGCCGGCACTACCCGCTCCAGGACTGCCAACGGCGTCATTCAGCTTCCCGACGCAGCGCCTTTCCGCCCGCACCACAGGGCCTGCGCTGCTGCGGCCACCCCACTGTGCCCTTTTTGCGTCTGGCACTGTGTCTATAAATGCCGCCCCCAACCTCCCAAAGTGGTCGTGCCCGGCACCAGGCCGCGCGATCCACATCTACATGGAGGCCCCATGCGCCGCACCCTCATCCTGCTCGCCACCCACCTGCTCACCCTCGGCCTGGGCTTCGGCCTGGGCATCTATCTGCTGCCGATCCTGATCGCCCCCGATGACCCGCCGATCACGCAGGTGCAGGCCGCGATGAACGACGCCACCTACCACACCACCTTCCGCCGTGACCTCAAAGGCAGCGACGCGGTGCACTGGGCCGACGGCAAGGTCAGCGTCAGCGCACGCCAGGTCGCGTTCGACGGAAAGATGGGACCGGGGCCGGACTACAAGGTCTACCTGGTCCGCGACTTCGTCGACAACAAGGCCGATTTCCTGAAGATCAAGGCGCAGGCCCAGCGCATCGGCGAGGTGAAGACCTTCAACCGTTTCCTGGTGGACGTGCCTGAAAGCGTCAACGTGGACGACTACAGCACCGTCGTGGTGTGGTGCGAACGCTTCGAGCAGTTCATTTCCGCCGGGCAGTACCGCACGCCGGGCTGAGGCCGGACATCATCCCGGTAGTGCCGGCCGCTGGCCGGCAACAGCACGATGCGTCTGCTGGTGAGGAGGTTGCCGGCCAGCGGCCGGCACTACCGATGCGCGGTTCATGCATATGGAAGAAGGAGGCGGAGCCGGCCGATAAGCCGGGTTCTGTCGTGGACAGTCATTCCTCTAGGCGTTACGTCACCGCAACGCTCAAGCAACCTACCCGGATCCAACGCGGGCCGCGCCAAAGGATCCCTATTTGGTCTTGCTCCAGGCGGGGTTTGCCGTGCCGGTCTGTTGCCAGACTCGCGGTGCGCTCTTACCGCACCATTTCACCCTTACCGGCCTTCCGAAGAAGACGTAGGCGGTATCTTTCTGTTGCACTTTCCGTCGGCTTGCGCCGCCCAGGCGTTACCTGGCACCTTGCCCTATGGAGCCCGGACTTTCCTCGGCACCCCCGAAGGGATGACGCGACTGTCTGGCCGGCTCCGCCAGCGCACATTCTAGCCTACGCACGCCCGTCCTGCCGTGCTGATCGCGGCGTCCGGTTCATCCATCCACGCAGGGCGTGGATCTACCGATTCCGCTGCCCTGGTGGGTGCGGATTCCGCTTTGGTGGGTGCGGACCTTGGTCCGCACGATCCATCAACTGCCGTACAACGCCTTGCGCGGTGCGCCGGTCAGCTCAGCCGCCAGCTTGGCCGCGGTCGACGGCGGCAGGTGTTCGCTCAGCTTGGCATACACACGGCGGCCATGCGCCAGCTGCGCTTGCTCATCGTCGCCGGCGCCCTGCACCATCACCACGAACTCGCCCTTGCGCTGGTTCTCGTCGGCTTCCACCTTGGCCAGCAGGCCGGCCAGGTCGCCATCGAGCACGGTCTCGAACAGCTTGGTCAGTTCGCGCGCCAGTACTGCCGGGCGCTCGCCGCCGAAGATCGCCGCCATGTCCGCCAGCGACTCGGCGATGCGATGCGAGGATTCATAGAACACCATCGTGCGTACTTCACCGGCCAGCGCCTGCAGACGGTCGCGGCGGCCGCTGGCCTTGGCCGGCAGGAAACCCTCGAAGCTGAAGCGGTCACTGGGCAGGCCGGCCACGCTCAACGCGGCGATGGCGGCACAGGCGCCAGGAATCGGGCTGACCTTGATGCCGGCCGCGCGCGCGGCACGCACCAGGCGGAAACCGGGGTCACTGACCAGCGGGGTGCCGGCATCGCTGACCAGCGCCAGCGATTCGCCAGCCTGCAGGCGCGACACCAGGCGCTGAGCCAGGGCTTCTTCGTTGTGTTCATGCAGGGCCACCAGCGGTTGCTGGATGCCGAAATGCGACAACAGCTGACCGCTGCGGCGGGTGTCCTCGGCACAGATGGCCGCCACCGACCGCAGCACCTCCTGCGCGCGCGGGCTCAGATCGGCCAGGTTGCCGATCGGGGTGGCGACGACGTACAGGGTTGGGACACTCATTTCAGCGGTACTCACGGGGCAAGGGTAGAATCGTAGCGTGTACCCGGCCAAGGCCGCTGCCCTCATCGCATGGACCCGATCATGAACAAGCCCGCCGCACGGATCTCCGCCCTGTCGTTGTCGCTGATGCTGCTGGCCGGCTGTGCCACCACCAGCCTGACCAGCGCACCCGAATCGCCGGCGCAGAGCCAGGCGCTGGCGCTGATCGAACAGGGCAAGCCGCGCGATGCCGCGCTGCAACTGGAAGGCCTGGCCGCCACCCTGCGCGGTGGTGCCCGCAGCAATGCGCTGGCCGACGCGGCCTGGGCCTGGCACCTGGCCGGCGACAGTGCCCGCGCGCGCAGCCTGCTCGGCCAGCTCACCGCCCGCCAGCTGTCCGGCCCCAGCCTGCAGCGCTACCAGCTGACCGGCGCCGAGCTGGCACTGGCCGACAAGCAGCCGGCGCAGGCCCTGGCCCTGCTGAAGGAACATGGCGACAACGTCTTCCCCGCGCTGCGCACGCGCTGGTACGTGGCCCGCGCCAACGCGCTGCAGGGCACCGGCGACGCGTTCGGCGCCGCCACCGAGCGCGCCCGCGCCCATGCCAGCCTGACCGGCAGTGCGCGCAGCGAGAACCAGGCCGCCATCTCCGGCCTGCTCGGTACCCTCGACGACGCCACCCTGCGCAGCCGTGCCGCCGCCCTGCCGGCCAACGACCCGCTGTACAACTTCGCTGGCCGTGCGCTGATCGCACGCGGCCTGCCGTTGCCGCGTCCGTTCGACCGCGATGGCGCCGCCCAGTTCGATACCAGCAAGCGCCCGCCGGCGATGAGCGACGGTTACCGGCCGCCGGCCAAGCTGGCCGTGCTGCTGCCGCTCAGCGGCCGCCTGGCCACCGCCGCACAGCCGGTGCGCGATGGCCTGCTGAGTGCCTACTACGGTGAAAGCCGCCGCCGCCCGGACATCAACTTCTTCGACACCGCCGGCACCCCGGCCGGCGCCCTGGCCGCCTACGACAAGGCCGTTGCCTCCGGTGCCGACTTCGTGGTCGGCCCGCTGGGCCGCGACGAAGTGGACGCAGTGTATGGCCGCCAGCAGCTGCAGGTGCCGGTGTTGGCCCTGAACCGCGGCAAGGATGCACCGCCGGCCGGCAGCGCCGGTTTCTCGCTGGCGCCGGAAGACGACGGTATCGTCGCCGCCGAATACCTGCGTGGCCGCGAGCGTGGCAAGGCGCTGGTGATCAACAGCGCCGACGACACCGGCCGCCGTGCCGCCGCCGCCTTCGCCCAGCGCTTTGCCCAGCGTGGTGGCCAGGTGGTGGCCTCGATCGGCGTCAGCGATGCGGTGGGCGACGTTGGCGCACAGGTGCGCAATGCCGGCCAGGTCGATGCCGTGTTCCTGGCCGTGCGCGCGCCGCAGGCGCGCCTGCTGGCGCCGCAGCTGGCGCTGGCCGGTGCCGGTGGCGCGACCCGCGTCGGCACCTCGCAGCTGACTGTCGGCAGCGGCAAGATGGAAGAAGACGTGGCGCTGGATGGCATCGTCTACCCGAACGAAGCCTGGAACGTGCGCAGCGTGTCCGGCCTGCCGTCGGCCAGCCAGGTTGCCAGCGCGCTGCCCAGCGCCCGCGGTGCGGCCGGTCGCCTGTTCGCCTTCGGCGCCGATGCCTGGAAGATCACCGCCTACCTGGACAAGCTGTCGAATGAAGGCGGCCTGGACGGCGCTACCGGCACCCTGTTCCTGGACAGCAACGGCAACATCCTGCGCCAGCCGGCATGGTCCACCTTCAATGGCGGCCGGCCGATGCCGATCGTCGGTGGTCGCTGAGCGCAGCCAACGTGGCTCGGCGGTGGAAGTCGCCGCCGAGCAGCATCTGCAACAGGCCGGCCTGCAGCCACGCGCGCGCAACGTGCGCTACCGTGGCGGCGAACTGGACCTGGTGATGGATGACGCTGGCACCGTGGTGTTCGTGGAAGTGCGCTATCGCGCACGTTCGGACTTCGGCGGTGGCGCCGCTTCGGTGGATGCACGCAAACGCCGGCGCCTGGCGCATGCCGCACAGTTGTACCTGCAGGACAATCCCGCTCTGGCCGATGCACCCTGCCGTTTTGACGTGGTTGACGCCACGGGCGAGCCGCCGCAGCTGCGGTGGCTGCGTGATGCGTTCCGGCTGGATGATTGCTGATGGATACCGTCCGCTCTGGTAGAGGCCGACCTTGGTCGGCGCTTCTGTGCCAACCAAGGTTGGCACCTACCAGAGCGCGGCCTGGCCGGCACGACCACGGTGCGTGACTGATGCCGTCGATCATCACCCATGCCGCCGTACCGCTGGCGCTGTGGTGCGCGGCGGATCGCGGCCGCATCCCGCCGCGCCTGCTGGTTGCCGGCGTGATCGCCGCCATGCTTCCCGATGCCGATGTGCTGGCGTTCGCCCTGCACATTCCCTATGCCGATGCGTTCGGCCATCGTGGGGCCAGCCATTCGCTGCTGTTTGCCTGCGTGCTGGCGGCGATGGCGGCGGTGTTGGCGTTCTTTGCTGGTCGCCGACCTTGGTCGGCACCACACAGCTCCGGTAGTCGCCGACCTTGGTCGGCGGTTTCGTGCCAACCAAGGTTGGCACCCACCAGGGCGCGGCCAACGGTGGCATCTACCGTGCAAGCCGCTGTATTCGTCTTCATCTGCGCGGCCAGCCACCCGCTGCTGGATGCGATGACCTCCGGCGGCCTCGGCGTTGCCCTCGCCTGGCCGTGGAGCGAACAACGCTTCTTCGCGCCGTGGCGACCGATCCGCGTTTCACCGTTTGCCGCGCAGTTCTTCAGCGCACGTGGCCTCGCCACGCTGTTGTCCGAACTGCGCTGGGTCTGGCTGCCGCTGGCCGGCGCCGTTGTCGCCTGGAAACTGATCCAACCCGCTCCCGTTGCCCCACGAGATCCGTCATGAGTACTGCCCTGCCCGCTGCCCTGGTTGCCGAACTGTCCGCCCTGCTGGGCGCGGAGGGCTGGCGCATGGATGACGGCGCGCTGGAGGCGAACGCGCAGGACAACTCATGGCGCCACCAACGCCCCGCCGCTGTTGCGTTGCCCGCCGATATCGAACAGGTGCAGGCACTGGTCCGCGCCTGCCGTGCACACCACGTAGCGCTGGTTGCACGCGGCGCAGGCACCGGTACCACCGGCGCGGCCGTGCCGTTGCCGGGCAGCATCGTGCTGTCGTTCACCCGCATGGACCGCATCGTGGAGATCCGTGCCGGCGACCGCTGCGCCGTGGTGCAGCCCGGCGTGTTGAACGGCGCCCTGCAGCAGGCGCTGGCTCCACACGGCCTGTTCTGGGCGCCGGACCCGTCCAGCGCCGAAGTCTGCAGCATCGGCGGCAACCTGGCCTGCAACGCTGGCGGCCCGCGCGCGGTGAAGTACGGCACCAGCCGCGACAACGTGCTGGGCCTGGTGGCGGTCACCGGCACCGGCGAGGTGATCCGCTGCGGCGGCGCCTACACCAAGGACGCCACCGGCTACGACCTGACCCACCTGCTGGTGGGCAGCGAAGGCACGCTGGCGTTGATCGTGGAAGCCACGTTGAAGCTGACCCCGCTGCCGGTCAGCCAGGCCGGACTGCGCGTGCTGTACCGCGATGCCGATGCGGCCGCTGCGGCGGTATCACGCCTGATGTCGCAGCCGGTGGTGCCCACCCGCCTGGAATTCATGGATGCACGCAGCCTGGAACTGCTGCGGCTCAATGGTGCCGAAGTGCCGCAGGCCGGCGCCATGCTGCTGGTCGAAGCCGATGGTGACCACGACACCCTGCCCTACCTGCTGCAGGCACTGGCCACCGCCGCTGAAGGCGACGGCATGATCGAACTGGATGTGGCGATGGAAGGCCGCGCACGTGACCAGCTGTGGGCCGCACGCAAGGCGCTCTCACCTGCACTGCGCAGCGTGGCCCCGGGCAAGATCAATGAGGATGTAGTTGTACCGGTGTCGCGCATTCCCGATCTGGTGGCCGGCGTGCAGGCACTGGCCCGCGACTACACGCTCACCATCGTCACCTTCGGCCATGCCGGCAACGGCAACCTGCACGTCAACATCCTCTACCACCCGGATGACGCCGACGAGAACGCACGTGCGCATGCCGCGCTGCCGAAGATCTTCGAACTGACCCTGGCGCTGGGCGGCACGCTATCCGGTGAACATGGCATCGGCCTGGCCAAGCGCGATTTCATGGCCCGCGCCTTCACCCCGGCCACGCTGGCCACCATGCGCGCGATCAAGGCCGCGCTGGATCCGGATGGCATCCTCAACCCTGGCAAGGTGTTGCCGCCGGTGTGATGCCCGGCCCGGCGCTACCGATTGCCCGGGAACAGATCCCATCCCAACGGTGATGTGCTCTGCCCCGGCAATTGCGCCCAGCGCACTGTAGAGCCGAGCCCACGCTCGGCTGCTTTTCGGTCAGGTCGCCAGGAAGCCGCGCTGGGCGCGGTGAGTCGAGCAAGGCTCGACTCTACAAGGATGACGCTTTTGGCACGGTGCTGTGCATCACGCGATACGCATGATGGGGGATATCAATCTTCGAAATCTGAAACGTCCCTCATTGGAATCACCTGCGTTGCATGCGAATCATGGATCACCAGCGACGGCGGATGGCACGGGCTTGCAATCACGTTTGATCGATGGTGTTTGCGCTTGCCTGTTGGCGCCGCCTTCTTCCCCTGTACCTGGACGGCGTCGGCACGCTTTCCGTAAATGCCTATAGGGCGGGCGATGACCAGCAGCTGGGCGACGATGCCCGCGAGCGCCTGTCGCGAGCCGGGGCACGGCCACGGCCAGCAGGCCAGGCCTGCGCTTGCACGGGCGTGTCGTGCCCGGCACTCTGTGTGCGGGCCCCGATCTGCAGGGTTGTGCCATGGCGTCACCCACCGACTCCGTGCTTGCCACCCTGCGGCACCTGCAACGACGGGTCCTGTTTGGCGGCGGCGCAGTACTGACCGTGCTGCTGCTGGCTGCCGGCGCTGCGGCCCTGTGGCTGCGGCTGGAAACCGTGCACCAGGAAGAACGTGACGCCCTGCGCCGTGGGCTGCAGACCATGGACCGCTACATCGGCGAACGCCGACGCGCCTACGTCGCCAGCCTGAACACCAACGCCACCCTGTGGGCCACGCAGCAGCCGCTGCTGGCGGCCCGTGGCATGCCCCTTGCCGAACGCCTGGCGGCCCAGCGGGGCCAGGTACAGGTGCTGGCGCCCGGCGCGCTGTCGGTTCCCTGGCTGGCGGTGTCGCCACCGCAGCCCCGCCTTGCCCCGCAGACCCAGGCTGCTTTCCTGGGCATGGTGGAAACCTATTCGGCCTACATGGCCGCCACGGTAGCGGCGCAGGATTCGCCCACCTCGCTTATCTCCTACACCTACGAACCGGAAGGGCAGCTGTTCGCGGTGGCCGGGCTGCAGGACGAAACCCAGCTGCTGCGCACCATGGGCATGCAGACCCGCGAACAGGCCCTGGCCGCACTGCGCCGTACCGCCGATGAAGGCTGGCAGGGCGCGGGAACAGGGACCGACATCGCTCTGCCCAGCGGGCACCTGCGTGTGTACTACGGCCGCAATCCATTTACCGGACAGGACGCGCTGGTGACCCAGATGCGCCTGCGCAGCGAAGGCACGCCCTTTGCCCACCGCCTCACGTTCGAGCCGCTGGATGCCCTGCACGAACGGCTGACCGAGGCGGCTGCCGGGACATGGCAGGTGGTGGACCGGCAGGGCCGCGAAGTACTGCATGCCACGGCCACAGAGGCACCACCGGCCCCCAACTGTTGAACGGCAACCACCGCTTCGAGGTATCAGCGCCGCTGCGCGGTGTGGACTGGGTGCTGGTGCGCCCCTACCACTGGGCCGATGTCTGGGCCACGCAACGGGCCTACCTGCTGGCGGGCATGCTGATGCTGGCGGTGCTGCTGGGCGCGCTGTGGGTGGTGCTGCTGCGGGTGGACCGGCGCGTGTTGCGGCCGGCGCTGGAACAGGCCGCACGCGTGCATGAAAGCGAGGCGTTGAGCCGCACCCTGATCGAAACCTCGCCGGTGGGCCTGTGCCTGCTGGACCAGCAGAGCGGGCAGCTGATCCTGCACAACCAGGCACTGGAACAGCTGGCCGGTGGCACGGTGCCCGGCCTGGCATCCGTGGTGCAGCGGCTGGTGCAGGATGTGGGCGCGCCAGAGCCCGGCCAACCCTTCGCGGTTGCCGCCGCCGATGGCACCACCCCGCCGCGCTTCCTACGCGCCATCGTGGCCCCTTCGCGCTACCAGCGGCGAGCGATCTGGGTGTGCGCGGTGACCGATGTGACCGCACAGGAAGAAACCCGGCAACGGCTGCTGGACGCCCGCCATGCGGCAGAAGCGGCCGACCAGGCCAAGAGCGCCTTCGTGGCGATGATCAGCCATGAAATCCGCACGCCACTGAGCGGCGTGCTGGGCCATCTGGAACTGCTGGCACGGCAGCCCATGTCGGCGTCGGCACAGACGCACACGGCACGCGCGCGCAGCGCCGCCGGGGTGCTGCAGGGGCTGGTGGACGATACCCTGGACCTGTCGCGCATGGAGGCCGGCCTGATGCAGCTGCAGCCGGTGGCGTTTGATCCACGCGGTCTGCTGCAGCAGACCGCGACGCTGTTCGGGCCGCAGGCCGCCGACAAAGGCCTGCAGCTGGTGGTACAGGCAGGCGATGCGATGGCACCAGCCTATACAGCCGACGCACGCCGGCTGGCGCAGATCCTCCACAACTTCGTCGGCAATGCAGTGAAGTTCACCACTGCGGGAACGATCACGATCCGCGTGGATGCCCGTGTTCGACCCGAAGGAACCGAACACCTGTACTTCGAGGTCTGCGACACCGGGCCTGGCATCGCTGCCGAAGACCAGGCCACGCTGTTCTCACCCTTCGTGCAGGCCCATGCCGGCCGCGAACAGGGAGGCAGCGGGCTGGGCCTGGCGCTGTGCCGGCGCTTTGCCGAACTGATGGGTGGCACGGTGGGCGTGCACAGCACACCTGGGGCGGGCAGCCGCTTCCACGTGGACGTTCCCGTAGAACGTGCCACTGCCGTGGATGCGGATGTGCCCGGTGGGCATACTGCTGCAAGCAGGCCACCGCCGGGCGGCCATGCTCTGCTGGTGGATGACAGCGTGATCAGCCGCGATGTGACGCTGGCGCAGCTGCAGGCGCTGGGCTGGCAGGTGACCACCGCCGCAGACGGCAATGAGGCGTGGGAGCGCTGGTGCCAGGGCCGATTCGACGTCGTCCTGACCGACCTGAACATGCCACGCATGGATGGCTATGCGCTTGCTCGCAGGCTGCGCGCGGACAACGCCCGCGTGCCCATCGTGGCACTGACCGCCAGTGCGTTGCCCAACGACGCAGAGCAGGTACGGGCGGCCGGCATGACCCAGCTGCTGTTGAAACCGCTGGACCTGGGCGCACTGCAGCGCGTGCTGTATTCCCTTGAACCGGATCCTGCGACGGCGGCGGCAGCTGCACCGCTGATGAGCGAGGCAGTACAGGCGCAGATGCGCGCAGCGTTCCTGAAAACGGCACGCACGGATCTGGCTGCACTGCGCCGGGCGCTGGAAGCGGGCGATGGCACGGCGATGATCGATCTGCTGCACAGCTTCAGCGGCGCACTGGTCTTCCTGGAGCAGGCGCAGGCCGCGCAGCGTTGCCAGCAGGCTGAGCAGGCACTACGCACCTGCGGTACCGCGGATGCGGCGGCAATGGCATGCGTTGCCGAGGCCATCGCACTGACCACGGCCAGCGTGGACGCGATTGAGGCCCTGCGCTGACACTGGCCTCAGTCGTAGGCGGCGGTGACCACGATCTCGGTCGAGATGTTGCCGGCATTGATCCCGCTGGTGGTGGCGATGTAGTAGCCCGCACGCAGCGCGAAGCTGGCAGTTGCACCGGTGACGGCCACGGGGATATCGGCATCACCTTTCTTCAGATAGGTGTTGCCGCTGGTACCGGACAACAGCGCGATGGATACCCCGGTGGCGGGTGTGGCGGTGGCGGTATTCTTCCAGCGCTGCGCATCACCGTCGGCGGCGGTACCGTCAAACGACAGGCGTGCGCGCGAAACACCCACGCAACCGGTGAAGTTGAGCGCGCCGGTCTTCAGCTTGCTGGGCGTGGCCGCGGTCATCTCATCCGCCTTCACCGGGTCCAGGGTGATGGCCGGGGCGGCCAGCGTGCAGGTGCCGGGCAGCACCCGCCCGCTGATGGTCAGGGTGGCGGTATCGGCAAAGGCCGCGGCGGGGGTCAGCAGCAACAGGGCAAGCAGGGCGTGTTTCATTCGGGCTCCAGTCATCGGGGGGTGGCCGCTTGGCCATCGTGGTCGGTGGGTTCGGCGTGCAGTTGCCGGGCATTGACCTGCAGCGCGGCGGGCAGCGGCGGGTGCGGCAGGCACTGCGCCTGGGTCCACGACAGGCCGTAGGCGTCGGGGGCGTCCAGCAGCTGGTAATCGAGGCGGCAGCGCGCGGGGCCTTCCGGGTCGACAATCAGCGCACCGGCCTCCTGCGCACCGCGCAACTGGATGACGCTGCCCTGCCCCACGGCACCGCGCGACTGGCCGGCTTCATCGACGATGCGCGCGGCGAAAGGCAAGGGCTGGCCCAGCGCATCGGTGGCATCGATGAACAGCGTGCGTTCGCGGCGCACCTCGAACGCAACACGCACGATGCCGCCCGCGGTGGGCGCAATGCGGTGCGAGGTCTGCAGCACGTCCACATCCAGCGGCAGGCCTGCCGGGTCCAGGTCGATCTGGTTCCATCGGTACGGCGTGATGTGCGGCAGCAGCGCATAGCCGTTGCGGCCAACACGCACGCTGTGGCCGGCGCCGATACGCGCGCCTTCGGCGCCCTTGGCCTGCACCAGCGCGAAGCCATTGCCCAGCGGCGGGCCGAAGTTCACCCCGCCGCGGTGCAGCACCACGCTGCCGCTGGCACCCAGGGTCTGGCTGCGCTGGCCTGCGGCATGGCTGTAGCCGGCGTTGAAGTGCCCGTAGGCGCCCTGGTGCCCCACGTAGGCGCTCTGGCTGTGGACGCCGTCGCTGCCGTGGCCGGCCGACAGGCTGTAGTGGGTGTTGCGCTGCGCGCCCAGCGTGCCATTCAACGACAGCTGGGCCTGGTCCGTGCGTGGTGAATGGCTCAGCTGGGTACTCAGGCGCGGCGATTGCGGCGCAGTACCCAGTGGCACGCTGACATTCAAGGCATAGCGCGTGTCCTGGTCGCCGCGTTCGGAACGGTAGCGCTGCACCGACACGCCCACATTCGCACGCCGCCAGGATGTCTGCAGTGCCAGCTGCACGTCGTTGCGGCGCTGTCCGCTGTCCCAGTAGGCCACGTGCCCACCGCTCAACTGCAGCGAGGTGCGTTCGCCCAGCCGCTGGGAGAGATTCATCTGGTAGCGCTGGCGCGTGCGCCCGGTATCGACCCACGCGTCATCCGCCCGCGCAGCGGTGTCGTTCAAGGTGCGAAACCCGCGCGTGCTGAAGCGGTAGGCCGCCAGGCCGACATGGGTGCCGCTGCCAGCCAGGTAGCGCTGGTAATTGAGCCGGTAGCTGTTGCCGTGCACCTGCTCGCCCGTGCCAGGCCGCGCACGCGAGTGGGTGATGTCCGCACCGAACGCACCCACTGGCGTATTCACCGCCGCGCCCAGCAGGGCGGCCTGATAGTGCTGCGCCACCTGGGCGCCGCCCAGCAGCGTCAGGTGATTGCTGATGCCATGGGCGTAGGTGCCTTCGGCGAACGGCAGCCTGCGCAGGCGCGCGCCGTCATCACGCAGGTGGCCGGCGGTGGCGCTGAAGCGCGATGAGCCGGCGCGCAATGCCTGCGGAACCGCTGAAAAATTGACCGTGTAGCGCCGGCTGCGGCCATCGGCTTCGGTGACGGTCACCTGCAGATCGCCGCCGAAGCTGGTGGGATACAGATCGTCAATGACGAACGGGCCCGGAGCCACCGTGCTTTCGTGGATGACGGTGCCGTTCTGGCGGATGCTGACGACAGCGTTGCCTTCGGCGATGCCCTGCACGACCGGTGCGAAGCCGCGCAGCGAATCGGGCAGCATGCGTTCGTCGGTGGCCACGCGCACGCCGGTGAAGCGCAGGCTTTCAAACAGTTCGCCCCCGGTGCTGCCCTGGCCCAGCAGCAGCTGGCTGTTCCAGCCGGGAAGATCGCGCTGCAGGTCGCTGCCCAGGGTGCGGGAACGTAGTCCAGCGGCGCCCTGGGTGATGGAGGCGCGGTGGCGCAGACGCCAATGGCCCAGATTGACGCCGGCACGCAGGCCCAGATGGCCATGCTGCCGCCCCTGGCTGCTGTAGTGGTTGGCGGCGTAATCGACAAAGGCCGCAGTGACCCCCGCATCGCGCCGCGCGGCGGGTACATGCCCGCGCGGCAGGCGCTCCTGCGCCGCCTGCGGCACGGTCAGGCGCAGCTGCAGCGTGCTGCTGTCGAAGGTGACCGTGGCGCCCGGCACGCGGGTCGGCAGGTCCACGCAGGTGCCCTGCTCTTCGGCACCCGCTTCAAGATACTGCACGCCAAGGCCCAGCAGCGGCAGCAGCGATGCAGGCAGGCAGGGCTGCGCATCGAGTGGGTCATCGCCTGCAATGAAAGCGATGTCGGCCTGCTGCAGGAATGCATCATTGAGCAACACGTCCACGGCGTATTCGCCAGCCGCGACGGGATTGCCCTGCACGTACCGCGAGACATCGATGGCACTGCCGCCCAGCAGGAAGCCGTCACTGAACTCCACATCCGCGACCGGGGCCGCATAGGTGGGAGTGAGTGCGAGCGAGGCTGCGATGGCCGATGCAAGGCGCACCATGCACGGGAGACGGGGCTTGGAGGAAATCATGGGTCTGCAGGAACGCGGCAGAGAGCGTCCGGAGGCGGAAGTCTAGGAAGGCGCCCGGCGGCAGACCATGCAAGAAGTTGCAGAAGCAGCGCTTCCATCACGGCGGTGCGCACAGGCCAGCGCCCAATTCCCCAATTGCAATTAGTTGCATTCCCGGTGGAGGCAGCCGAACGGAAACTTGCGCAACGTTGCGGTTGGGTATCAGCCCGGCGTGCATCGAGTTCCATTCATCCATCGAGAAAACGAAATGAAAATCACGCATTCCGTGCTGCTGGCTGGCCTGGTCGCCGCCGCTGCATCGCCGTCGGCAATGGCTGAAAAGCTGGAGATCACCGGCGAACTGATGACCTCCACCTGCGCAGTGCAGTCCACCGGCGGCACCGTGACCGTACCCATGGGCAAGGTCGACCTGGTGTCGGTCAACGCCAATACCCGTGCGGGCCAGAAGAACTTCAGCATCCAGCTGGACTGCACCGGTTCGGGTGCAGCGCAGGAAGTCGGTGTGCGCTTCGGTGGCACTCCGCACGGCAGCACCGGCAACCTGGCACTGACCGCAGCGTCGGCGGCCACCAATGTGGGTGTCGCGCTGTATGACGCCGTGGGCAACCACCAGAAGATCGGCGATGACCCGACCTATACCGTCACCATTCCGGCCGGCGGCAGCAGCCAGCTGGACTACAGCGCCTGGTATGCATCGCCGGCGCAGAACGCCACGGCCGGTACCGCCAATGCATCCGGCGATTTCGTGGTGATCTACAAGTAGGACCGCAGGCGGGAAGCGCGTGTAGTGCTGCTTCCCGCCCTCTTCCAGGAACGCCCATGAATCGTCGCGCCACCGCGTGGCTGGTCGCACCGCTGGCCGCCGCGCTTTCATTTTCCACGTCTGCGGCAGTAACCCTGCAGGGCACCCGCATCATCCACGATGCCGGCAAAGGCCGGGATGTCACGGTGAAGGCCACCAATGTCGGCACGTCACCTGCACTGACCCAGGTCTGGATCGATGCCGGCGACAGCCACGCGCGGCCTGAAGACGTGCGTACACCCTTCCGGCTGACACCGGCCGAACCCCGCTTGATGCAGGCCAAGCAGAGCCAGGCCTACCGCATCACCTACGCACCCCGCCCATCGGAAACGGCGCTGCCTTCGGGCCGCGAGTCGGTCTTCTATTTCAATCTGCTGGATGTGCCACCCAAGCCTGTCGGCAGCGACGGCACCAACCTGCTGCAGTTTGCCGTGCGCACCCGCGTGAAGCTGTTCCATCGACCCGCGGGCCTGCCGGGCCGGCCCGACGATGCCGCCGCGCAACTGCAATGGCGCCTGCAGGCGGGCGCGCTGCACGCCTACAACCCGACGGCTTACCACGTGACGCTGGGCAAGGTGACCCTGGCCGATGGCCGCATGCTGGACGCAGACATGGTCGCACCCGGCGCCGTGCTGCAACTGCCGATGCCTGCGGGCGATCCTGCTCCGGCTACCCTGTCGTTCCAATGGCTGGACGACTACGGCACCGCACGCGATGTGCAGGCAACCATCGTTCACTGAAGCATGATGGGGCCGGGAACCTGTGGGTTTCCCGGCCTTTTCATGTGTCAGCGGTAGTCCGCGGTCAACACGCCCTGCACCGTCAGCTCACCCGGCCGGAGCGTGCCCGTGGTGCGCAGATAGCGCGCTTCCAGCGCAATCCGGTTGGTTCCGGCCTCGGAGACCCCGTGATCCCATTGCTGCCCAATCGTGATGGGCGTGCCGCCCCGGCGCAGCTGCACACGTACGCCACCGGAAGTACTGCCGGGTGCGGGCAGCAGCCCCGTCGTGCGGTTACCGGGCTGGTTCACGTCGGTCAGGGTCAGCTTGACCGGCGTGCCCGCGAAGGGGCAGTTCATCAGCACATCGAAGGGCTTGGCACCGGCGGTGCTGCCGCCAGCCCGCAGTGCATCAGCAGAGACCGGATCGAGCGTGACGCTGGTATCGGACAGCGTGCAGGTAGGGCCCTGCACGTTGACGCCCAGCTGCAGGCGCTGACGCAGCTGGCTGCCCGGTTGCTGACGGACCGTATGGGTGAATGATCCAAGATCGGTGGAGGCGATCCCACGCACAGGCCCGCCCGGGGAATAGAGTGCGATGTTCAGGCGCATCTGCATGTTCGGCCCCGGCACCCACATCCTGAAGGAACTGGATGCGTGGGCGGAGATGAATGTGTTGTGCCCGACACCCTCCTCATCCGGCTCGTCCTGCGGGGCATAGGCATCCAACTCCATCGTGACCAGTGGCGCACCGGGGGCGCCAGCGAATGCGTAGGCCGGCGCCCCACCGATGTGCCGGACGTACTGAAGCCCGGCGAACTGTGGCACGGTGTCCACGTCGATGTAGCCATTGCAGCGCCCCAGCTCTACATAGGCAGTCCCCCATGCGGTTGCCAGCCGCACATCCGGCACGTCGGTGTACTGAACGTCGAATACGCGATCCAGCAACCCATCGGGCACCTGCACCGGGCACGCAACCACGATGGAGGGAACGGCCAGCGAAAGCAGCACAGGCCAGATGGGCCAGGCGGCAGATTGAGGACGGCCCATGGAAGAACTCCGACGTATCGTAGCGTTCCAGACTAGGGACGCTGCAGGCCGGTTCCCATGCAAGAACTTGCAGATTTGCGGGAAAAAGCCTCCCGCATGGCCGGAGGGCTCACCCGCCCATGGCGTGGCCCTAACGGGTGAAGTGCTGGTAGCCGCCGTCGCTGGGTTCGCCATCCACCTGCACGCCCTGCCCTTCGACGATGCGGCCGATGCGGGTAAGCGGAATCTCCAGCGATTCGGCCAGGTAGTGCAGCGCGTCGCGCTGGCTGGCGGCGGCAGTGAAACACAGTTCGTAATCATCGCCGCCGCGCAGTGCGCAGTCGCGGGCGCCATCGCGGCCCAGCAGTTCACGCAGCGCGTGCGAGATGGGCAGCAGGTCGGCATCCACTTCGGCCCCCACGCCACTGCGTGCGGTGATATGGCCGAGGTCGGCCAGCAGGCCGTCGGAGACATCCACCGCTGCATGCGCGAAGGCACGCAGGCGCAGGCCCAGGGTCACCCGCGGCGTGGGCCGCAGCAGGCGCTGGCGCAGGCTTTCGTAATCGGCAAGCAGGGTGGCGGTGGCCACGTTCAATGCACCCTGCTGCCACAGCCGCAGCGCGCCGGCGGCATCGCCCAGGGTGCCACTGACCCAGATATCGTCGCCCACCTGCGCGCGGTCGCGGCGCAATGCCTGGCCACGGCCGACCTGGCCCATCGCGGTGACGGTCAGCGACAGCGGGCCGCGCGTGGTATCGCCACCGATCAGCGCGATGTCGTGCTGGTCGGCCAGGGCGAAGAAGCCATCGGCGAAGGCATCGATCCAGTCTTCGGATGCTTCCGGCAATGACAGCGCCAGCGTGCACCACGCCGGGCGCGCGCCCATCGCGGCCAGATCGGAAAGATTGACCGCCAAGGTCTTCCAGCCGATGTCGAAGGCCGGGGTTTCAGCGGGAAAATGCACGCCGCTGTTGAGCGTGTCGGCGGTGACCACCAGCTGTTCGTTCGCACGCGGCTGCAGCAGCGCGGCGTCATCGCCGATGCCGAGCAGGATGTCGTCGCGCTCGGTGGTACGGGCGCGGATACGGTCGATGAGGGCGAATTCGGCCAGGGACATGGGGCGCTCCCGCTGTTGTACGTGCCGCGCCAGGCGCGGTGGGCGGTAGTGCCGGCCGCTGGCCGGCAACCTCAGGATCCCTGCAGCTGCCGGCCAGCGGCCGGCACTACCACAGGTGGGTCAGTGACCCGATTCGACCTTGCGCCATTCCACGGCGGCACGATCCAGCACGCCGTTGACGTAGGTGTGGCCATGTTCGGAACCGAAACGCTTGGCCGATTCGATGGCTTCGTTGATGACCACGCGGTACGGCACGTCCAGGCGGTAACGCAGCTCGTAGGCGGCCAGGCGCAGCACCGCGCGTTCGATCGCGTCCACTTCTTCGATGCCACGGTCCAGATACGGGCCGAGCGCTTCGTCGATGTCGCGACGGTTGTCGAGCACGCCGTGCAGCAGCGCCTCGAAGTACGCCAGGTCGGCGATTTCGCGGGCCTGCTCGTGGGCGAACTGGGCGATCAGCGACTGTGCGTTGCCGCCGGAGATCTGCCAGGCGTAGATGGCCTGCACGGCACGACGGCGGGCGCGCGAGCGCAGCACCGGATCGACGCCATCGCGGCGGACGGGTTTACCGGAGGGCTTGCCCTGGGTGTTCTTGTTCATGGCAGCTGCTCCAGAAGATTGACCATTTCCAATGCGGCGAGTGCGACTTCCTCGCCCTTGTTGCCGTGGCTGCCGCCTGCGCGGGCCTCGGCGTCTTCAACACGTTCCACCGCCAGCACGCCGTTCAGCACCGGCACGCCGAAGTCCAGCTGCACGCGCATCAGGCCTTCGGCGCAGCGATCGGCCACGTGTTCGTAGTGGCGGGTATCGCCACGGATCACGCAGCCCAGGGTGAGGATGGCGGCATGTTCATGGGCGGCGGCCAGGCGCGCGGCGACCAGCGGCAGTTCCCAGGCACCCGGCACGCGGATCACGTCGATATTGGCTTCGGTGATGCCATTGCCGGCCAGGCTCTGGCGGGCGCCAGCGACCAGCGTATCGGTGATGCGGGCGTTCCAGCGGCTGGCCAGGATGGCGAAGCGCGCCGACTCGGGAGTGCGAAGATCGCCTTCGTAGTGGCTCATATGCGGCTTGGGGGACTCGATAAGGGGGTAATTCTAGCGTGGATGGGCCCCGGCCGTGATCGGCGGGGCCCAGGGCGTGCCGACCAAGGGTCGGCACCCACCGTTGGCGGAGGTGTGGTAGTGCCGGCCGCTGGCCGGCAATCCCGGGGATGCGGTTGCCGGCCAGCGGCCGGCACTACCCATTACAGGGTCACCGTCTCCACCACTTCCAGGCCATAGCCGGCCAGGCCGATCTGGCGGCGCGGGGTGCCCAGCACGCGCAGCTTGCCCAGGCCCAGGTCCGACAGGATCTGCGCGCCTGCGCCGTTGCGGCGCCACTGGCTCACGTCCTTGTCCTTGCCCGGCACCACCGGTGCCGGCTGCTGGCGCAGGCGGGCCAGCAGAGACTCACCATCGCGCGGGGCCTGCAGCACCACCATCACGCCGGCGCCTTCGGCATCGATTGCGCGCAGGGCATCGGTGGCGGCCACGCCGAAGTCGTCACGGCGCCAGTGCAGCAGGTCTGCCAGTGGGTTTTCCACCTGCACGCGCACCAGGGTCGGGGTTTCCGCATCCGGGGTGCCGCGGACCAGGGCGAAATGCAGGTCGTGGGCGATGCGGTCGCGGTAGGTGACCAGCTTGAACGGGCCGAATTCGGTATCGATCTCGCGCTCGTCCACGCGCTCGACGGTCTTTTCGGTGGCCAGGCGGTAGGCGATCAGATCGGCGATGGAGCCCATCTTCAGGCCGTGCTCGCGGGCGAACACTTCCAGCTCCGGGCGGCGTGCCATGCTGCCATCCGGGTTCAGGATCTCCACCAGCACGCCGGCCGGTTCCAGCCCGGCCAGCATGGCCATGTCCACGGCGGCTTCGGTGTGGCCGGCGCGGGTCAGCACCCCGCCCGGCTGGGCGATCAACGGGAAGATATGGCCCGGCTGGTGCAGGTCCGACGGCTTGGCGTTGGGCTTCACCGCGGTGCGGATGGTGTGGGCGCGGTCATGCGCCGAAATGCCGGTGGTGACGCCCTCGGCGGCCTCGATGCTGACCGTGAAATTGGTCTGGAACTGGGCGGTATTGGCCTGCACCATCGGCGCCAGGCCGAGATCGGCGGCGCGGGTACGGTTCAGCGGCAGGCACACCAGGCCACGGCCATGGGTGACCATGAAGTTGATGTCACTGGCCTTGACCAGCTCGGCGGCCATGATCAGGTCGCCTTCGTTCTCGCGGTCCTCGTCATCGACGATGACCACCATGCGGCCCTGGCGGATGTCTTCCAGGATTTCCGGAATCGGGGCGAAATTCATGCGACATCTCCCTGTGGGTGCTGACCGTTGGTCGGCACACTGATCAGCCGCTCCACATAACGGGCGACCAGATCGATTTCAAGATTGACCGCGCTGCCTACGCCTGCGGCGGAGAAGGCGGTGTTGGCCACCGTGTGCGGGATCAGGGCGACTTCAAAACCTTCATCGTCCACTTCGTTGACGGTGAGGCTGACGCCGTCCACGCAGATCGAGCCCTTCCTGGCGATGTAGCGGCGCAGCGAGGCCGGCGCGGCGAAACGCCAGCGCTGGGCACGCGCGTCTTCGTGGATGGACAGCACCTGGCCCAAGCCGTCGACGTGGCCGCTGACCAGATGACCGCCAAGGCGATCGGTCGGGCGCATGGCGCGCTCCAGGTTGATGACCGCGCCCTCGCCCAGCTGGCCCAGCGTGGTCAGGCCCAGGGTCTCGGTGGAGGCATCGGCCTGGAAGCTGCTGGCGTCGAATGCGATGACGGTGAGGCAGACGCCGTTGATGGCGATGCTCTCGCCCATCTGCACGTTGTCGAACGGCAGATTCCCGACGTTGAAGGTGAAGCGGACATCGCCGCCGATGGGTTCGCGTGCGGCCAGACGGCCGACGCCTTCGATGATTCCAGTAAACAAGTAACGTTCTCCGCGGAATGTGAGCGAAAAACGCCGCAAGGCAAACAGGCGCACACAGGGCATGAGCCCTGTGGCACCGTCTTCTTTCATCCGGACTATGACCGTCGGCTCCGGCATTGGACCGGATCTGCTGACCCCCGGCCGTGGGCCGGGGCGCTCGCGGGCTCGTGCTTGCGCACCTACCGCCGGTGGGGAATTGCACCCCGCCCTGAAGACGTTTGTGTACCGGCGAACCGGCATGGCCAGTGTACCAGCCCGGGCTGAACGGGGTCGGATGCCACAGCTGTGACGGCCGTCGCTCGCAATTTGTAAAGCTTTCATTAAAATTCTGCCCCGGACGACATGAGGTCGCCACGGGCAGCCCGCTGGGCAGGCCCGCCAAAGGACTGAAATTCACAGGAATTCCCATGCGCAAGATGCTGATCGTGGCCGCCCTGCTGGCCGCCGCCCCGTTCTCGGCTTCGGCCGACGCCCTGAGCTACACCTACGTTGAAGGCGGCTGGACGCAGGTCAAGGTTGACGACAACGCACTGGACGACCCGAAGGTCGACGGCGGCTACCTGCGTGGCTCGGTGGCCATCGCCGAACAGGTCTACGTGTTCGGTGGCTGGTCGCGCACCAGCAAGACCCGCCATTACGGCGAAGATTCGCTGAAGCTGGAGCTGAACCAGCCGGAGCTGGGCATTGGCTACCACATGCCGTGGAGCGACCGCGTGGACTTCACCGCCGATGCCGCCTGGGTGCGCCAGAACGCCGAATCGACCCTGCGCTATGACGGCGTGCGTTACCACGGCAAGGACCACACCAATCTGGGCCGCGTCACCATGGGTATCCGCGGCAAGCCGTCGCGCATGACCGAAGCCTGGGCCAAGGCCGGCTACATGGATGGCGGCAACAACTTCAAGGGCACCTGGGTCGGCACCGTCGGCGGCCAGGTCAACTTCACCCGGACCTGGGGCCTGGTGGGCGAGATCTCCGGCTACCGCGACGTCACCCAGTACTCGGTCGGCGTGCGCGCCAGCTTCTGATCCAACGATCGCTCCTCGTCGTGCGATCGAACGGGCCCCGCAAGGGGCCCGTTTTTTTGGCCGGAGTACACCGCCATGTGACCTCGGGCCGCCATCGAAAGTACCGCTGGATGCGCTAGGCTTGCGCGCCTCTGGAACAGGAAAACACCGTCATGAAGACCTTCACCCGTACCCTGCTGGCCAGCGCCCTGCTGTGCGCCCCGCTGATGGCCGGCGCTGCATCGGCCCAACTGACCCCCGAGCAGGCCTTCGACCTGTACGCGCGTACCCTGCTGGAAGACGACGCTGCTGCTACCCGCACGCTCAACGACGCGCTGAAACCCGCCTTTGAAGGCCAGGACGCGGTGACACCGACCCCGGGCGCGCTGGCCAAGGCATTGGCCGAACCCTGGCAGACCGTACTGGCCAGCACCGGTGCCCAGGCCGACGCAGCGGCCACCGAAGCGCTGTATGCCAAGGCGCTGCGTGATTCGAAGTGCCGCGCGACCAAGAGCGTGATCGAAGACAACGAATACGTTGAAGACCAGAAGCTGGCGCGCATCAGTTTCAGCTGCCAGGTACCCGACCTGGGCAAGGTGCGCCCGCTGTTCGCCGCCAGCCTGGCCGCCGATGCCAGCCCGGCCTCGCGCAAGCAGTTCACCGATGCCTACACCCAGGCACTGCAGAGTGGCGCGCGCGTGCCGGTCAGCGGCACCTTCACCCTGTACTCTGCCAAGGACAATGGCTATTGGTACAGCGGCAATTTCGATGACCTGGTAGGCACCGTAGCCGGTGCACTGGCCCCGTTCGAAGACTGGATGCAGGACGCGCAGGCGGCCAGCGCGCCGAAGGTAACCGGCGTACCGGGCTGCGACCTGTTGCTGCAGCAGCACCGCAGCTGCGTGGCGAAGATCGCACCGGACCAGATCGGCGGCGTGGACGCGATGGCCGAGGAACTGAAGGCCAAGGCCCAGGTGAAGTCGGCCGACGAGATGACGCAGGAGTGCAAGGCGCTGCGCCCGATCGCCGAGATGATGTGGACCGACGCGTGCGCGTAAGCTGACGCGATGGCAACGTCAGCGATGCACATCGCTGACGGCAACGGCATCGACATCTGCAATAAATTGCATGGACCGCCAAGAGCAGGGGCAGCAGTCTTTCCGCCCCTGCCTTGATGGTGCCACCATGCGCCGCTACGCCCTGTGCTTTCTCATTGTTCTGGCCATGCCCCTGCGCCTGGCAGCAGCGCGGGAGCCGACGCCCGAGCAGACGTTCGATCTCCTGATCAAGGCAATGTACGAGAACGACACCGGCGCCGTGCAGGCGCTGGGCGGGCCGCCAGCCGATGCGGACACCGACACGTTCACGCTGCCAGGCCTGTTGGTCACACGCCTGGAGAGCCTCAAGCGGAACACCGGCCCCGACGCTGCCGACGCTTCGGCACACCAGACCTGGGCGTCAGACGTTGTGGCCGGCTCCCGATGCAGGGCCGAGCGCAGCGAGATCTGGCACGACGTGATTGCCGGCACGCGGGTGGCCGATGTCCACTTCACCTGCCGCGTGGGTGACGTGGAGCGCCTCCGCCCCTTGTCTGATGCCGCCCTGTTCGGCGGAACCGATCAAGGCCAGGAACGACTCTGGAAGGCGTACATGACGATATTGCGCGATGGCCCCTACCGCACCATCAGCGGCTCCACCCGGCTTGTATCTTCTGCAGTCGATCACGGCTGGCAAAGCGCACAGGATGGATACCGGGGTGAACGACTGCGTTACGGCCGCATCGAACGCGATGTGGGAGAGGTGCTGATTGAAGCGCTGATCATGCAACTTCGTGACCAGTCCAACGAGACCATGCGCACCGCCATCATGCACGTCACCGGCCTGGACGAATGCGACAACCTTGTCGATCGGCATCGTCGCTGCATGGCCCGCATCGCGCCGCAGGAACTGGCCGGCGCCCACGAACTGGCCCGGGCACTGAGCACAAGGCACAAGGAGGTTTCCGAGACCGAGCTGGTACAGCAGTGCATAGCCCTTCGTCCCAGAGTGGAGGCATTGTGGAACCGGGATTGCAGATGAGCAGCCCCCCGGCATCTGCCACCTGACAGGCTTTCGGACGTTCTGCATGGCAGCCGGAGTTGAATCGTTGCATGCTCTGCTGCGGTCCACGCGCGGCCCCGTTCGTGCGGCCGTGTCATTTCCTGATACTGACGTTGACACCCCTGGCCCCCGGACTTCACGCTCAACTGGCGTCCGCAACCGACCCTGCCTCGGAAAAGATCGTGATCGCCAACGTCCGGCTGCTCTCGCCATGGACGAGGACCAGCTTGTCGACTACCGCAACATCCCCGTCGCATCCTTCGTGCACCGGCAGCTCGAGCGCCGTCAGCACCAATAGAAGGCAAATGCGAGATTCACTCCCACCGCGGCGCGATGTCGGAGCCGCCATCGAAGCGTGGCTCTTCAGAGTGCCCGTTCAGTCCCTGCATTGTGAAGAGGCACCGGAAGGGTGGCAATGATGATTTCAAGGGCAACGGCTCGCTGGACGACAACACGGATGCAGGTCGCATCACTTATCCTGAGCGTCATATCTTGCGGTGCTTCGGGCGCATCATTGTCACCCGAACAGGAGTACACCCTCCAAGCACACGTGCTCCTGCAGGATGATGCCGAAGCCCGGCAGGTGCTCAGGACGCAGCATGGACACGCCGAGCCCTCCCAGACCATCGACTGGCAGCCCATCATCGAAGATGTGCCTGCATGGCTTTCGCGCCAAGCCTTCCCCACGCCTGCAGTGACTACTACCGTGACCTTTGCGGAAGCATTGGCCGCCCGCCTCACCAGGGTTCGCTGTACTGCGCTGGACTTCACCCCATTGGGATCACCGGAAATCGGCCTGTACCGTCTGGTGTGCCAGCTTCCGGACATCGAGCCGCTGCGGAGCGACTATCTGGCGATGCATGCGGCCCCGGACAGTGAGCGGCTGGCGCGCGTCGATGCACTCTTCCTGCGCTGGGCGTCGCTGCTTCGCAATGCGCCGGACGTGGCGCGCTGCACTCCGGTGATCAGCAGGTACCAGGCGCGGTCCGGATCTGAACACGCCCAGCGCGCGCAGCAGTTGTACCAGACCATTCTGGGGCGGCTGCTTCCATTCGATTCGTGGTTGGGTGCACCTCTGTCGGAAGGCGCCGAAGAGACCTGCGATCCCTGATGGCTTCCGCCGGGCATGGCCCGGCACGACCGGATTCGACTACCGGCGCAGCAGCAACCGCAGGTCATCCCCCACCTGGCGCTGGTCGACCACGCGCAGGCGGCGCTGCTGGTCCATCGCCTCGATGCCAAGGCCGGCCAGCAGCGGACGACCGCCATCACCCAGCAGCGTAGGTGCCTGGTACAGCAGCAGTTCGTCCACCCAGCCGCCGCGCAGCAGCGCGCCCGCCAGGGTGGCGCCGGCTTCGGTATGCACTTCGTTGATGCCACGCTCGGCCAGCAGCGCCAGCACCGCGCCCAGGTCCAGCCGCCCATCAATGCAGGGCACGCTGGCGAATTCGGCGTCGGCCGCATCCGGGGCGCTCACCGCTGCATCATGCAGGTACAGCGTCGGTGCCCCGCCCTCGCGCACGCGACTGCATTCAAGCGAACGCAGGCGCGAATCGAGCACGACGCGCAGCGGCGGCATCACCTCGGTGTCGGCCAGGCGCACGGTCAGCATCGGGTCGTCGGCCAGCACGGTATCGGCGCCGGTCAGGATCGCGCCCGCACGCGCGCGCCAATGCTGCACATCTTCGCGCGCGGCTGGACCGGTGATCCACTTGGAGCTGCCATCGGCCATCGCGGTACGGCCATCGAGGCTGGCGGCCAGCTTCACCCGCAGCCACGGGCGGTTGCGCTCCACACGCGACAGGAAGCCCTTGTTGATCTCGCGCGCCTGTGTCGCCATCAGTCCTTCGGCGACCTCGATGCCGGCGTTGCGCAGCAGATCGAAGCCGCCGCCATCGACCTTCGGGAACGGATCGCGCATCGCGGCAACCACGCGCGACACGCCCGCCTCGATCAGTGCCAGCGCACACGGTGGCGTGCGACCGTAGTGTGCGCAGGGTTCCAGCGTGACATAGGCGGTGGCACCGCGGGCCTCGCTGCCGGCCTCGCGCAGCGCGAACACTTCGGCGTGCGGTCCACCGGCACGCTGGTGCCAGCCCTGCCCGACCACACGTTCGCCATGGGCGATGACACAGCCGACCATCGGGTTCGGGCGGGTGGTGTAGGCAGCACGCTCGGCCAGGCGCAGCGCGTTGGCCATGTGCAGGTGATCCAGGACGGAGAACGGGGTGCTCATGCGGCCATGGTAACGCCGCCGGTGTTGATCCATGCCATCAGTGCCAACCAACGGTTGGCACCCACCAGGGCAGAGGTGGTCAGCCCTTCTTCTTCTTGGTCAGGGCAATCACGTCGCCCAGCAGTTGCAGCTGTTCGGTACTGGACGGTAGGTCGCGTTCCAGCTTCTCGATCTCCTCGCGGAAATCGGCAACGTCCTCGAAGCTGCGGTACACCGATGCGAAGCGCACATAGCCCACATGATCGAGCTTGCGCAGTTCGTTCATCACGAACTCGCCGACCTTGATCGAAGGCACTTCGCGCTCGCCGCTGATGCGCAGCTGGTGAACCACCGCGCGCACCGCCGCCTCGATCTTGTCCTCGGCCACGGCACGCTTCTGCAGCGCGCGGTCGAAACCCGCCCGCACCTTGCGCTGGTCGAACGCCTCGCGGGTGCCGTCGCTCTTGACGATGGCCGGCAGCTTCAGCTCAACCGTTTCCATGGTGCTGAAGCGCTCGCCGCACGCCTCGCACTCACGCCGACGACGGATCGTCGCGCCGTCTTCAGAGACGCGCGAGTCGATGACCCGGGTATCGGCATGTTGGCAGAAGGGGCAATGCATGGAACGCCTGGCTCAGGGGGCAACCTAGATGCCACGGTCATGGCAGCGTCGCAAAGGTACCTGAGAAAGGGTCCAGCAGCAAATGCTGCCTGCGCGGAAGTGCCTGCGCGAAAGCCGGAATGGGCGCCCGATGCGCTCCTTGGACCGCCACTCAGCCGGCCGGCCCCGACGCCGGAGTATTCCCGCCCCAGCGCAGCCACGCCAGGTGCCCCGCCATCACCAGCAACGGCGGGCCAAGCCCGAGGAAGCCCAGCGTCGTTATCTCACCATGCTTGAAGGTGAAATACAGCGTGGCGGCGACCACGCCCAGCGCGGCGAGGGTCCCCAGCAGCAGCCCAATCCAAGCGACAAGCGGGGATTGGCGCAGACCATCGCGGCCGCGCCACAGGAAGAGCCCGGTCAGCCACATCCATGACAACAGACCGAGAAGTCCGGCCAACGACCACAGCGCGATCACCGTAGACTCGTTGCCGGCCAGGTACTTGCCGTCCACCAGGTATATCAGGCCCAGCACCGCCACGGTGCCTCCTGCCGCCGCGGTGGGCAGGCCTACCAGCAGGCCTGCTATCCCCATCCATCGTTTGTGCTGCTGCTCATCCATGCGTTCCATTCCCTTTGATTGGCCGCGTCAGGCGCGGCGCTTGAGCCACACCAGCATGGCGGCCGGTACCAGCATCGACGGCCCCAGCAGCAATAGTTCCAACGCGGCGCCCCCCTGCTGGAAGCCGAACCATGCGGTCATCCAGAGAACCGGCAGCGCGGCCAGCCCACCGGCCAGCAGCAGCCACCACCAGATCGCGCGCACCTGCAGGCCGGCCCGGCCCTGCAGCAGGTAGCCGGCGCTGATCCACAGCCAGGCCAGGCAACCCGCCACGCCGGCCAGGCCCCACAGCAGTGGCACCAGATCGGGGGAGCGGTTGCCGCCGAAGGATTGCAGGCCAACAACCAGGAACATCACCGCGACCGCGCCGCCCATCGCCAGGCTGGGCAGGCCGAGCAGTACCGCCAACGCGGCGTACAGGTATTTGAGGCGACGCTCATCCATGCGCGGTTACTCCGATACCCGTGCTCGCACGGGCGGCACATCCACGGCATCGGCACGCGCACGCAGGAGCATCAGCATGCCGGTGGGCACCAGCAGCGACGGCCCAGCGAAGAGACCGCTCACCACCGCCGGGCCCAGCCCGGAGAAGGTATATATCGCCAATCCCAGCAACGGCAGGCCCGCCAGCACGCCCATGCCCAGCAACCACCACCAGCGTGGCGAGGCCGTGCGCAGGCCCTGCAGTCCATCACGCAACCAGATGACGCTGAGCGCGGCCCAGGCCACCAGGCCGGCAAGCGCGGCCGTTCCCCAGACACACATGACGGCAGCGAACCACAGCTTGTCAGCATCCAGCGAGACCAGGCCGATCACCCCCATGACCAGGGCGATGCAGGCGCCGACGCCGCCCATGAAAAGGCTGGGCAGGCCGAACAGCACGGCCAGCACGGCGTACACATATTTGAGGCGGCGCTCATCCATGCGCGAACACTCCGGTGCTGGGGTCAGAGCCCTTCCCTGCGGGAAGGGATCCGACCCCTGTTTCGATCAGCCGTAGACCGGGTACTTGCGGCACTGCGCGCTGACGGCGTCGCGCACGCGGGCGATGACAGCGTCGTCGTTCGGTGCATCAAGCACGTCGGCGATCCAGTTGGCCAGGTCCACGCAGTCCTGTTCGACGTAACCACGGGTGGTCACCGCCGGGGTACCCAGGCGCAGGCCCGAGGTCACGAACGGCGAACGCGGGTCGTTCGGCACCGAGTTCTTGTTGACGGTGATGTGGGCCTTGCCCAGTGCGGCTTCCGCGTCCTTGCCGGACACGTCCTTGCCGATCATGTCGACCAGCATCAGGTGATTCTGGGTGCCGCCGGAGACGATCTTGTAGCCGCGCGCGATCAGCGTGTTGGCCATCGCCTGGGCGTTCTTCACCACCTGCTGCTGGTAGGCCTTGAAGCCCGGTTCCAGTGCTTCCTTGAAGGCCACGGCCTTGCCGGCGATGACGTGCATCAGCGGACCGCCCTGGATGCCCGGGAACACGATCGACTGCAGCTTCTTGACCAGGTCTTCGTCGGCGCCCTTGGCGACGATGATGCCGCCACGCGGGCCGCGCAGGGTCTTGTGGGTGGTCGAGGTGACCACATGCGCGTGCTCCAGCGGGCTCGGGTAGACGCCAGCGGCGACCAGGCCAGCAACGTGGGCCATGTCGACGAACAGGTAGGCACCGACCTTGTCGGCGATGGCGCGGAAGCGCGCCCAGTCGATCACCTGGGAGTAGGCCGAGAAGCCGGCCACGACCATCTTCGGCTTGTGCTCCAGGGCCAGGCGCTCGACTTCGTCGTAATCGATCAGGCCCTGGTCGTTCACGCCGTACTGCACGGCGTTGAACAGCTTGCCCGAGGCGTTCACCTTGGCGCCGTGGGTGAGGTGGCCGCCGTGGGCCAGGCTCATGCCGAGGATGGTGTCACCCGGCTGCAGCAGGGCGAAGTACACGGCCTGGTTGGCCTGCGAGCCGCTGTGCGGCTGCACGTTGGCATAGTCCGCACCGAACAGCTGCTTCAGGCGGTCGATCGCCAGCTGCTCGGCGATGTCCACGTATTCGCAGCCGCCGTAATAGCGCTTGCCCGGGTAGCCTTCGGCGTACTTGTTGGTCAGCTGGCTGCCCTGGGCTTCCATCACCGCCGGGCTGGTGTAGTTCTCGCTGGCGATCAGCTCGACGTGGTCTTCCTGGCGCTGGGTCTCAGCGGCGATGGCCTTGGCCAGTTCGGGATCGTAGGATTCGATGCGGACGTCACGCGGGAACATCGGGTACTCCAGCAGGCAGGGAAAAGGGGTACGACTCAGCCCCCGATTGTAGCCCCGCACCGGCCCGCTGGGGCCGAAACAGACGGGGCCGGCATCCCCGAAGGAATCCGGCCCCGTATGGTTTCGATTGGCGTTGCGGGGTCAGCGCCCGCTGAGCACGTACTGGGCGATCACGCCGGTAGCGATGGCCACCAGCAGCATGTTGCCGCGGTCATCGCGGATCCAGTGGTGCCCGTACGGCGGACGGCGCAGGTGGTAGCGCGGGTAGTCATTCACCACGTAGACCGGGCCACGGTAGTAATCGCGGTAGGGCGAACCGACCCGCCAACCGTAGCCGCCATAGCGCGGCGGCGGCGGTGCCGGGCGATAGACCACACGCGGCGGTGCCGGGCGGTAGTAGCGGTCATGGTCGCGGTGCCAGTCGCGGCGGTCGCGTTCCCAGTCGCGCCGGGCCTCGCGGCGGTCGCGCTCCCAGTCACGGCGGTCCTGGCGCCACTCACGGCGATCCTCCCGCCACTCACGGCGGTCGTGGTCGCGGCGATGGTCGTTGTCGGCAAATGCCGGGGCCACGGCGCCCAGCGCCAGCACAGAGGCCACGGCGCCGGCCATTACTCGATTGATGCGCATGTCAGACCTCTGCTCGGGTGGGTGGTGAACCCATATTGCGCACCCGATCTGAACCGTTTCCGGCTGGAAACGCTTCCCGCTGAAGGACTGTGACGAAGTATTCAGGCCACGGCCAGCCCGGGGGCCCCTCCCGGGCGCGGCCCGGAACCGGTTCCGGCTATAATTGGCGGTATTCCATTCCAGTCTGTGCCCGCTGCCGTAACGGGATGTTCCCGTGACGGGTCGGGCGCAGGGCCGCGCCTACGGAGACCGCATGTCCTCGCAATACATCTACACCATGAACCGCGTGTCCAAGGTGGTCCCGCCCAAGCGGCAGATCATCAAGGACATCTCGCTGTCCTTCTTCCCGGGCGCGAAGATCGGCCTGCTGGGCCTGAACGGCGCCGGCAAGTCCACCGTGCTGAAGATCATGGCCGGCGTGGACACCGATTTCGAGGGCGAAGCCCGCCCGCAGCCGGGCATCAAGGTCGGCTACCTGGCGCAGGAACCGGAGCTGGACCCGACCAAGACCGTGCGTGAAGCGGTCGAGGAAGGCGTGGGCGAAGTGCTGCAGGCACAGGCCGCGCTGGACGCGGTGTACCTGGCCTACGCCGAGGAAGGCGCCGACTTCGACGCGCTGGCCAAGGAACAGGAGCGCCTGGAGGCGATCCTCGCCGCCGGCGATGCACACACGCTGGAAAACCAGCTGGACGTGGCCGCCGATGCGCTGCGCCTGCCGCCGTGGGATGCCGTGGTCGGCAAGCTGTCCGGCGGTGAGAAGCGCCGCGTGGCCCTGTGCCGCCTGCTGCTGCAGAAGCCGGACATGCTGCTGCTCGACGAACCGACCAACCACCTCGACGCCGAGTCGGTGGAATGGCTGGAACAGTTCCTGGCGCGCTACACCGGCACCGTGGTGGCCGTTACCCACGATCGCTACTTCCTGGACAACGCCGCCGAGTGGATCCTGGAACTGGACCGCGGCCGCGGCATTCCGTGGAAGGGCAACTACACCGACTGGCTGACCCAGAAGGACGAGCGCCTGAAGCAGGAAGACAACCAGGAAAAGGCTCGCCAGAAGGCGATCCAGAAGGAACTGGAGTGGTCGCGCCAGAACGCCAAGGGCGGCCGCACCAAGGGCAAGGCCCGTCTGGCCCGCCTGGAAGAGCTGCAGTCGGTCGATTACCAGAAGCGCAACGAGACCAACGAAATCTTCATCCCGCCGGGCGAGCGCCTGGGCAATGCGGTGATGGAGTTCAAGAATGTCTCCAAGAAGTTCGGCGACCGCCTGCTGTTCGACAACCTGAGCTTCCTGGTGCCGGCCGGCGCCATCGTCGGCATCATCGGCCCGAACGGTGCCGGCAAGTCGACCCTGTTCAAGATGATCACCGGCCAGGAAAAGCCGGATACCGGCGAGATCGTGGTCGGCCCGACCGTGAAGCTGTCCTACGTGGACCAGAGCCGTGACGCGCTGGAAGGCAACCACAACGTCTTCCAGGAAATCGCTGGCGGCCTGGACATCCTCAACATCAACGGCATCGAGATCCAGTCGCGCGCCTACATCGGCCGCTTCAACTTCAAGGGCCAGGACCAGCAGAAGATGGTCGGTTCGCTGTCCGGTGGTGAGCGCGGCCGCCTGCACATGGCCAAGACCCTGCTGCAGGGTGGCAACGTGCTGCTGCTCGACGAACCGTCCAACGACCTGGACATCGAAACCCTGCGTGCGCTGGAAGATGCGCTGCTGGAGTTCCCGGGCAACACCTTCGTCATTTCGCATGACCGCTGGTTCCTGGATCGCATCGCGACCCACATCCTGGCCTTCGAAGGTGATTCGCACGTGGAGTTCTTCCAGGGCAACTACCGCGAATACGAAGAGGACAAGCGCCGCCGCATGGGCGACGACGCTGCGCCGAAGCGCCTGCGCTTCAAGGCGCTGAAATAAGAAAGAAAGAAAGAAAGAACGGCCGCGCTCTGCGCGGCCGTTCTGCATTCTGGTAGGTCACCACCGTTGGTGGTGACGGAAGGCGTACCGACCAACGGTCGGTACCCACCATCAACGGTCGGTACCCACGACCAACGGGTTGAGATTTCCCCATGTCCCTGTTCGAGCGCCTGTTCCAGCTGCAGCAGCACGGCACCACCGTGCGCACCGAGCTGCTGGCCGGTGTCACCACCTTCCTGACGATGTCCTACATCGTCTTCGTCAACCCGGAAATCCTGGGGACCACGGGCATGGATGCCGGTGCGGTGTTCGTTGCCACCTGCCTGGCCGCTGCGCTGGGTTCGGCGGTGATGGCACTGGCGGCCAATTTCCCGGTCGGCATGGCGCCGGGCATGGGTCTCAACGCGTTCTTCGCCTTTACGGTGGTGGGCGCGGCCGGCCTGCCGTGGCAGCAGGCGCTGGGTGCGGTGTTCATTTCCGGCCTGGTGTTCCTGGTGCTGTCGCTGACCGGTGTGCGCGCATGGCTGGTGTCGGGCATTCCCTCATCGCTGCGCTCGGCCATCGTGGCCGGTATCGGCCTGTTCCTGGCGATCATCGCGCTGCAGAAGTCCGGCGTGATCATCGGCAATGAAGACACGCTGGTGGCACTGGGCCCGTTGAACACGGCACCGCCGCTGCTGGCCCTGGCCGGTTTCCTGCTGATCGCGGTGCTGGAAGCACGGCGCATCCGTGGTGCGATCCTGATCGGCATCCTAGCTGTGACCGGCGCGGGCTGGGCGCTGGGCGACGTGCAGTACCAGGGCCTGGTCTCGCTGCCGCCGAGCCTTGCACCCACCTTCCTGCAGCTGGACCTGCCGGGCCTGCTGCACCATGACGGCGGCGCGCCGCTGGCGGTGCTGCTGCAGGTGGTGCTGGTGTTCGTGCTGGTGGAAGTGTTCGATGCCACCGGCACCCTGTATGGCGTGGTCGGCCGCGCCGGCCTGCTGAAGCTGCCGGGCGCGCAGAAGCGCTTCGGCCGTGCGTTGCTGGCCGATAGCACCGCGATTGTTGCAGGCTCGATGCTGGGCACCAGCAGTACCACCGCCTTTGCCGAAAGCGCTTCGGGCGTGCAGGTGGGCGGCCGCACCGGCCTGACCGCGCTGGTGGTGTCGGCGCTGTTCCTGGCCGCGCTGCTGTTCTCGCCGCTGGCAGCGATGGTGCCCAGCTATGCCACCGCGCCGGCGCTGCTGTTCGTGGCCGGCCTGATGCTGCGCGAACTGGTGGAAGTGGACTGGAGCGACCTGACCGAATCGGTGCCGGCGGCGCTGTGTGCGCTGGCGATGCCATTCACCTACTCGATTGCCAACGGCCTGGCGTTCGGCTTCATCGCCTATGCCGCGCTGAAGGCCGGTACCGGGCGCTGGCGCGAAGTGCATCCGGCGGTGTGGCTGGTGGCGGTGCTGTTTACCCTGCGCTACGCGTTGGAGTGATGCCTGGCTGAGGGTCAGAGCCCATTGCTGCGCAATGGGATCCGATCCCATCGGTAGTGCCGGGCCATGCCCGGCGGATAGCACGCTCAGCGCTTGGGCTGCAGGCGGCCGTCGGCGGCGAAACGCCATCGTCCTTCGGCCCAGCCACGACCGAACAGCGCCAGCATCTGCGAGTAATAGGCCGGTGCGTCAGCACGCTGCTGCTCCGTACTGGGCAGACTGGCCAACAATGCATCGGCACGCTCCGCTTCGCCCTGCGCGATCAGATACGGCAGCAGTGCAGCGCGGAATCCGTAGTTGCCTTCACCCTGCCCCTGGCCACTGCGGGTGTCGATCTTCTCCCACATCGGTGCACCACTGCGCAGGCGCTGCAGCGGCCCGGACAGGGCCGCCAGCTGCGCACGGAACAACGGATCGCGCGGTGCGGTCATGCCTGCCCAGGTGTAGCAGCGGATGGCATCGTAGCTGCCGACCGCGCCACGCACCGGATCGACGACGAAGCGATCGCCTTTCCACGCCGCCCAGTCCGGTGCGAACCCGTGTGGGCTGGTCTGCTGCAACAGCTGCACGCTGTTGCGCGCCAGCGCCTGCCACGGCCCGCTACGATCCTCCACTGCAAAGCGGCGCAGCAGCGGCAGTGGCAGATAGCTGGGGTTGACCCGCGTGGCGTCCCCTTCGGTGAATCCCTGTGGGCCCGGCAGCAACATCGGGCCGAGCCCGGGCAGGTCCACGATCTCGCGTGCCCGCACCTGCGCGAGCATGCCCTCGGCGATGGCCTTCAACGCGGGACGCCGCCACAGCCGCGCGCCTTCCAGCAGCGCGTAGGCCAGCCAGAGATCGGAGTCCGAGGCCGGGTTGCCGTCCAGTACCCGCCAGCTTCCCTTGTCATCCCGCCCCCACAACCAGGCGGGCAGATGCTGGCGCATGTCGCCACCGGCGAGGTTGTCCTGGGTCCAGCCCAGGATGCGGTCGAACAGCGCCTGGTCGTTGTCGGCCAGGGCGAAGAACAACGCATAGGACTGGCCTTCGGAAGTGCTGCGCTGATCGTCCTGGCTGCGATCGATCATGCGTCCGTCGCGGCTCAGGCTGCTGTCGACCAGTACCTGCCAGGCCGGCCAGCGCGCTGCGGGCGCGGCCTGCGCGTGGCGCCAGCCAAGCAGCGGCAGCGTGGCGGCCGCCTGCAGCAGGCGCCGTCGCTGCAGGTCAGCGGAACTCGCCATATGGCACCAGTGGCGATACGGGCAACGGCAGGTTTCCCTGCCAGGGCTTGAAGGTGTAGCGCAGGTAGAGCTGGAACGAGTTCGGTGAGAAATCGCGGCTGCGCTGCAGGGTGCCGGCGGCGCCAAGCACGAAGTGGTCGCCCAGGCGGCGCTCGACCGCGCCGTACAGGCGGTAGCCGGTGCCGGTGCTCCGGCTGTCGCCGGTATACAGGCCGGCCTCGTCCAGCCGCAGCGGGCCATACTGCGGCTCCAGCTGCTCGATCACGCGATCGATCAAGGCCTGGTCGGGGAAGCGGCTGATCGAGGACGTGCGCGCGCTGGACACGCTGACCGAGCCATCCACGCGCACCGACCACACGTCGTTGCGCCAGGCGAAGCTGACCGGCAGGCTCAGCGACGCATAGCGCTGAGGACTGTAGTAACCGCCCTGGCCCAGCGAGTAGCCGCCCAGGTCCTTCTGGTAGCGCCAGTACATCGCGGTAGTGCCCACGTCCAGCCGCATGTCGGGGCGCTGGATCAGCTTGTGATACCAGCCCACCATCGCGCGTGCGCGGGTGTTGTCGGCCACGTTGTGGCCGGTCAGCCGATGCCAGCTCCAGTTCGACCACACCCCATCACGGCCGCCCTGGTCGTAGCCGAGGCTGAAGGTCACGCCGTTGGCGGTGACGCCACCCCAGCTGATGCCACTGCGCGGATCAACCGCGCCGGCCTGCGACAGCAGCGAATTGGTCATCGGCCGCCGCGACACCGTGGCGCCCCAGCCGAAGCGCCCGAGGTCGCCATTGAGGGTGACACCGCCGAGCCAGTTGCCGACCACGTAGTTGGATGGGGTGTGGCCGATATCCAGGTTCCAGCGGTCGTCCAGGGTGCGCCAGCCGACGGCGAAGCCAGCGCCGGAGGTGCGCCGCTGATGGACGAAACCGGTGCACCCTGGTGCGCGCAGGCGGCTGTTGTCGGCCTGCAGCAGATCCAGGTCGCAGCTGCCGAAATCCTCGTCGTAGGCGCCGTTCCCGTCGGACTGGAAGCGGCCGGCGTCGAAGCTCACCTGTTCGATGCGCGCCCAGCCCAGGCCACCGGCAAACGGTGCGTCGAGATGCGCGATGCGGGTATCGCGCGACAGCCGCGAGATGCCGGGTGTGCCGTCGCTGCGGCGGCCCGTATCCTGCATCACCGTCAGGGTGGGGTTCTCCTGCTGGTACAGGGTTTCCACGTCGCTGCGCAGGCTGCGCCGCAACCAGTCGTCGCCTGCGGTCTCGCGGCTGGCCAGGGTCAGCGCGCGGTTGTCGCGCGGCGTGGCCTGGCTGGAAGCCAACAGGCCGTTGTCGGCCATCGCCTGCGCGTACATGTCCAGCGCCTGCTGTGGATCATCGCGGCGCACCAGTCGTGCCGCGTCACGCCAGGACTGTGCATCGGGCCCGGCCTTGCGCGCCAGCAGCGCGCGCAGGATCGCCAGGGCCTTCGTGTCCTCGCGCAGGTCGGTCCAGATGGTGGCGAGCTGGCGCTGCTGGCCGATCCCGGCATCGTCCACTGCCGGCGGTGCGTCGTGCATCTGGCGGCGTGCGCTGGCCAGATCGCCGGTGCCGATCCAGGCCTGTACCTGGCCCAGCTGCGCATCCACATTGTCCGGCTGTGCAACAAGCACGCGCTGGTAGTAGTGCAGTGCCTGCGCATGATCGCCGCGCAGGCGCGCCCACTCGGCCATCAGCAGATCATTGTCGGTGCTGGACGGTTGCTGCTGCAGCAGCGCGATGGCTTCGGCCTCCCTGCCCTGCGTACGCAGATCCCACAGATGATCGACCAGCTGCTGCCGCTGCAGGCGCGCCGACAGCGCGCGGATGTCGTCGTCCCACTGCGCCTGCGGCAGCCCATCGAGCACCGCCAGCGCCTGCGGCAGCCGATCGGATCCCGACAGATAGAGCGCCTGCGCGTAGCGCGCCTCGGCACTGTCGTTGTGCGTGGCCATGTCGGCCACCACCACGTCGGCCTCCTCCTGCCGGCCGGCGGCGCGCAGCTCGTTGCCGAGCGCATAGGCCAGCCATGCATCGCCCGGCAGTTCGCCGCGCAGCTGCTGTCCCAGCGTGATCGCGGTGCTTGCATCACCGGCAGCCAACGCCTGCTCGCGGCGTTCACGCAGTCGACTGATCTGCAGCTGGCGCAGGTCTTCGGCATACAACCTGCGCTGGGCGGCAGGCAACGCGTTGATGAAGGCTTCCAACCGCTGCGGGTCGGTGCGGCCGTAGAGCTGCACCAGCTTGCGGATCACGTTGGCGTCGTTGGGCGCCACCCGCCGGGCAACCTGCAACTGGCGTTCCGCTGCAGCGTCATCGCCGCGGGCCACGGCCACGTCGACCAGGCCCAGTGCAGCAGTGACGTCGCGGGGCTGCTGGCGACGCGCCTGCGCATACAGTCGCTCGGCCTCGTCCAGCCGGCCGGCCGCCAGCGCCGCATCGGCCTGGTCCAGCTGCAGCCAGTAGCGGGTGCTGGCAATCAGGTCACGCCATTTGTCGTTGCTGTCACCGGCCGGGGTGGCCTGGACCGCACGCTGGAAATAGTTGATGGCCTGCTCGCGGCGGCCCTGTCGCATCAGCACCATGCCCAGCCCACCCAGCAGGTCGGGCTCGCGCGGATAGCCGCGCAGCGCCTGCAGGAAAGCGCGCTCGGCTTCTTCATTGCGGCCGGCATCGAGCAACTGCTGGCCGCGCAGGCCGGCGCGCCACGCCGGGTCGCTGACCCGCTTGTGCTGGTCGGTGTAGCGCTCGCGCACCAACGCGATGTCGGCAAACGTCGGGTTGCGGGTGATGAAGTCCTGCAGCCTGCGCACACTGCGGTCATCGGCCGGCTGATCCTTCAGGTAGGCCCACTCGGCATCCGCCGCCATGCCGCGGGCTTCCGGATTGCGCCCCATGCGCTGCAGCGCGGCCAGCGCCTCGGCATCGCGGCCGGCAGCGAACAGCATCTGCGACAGCGCCTGCAGCAATGGCACATTGCCCGGATAACTGCGGTCCAGTTCGCTCAGCGCGCGGATCGCCTGTGCACGCCCATCCGCCTGGGCGCCGCGCAGGCGCCAGTACTCCAGGCCCAGCTGCAGGCCGGGCGGATCATCGTTGAACAGGCGCCGGTAGATCGCCAGCGCTTCGGCGCTGCGACCACCGGCAGCGAACAGACGCGCCTGCTGCAGATCCTGCTGCAGGTCACCGCGATAAGCCTGCCAGAGGCGCTCGCCGGCGGCCAGTTCACGGGTACCCGTGCCGATCTCGCGCAGGCGCTTCAGGGTCGCCTCGGCATCCTGCAGCTTCTGCTGCGACAGCTGCACTTCCAGGATCGCCACCAGCGTGCCGCGATCATCCGGTGCCAGCATGCGCAGCCGCGCCAGCGCGTCTTCGATCAGGCTCTGGCGGCCGGTGGCCTCGCCAATGCGCACCTGCTGCAGCAGCCACTGGCGCTGCTCGGCGACGGTTCCGCCCGGTGTATCGGGCAAGGCCTGCGCCGCGCAGGGCCCGGCACCGGCCAGTCCCAACAGGACCAGGCCGGAAGCGGTGATCAGCGGATGCCGCGTACGTACCATCAGTGCCCCGGGTCCAGGCGCTTGGCCGCGACCCAGCGCAGCGTGCGCCACAGCAGGAAGGCGACCATCAGCACCACCACCGTGGCCAGCACCGCCAGCAGCGCCGGGTGATCGGCCAGGTGGTACCACAGCAGCAGCCACCACGGCAGCGCGCCAACGTAGTAGTGATCGCCGACGAACTGGCTGTGAATGCCCGAGGTACGCAGGATCGCCACCGAACCGGCGATGGCTTCGCGCTTGCCGGTATCGCTGAGTGCATCGTCGAGCAGGCCGTAGTCGGCGGCATTGCTGGCGGCCAGCGAAACGATGCTGCGCTGCGCATGCTTCGGCGACTGCATGCCGATGATCGCGGCAAATGGTGCCTGCGCGCTCACTGCCACTTCGGTCACCGCCGGGTCGCCATCGCGGCTGCCACGGCGGGCCTGTTCCATCGCCTGCTGCGGCGACGGCGACTGGCCGTTGAGCAGGCGCGTGCGCTGGTCATCGATCAGCAGCGACAGCTGCTGGCTGCCGCGCAGTTCGGCCGGCAGGGCGCCCAGCATCAGCAGGTCCGCATCCAGCGCGCTGGCCTGCTTCCAGTCATCGGAAAGGCGCAGGCCATAGGCTGGGTAGCCACTCTGCACGCCCAGCCCACCGATGAGGTTCAACAGCAGGCTGACCTGTGCTTCGCTGGCGCTGGAGGGCACCAGCACGACGGTCTCGGACAGATCGGCCATGCGGGTGAAGGGGAAACCACTGAGCGCGAATGCGGACAGGTCCGGCAGGCCCATGTAGTGATGGAAGCCGGAGAAGTCGATGGTCGAGTCTTCTTCGATCGCTGCCTGCAGGTTGGGCGGCAGCACGGTCTGGCAGTGGTCGCGTTGCGCACTGCCCATCACGCTGGCGAAGTTGAAATCGAACCGCAGCTGGTTGCGGTCGCCCAGTTTGAGCGCCGGAATCAGCAGACGCCCGTCGTCGGCACCGGCATCGCCGGCCAGCACCGGCAGGCGGATTTCCTCCAGGCCCTGCTTGCCGTTGCGACGCACCAGCGGGAAGCTGGAGATGAACTGATCGTTGATCGCCACGCCCAGCCGCGATTCATCGCTGCCGAACGGCGGCGTGTAGCGGTAGCGCAGGTTCAGCGGAATGCCCTGGTTGCGCCAGATGAACAGATCCGGCGGCAGGTTGAGGTTGACCGTGATCGGCTGCGGCGACACGCCATTGGCGTGCAGCTGCTGCGGGTAATCGAGCAGTTCGGCCAAGCGGACGGCGCGGTCGGTACGCACCCAGTTCGGTGCGTCGTACGGCTTGCGCGGGGCCAGCGGCTTGATCTCGTCGACGCTGACCTGGCGGCCACGGAACAGCACGTTGCCTGCAGCCATCGCGGCCACTGCCTTCTGCAGGTCGTCATCGTTGCGGCCCAGCACCAGCAGCAGCTTGCGCTGCGGGTCTTCCGGCAGCGACATCAGTTCGATCACCGGGCCCTTGACCGGGGCATGGTTGGCGATCACTGGCGGGAACCTGCCGTTGACCGCCAGCACCACCGCGTGGCCCTTGTCCGGCAGCGTGCCGAAGCTGACCGGGAAGCGCGCCTGGCGCCACCAGCCGGACAGGCTGCCGAAGTACGAGGACATCACCGCCGCCGCACGCTGCTGTGCCAGGCTCGGTGCGGCAGCGAACACCACCGGCAGTTCCAGCCGTGCGGTATCGCGCGGATCGAAGAACGGCAGCGGGAAGTTGGCCAGGTCGTCCTGCATCGCCAGCGGCTGGCCGCCCAGACGCAGCGTGCTGTTGCTGGACAGGTTGACCCACAGCGAGCTGTGCGTCGGCTCTTCGCAGATGTCGGTGTAGTGGCCGACGAACTCCAGCCGGACCTGGTTGAAATCGGCGATCAGGCGCGCGTCCAGCGGCAGCTTGGCCTGCACCGGGCGGCCCAGCTGGTCGTTGCTGATCGGCACCACGCCCATCATCGCGTCGTTGAGGTAGACCCGCAGGTGCGACAGGGTCGGCAACAGCGACGGTGACGGCGTGAAGCTCAGATCCAGCTCGGCATCGCGGACCAGGCGGTCACGGCGGACCTGGAACTCGAAGGTGGTGGCGTTGCGCACCCCCGACAACAGCGTGTCCTGGCGACGCCCCAGCTGCGCGAAGGTGTTCTGCCGCTGCCAGGGCCAGGCGCTGCCCGTCCAGGTCTGCGCCAGCGCGGGCTCGGCACCGGCGGCGGGAGAGGTGGCTGGCGCGGCCGGCACGCTCGGCACCGGCGGCGCGGCAGGCGCTGTTGTAGGAGGGGCGACCGGTGCCGGAGCAGGCGCGCCGTTGCCTGACGCCACGGGCAGGGCCAGCAGGGGCAGCAGCAGCCAGCGCAGAGAGGACGGAAGGGTCATGGACGAAGCCCTGGATCAGCGGCTGGGTCAGCCGGGTGGGAAGGAAGCGGACGTTGCGGAGCAAAACTGGCCAGCCATCGCAGCAGGCGACGGTTCCAGTGTGCCGGGCGGTCAAGGTCGAACGGTGCGAAATCACCCATCCGCCGATAGCCGCGCCAGCCCAGGACCAACACGCTCCACAGGCTGCGCGGCAGGCTCTTGGGTTGGTAACCGGCGTGCCAGTCGAGCCAGGCATCGGCGCGGGCAAACGTGCACTGGGCGAACTCCACGCGCTGGCGTTCGTCCTCGAACAGCAGCAGCAGGCCCAGTCGCTGGCCGACGGTGCGCTGCACCCGCGCCGGGAACGCGAATTCGCGGCGGCCCCGCCCCAGCAGCACCTGCACGCGCTGGCCCTCGGCCAGCTGTGCGTCTTCGCCGAGTTCAACGCCTACGCCATCGTTGGAATAGTCCTGCAACACGCCGCGCAGGCGGCGGCCATCAGGCACCTGCAGCGCCATCGGCAGGTGGGTGGTGACGCGATGCGTGCGCCGCACCTGCTGTACTTCTGCGGCCACCGCCAGCGCACCGCCGATGATCAGCAGGTTGTACAGCACCCACAGCGAGCTGACGACCACCGTGCCGCGTTCATCGAGCGGCCCGTGCATGAAGCGCCACACGGCAAAGCACAGGCCAAGCACGTTCAGCAGCGCCAGCACCAGGTAGGGCTGCGCCACGCGCCAGTCGAATCGGTCGCCGGCCTGGGTGCCGCCCTTGTCGGTGACGTTGAATTTGCCACGGCCCGGGCTGAACAGTGCCACGGTGGTGGGACGCGCGATGTACCAGGCCAGCACCGTCTCGTACACCTCGCCCCAGAACGGCCGCCGGTACTTGCCCTGGATGCGTGCGTTGGTGAGGCTGGCGTGGGCCATGTGCGGCACCACGAACAGCAGGATGGCCAGCGCCGGCGCATAGATGATGTAGACGTGCAGCAGCAGGAACGCCAGCGGCGCGGTGAGGAACACCAGGCGTGGAATGCCGGCCAGGAAATGCAGCATCGCGTTGGCGTAGCAGAAGCGCTGGAACAGGCTCAGGCCTTTGCCCAGCAGCGGGTTGTCGATGCGGAAGATCTGCACCATGCCGCGCGCCCAGCGGATGCGCTGGTTGACGTGCGCGCCGAGGCTGTCGGTGGCCAGGCCGGCCGCCTGCGGAATGCGCAGGTAGGCCGAGTTCCAGCCCTTGCGATGCAGGCGCAGCGCGGTGTGTGCATCTTCGGTGACGGTTTCGGTGGCAAACCCGCCGATGGCATCGATGGCCTTACGCCGCAGTACTGCGCAGGAGCCGCAGAAGAACGCCGCGTTCCACAGGTCGTTGCCGTCCTGCACCAGTCCGTAGAACAGCTCGCCTTCGTTGGGGTCGCTGCGGAACACCTGCAGGTTGCGTTCGAACGGATCGGCCGAGAAGAAGTGGTGCGGGGTCTGCACCAGTGCCAGTTTCGGGTCGCGCAGGAACCAGCCGCAGGTGATCTGCAGGAACGAACGCACCGGCAGGTGATCGCTGTCGAAGATGGCCACCAGCTCACCATCGATCAGGGTCAACGCATGGTTGAGGTTGCCGGCCTTGGCGTGATGGTTATTCGAGCGGGTGATGTAGTTGACCCCGGCGCGCTCGGCGAACTCGCGGAAGTCCTCACGCTTGCCATCATCGAGGATATGGATGCGCAGCTTGTCGGCCGGCCAGTCCAGGCCCATCGCTGCGTACACGGTGTGCCGCACCAGCGCCAGGTCTTCGTTGTAGGTGGGAATCAGCACATCCACCGTCGGCCACTGGTGGATATCGGCCGGCAGCGGCGCCGGGCGGCGACGCAGCGGCCAGGCCACCTGCACGTAGCCCAGCATCAGCACCAGCCACGAATAGGTTTCCGCCGCCAGCAGCACCACGCCACAGACCAGGTCGAAGGTGCTGTTCCAGTTCAGCGTGGCGGTATAGCGCCACCACAGGTAGCGACAGGACACGGTGATCGACAGCACCACCAGCACCAGCGTCGCATAGCGCCCCTGCATGCGCCGTACCAGCAGGGCGATGACCCACAGCAGCAAGACGAACACGAACTGCGCGAGATAGGTGAACGGCTGGGTGATGCACAGCGCCGCCAGCCCCAGCGTGGCCAACCCGACCAGCAGGGTCAGCACATGCCGCGAACGTGGCGACAGGCTGCCCACCTTGCGGCCGAACCAGGCCGCCACACGGCTGTTCCAGAATTCACTGGGCGCATCGCGCATCGCGCGCAGATAGCGCAGGCGGCCGCGACCGGCCGCGCCACGCAGTTCGGCAATGCGTTCGCGACGGGCCTGGGCCAACCGTTGCCGCCTCAGCGAAGGCTGCGGTACCAACCGCACCACCGACAGCCACATGACCTGGATCAGCAACCGCAGTGGATCGCCAGGGCGCCAGCGACGGTCGCCCTGGATCTGCGGGAAGGCGTTGCGCAGGCGCGGGGCCTGTGCCTGCCACGCTGGCCCTTCCAGGCGCAGGAATGCCCAGCCCACGCATTGCAGCAACCACAGCAGCGACCGGGTCGGCCAGGACGCATGCACGCGTTCGCGCAGGCGCCCCCCAGCCCAGGTAGTAGACGCGGGCGCCCATCAGCGTGCCCCCATCGCGGCCTGGCGCCGTGCGGCCTCGGCCAGGCACCACAGCACCAGGCCATCGACATCGGCAGCGGCCAGCGAATCGGTCGCATAGCGCCCCAGTGGCTGCTTGCTGGCCAGTGCGGAGGGCACCCGCGCATCCTCGTGCAGCGGCTGCGGCACCAGCCGCGCGCCGTGCGCGTGCAGCCACAGCTGCATCAGGTCGCGCTGCACCGGAATGACCGGATCGTAGCGGTTGGCCAGCAGCAGGCGAGTGTCATCCGGCTGCCGTTGCAGGAACACATGGCTGACCGGATCGACACAGGCCAGGCGCAGCGGCAGCGTGCAGCGCGCGTGCTGGTTGACGGCCGCAGCGTGCGCCGGCAGGCGCTGCGGCAGGTCGAACAGGATCCAGTCGAACTGGGTCTCCAGCAGCGGAATGCGCTCGGCCCAGGTGGCCGGTGCCTGCTGCAGCTGCTGTTCGATGCGCATCGCGGCCTCGGCGTCGACACGACCATAAGGCAGCACCGCGAGTCCTGCTGCGACGGCGTAGGCGGCATCACGCCAGTCCGTACCGTCCAGCTGTGCGCGCGCCCAGCCGGTGTCCACGTCGACAGGCAGGCCGAGGTGCAGGCCGAGCATCTGGTCCGGGCTGCATTCGACCAGCAGCACACGCTGCCCCTGGGCATGCAGGCCCTGGCCCAGCGCGGCCAGCACCGTGGTGACGCCGGTTCCGCCATGGATGCCCTGCAGCGACAGCAAGGTGTTCATCGGCGCGGCTCCAGCTCGGCCAGCAACGGCCAGCGCGCCAGTGCCCGTGCGCGTTCCCGCTGGGCCGAGAAGTCCACATAGGGCAGCCCCGGCATGTCCAGGCTGCGGCGCAGCAGGTCGATGTCGTCCTCTTCCACGGACAGCGTGACCGGCACGGCAAGAATGTCGGCAGGCATCAGCGGGCCTCCTCCGGGTAGGGGCTCCAGGTCTGGCTGCCCTGCAGCTGCAGCCAGGGCTTGCCGGCGTACTCGATGACCTTGGCGCCTTCGTTCTCCGATACCGACGGCGTCTGCGGCAGCCCCTTCAGCAGGCTGTCCCAGTTGCGCTCGCTCGGCGGCGACTGGGCGTTCAGCGCGTACACGCGCGACACCAGCTCGGACACCGCCAGGTAACTGCTCGGTTCGGGGACATGACGCGGGCCGCCGGCCGCCGGTGCGCCCATGCCGATCAGCTTCACGCCCACCGGCACGTGGGTGATCGACGGGCTGGGGATCTCACGCATGCCCGGAATCTGCATGCGGTCGCCATGCAGGGCCGCGCCATGCTCGGGCACCACCACGATCATCGCGCGGCGGCCGCTCTTTTCCACCGCGTCGACGAATCCGGCCATGTCGCCCAGCACCATTTCCGCACGTGCCTTGTAGTCGGCGGCGTTGGAGCGGCCATCGGCACCAACGATACGGTTGCCATCGTGCAGCGAGATCGTGTTGTAGAACAGCGCCACCTGCTGGCTGGAACCGGCCATCCTCTGCTTCCACCAGGCCATCAGCACATCGCCATCGCGGCGCAACGGCGACTTGTCGAAGGCCACCAGCGCAGTCGGAAATGCGCTGATATCCATCGGCTGCGCCTGCAGCCCGCCATACTGGTGCAGTTCACCGATGAAATCGTCGAAGTGGCCGTCATGGTTCATCGCCAGCTCGCTCTGGAAGCCCAGATGCTGCAGGTTCGAGAACAGCTGGCACTCGGCCGGCACCGGATCGAACAGCCCGGTATGCGAGGTCTGGCCACAGCTGGCGCGCAGCAGGCGGATCGCCGCCGGACCGCTGTAGGCCGTCGCCGAGTTGAAGTCGTCGAACACCACGTCCATGTGATCGAGCAGGTTGTTCTGGCGCAGCCCCACTTCATCCAGATCGCTCCATGCCAGCGAGCAGATGTTGAGGATGATGACGTCGAAGGGCGCGCCGCTGCCCGGTGCCGGGAAACTGGTCTTCAGGCTGGCCTGCTGCTGGTAGAAGCTGGCCAGCCATGCATTGAGCGTCTCGTTGTTGGCCGGCGGCAGGCCGCCACCTGGGGTGCCGCCGGCGCTGGCGGTAGCCGCGGTGGCGGTACCCTGCCCCCAGTTCCAGCCCGCCGGCACCGGTACCGCCATCACTGCCAGGCCAAGCATGCCGAGCACGCTCAGGGTGGTGATGCGCAGCCACGGCTTCAGCAGTACGTAGGCCAGCACCAGCATCGCCAGCACCGCCACCATCTGCCAGTTGATGAAGCGCTGGGCCAGCTCAAGCCAGTAGTCCGCCGAGAAGTCCAGCACGCCAGGCTGCACCAACAGGCGCCGGAACGGCGGCCACCAGGTGTCCTGGTAGTACAGGGCCACGCCTACCGGTACCGCGACGACAGTGCGCGCGATGCGTGCCCAGCGCCAGCGCAGTGGAATCAGCAGCGCGCCCAGGAACAGCAGGTTGGGCAGGATCTTCAGATCCAGCGCGCCCATCCAGGCCAGTACCACCTTGGACAGGAAATACAGGTTCCAGCCGCGCAGGTCGGCCCAGGCAAAGGGAGATGCGGGAACTGCCTGCGGACTCATGCCGCCCTCCGCGGTGCGCGCTGGCGCACACCGGCACGGCGCAGGTGGCGGGGCGGCAGCCAGCGCGCGACACGGCGGCGCAGCCCGCGCCACAGCGTACCGAGCATGGCACCGAAGGGAATCATCACCAGTGCGCAGGCGACGATCAGGGTCCAGAGTTGCTGGTCGGTAGTCATGCGCGATCTCCCAGTCGCAGCGGCCTCGGGGCGGTGAGAACCGGCGCCTCGAGCGCCGGGGCCACGGCCGGCAGGATCGCAGGGGCTTCAGGCAGTACCTCGGCCTCCGGATCGCTGCTGCGGGCATTCATCGCTGCAATGTCGTACTCGGCCAGACGCTGGTAGCCATCGAACAGTTCGCGCCAGGGCAGGCGGAACAGATTGCCCAGGGCCTGCTCGACCGCATCACGCCGGCAGCCAAACAGGAACAGCCGTACCTGCCCGCGATAGACACAGGCCAGATCGCCCTGGCGGCGGATGCGCAGCTGCTGCAGGGTCTGCTCGGCACGCAGGCCGGCCACCGGCTGCAGCGCCAGCACGGCGCTTTCCACCGCGCTGCCATCCTGGTCGATGCGTTCACCTGCGACCTGACGGAATCGTGCGGCGTTGACCAGACCACTCACCGAAGGCGGTCGATGCGCACGGATCAGCGGCTCTGGATCTTCAGCCAGCTGCCCCTGCCAACGCTGACGCTGCACGGTTTCCAGCAGGGTCAACAGACGCGGCAACGGGGTGTCGGCGGGCACCACCAGGCTGCAGCCGCACTGCATCAGCAGGCGCTCATCGGCATAGCGCAGGCAGGGCTGCAGCTCGCGCACCACCAGTTTCAATGCGTTGCCACGTTCGCGGCGCAGGCGGTGCAGCAGGCGGGCCAGTGCATCAACCTGGGCATTCTCGTCGATGGCCAGCACCACGGTGGCCTCGCGCGCCTGCAGCGCGGCGGGCAGCAATCCGCCCCAGCCGTCATACAGGCGCCAGGCCGCCGATAGTGGCGGCGCACCTTCCAGTACTTCGGTCTGGGCCAGGTAGACATCGCGGTCACTGCCGCTGGCCGAACCGATCGCCGTCCCGGCGGCATCGGCCTCGGCCAGATGGCGCAGCCCTCGGCTTTCCTGCTCGACGCCGAACGCTCGCTGGGCCACCACACCATGACTGTTGGACCAGTAATGCAGCAGCAGCTGCAGGGCGCCGCGATGCGGATGCAGCTGGGCCACGCCGGCGCAGCTGCGGTTCAACGCCAGCAGACGTGGCGCAAGCGCCGCCACTTCGCCATGGCACAGCAACAGCAGCACCTGCTGCGCCTGCACGGCCCATTCCTGCAGCTGCTGGCACCAGCGCGCCAGGCGGGCATCATCCCAGCCTTCCAGCGCCGCCACCGGGAACTGCACCAGGCTGAGCCGGGTACGCGCCGAGGCGGTGCGCGGCAGATCGCCGATCAGCCCGCGCAACGCCTGCTGCATGCCGTGGTGCGAGCGCTGGAACAGGCGCAGGCGGGCCGGTCCCTGGTCGGCAGGCAGCAGCGCCAGCATCGCTTCGGCCCCCCGCCCCAGCGTGACCAGCACGGCCTCGTCCAGTGCGTCGGCCGTGGCCAGCACGCCGGCACCGAGCAGGTCCGTCGGCGCGCTGCCCGCAGCCACCACCCAGTACAGGCCTCCGCTGCGCATCTCGACGAACTCGGCGGGCAATCCGGCAATGGCAAGGTGGGTCGCTGGCACGCCGGATCCTTTCATTGCCCCTCACCCGGGCGGGAAGCCCGGCAGTGGAGGCATCGCGGTGAAAAGGAGGTCATTTCCATGACGTACATCACATTCATGTTTCTGTACGGCAATGATAGCCCCGATCTTCACGTTTGCGGGATCAAGACGCAGTCAACGCCGCCCGCAGAACGGGCGACGTGAGGTTCGAAACTCAGCAATGGAAAGCGCGTACTACTCGTACTGGATCGTGAACGTCGCCTGCCCGTTGGCGGTGCCCGCACCGACGGTACCGGCCTGGGTCTGCACGTAGCGGGCCCGCAGCGGCAGGCTCATGACACTGGTACCGGTGGTGGTGGTGCCGACACTGATGGTCTGGCCGAAGCGCACTTCGCGTTCGGTGCTGCCGTCGCGCTGGACCATCTGGATGCCGATGCGGGTGGCGCTGTTGGTGGCTGCGCTCAGCTTCAGCACGCCGGGCATGTTCGAACTGTCCTGGTCGGCATCCAGGCGGATGCCGATCTTGCTCTGGTATGCGGCCACATTGCTGCCCTGGCAGTTCAGGCGGATCTCGAAGTCACGGTCGACGGCCTTGGAACCAACACCGGTAAAGGTCGTATTGGCCACGCTGCCGAAATCGACCGCGATGTTGCGGCTGCCGGCCTGCACTTCACAGGTCGGGCTGACCACGGTGGTGCCCGAGCCCCGGAAGGTCGAGGTCAGTACCGGGCGGCTGGGGCCATCCCCGTCGAAGTAATAGGTGGTGAAGCGGCCATTGGGTGCGATCACGCCCGAACCGGTCTGCGCGGCGGTCTTGATCAGCTGGATGCGGAACTGGCCACCGATCAGCGAGATGGTGGAGTTGGCGCCGAAGTTGATGGAATGCGGGTAGTAGGTCTGGATCGAGCCGGAGTCGCGGAACAGTCGGATACCCACGCCAGAAACACCGGTCTCGTAGACGTTGGCAAAGCCGGCCACCGGCCGCTTCTGCGGCGCATTGACATACTCGCCGGCCGAGCTGCCGCCATACCAGTAGTCGCAGCGGGCGACGCTGTTCTGCTGGTTGATCGGCACGCTGATTTCCTTGATCACGCCGCCGACCGGTGTGCTGGGCAGAATGACGATCTGACCCATGTCCATCTGCACGTCCTGCGCAACGAATCCACTGACCCGGATACGGCACGCGGCGCTGGCCTGCTGAGCCAGCAGCACGCCGCCCAGCAATGCAAGGGCACTCAGCGCCTTGCGGCCACGGGAAGAGATCATCGGCATGCTGCCTCCAGCGGGATGAAGCCGGTCTTGGACGCATCAGCGCCCGCCGGAACCTGGTAATCGACGGTGCAGCGCTGGTCGGCGCCGGCGCCCCACTCCACCAGCAGGCGGCCCTGGTTCTTTTCACTGCGCACGTACAGGCGGCCGCCCTGGCTGACCATGCCCACCGGCTGGCCCTGCTCATCCTTGACCTGCGCACCGAACGGCATGGTGCGGCCATCGGGGTTGCGCACCTGGATCAGCAGCGCGTTGCCCTTGCGGGTATCGAAGCGCAGGTAGCTGATGGCACCGGCGAACGGCGCGATCGCCTGGCTGGTGCTCTCCAGTTCGACGTCGTGGGCCATGCCCTGCGGGTCGAGGGTGACGGTGTTGAGGCGGTACGGCGAGACATACGGAACCACGGCGTAGCCGCGGCCGTCCACGCGCAGGCCCGGGGCGTTGCTGACGATGGCATCGCGTGCGCCCGGCGCTTCCACCAGCACCATCGTGTCGCCGCGCTGCGGGGTGAAAGTGAAGCCGCCCGGATGCACGACCACGCTGCCGTTGGCACCGACCGAGGCCTGGCGGAAATCACGCGAATGGCTGTAGGTGGCGTTCAACGCGGAGTAGCGGCTGCGGTACTCGACGTTGCCGACCGCGGTGGTGCCACCCTCGCGCGAGTCGGACAGGGCTGCGCCATAGCTGAAGTTGTTGTCGACGCCGGCCGAACCGGTGATGCCGACGCGGCTGTTGTCGTAGCCACCGCGGTCGCGCACGCCGAGATCGGCGCTGAACGACACCGGGTGGGTGCCACGGCCCAGCGGCACGCTCATCGACAGCAGGTACTGGGTGTCGGAACGGCCCAGCACGCCCTCTTCGGTGCGCAGCGCGGAGAAGCCATAGTTCACCGAGCGCCAGGCGTTGTTGTAGCCGACCTGGTACTGCTTGGAGGTACCGGGGCGATCGTAGAAGTCACGCACCGAACCGGTCAGGTACAGCGCGCCGCCACGACGACCCAGCGGCTGGTTCAGCGTCACCTGGAACTGGCTGCGCTGGCGGCCGCGGGTGGTCGGATCGATGCCACGCTTGTCCGAATCACGACCGTACAGCGCGTCCTGCAGGCTGTAGAAGCCTTCGGTCGAATAGCGGTAGGCGGCCAGGGTCAGGTTGGTCCCGGTCTCGCCGATCATGTTGCTGTAGCTCAGGCGCACACTGGCACCGGTGTGGTTGCCATAGTGGTCGAACGTCGTACGGGCGTGGGTGACGTCGGCGGCGAACGCGCCAACCGGCGTGGACAGGCCGACGCCGTACAGCAGCGACAGGTAGCCATCGCTCAGTGCGCTGCCGCCGTACAGGGTCAGCTGGTTACCGATGCCGCGCTGGTAGGTGCCCTGCACCAGCCACGGCTCATCGGCCAGCAGCTTGTTGCGCACCTGGCCGGCCGTCAGCGAGTAACGCGACACGCCTTCGCGCAGCATCTGCGGCACCGAACCGAACGGCACCTTGAATTCGCGGCGGCGGCCATCGGCCTCGATCACGCTCACTTCCAGGTCGCCGCCGTAGCCGGTCGGGTACAGGTCGTCGATGACGAAGCTGCCCGGCGATACGGTGGAGGAGTAGATCAGCTGCTGGTTCTGGCGCACTTCGATGCGCGCGTTGGTCTCGGCGATACCGCGCACGACCGGCGCGTAACCGCGCAGCGAATCGGGCAGCATGCGGTCGTCGCTGGCCAGGCTGGCACCGCGGTAACCGATCGAATCGAACAGTTCACCAGTGGTGTAGGCCTCACCGATGGTGAGCATGCCGCGCACCCGCGGAATGCCGCGCTGCGCATAGGTGGCGATGCTTTGCCAATGGCGGCCGTCGCCCTCGGACCAGGTCAGGTTCGAGTCGTGGCGGAACTGCCAGCCGCCCAGGTTGAGGCCGGCGTTGAGGCCCAGGTAGGCGCTGCGGTTGCGCTGGCCGCCTTCGACACGGCTGTCGCTGTCGATGGCATTGAAGCTGTAGCCGACGAAGCCGGCATTGATGCCACGGTCCCACAGTGCCGGGTTGACGTAGCCACGCGCCTCGCGGCGCAGGAACACCTGCGGGATGCTGAGGTCGTAGCGCAGGTTGCCGCTGTCATAGACACCATAGGCATTGGCCATGCGCTGCTGGACCGGCACGCAGCTGGTCTTGTCGGCAGGCACGGACGGATCCTGCTGCAGCAGCACGGCCTCGCTGTCCACGCCCATTTCTTCCAGCATCGGCAGCGGCAGGCAGGCGTCGACACGGCCCTGCGCATCGGCCTTGAACTGCAGGTCGCGGCGGCCCTGCCAGGCACCGTTGACGTACACGTCGACACGGTAGTTGCCGGCCACCATCGGATTGCCGTTGCTGAAGGCCGCCAGGTCGACCTGCTTGGCCTGGCCAGACAGGAAGCTGGAGTTGAACTGGGCCGATTCCGGTGCACGCGCGTTGGCCGCACCACTCTGCGCCATCAGCGCCTGTTCGCCGAGATTGGCCGGGGCAGCCAGCGCCCATCCTGGGCAGGCCACGCCAGCAACCAGCAGGCAAAGCGCCTGATGGATCGACAATGTCAATCTGTTTCCGATCACACTGACATTCCTTCAATTCGCCGCACAGCGGCGGTGGCGGGATGCGCAGGCCAGGGCCAGCGCGGCGCGTTCAGCCCCCGGTGCTGCCGAGGCGGATGGTGTGTTCCACCCGGCCGCCGTAGTCGTTGATGGTGATGAAGCGGACTTGGTCGGTGCCCGCCGGTGCGGCGAACTCCAGGCTCTGCTTCGGCGCGACCATTGCGCCCTTGTCCTCGACGGCCTTTTCACTGCTGCCGGTCACGGCATGTACTTCGGCCAGAGTGACGTGGAAGGGGCTCGGGTTTTCCACCCGCAGACGGTCGCCCGTACGGGTCCAGCGCAGCGCTGCCGGCGCGTCGTTGGCGACGCCCTTCAGGCCCTGCGGCCGGTAGAAAAGCTTCAGGCGCGAACGGAACGCGACCTGCAGGTAATTCTGTTCGCCGCTGTCGGCGTTGTCCGGGGACGGCGGAACATCCAGCACGTTGAGCCAGAACACCGACTCACGGTCGGTCGGCAGCTGCGCGCCGGAGAAGATCAGTCGCAGCGCCTGGCTGCGGCCCGGCTCGACACGCGCGATCGGCGGCGTCAGCACGAACGGGGCATCGCTGGTATCGGCGGTCTGGTTGGCGTCGCCGCTGTCGATCCAGGCCTGCACCAGCGCCGGTGAATCGCCCACGTTGTCGACCTGCACGGTGACTTCGCGCGCCTGCGCCGGATAGATCACCCGCGTGCCATTGACCACCACGCCGGCCAGTGCGTCCTGGCAGAAGGGCAGCGTGAACGCTGCCAGCAGCAGCGCCCGGGGAAAGAGTGCTTTCATCGGAAGTACTACGCTCGAGGTATGGGGCCAAAGGCCGCGAGGCACTGGCCGGCGCGTACGCCGGCCAGTGCGGGTACGGCTACGATCAGTTGTAGATGATCGTGTACTTGACGCTGCTGGTGACGTCGCCCGGGGTGGCGGCGGCAGTGGCGTAGTACTCAGCGTAGTAGTTCAGGTCGGCCGAGCCGTCGGTGCCGACGGTGACCCACTGCGAGTTGGTCTGGGCCTGGCCAGCGCCTGCAGCCTTGATCGGCAGGACCTGGTTGTTCGAGCCCAGCAGCTGCAGCTGCACGTTGGTGGCAGCGTTGGCCGAAGCCTGGTTCAGCAGGCGGCCGGTGTTGAAGTCAACGGTCGAACCCGGCTCGAAGTAGGTCGCGACGTTGCCGGCGCTGCACTTGGTCAGGTTGATGGCGAACGGGGTACGACCGGCAACGTTACCGGCGGCGGCCAGGGTGTTCTTGGACACGGTCGGCAGGTTGACGGCGAAGTCCTTGCCGCCCGGGGTCGAGATGGTGCAGGTCTTGTCGGTCACCTTGCCGTTGAAGGTGATGGTGCCGTCGGCGGCGTTGGCGGCCAGCGGAGCGGCGGCCAGCATCAGAGCGGCAATGAGGTTGATCTTGTGCATTCGCTTTTACCTAACCCTACTGAAGAGATGGAAGTAGAGGAGGAAGCAAGGAGCACTGCCGGGCGAACAAGACCCATCCTTGCGTCTCACCTGTGGCCGGATTCGGACATACGTTCCCCTGAATCCGTGACGCAAGTATAGGCACAACTGTGATGAAAGTCTCATTATTTTTCTGAACGTCAATTCATTGACGCAGCAAGTGTGACGTGTTAAGCGAAATTTTGGCCTTGCAGGTGCGGGAATTTGACGGTCGCCGGATCAGGTCGGAAACGACCTTGGATGACGCTTCGGGTGGCGCTTTCGGCATGCACGGAAACAGGCCTTTTTCAGGTCGAAATTGGCTTCTTTGATGCGCATCACTCTTTCTTGGTGATGGGCCTAGCAGATTCGGAATCGTCCTATTAAAGGCTGGTCGAAGCTGTCGCTAACTAGGACACACCGAACCAGAGAACGTGTCATGAGAACCTCCCTTCTGCTGTGCGTGGCCCTGATGTCCCTCAGTGCCGTGGCCCAGGCCAGCAGCGGCAGCATCCGCTTCAGCGGCCGCATCGTCGAACCGGGCTGCACGACCAACCTGTCCCAGGGCGAGCTGAGCCTGGCGGCCTGCCCGCCGTCGGCCAAGGGCTCGACGGTGGCTGTGACGGCGCTGGCCGATGGCCAGGCCGCAACGCTGCGCGATGGCAAGCGCCAGGGGCAGAAACTGTCGGTGTCGGCCAGCGCGATGCGCGCCGGCGATATCGCCTTCTCCGAGCGCTACAGCGTGCAGGCCTCGAAGCAGCAGCCGTTGCAGGGCGCCTACCTGGTCGTGGTCGACTACCTGTAAGCAGCACTGAAGGCCGGCGGGTTATGCCGGCTGCGGCAGCTCGAAGACCTGGCGCAGGTAGGCCAGGTAACCAGGGTCGTCGCACATGCTCTTGCCCGGCGAATCGCTGAGCTTGGCCACCGGCTGGCCGTTGCAGCGGACCATCTTGATGACGATGTTGAGCGGCGTCGGACCCAGATCATTGGTCAGGTGGGTGCCGACGCCGAACGCGACCTGGCAGCGACCACGGAAGTAGTCGTACAGGCGCATGACCTTGGCGATGTCCAGGCCGTCGCTGAAGACCAGCACCTTGCTGCGCGGGTCGACCCGACGCTGCTGGAAGTGCGCCAGCATGCGGTCGCCCCAGTCGAACGGATCGCCGGAGTCATGCCGGACGCCGTCGAACAGCTTGCAGAAGTACATGTCGAAATCGCGCAGGAACGCGTCCAGGCCGACCACGTCGGACAGCGCGATACCCAGGTCGCCGCGGTACTCGCGCGCCCACGATTCCAGTGCCGCCACCTGCGAATCGCGCAGTCGTGGGCCCAGTGCCTGGAACGCCTGCAGGTACTCATGCGCCATCGTGCCGTGCGGGGTCATGCCGTACAGGCGCGCGAAGTGCACGTTGCTGGTTCCCACCAGCTGCGGGCCCAGCGCATCGCGCAGCAGCGGCAGCAGGCGCGCATGCCAGTCGCGCGAGTAGCGGCGGCGGCTGCCGTAGTCGGCGATGCGGCACTGTTCGAAACCGGGTGTATCGCGCAGCAGCGCGGCCTTGGCCTGCAGGCGGCGCTCGCCTTCGGCGAAGTCAGGCGTGGTGGTGTTGCGGAACCAGACTTCGTTGATGATCGCCAGCAGCGGCACTTCGAACAGGATGGTGTGCAGCCAGGGACCGGTGATGTCCAGTTCGATCTCGCCGGGCACGGTTTTCGACGCACGCAGCTGGATGTACTTGCGGTCCAGGTGGAACAGGCCGAGGAAATCGGCGAAGTCGGGCTTCACGAAGCGCAGCCCACGCATGTAGTCCAGTTCCGCGCTGCTGAAACGCAGGCTGCACAGATGGTCGATCTCTTCGTCGATCTGGTCGATGTAGCGGGCCAGGTCGATGCCGGGGGTGCGGCACTTGAACCGGTACTGCACCTGGGCGCCGGGGTGCTGGTGCAGCACCGCCTGCATCATGGTGAACTTGTACAGGTCGGTGTCGAGCAGGGACTGGATGATAGGCATAGGGCGGATTATGCGCCCGGAGAGGTGAACCGGGGCGCCGCCAGTCGATCCACGCCATGCGTGGATGGGTGGCCCGAACGGTAAAGCCGAGCGTGGACCCGGCGCTACAGCGACCGTCGCAGCAGGCGCGGCACCAGCATCAGCGCATGGGCCCAGATCGCGCCCCATACCGCCACCCGCACCGGCAGCGAACGCTGCTTCGCTTCGAACTTCTGGAAATAGCGCCACAGGCCCTTGTGCTTGTGCCATTCAACGAAGAACGGTCGTGAGCGGCTGGAGACGCCGCGCACATGGGTGACCTGCAGGTCGTTGGCGATCGCCACCACCGCGCCAGCCTCACGTGCGCGCCGGCACAGGTCCAGGTCTTCGGCGTGCAGGCGATAGCCAGCGTCCCAGCCACCGATGCGGTCGAACAGCGCACGCGGCATCATCAGCAGCGCACCGGACAGTGCCGGCACCCGCTGCAGCGACTGCTGAGGGTCGCGCGGGACCGCCAGCTTCGAGCCTTTGCCGGGCGAACGCAGCATCAACAGGAAATCCGGATCACGACGGCGCACCGCCTCGTCGGCATGGCCATGCTCGTCCAGCTGCTCGACACCCAGCAGGCAATCACCCAACCCTTCGGCACGGCTACGCAGCTCGACCAGGGTATCGGGCTCGACCATCAGGTCCGGGTTGATGAAGGCCAGCCACGGGCTGTGCGAATCGGCCACCCCCTGGTTGTTGGCAGCGGCAAAGCCGGGATTGTCAGGATTGCCGACAAAACGCACACGGGGATCGTGGCTGGCATGCCGTTGCACGATGTCCAGCGTGCCATCCAGCGAGCCGTTGTCGATCACCCGGATCTCGGCCACGTCCTGCGCCTGGCGCAGGCGCGAGAGGCAGGCATCGATGGTGCTGCCACTCTGGTAGGTGACGACGATGGCGGCGATGGCAACATTCAAGCGGGTGGCTCCGGCGCGGAAGGAACGAACAGGTCGCCCTGTTCCTTCGGCATTATCGCCTGCCGCATGCGCTGCTGCAGATCGGCGCGCAGACCGTGCAATGGATCGTGCATCAGGAAATCGGCCAGGCGCGGCACCCAGCCAGGCCAGCGCGCAGCCAGCGCCTCGAGGTCGCCATCGCGGCTGACCGCTTCGCCCGCCCGGCTGACAAAGGCGGTCTCGCACAGCACGTTGCGCCAGCCCAGACCAGCCATGCGCAGACTGAGGTCGACCAGGGCCGCGTTCCAGCCGGCGTAGCTGTCCACGTCCAGGCCACCGGCGCGACGGCGCGCGTTGCCACGCACCAGCACCGCATGGGTGACCGCCGATGGCAGCTCCGGGTGCAGCGCCGGCAAAGCGGCGCAGGTCTGTGCCAGCAGCGCCGCATCGTCCGGTTCCGGATTGATCTCGCCCAGCCGTGGCCACGCAGCGGTTTCGCCGGCATTGCACCACGGGGTTGCGGTCGCGATGGCGGCATCGCGGGCGAAGGCGTCCTGCAGCTGCTGCAGCCAACCGGGTGCCGGCACGCTGTCCGGCGCCAGCACGGCCACGTCCAGGCCGTCGCAGGCGCGCAGCATCTCGTCCAGGTGGGCCACCTCGCCCAACGGCCGCGCGCGGCGGGTGTACTCGGCCTGCAGTGGCGTATGCGCCAGCCAGTGTTCGACCACCGCCTGCGCACGCGGACCGGTCTGTGCATCGTCGGCCAGCCAGACCGCGGTGCCCGGCGCGGTGCCGGCATCCAGTGCGGCCAGGCAGCGATCGAGCGCAGCATCGTCCACGCACAGCGGCAACAACACGATCGCCCCCATCCCGCCTTCGTGGTTGTCGGTGGTCACAGCCTAGCACTGGGAGGGTATCGGCCGGGTTGCACCCGGCACCCGCTTCAGGCCAGGGCCGGAGCAACAGCAACAGCCGAAGCAGAAGCTGGGTTCCTGGGGTTGGCGGGGTGGGTCCGGTTGCGGGGGACGCCGTAAACCCGTCCTTGGAGGCTTGGCAGCCGCATCCATGCGGCTGACACCCCCGCAACCGGACCCACCCCGCCTTCGACAGATTTCTGCGAGCTGCAGTAGATCCACGCCATGCGTGGATGAATCTCCATTGGAATCGAATATTTCGAATTGGAATCGAAAAGCATCCACGCATGGCGTGGATCTACCGTGTCGACCAAGGTCGACACCTACCAACAGCCGCAGGAAACTGTCGAAGGCGGGGCACTGTGGGTTTGCGGGGTGTGAGCCGCATGGATGCGGCGACCAAGCCCCCATGGATGGGTTTACGGCGTCCCCGCAAACCCACAGTGCCCCGCCATCCCTCAGAAGACCCGCTGTTGCTGTTGCTCCGGCTCTGGCTCTGGCCTCTGCAGGTGCCGGGCGCAGCCCGGCCGTAACCCCCTTACTTCTTTGCGCGCGGCTGGTTCAGCGGTTCCATCGCGCGGAAGCGCTGGCTGTACTCGTCGGTCAGCGTGCGTGCTTCCTGGCCGTTGCGCACGATGCTCGGGGTCAGCAGCACGATCACTTCCGAACGACGACTGGTGCGCGTCTTCTGCCCGAACAGGGCGCCCACCACCGGAATCCGGCTCAGGCCGGGAATGCCGCTGCTGCCATCGGTGGCCGAATCGGTGATCAGGCCGGCCAGCATGATGGTATCGCCGCTCTGCACCGCCGCTTCGGTCGACAGCTTCTTGGTGGAGATGCGCGGGTTGCAGTTGCGCTCGGTCGGGTTGCAGTTCTCCGGAACGTCCGAGGCACTGCTCACTTCCTGCACGATATCCAGGAACACCGTGCCATCGCGGGTCACGCGCGGGCGCACCTTCAGGATCACGCCAGTGTCGATGTACTGCACCGAGCTGTAGCTGCTGGTGCCAATGCCGGTGTTCACCGTGGTGGTGTTGATCGGCACCTTGTCACCCACGTTGAGCGTGGCCTCGGCGTTGTTGCGCACGAATACCGAAGGCGTCTGCAGCAGGCGTACGTCGGTGACCTTGTCCAGCGCACTCACCACCGCCGCGCCGTTGTGCCCGGTGAACGCCCAGCCAAGGCCTTCGCCACCGGTTACGGCACCGGCGAAGCTGCTCCAGGAACCGCCAGCGGCGGCAGGCAGCGTCACGCCGCCCAGGGCGCCGGTCAGCTTCTGCCCGAGCACAGCATTGTCGAAGAACCAGTTGACGCCGTACTTCAGGTCTCCGGTCAGCGCGACTTCGGCCACCTGCGCTTCAATGTGCACCTGCAACGGCATCACATCCAGCTTCTCGATCACTTCCCGGATCGAGCGCCAGGCCTGCGGGGTCGAGCGCACCAGCAGGGTGTTGGTTTCCTCCACCGCCGACACGCCCACGCGATCGCCCTCCACTTCCAGGCTGACGCTGACGTTGCCGGACTGACGCTGCGGCAGGTTCATGCTTCCGCTGTTGCCGCTGCCGGAGCTGCTGCCCGGGGTCGAACCGAAGCTGCTGCTGTTGTTGCTGTCCATGCCGCGCTCGCCGTCGCTGCCCAGCTGCGATGGAATCGCGCCCGGTGCCAGCGATGCGGGGCTGGAACCGCCACGATTGCCGCTGCTGGCGAAGGCTTCACTGAGGCGCTCGGCCAGGTCGCGCGCCTTGATGTAGCGCAGCTCGTAGGAGAACAGGCGTGCACTGCCACCAGCGGTATCGATGCGGTCCAGCCACTGCTGGATCTGATCCAGGTAACGCACCTGCGGGGTGATCACCAGCACCGCGTTGGCGTTTTCCAGCGGCAGGAAACGGAACATGCCGGCGCTGGGGGTCTTGCTCTCCTCGCCGAACACCTTCTCCAGATCGGCAGCGACCTGCTCGGCCTTGCCCGACTGGATCGGGAACACGCCCACCGACATGCCCGACAGCCAGTCGACATCGAAGATCTCGACGGTGCGCATGTAGTTTTCCAGCTCGGCGCGGGTGCCCCCGAGGGTGATCACATTGCGGCCGCTGTCGACGTTGACGATGGCGTTGGGCCGCGCATACGGCTCCAGCACCTTCTTCATCTCCGTGGCGGAGATGAACTGCAGCGGGATCACCCGCACTTCGAAACCACGTGCGCTGGCCGCCGGTGCGGTACTCGGCGCGACGGTGCCGGCCAGGGCCTGGTCGGCGGCGACGATGTTGTAGCGGCCACCGCTGTAGACCATGCGGGCGTTGTTCCAGCCCAGCACCATTTCCAGCAGGTTCAACGCCTGTGCCGGCGACACCGGCTTGGGCGTGGCCAGGGTGACCGTGCCCTGCACGCCCGGTGCGATCACGTAGTTCTGGCCCAGCATGTCACCAAGGATGGCCTTGACCACCGCATGCACGGACTCGCCTTCGAAGTTGAAGGTCGCCTCGCCGGTGCTGGCGCCATGCAGCGCCGGTGCCGGCGCGCGTGCGGCTTCGCGGTTGATCATGGTGCCGGTACCGCGGCGGATCACGGCCTGCGGAGCCCCCTGGGCGTCACGGGCGGCATCGGCAGCGACCTCGGCTGCCTGGCCGGCCTCGGCAGTGGGCGACAGGTTGCCCTTGCGTTGCACATGCGGCGCGGACACGGTGCTGCAGCCGACCAGCAGCGCGAGGGCAAAGGACCAGGGAAGAAAACGCAGGCTCATGCATTCACTCTATCGGTTGGTGCCATCGCCCGGGGGCGGCGACGGTTGTTGCTGCTGTTGTTGCTGCAGCTGGCGGCGACGGGCCTGGATGCGTTCGCGGATGGCCTGCATCTGCGCTTCGCTGGGGCCGTTGTTGTTGGCAGGAGGTGCCGCGGCGGCGGCTGATGGCACGCTGCTGGCGGGCTGCGGCTGCGCGGTTGCGGTTGCAGCAGCCGGAGGTGGGGGTGGCATCGGCGCTGCGCCCGCCGGCGGCGGCACAACGACCGCGCCCGCCGGTGGCGCGCCATTGGCACCCCGCAGTACGGTGGGTGGCTCGCCACCCTGGCCGTTGAACACGGCCAGTTCCAGCACCTGGCTGCCACTTGGGCCGATCACCGTGGCCTGGCGCGGCGCCAGCCCCACCAGTTGCCAGCCGTCCACCGCTTCGCCATTGAGGCGCAGGCGCAGCGAACGATTCTGTTCGGTGGTGAAGGTAGCCATGCCGAAGTCGCCGGTCAGCAGTACGCCGGTCAAGCGCAGCGCGGCGCTGGCGGCAGGCTCGCTGCCACCGAGCAGGTAGGGCTTCGGCCTGCGGTCCTCGGCGAACAGCGGTCGCTCGCCGATCGCGCTGTAGCTGTCGGCGCTGGGCATGCGTTCTGCGGCCAACGGCGGCAGCACCGGCAGCGAAGGCGCCGCATCGGCATCGCCGTCGGCACCGGGTAGCTGGCTGCCCAGGCCAAAACCGGTGGCCAACCAGACCGCCGCGGCCCAACCGGCCAGGGCCAGCAGGAAACCGGTACGCAGGCTGATCTGCTCAAGTTTCATCGGCCACCTCCTGTCCCTCGACCGGCGCAGCCGGTGCGGGGGCTGGCGCAGCTGAAGGCGACTGCGGCGCGGACACCGGTTCGGCGGCAGGTGTCGGAGCACTGCCATCGGCAGCAGCGCCCGGCAGCAGGTAGCCGGCCAGCTCGAACGACACATCCAGACCAAGCCCGGATTCATTCGGCGATTGCTGGAAGCGCTGCGCGATCAGGTTGAGGTTGTCGACGAACAAGCGCGGGCTGCCGGTTTCCAGGCTGTGCAGCACCGTGGCCAACTCGGCCACGCCACAGCGCAGGCGCACCTGCATGGCCACGCGCACGAACTCGGCGTCCCGGCGGTTGTCGGTGAGCGGCGTGCGGTTGCTGATGGTGCAGCTGCGGTTGCCCGGGCTGGCCATCGCCACTGCATCCTGCAGCTTCGCGCCCAGTGCGGCGGCGGCGGCCTCGGCTGTGGCCTCACGCAGGAAGCCCGGCCGTTGCTGCAGGGCTTCGCGGGTGGCTCGCAGGCGCTGCTCGATCTGCGGCTTCTGCTGCAACTGTGCCTGCACGCGCGATTCGCGCTCACGCAGCGTCGCAACATCGGCATCGATCTCGCGCAGCGGCTGGGTGAACCACGGGTGCACCAACAGCAGATAGGCCAGGCCCAGCACTGCCAGCAGCAGTGCCAGCGCCAGCCAGCGGTCACGGCGTGCGCTTGGCATCGGCATCGGCCGCCTCCCGGTTCGGGGCTGCCGCCGGCAACGGCTGCAGTTCAGCGGTCATGGTGAAGCGATCGCGGCCGCTGGCGGCACCATCGGCCTGCAGCACGCCGGTCAGATTCACTTTGCGCCACTGTGGCGCATCCTGCAGCAGCTGCACCAGCTGCGATGCCTCGCGGCTGAGCCCGATCAGCTGCAGGTTGTTGTTCTCGATGGCCAGTTTTTCCAGGTACGTTCCCTCCGGCAGGCGCCGGGTCAGTTCGTTCCAGATCTCCACCGTACCCGCGCGCTGGCCGCGCTGCTTTTCCAGGAACGCAGCACCGTCGATGAGCGCCTGCAGCTGGGCACGTTCGCTGGCCACGCCACGCGCACTGCGCGCGCTGCGCTCCACCTGGGCACGCAGTTCATCCGCTGCCGCGCGGCGGTTGTCGAGCAGCTGCAGGCCAGCCAGAACCAGCATCACCACCGAGGCCACCGCCAGCAGGAGGTTCCAGCGCCGCATCGGGTCGGCCTGCAGCTGACGCTGCACGGGCGGCAGCAGGTTCACCTGCAGGATGTTGCCCTGCGCATCAATGGCATCGACACCGGACAGTGCATCGGCCCATTGGCCCACAGCGCTGCGCCAGGCCTCAAGCTGCCGCAACGGCCAGGCCACCAGTTCGACCTGCAGCTGGCCCTCGCCCGCCGCGCCACGTTCGCGCACGTCATAGCTGACCTGGCTGGATTCGAACGGCGTCTGCCGGTCGATCTCGAAACCGACCACCGCACGCAGGCGGTCAGCCGCCGCCGCTGGCAGGCGCAGCTGCCGGCGCAGCACATCGCCGGCAGGCAGCAGCCACACCCGCGGCAAGCTGCGCAGGCGGGCTTCCAGCACGCGATCCAGTTCGGCCGGGGACAGCGGCCACGGCAGCCGTACCACCGGTTCGCGGCGCTCCCCCGCCTCACGCCAGACCTGAAGGTGGTCGCCTTCGCGCTGCAGCAGCAGGCGGGCCTGCGCCCAGCCCAGCGCCCACTGCCAACGGGCCGGCACCCACGCCAGCAGCGATTGTCGCCACCAGCGCAGGAAACGGCCGGCGCCAGGGCCGATCCGGCCCTGCACCTGCCGCACACTGTCCTGCCAAGCCGTCATCTTGCTGTCATTCCCTGCTCCCAGCGAAGCACTGTGTAGGACCGCCCGGGAACCCCGCCCGAGCCATTGCGTACCACTGCCTGCACTACCGACCGGCGTCCACTGCCGTCCGTTGCACGAGACTCGATACTATAGGTGCCACTGCTGCTGGCAAGCGTTGTCGTACCGCCAGCGGCATCTGCATCACGCTCCTGCTGGGCGCGCTGCGCCAGCACGGTGTCCGCATCCAGGCCCAGTGCGGTCAGCACCGGTGCGCTGGCGAACTGCGGATCCGGTCGCGCCTGGCGGCTGTACAGGGTCAGGTGCGGCAGCATGGCCTGGTACAGCGGCCCGCGCATGCCGAGTACCCGCTGCAGCTCGCCCAACGTCTCGAAACGCTTGTTGCGGGGGCCATAGGGCAGGCCTGCTGCGGCATAGTCGGGCGCTTCGGCACCACCGCCGGGCTGCAGCAGGCTGTCATCGTCACGCCAGTCGACGATCGCGCCGGCCAGCTGGCGGGCCTGGGTTTCGTCTTCACCCAGTGCCTTGAGGAAGGCGCTCAGCAGGGCCACGTCGGCCAGGTTCAGGTTGATCTTGCCGTTCTCGTCCAGCACCTTGATCTCGATGCTGGCGTCATCGAACTGCCAGCGGTAGACACGGCCGTCGGCGCGCCAGGGCACCCGCTGCGGATCGGCGGACAGGCGCGTCAACGCGTACTCCAGTCCCGCTCGTGCACGCTCCTGGCCACGCGCATCATCACCCAGCACCCGCTGCTGCAGATGCTCGACCCGCGCGCTCAACGCGAACGCCCCCACCAGCGCCGTCATCAGGGCGATCAGCCACAGCACCAGTACCAGCGCTGCCCCTCGCACCCGGCTCATCGCGCACCTCCACTGCCGCCGGCGCGCGGAGCGACCACCAGTGCAGGCCAGGGGGCACCCTTGGCAGGCACGATCTGGATCTCCACCAGCATCGGCAGGCGACGGGTATCGTCCCAGCGCGGCATCCAGTCGCTCATCTGGCCGGTACTGGCATCGATGCCGCGATAGCGCAGCTGTACCGACTTCAGGTTCTCCACCAGCACTTCCGGCGGGCGCGGCGGGTTCTCGGCGATGCGCTCGCCTTCCTGCAGCAGCACCAGGTCCAGCAGCAGGCGCTGCTGGCCATCGCGTCCGTCCACCTGCAGCGCGTGCAGGTAGGCTCCGCCACGGCCGAGGTAGCCCGGCAGATCGGCGGCGAACAGCATGCGCTGCTCTTCGCCCTGGAAGAAGATCGGTTCGCGGGTGGGATCGGGCACTTCCAGCGGCGTGCGCAGCGCACCGGCCAGTTGTCGCCGCAGCAGGGCTTCGACCGCACGCATGCGTTCGCTCCCGGCGGCAATCTGCTCGCCGCGTTGGCTGACCGCCATCGCCGAGCGCACGCTGGCGAACGCCAGCGCCAGGCCACCGGCCAACAACACCGTGGCCAGCATCACTTCCACCAGGGTAAAGCCTGCGGCGCGTCGCTTCATCGCGCACGCTCCAGGTCCGGCGGCAGCAGGCGCAGGCTACGCCAGCGCAGCTGTTCGCGTTCGCTGTCACCCCAGCGCACCTGCAGCTGCAGCTCGGCCAGCCAGGGAGCCCCCCGGCGATTGCGCCTGCACCTGTGCCGCGTTGCCGGCACGCGGCTCGACCCATGGCTGCACCTGCAGCTCCCAATGGTATCGGCCCTGTTCCCAGTCGCCCTGCTGGCTGCCGACCTGCAATGGCGAGGCGACACCGGCTTCGGCCAGCAACGACTGCGCATGCAGCACCGCACGCGTGCGCAGCTCGGCTTCGCGGACCTGTTTCGCGCCACCTGACAGGCTGCCCAGCAGCAGTGTCAGCGCCAGGCCCAGCAAGGCGAAGGCGATGATCACTTCCAGCAGGGTGAAGCCGCGGGCGCGCCGCTTCATTGCGCCCGCCAGGGGCCGGAGCGGACCTCACCGGTCAGCCAGCCCACGTCGATGCGCCATTCGGCATCATCACGCTGCAGCCGGATGCGGCCGCCGCTGGAGCCGCCGTCGGGATGGAACTCGATCACGCCCTGCCCTGGCGCGGTGGCCAGCTGCGCGGCGCCTTCGAACTGCACCTGCAGCTGTGCCGGCACATCACCGTGGCGCCGGTTGGCGCCTTCCCAGCGCCGCTTTGCCGGCTCAATGACAAAGCGCTGCGGTTCACCGCGGGCGATGGCCTGCGCGCGCACCATGCGCAGCTGGTTGGCGATGTCCTTGCCGGCGCTGCGCAGCTGCATGCCGGCAAAGCCGCGCGACAGACCCGCGGCGGTGATCAGGCCGATCGCCGCGATCAGCGCGATCACCAGCAGCATTTCCAGCAGCGACAGGCCCGCCGCGCGCCTGCCGTGCAGGCGCGGGCGAGGCAGCCGGCGCGGCAGGAAATGCGTCATGCCCGGTTACGGCTGGTAGCGGATGTCGGCATCGACGCTGCTGCCACCGGCCTTGCCGTCCTTGCCCAGGCTGATCAGTTCATACGGCTGGCCTTCGCCCGGCGCGCGGTACTCCAGTGCGTGGCCCCACGGGTCATTCAGGTCGGCCGGCTTGGCGTACGGGCCCAGCCAGCCGCCGACACCGGCCGGTGCGGTCACCAGATCGTTGAGCGAGCCCGGCAGCTTGCCGGTATCGATCTGGTAGTTGTCGACCTTGGATGCAACGGTCTGCACCTGGGCCTTGGCGATGTTCGCCTTGCCACGATCGGCACCACCCAGCACGCGGCTGGCGACCAGGGTCAGCACCGCACCGATCAGCACGATGACGATGATGATCTCCAGCAGGCTCATGCCCGACTGGTTGCGCGCGGCGGTGAAGGAAAGGCGGATCGGTCGACGGGAAGCAATCATGGTCGGTCCTTTCAGTTGCGGAGTGTCGGGGTTGCGTAGGGAGCCATCATCAGCCGATGGCATTGGTCAGGTCGTACAGCGGCACCAGCACGGCCACGATCACCGCACCGACCACCGAGGCCAGCACCAGGGTGATCGCCGGCACCATCGCCGCCAACAGACGGTCGATGCGGCGCGCGCTGTCCTGTTCAAACGTGTCGGCAGCTTTCAGCAGCATGGTATCGAGCGCGCCGGACTCCTCGCCGACCTGGATCATCTGCAGCGCCAGCCGTGGGAATCGCTTGCCACGTGACAGCGCCAGCGACAGGCCGGCACCATTCTTCACTTCATCGGCGGCCGCTTCCACGTCGGCGGCCAGCGCGCGGTTGCCCAGCACGTTGCGTGCGATGCCCAGCGCCCCAAGCAGCGGTACGCCATTGCGCAGCAGGGTGCCCAGCGTGCGCGCCAGCCGTGCGGTTTCCAGCTCACCCAGCAGGCGGCCGATGCCGCGACGCTGCAGCAGCCATCCATCCAGCGCCAGCCGGAACGCCGGCTGCCGTACCTTGCGTTCGAAGAACAGTGCCAGCACTGCGGGCACCACCAGCAGCAGCACCCACCAGTCCCGCACGAACAGGCCCAGCTGCAGCACCGCGTTGGTGAACCAGGGCAGCGCCACGTCCAGGCTTTCGTACATCTGCGCGAACTGTGGCACCACGTAACCGAGCAGGAACAGCAGTGCACCGCCCACCACCACCAGCAGGATGGCCGGATAGACCAGTGCGTTGATCACCTTGCCCTGCAGCGCGCGGCTGCGTTCGAGGTAGTCGGCCAGCCGCTGCAGGGTCTCGTGCAGGCTGCCACCCGCCTCGCCGGCACGCACCATGTTCACGTACAGGCGCGAGAACAGGCCGTGCTGGCGTTCCAGCGCGGTCGACAGCGGTGCACCGCCGCGCACCACGTCGCGGATGTCGGTGATCGCACGCCGCGAGCGTTCGTCTTCCGGCAGACCGAGCAGGATCGACAGTGCACGGTCCAGCGGCTGGCCGGCGCCAAGCAGGGTCGCCAGCTGCTGGGTGAACTGCAACAGCGCCGCGCCCTGCAACGGGCGCTGGCGCAGCAGCGTGCGCCAGCTGCTGCCGCCAACCGCGCCGCCATCAGCCAGCTGGGTCTCCATCGGCAGGTGGCCCTGATCCTGCAGGCGCGCGACCAGTTCGGCCTCGCTGGCTGCTTCCATCTGCCCGTCGAAGATCTCGCCGTGCGGATTGAGCGCCTTGTAGCGGTAGTTCGGCATGTCAGCCCCGGCGTCCTGCGCGCATCAGCTTTCCTCGGTCACGCGCAGCACTTCCTCGATGGTGGTCTGCCCACTGAGCGCTTTGGCCAGGCCATCCTCGTACATGGTGCGCATGCCGGCTTCACGGGCGATGCGTTCGATCTCGCCCATGCCATCGCGGCGCATCACCGCGCGGCGCAGCGCGTCGTTCATCACCAGGAATTCCATGATGGTGGTGCGGCCCAGGTAACCGGTCGGCGCCACTGCCGAAGGCTTCGGGCGGTATAGATGGATCGGCCCTTCCGGTTGCAGACGGCGCAGCTCGAAGCGCTCGATCTCCTCCGGCGAGGCTTCATAGCGCTCGGCGTGGGTCGGCTCCAGCCGGCGCACCAGGCGCTGGGCCAGGATGCCGTTGATGGTGGACGTGAGCAGATAGTCCTCCACGCCCATGTCGAGCAGGCGGGTGATGCCGCCGGCCGCATTGTTGGTGTGCAGGGTGGACAGCACCAGGTGGCCGGTCAGCGCCGACTGGATCGCGATGCGCGCGGTTTCCAGGTCGCGCATTTCGCCGATCATGATGATGTCCGGGTCCTGGCGGACGATGCTGCGCAGTGCGTTGGCGAAGTCCAGCCCGATCTGCGGCTTGGCCTGGATCTGGTTGATGCCTTCGATCTGGTACTCGACCGGATCTTCCACCGTGATGATCTTGACGTCGGCGGTGTTGAGCTGGCTCAGCGCGGTGTACAGCGTGGTGGTCTTGCCCGAACCGGTCGGGCCAGTGACCAGCAGGATGCCATGCGGTTGTTCCAGCACTTTGCGGAACTGCGGCAGGAACGCATCGGTAAAGCCGAGCCGATGGAAATCGAACACCACCGTTTCGCGGTCGAGCAGGCGCATCACCACGCTCTCGCCGTGCGCGGTCGGCACCGTGCTCACGCGCAGGTCCAGCTCCTTGCCCTGCACGCGCAGCATGATGCGGCCATCCTGCGGCAGGCGGCGCTCGGCGATGTTGAGGCGGGCCATGATCTTGATGCGGCTGATCACCGCTGCGGTGAGGTTGGCCGGCGGGCTTTCGCCCTCCACCAGCACGCCATCCACGCGGTAACGCACCTTCAACCGGCTCTCGAACGGCTCGACATGGATGTCCGAAGCGCGCAGTTCCACCGCACGCTGGATCACCAGGTTGACCAGGCGGATCACCGGCGCTTCCGAGGCCAGGTCGCGCAGGTGCTCGATATCGTCGACCGCGCCGCCCTCGCCGTCTGCGGTTTCAACGATCGCGCCCATCGCGCTGCGGCCCTGGCCGAACCAGCGCTCGACCAGGTCATCGATCTCCGCACGCATGCCCAGCACCGGCGTCACCGGTACGCCCAGCGCCAGCTGCACCGCCTGCTGCGGATAGGGATCGTGGGCGTCAGCCAGCCACAGCCGTACACCCTGTTCATCCAGCGCCAGCGGGCATACATGGAACTGCTTGAGGAAACGCAGGGACAGCGGCAGGCCCTCGGCCAGGCCCTGGGGCGGTGAATCCGGCAGCTGCTTGCCATCCAGCAGCGGCAGACCCAGCACCTCGGCGCTGGCCTGCGCCTGGTCACGTTCGGACACCAGCCCCAGCCGCACCAGCAGGCCAAGCAGGCTGCCGCCCGCCTCCGCGTGCAGCGGCCGTGCCCGTGCAAGATCGCTCTCCTTGAGGCGGCCACGCGCCAGCAACGCATCCAGGATGCGACCTTCGGCGTCGTCGGCGGCGGTTGCAGCAAGCGCGTTCACGTGACTCTCCTGTCAATCGGCTCGACTTTAGCAGTTACGCCGTGATTTCCGTCGCCCTGCCGCCCGCTTTCGTAAAAAGACGAAGCCCGTCACATCAGGTGACGGGCTTCGGCCATTCAACTACCGCACTGCGCGCTTACTGCGTGGCGAGAATGCTCACACCGCTGTAAGCCGCCTCACCCACCACCTTGATGTAGTAGGTGCCGGCGGTTGCTGCAGTCACGCGCACCGTTTCCGAGGTGCCCGGGCGGGTCGAGCGCGCATCGTTGTCGGTGGCACTCGGCTCGCGGCCCTTGGCCAGGTAGACCGAGACGTTGCCGGTGCCACCGTAGGTGATGACGCTGAGCTGCTTGCCTGCCGCAGCCTCGAAGCTGTAAAGCACGCTGCTGCCGGCGGCACCACTCAACCCGCCGATGGCCACCTTGTTGGTCAGCGGCTTGGCCACCGGCCCGCAGTTCTCGGTGCACGGCTCTTCCAGGGCCTTGTCCAGCGCGGCCTTGGCGTCGACGATACCGGTACCGATCGGGGTGGCGGACGGAATGCTGACCGGGAACGGACGTGCCGTTTCCTTCAGCAGGGTACGCATGCCTGCCGGTGCGAGCGGGTCACGGTTGGCGGCGATCAGTGCGCTCTGCACCAGCGCGGCGACGGCCGCCACATGCGGTGCCGCCATCGAGGTGCCGGCCTTGCCGCCAAGGGTGTACCCCTCGGTGGAACCGGCTGCCGGCGGCGACGTCTTGCTGCTGGACACCGCCTGCCAGACATAGCCGTTCGGATTGCCGTCGGTGACGCCACCGCCCGGGCCGGACAGATCGATGCGGGTACCGAAGTTGGAGTAGTAGGCCATGGCGCCGGTGATGCCGGTCGCGCCGACCGAGACCACGCCATCGCAGTTGGCCGGGCGGGCGTTGGCGACATTCATCGAGTCGTTGCCGGCTGCCACCACCACCAGGGTACCGCGGTTGGTGGCACCGGTGATGGCCGCCTGGTAGGCCGGATCACAGCTGCCGGAGCCGCCCAGGCTCATATTGATAATCTCGGCCGGATTCTGGTTGGCAGGGATGCCGGCCACGGTACCGCCCGAGGCCCAGGTGATGGCGTCGGTGATGTCCGACAGGGTGCCACCGCAGTAGCCGAGCACGCGCACCGGCAGCACCTTGGCCTTGTAGGCCAGGCCGGCGGTATGCAGGCCGTTGTTGGTGGCCTCGGCGATGGTGCCGGTCACATGGGTACCGTGCCAGCTGCTGTCACGTACCGGCGAACCGTCGTAGCAGGCATTGGCGGTGGGCATCCAGTCACCGTAGTCGAGTGCACCCGGCACGCGGCCATCGGCGGCACGACGCGAGCGGCTGGCCTGGCTGATGAAGTCGTAGCCCTCCAGCAGGGTGCCGGCGGCGAAATCCGGGTGCTCGGGCAGGATGCCGGTATCGAGCACCGCCACCACGATGCCCTCGCCCTGCGAGACGTCCCATGCGGCCGGTGCGTTGACGCCGCCGACCGGGTTGTGGAAGTGCCAGTTATGGCTCTGGTAGTACGGATCGTTGGGCACGAAGCTGGGCGACGCATCGGACTTCGCGACAGCGGCCGCGCGCGGCGACGACGCGGCATCGATCGGATACATGACGGCGTCGGCCACCGCATATTCGACGGTCGGGTCAGCCTTCAGTTCGCCCAGCACCTTGTCCAGATCAGCGCGCGCGATGCCGCCCTGCAGGCGGATCAGGTCGGCGCCGATGCCGAGCTTGCGGGCCACCTGCGGGCGCAACGCGGCACTGCGCGCAGCCGCGTTGGTGCCTGCCGGCACGGCGCGCGCGATGGCCGAGTTGACCACCGCCAGCTTGGCGTTTGCATCGGCAGCTGCGGCGCTGCCAGCGCGGTACTTCACGATGATGCCATCAACCTGCTGCGTCTTCGGGCCGGACAACGGCGCATTTGCTTTCAGGTCGGCGGCCTGTGCCAGGCCAACACCGGTCAGCGACAGCACGGCGGCTGCCAACACATTGATGCGAAGGTTCTGCTTCTTGATCACGTCGAATTCCTCTTCTGGGTCATGGATCGAACCAACACTGCGGCCATCATTCCTTGACGACTCCCGGCCGGCCCAGCCGGGATTGCCGTGACCTCCCCCCAGGCCCTCGTTGCAGGTGCTGCGCCGGCGTGGGTGGCCGCCGGCGCGATGGAGTGGCTTACCAGCCGAAGCCGGCACCGACGCCGACCGAGCTGTCGTCGCTGCTGAAGGCACCGCCGACCGTCACCGTGGCGCGGTCGCTGATCGCACGCTGGTAACCCAGCGACAGTGCCGATTCACCGCCCTGGAAACCGATGCCGACGCCGACCCGGTTCTGGGTACGGATGCCGGCAGCACTGGTGGCCATGTTGAGCATCGCCGCGCTCATCGCGCCCTGTCGGTCGATGCGGCGATCCATGTGCCGCAGGCGCCCGTCGACCTCGCCCTTGAACACATCGAAGCTGTCGGCGACGGCCTGGACGCGGCTGTCGGTGTAGCTGTTGGCGGTGGCCATGCCGCGATCGAGCTGGCCCTTGTTGACCGCATCGGTGGCAGTGGTACCGGCTGCCACGTTGGTGACCTGGCGCTCGTTGCCTTCGCTGCCCACCGACACCGTATTGGCACGATCGGCAACCGAGCCCTGGCCCAGTGCCACAGCGTTGGCAGCGGTGGCACTTGCGCCCTGGCCGACGGCGGTGGACGCGGCACCGCTGGCCACTGCGCCGTCACCCATGGCGACCGCGTTGAGCCCCGATGCCGGGGTGCCCACCGGGATGCCCGCACCCGCCGCCGCCGCGGTCGGCGTGCCCTGCACGCGCGCGGTGCTGGCTGGTGCTGCATCGGCCGCCGTCGGTGCTTCGGCAACGCTGGCCAGTGCGCTTTCATCCAGCGAGGCACTCATCGAGCGCAGGCTGGCCGTTCCCGAACGCGTACCACCGGCGGTGCGGCGGTCGATCTCGCTGACCTTGCGGTCCAACGCACCCAGCGCATCACCGACGTTGCTGTAGGTGGCACCCTGGATCACGTAGTTCGGCGCCACGAACACGCCCTGCATGCCGACGCTGGCGCCGCCCCCCAGGAAACTGGCCGCATCGCTGAGCGACTGGAACAGCTGGCCGCCATTGATCGCCTGGCGGCTGCCGGCGGCGATGCTGCCGGCACCGACGTTGTCGATGGTGGTGCCCTGGAAGCCGGACAGGGTCAGGCGGTCACGGCTGGCGTCGTCGTAGCCGACCGCACTGGCCGCCGTGGTCTCCACCGTGGCGATGCGCGAATCGAAATCACCGACGCGGGTTTCCACTGCGCCCACGCGCTGGTTGGTGACATTGAGCTGGGAACCGGTGACCGCGTCACTGCTGCCGGCCGCGATGCGGCCATCAGCCACGTTGACGATGCGGCGCGTGGCCGGGCCATCGCTGCCGTTGCCACCGCCGACCGACACCACGTTGGCATCGAGTGCGCGCGAACCTGCACCCAGTGCCACCGAGTTGGCACCGGACGCACCGGCGCTGCTGCCCAGTGCCAGCGCACCGTTGCCGATGGCTGCCGCATTGGCACCCAGTGCGTTGCTGCGTGCACCACTGGCGCTGGCTCCCGAACCCAGCGCTGCCGCGTCACTGCCGCTGGCACTGGCGGTGCCGGTACCGCTGGCCTTGACGTAGCGCGCCGTGCCATCGGCGGTTGCAGCCACCGCGTCAAGCTGGCCGCGGTTGACCGCATCGGTGCGTTCGGTACCGGCGGCGACACGGGTGATCTGGCGATCGCTGGTGGTGCTGCCCACCGAGACGGTGTTGGCACGATCAGCCACCGAGCCCGAACCCAATGCCACGCTGCCCGCAGCACTGGCGGTGGCACTGACACCCACTGCCGTGGCGTTGGCGGCGGTGGCCTTGCTGCCGTAGCCCACCGCAGTGCCGAGGCGACCGCTGGCATCGGCGTAGCTGCCGATGGCCGAAGCGCCGTCAGCCGAAGCACTGGCGCGGAAACCACTGGCCTGCGCCTGCGTGCCGGTGGCCGTGGCCTGCGCACCGTTGGCGGTGCTGTAGGGGCCCTTCGCCTGGGCCCCGGCACCGGTGGCGCTGGCGCCGGTTTCGCTGGCGCTGGCACCGCTGCCCAGCGCCACGCTGTCGACACCACTGGCCTGCGCAGCATTGCCCAGTGCGGCAGCGTTGCTGCCGGTGGCCAGCGCATCGAAGCCGACCGCCGTGGCATTGGCGGCCATGGCGTTGGCGCCGCTGCCCAGCGCGGTCGCACCGTTGCCGATCGCATTGGCCGCATTGCCCGCCGCCAGCGCATTTTCACCATCGACCAGTGCACCGGCCTCGCCATCGGCATTGCCGCTGGCCTGGAACTGGCGGCTGGTCTTGTCGGCGACACTGGCAACGGCGTCGAGCTGGCCCTTGTTCACCGCATCGGTGGCTTCGGTACCGGCGGCAACGTTCGTGACCTGGCGTTCGCTGCCGGCCTTGCCAACGGCCACCGTGTTGTCGCGGTCAGCCTTGGAACCGGCACCGAGCGCAACGCTGTTGCTGCCATTGGCGGTGGCGTTGGCACCCAGCGCCGTGGCGTTGGTACCTGCCGACCAGGCATTCCAGCCGATGGCCGTCGCGTAGTCCTCGGTGGCCCACGCACCGGCACCGAATGCTGCCGCACCGGTGCCACTGGCGCGCGACGGGATCAGGCCGAAGAAGGTGCTGCCGCCGATCGCTACGCTTTCCGCGCCGCTGGCTTCACTCGACTGACCCACCGCAACCGCGCCGGTGCCCGCCGCTGCTGCCCCGAAGCCCACCGCCGTGGTGTTGGCGCCGCTGGCAGCCGAGCCGTAGCCCAGTGCGGTGCCGAGGCGACCGGTCGCTTCGGCATAGCCACCCACCGCGGTGGTGCCATCAGCGGAGGCCGCGCTGCGGAAGCCGCTGGCAACGGACTGTGCGCCACTGGCGTTGGATTCAGTACCGTTGGCGGTGCTGTAGACACCGCTTGCCTGTGCGCGCGCGCCCACCGCGCTTGTCCCCACTTCGCTGGCGCTGGCGCCGCTGCCCAGGGCCAGGCTGTCCTCGCCGGTGGCCTGTGCCGTGCTGCCCAGTGCCGCCGCGTTGTTACCGGTCGCCAGCGCATCGATGCCGACTGCGGTGGCGTTCGCGGCCAGCGCATTGGCACCACTGCCCAGCGCGGTGGCACCGTTGCCGATCGCGTTGGCCGCATCACCGGCGGCCAGCGCATTGTCGCCCTCCACCAGCGCTCCGGTTTCACCATCGGCATTGCCGCTGGCCTGGAACTGCCTGCTGGTCTTTTCCGCGGCGGCGGCTACGGCATCGAGCTGGTTCTTGTTGACCGCATCGTTGCCCTGCGTGCCATCGGCCACGTTGGTGATCTGGCGGGTGTTGCCGCCGCCGCCCACCGACACGGTATTGTCGCGGTCCGCAATCGAATCCGCACCGAGCGCCACGCTGTTGGCCGCGCGCGATTCCGCCGCGTTGCCCAGCGCGGTGCTGTTGATACCTCCCGACCAGGCGCCACCACCCACCGCCGTGGAGTAGTTGCCCGAGGCCTCGGTGGCCAGGGTGCCGAACAGCGAACCACCGACGGCGACGCTGTTGGTGCCGGTGGCCAGGCTGCCCTGGCCGGTGGCGGTACTGTAAGCACCGGACGCTTGCGAATCACCGCCCAGCGCCACGCTGTTGGAACCCGAGGCGTTGGCGAAGTTGCCAAAGGCGGTGGCATTGAAGGCCGAGGCCTGTGCATAGCCGCCGATGGCGGTGCTGTAGCCACCGGTGGCTTCGGCACCGATACCGAACGCTGCCGCGGCCGTGCCGCTGGCCACGCTCTCGCTGCCGACCGCGGTGGCGCCGCTGCCACTGGCGTTGCTGAAGTAGCCCACGGCTACGGCTTCTTCGCCGGACGCTTCGGACAGGGCACCGCTGGCGGTGCTGCCCGCGCCGCTGGCGATGCTGGCCGCGCCGAATGCCGCACTCTGCTCACCGCTGGCTTCGCTTTCCGCACCCTGCGCGGTGGCGTATTCGGCGGTGGCCTGTGCGTTGGCGCCTACGGCACTGGCATTGGCGGCGGTCGCCAGCGCGTTGAAGCCGATCGCCTGCGCGTTTCCGGCCAGCGCATTGGCACCGCTGCCGAGCGCGGTGGCGCCATCGCCGATGGCGTTGGCCGCGTCACCGGCGGCCAGCGCGTTGTCGCCCTCCACCAGCGCACCCGCCACATCGTCGCCGTTGCCGCTGGCCTGGAAGAAGCGGCTGGTGGTTGTGGCGGTGCTTGCCACCGCATCCAGCTGTGCCTTGTTCACCGCATCGTTGGCCTGGGTACCGGCGGCGACGTTGGTGACCTGGCGCTCGTTGCCGCTGCTGCCCACCGACACCGTGCGTGCGCGGTTGGCGACCGAGCCCGCGCCGAGTGCGACGGCATTGCTGGCACTGGCATTGCTGCCCGCACCCAGCGCGATCGCACTTTCGCCGCCGGCCACCGTGTTGGTGCCGATGGCGATGCTGTTGATGCTGTTGCCCAGCGCCTGGAAGCCGAGCGCCACGCTGTTGTCGCCATAGCCGAAGGCGCCGCGGCCAACTGCGGTGGCGCTGGTTCCGTTGGCCCAGCTGTTGTAGCCGATCGACGTGGCGCCAGCCCCGCTGGCCCACGCCGCGTTGCCGAACGCCGAGGCGTTGGTGGCGGTGGCCCACGCACCGGAACCAAAGGCGCTGGCGCCGCTGGCGGTGGCCCAGCTGTAGCCGCCTACTGCGGTGCTGTCATCGCTGCTGGCGAACGCACTGTCACCCACCGCCACCGCATACGCGCCGGTCGCGCGTGACTTGCCGCCGGCGGCGAAGCTGTTGTCACCGCTGGCCTTGGCCGCATTGCCGAAGGCGCTGCTGGCAGCGCCGGTGGCCTGCGCAGCGCTGCCGACCGCCGTGGCATCGGCCACGGCCGTGGTGCCCACCTGCTGCGCCTTGCCATCGGCACCGATGATGGGCTGGTTGAACTCGTCGTAGGCCTGGCCCAGGCCACCAATGGCGACACCGCCATTGCCGGTGGCCGTGCTGTTGCGGCCCACCGCCACGCTGTCATCGCCGATTGCCGAGGCGGCCGCGCCATGCGCGACCGCACCGGCACCGATCGCATTGCTCGACGAACCAGCGGCGATGGCACCCTCGCCCTCGGCCAGCGCACCGGCATCGCTGCCGGCTTCCGGCTGGGCCTGGAAGAAGCGCGCGGTGCTGTCGGCGGTGCTGGCCACCGCATCCAGCTGCGCCTTGTTCACCGCATCGGTGGCCTGGGTGCCCGCGGCCACGCTGACGATCTGCCGCTCGTTGCCATTGGTACCCACGGCAACCGTGTTGGCGCGGTTGGACCCGGAGTAGGCACCCAGTGCAACACTGTTCTCGGCGCCAGCGGTAGCGTAGTAGCCGATGGCGGTGCTGTCCTTGCCGACAGCCCAGGTCTGCGCACCCAGCGCGCTGGCGTTCTCGCCCGGTGCATAGGCGAAGTAGCCCACCGCGGTGGCTTCGATGCCGGAGGCTTCGCTGAGGGTGCCGTTGGCCACCGCGCGGTCGCCGCTGGCGATGGCGCCGGCACCCACCGCAATCGCGGCTTCGCCGCTGGCCTGGGTCTGAACGAAGAAGCCCATGCCCGGAACCAGATCGGCCGGGCCACCGATGGCGACGCTGCTGGTGCCCGTGGCATTGCTCTGCGTACCCAGTGCCGTGGAGTAATCGCCGATGGCATTGGAGACCGCGCCGAACGCCGACGCCTGCGCGCCGGACGCATAGGCCCCCACGCCATAGGACGATGCGGCAAAGCCGCTGGCATCGGCACTTGCGCCGACCGCCGTGCCACCCACGCCGGCGCTGGTGGCGCCGGTGACCACCGGCACGCCACCACTGGTGATCAGCGGGTTGCCGTTGGCGTCCACCGCAGCGCCACCGACGGCCACGCTACCCGGGCCATTGGCCTGCGCGTTGTTGCCGAACGCTGCGCTGTTCTGGCCCGAGGCCAGCGCGTTGTTGCCCACCGCGGTCGCGTTCTGCGCAACGGCGGTGGCACCGGCACCGACCGCCGTGGTGCCGGTGCCGATGGCGTTGGCGGCCTCGCCGGCAGCCAATGCGTCATCACCCTCTGCCAGAGCACCGGCATCGCCGTTGCTGCTGCCGGTGGCCTGGAAGCGCTTGGCGGTGGCATCGGCCACCGCTGCAACGCCCTTCAACTGGCCAACATTGACCGCATCGGTATCCTCGGTGCCGGCGGCAACGCTGGTGATCTGGCGGGTCAGGCCGTATTCGGCGGCACCGACGGACACGGTATCGACACGGTCGGCCAGCGACCCGGCGCCCAGCGCCACGCTGCCGGTGGCTACCGCGGCCGAATTGGAGCCCAGCGCGGTGCTGTATTCACCGACGGCCGTGCTGAACGCACCGACTGCAATCGAGGCTTCGTTGGCCGCGGTGGCGCCGCGGCCCAATGCGGTACTGCCGGGGCCCATCGCCACAGCACCGCCACCGACGGCGGTCGCACCATCAGCGGTGGCTTCGGACAGTGCACCCAGTGCCGTTGCTGCACCGTTTTCGCTGGCGGCATATGCGCTGGCACCGACGGCGGTATCGCCAAGGCCGAAGGCTGCTGCGCTCTGCCCGACCACTACGCTGGCATCACCGATCGCCAACGCGCCCTGGCCGAACGCGCTGGCGCCGATGCCTGCGGCAATGGCCTGGGTACCGATGGCGGTGGTGGCGTTGGCCAGCGACTGCGCACCGGCACCGGCAGCCAGTGCGCCCTCGCCCTGGATCTTCGCCGCGTCGCTGTCATCGCCTGCGCCGTCGGCCTTGAAATAGCGGTTGCCGTCTGCGGCAACGTTGGCCAGCGCGGCCTGCGTGGCGCGCGCCTGCGCATCCAGCTGCGCCTTGTTCACTGCGTCGGTCGCCTGCGTGCCTGCGGCGACATTGGTGACCTGCCGTTCCTTGCCGGCATCACCGACGGAGACGGTGTTGGCGCGCGTGGCCTTGGATCCCGCGCCCAGCGCCACGCTGTTGGCCGCACTGGCACTGCTGTTGCTGCCGATCGCCACCGCGTTGCTGCCCTTGGCCGTGGCCGAACCTTCGATCAGGCACTTTTCGAGCAGCTTGCCGCTGAATGCCACGCAGGTGGCGCTACCGCCGATCTGCACCGACTGTGCGGTGGCAGAGCCACTCATGCCCAATCCCAATACCAGGCCCAGTGCCACCGCCAGCAGTGCGGGCGTGGCCTGTGTCGCATCGCGGCGCTGGTCGACGACCCCACCGCTGCTGCTGTCGGAGAAAGCCAGTTCCGAGGCCACCACCAACTGACCCAATGCTTTGTTCCAGACCTTGCGATAAATCCGATTCATCGGTACGGCTCCTGATTGGACTGGTTTTGGGCAAAGCAACGCCACCGCTGGGCTTTCCGGCCCAACGTCCCCTGGGGGCGCTTATTCGCGTGATTTACTGCGGGGTATTGCCGAACGGCGCGCAGCGACAGAAAACCGAGCGCGTGCGCCAACCGGTTACTGCGAAATGAATGATTCTGAAACGGGGTTCAAGTGTTAACGGCAACTTTGCAGATCGTCAAGACTTTGACACGACAAATCCTATTGCCGTGAAGCAGTTCACTCTTTCGCCTGTTTATAAAATGATTTTGTTAGCGACGCGTGACGATACTTTGTCGCCTGAAAATCCATGTAACTAGCGGGCACATCAGGATTTTCACGCGCGCAAAGAAAAAACCCGCCGATCAACGGCGGGCTTTTCCATACGCGGTGGCATTGATGCCTGCGCGATGTGGTGCGATCAGCCGCACCACACCCGCGCGTTGCGGAACATGCGCATCCACGGCGAATCACCCTGCCACTCGGCCGGGGCCCAGCTCATGTTGAGCGCGCGCGGGGTGCGTTCCGGGTGCGGCATCATGATGGTCACGCGGCCGTCGCTGCTGGTCAGGCCGGTGATGCCGTCCGGCGAACCGTTCGGATTCAGCGGGTACTGGCTGGCAACGTTGCCGTGGCCATCGATGTAGCGCAGCGAAACACGGGCCGCGGCCTGGTCGACCGCGTTGTCGAACACCGCCTGGCCTTCACCATGCGCCACTGCCACCTGCAGGCGCGAACCGGCCATGCCACGCAGCAGGATCGATGGAGATTCCACCACTTCCAGCAGCGCGGTACGGGCTTCGAACTGCTCGCTGGCGTTGCGGCGGAACTGCGGCCAGTGTTCGGCACCGGGAATGATGTCCTTCAGCTGGCTCATCATCTGGCAGCCGTTGCACACGCCCAGGGCGAAGCTGTCCTCGCGCGCGAAGAACGCGGCGAAGGCATCACGCAGCGCACTGCGCTCCAGGATCGAAGTGGCCCAGCCACGGCCAGCGCCAAGCACGTCGCCGTAACTGAAGCCGCCGCAGGCGACCAGGCCGGTGAAGTCCTGCAGGGCGACGCGGCCTTCGATCAGGTCGCTCATGTGCACATCGAAGGGGCGGAAGCCGGCACGTTCGAAGATGTTCGCCATTTCGATCTGGCCGTTGACGCCCTGCTCGCGCAGCACGGCCACGCGCGGACGCGCACCGGTGCTGATGAACGGGGCGGCCACGTCTTCATTGATGTCGAAGCTGAGCCTGGGCTTCAGGCCCGGTGCGTTGAAGGCACGGGCGATCTCACGCTCGGCATCGGCGTTGGCCGGGTTGTCGCGGCGCTTCTGCATGGCGTGGGTGACCGACCACCAGGCGTCGAACAGCGTTTCCCAGCGCCATTCGGCCAGGTTCTCGCCAGCCAGCGACACGCGCACCACCGGTGCGGTGGTCGGCTTGGCGATGCGCTGCGCGCACTCGGTCAGTGCATGGCGCTCGACCAGGTCGGCAAATGCCGCGCGGTCTTCGCGCGCGATCTGCACCACCGCGCCCAGTTCTTCGTTGAACAGGCTGCGGAACGGATCGTCGCCCCAGGCGTCGAGGGTGATATCCAGCCCCAGGCGTGAAGTGAAGGCCATTTCGCACAGCGCGGCGAAGGCACCGCCGTCGCTGCGGTCGTGGTAGGCCAGCAGCAGGCCGGCCTGGCGCGCATCGCGGATCAGTTCGAAGAAACCGCGCAGGCGCTGCGGGTCGTCCAGATCCGGGGCAGCACCGGCGAACGCCGGCAGGTCACCGTGGTCGGCATGCACCTGGGCCAGGATCGAACCGCCCAGGCGCTGCTTGCCAGCGCCGAGGCCGATCAGCCACAGCTCGCTTTCGACGTCGCGGTCGAGCAGCGGGGTCAGCTGCTGGCGCACGTCGGCCACCGGCGCGAACGCGGAGATCACCAGCGACACCGGCGACACGCTCTTGTGCGCTTCGCCCTGGTCGTGCCACTGCGCCTGCATCGACAGCGAGTCCTTGCCCACCGGGATGCTGATGTCCAGCTGCGGGCACAGTTCCATGCCCACCGCCTTCACCGCGTCGTACAGCAGCGCGTCTTCGCCCGGGTGGCCGGCAGCGGCCATCCAGTTCGCCGACAGCTTGATCTCATCCAGCGCATCGACCGGGGCCGCGCACAGGTTGGTCAGCGCTTCACCCACCGCCATGCGTGCCGACGCGCCCGCGTCGAGCAGGGCCAGCGGGGTGCGCTCGCCGATCGACATCGCTTCGCCGGCCACGCCGTCGAAGTCGGCCAGGGTGATCGCCACGTCGGCCACCGGCAGCTGCCACGGGCCGACCATCTGTTCGCGTGCGGTCAGGCCACCGACGCTGCGGTCACCGATGGTGACCAGGAAGTTCTTCGAGGCGACCGTCGGGTGCGCGAGCACGCGCAGGCCGGCTTCCTGCAGATCCAGGCCGCCGGTCTTCAGCGCCGGCCAGCGCGGTGCCGGCGGGTGTGCGGTGTCGCGGTGCATCTTCGGCGGCTTGCCGAACAGCACGTCCATCGGCAGGTCAATCGGCGCATCGGCCGGCGTGTGGCCCGGCACGGCACCGTAAGCCACCACCAGGTGTTCCTCGGCGGTGGCCACGCCGACCGCAGCGAACGGGCAGCGCTCGCGGGCGCACAGCGCCGCGAACTCGGCCAGGCGCTCCTGGGCCACGCCCAGCACGTAGCGTTCCTGCGATTCGTTGCACCACAGCTGCATCGGCGACAGCGACGGATCATCGGTGGGCACCTTGCCCAGGTCGATCACGCCGCCGACCTTGGAGTCGTGCAGCAGTTCGGGGATGGCATTGGACAGGCCACCGGCACCGACGTCGTGGAAGAACTTGATCGGGTTGTTGGCGCCCATCGCCACGCAGCGGTCGATGACCTCCTGGCAGCGGCGTTCCATTTCCGGGTTGTCGCGCTGCACGCTGGCGAAGTCCAGGTCCTCGGCGCTCTCGCCGGAGGCCACCGAACTGGCGGCACCGCCGCCCAGGCCGATCAGCATCGCCGGGCCACCCAGCACGATCACCGCATCACCGGCCTGCAGCTGGATCTTGTCCACCTGCACGCGGTCGATGGCGCCGAGGCCACCGGCCAGCATGATCGGCTTGTCGTAGGCGCGGACCAGGCCGGCGCCTTCAGGCAGCTCGAAGCTGCGGAAGTAGCCGAGCAGGTTCGGGCGGCCGAACTCGTTGTTGAACGCGGCGCCGCCGAGCGGGCCATCGGTCATGATTTCAAGCGCCGGCGCCATGCGCGGATTCAGCGCGCGCGGCGCCTCCCACGGCTGCGGCAGCTCGGGAATGCGCAGGTGCGAGACCGAGAACCCGGTCAGGCCCGCCTTCGGCTTGCCGCCGCGGCCGGTCGCGCCTTCATCGCGGATTTCACCACCGGCGCCGGTCGAGGCGCCCGGGAACGGTGCGATGGCGGTCGGGTGGTTGTGGGTCTCCACCTTGATCTGGAACGCGCTGGGCACCTGCGGTTCACGACGGTACTCGCCGCTGGCCGGATCCGGGCGGTAGCGCGAGGCCGGATGGCCTTCGATCACCGCGGCGTTGTCGCTGTACGCGCTGAGCGTGTGCTGCGGGGTCTGCTGGTGGGTGTTCTTGATCATCCGGAACAGCGAGCGGTCCTGCTCCTGGCCGTCGATGGTCCAGCTGGCGTTGAAGATCTTGTGGCGGCAGTGCTCGGAATTGGCCTGCGCGAACATCATCAGTTCGACGTCCGACGGCGAGCGGCCCAGCGCGGTGAAGCGTTCGCGCAGGTAATCGATCTCGTCCTGGGCCATGGCCAGGCCGAGGCGCTCGTTGGCGGCCTCCAGCTGGTCCACCGGCACGCGTTCCAGTTCGCCACGGGCGGGCGCCGAGAACAGCGCCTGGCCCTGCTGCACGGTCTCCAGCACCGACTGCGTCATCGGGTCGTGCAGCGCCTTGACCAGCGCCTGCTGCACGTCGGCATCGGCCGGCCAGCCCTGCACGTCGATGCGCAGGCCTCGCTCGACCCGGCTCACCGGCTGGCCGGCACCGCGGACCAGTTCGGTGGCCTTGCTCGACCACGGCGACAGCGTACCCAGGCGCGGCACCACGATTCGGCTGACCGCGCCTTCGGCCACGGCCTCGGCCTGCGGCGCAGCTTCGAGGATGCGGCACAGGGTGGCGAGGTCGGGAGTGGCGCTGCCTTCGGGCTGCACGAAGTAGACGTGCCAGGCACCACTGATGCGCAGGGAGGGAGCGATGGACTGCAGGCGGGATTCAAGACGTTCGCGGCGGAACGGCGACAGGGCGGGCGCGCCCTCGAGGACCATCATGTCCGGGGAACCGTAGTTGGGAAACGGGCCCGACATTGTACCGGAAGCGGGGGATGGGCTTTGGCCGGGCGGCGCCCGGCACCCGCCGAGGCCAAGGCAACGGCAACGGCAACGGCCAAAGCAAAAGCTGGGTTCCCGTGGGATGGCGGGGTGGGTCCGGTTGCGGGGGACGCCGTAAACCCGTCCCTGGGGGCTTGGCAGCCGCATCCATGCGGCTGACACCCCCGCAACCGGACCCACCCCGCCTTCGACAGATTTCCGCGATCTGCGGTAGATCCACACCATGTGTGGATGCTCCCTGGTTGCCGGCCGCTGGCCGGCAACCAGGGAAATCCCAGAAGTCAGGCATTGGAGAGCGAAGCGACCGGCTTCTGCTTTTGATTTTTTGTTCTGTCTTTCGTGGCTGGCCGCGCAGGAACCTGTCAAGGGCCGGGTGGGTGGGGTCAGGCGGGGTGTCCGCGGCATGGATGCCGCGGCCAAGCCCCCAGGGACGGGTTCACGGCGTCCCCGCCTGACCCCACCCACCCGGCCAAACCTCAGAACCCCGCTGTAAGCGACCCATCCCAGCCACGAGGGGGGCTCCGCCGATGGCCGCCGACCGCGCGCAGCGCCGCTCTCCGCCCGAATCCCGGAACCATGCGCTTGCTCACGGATTGACCACACGATTGATGACAACGTTGTCCCCACCTGGTGCCGGACTCTCTCCCCGGCCTCCCAGGTACCTCCGTCCGCCCCCCTCCGTCGCCTTCCCGGGCGACGCCCGGACCTGCGTCACGCGCGGCGCCATCGGGGCCCGCGCGCCCTTTGATCGGAGACTTACCCATGTACGACCCGATTGTGCGCAGTGCCGAACGTTCGACCCGAAGCTGTCGTCCCCGCCGCCTGGCCTGGCTGCTTGCCCTGGCCGCCGGTACCGCCGCCCTGCCCGGCCTGGCGCAGGCCGCCAGCTGTGCCGGGGTGGCCCAGTGGGACCAGGCCAAGATCTACCGGGCCGGCGATACCCTGCAGAAAGGAGGCGTCCTCTATCGGGCGAACCAGGACATCTGGAACGCGCCGCCGGACCATCCGGCCGGTGCGCCCTACTACACCAACCTCGGCGCCTGTGATGGCAGCGGCGCCAACCAGCCGCCGGTGGTCAGCCTGACCTCGCCGGCCAACGGCGCCACCTTCAGTGCCGGCAGCACGGTCAACGTGACCGCCACCGCCAGTGATCCGGACGGCAGCGTCGCCAAGGTCGAGTTCTTCCGCGATGGCAGCACGCTGGGCGTGGCCACCAGTGCGCCGTATGCGGCCAGCTGGGCCAATGCCAGCGCCGGCAGCCACACCCTGCGCGCGGTAGCCACCGACAACAACAACGCCACCAGCAGCACCGCGACCATCACCATCACAGTCAACGCCGCCGGCGGCGATACCACCGCACCGAGCGTGCCGGGCGGGCTGGCGGTCGGCACCCGCACCGCAAACAGCATCGCGCTCAGCTGGAGCCCGTCCACCGACAACACCGGGGGCAGCGGCGTGGCCGGCTACGACGTGTACCGCAACGGCAGCCTGGTCGGCTCGCCGTCCAGTGCCAGCTACGTCGATGGCGGGCTGACTGCATCCACCACCTACCGCTACCGTGTGCGTGCCCGCGACAACGCCGGCAACGCGTCCGCCCAGGGCACCGAGATCAGCGCCACCACGCTGGCCGGCGACGGCGGCACCACCGGCAAGCGGGTCATCGGCTACTTCACCCAGTGGGGCATATACGGCCGCAACTACCGGGTCAAGAACATCGACAGCAGCGGTTCGGCCGCGCGCCTGACCCACATCAACTATGCGTTCGGCAACGTTCGCAACAATCGCTGCGAAGTGGGCATCACCCAGCCGTCGGATCCGAACAGCGGTGCCGGTGGCGATGCCTTCGCCGATTACACCAAGGCCTTCAGTGCCGCCGAGAGTGTCAGCGGCAGCGCCGATACCTGGGACCAGCCGCTGCGCGGCAACTGGAACCAGCTCAAGCAGCTCAAGGCCAAATACCCGGGCATGAAGGTGCTGATCTCGCTGGGCGGCTGGACCTGGTCGCGTGGCTTCTCCAGCGCGGCGCGCCCGGAAAACCGCCAGGCCTTCGTCGCCTCGTGCATCGACGCCTACATCAAGGGCAACCTGCCGGTAACCGACGGTGCCGGTGGTGCCGGTGCCGCACTGGGTGTGTTCGACGGCATCGACGTCGACTGGGAATACCCGGTGGCGTGCGGCATCGAATGCGGCAAGCCGGAAGACAACGCCAACTTCACCGCGCTGATGGCCGAGTTCCGCCGCCAGCTCGATGCGGTGCGTCCAGGCCTGTTGCTGACGGTGGCGGTGGGTGCCGGCATCGACAAGATCCGCGTCACCGATCCGGCCGCGTATCACCCGTACCTGGACTACATCAACGTGATGACCTACGACTTCCACGGCGCGTGGGATACGAAGACCAATCACCAGTCGGCGTTGTTTGATTCGCCGAATGATCCGTCCACCGGCGACCAGAAGCTGTACAACAGCAACGACGCCATCGAGGCCTTCATCAGCCGAGGCGTGCCTGCGGCCAAGCTCAACCTGGGCATCGGCTACTACGGGCGCGGCTGGACCGGTGTGGCCAACGCCAACAACGGCCTGTACCAGACCGCGACCGGCGCCGCGCCGGGCACCTACGAGGCCGGCATCGAAGACTGGAAGGTGCTGAAGAACCTGGCGTGGCCGGGCTACACCGACAACACCGCCGGCGCCACCTGGATCTACAACGGCAGCACGCTGTGGAGCTTCGACACCCCGGCCAACATCACCCGCAAGATGGGCTACGTGAAGACCCAGGGCCTGGGCGGCGCGTTCGTCTGGGAGTTCAGTGGTGACGATGCACAGGGCACGCTGACCAAGGCGGTCAGTGATGGCCTGAAGTAAAAAAAAGCCGGGGATGCGACACGCATCCCCGGCCTCGAATCCGTGGAGCCGAGCCCTGCTCGGCTGCCACATGTGGAACCGCAGTCGAGCGTGGCTCGACGCTGCCGTTCCGCGTCAGCGCTTCCCGGACAGCTTGTCCAGCGCCGCGCGCAGCTGCGCCGGCGGCAGGTAACCACCCAGCTGGGTGCCATCCGGCGCGAAGATCGCCGGCGTGCCGTTCACGCCCAGCTGCTGGCCCAGTGCGTACTGCATCGCCACCGGGTTGGTGCAGTTCTTGGCCGGCACGCTGCCACCGCGCTTGGCGTTGGTCAGTGCCTGGCGACGATCGGCCGCACACCAGACCGAGATCATGTCGGTGTAGTCCTTGCTGCCCAGCCCCATGCGCGGAAACGCCAGGTACTCGACGGTGATGCCGTTGCGGTTGAGCTCGGCGATGTCCTGGTGCAGCTTGCGGCAGTAACCGCACTCGATATCGGTGAACACGCTGATGGTGTACTTGGCGTTCGGCGCGGCGAACACGATGCGGTCGCCATGGTTGGCCTTGGCCAGCAGATCACGGCGGTAGCCGAGCAGGCCTTCGCTGTTGGCCGGGCCCTTGGCACGGGTGTCGTACGGCTGCGACTGGAACAGGTAGCGGCCGTCGTCGGAGACGTACAGCAGCTGACCGGAAACGACGACCTCGCGGAAGCCGGGGAACGGCGCGGCGCCGATGTAATCCACCTGGAAACCGGGGTTCAGCGCGGTCAGCGCGGCGCGTACCGCCTGGTCGGCGGGCGCATTCGCGGCCGGGCTGGCCTTGGCCGCAGCAGCGGCGGGTGCCTTGGCGGCCGGCGGGGCCGGCTGGGCGCAGGCGGTCAGGCTGAGCGCACCGAACACGGCGGCGATGGCAAATCGGAGCATGGAGCAGTCCGCGACAGAAGAAGACCCCGGATTCTGACACAGCCACCGGCACCGGGCCGCGACGCCGCGCACCGCCCGGGGCCAGGGTTCAGGCCGCGGCTCAACCGCGCGGATGATGCCGAGCGTGCAGTTTCTGCAGGTGCTCGCGCGCCACCAGGGTGTAGATCTGGGTGGTCGACAACGAGCTGTGGCCAAGCAGCATCTGCAGCGCGCGCAGATCGGCGCCACGATTGAGCAGGTGGGTGGCGAAGCTGTGGCGCAGGCCATGCGGGCTGATCCGCACCGGGTCGATGCCGGCCACCTGCGCATGGCGCTTGACTAGGTGCCAGAACGCCTGCCGGGTCAGCGCATGCAGCGTCGGCTCGACGAACAGTGGCGTCTGCCCATCCGCCAATGCCTGCACCCTGCCCTTGCCGACCAGTTGCGGCCGCGACTGCTGCAGGTAGCGCTCCAGCCAGTGCTGCGATTCCTCGCCCAGCGGCACCAGCCGTTCCTTGCTGCCCTTGCCGGTGACCCGCAGCACGCCCTGGCGCAGGTTGACGGCGGTGGCCGGCAGCAGCACCAATTCGCTCACGCGCAGGCCGGCGGCGTACATCAGCTCCAGCATGGCGCGATCGCGCAGGCCCAGCGGGCTCTCGACATCCGGCGCCGCCAGCAGCGCGTCGATCTGGCTCTCAGCCAGCGCCTTGGGTAGCAGCCGAGGCAGCTTGGGGGGATCCAGCAGCGCGCTGGGGTCTTCACTGCGGTCACCCCGTCGCACGCCATCGGCGAAGAACGCGCGCAACGCCGACATCAGGCGGGCATTGCTGCGCGGCGACCAGCCATGACGGGTACGCCAGGCCAGGTAGTCGAACAATCCCGGACGTTCGATGCCGGCCAGGCCGCCATCGCGCCCGTCCATCCAGCGTGCCAGGCCTTCCAGATCGCGCCGGTAGCTGTCGAGGGTGGCGCGGGCCAGACCGTTCTCGGCCCAGATCGCATCGAGGAAACGCTGGATGCGCACGCTGTCATCGGCGCGCAGTTCCGGCAGTTGCTGCACCAGCTGGCGGCGTTCGGCGGGGGTGGAAACAGAGGCCATGCGTGCAGGATACGAGGGCGACTGCGGATGCGGCCAGCATTGCGTATGCTCGGCGCATGTCCCGCCCTGCCATTGATTCGGCCCCTGCGGCCGCGACCGAGCTGCCCCGCCCGCGCGCATTGCTGCTGTGGCGCGTGCTGGCGATGGTCTACGACGCGCTGCCGGTGCTGGCGCTGTGGATGCTGGCCGGCACCCTGTTCACCCTTGCCTACACCCTCAGCGGCCACGCCCAGCGCGAGAACATCGCACCGTTCAGTGCCTGGCAGTGGCTGCTGTGGGCGGTGTGCTGGCTGATCACGGGGTGGTATGCCACGGCCAGCTGGCGCCGCGGCGGGCAGACGCTCGGCATGCGGCCGTGGCGGCTGAAGCTGGAATCGAGCGATGGCGCGCCCCTGCGCCGCGCACAGCTTTGGCTGCGTTTCGCCGTCGGCACGCTGTCGCTGCTGCTGGGCGGACTGGGATTCTGGTGGGCGTGGGTCGACCGCCAGCATCTGACCTGGCACGACCGCGCCAGCGGCACCCGCGTGGTGCGTATACCGAAACGGTGATGCACGATCTGTAGAGCCGAGCCCATGCTCGGCTGGCAGGCGGTGCGCAAAAAGCAGCCGAGCATGGGCTCGGCTCTACAGAATCAAGCACGCTGGGCCGGGATGCTGGTGGTCCTGGCGCGGATGCCGAAGCGCTGGATTGCCCCGGTAGCGCCGGGCATGGCCCCGCGCTACCAGAATCAGCCTGATTTCCGCCGGAACAGCAATCCCGATACTGCCAGCATCACGATCGGTGGCAACGCGTAGGCGATGCGGTAATCGAACTTCAACGCGCCGGCCATGCGGCCGAAGAACAGCTGCAGCAGCCAGAAGCCCAGCGCGAACAGGATGCCGAGGAACAGGCGCTTGCCCATGCCACCACTGCGCAGCGAGCCGAACGCGAACGGCACCGCGGCCAGGCACAGCGCCAGCACGTTCACCGGGTAGAACCAGCGGCTCCAGTACACATCTTCGTAGTCGCGCGCATCCAGACCGTTGCGCTCGCGGTATTCGATGCTGGTGCGCAGTTCGGCCACGCTGAGGTTGCGCGGCTTGGCGATGCCGGTGGCCAGCGCCCCGGCGTCCAGCTTGGAGTTCCATGGCTCGCGCGCCACTTCCTCGCGCGTGGCCGAACGTTCACCGAAGGTATCGCGGCGCACGCCGGTCAGCACCCAGCCGTCACGGTCATGCTCGGCCGTGTCCGCATGGGTCAGCGAGGCGATCCGACCATCCTCGGCGATGCGATACAGGCGCACGTCACGCAGGATCAGCCGCGTGCCCTTGTCTCCCACCAGCTGCTCTTCGCCACCGGCAGCGCTGAGGAAGGTATCGCCCTCGCGCGCCCACAGGCCGGAATAGCGGGTGGTGGAGATGTCGCGCCCCCACTTGGCACTGGACTTCAGCGCGTCGGCCCGGTCCTGGCCCCAGGGGCCCAGCGTCTCGGCGCTGAGCACCATCACGGCGGTCAGCAGCGACAGGGCGATGGCCACCGATACGCTCAGGCGCTTGCGCGACAGGCCCAGCGCACGCAGCGCGGTCAGCTCAGAGGTCGCGGCCAGCTGGCCCAGCCCCATCAGCGCACCAATCACCGCAGCGGTGGGGAACATGGTGTAGGCACGGCGTGGCACCGTGTACAGCACCCAGGCGGCAGCATGCCCCAGGGTGTAGCCGTTCTTGCCGATGTCCTTGAACTCGCCGGAGAACGCCATCACCACGTCCAGGCCCACCAGCACGGCCCAGGTCAGCAGCACCGTGGTGAACACCGACTGGCCAAGATACAGGTCGAAACGCATCGGGCGCAGCCTCATGCGCGGGCTCCCTTCGGGCGGCCCAGGCGGCCATCACGTGCATACATCCAGATCGCCAGCGCCAGCAGCGGCAGGGTCAGCCACCAGAGGCCGAGCGCAGGCGGAATCTTGCCGTTGGCGATCCAGCCACTGCCGATGAACATCAGGTTGGTACCGACCATGTAGGCCATCAGCGCCAGCATCATCCGCCCGTAGCGCTGCTGGCGCGGCGAACTGCGGCCCAGCGGCACGGTCAGCAGCGCAAATGCCAGTGCGATCAACGGCGGAGCAAGGCGGCGATGCAGCTGTGCCTGCGCCTCGGGCCGGTCATCGCCGAACAGCTGCGTGGTCGGCATCAGTTCCGGATCATCCCCGGTACGGGTCTGCGCACCGTCGGGCAGGGCCACATCGTTGCGGGCGAAGGTGGCCAGACGGTAATCCAGCCCCCCGGCCACCGGGCCTTCCACCTGGTGGCCATCATCCAGTTCCAGGAAGCGCTGGCGCGCGCCTTCGAAGAACATGCGCCCCCCTGCGGCGGACACCACTTCCAGGCGGTCGTCCTTCTGCCGCTGCAGGAAGACCCGGCCCAGCTGGGTACCATCGGGCGAGATCGAAGACAGGTAGACCACGCCGCCATTGGGCAGCTGGGTGAATCGGCCCGGCTCCAGACCCGCCATCAGCACGCTTCGATTGGCCTCGATGATCATCTGCTCGGCCACCCGGCCGGCCCATGGGCCCAGCCACAAGGAGCAGGCGCCGACCAGCAGCACCACCGGCACCACCAGCATCAGCAGCGGCCGCAGCAGGCGCCTGGGACCCACGCCAATGGCAGTGATGACGGCCATTTCCGAGTCGCGGTAGAGGCGGGCCACCGCCAGCAGCAGGCCCAGCATCAGCGCCAGCGGCAGGATCAGTGGCAGGTAGGCGATGAACTGCAGGCCCAGCTGGGAGAACAGCAGCTTGGCCGGCAGGCGCCCGTCGGCGATGTTGCCGAGGATGTCCACCAGCACGCCGCCCACGCTGACCACCAGCAGGACGATCAGGGTAGCCAGGAAACTCTGGACGAAATCGCCCAGCAGGTATCGGTCGAGCTTCAACATGGGGCGGTGGTTTAAACTCTGGGGTTCGTTCGCGGTGCCGCCCAGTCTACTGTCTGGGCGTAAACGGTCCGCGATTGTACGGACTTGCCAATGGAATCTGCTCAATGGCCCTCGAATTCACCCTGAACCACGTTGCTCCGGCCGCCGCCACCGTTGATTGCCTGGTGGTCGGCGCGTATGCCGACCATACCCTGACCCCGGCCGCACAGGCCCTGGACGCTGCCAGCGGCGGCCGACTGGCCTCGCTGGCCCAGCGCGGCGACCTGTCCGGCAAGACCGGCGCCACCACCCTGCTGCACGACCTGCCGGGCGTGTCCGCCCCGCGCGTGCTGGTGGTCGGCCTCGGCGACGCCGCCCGCTTCGGTGTGCCGCAGTACCTGAAGGCCGTTGGCGACGCCGTGCGCGCGCTGAAGGCCGGCGCTACCCGCAGCGCACTGTTCACCCTGTCCGAAGTGGCCATCAAGGACCGCGACGCGGCCTGGGCGATCCGCCAGGCGGTGATCGCCGCCGATCATGCCGCCTACCGCTACACCGCCACCCTGGGCAAGAAGAAGGCCGACGACGCCGGCCTGGCCCAGCTGGCCATCGCCGGCGACGACGCCCAGGCCCTGGCCCAGGGCCAGGCCATCGCCGCCGGTGTCGAGTTCGCCCGCGAGCTGGGCAACCTGCCGCCGAACTACTGCACCCCGGCCTACCTGGCCGAAGTGGGCGTGAAGTTCGCCGGCGAGCACGACGGTGCCGAAGCCGAGATCCTCGACGAGCATCAGATGGAAGCGCTGGGCATGGGCTCGCTGCTGGCCGTGGCCCGTGGTTCGGCCAACCGCCCGCGCCTGGTGGTGCTGAAGTGGACCGGTGCCGGCGACGCCAAGCCCTATGTGCTGGTCGGCAAGGGCATCACCTTCGATACCGGTGGCGTCAACCTGAAGACCCAGGGCGGCATCGAGGAAATGAAGTACGACATGTGCGGTGGCGCCAACGTCATCGGCACCTTCGTCGCCGCGGTCAAGGCCAAGCTGCCGCTGAACCTCGTCGTGGTGGTGCCGGCGGTGGAAAACGCCATCGACGGCAACGCCTACCGCCCGTCCGACGTGATCACCTCGATGTCGGGCAAGACCATCGAAGTCGGCAACACCGACGCCGAAGGCCGCCTGATCCTGTGCGACGCACTGACCTACGCGCAGCGCTTCGAACCGGCCGCGCTGGTCGACGTCGCCACCCTGACCGGTGCCTGCATGGTGGCCCTGGGTCACCAGACCGCCGGCCTGATGAGCAAGCACGACGATCTGGCCAACGAACTGCTGGCCGCCGGCGAGCACGTGTTCGACCGCGCCTGGCGCCTGCCGCTGTGGGACGAGTACCAGCCGATGCTGGATTCGACCTTCGCCGACGTCTACAACATCGGCGGCCGCTGGGCCGGTGCGATCACCGCTGGCTGCTTCCTGTCGCGCTTCGCCGAAGGCCAGCGTTGGGCCCACCTGGACATCGCCGGCGTGGCCAGCGATGAAGGCAAGCGTGGCATGGCCACCGGCCGCCCGGTCGGCCTGCTGAGCCAGTGGCTGCTGGACCAGGCCGCCCGCGCCTGATGCCGTACCCGACCCTGGCCGGCTCCCGCCGGCCGGGGCCTCGCCCGGCACCGCCGGAACCCTGCCTGACCCGGACCCTGCCATGCCCCGCGCCGACTTCTACCTGATCGCCAAGCCCCGCTTCCTGACCGAGCCGTTGCGCTTGGTCTGCGAGCTGGCACGCAAGGCCAACGACGCCGGGCTGTTCACCCTGGTGCTGGCCCGCGACCAGGCCCAGGCCGAAGAGCTGGACGAGCTGTTGTGGGCGTTCGACAACGACGCTTACATCCCGCACCAGATCGCCGGCGAGGACATGGACGAGGAAGAAGCCCTGGTGCTGATCGCCGTGCCCGGCACCGAGGCACCGGCGCGCCCGCTGGTGATCAACCTGCGCGACGAGCCCTGGCTGGGCCAGTGCGAGCGCGTGCTGGAAGTGGTTCCGGCCGATCCGGAAGCGCGCGAACCGCTGCGCGAGCGCTGGCGCCAGTACAAGGCCGCCGGTTACGACCTGAACAAGCACGACATGTAAGTCCCGCGAGGACCCCTTGATGCGCCTGCTGATCGCCCTGATTCTTCCCTGGCTGTCCTTTTTCACCATCGGCCGGCCGCTGGCCGGGATCGTCTGCCTGATCCTGCAGATCACCCTGATCGGCTGGTTGCCCGCCGCCATCTGGGCCGCCTACGCGGTCAGCCAGTACCACACCGACCAGAAGATCCGGCGCGCCCTCGGGTCGCGCTGATCTCCCTTCCGCCTTGATTACCGGTTCCCCCGCATGACCCAACTCGCCTCCAGCTACGACCCGAAGTCCTTCGAGACCGACCTCTACGAGGCCTGGGAGAAGGCCGGCCACTTCAAGCCGTCCGGCACGGGCGAGCCGTACACCATCCTGCTGCCGCCGCCGAACGTGACCGGCACCCTGCACATGGGCCACGCCTTCCAGCAGACCCTGATGGACGCGCTGGTGCGCTACCACCGCATGCGCGGCTACGACACGCTGTGGCAGGTCGGTACCGACCACGCCGGCATCGCCACCGAAATGGTGGTCAGCCGCAACCTGGCGCTGGAAGGCAAGGGCGAGACCCGCGATTCGCTGGGCCGCGAAGGCTTCATCGGCAAGGTCTGGGAGTGGAAACAGCAGTCCGGCGACACCATCGAGCGCCAGATGCGCCGCCTCGGCACCTCCGCCGACTGGTCGCGCAGCACCTTCACCATGGATCCGCAGCCGTCGGCGGCGGTCAACGAAGCCTTCGTGCGCTGGTACGAGCAGGGGCTGATCTACCGCGGCCAGCGCCTGGTCAACTGGGACCCGGTGCTGAAGACCGCCATTTCCGACCTGGAAGTGGAGAGCGCCGAGGAAGACGGCTTCCTGTGGTCGATCGCCTACACGCTGGATGACGGCCTGAGCTACGAGCACGTCGAGCGCGATGCCGACGGCGTGGAAACCCTGCGCGAAACCCGCGACTACCTGGTCGTTGCCACCACCCGCCCGGAAACCCTGCTGGGCGATACCGCGGTGATGGTGCACCCGGAAGACGAGCGTTACGCGCACCTGATCGGCAAGAGCGTGGTGCTGCCGCTGACCGGCCGTCGCGTGCCGGTGATCGCCGACGACTACGTGGACCGCGCGTTCGGCACCGGCGTGGTCAAGGTCACCCCGGCGCACGATTTCAACGACTATGAAGTGGGCGTGCGCCACAGCCTGCCAATGATCAACCTGTTCACCCCGGTGGCAGCGCTGAACGAAAACGCACCTGAGCGCTTCCAGGGGCTGGACCGCTACGAAGCACGCAAGGCCGTGCTGGCCGAGCTGGAAGACCTGGGCATCCTGGTCGAGACCAAGGCGCACAAGCTGCAGGTGCCGCGTGGCGACCGTACCGGCCAGGTGATCGAGCCCTACCTGACCGACCAGTGGTTCGTGAAGATGGACGACCTGGCCAAGCGTGGCCTGGAACTGGTCGAAGACGGTTCGATCTCGTTCGTGCCGCCGAACTGGATCAACACCTACCGCCACTGGATGAACAACATCCAGGACTGGTGCATCAGCCGCCAGCTGTGGTGGGGCCACCGCATCCCGGCGTGGTTCGACGAAGCCACCGGCAGCTGCTACGTCGGTCGCAGCGAAGAGGAAGTGCGGGCAAAGCACAACCTGGGCAGCGAGGTGGTGCTGAACCAGGAAAGCGACGTGCTGGAGACCTGGTTCTCCTCGCAGCTGTGGCCGTTCTCCACCCTGGGCTGGCCGAACGAGCAGGCCATGGCCGAGCGTGGCTTTGATCGCTACCTGCCGTCGTCGGTGCTGATCACCGGCTTCGACATCATCTTCTTCTGGGTGGCGCGCATGATCATGGCCACCGACAACCTGGTCGGGAAGATCCCGTTCAAGGACGTCTACTTCACCGGCCTGATCCGCGACGGCCAGGGCCAGAAGATGTCCAAGAGCAAGGGCAACGTGCTCGACCCGCTGGACATCATCGACGGCATCACCATCGACGACCTGGTCGCCAAGCGCACCGGCGGCCTGATGCAGCCGAAGATGGTGGAGAAGATCGAGAAGGCCACCCGCAAGGAATTCCCGGACGGCATTGCTGCCCATGGTGCCGATGCGCTGCGCTTCACCATCGCTGCGCTGGCCACCCACGGCCGCGACATCAAGTTCGACATGAACCGCGCGGAAGGCTACAAGAACTTCTGCAACAAGCTGTGGAACGCCAGCCGCTTCGCGCTGATGAACACCGAGGGCGCGGCGTTCACCGGCGTTCCCAAGCCGCGTACCGATGCCGAGCGCTGGATCCTCTCGCGCCTGGCCGCCACCACCGCCGAAGCGCAGGGCCACTACGCCAACTACCGCTTCGACCTGCTGGCGCAGTGCCTGTACGAGTTCGCCTGGAACGCGTTCTGCGACTGGTTCCTGGAACTGAGCAAGCCGGCCCTGAACGGTGCCGACGCCGCCGATGCCGAAAGCACCCGCCACACCCTGCTGTACGTACTGGAAGCGCTGCTGCGCCTGCTGCACCCGCTGACCCCGTTCATTACCGAACAGCTGTGGCAGCAGCTGGCCCCGCGCCTGGGCCTGGCCGAAACCACGCTGTCGCTGCGCCCGTACCCGACCGCGGCCGAGTTCGAAGGCGATTTCGCCCAGGCCGAGGCCGACGTGGAATGGCTGAAGGCGGTGATCAGTGCCGTGCGCCGCGTGCGCAGCGAACTGAACGTCGCCCCGTCCAAGCTGGTGCCGCTGCGCCTGCAGGCCGGGCTGGAACAGGACCGCGTGCGCATCGAACGCTTCAGCGCCTCGCTGTCGTTCCTGCTCAAGCTGGACAGCATCCAGTGGCTGGCCGAAGGCGAAAGCGCACCGCCGGCCGCCGCCGCGATCGTCGGTGAACTGAAGCTGCTGGTGCCGCTGGAAGGCCTGGTCGATCTCGATGCAGAGCGCGTGCGCCTGGACAAGGAAATCGCCCGCGTCGAAGCCGAAAAGGAAAAGAGCGAGACCAAGCTGGCCAAGTTCACCGACAAGGTGCCGCCGGCCGTGGTCGAGCAGGAGCGCGTGCGGCTGGCCGACTGGAACACCCAGCTGGCCGGCCTGCGCGAGCAGCGCGCGAAGCTGTAACGTCGCACCCTGGTGCGTGCCAACCAAGGTTGGCACCTACCACAGTGGAAAACGTTGGCACCCATCGAAGCGGAATCGGAAACGCCGGGCATTGCCCGGCGTTTCCATTTCCCCCGCATGGCATCATCGCCCGATGCCTCTTTCCATCTTCCTGCTGGTCCTCGCGGCGGCGGCCCTGCACGCCAGCTGGAATGCGATCGTCAAACGCGGGCCGGACAAGTTCCTCGGCACCGTGCTGGTCACCGGCAGCGCCGCGCTGCTGTCGGCGGCCGCCCTGCCCTTCCTGCCGTTCCCGGCCGCGCACAGCTGGCCCTGGCTGGCTGCATCCGTGCTGCTGCAGGTGACCTATTACGGCCTGGTGGCACGCTGCTACCAGCAGGTCGACATGAGCCTGGCCTATCCGCTGATGCGTGGCAGCGCGCCGATCCTGGTTGCGCTGGCCGGCACCCTGCTGGGCGAGCAACTGCCACCTGCCGCGTGGCTGGGCGTGGTACTGGTGAGCACCGGCATCCTGTGCATGGCACTGGGTGCACGGGGCGGCCAGCTGCGCCTGCCACTGCTGACCGCGGCAATGATCGCCACCTACACCCTGGTCGATGCGCAGGGTGCGCGCCAGTCCGGCAGCGCGCTCAGTTACACGCTGTGGCTGTTCCTGCTGTCCGGCATTCCGCTGCCACTGTGGGCGTTGTACACCCGGCGTGGTGCGGTGTTGGTCTATGCACGCCAGCATTGGCCACTGGGCCTGGCCGGCGGCATCGGCACCACGGCGTCCTATGCGATGGCCTTGTGGGCGATGACCCAGGCCCCGGTGGCGATGGTCTCGGCACTGCGTGAATCGTCGATCCTGTTCGCGCTGCTGATCTCGGTGTTCCTGCTGCGCGAGCGGATCCCGCGTGCGCGCTGGCTGGCGGCGTCGCTCATCGTCGGCGGCGTATTGGCCTTGCGGCTGGCGTAGAGGCTGTGCCGGCCGCTGGCCGGCAACCCTTCTCCACTACAACGGCGGCATCGCCTGCAGGTCGCCGTCGACCAGCTCGATCGCCATCACCACCGCATCCTCGCGGCCCTGTGCCGCCGGGTAGTAGCGTGGACGGCGGCCGATCTCGTTGAAACCTTCGCTGTGGTACAGGGCCAGCGCAGGTGTATTGGACGGACGCACTTCCAGGAACACGCGGTGGGCACCCCGGTTGCCCGCCAGCTGCACCAGTGCGCGCAGCAGTTGGCGACCCAGCCCACGCGACTGCGCCAGCGGATCGATGCAGATGTTCAACACATGTGCCTCGTCGGCGGCAATGCTGAGCACGCCGTAGCCGATCAGCTGGCCATCGCGCTCCATCGCCAGGCCGGGATAACCGGCACGCAGGCAATCAACGAAGATGCCGCGGGTCCATGGAAACGGATAGCCACGCACTTCGATCGCCATCACCGCATTGAGGTCGCTCTCGCGCAATGCGCGCAGGCTGACCGGGCCGGGCTGGCTGACCGCGCTCATGCACTGCCCCGCTTGCGCAGGGCACGCAACTGCGGCCACAACGCACGCTTGGCGGCCGGATCCCGGCGCAGCTGGTCCAGCGGCCAACTGTCCATCAGCGCCTGCGTGGCGGGATCGCTGGGATTGCAGCCGGAGGCACGCAGCAGTGCGATCTGCAGGCGATCCGGGAGCCGCACCACCGGTTGCCGTGCATTGCCTCCCGGCAGCGGACGGACCGGTGCCGGCGCGGTATCCGGTGCGGTGACGGGGGTCTCGCGACGCGGCGGTGCCGGGCGTTCCTGGCGAGGAGCGGGTGCGGCTTCGGCAGGGTGTTCCCGCATGGAGGCCGAACCCGCCCGCACCGGCTCCGCCGAAGCCGCTGCGGCCGCATCGGCTTCGGCCACGCTCAATTGCAGCGCGGCGTCCAGTTCGGCGGCCAGCTGGCCGTCGTGATACACGGTGTAGCCCATGGCCTGCAGCCAGGCCTGCTGGGCCGGTGACCACAGCACGGGCAGGTCCTGGCTCACGCGGCCTCGGGCTTCTTGCGCAGGCGCTGCACGGCCCACATCACAGGGCCGGACAAGGCGTACAGGATGCCCACCACGAACAGCACACGCGGCAGATCAATGACCGCGATGGCGATCGCCACCGGCACCAGGGCCAGCACCAGGAATGGCACACGGTCGGAACGGCTGCCCTTGGCGGCACCGCCCTTGAAGCTCCAGAAGCGGATGCGGCTGACCATCAGCAACGCCGCGACGATCGTCACCGCCAGCGCCACGTAGCGCAGCTGGTTGCCGTCCCAGCCCAGGTTGCCATCGGCAAAGGCCCAGACGAAGGACATCATCAGGCCTGCCGCAGCCGGGCTGGCCAGGCCGACGAACCAGCGCTTGTCGACCACCGCCACCTGGGTGTTGAAACGGGCCAGGCGCAGTGCCGCGCAGGCGGCATACAGGAACGCCACCGCCCAGCCGACCCGCCCGAGCAGCGGGTCATCGAACTTCAGCCACGACAGCGACCAGTGGTACATCACCAGTGCCGGGGCCATGCCGAAGCTGACCAGGTCGGCCAGGGAGTCGTACTGCACGCCGAATTCGCTGCTGGTGCCGGTCAGGCGCGCCACGCGCCCGTCCAGGCCGTCCATCACCGCCGCCACGAACACGGCGATGCTGGCATTGACGAAATCCCCGTTGGCCGCGGCGATGATCGCGTAGAAGCCGGCGAACAGGCCAGCGGTGGTGAACAGGTTGGGCAGCAGGTAAATCGTGCGCGAACGCGGCGGCGGTGTGATCGGGTCCATGGAATCCAGTTTAATCGACTTGCCAGTGCTCGGCGCCAATGCTGCAATCGGCGTTCTACGCCCATTCCATGGAGTTTGCCATGCGTGCCCTGTCCTGCCTTGGATGCCTGCTGCTGTTGGCCAGTGCCAACGCCGTGGCCGGCCCGGTCTACAAATGGAAGGACGCCAATGGCGTGACCCAGTACTCGGAGACCCCGCCGGCCGGCAAGAAGTTCGAGACCCGCGAGCAGTCCCGCAGCCCGCAGGCCGCGGCCAGTGCCGAGACCCCGGCCACACCCGTGCCGGAGCAGTGCAGCACCGCCCGTGCCAACCTGGCCCTGCTGGAAGGCTCCGGCCAGGTGATGCAGGACACCAATGGCGACGGCAAGGCCGATACCGCGTTGACCCCGGAACAGCGCAGCGCGCAGAAGGGATTGGCTGAAGCGGCCATCAAGGCGTACTGCCCGGCGGAGTGAGGGTATCGGCAGGGCTTGCAGCCCTGCACCTGCCGAAGCAACGTCAACGTCAAACGCGGCATTCCGTGGGATGGCAGGGCACTGTGGGTTTGCGGGGCCGCCGTGAACCCGTCCATGGGGGCTTGGTCGCGGCATCCATGCCGCTCACACCCCGCAAACCCACAGTACCCCGCCTTCGACAGTAGGCCGGTGGCCAGTAGATCCACGCCATGCGTGGATGAAATCTGTCAGATCTCGAATTGAATCCGGGGTCAGATCCGTTTTCCTGCGGAAAACGGATCTGACCCCCCGGAGCCATTCCGATAGCTCGCAGGAAACTGTCGAAGGCGGGGTGGGTCCGGTTGCGGGAGTGTCCGCGGCATGGATGCCGCGGCCAAGCCCCCAGGGATGGGTTTACGGCGTCCCCCGCAACCGGACCCACCCCGCCCTACCACGGGAAACCCGCTGTTGCTGTTGCTGTTGACGTTGCGTGAGGCGGGTGCAGGGCGCAGCCCTGCCGATACCCCTCCCCCCGGCCGGGCTGGCAGAATAGGCGTCTCTGCCGTTATCCGAAGCCGACGATGCGCCTCTCCCAGTTCCACCTGCACACCACCAAGGAAACCCCCAGCGACGCCGAGCTCACCAGCCACCGGCTGATGCTGCGCGCGGGCATGATCCGCAAGCTGGCATCGGGCCTCTACACCTGGTCGCCGCTGGGCCTGCGCGTGCTGCGCAAGGTCGAGCGCATCGTGCGCGAGGAAATGGACCGTGCCGGTGCCGTGGAATTCCAGATCCCGACCATCCAGCCGAAGGAACTGTGGGAGCAGACCGGTCGCTGGCAGAAGTTTGGCCCGCAGCTGCTGAAGATCAAGGACCGCAAGGACCAGGTGTTCTGCTACAGCCCGACCGCCGAAGAAGCCGCCTGCGACTTCGCGCGCAGCGAGCTGTCCAGCTACAAGCAGCTGCCGGTGAACTTCTACCAGGTGCAGACCAAGTTCCGCGACGAGATCCGCCCGCGCTTCGGTGTGATGCGTTCGCGCGAGTTCCTGATGAAGGACGCCTATTCGTTCCACCTGCACGATGAATGCCTGGTGCGCGAGTACGAGAACATGAAATCGGCCTACAGCCGCATCTTCACCCGCCTCGGCCTGGATTTCCGCATGGTGCAGGCCGACTCCGGTGCGATCGGCGGTGATGCTTCGCAGGAATTCCACGTGATCGCCGATTCCGGTGAAGACGCGCTGGTGTTCTCCACCGGCTCGGACTACGCAGCAAACATGGAGGCGGCGATTGCGGCCGATCCGGCTCCCCGTGCGGCCGCCAGCGAAGCAATGCGCAAGGTCGACACGCCCACCCAGAAGACCTGCGAGGACGTCGCCGCCCTGCTCGGCATCGACCTGCAGCGCACGGTGAAGTCGGTGGCGCTGATCGCCGGTGAAGGCGAGGCACAGCAGTTCGTGCTGGTGCTGGTGCGCGGCGACCACGAGGTCAACGAGATCAAGCTGGCCAAGGTTGCTGGCCTGGACGAGCAGCGCTTCGCCAGCGAAGCGGAGATCGCCGATCACCTGGGCAGCGTGCCGGGCTTCCTCGGCCCGGTCGCACCGGCCAAGGCCATCCGCGTGGTGGCCGACCGCGAAGTGGCAGCGATGTCCGACTTCGTCGTCGGCGCCAACGAGGCCGGTTTCCATCTGGCCGGCGTCAACTGGGGCCGTGACCTGCCGGAACCGGAAGTGGCGGACATCCGCAACGTGCGTGCCGGTGACCGCGCGCTGGACGGCGGCGAACTGAAGATCGCCCGCGGCATCGAAGTCGGCCACGTATTCCAGCTCGGCCGCAAGTACGCCGAAGCGCTGGATGCCACCGTGCTGGACGAGAACGGCAAGGCCGCGGTGATGGCGATGGGCTGCTATGGCATCGGTATCTCGCGCGTGGTGGCTGCCGCGATCGAACAGAACCATGACGATGCCGGCATCATCTGGCCCGACGCGATGGCGCCGTGGCAGGTGGTGGTGTGCGTGATCAACCCGAAGGGCGACGCTGCCGTGGCCGACGCCGCTGCCAATCTGCTGCAGGAACTTCGCGACGCCGGCCTCGACGCCGCGCTGGACGACCGTGGCCTGCGCCCGGGCGCGATGTTCGCCGACATGGAACTGATCGGCATCCCGCACCGCGTGGTGGTGAGCGAGCGCGGCCTGGCCGCCGGCACCTACGAGTACCGCTCGCGCCGCGCCAGCGAAGCGGAAAGCCTGGACAAGGCCACCCTGCTGCAGCGACTGCAGGGCTGATCGTAGAAAGACCGGGGCATGCCCCGGTCTTTTTTTGCATTCCCGCCACGTCACCGATATTGCAGCGGACATAATCCGGTCAAAATCGACGCGATGCAGCCGGCATGCCGCCAAGCCCTGTCCCGTCTGCATTTGTGCTTGGAATAATTCATCTCTATTCTGTGCTGCGACGCCATGGACTGGCTCGTCCCGTCCACACATTAGTTTCCGGAGTAACCGTAAATGAGCATTGACCTGACCGGCCTGTCGGCACGCGAACTGGGCGCCCTGATCCGCACCGCCAAGAAGCAGCAGACCATCGTCGCCAAGCGCCGGCCGATCACCAAGGTCCGGGCCCAGCTGTCCAAGCTGGCCAAGACCGAGGGTTACACCATCGAAGAGCTGTTCGGCGGCGCCCCGGCCCCGCGCGCGCGCAAGGCCGCCCCGGCAGCCAAGGCACCGTCCAAGACCGCCGGCCGCAAGCTGGGCAAGGTTGCACCGAAGTACCGCAACCCGGCCAACCCGAAGGAAACCTGGACCGGCCGTGGCAAGCAGCCGCGCTGGATGGCCGAGCTGACCGCCAAGGGCAACAAGAAGCCGGAAGATTTCCTGATCAAGAAGGCCTGAGGGCGGATCGGGTTGGAATGAAAAACGCCGGCGAAAGCCGGCGTTTTCCTTGGATAGCGCCGGGCCATGCCCGGCGAGCGCAGCGGTTGGTTTCCCGATCCGCCGGGCACGGCCCGGCGCTACCGTCCTTCGATCACAACGTCTTGCGGGCCGGCATCAGCAGGTTGCCGAACAGCAGGCCGGCCACCAGCGCCATCACCACGTTGAGTACGGTGAGGAACACGCTCTGGCCGGCACCCACGTCCTGCTGCTGGACCAGGGTCAGTACGCCGCGCAGGCTGGTGCTGCCGGGCACCATCATGATGATGCCGGGCAGGCGGATGATCGCACCCGGGCGGCCAACGAGGCGGCCAAACAGATTGCCACCGGCGGTCAGCAGCATCGCCGACAGGAAGATGCCGGCCGGCGCCCCCCAGGCGTGGCCACCGAACTTGGAGATCGCATAACCAGCCACCGAGGCCGCGATCACCCACGGATAATCGCGGCGGTTGGCCTTGAACAGCATCGCGAAGGCAAACGCCGCGGTCAGCAGTGAACCCCACTCCACCCACGGCCCCTGCGGCCGCGTGGCACGAATCACCGGATCAAGGCCGAGCACATCGGCCAGGGTCACCGCGATCATCGCGCCGACGCTGAGCTTCATGATGGTGGTCAGCGCACCGGCGAAGCGCGCGGTCCCCGATACCCAGTGCTGACTGGCCAGTTCATTGACCGCATTGGTCAGCGACATGCCGGGCAGCAGCACCACCAGCGAGGCGATGATCACCGTGTTGAGGTTGAGTGCGCCGACAAAGGACGCGACCAGGGTTGCGACCATGCCGGCCAGCAGCGCCGCCAGCGCCTCGGCCGCTTCGCGGGTGGCCGGGCGACGGTCGGTGACCATGCCGAGCAGGCCGATCATCAGGCCGATGACTCCGGCGGTCGCGATGTCCAGCCACGGCAGCTTCCACATGCCGGCCACGCCGGCCGCGCCGAGGGTGAACGAAAGAATGGTGCGCAGCTTGCCGCGCCGGCCCGGATCCTTGTCCAGCTGGCGCAGCGCGGTGTGGCCCTGGGCAATGCTCATCCGCCCGTTGGCCACTTCCTCGGCGATGTGGTCGGCGACACTGAGCTTGTGCAGGTCATTCTCACCGGGTGCCAGGCGGATCACGCGGGTGATGTCGCTGGAGCCGATCGCCTGCGCCGGGTCGCTGAAGCTGAGGATGATACCGGTGGGATTCGACCACGGTTCACAATCCAGATCGAGCTGGCGGGCCAGTGCCACCACCGCCGTTTCCAGGCGCTGGGCCGTTGTGCCATAGCTGTGCAGGCGTCCGGCGATCTCGGAAACGAAGGCCACGCGCTGCGCGTAGGTGGCCTGGGGCGTGGGGATCGTGTGAGCGTCTGCGGACATGCGCCGTAGTATTACCTAGGCTGGGCCTTACCGGAGAAATTCATCCGAGTTCGACGCGAAGCCCGATACAGAACGGTTATGCTGCGACCCGAATGGCCCAAGTGACCCCGAACCACGCCCCCCAGCTCGAACAGGATGCCCATGACCCGGGCCTGATCCGCCTGTCCGGCACCTGGACCTTGAAGACCGCGCTGGCCGCGGCCGAAGTCCTGCGCGGCGTTCCCGACACGCTGACCGGCATCGATGCCACCGGCATCGAGAAGATGGATTCGGCCGGCGTGCTGCAGGTACTGCGCGTGGCCCATCGCGCCGACCTTGGCGAGGACGCACTGCAGTTCCGCCCGGATCACCAGGCGCTGGTGTGCACCATCGAGGAAGTGGCCGACGACCGGCCCCGACCCAAGCGCGATTTCGGCGTGCTGGCCGCGCTGGAACGGCTCGGTGTCAGCGTCCATGCCACTGGCCACAACATCAAGGCGCTGTGCAGTTTCCTCGGCGAAAACCTGGTCAAGGCGGCCCGGCTGGTCAAGGAACCCCGTCGCTTCCGCCTGACCGCGACCGTGCACCAGATGGAGCAGGTCGGGCTGGACGCAGTACCACTGGTGGCGCTGCTGTCGTATCTGGTCGGCGCGGTGATCGCCTTCCTCGGTTCGACCATCCTGCGCGACTTCGGCGCCGAGATCTACGTGGTCGAGCTGGTCAACATCGCCTTCCTGCGCGAGTTCGCCGTGCTGCTGACCGCGATCGTGCTGGCCGGCCGCACCGCCAGTGCCTTCACCGCGCAGATCGGCGCCATGAAGGCGCGTGAGGAAATCGATGCGATGCGCACGCTGGGCCTGGACCCGATCGACCTGCTCGTGCTGCCACGCTTGATGGCGCTGCTGGTCACCCTGCCCCTGCTGACCTTCATCGCGATGGTCGCTGGCCTGGCCGGCGGTATCACTGTCGGCGCGTTCGACCTCGACATCCCGCCGCAGATGTACATCGCGCGCATGCACGAGACCATGGAAGTGCGGCACATGCTGGTCGGCCTGTCGAAGGCGCCGGTGTTCGCACTGGTGATCGGCCTGATCGGCTGCCTGGAAGGCCTGAAGGTGGAGGGCACGGCGCAGTCGGTCGGTGAACGCACCACCTCCAGCGTGGTGCAGACCATCTCGCTGGTGATCATCATCGACGCCTTCGCGGCGTTGTGGTTCATGCACATGGACTGGTGACATGAGCACGCATACGACTCCCGAAGAAATCCCCATGCAGGACGGCGAAGGACACGACCTGGCCATCCGCGTGCGCGGGCTGGTCAACCGCTTCGGCAGCCAGACCGTGCATGAAGACCTGGACCTGGACGTGCGCCGCGGCGAGATCCTGGGCGTGGTCGGTGGCTCGGGCACCGGCAAGTCGGTGCTGATGCGTTCGATCCTCGGCCTGCGCACGCCCGATGCCGGCCAGATCGAAGTGCTCGGCCGCGATGCGCGTGCCGACGATGCCGAGAGCCGCCTGCACATCGAGCGCAATACCGGCGTGCTGTTCCAGGACGGCGCCCTGTTCTCGTCGCTGACCGTGGGCGAGAACGTGCAGGTGCCGCTGAAGGAACACCACCGCGAACTGCCCGAGCGCTGGCACTACGAACTGGCGCTGCTGAAAGTGAAGCTGGCCGGCCTGCCCGCCGATGCGATCAACAAGCTGCCCTCGCAGCTGTCCGGCGGCATGCGCAAGCGTGCGGGCCTGGCCCGGGCGCTGGCGCTGGACCCACCCCTGCTGTTCCTGGATGAACCCACTGCCGGCCTCGACCCGATTGGTGCGGCGGCATTTGACCGCCTGATCAAGACCCTGCAGGAAGCGCTGGGGCTGACCGTGTTCCTGATCACCCACGACCTGGACACGCTGTATGCGATCTGCGACCGGGTGGCGGTGATCGCCGACCGCAGGGTGGTGGCCAACGCGCCGCTGCCGGACATCGAGAAACTGGATCATCCGTGGATCCAGGAATACTTCCACGGACCGCGTGCGCGTGCCGCGCGCGGCGAACAGATCGAGAGTGCCTGAGCCATGGAAACCAAAGCCAACTACGTGCTGATCGGCGCGTTCACCCTGATCACCGGCCTGGCCCTGCTGGCCTTCGGCCTGTGGGCGGCCAAGTACTCCTCCGACCGCACCTGGCAGGAATACCGCGTGGTGTTCCGCGAGGCGGTGACCGGCCTGTCGGTGGGCAGTCCGGTGCAGTACAACGGCATCGCGGTCGGTTCGATCATCGAACTGAACCTGGTGCCGGACGACCCGCGCCAAGTGGTCGCGCGCATCCGCCTGAACTCGACCACCCCGGTCAAGACCGATACCCGTGCCAAGCTGGCGATCACCAGCCTGACCGGGCCATCGATCATCCAGCTCAGCGGCGGCACGCCGCAGTCGCCGGCGCTGACCACGGTCAACAAGGATCCGGCCCCGATCATCCCGACCACGCCATCGGCGCTGCAGAACATCACCGACGTCGCCAACCGCATCGTCGAGCGCATGGACCAGATCCTCAGCGACCGCAACGTGGCCTCGATCAACGCCACGCTGGCCAACCTGGAGACCATCAGCGGCGGCCTGGCCGACCGCGACCAGGGCACCCAGGCGCTGCTGCTCAGCGCGCGCGATGCCGCACGCAGCCTGGACACCACGCTGAAGACCACCAACGGCACCATCGAGCGCCTGGACAAGAACCTGGTGCAGCAGCTGCCGGGCATCATCGACAAGCTGGACGGCACCCTGGCCAAGCTTGACTCGGCCGCCGGCAATGCAGATTCGATCCTTGGCGAGAACCGCGCCGCGATCAACAGCTTCGCCAACGATGGCCTCGGCCAGCTCGGCCCGACGCTGACCGAACTGCGCGGCCTGATCCGCGACCTGCGCCGGGTCAGCGACCGCCTCGAGAACAACCCCGCGCGCTATCTGCTGGGCCGCGACGCACCGAAGGAGTTCGAACCCAAATGAGCCCGATGCCCCTTCCGCGCCTGCTGCTGGCCGCTTCGCTGGTCACCCTGCTGGGCGGCTGCTCCATCCTTGGCAGCAGCGAGAAAACCGCAGTGACGCTGTACTCGCCCGCCGTGCAGGTGAAGGCCGATCCGGCGTGGCCGCAGGCCAGCTGGCAGCTGGTACTGGCCAAGCCCAGCGCCGCACGCATGGTCGACAGCCCGCGCATCAACGTGCGGCCGACCCCGTCGCAGCTGGAGATCTACAAGGGCGCCAGCTGGGCACAGCCGGCCACCGACATGATCGAGGACACCCTGCTGCGTGGCTTCGAGGACTCCGGCCGCATCCGCGGCGTGGCCCGCAGTACCGCCGGCATCCGCGCCGACTACAAGCTGTCCACCGACGTACGCCGCTTCGAATCGGACTACCAGGGCCAGGCGACGCCGACGGTGGTGATCGAGGTCAACGCCAAACTGATCCACGTCGCCGACCAGCGCGTGGTGGCCGACCGCACCTTCCGCCAGGCACAGCCGGTCGGCAGCACCGATGTGCCGGCCGTGACCGCCGCTTTCGAGCGCGGCCTGCAGCAGCTGGCGCAGGACATGGTGGGCTGGACGCTGGTCAGCGGGCAGAACGACACCACGGCGGCCAAGCGCTGACCCCCGTCCGTATCAACGCGGCGTGATCCAGCGGAACGTCAGGTTGATCCGCTCGCCCTTCACGCGCGCCATCTTCGGCAGCGCGTGCTGGTAATAACGCTGGGTCTGCCCGGCCATCACCAACAGGTCGCCATGGCCAAGCAGATACTCCGCCTTGCGCGCCGGATCATCGCGCCGGCGCAGCAGGAAACGCCGCGGCGCGCCCAGGCTCAACGAGGCGATCACCGGGGCCGGCCCCAGTTCGGGCTCGTCGTCACTGTGCCAGCCCATGTAGTCGCCGCCGCCGCGATAGCGGTTCAGCAGCACGCTGTTGAAGCGGCCGAGGCCATCGTCCTGCAGGCGCTCGCGCATGCCCAGCAGTGACCGCGGCCACGGCTGCGGCACGAATTCCGCCCCCGAGTAGCGATAACGCGCCTGCGGGTCGCCAATCCAGCAGCTCAACCGTGGCGAATCCACCCAGTTGCCGAACATGCGGATGCGATGCACCTCCCACGGCACGCCGGCCTGCAGATCGCGCTGCAAGGCATCGGCCTCGGCGGGACACAGCCAGGCCTGGCGGTGCTGGACGTCGGCATCGGGAAGGTCGTGGGGGAACAGCATGGCGGCACAGTAGCACCTGGTGGATTTGCTGTTGCAGCGGCGATTGCCGGAAAATGAGGACAGTCCCGCTGCTGGCCCCGAACAATGCGCACTCTTTCCCTTGCCAGGCTTCATCGATGAGCGGTGCGGCGTCCGGAGTCCGGCAGCTCACCTTCTCGGTCCTGCGCACACTGTTCCGCGCCCTGCCGATGCCGGCGTCGCTGCGTGATCGGCTGCGCAACCGGGGCCTGGACCGTATTGGCAGCTGGAGTCCGCCTCCGCCGCGTGGTCGCATCGGCGCCACTGCCGACGGCATCCGTCCACTGCAGCGCGCCGATGAACGTGCGATCGGCTACGCCGCTGCGGAAGAGGCGCCCCTGCCGGCAGCACTGCCGGCGACATTGGTGGCCTTCTACCTGCCGCAGTTCCATCCGTTCGAAGAGAACGATGCCTGGTGGGGCAAGGGCTTCACCGAATGGCGCAACGTCAGCCGTGCCCTGCCGCAGTTCGAGGGACATGTGCAGCCGCGCCTGCCCGGTGATCTGGGCTTCTACGACCTTCGTGTTGGCGAGACGCTGCGCGCGCAGGCGCGGTTGGCGGCCGACCATGGCATCGGCGCATTCTGCTTCTATTTCTACTGGTTCAGTGGCCACACGCTGATGGAGCAGCCCCTGCGCCAGTGGCTGGCCGACAGCACGATTGAACTGCCGTTCTGCCTGTGCTGGGCCAACGAGAACTGGACCCGACGCTGGGATGGGCGCAACCAGGATGTACTGATCGGCCAACAGCACAGTGCCGGGGATGACCTGGCGTTCATCGCCCACGTTGCCGATTACCTGCGCGACCCCCGTGCATTGAAGGTCGAGGGACGACCGGTGCTGTTGCTGTACCGGCCGCAGTTGCTGCCCGATCCCAAGGCCACGGCGGCGCGCTGGCGTGGCTGGTGCCGCGACAACGGCATCGGCGAGATTCATCTGGCCTACGTGCAGAGTTTCGAACGCCCGGATCCGCGCGATATCGGCTTCGATGCCGCGGTGGAATTCCCACCGAACATTGCCGCCCCGCGCCAGCTGAACACCACGCAGTTCCTGCTCAATCCCGAGTACGAAGGCGACGTGCGCGACTGGCGTGAACTGGCGGCACAGATGCGCCGTGCACCACTGGCGGACTATCCGTTGTATCCAGGCGTCAACCCGGGCTGGGACAACGAAGCACGCCGCCCGGGACGCGGCCGCGTGCTGCTGCATGCTTCGCCGCGTGGCTACAGCGACTGGTTGCACGACACGGTGCACCAGCGCCTGCGTGATGTAGCGCCCGCTCGGCGTCTGGTGTTCATCAATGCCTGGAACGAATGGGCGGAAAGCGCGGTTCTTGAACCGGATGCCCGTCTCGGCCATGCCTGGCTGCAGGCCACCCGGCGCGCGTTGGTCCCCTCGCAGGCCGCTCCGTCGCGTCCCTGCATCGTCATCCACGCGTGGTACCTGGATGCGCTGCCGGAGCTGTTGCAGGCGGTGAAGGACAGCGGGCTACAGGCACGCCTGGTCATCACCACCACAGGGGAGCGCCAGGCGCAGGTGCAGTCGATCATCGACGCGCAGGGCCTGACCGCTGAAATCTGGGTCTACGACAACCACGGCCGTGACATCCTGCCGTTCCTGCACGCAGCCGACCGGTTGCTGCAGCAGAACGAATCACTGGTGCTGAAGCTGCATACCAAGCGCTCCAGCCATCGCGACAACGGCGACCAGTGGCGGCGCGAGATGGTCCAAGCGCTGCTGGGCACTGCCCAGGCTGCTGCGAACCTGGCACATCTGCAGGCCGATCCACGTATCGGCCTGATGGCTCCAGCAGGCCACCTGCTGAACGTGGCCGACTACATCGGCGGCAATGCACTGCGCATGGAGCGGCTCTGGGCATTGCTGGGCCTGGACAGCGCACCCGGCGATGGACAGTTCGCGTCCGGCAGCATGTTCTGGGTACGCCTCCCGGCGCTGCGCCCCCTGCTCGATGCCCATCTACTGCCGAGCATGTTCGACACCGAAGCCGGGCAGATCGATGGCACGCTTGCGCATGCCATCGAACGTGCGACCGGAGCCGTCGTGTCCGCTGCCGGGTTCACCGTGGCCGACACCTCCGAGGTGGAAGGCGCTCCCCCGCGTGCTTCCTCCTCGGAATATGCTTACGCCCGAGGACGCTGAGGCCGCGGCCTCAGCTGCGCGCAAACGCCACGCCGGTCTTCTCCTTCAGCTCCTCGTCGCCCACACCCGGCGCCGCTTCCACCAGGACCAGACCGGCATCGGTGACGTCGAACACGGCCAGGTCGGTGATGATGCGGTCGACCACGCCGACGCCGGTCAGCGGCAGCGTGCATTCGGCCAGGATCTTGTGCTCGCCGTTCTTCGCGGTGTGTTCCATCAGCACCACCACGCGCTGCACGCCGGCCACCAGGTCCATCGCGCCGCCCATGCCCTTGACCATCTTGCCGGGCACCATCCAGTTGGCCAGGTCGCCCTTGTCGGTGACCTGCATGGCGCCGAGGATGGCCAAGTTGACGTGGCCGCCTCGGATCATCGCGAAGCTGTCATGGCTGCCGAAATAGCTGGCACCGGCACGCGCGGTGACGGTCTGCTTGCCGGCATTGATCAGGTCCGCGTCGACTTCGGCTTCGGTCGGGAACGGGCCGATGCCAAGCAGGCCATTTTCCGACTGCAGCCACACGTCCACGCCCTCGGGGATGTGGTTGGCGACCAGGGTCGGCAGGCCGATGCCCAGGTTCACGTAGGCGCCGTCAGTCAGTTCCAGAGCAGCGCGCGCTGCCATCTCGTCACGGGTCCACGCCATGTCAGTTGCCCTCCGCACGGATGGTGCGCTGTTCGATGCGTTTTTCAGGGTTCGCGTTGTGCACGATGCGGTGCACGTAGATGCCCGGCAGGTGCACCTGGTCCGGATCGATGTCGCCGACCGGCACCACCTCCTCCACCTCCACGATGCAGACCTTGCCGGCCATCGCGCAGGCCGGGTTGAAGTTGCGCGCGGTCTTGCGGAACACCAGGTTGCCGGCTTCGTCGGCCTTCCACGCCTTGACCAGCGCCACGTCGGCGCGCAGTGCGGTTTCCATCACGTAGTGCTTGCCGTCGAACTCGCGGGTTTCCTTGCCTTCGGCCACCACCGTGCCGTAGCCGGTGGCGGTGAAGAATGCCGGGATGCCTGCGCCACCGGCGCGCAGGCGCTCGGCCAGGGTGCCCTGCGGATTGAATTCGAGTTCCAGTTCGCCGGCCAGGAACTGCCGCTCGAACTCCTTGTTCTCGCCCACGTAGGACGAAATCATCTTCCTGATCTGCCGCGTCTCCAGCAGCTGGCCCAGGCCGAAGCCATCGACCCCCGCGTTGTTGGAGATCACGGTCAGGCCCTTTGCCCCGCTGTCGCGCAGCGCGGCGATCAGCGCCTCGGGAATGCCGCACAGGCCGAAGCCTCCGACAGCCAGGGTCTGGCCATCGGCGATGACGCCCTGAAGGGCCTCCGCCGCGCTGGCGAAGCGCTTGTTGCGCTTGCCGGTGGAAGTCACGTGTTCCATTTCTACAGCCCCACACGGGAAGAATGAGCGCATTCTAGCGCTACACCTGCCTACCGCTGGGATGCGCCGCAGCATGGCGCCACGGCGCGTTCCGACTCAGCGGGTGCGCGGCATCTTCGCCGCGACGCGATGTTCCAGCGCCAGCAGCACCGCAAACCCGAGCAACAGTGTTACCGGCATGCGGACACGGTCGACACTGGTGCGCAGGTGCCAGTCCAGGTCATGCGGTGTTCCGAGGTAGACCAGGAACAGCACCGCTGCGTACGCCAGCGCCACCAGCGCGGCGGCCGATGCCGCCGGAACCCGCAGCACCGGGCGCCAGAGCACTGCCAGCACCAGCAACGGCACCAGCACCCACACATCCAGCAGCAGGCGACCGACGATCGGCAGGGTACCGCCTTCGCTGCCAAGCCGCGCCAACAGCTGCGCCTTCATGTCACTTCCCGCCAGGTCATTGCCCACCCCTGCCTGCCCGACGGCCAGCTTCCATGCCAGCAATGGCAGCAGGGCCACAACCGCGGCCAGGAGGATGCGCCAGCCCAGACGGCGCTCACGCAGCACGCCTTCGCCCAGCACCACGGCCGTCAACAGAGCCGCAAGCACGGCGCCCTCGTTCTTCAACATCGACAGCACGGCCACCAGCAAGGTGAATGCGACCAGCTCACGACCACCACCATGCTCCCCGGACATGCGGTGACGCATCGCTGTCGCCACGGCAGCGACGGCGTAGACCGCCACCAGCGGATCCATGTAGCCGTTGATCAGCATGTCGCGCCCCAGGCGCAGCAGCAGCACTGCGAACAGCACTCCGCACCAGCGCCATCGGAAACTCGGGACGATCAGCAGCAGCGCCGGCAGCAGCAGCAGCGGTGCCACCGCCTTGGGCAGCAGTTCGTTCCAGTGCCCGGCCAAACCTGCTGCACAGGCCATCAACAACGGAACCAGCGCGGGATAGTCGTTGTGGCTCCACGGCGCGTAATCATCCAGCTGGGCGTACAACGTGCCCTCCAGGTAGATCCGCTTGGCATGGAAGAGCCAGATTGAACGCGGGTCCCAGCCATCGCTGGGGCTTCCCAGTGCGATCAACACCAGCACCAGAACGGCCAGGACCAGAGGTGCGGTACGCAGGTCACGCACGGCTGGCAGGGCGAGCAGCGCGCTGAGCACGACCGCGCCGAATGCCACCTGTACCGGCCAGCCCATCAGGCCCACGGCGGCCAGGCCGTAGCAGAAAAGAATGGAGACCAGCATGGCCAGCGCCGCACGGCGCCCTGGTTCAGTGGCAGTCAGCAAGAACGACATCTCCGCTCCTCCCCTGGACGTGGCACTGGTCAACCAGCGGATCACCGGCCCTAAGCAGGCGCTGCGGGGTATCGGTATCGCTGAACCGGACCGGATACAGCGCCTCCCACATGCGTTGCTGGATCAAGGGATCGTCCTTCAGCCCCTGCCCGAGCGAAAGCAGCGAAGGCGCGATCGGCTGCGCGCGTACCAGATCGCGTGCATCCACCACCTCACGTGGTACGGATGCGTCGAATCCCGCGTCCTCAGCGAAGGCCTGGCGCAGCAGCGACGTCTGATAGTCCGATCGCTTGGCGACCGATACGAGGGAAGCGGCCAACAGCAGCACCAGGATCCCGGCAATCGCCAGGTCCCGGCGCGTAGTGCGCAGGGGGGAAGAGGTGGAGGTCATGTCATCCATGAAACGTTTCAGGGAACCAACGGAAAAACCAATGCGCCAGCAGCACCCGGGCTATTGGCAACGGTAGTCGGACGGCATCCGGCTGTCGCGGAAAGGATCAGTGAGCGCATCGGTGTACTGCCCCATCAGCAGGCGGTGGGTCGGCAGCAGGTTCTGCCGGTAGAAGCGGCCGAACGATGCGAGGCGCTCGCCGCGCGCGGTCAACCGCACACAACCATCATGGATCTGCACGGTTCCGGACTGCAGCTGCTCGGTCAGGCGCACTTCCACCAGGTGATGCTCGCGGACGTACTCTTCAGTGAACACCTGGCGGAACGCGTCTTCGCGTATCCCACCACCACGCTGTTGCAGCTTCTCCAGGATGTAGAAGGACAGCGAGCGGTCGATGACGGTCGGGACCGAGATCGCGAACACATAGCCTCCCAGCAACCAGATGGCGGCCAGCTGGATCAGCTCGAGGCGGCTGAAATCCCTGAACCACTTCAACATGTACAGGCCAGCAAACACCACCACCGCTGCGATCACCGCGTCGAGGATGCTGGCATACAGCACCACGTTCACGCGGAACTGGCGCATGTGGACGTAGTAGACCAGCAGCAGGGCGGCAATGAATGCAAGGGTTGCCAGCGCGGCACGCAGATATTTGTTCATTTGAACACCAGGAACTTGTTGGCGACGAAGCTGACGGCCATCTGCATTCCGGTCGCCAGCACGAACCCTGCGCGGTAGTCCAGGCCCCATCGATCGGCCCAGACGTACATCACCAGCGCATGCAGGACGGCGATCGCGGCGTAGATCAGCAGGAACAGCGAACCCTGCCGTGCCAGGCTGCCCTGCCTGCCATGGAAAACGAAGTAGCGGCTGCCGAGGAACGACACGGTGATGCCAAAGACCGCTGCAATCGCGTTGGCCATCGCGGCCAGCGGGACGTGCAGCACCTCGATGTTGAAGTGCAGCACTCCATAGTGCACTGCGGTGGCGACCAGGCCATTGATCACGTAGCGGACGGCCTGTCCGCCCAGCGCATCCTTAGCCACTGCGGCGGCCGGCATGCAGGACCTCGTCGACGAATTCGCGATAGCTGCCCACGCTCATGACGCCACCGCCGCGCATCATCCCCGACAACATCAGGATGATCAGCGTCAGTGCCGCGGTCTGCAGGAACACCAGCACCAGAATACCGAATGCCAGCGAGAACCAGCCCTGTGATGCAAAGCCCAGCATCTTCAGCCCGGTGGCGACGATGCCGCCGATGATCGACAGTGCCGCCACCAGGGTGCAGGCGATGCCCACGCGTACCAGCACATCCTCGGCAAACACCATCAGTGCACGGAATCCGTGCAGGGCCAGGCCGACGAAGTTCATCTTGCTGCGGCCGGCATAACGCGGACCACGATCCAGCGCACAGGTCTGCACGCGCAGCTTCGAGCCCAGCACGCAGGCGGCAACGTGGATCCACAGCTCCTGCATCGATGCCAACCGGCGCACCGCCGGCATCTTCGCCGCCATGAAGTTGCCGAAGCTGATCTGGCGCCCGCTGAGCAGCGAGAACAGCAGCTTGTAGACGATGTAGAACGACTTGAACTTCAGCGATTCGACCCGGCTGCGACGGCTGGCCACCACCACGTCGACATCGGCCGAATCCAGGCCCGCCACCAGCTCGGTGATGCTCTCCGGCGTATCCTCGCCATCGGAATCCATCACCACGACAATGTCATTGCCATCGAAGTGCTCGGCCACATAGCCCAGGCCGATGGCGATCGCACGCTGATGCCCGACATTGCGACGCAGGCGGATCACCACGCCCTCCAGCCCCGAAGCCTCAATGGCGCTGATCGGCAATGGCTGCCGCACCGAGCCGTCGTCCACGGCCACCACATAGGTGTCCGGACCCTGGGTGCGGGCGAGCTCGACGAACAGCTTCGAGGAGGCTTCCAGGTCCTCGTAGACCGGCATCACCACGATCTTGCGCATCGTCGCCACCTCAGGCCTGCAAGCGATGGCGGAAATAGGCGATGGTCTCCTTCAGGCCGTCCTCCAGGCCGACCTTGGGCTCCCAGCCCAGATCCGCTTTGGCCAGGCTGATATCCGGCTGGCGTTGGCGTGGATCATCCGAGGGCAGCGGGCGGTACTCGATCTTCGACGCGCCGCCGACCAGGCGGAGCACGGTCTCGGCCAGTTCCAGCATGGTGTACTCGGACGGATTGCCGATATTGATCGGACCGGTGAGATCAGCCGGTGAGTCCATCAGCCGCAACATGCCTTCGATCAGGTCATCGACATAGCAGAAGCTGCGCGTCTGGCTGCCATCGCCATAGATGGTGATCGGCTCGCCCTTCAGCGCCTGCACGATGAAGTTGCTGACCACCCGGCCGTCATTGGGATGCATGCGCGGGCCATACGTGTTGAAGATGCGCATGACCTTGATTTCCAGCTGGTGCTGGCGCCAGTAGTCGAAGAACAGCGTTTCGGCGCAACGCTTGCCCTCGTCATAGCAGCTGCGGATGCCGATCGGGTTGACCCGGCCCCAGTAGCCTTCCACCTGCGGGTGGATTTCCGGATCGCCATACACCTCGCTGGTGCTGGCCTGCAGGATACGCGCGCGCAGGCGCTTGGCCAGGCCGAGCATGTTGATTGCGCCATGCACGCTGGTCTTGGTGGTCTGCACCGGGTCCTGCTGGTAGTGGATCGGTGACGCCGGGCAGGCCAGGTTGAAGATCCGGTCCACTTCCACATAGAGCGGGAACGTCACGTCATGGCGCATGAGCTCGAACCGTGGGTGGCCCAGCAGCCCATCCACGTTCGCCTTGCTGCCGGTGTAGAAGTTGTCCACGCAGAGGACGTCATGGCCGCCCGCGATGAGCCGATCGCACAGATGCGACCCGAGGAAGCCCGCGCCACCGGTCACCAGCACGCGTTTCTGATCGTGAGTGAATTTCAAAGCAAACCTCGATCCTTCTGGAACAGCAGGCCAATCGGCGATGGCCACTCGGGCCATGTCCTCGGTCGTCAGCGCGCAATTGTATGCGAACTGCCTGCTGGCCATGGCCCATCGACGGGGAATCGGCCGGCCCCACTCCCATGCCAACGCTACTGGCCGGGCGCCCCTGGCTCACCGGCCGTTTGCAGACCCTCCCGCTATAATCGGGTTTCTCTATCCGGATGGACTGGTTCGATGCCCCTGCCCGCCTTCAAGGCCTATGACATCCGTGGCCGCGTGCCCGAGGAACTGAACGAAGACCTGGCCCGCCGCATCGGTGTGGCACTGGCCGCCCAGCTCGCACCGGGCCCGGTGGTGCTGGGCCATGACGTGCGCCTGACCAGCCCGGCGCTGCAGGACGCGCTGGCGGCAGGCCTGCGCGGCACCGGCCGGGAAGTGATCGACATCGGCCTGTGCGGCACCGAGGAGGTCTATTTCCAGACCGACCACCTGGGTGCGGCCGGCGGCGTGATGGTCACCGCCAGCCACAACCCGATGGATTACAACGGCATGAAGCTGGTCAAGGAGAACGCACGGCCGATCAGTTCCGACACCGGCCTGTTCGCGATCTCCGATGCGGTCGCCGCCGACACCGCCAAGGCCCAGCCGCCGCGTGCCGGCCAGGTCGCCCAGTATGACAAGAGCGCCTACATCCAGCACCTGCTGAGCTATGTCGATGCCGGCAAGCTGAAGCCGCTGAAACTGGTGGTCAATGCCGGCAACGGCGGCGCAGGCGCCATCGTCGACCTGCTGGCACCGCACCTGCCGTTCGAGTTCATCCGCATCTGCCACGCGCCGGACGGCAGCTTCCCCAACGGCATTCCCAACCCGCTGCTGCCGGAGAACCGTGCCGCCACGGCCGATGCGGTGCGCGAGCATGGCGCCGACTTCGGCATTGCATGGGACGGCGACTTCGACCGCTGCTTCTTCTTCGATCATTCCGGCCGCTTCATCGAGGGCTACTACCTGGTCGGCCTTCTGGCCAAGGCGATCCTGGCGCGCAATCCGGGCGGCAAGATCGTGCACGACCCGCGCCTGGTCTGGAACACGGTGGACATGGTCGAGCAGGCCGGCGGTGTTGCGGTGCAGTGCAAGAGCGGGCATGCGTTCATCAAGGAAAAGATGCGGGCCGAGGATGCCGTGTATGGCGGCGAGATGAGCGCCCATCACTACTTCCGCGAATTCGCCTACGCCGACTCCGGGATGATTCCGTGGCTGCTGATCGCCCAGCTGGTCTCCGAAAGTGGCCGTTCGCTGGCCGACTGGGTGGAAGACCGGATGGCCGCCTATCCGTGCAGCGGCGAGATCAACTTCAAGGTGGGCGATGCCAAGGCCGCAGTGGCGCGGGTGATGGAGCATTTCGCGGCACAGTCGCCGGCACTGGACCATACCGATGGCATCAGCGCGGATTTCGGCAACTGGCGCTTCAACCTGCGCAGCTCCAACACCGAACCGCTGCTGCGCCTGAACGTCGAATCGCGTGGTGACGCTGCACTGATGCAGGCGCGCACCGACGACATCTCCCGCCTGATCCAGTCGTAACCGAGGCCCGCATGAGCAGCATCCAGCCCGTCATCCTTTCCGGCGGCTCCGGAACCCGCCTGTGGCCGCTGTCGCGCGAGGCGTATCCGAAGCAGTTCCTGCCGCTGGCCGGCGAGCTGACGATGCTGCAGGCCACCTGGCAGCGCGTCGCCCCGCTTGCGGCGCGTGGCCCGCTGGTGATCGCCAACGAAGAGCACCGTTTCGTCGCTGCCGAGCAGTTGCAGCAGGTCGGGGCCGAGCCGGCCGCGATCATCCTGGAACCGGTGGGCCGCAACACTGCACCGGCGATTGCCGTAGCCGCGTTGGAAGCCACCCGTGACGGTGCCGACGCGCTGCTGCTGGTGCTGCCCTCCGACCATGTAATCACCGACGAGGCGGCGTTCCGCAGTGCGGTACAGGCCGCTGCCGGTGCCGCCGAGGCCGGCAAGCTGGTGACCTTCGGCATCGTGCCGACCGGCCCGGAAACCGGATACGGCTACATCAAGGCGGCCGATGGGCAGGGCCTGCGCGCCGTCGAGCGCTTCGTCGAGAAGCCCGATCTGGAGACGGCCTCGGGCTATGTCGCCAGCGGCCAGTACTACTGGAACAGCGGCATGTTCCTGTTCAAGGCGTCGCGCTACCTGCAGGAGCTGGAACGTTTCCAGCCGGAAATGCTGGCCAGCAGCCGCCAGGCCTGGCAGCAGGCTCGCCGCGATGCCGACTTCACCCGCCTGGACAAGGACGCCTTCACCGCCGTGCCCTCGGACTCGATCGACTACGCGGTGATGGAAAAGACCGCCGATGCAGTGGTGATCCCGCTCGATGCCGGCTGGAACGATGTCGGCTCGTGGACCGCACTGCGCGATGTCTCGCAGCAGGACGGCGACGGCAATGCCCACCAGGGTGATGTGATCGCCATCGATTGCCGCAACACCTATGCCTATGCACAACGCCTGGTGGCGCTGGTCGGGCTGGACGATGTGGTGGTGGTGGAAACCGACGATGCCGTGCTGGTCGGCAAGGCCGACCGCATGCAGGACGTCAAGACAGTAGTCGCGCAACTCAAGGCCGAAGGCCGCAGCGAGGCCACCTGGCATCGCAAGGTCTATCGCCCGTGGGGTGCCTACGATTCGATCGACAACGGCGAGCGCTTTCAGGTCAAGCGGATCACGGTCAAGCCCGGCGGCACGCTGAGCCTGCAGATGCATCACCACCGCGCCGAGCACTGGATCGTGGTCAGCGGTACGGCTGAAGTGACCCGCGGCAACGAGGTGATCCTGCTCAGCGAGAACCAGAGCACCTACATTCCACTGGGCGTGACCCATCGCCTGCGCAACCCGGGCAAGCTGCCGCTGGAACTGATTGAAGTGCAGTCAGGCAGTTATCTGGGCGAGGATGACATCGTGCGGTTCGAGGATACGTACGGGCGCAACTGACGCGAAGCCCGCTGGAGGATGCCGACCGTTGGTCGGCACGTCGCCTACCGGGTCAGGCCATCTCCGCCATCACCCGCTTCAGGCCGTCCTGCCATGCCGGCAGCACGATGCCGAAATCCTGTTGCAGCTTGCGGTTGTCCAGCGCCGACCAGGCCGGGCGCTTGGCCGGGGTCGGATATTCGGAACTGGGAATCGCCTCGACGGTCGGCACCTTGGCCAGCACGCCAGTGGCCAACGCTTCGGCGAAGATCGCCTCGGCAAAGCCATGCCAGCTGGTCTGGCCGCTGGCGGTGAGGTGCCAGGTGCCCGACAGGTGGCGCGGATGCTGCAGCGCCAGCGCGGTGACGTCGGCGATCAGCGCCGCCGGCGTGGGCGTCCCGATCTGGTCGTCCACCACCCGCAACACATCGCGCTCGGCGCCCACGCGCAGCATGGTGCGCAGGAAGTTCGCGCCATGCGAGGCATAGACCCAGGCCGTGCGGAAGATCAGGTGGCGACCACCGGCCGCGCGCACGGCGTCCTCGCCGTCGCGCTTGCTGATGCCGTAGACACCCAGCGGTGCGGTTGGCTCGTCCTCGCGGTAGGGCGCGGTGCCCTGGCCATCGAACACGTAGTCTGTGGAGTAATGCACGAACGGCACGCCATGCGCCGCACACCAGTGCGCGATCACGCCCGGCGCCTGCGCGTTGGCGGCTAAGGCGGCATCAACATCCTGTTCTGCGCGGTCAACGGCGGTGTAAGCGGCCGCATTGACCACCAGCGACGGCTGCACGCGGTCCAGCAATGCCGGCAGGCTGTCGGGCTGGCCGAAATCGGCCGTTTCACAGGCACTTCCGTCGGGCAGGACGCCACTGCGGGTGGTCGCGACCACCTTGCCCAGCGGTGCCAGCGCGCGCAGCAGCTCCTGGCCGACCTGGCCGTTGCCACCGAACACCAGCACGGTCATGGCACGTAGACCGGCAGGCGGTCTTCGGCAATGTCCTTCAGGAACGGTGCGTTCTCGTCCTTGGCCGACAGCGTCGGTGCACTGACCGGCCAGTCCACGGCAATGTCGGCATCGTTCCAGCACACGCCGGCGTCGAAGTCCTTCAGGTAGACCTCAGTGCACAGGTAGCTGAACACCGCCCGCTCGGACAACACCGCAAAGCCGTGCGCAAAGCCTTCCGGAATCCAGAACTGCTTCTTGTTCTCCGCACTCAGCACCACCGCTTCCCACTGGCCGAAGGTCGGCGAGCCGCGACGAATGTCCACGGCGACGTCGTAGACCTCGCCCTCCAGCACCGACACCAGCTTGCCCTGCGGACGCGGCCACTGGTAATGCAGGCCACGCAGCACGCCCTTGGCCGAAGTGGACACATTGCTCTGCACGAAGCGATCCGGCAGGCCCAGCGCGGCGAAGCGCTCGGCGTTCCAGGTTTCGAAGAAATAGCCGCGGGCATCGCCGAACACGGCCGGTTCGATCACCACGCAGCCGGGCAACCTGGTTTCAATCACTTTCACGGAACAACTCCACGCAGGGCGAGCTTGTGCAGGTACTGGCCGTAGCCATTCTTGATCAGTGGTGCAGCCAGGGCTTCCAGCTGCTCGGCAGTGATCCAGCCCTTGCCGAAAGCGATTTCTTCCGGGCAGCAGACCTGCAGGCCCTGGCGGGTCTGGATGGTCTCGATGAAGTTGGAGGCTTCCAGCAACGATTGGTGGGTGCCGGTATCAAGCCATGCGTAGCCGCGCCCCAAGGGTTCAAGGTGCAGGCTGCCCTGCTGCAGGTATCTGCGGTTGAGATCGGTGATTTCCAGCTCGCCCCGCGCAGAGGGCTTCAGCTCGGCAGCGTAATCGCTGGCGTTGCCGTCATAGAAGTACAGGCCGGTCACCGCATAGTTCGAACGCGGATTGGTCGGTTTCTCGACGAGGTCAATGACCTTGCCACCGCCGTCGAACTCGGCCACGCCATAGCGCTCGGGATCGTTGACCCAATAGCCGAACACCGTGGCGCCCTGATCCCGGGCATCGGCGCGCCGCAGCATTTCACTCAGCCCATGGCCATGGAAGATGTTGTCACCCAGCACCAGACAGCTCGGCTTGCCGGCCACGAAATCGCGGCCAATCAGGTAGGCCTGTGCCAGCCCATCCGGGCTCGGCTGCACGGCGTACTGGATGTCCATGCCCCACTGCGAACCGTCGCCCAGCAGCAGCTGGAACAGGGCCTGCTCGTGCGGGGTATTGATGATGAGCACTTCACGGATGCCCGCCAGCATCAGCACGCTGAGCGGGTAGTAGATCATCGGCTTGTCGTACACCGGCAGCAGCTGCTTGCTGACGCCCTTGGTGATCGGATACAGCCGGGTGCCGGAACCGCCGGCGAGGATGATGCCCTTGCGCTGGGACATAAGATCTCCTGGGTTCAGGCCGCCGTACCGATGCGCTGCAGGCGGTAGCTGCCATCCAGCACGCCGTTCACCCATTCCTGGTTGTCCAGGTACCAGTCAACGGTGCGGGTGATGCCCTGCTCGAAGGTGTAGGCCGGCTCCCAGCCCAGGTCGCTCTTCAGCTTCGACGCATCGATCGCGTAGCGGCGGTCATGACCCGGGCGGTCGGCCACGTAGGTGATCTGGCTGCTGCGCGGCTCGCCATCCGCGCGCGGGCGGCGCTGGTCCAGCAGTGCGCAGATGGCCTGCACCACTTCGATGTTCTGCTTTTCCGAATTGCCACCCACATTGTAGGTCTCGCCAACCTTGCCCTTCGCGAGCACCGTGCGGATCGCTTCGCAGTGGTCGGACACGAACAGCCAGTCGCGCACCTGCCTGCCATCGCCGTACACCGGCAACGGCTCGCCGGCCAGCGCCTTGGCGATCACCAGCGGAATGAGCTTCTCGGGGAAGTGGTACGGGCCGTAATTGTTCGAGCAGTTGGTGGTCAGCACCGGCAACCCGTACGTGTGATGGAACGCGCGCACCAAGTGGTCCGAGGCAGCCTTGGACGCCGAGTACGGCGAATTCGGGGCGTACGGCGTGGTTTCGCTGAACTTGCCGGTCTCGCCCAGGGTGCCGTACACCTCGTCGGTGGACACGTGCAGGAAGCGGAACGCCGCGCCCTGCTCGGCCGGCAGTGCCTTCCAGTAGTCGCGCACGGCTTCCAGCAGGCCCAGCGTGCCGACCACGTTGGTCTGGATGAAGGCGCCCGGGCCGTCGATGGAGCGGTCGACATGGCTCTCGGCGGCGAAGTTCAGCACCGCGTCCGGTTGGTGTTCGGCCAGCAGACCAGCGACCAGTGCCCGATCGCCGATATCGCCCTGCACGAACAGATGGTTGGGATCCCCCTCCACGCTGGACAAAGTCTTCAGGTTGCCGGCATAGGTGAGCACATCGAGGTTGACGACCTTGATGCCACGGGCGACGGCTTCGAGAACGAAGTTTCCGCCAATGAATCCGGCGCCGCCGGTGACGAGCCAAGTGGGCACGAAAGGCATCTCCTTGAAGTGGACAAATCTGCGGGCGGTGTCTGCAACCCGCCGCACGTTGACCGCCAAGGATACATGCCCAGCCGCTCGCCCCCCCAACACCTGAATGAACAGGCGCTAGCCGGCCATCCCGCCAACAGGGTCGGACTCGACCTGCAACATCCAGACCTTGATGTCAGCAGGCAGCAGCCGCATCACCGGCGCGAGCATACTCAACGCAGCCGTGAGCGCCATGGCCTTGGCCGTCGACACCGACCGGTCGTAGCGGATGCGCGCGTACAGACCTTTCACGCTTAGGGAAGGCAGCGTACGGGCGCGCAACAGTCTCAAACCGGTACGGGCACCAATCGCGCGCATGCTGCCGTCGTCCAGGTAATGCACGTGTGGCGACGGGAACCCCTTCTGCCACAACCGCTCGAAGCTGGCAGGTGCCCCCATCCGGGCCATCACCCGCGCGACCCGGTAGAGCACGCCCGTTCGTGCCGGTGCATTGATCACCACCACGCCCCCGGGGCGAAGGACGGCCGTGCAGGCCCGCATCGCAGACAGGATGTCGGGGATGTGCTCCATGACGTCATTGAAGACGATCACGTCAAATTTCTCACCCACCTGCAGCACGTCCGGGAAGAACCCCCGGCGGACGGGCAAGCCGCGCGCGCTGGCCGAATCGGCTACGCGGGCGTCGGGCTCGATGCCCACGACCTCGAATTGGCCCTCGGTGGCCTGCAAAAACCAACCATGGGCACAGCCGACATCCAACAGCCGCGGACGCCCCTCCGCCCGCTGCGCAAACCGCGCTGCCAGATCCTCGGCCAGCACGGCGAAGTTGCGCTGTCGAAGGTCACTCAACCCCTCTTCGCGAAGTACCTCGTCCAGCACCTCGCGATCCCCCTGCACATCGATATCCACGCGAAGCGAGCTTCCCTCATAACTGCACCGGCCGCATTGCAGATGCCAAGGCTGCAGCCCAGCCTTGAGCCGCCCCTCGCAGGCAGGACATTGATCGAATCCCATCAACATCGTCTCCAGGTTCTGACACTCGCATGACCCGCTCTCCCCGGGCCCGGGAAACATCGTGGCAACTTCAATGACCTCCGGAGCATAGCGCCCTCACCCGCCCCCCCCCCCTGCTGCACGCGCAGCACGCCAACGCGGGGACACCGTGGCGGCCCTACCAAACCATACGCATTCGCATGGTCCCCTCAAGCCAGCTAGAATCGAGATCCCACCCCCGAACCGGTTGCTGTGCGAGGACCGGACGTTCTCACCGTTATTGAAGGACCCCGTACCAGATGAAAATCCTCGTCGCGTACAAGCGCGTGGTGGACTACAACGTCCGCATTCAGGTCAAGCCGGACGGTTCCGGCGTGGTCACCGACGGCGTCAAGCTGTCCCCCAACCCCTTCGACGAAATCGCCCTGGAAGAAGCCCTGCGCCTGCGCGACAAGGGCATCGCCAGCGAAGTGGTGGTCGCCACCATCGCCCCGGCCGACGCCCAGGCGCACCTGCGCAACGGACTGGCCATGGGCGCAAACCGTGCCATCCACGTCGTCACCGACCAAGCCATCCAGCCGCTGACCGCCTCGCGCACCCTGCTCAAGCTGATCGAGAAGGAACAGCCGGACCTGGTGATCCTCGGCAAGCAGGCCATCGACGACGACGCCAACCAGACCGGCCAGATGCTGGCCACGCTGTGGGGCCGCCCGCAGGCGACCTTCGCCAGCAAGCTCGAGATCGCCGACGGCAAGGCCACGGTCACCCGTGAAGTCGACGCCGGCCTGGAAACGCTGGAAGTGGATCTGCCGGCCGTGGTCACCACCGACCTGCGCCTGAACGAGCCGCGCTTCATCAAGCTGCCGGACATCATGAAGGCCAAGGCCAAGCCGCTGGAAACCCTGCAGCTGGCCGACCTCGGCGTTGAAGCCGCCGACACCTTCAAGACCACCCAGTACGCCGCGCCGTCCAAGCGCAGCAAGGGCGTGATGGTCAAGGACGCGGCTGAACTGGTTGCCGCACTCAAGCAGAAGGGGTTGCTGTAATGAGCAAGATTCTCGTCATCGCCGAGCACCACGACGGCAAGCTCAACGCCGCCACCGCCAAGACCGTCAGTGCCGCCGCCGCCATCAGCGGTGCCAGCATTGATGTCGTGGTACTGGCCGCCGATCCGGCCGCCGTCGCTGCTGAGGCCGCGAAGATCGCCGGCGTTGCCAAGGTCCTGACCGTGGCCAACGCCGCCAACGCGCAGGCCATCGCCCAGGTGCTCGCGCCGCAGATCGCGCAGTTGGCCAAGGGCTACACCCACGTGTTCGGACCGTCGACCACCTTCGGCAAGGACCTGATGCCGTGCGTGGCCGCCCTGCTCGGCGTCAACCAGGTCTCCGACCTGATGACCGTCGAAGGCAGCCACACCTTCAAGCGCCCGATCTACGCTGGCAACGCGATCATCACCGTGGAAGCACCTGCCGACCAGATCGTGGTCGCCACCGTGCGTGCCGCCTCGTGGCCGGAAGCCGCCCAGGGCGGCATTGCCGCCATTGAAGCGGCCAGCGTCGATGCTGCCCTGCCGACCCATACCCGCTTCATCGGCCTGGCCGCCGGTGCCAGCGACCGCCCGGACCTGCAGAGCGCCAAGCGCGTGGTCTCCGGCGGCCGTGGCGTCGGCTCGGAAGAGAACTTCAAGGTCATCTTCCAGCTGGCGGACAAGCTCGGTGCCGCCGTCGGTGCTTCGCGTGCCGCAGTTGATGCCGGCTATGTGCCCAGCGACCTGCAGGTCGGCCAGACCGGCAAGATCATCGCGCCGGAACTGTATGTGGCGGTCGGCATCAGTGGCGCGATCCAGCACCTGACCGGCATCAAGGATGCCGGCACCATCGTCGCGATCAACAAGGACGGCGATGCGCCGATCTTTGAGATTGCCGATATCGGCCTGGTGGGAGATCTGTTTGCGATCCTGCCGGAGCTGGAAAAGGCGCTGTAAGCCTCACTCCCGGCAAGTACGCTATCAACTGCCGGGGGACCAGACCACCCAATGGCAGCCCGGTGCGTAACCGGGTTGCCGGGGCACCTGTCTGGATCAGATACTCCGTTCCTGCACAGCCGACCGGCGGCCCCTCCCGCTCCTCCTGGCGCAGGATCACGGATAACTGCCTATCGTTCGGACGGATGAGCCCGACGACTGGGCTGAACGCCCCCCGTAAAGCACATGAGCGGCAGCCCGCGTACCGCGAGCCTCGCGCCTGAATCTCGATAGCGATTACCGAGGTTGCCATCATCTATCATTGGCCTCGTCACCGGTAACCATGAAAGGCATGAAAATGCGACAAAACAATGCGGCTACGAACCGGGGCTTTCCTCTGTGACGGCTTCCAATCGACCGCTTTGCGTGGATCTTGATGGAACCCTACTGCGTTCTGACATCCTCTACGAGTCCTTGTTGGCGCTGTTGGCGCACAATCCACTGTATGTCTTCCTGATTCCCTTCTGGCTGTTGAAAGGCAAGGCGTATGTGAAGCGCCAACTGGCCTCGCGCGTGCAATTGCCCGCAGCAATTTTGCCTTATGACGAGCGGGTCCTGGAAATTCTACGCACCACCACGCAACGGCCGCGCGTACTGTGTACGGCATCGGACCGGCTGCTGGTCCAACCCATTGCCGACCATCTGGACCTGTTCGAAGAGGTCATGGCCAGCGATGGGTACACCAACCTGTCCGGCACCAACAAAGGGCAGGCATTGGCGGAGCGCTTCGGTGAACGCGGCTTCGACTATATGGGTAACGGCCAGGTCGACCTGAAGGTCTGGGCACACGCCGGAGGAGCCATTGTTGTCAACAATGGCAATGGGCTGGTCCGCGCGGCAAGCACGCGGACGGAAGTCCTGGCCCACCTGCCATCTCAGAACGGAGGCCTGCTCACCTGGATCAAGGCCCTTCGCGTCTATCAGTGGCTGAAGAACCTGCTGGTGCTGGTGCCCTTGCTGACTGCCCACCGCTTCTTCGACCTCGGCTCGGTCGTCGATGCCGGGGTGGCCTTCCTGGCATTCGGCCTGTGCGCGTCAGGCGTCTACCTGCTCAACGACCTGCTGGACTTGACTCCCGATCGTATGCATCCGCGCAAGCGCCGGAGGCCATTTGCCGCCGGGACGCTCCCATTGCTGCACGGGCTGCTGGCAGCCCCGCTGATCACGCTGGCCGGATTCGCACTCGCCCTTGCCTGTAGCCCAGCCTTCGCCGGCGTGTTGCTGTGCTATTACGTAATGACACTGAGCTACTCCCTCAAGCTCAAGCGCATTGTGATGATTGACGTCGTAATGCTGGCGGCGCTGTACACCGTGCGTATCATCGGCGGCGCAGTGGCAATCAGCTCTGAACTCTCGTTCTGGCTGTTGGCTTTCTCGATGTTCGTGTTCCTCAGCCTGGCCATGCTCAAGCGCTATACGGAACTGGCTTCGGCGCTGGCCAGTGGCAAGGAAGTGGCCATCGGCCGTGGCTACTCCGTGGCCGACCTGCCGCTGGTGCAATCATTGGGAGCCGCCGCGGGTTACATAGGCGTGCTGGTATTCGCGCTGTACATCAACAGCCCCGAAAGCCTGGAGCTATACACCAGCCCGAAACTGCTATGGCTCCTTTGTCCGATCCTGTTGTACTGGATCAGCCGCATGTGGATCGTCTCTCACCGTGGCGACATGCATGACGATCCCATCGTATTCGCTGCGACAGACCGTAGTAGTCAAATCGTGATCGGCTTGTGCCTCCTCATCGTCCTGATCGCAATATGAGAGCACCGGCCGGCCAATCCTGGGGGCGCTATCCGCGAGTCAATCAGCGGATAGTGCCGGTTTTCGACCGCGACGTTCCGCTGCCATTGCCTGTCGATGGGGGCTCGGTGCTGCCTCACGGCAATGGCCGCAGTTATGGCGACAGTTGCCTGAACCCGGATGCCACGCTGCTCACCAGCCACGGACTGGACCGATTCATCGATTTTGATCCCGCTACCGGCGTCGTGCGCTGCGAATCCGGCGTAACCTTGGCCTCCATACTGGATATTGCACTGCCACGTGGCTGGTTCCTGCCCGTGACACCGGGCACACGCTACGCCACCGTTGGCGGCGCCATTGGCAATGACGTGCACGGCAAGAACCACCATCGCGCCGGGACCTTCTGCCATCATGTGCTGCGCTTGGAACTGCTACGCAGCGATGGTTCGCGCCAGCAACTCACGGCAGCTGACAGTAGTGGACTATTCGCGGCCACCGCAGGGGGATTGGGCCTGACCGGATTCATTACCTGGGCCGAACTGCAGCTTCGCCGGGTACCCGGCCCATGGATCGAAACCGAGTCGATCCGATTCGGCAATCTTGATGAATTCTTCGAGCTTTCCCGGGATTCTGCAGCAGGCTATGAGTACACGGTGGCCTGGATCGACTGCCTTGCCAAAGCGCGCAACCTCGGCCGTGGCCATTTCCTTCGCGGCGACCACGCACCCGGCGACGCTCAAGCGGCCACGCCCAGTTCAGCCCCACGACGCAGCATGCCGTTGGTCCCCCCGGTCTCGTTGGTCAACGGCCTTACTCTGCGTCCATTCAACACGCTGTACTACTGGCGGCAGCCCGCGCATCGGGCACGCCATGTATCGCATTACCAGAGCTATTTTTATCCATTGGACGGCATCAACCACTGGAACCGCATGTACGGACCGCGAGGCTTCCTGCAGCACCAGTGCGTGTTGCCGCCTGCGCACGCTCGCGATGCGGCAGCAGCCTTGCTGGCTGAAATCGCCCGCAGCGGTCGCGGCTCGTTCTTGGCTGTTCTCAAGGAGTTTGGCGACATCCCGTCGCCGGGGATGCTTTCATTCCCGCGTCCAGGCACAACCCTAGCCCTCGATTTCCCCAATGACGGCCCGGGCCTGCTTACGATGCTGGAGCGCCTCGATCGCATTGTCAGCGACGCCGGTGGCGCGGTGTATCCGGCCAAGGACGCACGCATGTCCGGCGCGCTGTTCCGCCAGGCCTATCCGGCCTGGGAGCAATTCTCCCATTTCATCGACCCTCGATTCTCATCCGGCTTCTGGCGTCGGGTGATGGAGTAACCATGCAGAAGATCCTGATCATCGGCGCGACATCGGCCATCGCCGAGGCGGTAGCACGCCAATACGCCGGACGTGCCGCGGCGCTCTATCTGGTCGGCCGTAGCGCCGGGAAGCTTGATGCCATTGCCGCCGACCTACGCGTGCGCGGCGCCCAGCGTGTGGAGACCGGGGTTCTGGACGTGAACGATGTGGCCGCACACGGTGGACTGCTGGACAACGCATGGGCAGCGTTGGGGGGCATCGATACCGTTCTAATCGCCCACGGCACTCTGCCGGACCAGGCCGCCTGCGATGCCTCTGTAGACCTGTCACTACACGAGTTCGCCACAAATGCCACCGCGACGATCGCTCTTGCCGCTGCACTTGCACAGCGTCTACAGCATGGCGCTACTCTGGCCGTGATCTCCTCGGTGGCGGGCGATCGCGGTCGCGCCAGCAACTACCTGTACGGCAGTGCAAAAGCCGCCGTTACTACCTATCTAAGCGGGCTTGGCCAGCGCCTGCACGCGAGCGGCGTCAATGTACTGGCCATCAAGCCTGGGTTCGTCGATACACCAATGACAGCCGCGTTCAAGAAGGGAGCACTCTGGGCGACACCGGAACAGGTGGCCAATGGGATTCTCAAGGCAATTGGAAAGCGCAAATCCGTGGCTTACCTGCCTGGCTTCTGGTGGGCAGTAATGATGATCATCAAGAATATCCCAGAGTTCATTTTCCGCAGGATCAAGCTTTGAGCAGATCACGTTTGATCTTTGCCTACTCGAGCTTTGCGGCCGCCTCCATTCTGGTCAACATCGGCACCCAGGCCTTGGCTGTCCTTCTGTATCAGGGACCATATTCGGTGCCGGCGTCTGTCGTGCTTGGAACTGCAACAGGCCTGTTGTGCAAGTACTTCCTCGACAAGCACTTCATCTTCGGCCATAGCTCAGAGAGCGCCTCCCAAGAAGCAAAGACATTCACCCTTTATGTAGTTATGGGGCTGGCGACGACGCTGATTTTCTGGGGGACCGAAGCTGCCTTCCATTTCATGTTCGAAGGAGACGCCATGAGGTATGTCGGAGGAATCATTGGCCTGAGCATCGGCTACGCGGTGAAGTACAGGCTTGATTCGCACTTTGTCTTCAAGAAGACGGCGGTGCCAGGCCGTCGTCACGAATGAGAGCGCCGGACGCCAGCTGACACGTTGCCGGCGATGCAGCCCGCCGCATGGGAGGAATATCCCACCCATGCGGCACAGTAGGCCGGAGAATTGCTGGAGCCCAGCCTGCCGTTGTCCTGCGCAATCATTGATCATGCATCTGCCCCTCCCCCTACCGCTCGCGACTGGCCCCGTCATGCTTGAAGGGACGCCCCAGCGGAGGCAGTGGCAAGGGCGTCAATCCCTGCGCCGACAGACGACCTAGGTACAGCGAGCAACTAGTGTCCCCATCGAGCAGATCATCGTCCCTGGAGGCGCAGCGGAAGCTGTGGTGCCTCCGCTGCCCTGCAGCCGCCGGACGCCAGCCGGGCGCGGGTATCCGCTACTTGTTGCGGCTACGGTAGAGGACGAGGAATGAATACTCTCCGAAGTAACCGGGAGCGGGCGTTCCGTAGTGCTCCACGGCCTCATAGTTGGAATCAAACCAGAGTCGATCCGCATCATTCGAGAAGAGAGGCGCGTTCGGGCAACTGCGCGGAGGCGTCAGCATCACGTTCCGGTCCATCTCGAACTGCCTCTTGATGACGAATTGTGGCTGCAACTCCTTGAGTGCGGAAACGAAATACGCGCAGCCGTACTTCTGTGCCAGCGGCTGTGTTTCATCATCCACCAGCCCGACTTCGTCGAAGATGCGCGCATTGTTGAAATAACCCTGCCAGCCAGCAGCCTCCATCCAGACCGAGCGAGCATGCCAGCGCTCGTTCAGTTCCTTGGACAAGCGGCCACGGAAACCCGCGTCCTGGGTAATCCAACCGACGATCTCCGTGCGCTGGGTTGCAAGTCGGTGTCCCATCAACCAGCTCGTAGACAACAGCACGATTGTGACGCCCAGCATGGCTGCGCCTACATTGCCACGCAGTACTGAGAAGCAGCAATTGATTCCTCGACTGATGAGAACGCCATACTGGACCAGCGCGAAGGAAAGCCAGAAAGTTACATACCATTCCCACAGAGAAGGAATGAACAGGACGAAACACGAATATCCTGCGACGAACGCTGGGTACACGCCTCGAACCCACGGCATCTGCTTGCGATCACCTTGCAGGAAATCGAGGATGCCGATGATTGCAGAAGCAAAAATGCCCACCAGCAGAAGCACCGTCACCCCACCACCAAGACCGATGAACGAGTCCAGATAGATGATCCGCTGCACGAAGAAATCAAGATTGTACGGTGGACTGGGATTGCCGAAGTATGCCTTCGCCTGCACTGTGCCCGCGATGTAAGCGCCGGATACGAGCTTCAGCATCAACGGAAATGCCACTGCGCCTGCCAGATAGCCGACTGAGACCCGGATACGGCTCGACTTATCCGACATCAGCAGTGCATAGAAGAGGACTGCAGGAATCAGAATGAGCGCAATTTCCGGCCGGTTCCATGACAGGAAGCCAACCAGTGTTGCGAGCAGACCATCCCGCGTGCCCACAGATCGGACAGCCAGCAGGCCAAGAACGCCAACACATACGAGCATGAACGGCCCTTCAAGCCCCAGATAGAGGAAGCGCAGGGGCCAGAAGAACAGGACGCTCAGGAGCGCCATGGCAGCAACCGACACAGTGCGAGTCCGCGAAGGCGCGGCCATTGCAAAGGCGATAGCCGCTGCCAGCAGCGCAAACCCGCAGAAATAGTAGTGCGCCACCAACACGTCGAGGGACGGACTTGCCAAGTAGAATGGCTTGATGGCAAGGAACGAGAAGATCCAGAAAAGCGGATTTGTCGCGCCGAGTGCCGATTCACCGCGGTTGTATACGAATCCGCTGCCCTCGAGCATGTTGCGCAGATGACGCAGTCCGATCATCGCGTCTTCCTGCATGCCAATGTGCAGCAACTCCCGCATCAGAAGCACTCCAGGCAGGAGCACCAGAACCAGGCCGACTCCCAGCAGGGTCAATCTGAGCAATGGCGCTGTGGGCGTCGCCATCAGCGCTCTGACTCGTTGCAAGCGTAGGGTTCTATTCACGGGGTCGCCTAAGGTAGATAAATTCAAGCTAACTGCGGATTTTGAGCCGGAAACAGGGGGCTAGTCAACGCCTCAACAGACTAGCGTGAGCCTGGCAGGGCTTGTATGCAACAATGAAGCTTGCCGATTGCAGGATCAGAGAATGCGCGTTTTGGTCACCGGTGGAGCAGGCTACCTAGGGAGCCACGTTTGTGCCGAGCTTCTGCTTGGGGGGCACGAAGTCACCGTCGTCGATGACTTCAGCAATGCCCGGCCGGACGTGGGCGAACGACTCAACATGCTCACCGGCCGCGTAGTGAACATCATCACCGGCGACATCAGGAACCGCGCGACCCTTGACCGCGCCTTCCTTCAGCAGCGCCCCGAGGCCGTCATGCACTTCGCGGCTCTCAAGGCCGTGGGAGAAAGTGCAGTTGTGCCTCTGGCTTACTACGATGTCAATGTTGCTGGGACGATCAACCTGCTCCAATGCATGCAGCGCAATGCGTGTCACAAGCTCGTCTTCAGCTCATCGGCAACGGTTTATGGAAATTCTTCCCATTGCCCTATAAATGAAAGCGCCCCCACTTCGGCGACAAGCCCGTACGGTCGCACGAAGCTCTTCGTCGAGCAGATCATCAACGATGCAAAACTGGCCGACCCGTTACTGCAGGCGATCAATCTCCGTTACTTCAATCCGGTGGGCGCACATGAATCCGGGCTACTGGGGGAAGAGCCCAGTGGCACTCCCAACAATCTGATGCCCTATATCGCCCAGGTTGCAGCCGGGCTTCGCTCGCATGTTTCGGTATTCGGTGCGGATTATCCGACGACTGATGGAACCGGCATCCGGGACTACATCCACGTATGCGATCTGGCCACAGCACATATTCGAACACTGGAGGCACTACCTAATCTTTCCGGTTTGAACGCATTGAATCTGGGAACCGGAATACCCTACTCGGTACTCGATGTCATCAGGGCTTTCAGCGAAGCATCGGGACGACCGGTACCCTACGAGATCGTTGGCCGGAGACCAGGCGATATCGGTGAATGCTGGGCTGATCCCTCACTTGCAGAATGCCGGCTGGGCTGGAGCGCGAAGTTGGATCTGGCCAAGATGTGTCGGGATACTTGGAGATGGCAACAGATTCTGATGAGCAGATCGCAGTAGCTTCTGCCGGGTGAGCCACTGAGATGCGATGGTATTGCCACGCATCTCAACGACGTAGCCGCCGCAACAGGGCCGACAATCTGTATCCCAGCCCGACGATGCGACTACGGCGCAATGCCTGCATCTCGTCGAGCGCCTCGACAACGCCCCCCAGCAACAGCCCGGACGAGCTCCCATCGATCCGCGGGGGAGCGGCCAGCGCTCCCAGCAGGTTCGGCGACACCACCGGTCCCTGCCCGATCAACGTCGCTCCGCCCACCATCTCCGCGTAAAGCAGGCTGTGGCGAGCGCGCATGGCCGGATCGTGGATCATTGAATCCGGTCGCTGCCGGTAGAAAAAATGAACGTCGTTGGTGACAACGAAACGACTGCCCTGCTGCAGCGCGCGCCGGTAAAGCTGCCAGTCTTCATAGGAACGCAGGCTTTCGTCATAGCCGAGTGCACGCAGTACCGAAGTTCGCGCCAGGCTGGTCGCCGTTGAGAAACGATTGCCCAGCGTACCGGAATCAAATGCCGCACCAACCATTGGCAAGCCCTGGCCGAGCCGCAACTCGTTCACATCAAGCGCAGATTCGTCACCGAAGAAGTAGGCGCAGCGGGGAACAACGAAGTCGTGCGCAGGCTGTCGCTGCAGTGCGCGTACAGCAATCGAAACAAACTCTGGCGACACCAGGTCATCCGCGTCCAGGCACAGGGTGAACTCACCCTGCGCTGCGGCAACGCCGGCATTCCTGGCAGCAGACAATCCCTGGTTGAACTCAAGACGGACCACGCGCAGGCCAGCGGTGGGGCTTGCTTCCAGCTCTTCGATGAGCTGCACCGTGCCGGGATCCGTCGATCCATCGTCAACAACGATGACCTCCAGATCGCTCCATGAAAACCGCTGTATGTTGCGCAAGGTCTGCGGCAGCCAGCGGCCCATGTTGTAGCAGGGCACGACCACGGAGACCTTGGCGGGGCCCGGCGTACCAACGTCAAGCTTGGGCAGCGGCGGGGAAGGCCCCATCCGCAGGTGACGGGTGGGCACCCACTGCTGCGAAGCCCGCAGCGCTTCGAACAGCCCACGGGCATCCGTGTAGCCAAGATGGGTCCGCCCCTGTTCCCACCCCTGTGCGGCAGCCAGCGCCGGGTTGGCGACATCCACAATCAGGCTATGGCCATGAGCAAGCAGCTCCCGCGCCAGAGCCGAGCCTGCAGACCAGCGATCAGGCATGACCACACGCATGGGCGAAGCGCGCAGGCAATCCGCAGGCGCTTCCTGGAAACGATGGCGCAGGGCAGCAGGCACCACATGCAGCACTTCGGATAGAAGCGCAGGCTGGCAGACGACCGAGACCTGCAGCAGACCATCATTGTTCTGCTGCAGGTAACCGGAAATCGCCCGCAGGCACTGCCTGAGAGCAGGCGCTTCGGTTGCGACGCAAGCCAGTGCTGAACCCACTGCATGGTGCTCCGACACGAGCCCGGCCGGCTCCGGCAGCGTCGCCTGCAGGTGAAGCGGCCTCTGGCTGCCTGGAAGGAAGCGCTGCAAGGATTCTGCGATCGCCTGACTATCGACCAGAACCTGGTCGCATTGCTCCAGGCACATCCGCTCCATGTCCATCAACATCAGCGCAGCCATCTCGACATTGCGTCCCTGCCTCAGGACTTCGATGGCCTGGATGCCGTCAAACCGCAACATCACGCGCGTAGTGTCAAACACCTCTGACAGAGCTCGCTCCTGGAGAAGTGCGTAGGCCAGCGCACCACACGATGGAATCTCCACACAGTCCAGGTGCACATCCTGCTGCAGCGCCCGAAGCGCCGCCATCACCGCCAATGACCAACCGAGCTGCTCCGCGTCACCACTGCGGCGGACATCAGGCAACCGTCGGCCCTGCATCGCATGCAAAGGCGAATCCACGCACAGTTTGCGTCTCTCTGTACACTCCTCGAGCAGGTCGGCGGGCGGCGCTCCCTCGCCAACGATCAGCACCGAAGCAGCAGGTATCGCGCGCAGGCGGGCACGCGCCAATGCAGCCCGCTCTCCGCCAACACGCCAACACGCCAGCTGGATGACGATCACATGCATCGATGCTGCCCCGGAACGCTCACCGCAATCGGCGATAGATCGGCGCCAGTCGCTGCACCGACCATTTACCCAAGCGCAGTACCCATGGCGCCCGCTTCTGCAGAAGCCTGGCAAGTGCCAGGGTGTAGCGCACGGACTCGCTTTCCATCAGTGCCTGCAGCCGATAGGCCATTTCCGCGTTGGAGGCATCCCCCATGAACCCGCTCGGCGATACATGCGCACCGAAGATGAAGTACGCAGGTACCTCCAGTGAGCCGACACGCACGCGCTTGCGCTGCAGGCGCCGGCGCATCGCGATCTGGATCTGCTCCAAGTGCCGTTCATCTGGTTGCCCCTGATGCCGTGCAAGCACGTTCACGGCGGAAGTCACCATGAAGCGTGCACCCGACTGGCAGGCGCGCAGCATCATTTCCCATACTTCAAGTGCAGGGATGACGGGATCGAATGCGAAGCGCCTGGCGGCCTCGGTCCGGATCACGTAGCTTTCCGGCGCCAGGCGGTTCTCGTAGAGTCCTGCGAGGCGTCCTTCACCATAGAAAATGTGGAATCCATCCGGGGCGACATTGCCGGCGATCACATCATCGGGATCCACGGTCACGCCCACCTGCCCCACGACCACATCAAAATCCGGGTGCGACGCCAATGCGCTCACCGCGCCATTGAGGAAGCCCGGCAGTAACTGGTCACCACCGCGCACGAATCCAGCAAACGGCGTCTCAACCAACGCAAGGCCCATGTTGCGCGCTACAGCGTCACCAACGGGAACCGCAAGCCGGTGCACGGACAAACGTGGATCATTGCTGCCCAGCTGGTCCAGCACAGCGATATCGCGTGGGTCGCGCGAGGCGTCGTCAATCACGATCAGCTTGTCAAGCGTCAGATTGGACGCGAGGATGCTGTCCAGCGAATTCAACACGCGGCCCGCGCTATCGCGGTTGACGACGACTACGGTCAATTGCCTGTCCAGGGGAACCGCAGCAGGCACCGCCACCGGATCAAGCCCCTTCCAGGGAAGCGGGTCCTTCGGCACCTCGACCGGCGACAGTCGGCCGACGGCGCTTTCAAACAGCCCGGAAAGCGCGCGTGCCAGATCTTCGGCGCTGCCATCAAACGTGCTGCAGTTGTATCCATCCCGCCACGGACTGCCCGGCCCGAAAGCCGGATTCTGCGCGTTGAGCACGCAGGCTGCGCCTGACAGCGACGCCTCGTACGCAGCAAGGCAGAACGACTCCCATGGAGACGGGAATACGCATACCGCACCAGAAATGCTCTTCTCGCGCGCCGCACCGGTTACGCCACGGGCAAACACCACCCGGCTGCGCAGGTCCTCCGGCACCAGCGAGATGACATACTCCTGATAGCTCACATCAAAAGAATGCGCCAGGAAAACAATGTTGCCCTGATAACGCGGCCTGTCCCGCAGGAACTGGATGCAGCCACGGATGAAAGTATCCGGGCGCTTGATGTCCTGCAGTTTCGAAGTGAACAACAGCGACGTTGTATCATCGATCACGGTGGTCTGCGTGGTCGGCTGCATCGTATCCAGCAACACCGGCGGAGCATGCAGGCGCAGGCGTGGAGTCCACTCCTCCTCGCTGAAACCGTAGAACACGCGGAAGGCCTCGGCAACCGGTGCGATCTGACCGACGATAAGGTCGCAATCGGCCAGCGCCTTTCGTTCCAGGTCAAAGAGATTCAACCCGTGCACACTCTGCACGCGCGGCTCAAAATCGGCCAGGATGCTGTCTGTGGTGTGCAGGCGCACGGCCAGCGTGGCCGTCGTCAATGCGCTGCCAAGCAGCTTTTCCTGGGTTGCGGCGAACGCAGGTGCCCCCCAGTCCACGAACTCGACATACTCAAGCGGGCCTTTCAGACGTTCCAGCTCGAGCAGCCCCTGCAGCACATGCACCGATTCCCAGTGCAGCATGCTGTGGGTGAACGCCGGCATTGGCGGGAAAATCTCCCCACGCTCGTCTACTTGTTGAAAGCGCGAGTGCGGCCACGCGAGGAAGGTCACGCCCGGGTGGGCGACCGCGAACGCATCCGCTTCAACGTTGTCGCCAACGTAAAGTACTGCCATCTCCGCGCGATCTTCTTCCGGCGCGGTCATCAGCATGTTCGCGATCACGCGTCCAATGCCACCGGCGGTAAAGGGGAAAAGTTCGCGGGTAACAAAAACCCTCAAGCCCATTTTTAGATTTCCATAAATTCTGAGTATCGCTCGAAGGACAACGCCACCATCTGGCGCGAGTAGGACGACATCATGTCATCCATCTCTACTGCGGGAGCCGCCAACATCCGGCGCAGCGTCTGGCGTACATCGGCAACGCTGAGCGGATCGGCCACCTGGGTGATCTCGACATAGGGATGGTCTTCCAGCGCATCCATCCCCAGACGCCCCCGCAGCGCGGGAGTACCTGCAGCAAGCGCCTCCAACTCCACCATCGGATGGCAGTCGACGATGGAGGCATTCATCACTGCATCGGCTTGCGACATCGCCTCCATCATCTGCAACTGGCTGAGTTTTGGAAGACGCTTTACATTCTTGTCCACCCGGTACGGCAAGGCGAAATCATCCGCCATCAGCCAGATGTTTGCCACTTCCCCGGTCGCTGCCGCAGCCGCGGCGTTCGTGAAGATGTTCTTGTGGATCAGATTCCAGGACGGAATGAATACGGTGGCTCCGGTCGCCCGCCGCGGAATGCGCTTGCCGGTATAGGCTGGCGGCATGTTGTAGACCTGCCTCTGCCAGCCCGCTACATCTGCGAGCGCCGCATGGGAACCTGCGCGCATGACACTGACCCTGCGGATCAGGCCAGTGCGGACCGCCTTGTAGGCCAGTGCGAACAGGCGCCGCTCTTCAGCATGGATCCACATCGAGGGCGCGCCATGCCAGACCATGTAGATCCGGTCGAATCCGGCCGCAGCGAGGCCTTTCACCCATTGCAACATGCCGTCGGAGAATCCATGGATAACCAGCCGATTCACCTTGTTGGCGGCAAGCAGACGGGCCACCTCCTCAACATCACCGGCGTCGGGCGCTGAGGTACTGGTCACCGCAAGCTTGTGCCCCGGCAGCGAGCCGCAGGCCGCGCGGATACCGAACCACTCCTGATGCATGATGTGGCAGACCCGCTCATGCCCGACCACAGTCTGCGCGAAACGCATGTCACGGCGGGCGTTGAACTCGTAGACCGAGGGTACCGGCTGACCGACCGATGCACTGCCACCCACCGGCGCGTCGAGGTATGGCATGGCGCCCTCATCCATCCGGCTGCTCAGGGCCTGGCGAACCTGTTCACGAAGGCCCTGCTGCCATTGCAGATGCTGGTTGGCGCTTTGGGCAGCGTCCAACCTGGCCTGCGCCTGCTCAAGCTCTCGCTCCTGCTGCGCCAGCGATTCGACAAGCGTCGCTTCACGCGCATGCAGCGCTTCGATCCGCCCCAAGGACTGGGCGTGCTGCACGGAGGTCTCGCCACCCAGCACGCCGATACGCATCGCCAATGCCGGAAGCGCATCAATGGCGGCGGTAAGATGGCCTATGCCATCCAGCAGACCCACGTCATCGCCTAGATGCTGTCGCGCGATGTCCAGATTCGTTCGCGCGTGTTCTTCGGCCTGACGATAGAGTTCCACCGCATCACGCATCTGCGCGATGTCGCCGCCAAGCGTGGCACTTTCCACTTCCATGCCACGCGCAACAGCCGTGGTAGCTTCCAGCGTCCGCAACAGGTAGTCACCGGCGGTGATCGGTTCAAACCCGCGGGCGCCCGGCACACGAAGCTGGCGTGGGATCCCGGCGGCGGATTCATGCAGAATGTAGATGGCATGGTCCGAAAGGATTCCGTCTTCGACGTCCACATTCATGTCCGGCGCCAACGTGCCGGCAAAATCATGACTCCAGCAACCTGCATGCCACAGGTTGGCCAGCAGGCTGATCGACACCGGCCGGTTCTCGATGAAGCACAGCCGCCCTCCGGGCGCCAGCAACACGCGCATCTGTGCAAGTACGTCTGCCGCCTGTTCGCGGTCGTTGTGGATCAACACCGAGACGGTGAAGATCACATCAAACTGCTCCCCCTGCATGGCCTCGGCCAACGAAGATCCGACGCGGATGCGACGCCCGATGTCTGCGGCCAGTTCAACAGGCGGTTCACGCAGCAGCGGCTCCACCATCGCAGGGGAGATATCGAAACCGAAGTAGTCCACGAAGGCATGCTGCGGCAGCAACCGCGCAAGACGTCCGAAGCCCACCCCGAAATCCAGTACCCGGACCGGCCGCCCCAGTTGTTCGGAACGCTCCGCGAGGAATCCCACCAGCCACGCTTCCTGCCGGGCGTAATTGCTGTTGCCCGCCTCACGCCGGATCTTCTGCTGGTCGGCATAGAGATCACCGCTCCTGTTGATCCAGTAGTCCCGGTTACGAGTATTCATTCAGGCACGGGCCTCTATCGGCTGATCGCTGGTGATGCGCCCATGCTCAAGATGCATGATGCGATTGCAATTGGCGGCGATGATGTCCTGATTGTGGCTGGCCAGGACCAGAATGCTGGCCTTCTGTACGATTTCGGCGAGGCGTTGCTGAGCACGGGCGTTGAAGTCCGCATCGCCGACACCCAACCATTCGTCCATCAGCAGGATCTCGGCATCGAAACTGGTGGCAATCGAGAACGCCAGACGCACCATCATGCCACTGGAGTACACGCGCACCGGCATGTTCACATAGGGGCCAAGGCCCGAGAACTCGCAGATCTGCGGGATCTTGCTTTGGATCTCAGCACGGGAAAGCCCATGCAGCAACCCCTTCAACCGGATGTTCTCGACGCCAGTTGCTTCGAAATCCATGCCCATCGTCACGTCCAGCAGATTGGCAACGCGCCCCTGGCTGCGGATGTAGCCAGAAGTTGGCTCATAAACGCCCGCAAGTGTTTTCAGCAACGTGGTCTTGCCTGCCCCGTTATGGCCGACGAGACCCAGCTTGTCACCCTCACGCAGGTTGAAGGTGACGTTCTGGAGAGAATCCACCACGGTCACGTTGCGGCTGGTGGGAGCCACGCGCCCGCCGGTAACGGCGGACATGATGGCTCCCTTCATGGAGCGGTTGTTGGTGCCATAGATCGGCAGCTGGACGCTGCAGTCGACCACTTCAATGAAGGTCATGGTGTTACACCCACAGCGAGATCTTGTGGCGATTTGCCGCCAGGAAGGGAAGCGCGATTACAAACGCCGCAGCGATGAAGGCCAGTACGAAGTAGTACGAGTGCGCTTCCGGAACCTGTCCCATCAGCGGCATGCGCACGATCTGGATGAAGTGGTAGATCGGATTGATATCGGCAACCCAACGATGCGGACCCAGCATGTCCGCCTTCCAGATGATCGGCGTCATGAAGAAACCAAGCTGCATGAAATTCGCAATCGCAGGATGAAGGTCACGGAAGCGGGCCGAGAGCAGGCCAAAGATAGCCGTGACCGGAATCGTCGCAAGCACGATCAGGGCAACACCCGGCAGAGCAAGGAGCCAGACCAGTTCAGGTTCGATCTTGAGGAAGATGACGAACGGCAGGTAGGCGATCGCGCCGTGCAGGAACACGATGAACGTGCGCGTCACCAGCCGCATCACATGCAGCGTCATCGGCAGGCGCATCGACCGGATCAGGTTTTCGGAGGCAGTGAACGTCGTGCAGCCCTCCTGAACGGTCGTCGAGATGTAGATCCAGACGATGTCACCCAGAGCGATGTAGGGCAGGTACTCCCGCAGGTTCATGCGGAACAGCTGGCTGTAGAGCAGGCCGATACCCAGAATCAGCACGAACATGCTGATGGTGATCCAGAATGGCCCGAGCACCGAACGGCGATACTTGTGCTTGATATCCAGCAGCGCCAGTGACGTCCATGCGCGCCAAGCAGCCATGCCCTCGGAAACGTCGCGGATGAATGCAGGCAGCGCCTTCATCTGGGTGTCATGGCTGCTGATGCGTACTCGGCGGCGAGCAATTTCCGCCTTCAGAATCGTTTCATTGTTCACTTCAAAGCCTCTCCCAGATCCACCTGCAGATCCCCCAGATCCTCCACGCCCACGCTCAGCCGCACCAGCGCATCGCTGATGCCCAGCTGTTCGCGGCGCGCCACCGGGATCGACGCATGCGTCATCACCGCCGGGTGGTTGACCAGGCTTTCCACGCCGCCCAGCGACTCGGCCAGGGTGAACAGCTCGGTCTTCTCGCAGAAGCGCTTGGCCGCCTCGAAACCGCCCTTCAGCACGATCGAGACGATGCCGCCGTAGCCGGCCATCTGCCTGCCCGCCAGCTCATGCTGCGGGTGCGACGGCAGGCCCGGGTAGATCACCTTCTCCACCGCCGGGTGCTTTTCCAGCCACTGGGCCAGGGCCAGCGCGTTGGCGCAATGCGCCTTCATGCGCAGCGGCAGGGTCTTCAGGCCACGCAGGGCCAGGAAGCTGTCGAACGGCCCCTGCACGCCACCCACCGAGTTCTGCAGGAAGGCCATCTGCTCGGCCAGTTCGGCGTTGTCGCCGACCACCACCATGCCACCGACCATGTCCGAGTGGCCGTTGAGGTATTTGGTGGCCGAATGCAGCACCAGGTCCGCCCCCATCTCCAGCGGACGCTGCAGCATCGGCGAGGCGAAGGTGTTGTCGACCACCACGATCAGCCCATGGCGCTTGGCGATGGCGGCGACCGCGGCGATGTCCACGATCTTCAGCATCGGGTTGGTCGGGGTCTCGATCCACACCATCTTCGTCTTCGGCGTGATGGACGCTTCAAAGGCCGCCAGATCGGTCAGGTCGACGAAGCTGAAATCCAGCCCGGCGGTGCGGCGACGCACGCGCTCGAACAGGCGGAAGCTGCCGCCGTAGATGTCATCCATCGCCACCACGTGGCTGCCGGCGTCCAGCAGTTCGATCACGGTCGAGCTGGCCGCCATGCCCGAGGCGAAGGCGAAGCCGCGGGTGCCGCCTTCCAGCGACGCCACGCAACGCTCGTAGGCGAAGCGGGTCGGGTTGTGGGTACGCGAGTACTCGAAGCCCTGGTGCTCGCCCGGGCTGGACTGCGCATAGGTCGAGGTGGCGTAGATCGGCGGCATCACCGCGCCGGTGCTGGGGTCTGGCGACTGGCCGCCGTGGATGGCCAGCGTGGCCAGGGCCAGGGCGCGATCCTGGGAAGTAGCGTTGGACATGTTCTTTCCTGAGGGGCGCCGAAGCTCGGCGCCGTCGAAGGTGCGGAAGTCTACCAGCGCGGCCTTAACGACCTTTGACGCGGATAAACCGGGATTCAGCGGCGAACGTCTGCGATCAGCGGCTTACTGCACGCGACGGCGCAGGTAGTTCAGCAGGTCGATACGGGTGATCAGGCCCAGGAAGGCATTGCCGTCCATCACGATCGCCACCTGGCCGCGGTCGAACACCGGCAGCAGCGCCTCGATCGGCGACTTCACGTCCAGCCGGTCCAGCTTGCTGACCATCGCCGTGGAAACGGTGTCGCGGAAGCGTGCTTCGTCACCATAGACGTGCAGCAGCACGTCGCTTTCATCGACGATGCCGACCAGCTGGTCACCGTCCATCACCGGCAGCTGCGACACGTCGTACAGCTTCATGCGCTGGTAGGCGGTGGTCAGCAGGTCGTTCGGGCCGATCACCACGGTATCGCGCTGGCCGTACGGGCGCAGGATCAGGTCGCGCAGGTCGCCGTGCTGCGGGCGCTGCAGGAAGCCGTTGTCCAGCATCCAGTAGTCGTTGTACATCTTCGACAGGTACTTGTTGCCGGTATCCGGCACCAGCACCAGCACCTTCTTCGGCGTGGTCTGTTCCTGGCAGTACTTCAGGCCGGCGGCCAGCAGGGTGCCGGTGGACGAGCCGCCCAGGATGCCTTCCTTGCCCAGCAGTTCGCGCGCGGTGTGGAAGCTCTCGGCGTCGCTGATGGCATAGGCCTTCCTGACGCGGCTGAAGTCGGAGATCGACGGCAGGAAGTCCTCGCCGATGCCCTCCACCAGCCAGCTGCCCGACTTGTCGTTCAGATTGCCGTCGTTGATGTACTCGGCCAGGATCGAGCCGACCGGATCGGCCAGCACCAGCTCGGTCTTCGGCGACAGCTTGGCGAACGCGCGCGACAGGCCGGTCATGGTGCCGGAGCTGCCGCAGCCGAACACGATGGCGTCCAGATCGCCGCCCATCTGCTCCAGGATTTCCGGGCCGGTACCGAATTCATGCGCGGCCGGGTTGTCCGGGTTGCCGAACTGGTTGATGAAGTAGGCGCCCGGGGTCTGCTCGGCGATGGTCTTGGCCAGGTCCTGGTAGTACTCCGGATGGCCCTTGGCCACGTCCGAGCGGGTCAAGCGTACTTCGGCGCCCATCGCCTTCAGGTTGAAGATCTTCTCGCGGCTCATCTTGTCGGGAACGACCAGGATCAGCTTGTAGCCCTTCTGCTGCGCGACCAGGGCGAGGCCCAGACCGGTGTTGCCGGCGGTACCTTCCACCAGGGTCGCACCCGGCTTCAGGTCGCCGCGCTGCTCCGCCGCCTCGATCATCGACAGGCCGATGCGATCCTTGATCGATCCGCCCGGGTTGGCGCTTTCGAGCTTCAGGTAGAGCTCGCAGACGCCGGTGTCCAGGCGCTGGGCCTTGACGATCGGGGTCTGGCCGATGAGTTCGAGGACGGAAGAATGAATGGGCATTCGGAGGACTTTCGGTTCGCGCCGCAGAGGGCCGGACCGGTGATTATCCGTCGGATGGCGATGAATGTCAGGTCGGCGCGGCGACGGCCCACAAGCCCGCAAAAAGAGATGCGGACGGCCCCGGATCGACGAGGAGACCGGTACCGCCCGCATCGGTGAGTTTTGCCTGCAGGCCAAGGCACCACCGCCTGTGGTGCCTTGGCGCGGCCGCCTCATCGGCGGTGCCGCGATGCCGGGGCAGGAGCGCCCGGCGGGGCCATCGATGGCCGGGTCACGCCGTTCCGGGCGTGACGGGGTGCGTCAAAGCGTGGGGGACGTCGTTGGGAGCGGTGTTTCGTACATTCGCAGAAGTCGTTGCTTGGCCAGCAGCTTCTCGCGCTTCATGCGACCCAGGGTGACATCATCGATCGGGAGTACACCCAACTCCGCGTCCATGCACTTCTTGTTCAACTTGCGGTGCTGGTCATGGAGTGCCCTGAACTCCGGATCACGCGCGCGACGGGCGTCGATCTCGCTCTGGGGCTGATCTTCAAACATGATGGACCTCCTTCGACAGATACACGAACGCCCCGGCCGCAAGGCACGGGGCGTTGTTCATGGAGGAGCGCCGGTCGATGGCCACCTGGACGCCTGCAACGACCTGCGGCACTGGCCTGCGCACGTCGATCTGCTGCGGTTCGCGCCCTGCTTGCATCGGCCCGGCCCTCCCATCGTCCGGTCCGCGGCATTGCGTCCCGGACGATTGACCCTACGCCTGCTCAAGGCGGGGTACAAGACCCCTGCGTCAAAAAGACCGAACCCCGCCGGGGCGGGGTTCAGGCTGAATGCTCATCACAACGAAAAACAAACGATATCAAGCAATTACGGGGCGATGATGACCTCGGCCGAACGTGCCTGGGTGGAGGCTGCCTTCTTGCCGGCGAGCTGGATCCGGTTGCTCGCGACACCCGCAGCAACCAGCGCGTCACGCAGGGCCTCGGCACGCTTCTGGCCTACGCCGTTGGCACTGTCGTAGGCCTCGATGCGCAGGCGGCCCTTCTTGCCGATGTTCAGGTACTCGGCCAACGCCTTGGCCTGGTTGCGGGCACCGCCGGACAGGCTGGAGGCGCCGGCGGCAAACGCATCGCCACGGAAGGTGAAGACCTCGCCGCGGCCATCGAACTTCGAGCCCGGCAGCTTCTGACCGGACACCAGCTCGGCTTCCTCGCGGGCCAGCTTGGCGGCGTTCTGCTGGGCGGCGCTGAGGCGCTGCTGCTGCTTGCCGGCTACGCTGGTCAGGGCGTTCTCGGCGTCCTGGCGGGCCAGGGTCTCGGCCTCGGCAGCCTGGCGCAGGCGTTCAGCCTCCTCGGCCTGCATCTGTGCCTGCATGCGCAGCTGTTCGGCTTCCTGGCGGGCGCGCGCGGCGTCGCGGCGGCTGGCCTCGATCAGCAGGTCGCTGCGGGTCCGCTCCAGGCGGTCGACCTCGCGGGCGGCCAGCGCGGTACGCACGGCCGTCTCGGCGATCTCCACCCGGCGCTCGGCCAGGTAGGTGGCCAGTTCCTGGTCGCGGCGCTTGGCCTTGTCCAGGGTGGCGATGGCCTGCTGGGCCTGCATGCGCTCGAAGGCGCCCAGCTCAGCGGTATCCGGGTTGGCCTGGATGGCCATCAGGCGCTGGCTCAGCTGCGCCACCATCGGGTTGTCGGCGGCCACGGCCAGGGTCGGCAGCGCCAGCAGCGCGGCCAGGGTTGCGGCAGTCATCGGCTTCACCGGCGATCCTCCCCGGTCGACAGCTGGCGTTGCAGCTGGTTGACCTCGTTGCGGCGCAGCTGCAGCTGGGCGGTCACGGTGGCTTCCTCGCTGCGCACGCGGGCAAGGTCGGCGTCGGCGGCGGCACGCAGGGCCATTGCCGGGGCGTTCTTGCGCTCACGGCGGTCGCCGGCGGCGCGCTGGGCCTGCTCCAGCCCCTGCCGGGCCAGCCCGATCAGGTCCGGGGCGTACTGGTCGGCATCGGCCTGGGTGGCCTTGTCGACCGCCTGCCGGGCCTGGGCCAGTTCCATCGCGCCATCCTGCGCCCAGGCGGGGGCAGACAGTGCGAATGCAAACGCCATCACATACAGGCTGTGGCGCATTCGTGCGAAGCTAAGTCGTTTCATTGGGGAGGCCGTACCGGTTGTCGGTTCACGGCCATTGTCGTCAAGCCGACACCGTGCTGGCAACGGGCGTCGGCCGTTTCGTTGGGGAAAATTCGCAATGGATATCGGCTACTTCCTGAAGCTGATGACCGAAAAGAACGCTTCGGACATGTTTCTGACCACCGGGGCACCGGTCTACATCAAGATCGAGGGGAAGCTCTATCCGCTGGGCAATACCGGCCTGCCGCCGGGCATGGTCAAGAAGATCGCCTACTCGCTGATGGACGAGGGCCAGGTGCCGCAGTTCGAGCGCGAGCTGGAACTCAACATGGCCATCGCCCTGCCCGACGCCGGTCGCTTCCGCGTCAATGTGTTCAAGCAGCGCGGCGAAGTCGGCATGGTCATCCGTGCCATCCGCAGCCGGATTCCGAGCATCGAAGAGCTGAACCTGCCGCAGGTGCTGAAGGACGTCATCATGACCCCGCGCGGGCTGGTGCTGGTGGTGGGGTCCACCGGCTCCGGCAAGTCCACCTCGCTGGCGTCGATGATCGATCACCGCAACAGCACCACCACCGGTCACATCCTCACCATCGAGGACCCGATCGAGTACCTGCACAAGCACAAGATGTCGATCGTCAACCAGCGCGAGGTCGGGCTGGACACCCATGCCTTCCACAACGCGCTGAAGAACGCGATGCGTGAAGCACCGGACGTGATCCTGATCGGCGAGATCCTGGACGCGGAAACGATGGAGGCGGCGATCGCCTTCGCCGAGACCGGCCACCTGTGCCTGGCCACCCTGCACTCCAACAACGCCGACCAGACCATCGAGCGCATCCTCAACTTCTTCCCGGAAAGCGCGCACAAGAACGTGCTGATGAACCTGGCGCTGAACCTGCGTGCGGTGATCAGCCAGCGCCTGGTGAAGAACAAGGACGGCCGTCGCCTGCCGGCCACCGAGGTGCTGCTCAACACGCCGATGATCCGCGACCTGCTGCGCCGCGGCCAGGTGCACGAGATCAAGGCGGCGATGGAGGGCTCGCTGGAAGAAGGCATGGAGAGTTTCGACCAGTGCCTGTTCCGGCTGGCCAAGGCCGGCACCATCGAGCAGGAGGAAGCCTTGCGTGCGGCCGATTCACGCGATGGCTTGGCGCTGAAGTTCCGCCTGTCCGAAGGCAGCAGCGGCGAGCACGACCCCTACGCCGATTTCTCGGCCGGCGCCCCCAGCATCACCCACGGCTTCTGACCGCACGAAAAAGGGGACGGAGGGGATTAAGTCGTAAGTGCACAAACGACTTAATCCCCTCCGTCCCCTTTTTCGTTCAGGCGGCGTCGGCCTGGTTTTCCGGGCGCGCGCGGTCGAAGGCGTCCAGTGCCTGGCAGGCGGCCTCGATGCGGCGCAGGGTCGGGTACGGCCCCAGGTCCAGGCCGAAGCGGTGTGCGTTGTACAGCTGCGGCAGCAGGCAGAGGTCAGCCAGCCCGGGGCGGTCGCCGTGGCAGAACGTGCCCGTAGCGCTGCTGTTGGCCAGCAGTGCTTCCATTGCCTGGAAGCCCTCGGCGATCCAGTGCAGGGTCCACTGCGTGCGGGCATCCGCCGGCAGCTCCAGGTCGCGTTCCAGGTACTGCATCACCCGCAGGTTGTTGATCGGATGGATATCGCAGGCCACCAGCTGAGCCAGCGCCCGCACCCGCGCACGGCCGGCGGCGTCGGCCGGCAGCAGCGGCACCTGCGGGAAGCGCTCTTCCAGGTACTCGACGATCGCCAATGACTGGGTCAGCGTATGCCCGTCGTGCAGCAGGGTGGGCACCAGCTGCTGCGGATTGAGCGCGCGATAGGCGTCCAGATGCTGCTCGCCGCCCTCGCGCACCAGGTGCACCGGGCGCGCTTCCCAGGCCAGGCCCTTCAGCTCCAGGCCGATGCGCACGCGGTAGGCGGCGCTGGATCGCCAGTAGGTGTACAGCACGATGCCGTCGTCGACCGGGCCGTCGTCAACCAGGATGTCCATCGCCGCCTCCATGCTCAGGGCTTGGCCGCCTGTTCGATGCGCTGCTCGATCGCACCGAAGATGCTGTTGCCGGCGGCATCGAGCATCTCGATGCGGACTACGTCACCGAAGGACATGAACGGCGTGCTCGGCTTGCCGTCACGCAGGGTTTCGACCACGCGCTGCTCGGCGAAGCACGACGCACCCTTGCTGGTGTCTTCGTTGGCGATGGTGCCGGAGCCGACGATGGTGCCAGCACCCAGCGGGCGGGTCTTGGCCGCATGCGCGACCAGCTGGGCGAAGTTGAACTGCATGTCCACGCCGGCTTCCGGTGCGCCGAACCACTGGCCGTTGATGTGGGTCAGCAGCGGCAGGTGCACCTTGCTGTCCTGCCACGCAGCGCCCAGCTCATCGGGGGTGACGAACACCGGCGACAGCGCCGAACGCGGCTTGGACTGCAGGAAGCCGAAGCCCTTGGCCAGCTCGCCCGGGATCAGGTTGCGCAGCGAGACATCGTTGACCAGGCCGACCAGCTGGATGTGGCCCGCCGCCTGTTCCGGGGTGGCGGCCATCGGCACGTCGTCGGTGATGACCACGATCTCGGCTTCCAGGTCGATGCCGTACTCCTCGCTGACCACCTTGACCGCATCACGCGGGCCGTAGAAACCTGCGCTGGTGGCCTGGTACATCAGCGGATCGGTGTAGAAGCTCTCCGGTACCTCGGCGCCACGCGCGCGGCGCACACGCTCGACGTGCGGCAGGTAGGCGCTGCCATCGACGAATTCATAGGCGCGCGGCATCGGCGCGGCCAGTGCCTGCGGGTCGAGGTCGAACACGCCATCGGCGTCGCCGGCGTTGAGCGATTCGTACAAGGCGTTCAGGCGCGGCGCGATATGGCTCCAGTCTTCCAGGGCCTGCTGCAGGGTGGCGGCAATGCCGGTGGCGCGCACGCCGTGGCGCAGGTCACGCGAGACGACGATCAGGGTGCCGTCGCGGCCGCCTTCCTTCAAAGAACCAAGCTTCATGGGTGGGTGTCCGGAGTCGTGGGCAAACAAGTTTCAAGTGTAATCAAATCTGCGGCGACGCCAAGCTGCAGCGCGGCATCGGCCCACCCTACCGTAGTTGGGGGGTTCGGCAGGGCTTGCAGCCCTGCACCTGCTCAATGCAACGGCAACGGCAACGTCAAAAACGGCTCTGGTTTTCTGCTGGTTGGGCGGGGCGGTGTGAGTGGGCAGGACACGCCGTGAACCCATCCATGGGGGCTCGATGGCGCCATCCATGGCGCCAACGGTCCTGCCCACCCACACCGCCCCACCCCCAGACAATTTCCCGATGACGGATCGAACATCCACGTCATTCATCGTCGAAATCCATCAGATATCGAGATAAATCGGATGAGATCTGACAGATCGCGGAAAACTGTCGAAGGCGGGGTGGGTCCGGTGGCAGGGGCGTGAGCCGCATGGATGCGGCGACCGAGCTTACATGGACGTACTTGCAGCGTCCCCTGCCACCGGACCCACCCCGCCTACCCACAGGAATCCGGCCTTTGCCGTTGCTTCGGCCTCTGCGGGTGCAGGGCGCAGCCCTGCAGAGAGAACCCCTTACCTGAACAGGCCTTTTTGCGTGAAGTCTCAAACATCGTTTAGACTTGCGGAGTCTGCAGCGGCCGTCCGTTTCCCTCCGGGATCGCCGGCGACCAGGGTCCGCCCTCTTCGCCCGCCCCCACTCCGACGCCGTTCGTCACGCATTCCAGCCTGCGCTCCGTGCCGGCTGCACCCAATTCTCGCAGCGCGGTTCACGGGAACGCTCCGAGTCAGCCGATCAGTTTGATCTGCCCCCGTCTGTCCGTTCGGACAGGCGTTTCTTGTACTTGGAGCAAACTCAATGTCTTTTGAATCGCTGGGCCTGGCGCCCTTCCTGCTGCGTGCGCTTGCCGAGCAGGGCTACGAAAACCCGACCCCGATCCAGCAGCAGGCGATCCCGCTGGCACTGGCCGGTCGCGACCTGCTGGCCGGTGCACAGACCGGCACCGGCAAGACCGCCGCCTTCGGCCTGCCGCTGCTGCAGCACCTGGGCACCGCCTCGCAGGAAGTGCGCAGCGGCCCGCGCAAGCCGCGTGCGCTGATCCTGGCCCCGACCCGTGAACTGGCCACCCAGGTGCACGACAGCCTGCGCGGCTACAGCAAGTATCTGCGCATCCCCAGCGCCTGCATCTACGGCGGTGTCGGCATGGGCAACCAGCTGGACATCCTGCGCCGTGGCGTGGATCTGCTGGTGGCCTGCCCGGGCCGCCTGATCGACCACCTGGAACGTCGCAGCATCGACCTGTCCGGCATTGAACTGCTGGTCCTGGACGAAGCCGACCGCATGCTCGACATGGGCTTCCTGCCGTCGATCAAGCGCATCCTGGCCAAGCTGCCGAAGCAGAACCGCCAGACCCTGCTGTTCTCGGCCACCTTCGAGGACAACATCCGCCAGCTGGCGCTGGAGTTCATGCGCAACCCGGAACAGATCCAGGTGACGCCGAAGAACACCGTGGCCGAGACCATCACCCACCGCGTGCACCCGGTCGATGGCAGCCGCAAGCGTGACCTGCTGCTGCACCTGCTGGCGCAGGACAGCCGCGAGCAGACCCTGGTCTTCGCCCGCACCAAGCACGGCAGCGACAAGCTGGCCACGTTCCTGGAAAAGTCCGGCATCAAGACCGCGGCGATCCACGGCAACAAGAGCCAGGGCCAGCGCCTGCGTGCACTGGGTGACTTCAAGGCCGGCCGCGTGACCGTGCTGGTGGCCACCGATATCGCCGCGCGCGGCATCGACATCAACGAGCTGCCGAAGGTGATCAACTTCGACCTGCCGATGGTGGCCGAGGACTACGTGCACCGCATCGGTCGTACCGGCCGCAACGGTGCCACCGGCCAGGCGATTTCGCTGGTGGCGCAGGACGAAGTGAAGCTGCTGCGTGCGATCACCCGCCTGCTTGGCCGTGACATGGACATCCGCGACGTGCCGGGCTTCGAGCTGCAGACGCCGATCCGCTGGGGCAACAGTGCACCGGGCAAGGCCGAGCACGATACCGGCGAGCGCGCACCGCGCAAGAGCCACGCACGTCGTCCGCACGGTGATGCGCCGCGCCACGCACATGCCGGCCCGAAGAAGGCCGGTGGCGGCCGTCGCGAGGGCGGTGGCAATGGCCAGCAGCGTGCAGGTGCGGGTGCCGGTCAGGGCCAGCGTCGTGGCGGTGGCGGCAATGGTGGCGGCCGTGGTCGTGGCCAGGGTGGCAACGGCGGCGGTCGCGCCGGCTGATCCCAGCTGACATGGATGGTGCTTCCCGCTGCGCGGGGGGCTATCGAGGGACGGCGCTGACGCGCCGTCCTTTTTTGTTGCTGGCTACCGTGAGTAGAAGCTGGCGGCTGGTTTCGCTTGGGGCGGCGCAGGGCGCAGTGGGTGCAAAACACGCCGTAAACCCATCCATGGGGGCTCGATCGCGCCATCCATGGCGCTCACGGTTTTGCACCCACTGCGCCCTGCGCCGCTTCAGAGATCACCAGCGCCTACTTGTCCCGCCGGGTAGCCGGGAGAAGAAAGATCAAATTCAAGTTCAAAGGCAAAAGCCGAAGCCGCAATTCCTGCTTTTGCTTTTGCTTTTGCTTCTGTTTTTGCTTCTGTTTTTGCCCTTGCTCCCGCCTTGGGGTTCGATGCGTCCGCGCCCGCAGGAAACTGTCGAGGGGAGGCCGGGCGGGCTGCGCAGGACCGTGATGCGCATGGATGCGCCGATCGAGCTTACATGGACGTATTTACAGCGTGTCCTGCGCAGCCCGCCCGGCCTCCCCACCCATATATCAACTGAAGCGCGTGCAGCCTCAACCCCGCGCTTTACTCGGATTCACCAGATTCCCGAAGAAGATCGCGTTGATCAGCAGTCGATCCGTCCCGTGCCAGTACTTGCGGTGCGCCGGATCATCGGCAAACAGCACCACGTTGCCCTGCCCCTGCGCCGACACCAGCAGCCACGCGCTGCCTGCCACCCTCGCGCGGTTGCGCTCGGACAGGTAGCCATTCACCCGCGGCGGGGTGTCGATGCGTACCACCGTCGAGAACGGGTTCGTGCTCGGCTGCAGCGTCACCGTGTTCTCCTTGTTGATCGCCAGCTGCCGGCGCGGCACACCGAATGCCAACGGATGGCTGGTATCGACATCGGCACTGAGGATGTTGCCGCTCACCCGCTCGATCGCTGCGAAGTCGCGCTGATCGCCGAATGCGCGGCGGCTTTCGTCAGCAGCGTCTTCTTCCTTGCCGAGCTTCTCGCCGTCGGCGAGCTTCTGTTCGATTGCCCACTTCGAGGCACTGCCGTAGGTCACCAGTGAACCACCGGCCTGCACCCAGCGCTTCAGTGCAGCCACCGCCGTGGCATCAACGCCGGTATAGGTACCACCGGACAACACGATCGTGGTGTAGCGGTCCAGCGGCACCTTGCCCAGCTGCTGAGGGTCCAGCTTGCTGGCCGGCAGGTGCAGCTGCTGGTCGAGCAGGAACCATGCCGATCCGATTTCAGTGGCGGCCACGCCCTCGCCCATCACCAGCGCAACTGCGGGCTTGCGCAGCGCCTTGACGCCGTCACTGCCGAGGTCGATGCCTTCGCGGCTGCGGCCGCTGGACAGCGCATACACCTGCACACCTGCCTCGCGCGCGGCGGACGTCACTGCCTCAAGCAGCGGCGCACCCTGCAGCGACTGCCCGGCAACCGGAATCACCAGGCTGCCGGCGGCGAAGCTGATATCGCCCTGCGCGGTCGCGGTGGTGAACGGCTGGAACGCCGCACGTGCGCTCACGCCCTTGCCCTGCAGTGCGGCCAGCGCGCGCCCGGCGTTGTAGTCGCGCCAGTCGATCGCGTAGGCGAATCCGGCCTGGCCGCCCAGTACCGCGCCCTGCTCCGCCGGCAGCGCAGCCACGCGTGCGCCGCCTTCGATACGGCTACGGCTGCCGGCGAAGGCCACGCCGTAGGCCGGTGCGATCGCATAGCTGGTGCTGCCGTAGAACACATCACCCTTGATCGGCGGCGTCTCGGCAAAGATGGAATGCACCAGGCGGAACTGCGCCTGCTGCACCGGTACCACGTAGGCGCTGCCGGCATCAAAGCGCTGCCCATCCACGGTCACCGCACGATCCAGCGCGCGCACCTCGATCCTGTGCAGCAGCAACAGTTCCAACAGGCGACGGGTCAGTGCCGGGTCATGCGCATCACCAAACACGAAGCTCTTTACCGGCTGCTGCGCGGCCTGCTTCAGCGCGCTCTGGAAGAACTGCTTCTGCAGGTCGAACAGGCCGCTGCGCTCGGTCACTGCACCACGCACCGTGCCCAGCCCGGTGGCGACCTGGTTGCGGATGGTGAACGGGAAGGTCAGCAGGCCATTCACCGATTCCTGCACGCGGCCGCGCGAGCTGGCCTGCTCGACGGTAACGCCGACGGCGCCATGGAAGTCCGGGTAGGTAGAGCCGTACACCGGCGAGAAGTTGTCGAAGTTCTCGCCGGTGTAGTACAGCGACCCCAGCGCATCCAGCGCCTGCGCGTGGTACTTGGCCAGGGTCTTGTTGAACTCGTACGACGCCGCCGGAATCAGCGGGCTGTGCATGCTCTTCGGCGAGGGCTCGAAGTAGTAGGTGCTGTCCTTGCCCATTTCGTGGAAGTCGATCTGCACGTTCGGGTACCACTGGTGGAACACCTCCACCTTCGGCCGCGAGTCCTGCTGGGTCAGGGCAAGCCAGTCGCGGTTGAGGTCGGTGAAATAGTGGTTGGTGCGGCCCTGCGGGAACGGCTCGACGTGCTCCTTGTCGGCCGGGTCGGCCGAGGCCGGATCGGAGGCCCACGCGTTGTGCCAGTTGGCGGCACGGTCACGGCCGTCCGGATTCTGCGCTGGATCGAACAGCACCACCGCCTGCTGCAGCCACTGCTGGGTTTCGGGACTGCGGTTGGCCACCAGGTAGTACGCCGTCAGCATCGCCGCCTCGGCACTGGAGGTCTCGTTGCCATGCACGCTGTAGCCCAGCCACACCACCACCGGGCTGTCACCGGCGGCGCTGCGCGGCTGCGCCGGATCGGCCAGGGTCGCGTGCTGCTGGCGGATCTGTTCCAGCCGCGCATGATTGCCTGCAGCGGTGACGGTGGCGATCAACAGCGGGCGGCCTTCATAGCTGCGGCCGATCTCGCGCACGCTGATCTTGTCCGAGCGCTTGGCCAGTTCCTGGAAGTACGCCACCAGCTGGTCGTGCCGGGTGTAACGGCTGCCGATCGGGTAGCCGAGGAACTGCTCCGGCGTGGGCACCGCTGCATCGAACGCCGCTGCGTCGGTGACCTGCGGGAAGAAGTACGCGCTCTGTGCCTGCGCCGGATGCGGCGAGGACAGTACGGCTGCGACGGCAAGCAGCAACGGAAGAACGGCACGGCGATGCAAGGACACGGTGACTCCTTTGGAACACAACGGCAGACAGTCGCGCGGCCGGTCCCTTCAGGTGACCGGCCGCGGCGGATGGATCAGAAGCGGTAATCGAAGCCCAGCGTGAAGTAGCGGCCGCGCAGGTCGTACTGGCTGAAGTCGTACGGCGCGCGGATGCCGGGGAACGAGGCGTCATACGGCGGCGTCTTGTCGGCCAGGTTCTGCACCTTGGCGTACACGGTCAGCTTGTCGACGCCGGTGTAGGCCAGGTAGAGGTCGTACTGGCTGTAGCTGCCGACCTGCTGCTGCACGGCCTTGGCGGCGGTGCTCGCTTCCTGGCGATAGCTGCTGGTGTAGTACCAGGTCACCGCCGCGTTGAAGTCGCCGTACTTCCAGTCCAGCGTGGTGGTGGCCTTGTCCTTGGGCAGGGTCGCGCCCAGGTTGCTGCCGGCGTAGTCCACCAGCGGGCCACCGACCACGGTCGGGCGACGGTAGTCACGCACGTGGGTGTAGGCCGAGGACACGGTGAAGTCACCCAGTGCCGCGGTCGGGATGCGCTGGCGCAGCTCGACATCGATGCCCGAGGTCTTCAGCTCGCTCAGGTTCTGGTAGCGGTTGTAGACCGCCTGCAGCTTGCCACGCTCATCGCGCTGCACCGCGCCGGCCACGTTGTCGTTGACCAGGGTCTGGGTGTTGTTGGTGCCGACCAGGTTGTCCAGCTGGATGCGGTAGTAGTCCACGCTCACGTTGGTGTTGGCCCACGGCGACAGCACCACGCCGAAGTTCACGCTCCTGGTACGCTCGGGCTTCAGTTCGTTGTTGCCGACGGTGAAGAAGGTCGGATTCTGGCGCGAGCCCGGCACGTCCGGATCACGCGGATCGACCACGCTGCCGTAGGCGATGCTGGTGCTGTTGGAGTTCTCCGACAGCGATGGTGCACGGAAGCCCTTCGACGCCGACGCACGCACCAGCAGGAAATCCAGCGGCTGCCAGCGCAGGCCGATCTTCGGCGAGAACGCATCGCCGAAGTCATCGTAGTGATCGGCGCGCGCGGCGGCGGACAGCTCCAGCGTCGAGGCCAGCGGCACGTTTACTTCGGCGTAGGCGGCACTGACCTGGCGCTGGCCATGCACTTCGGCAATGGCCGGGCGCACCTGCAGGCCGGCATCGATCTGCCACGGGTTGTTGGAGTCGAGCTTCTCGCGGCGCCATTCGGCACCGGCAGCAAAGCCGATCTCACCGGCCCAGGTGTGGCCCAGGCTGCCGGAGATCTTGGCGTCGATCCCCTGTAGCTTGGACTCGGCCGGGCGCAGCGTGGCGATGTTGATGGAATCGCGCACCGACTGCGGCGTGGCCGCCGGGTTCAGCAGGTTGTAGCTGCCGGTGGCCAGCGCATCGGCCAGCGCCCAGCGATTGGCGAAGCCGCCGGACACGCTCTCGCGCTCGCTGCTGCGCGCACCGAATGCAGCCACTTCCCAGTCCCAGTTGGCGGTGGTGCCACGAAGGCCGAACACACCGCGATAGGCGGTTGAGCGGTTGGTCTTGATCGTGCCGCCGAGGTCGAAGAAGGTGTATTCGATCGGAATCGCACGGCCATACGGGTTGTACGGATTGTTGGCCGGCAGCAGCGACGACACCGGCTCGGCGAGGCCGCTGTTCGCGTTCAGTGCGAAGCGGCCGCTCTCCAGGGTGAAGAATGGGCTGCTACCGAACCACGCGGCGCTCTTGATCTGGCTGTACAGCACTTCGCCGAAGGCTTCGACGTTGTCGTTCAGGCGGAAAGTACCGTTGGCGTAGGCCTGGTAGCGCTTGGTCGAAGGAATCAGCGTGGTGAACGGTGCCTGGTTGAAACCGCAGGTGTCACCGGCGAGGCCGTCGATCGGTGCGCTGGCAACGCGGGTGGTACCGGTCGGGCAGTTGCCGTTGGCATCGAGCATCGGCACCGACACGCCGTTGACCAGGTAGCGCGCGCCCTTGGCCGACCAGCCGTTCCAGCGGCCACCCGGCGCATCGGTGTAGATGCCGCTCTTGGTCAGGTTGCGCTCGTCCTGGTCCAGGCGCTCGCGGTTGTAGCCCTGCAGGCTGAAGAGGATGTTGTAGCCATCGGTGTCGAGATCACCGAGGCCGCCGACGAACTTCAGGTTCTGCTCGTGCAGGCCACCCTGGTCGGCACCGCCGAAGCTGCCGCCGATCTCGGCGCCTTCGAAGTTCTGCCGGGTGATGATGTTGACCACGCCGGCCACGGCATCGGAGCCGTACACCGCCGAGGCGCCGTCCTTGAGCACTTCAATGCGCTCGACCGCGACCAGCGGCAGCGCGTTGAGGTCGACGAAGGTGTCGGACAGGCCACCGGCCGGGAATCCGTAGTTGGCCAGGCGGCGGCCGTTGAGCAGCACCAGCGTGTTTTTCTGCGACAGGCCACGCAGGCCGATGCCGGCCGAGCCGGAGGCCCAGCCGTTGTTGGTGGTTTCGTTGCTGGCGTTGCCGGTGTTGGCCGAGATCGAGCGCAGCACATCGGCCACGGTGGCCTTGCCGGTCTGTTCCAGCTGCTGGCGGCCGATCACCTGCACCGGGTTGGAGGCCTCGGTATCGGTGCGCTTGATGTTGGAACCGGTGACGCGCACGGCGGCCAGGGTGCTGGCTTCGCCACTGGCGTCGGCGGAGGTTTCGGCGGCGGCGGACAAAGGCGCGGCCAGAGCGACGGCCAGGGCCGCCACGAGCAGGGTGTGCTTGGGCATGACGATGTGGGGAAGGTGGAAAGGGCGACGTAGTTCCGCAGTAGTCCATGCCTGGCCGGGGTCCGGCCAATAACATCTCTTCATACGGATATAAGAGAAACTATCATCTCTTCATCCGGATGGAAAGAGTTACTTCACGAAAGCCCAACATCCGCTCAGGATGGCTTGCCACCTGCGGCGTACAATTGCGCCATGGAAATCTTCAAAGTCTTCATGCTCGAGGCGGCGCACCGCCTCCCCAACGTGCCGCCGGGGCACAAGTGCGCGCGCCTGCACGGCCACTCGTTCCGGGTGGAACTGAAGGTCGAGGGCGAGCCGGGTGCGCAGACCGGCTGGATCATGGACTTCGGCGACGTGAAGGCGGCCTTCCAGCCGATCTACGACCGCCTGGACCATCACTACCTCAATGACATCCCCGGCCTGGAGAACCCGACCAGCGAGAACCTGGCGGTGTGGATCTGGAACGAACTCAAGCCCAGCCTGCCGGCGCTGAGCGAGATCACCGTGCATGAAACCTGCACCTCGGGCTGCCGTTACCGCGGCCCGGCGGCCTGATCAACCCATTGATCTGAAAGGTGTTTCAAAGGCGCCCTGGGCGCCTTTGTTATTTTTGTTGCAATGCGGCATCAAGGGCGTATGCTGCAATGCATCAAGCCACTTCCTGATGCCCATGGCCGCCGCCTTCAGCGATCGCTTCAGTGATGCCACCCGCCAGCTCGCCGCCGCGGCAACGCGCGCGAACCGGTTGGCATTGGAGAACGCGGAAAGCATGTTCGGCGTGCAGCTGAAGGTGATGGAGCGCAACCTGACCGCGACCGGCGGCTGGCTGGGTGAACTGGCCCGCGGTGAAGACGCGGCCGGGACGCTCAACAAGGGCACGCAGCTGTGGCAGGACAACCTGCAACGGCTGGGCCAGGCCCAGCAGGACATGGTCGGCCTCGGCCTGCAGGCCAGCAAGGCCTGGTCCGAACTGGTGCAGGGCTACAACCAATCAACGGCGGACGCGAACAGTCACTGACGCGACGCAACACTCATTGCATGGGTCCCTCCCCCCATGCAATCCGGACCCGGCAGATCCCTCCCTCTGCCGGGTCTTTTTTTGCCTGGCGTCTGCATTGAAGAGCGCTCCCTCGTCTGGATTCGCCGCGAACTGAAGGGCCCCGCCGGGACAGGCAGGGGCCTGGGCAAATGTCCCCCGGTGCCGGCCGTTGGCCGCCACCTCCTCCTTTACTTTGCCCAGACCCCTGCCCGCCCCGACGAGGCTCGGCTTGCGGTGGGTAAGGCTGCGAACAATCTGCCTTCAATGAGGCGCCGACGAACTCCGAACGCAGGGCGGATGCCCTTGCGTACGAAGTAAAGGGGGAGGTGACTGCCAACGGCCGGCGCCGGAGGACATTCGTACGCAAGGGCATCCGCCCTGCGCCACGCAGAACAAACCGCGAAGGAATCTCAACGCCCGCGATTGACGTGCCAGTGCTGGTGCCACGCCTGGAACATCAACACGTTCCACAGGTGCGTGTGCCACTTGCGCTCACCGCGCAGGAACGCCTCCCAGATACCGCGCACGCGCGCCGCATCGAAGCAGCCCTGGTTGCGCAGCAGCTGCGGGTCCAGCAGCGCCTCCGCCCAATCGCGCAGCGGGCCGGCCAACCAGCGCGCCATCGGCGGCCCGAAGCCGCGCTTGGGGCGATACACCAGCGGTTCGGGCAGATAGCGCGCCAGCAGGTGCTTCAGGATCAGCTTGTGCTCGCCATCGTGGTACTTCAGGTGCTGGGGCAGGCGCCAGGCCAACCGCACCACCTCCATGTCCAGCAGCGGTGCACGCGTTTCCACACCGGCCGCCATGCCCGCACGATCGACCTTGGCGAGGATGCCCTCAGCCAGGTCCATGCGGAAATCCAGCAGCTGGATGCGCGCCTCGGCCGGCAGCGCGGTGTCCTGCTGCTGGAAGATCGTCATCGGCTCGCGCGCGCCCAGCACCACCTGCGCCGGCTGCCGCCAGCGGGTCACACGCTGCAGGTAATGCCCTTCCACGTCGTTGGCGGCAACCTCGGCCACCAGCGCACGCCAGCCACCCAGGCGGCCACGCTCGACGTTCATGCGGTTGCCACTGCGCCGCGCCAGGTCGCGCACCCAGTCCGGCAGGCCACCGCACAGGCGCGCATTGCGCAGTGCGCGGCCATAGCTGGGGTGGCCGAAGAACAGTTCATCGCCACCGTCGCCGGTGAGCGCCACCGGCTTGCGCGCGCCCAGCAGTTCACTGGCCAGCAGGGTCGGCAACTGCGAGGCGTCGGCGAACGGCTCGCACCAGACCTGCGGCAGGCGCTGCAGCAGGTCCAGCCCCTGGCGTGCGTCCATGCGGTGCAGGTGATGCTGCACGCCCAGGTGGCGCGCGACCTGCGAGGCCCAGTCGCTCTCGTCATGGCCGGGATCGTCGAAGCCGACCGTCCACGCCTCGATCGGCAGGGTCGACTGCGCCTGCATCATTGCGGTTACCAATGAAGAATCGGTGCCACCGGACAGGAACGCGCCGCAGGCCAGCGGCGAGTGCATCCGTGCGGCAATGGCCTTCTGCAGTACCGCTTCCAGCTGGTCGGTGGCCTGCTCCAGGCTGGGTGCCGGCTGCAGGGGTTCCTGCAGTGCACTCTGCATCGCATCGCGTGCGCACCAGTAGCGTGAGCCGCCCTGTGCGGCCTGGCTGGAACCGCCAGCCGCATGGTCATTCAGATCGATGCGCAGCATCGCGCCTGCCACCAGCTTGTGGATGCCGCGGTAGATGGTGTGTGGTGCCGGCACGTAGTCATGGCGCAGCAGCAGGCTCAGCGCATCCTGGTCGATGCTCGGGGCAAAGCCGGCGAAGGCCTGAAGCGCCTTCATTTCCGAGGCAAACAGGAACTGGCCCTGGTACCAGCCGTAGTACAGCGGCCGCTCGCCGACCGGGTCGCGGGCCAGCCACAACGCACGCGACTCACGGTCCCAGACGCTGAAGCCGAACGCGCCTTCGATACGCGACAGCGCCCGCTCCACGCCCCATTCGACGATCGCCTGCAGCAGCAGCCGCGCATCGCTGCAGCTGCGCGGCAGATCGCGCAGCTGCGACTGCAGGTCGGCCCGGTTGTACAACCGGCCATCCAGGCACAGCACGTAGCGACCACAGTCCGAACTCAGGGGCTGCAACGGCGTATCGGTTGGTGCCCGGCAATGGCCCAGCGCCAGGCCGGCCTCGGCGTCGGTCCAGTAGCCGATGCGGCCCCGGCCCCGCTGCTGCAGGGCGCGCAGCATCGGCGCCAGCTGCTGCAGCAGGTGCTCGTCCGCGGCGGGCGGCAGCCAGGCCCCGACCACGCCGCTCATCGGGCACCTCCGCAGCGGCAACGGCGGGAAGGGTTCAGCAGGCAGAGGGCAGCGGGCGACATGGGAACGGCACGCGGAGCGGAGGAGACTCCATGCTCCGCGCCCCACCTGCCCCGCGTCAGTCGCTTTGCTGTCAGCGATGGTCACCAGACGTATCACGAAGGTAACGTTTTGTAACAGCAACACGCTATGCTGGACGCCAAGTTGTTGCCAGGCCTGAGGCCCGGCCCGAGCGCCAGCAACCCCGGCTGAATGGCGCCCGCCCCCGGGACCCGGGCGGCCCGCAGGCTGGGATAGCATCGCCGCGCTCGTGCCGTGGCGGTACGTTTGCGCCCACGGAGGCCTTGAAAATGCTGGATATCGTACTGGTCGAAGACGATGCCCGCCTGGGTACGATGGTCAGCGACTATCTGCAGCGGCATGGCTACCAGGTGGCCCACGAGCGCAGCGGTGAGCGTGCGGTGACCCGGATCCTGACCGAGAAGCCGGCCCTGGTCCTGCTCGACGTCGGCCTGCCCGATCAGGATGGTTTCGAAGTGTGTCGGCAGATCCGACCCCACTATGACGGCATCATCTGCGTGCTGACCGCCCGCACCGACAACATCGACCAGGTGCTGGGACTGGAGCTGGGCGCCGACGATTACATCGGCAAACCCATCGAACCGCGGGTGCTGCTGGCCCGCCTGCGTGCGCACCTGCGCCGCCATCGCCGGGTCGAACCACGCGACGGCAGCCTGCGCTTCGGCGAGCTGAACATCGACCCGTCCACCCGCAATGTGCACCTGCAGGGCGCCCTGCTGGAACTGACCACCGCCGAGTTCGACCTGCTGTTCCTGCTGGCCAGCAACGCGGGGCAGATCCTCGACCGCGACGCGCTGCTGCGCGGCCTGCGTGGCATCGCCTTTGACGGCCTGGACCGTTCGATCGATGCACGCATCTCACGCCTTCGCCGCAAGCTGGGCGACAACCCTGAACAACCGGAGCGGATCAAGACCGTGCGTGGACGCGGCTACCTGTTCAGCCGCTCGGCATGGGGATGAAGCGCACGCCCTCGGCGATGCGCGGCCACGCCTTCCACTTCCTGCGCTACGGCATCGGTTTCCTGGTCGCCCACCTGCTGCTGATCGTGCTGGGCCTGTGGGCCTGGGACGCGCTGCTGGAAGACCGCACCGAAGCCGGGCTCCAGGCCGAAATGCGTGGCACCCATGCCCTGCTGCAGCACCGCTTCGCCGAAACCCCGCGCGAGCAGTGGCCGACGCTGGCGCGCCAACTGGACGCTGATTTCGCCTATGCCCTGCGCATGGTGCCGTTGGCCGAGGCGATGAAGGAGCTGCCGGCCAGCCAGCGTCCCCCCTTCAACAACGGCCGCGTGCAGATCGACCTGGAGCACATGCGCAGCCTTCAGCGGATCGGCGACAGCGACTACGCGGTGATGCTGGGGCCGTTGGACGAAGCGCTGCCCGACGAGGGCTGGCAGGACAGCGAAGTGTCCGGCGTGGCCATCCTGCTGCTGATCCTGATGGTGGCCGTGGCACTGCCGATGTACGTGATGGTCTACCGCCTGTGGCGTGACGTCTCGCAGTTGGCACAGGCGGCCCGGCAGATGCGCGACGGACAGCTGGACACGCGTGCGCCACGCGCCGGCACCGCGCTGGTGCGGCCGCTGGCCAATGCCTTCAACCATATGGCCGAGCAACTGCAGCAGCTGCTGGAAAGCCAGCGCGTTCTGGCGCAGGCAGTGGCACATGAAGTGCGCACCCCACTGGCACGGATGCGCTTCGGCCTGGCCGACCTGGAGGACACCGCGCTGGACGAGATCCAGCGTGATGCCCTGGGCGGCCTGCGCACCGACGTTGATCGGCTGCAGCACCTCACCGATGCCGGCGTCGAGTACGCCGCACTCGGTCGCTGCCATCAGCTGACCCGGCAGCGCCTGCAACTGGCGGCACTGGTACGCGGGGTAGTGGCCCAGTTCGCGCCGTTGCCGATGCCCGTGCAGCAGGCGCTGTCGCCGGTCGGCCTGGTCAACGTCAACCGGCACATGCTGGAACTGGCATTGCGCAACCTGCTCGGCAATGCCCTGCGCTACGCACGGCGGCAGATCCGTATCGCCAGCACCGTCAACGACGGCTGGCTATGCCTGCAGGTGGAGGACGACGGCCCCGGCATCGCACCCGAACTGCGCGGCCAGGTGCTTCAACCCTATGTGCGGCTGGATCCGGGCAGCCCCGGGTTCGGCCTCGGTCTGGCGCTGGTGCAGGTAGTGGCCGACAAGCATGGCGGCCACGTTGAAGTGACCGATTCGGAGCTGGGCGGTGCCTGCATCCGCCTGCACCTGCCGCTGGAAAGCGGCGGCGTGGTGGAGTGCGAGGCGGCCTGCTAGGCTGCCGGTTCCGCGCGCGGCAACGCAAACACGAACAGCGCGCCGCGCTCGCTGTCACGCAGTTCGATGCGACGGCCGTGCAGCTGCACGATGCGCTGCACGATCAGCAGGCCCAACCCGCCGTTCTCGCCACGTCGCGCGCCCAGCGCGGCCGGTGCCTGGAACAGCTGTGTGCGCAGTGCAGGGGCAACACCAGGACCATCATCGGCCACGCTCACTTCCACGCTGTCCGGCGTCGCGCGCAGACGCACCTCGATCCGGCCACCGTCGGGCGCATGCCGCAGCGCGTTGTCGAGCAGGTTGGTCAGCACCCGCTCGACCAGGCCCAGATCGGCGCGCACCAGCGGCAGGCCTGGCGGGAACTCCGCGAGCAGGCGCTGGTTGCGCGCCTGCGCCGCCAGCTCGAACTTCTGCAGCACGTCCTGCAGCAGCTCCGGCAGCGCGAACACTTCCCACTCCAGCCGCACTTCGCCGTGCTCCAGCCGCGCCAGCTCGAACAGCGCGCGTGCCAGCCGACCGACCTTGGCACTCTGCGCCAGGGCGATGCCAAGATAGCGGCGGCGCTCGTCCGGTGACAGCGTGGCATCCTTCAACGCCAGCGTTTCCAGGTAGCCGTGCAGCGACGACAGCGGCGTGCGCAGGTCGTGCGAAATATTGGCGACCAGCTCGCGCCGCTGCAGGTCCTGCTGGCGCAGCTGCTGCCATTGCTCGCCCAGCCGCTGTGCCATCTGCGCGTGCGCGTGTTCCAGGATCACCAGCTCGTCGCGCTCACCGGGGCGCAGCGGCTCCGGCGCCGGCAACGGCGTGGGTGCATCCATGTCGAAGGCCTGGATGCGCCGGGTCAGCCGCCGCAGCGGACGGGTCACCCAGTAGAACGCTACCAGCCCGGCCAGCAGGCCCAGGCTGCCGACCAGCATCACCGACCACAGCGTGGTGTTCCACTGGCTGCCGGCGGCAAGGTCGTCGGACAACATCTGGCGGTGTTCGCCGACCAGCACCACGTACACATAGCCAGCCTGGCGACCCTGCACGATCAGCGGCGCGGCACTGAACACCTTGCGGCCATCCGCGCTGCGCGGGTCATCGCCGAGGATCGGCAACGGTGCACCGGCCAGCAGCCGGCGCAGCGGTGCCACGTCCACCCGGTTGCGCACCAGATGCCCACTGGGTGCATCGTGGCCAAGGATGCGACCCTGGTCGTCCAGCAGGTAGACCTCGACGCTGGGGTTGACCGCCATCAGCTGGCCGAACAGCGCGCGCACCGCGGCATCACGCATGCCGCTGGTATCCATCAGCTCGCTGCGCTGGGCGATGTGCTCGGCCAGGCCCAGCGACAACCGCTGCACCACTTCCTGCTCGTGGCGGGTATTGGCACGCATCTGCAGCGCCAGCAACGCCATGCAGCACATCAGCATCAGCGCGGCGATCACCGCCGCCAGCTTCTGCCACAGGTTCGGCTTGATCATGCCGCCGCCCCGGCCGGATCGACCAGCTTGTAGCCGCGTCCCCACACCGTCAGCAGGCGCCGCGGGTTGGCCGGGTCCGGCTCGATCTTGCTGCGCAGCCGATTGATGTGGGTGTTGACCGTGTGCTCGTAACCGTCGTGCTGGTAGCCCCAGACCTGGTTGAGCAGTTCCATGCGTGCGAACACCTGGTCTGGATGGCGGGCGAAGAACAGCAGCAGGTCGAACTCGCGCGGGGTCAGCTCCAATGGGTTGCCATCCACCGAGGCGGTGCGTGCAACCGGGTCCAGCTGCAGCCCACCCAGCTCGATCGCGCCGGCATCGATGCGTGCGCTCTGCGCCATCGCCTCGGCGCGGCGCAGCAATGCGCGCACCCGTGCCACCAGTTCCGGCATCGAGAAGGGCTTGGCCAGGTAGTCATCCGCACCCAGTTCCAGGCCGACGATGCGCTGGGTTTCGCTGCCGCGCGCGCTGATGATGATGATCGGCACATAGCGCGCCATCGCGCGTGCACGCTGGCAGACCTGCAGGCCGTCCACGCCGGGCAGCATCACGTCCAGCACCAGCGCATCCCACGGGCCGTCCTGCTCAAGCAGGCGCAGGCCGGCATCGCCACTGGCGGCATGGGCGACGTCGTAACCCTCATCGCCCAGATGCATGCGCAGCAGGTCGGCGATGTGGGCATCGTCTTCAACGATCAGCACGCGTTTGGTCGACATCGGCAGCTCGGGGCCAGTGGGGAGGCTGGCTGCATTGTGGCGCGGGATTGCCGCCGATACCTCACGAAAAATTGAATCCTGCGTGAGGATTCGTTGACCCGGGCGGGCGCAGCATGGCCCCGTCGCCCCTTCCCGGAGTCCGCCATGTCCCTGTCCCGCCGCCATCTGCTGGGCCTGGGCGGTGTTGCCACCGCCGCCGGCCTGTTCGGCCTGGGGGCCTGCAGCCGCGCCGCCCCGGCGGCCGCCGAAGCGCGCCCGTCGCGACAGTTCGAGGTCATGCACAGCGATGCGCAGTGGCGCCAGCAGCTGACCCCGGCGCAGTACGCGGTGCTGCGCCAGCAGGCCACCGAGCGCCCGTACAGCAGCCCGCTCAACCAGGAACACCGGCAGGGCACTTTCGCCTGCGCAGGCTGCGCGCTGCCGCTGTTCTCCTCCTCCACCAAGTTCGAGAGCGGCACCGGCTGGCCCAGCTTCTGGGCGCCGCTGCACAACGCCATCGGCGAAGACCGCGACATCACCTTCGGGATGCTGCGGGTAGAGGTGCACTGCCGCCGCTGCGGTGGCCACCTCGGCCATGTGTTCAACGACGGCCCGCGCCCGACCGGGCTGCGCTACTGCATGAATGGTGCGGCGATGGTGTTCGTTCCCGGTGCCGCCGAGGGCGGCACTGCCGATGGCTGGCGGGTGCCGGTCGGTTCTTCCCCTGCTTCCGGAGCCTGACGATGCTGCTGTTGCTGCTTGCCTACCTTGGGGGCGCGCTGACCCTGCTCAGCCCCTGCATCCTGCCGGTGCTGCCGTTCGTGTTCGCGCGTGCCGACCGTCCATTCCTGCGCAGCACACTGCCGTTGCTGCTGGGCATGGCACTGACCTTCACCGTGGTCGCCAGCCTGGCCGCGGTGGGCAGCCAATGGGTGGCGCAGGCCAACCAGGTCGGACGCTGGATCGCCCTGCTGCTGATGGCGCTGTTCGCGGTGGCACTGCTATGGCCACGACTGGCCGACCATCTGCTGGCGCCGTTCCAGCGCGTAGGCGCCCGATTGAGTGCGCGCGCCGATGCCGCCGACGCAGCGGGGCGTGGAGGTGCGTGGACCTCGCTGCTGATCGGCATCGCCACCGGCCTGCTGTGGGCACCGTGCGCCGGGCCGATCCTCGGCCTGGTGCTGACCGGTGCGGCCCTGCATGGCGCCAGCGTCGGTACCAGTGCGCTGCTGCTGGCCTATGCACTGGGTGCGATCACCGCGCTGGCCCTGGCGGTGTGGGTGGGCGGGCGCGTGTTCCGTGCGCTGCAGGCGCGGCTTGGCCTCGGCGACGCACTGCGCAAGGTGTTGGGCGTGGCGGCCTTGCTGGCGGTGGTGGCGATCGGCATGGGCTGGGATACCGGCCTGCTCACCCGCCTTTCAACGGTCAGCACCGCGCGCATCGAGCAGGGCCTGCTGGATGCGGTACCCGGCGCGCAGCCGGCGGCACCGCCAATGATGATGATGGCCGGTGCCAACGCCGCTGCCGATGCACCGCTGCCGGTGGAAGGCACCCTGCCCGCGCTGGACGGCGCCACCGGCTGGCTCAACAGCCCGCCGCTGACGGCCCAGCAGCTGCGCGGCAAGGTGGTACTGGTCGATTTCTGGACGTACTCGTGCATCAACTGCCTGCGCGCGATGCCGTTCGTGCACGAATGGGAACGCCGCTACCGCGACCACGGCCTGGTGGTGGTCGGCGTGCACACCCCGGAATTCGCCTTCGAGCGTGACCCGCGCAACGTCATGAAGGCGGTGCAGCAGCTGAAGGTCGAGTACCCGGTGGCGCTCGACAACCAGTACACGATCTGGCGCGCGTTCAACAACCGCTACTGGCCGGCGCAGTACTTCGTCGATGCACAGGGCAACATCCGCGGCCACCAGTTCGGCGAAGGCAACTATGCGCGCTCGGAACAGATGATCCGCCGCCTGCTGACCGAAGCCGGCCAGACCCATCTGCCGCCACCGGCCGATCCCGCTGCCGCCGACCTGAAGGGCGTGGCCGCGCAGGCCGACATGGGCAATCTGCGCTCGCCGGAAACCTATCTGGGCCACGCCCGCGCCGAGCAGTTCGCCTCGCCCGGCGGGCAGCGCAGCGACGCTGCGTTCGACTACACGTTGCCGGCCACCCTGGCGTTGAACCAGTGGGGGCTGTCCGGGCACTGGACCGTCACCGATGAAGCGGCACAGCTGCAGCAGGCCGGTGGCCGCATCGCCTTCCAGTTCCATGCGCGCGACCTGCACCTGGTGCTGGCACCGGCCCACGACGGCACGCCGGTGCGTTTCCGGGTCTGGCTGGACGGCAAGCCGCTGCCCGCCGCCGATGCCGGCAGCGATGTCGGAGCCGATGGCAGCGGCGTGGTCGACGAGCACCGCCTGTACCAGCTGATCCGCCAGCGCGGCACGGTCGGCCCGCACCGCTTCGAGATCGAGTTCCTCGATGCGGGCGTGCAGGCCTATGCCTTCACCTTTGGTTGAAACGGGAGGACATGATGAAACTCTCCTTTGAACAGGGCGTTGCTGCCGGTGTTGCAGGCCTGGTGGCCACGGCATTGATCGCCGGTGTGCTGCTGGTTGACCACGGCGCCATCGCGGCACCGGTCGAAGCCAGCGCACAGACCGGCGCGCTGCCAGCACCCAGCGGCGATGCCGCGTTCCGCGATGACGCCACCCACGCCAGCGTGGTGTTTGCCGGTGGCTGCTTCTGGGGGGTGCAGGGCGTGTTCCAGCACGTCAAGGGCGTGAGCAATGCCGTCTCCGGTTATATCGGCGGCAGCGCCGCCAACGCGCGTTACGAACGGGTCAGCAGCGGCCAGACCGGCCATGCCGAGGCGGTGAAGATCGACTATGACCCGCGCCAGGTCAGCTACGGGCAGTTGCTGCAGGTGTTCTTCTCGGTGGCACACGACCCGACCCAGCTCAACCGCCAGGGGCCGGACCACGGCAGCCAGTACCGGTCGGCGATCTTCACTGACGACGCCCGCCAGCAGGCGGCCAGCCGCGCCTACATCGCCCAGCTCGGCCAGGCCGGCAGCTACCGCGCGCCGATCGTCACCCAGCTGGTCAGCGGCCAGCGCTTCTACCCGGCCGAGAGCTACCACCAGAACTACATGACGAACTACCCGCAGGCGGCCTACATCCGCTACTACGACGCACCGAAGCTGGCCGCGCTGGGCAGGCAGTTCCCGGCGTTGTACCGGCGCGATGCGGCGCTGGTGCCGATGCGGTAACGACCCGGGTAGTGCCGGCCGCTCGCCGGCTCCTGGGGATCCAGGGATTGCCGGCCAGCGGCCGGCACTACCTGCAAAAAAAGACGCACGGCCATCCAGCCGTGCGCTTGGAAAGTACCGGCCACGCCCCGATCAGGCCCGGCCGACAACGACATGCTAGGCTCGCCATCATCATGGGTACAGCACCAGATGGCGGGAAATTCGATGGATACAGATGACCAGAGCGCGATGATCCCGCCCCGCTACCAACGGCTGTCCGACGAACTGGCCGAGGCCATTCACGGCGGTCGCCTTCCGGTTGGCAGCCGCCTGCCCTCGCTGCGGCAGATGGCCTCACAACGCAGGCTCAGCCTCAACACGGTGATTGCCGCCTATCGCCAGCTGGAAGACGCTGGTCTGGTGATTCCCCGGCCCAAGGCCGGCTTCGAGGTCGCGCCACGACTGTCGGTGCCGGAACGCTCGTTGCGCGATGTGCCCTCGGCACCCACTGCACCGCTGCAGCAGGTGTTGATGGCGCGCGTGCTTGAGGCGCAGCGCCGCCCGGGCGTGATCGATCTGGCGTTCGCCGGCCCGCGCGGTCGCCAGTTCTACCCCGGCGCGCAGCTGGCCAAGCACACCGCGCAGGTACTACGCCATGGCCAGCAGACGGTGGAGACCTACGCGCGCCCGAATGGTTCGCCGCGGCTGCTGGCGCAGATCGTGCGCCGCGGTCCGCGCATGGGCCTGCACACCCACGCCGGGCGCCTGCTGCTGACCCACGGTGCAATGGAAGCGCTGCAGCTGGCATTGCGTGCGGTGACCCAACCCGGCGACGCGGTCGGCATCGAGGCACCGTCCTACTTCAATCTGTACCCGTTGCTGGCCAACCTCGGCCTGCAGGCCATCGAACTGCCCACCCATCCGCAGCAGGGCCTGGATGTCGATGCGCTGGACACGCTGCTGGAGCACACATCGCTGGCCGCGCTGGTGGTGATGCCGACCGTGCACAACCCGCTGGGCTGCACCATGCCGATGGATGCCAAGCAACGCCTCGCCGAGCTGGTCAATGCACGCCAACTGCCGTTGATCGAGGATGCGGTGTACGCCGAGCTGCAGTTCTGCGAGCCGCCGGCGCCGCTGCTGAAGGCGTTTGATCGCGACGGCTGGGTGATGGTGGTCGGCGGCTTTTCCAAGACGCTGGCGCCGGACTATCGCATCGGCTGGCTCGATGGTGGCCGCTTCGCCGAACGCATCGCACTGCTGAAGTTCCAGTCCACCGGTGGTGAGCCGCAGCTGCTGGGTGACGCGGTGGCGGCCTATCTGGAAGCGGGCAGCTACGAGCACCACCTGCATCGCATGCGTCGCCTGTATCGCGAACAGGTCGGACGGCTGCGCCAGCTGGTGGCCGAGCACTTCCCGGCGGGCACCCGCGCCACTGAACCGCAGGGCGGCTTCCTGCTGTGGCTGGAACTGCCGGGCATCGATACGCGCGAACTGTTTGAGCGTGCGCTGCAGGAGGACATCGTGTTCATGCCCGGCCAGGTGTATTCACGTGGCGCGCGGTATCGCCATTGCCTGCGGCTGTCGTGCTGCCAGACGCTGGATGCGCGCTTCATTGGGGCGGTGGAGCGGCTGGGCGCGATCGCGCGGGAGCTGGCGTCTGCAGCACGGTAGTGCCGGCCGCTGGCCGGCAACTGCACGCAGGTGGATACATCGAGGTTGCCGGCCAGCGGCCGGCACTACCCCAGGTCAATCGAGCAGATGCGTGCTCAGGATCTGGCCATCCGCGCCCGGAAGGTGCGGCAAGCGCCCCCAGCACGGCATCGGCAGTCGCTGCTGCAGCGTTGCGATGTTTTCATCCTGGCGCTGCATCGCCGGGTCGATGTGGTTGCCGATCCAGCCCAGGCACTCCACGCCACTGGCCTGCAGCGACTGCGCGGTCAGCCGCGCATGGTTGACGCAGCCCAGCCGCATGCCCACCACCAGCAGCACCGGCAACCGCAGTGCGCGCACCAGGTCGAGCTGGTCCAGCGTGGCCGAGACCGGCGCCAGCCAACCACCGACGCCCTCCACTACCACGATGTCGGCCTGCGCGCGCAGGCGTTCGAACGCGGCCACGATCGGCGCCAGCTCCACCTGCACGCCGTCCTCGGCAGCGGCCAGCTCCGGTGCCAGCGGCTGCCGCAGCGCATACGGATTCAGATCGGCGTAGTCCGGCACCGGCCAGCTGGCTGCCTGCAGCGCCAGCGCGTCCTCGTTGCGCAGGCCCTGTCCCAGATCCTCGCTGCCGCTGGCCACCGGCTTCATGCCGACCGCGCGCAGGCCACGCCGGCGCAGCGCATGCAGCAGCGCGGTGCTTGCCGCGGTCTTGCCGATCTCGGTATCGGTGCCGGTAACGAAGAGGGCTGGCGGCAGCGGGGTGGGCAACGGCATCAAGGGCTCCAGCAGGGCAACAGTGCGTGCATTATCACCGGCCCGGCGCGCTTGCTAGACTGCTGGCATGTTCGCCAATGCCTCGCTCACCGGCAGCAAGCCGGAACAATACGCCCAGCTGCTGGAACAGGCCCGTGGCCTGGTCTACGGCGAGTCCGACCGCATCGCCAACGCGGCCAACCTCTCTGCGCTGGTCTACCATGCCCTGCCCGACCTGAACTGGGTGGGCTTCTATCTGTACGACGGCAAGGAACTGGTGGTCGGCCCGTTCCAGGGCCTGCCGGCCTGCGTGCGCATCCCGCTGGACAAGGGCGTGTGCGGAGCCGCCGCCAGCCAGCGCGTGACCCAGCGCGTGGAGGACGTCGACGCCTTCCCCGGCCATATCGCCTGCGATTCGGCCTCGCGCTCGGAACTGGTGGTGCCGCTGCTGCGCGGCGATGAACTGATCGGCGTGTTCGATATCGACAGCCCGAAGGTCGGCCGCTTCGACGCAGAAGATCAGGCCGGCCTGGAAGCCATCGCCCGCGTGTTCGTCGAGGCGTTGGGATGAGCACGCCGAAGCTGCGCAACATCGGCCCGAAAAGTGCGGCGTGGCTGCGCCAGGTCGGCCTGCGCAGCCGCGACGACCTGGTCGCGATCGGAGCCGTCGGCGCCTTCGTCAAGGTCAAGCGCGCCGGCTTCAAGCCCAGCCTGAACCTGCTGTACTCGCTGGAAGGCGCGTTGCTGGACTGCCATTGGCAGGAGCTGAGCGAGCCACAGCGTGAAGCACTGGTGCAGGATTACGAAGCGCGCATCGCTGCGCATCCGCTGAAGGCAGCCGGCCCGGCCTCGGGCCCGGTGCATGAGCAGCGCTTCGATGCCGACGATGACGCTGAGGACAGCGTGACCGAGGACGCGGACGAGGATTGACTGCACCGGTAGTGCCGGCCGCTGGCCGGCAACTGCATGGTCTTTTCATCGTTCCTGAAGCTGCCGGCCAGCGGCCGGCACTACCGCTGTGATGCGGGATCGGTAGCGCCGGGCCATGCCCGGCGAGTGCGATCAAGGCTGCTGCAGCTCCAGCAGCTCACCCACCAGCCCGACCTCGCCACGCTCCAGCCACACCCGCAAGCGGGTGCCGTGGTCGATACGCAGGGCCCAGCAGAGCGACATCGGCAGGCCGCAGACCTGCGACAGCACCATGCGCAACGGGCCACCGTGGCTGACTACCAGCGTCGGCACCGGGTCATCGTCATCCAGCAGGCGATCCAGCGCGCGCGCGATGCGCCGCTCGAAATGCCCCCAGCTCTCGCCGTTCGGCGGTGGGAACGCATGCGGATCGGCGTGGAAGGCGGCCAGCGCATCTTCCGGCAGGTCGAACAGCGATTGCCCGTCCCAGTCGCCAAAATCCAGCTCTTCCCATTCCTCGTCCGCTTCGACGTCCAGCCCGCGCGGGGTGGCCAGCGCCATGGCCGTATGCAGCGAACGCAGCCGCGGCGAACTGACCACCCGCTCCCAGCGCTGCCCGGCATAGGCCTCGACCAGCTCCTGCGGCAGGCCGGCCAGCTGCGGTGGGTCGCTGCGGCCATCGAGGTATTCATCACGGCCGTTGCCGGCATGGCGGACCAGGTCGAGGATCATGCGCGCGTCCCGGACGGGCAACGCAGGTACAGCGGAAAACGGGCGGACATCGGCAACGGCACCACGGGATCGAGCAACCATTCTAAAGGCACAGCAAAGGCAGTCGTGCAGGCGCGACGCAACGGCACTGCCTGCGATGCCGTAGACTGCGCGCACTTCCAGGTGACCTGCGGCTCCGGCCGGCAGGTTGAAACGGGAAGCCGGTGACGCGTGATTCCACGCCAGGCCGGCGCTGCCCCCGCAACGGTAAGCACGTCAGTTCCAGGCAACAACGCCACTGTGCCACAGGCATGGGAAGGCGCCTGGACGGTGGCCTCGCGCCACCCGGCGGCGAGCCCGGAGACCGGCCCGGAAGCCTCAGGTCGCGATGCGGTGGGCATGGCGCTGGATGACCGTGGCGCGCGCTGCGGCGTCGGCGCGTGCCTGCCTTCGCGGCTCCTCCCCTTCGCCACGCGGGCGTGCGTGGCACCTGGAGTCCCCCATGAAGCTGCAGTCCCGAATGCTGTCCCTGGCCGTGCTGGCCGCCCTGCCCGCGCTGGCCCAGGCCAGCGAGGCCACCACCGCGCTCGACCAGATCCTGGTCACCGCCACCCGCACCCCGATCGCCCTGCAGGACAGCATCGCGCCGGCACAGGTGATCGACCGCGCGCAGATCGAATCCAGCCAGGCCACTTCGCTGCAGGAACTGCTGCGTGGCCGCGCCGGTATCAACCTGACCAACGCCGGCGGCCTCGGCAAGCAGAGCTCGCTGTTCCTGCGCGGTACCAATTCCGGCCACACCGTGGTGCTGGTGGATGGCGTGCGCATCAACAGCGCCGACCTCGGCCTGGCCATGTACCAGGACCTGCCGCTGGCGCAGATCGAACGCGTCGAAATCGTTCGCGGCCCGCAGTCGAGCCTGTACGGTGCCGACGCCATCGGTGGCGTGATCCAGATCTTCACCCGTCGCAACCAGGGCGATTTCGCCCCGCACTTCCAGCTCGGCGGCGGCAGCAACGGGCTGCGCGAAGCCAGCGGCGGCATTGGTGGTGGCAGCGAACGCGGCTGGTTCGGTGCCGACATCGCCTACCAGCATTCCGATGGCATCGATGCCTGCCGCGGCTCGGCCACGCTGTTCACCGGCTGTTTCGCCGACGAGCCCGATCGCGACGGCTACCGCAACCTGTCCAAGAGCCTGCGCGGTGGCTACAGCTTCAACGACCAGTGGAACGTGGAAGGCAGCGCATTGCGCGCCGACGGCAAGAACCACTACGACGGCTACTACAACTATTCGGAAACCCGCCAGCAGGTGCTGGCCGGCAAGGTGCGCTACACCCCGTCCGAGCGCTTGGCATTCACCGCCAACGTCGGCCGCAGTGACAACGAGTCGGACAACTTCGGCGACTTCGGTGCACGTGGCAGCGCACAGACCCATCGCGACAGCGCCTCGCTGCAGGGCGATTTCGGCGTGGCCGAGGGCCAGCTGCTGAGCGCAGGCGTGGACTGGAGCGAAGACAACCTGGATGGTAGCAGCGCGGGTTACCTCGTCGACAGTCGCCGCAACACCGGCGTGTTCGTGCAGTACCAGGGCCGCTTCGGACGCCACCAGCTGCAGGCCAGCGCACGCAACGACGACAACCAGCAGTTCGGCAACCACGCTACCGGCAGCGTTGGCTGGGCCGTGGAACTGGGCCACGGCCTGCGCGTCAACGCCAGCTATGGCACGGCGTTCAAGGCACCGACCTTCAGCGATCTGTACGACCCGTGGAGCGGCGTGCCTACGTTGAACCCGGAGAAATCCAAGAGTGCCAACCTGGGCGTTTCGCAGCAGGGCCAGGGCTGGCACTGGGGTCTGGATGTGTATGAAACCCGCATCGATGATCTGATCACCTACGATGCGGCGACCTTCAAGATGCAGCAGGTGGAGAAGTCCCGCATCCGCGGTGCCGAACTGACCGGCGGCGTGCTGCTGGCCGGCTTCGACATCAACGCACAGCTCAGCTACACCGACCCGCGCAACCGCACCGGCGGCAGCACCCAGTTCGACAACTGGCTGCCACGCCGCGCGCAGCAGACCGCGCGCCTGGACATCGACCGTCGCTTCGGCAACTTCCGCGCCGGCCTGACCGTACAGGGTGCCGGCAAGCGCTACGACGATGCCGCCAACATGGTGAAGGTGGGAGGTTACGGCACGCTGGATCTGCGCGCCGAGTACGCGCTGACGCCGTCGTGGTCGCTGCTGGCACGTGCCGCCAATGTGTTCGACCGCAGGTATGAGACCGTGGCGTGGTTCAACCAGCCCGGCCGTGAGTACCAGTTGAGCGTGCGTTACCAGCCGAAATGAAGGAGCGCGCCGGGCATCGCCCGGCGCCTCCTGATGCCATCGACGCATGGCGTCTACTGTAGAGCCGAGCCATGCTCGGCTCATGCATTCAAGCAGCCGAGCACGGGCTCGGCTCTACACCGGGATACCGGCGACCAACCCCGGCAGTTCACGCAGGTCGTCGATCACCGCCACCGCATGCGCGGTGGCCAGGTCCAGGCCGCGCGGATAGCCGTAGCGCACCAGTGCGATCGGCATGCCGGCATCTTCGGCGGCGCGGTAGTCGGTCAACGAATCACCCACCATCAGGCAGGACTCCACCGGCAGCCCGAAGTGCGCGGCGATGTGCCGCAATGGCTCACCGCTGGGCTTGCGCTGCGGCAGCGAATCTCCCCCCAGTACCAGCGCGAATACATCACCGATACCCAGGTGCTGCAGCAGCGGCGGCACCAGTGCTTCAGGCTTGTTGGTGCAGATCGCCAGTGGCACGTTGCGCGCACGCAGTTGCGCCAGCGCTTCGCCCACGCCATCGAACAGCCGCGGGCTGCGCAGCAGGCACTCACGGTAGTGCACCATGAACACCGGCATCACCTCGGCCAGGTCCACCTCGCGGCCGGCGGCCTGCACCGCCTGTTCGACCAGACGACCCACACCGTCACCGATCCAGCCCAGCACGGTGGCTTCCGGCACACGCGCCACGCCGATGTCCTCCAGCGTGCGGTTCAGCGCTTCGGCAATATCGGCAGCGCTGTCGACCAGCGTGCCATCGAGGTCGAACACGACCAGCGGATACGGATACGACAAGGGACGGCACCTGCATGACGTGGGTCCGTCCATTGTACGCCGCTGTTTTTTGCGCCGATCCGCCTCAGCCGATCCGGCGCGCGCGGGTAGCCAGGAAGGTGGGCAGATAGCGATCGATCAGGAAACGCGGCTGCGGCTGCCAGTCTTCCATGAAGCGATCGATGATGAAGCCGGCATCGAGCTGGCCACCGATCAGTTCGGTCAGGCTGTGGCCGAAGGTCAGTGCGTCGCCCCGTGCCAGTTTCGCCTCGCGCTCGGCCGGTGGCAGGTCTTCCAGATCCGAATAGGGAATGGCGTACTGCGGCCGGATCAGGCCCTGTGCATCCAGCTGCGGATCGCGCGCACCGACGAACAGCACCGGGTTGTAGAAGCTGGCCATCAGCATGCCATCGCGCGCCAGCACGCGGCGGCATTCGGTCCACACCGGCCGGACGTCGGGCACGTACAGGTTGGAGATCGGGTGGAACACCACATCGAAGCTGTCGTTGGCGAAGGCGTGCAGATCGCGCATGTCGCCCTGCACGGTGCGCAGCTGCAGGCCATCGCGCGCGGCGACCCTGCGGTCCTGTTCCAGCTGCCCGTCGGAGAGATCGAACACGGTGACGTCGGCGCCCGCAGCGGCCAGCACCGGTGCCTGCTGGCCACCGCCCGAGGCCAGGCACAGGATGCGACGGCCGCGCACATCACCCATCCAGTCCAGTGGCAACGCACGGGGCGTCAGGTGCACCTGCCAGCGGCCTTCGCGCGCGGCGGCAATCGTTGAACTTTCCACCGGGCGCGACCATTCGCGCACTTCGCTGGCCTGGCGGTCCCAGGCAGCACGGTTGTGGTCGATCAAGGCCTGTCCATGGTTCATGTGTTCTCCTTGCCCGGTGGGCGCCAATCCAGATCCTGGAAGGCCGGGCTGGCGAAACACTCGCCCAGGAAATCCAGGAATCGCCGCATGATAGCGGGCTGCTGGCGCCGTGATGCGTACACGGCATGAATGCCGAGTTCGTCCAGACTGAATTCGGGCAGCAGTTCGATCAGCTCGCCACTGCGCAGCAGCGGCGCCACCTGGTAGGTCGGCAGCATGGCGATGCCGGCGCCGGCACGCACCGCTTCCAGCAACAGCGAGGCTTCGTTGGCGCTGATGTTGCCGCCCACCGCCACCGACAGTGAACGGCCATCGCGGTGCAGCTGCCACAAGCTCTTGCCCACGTAGTGATGGGTCAGGCAGTTGTGCGCGGCCAGGTGTTCCGGTGCGGTAGGCGTACCGCGTGCCTGCAGGTAGGACGGCGTCGCGCACAACACCGAGCGGCAGGTGGCCAACCGTCGTGCAATCAGGCTGGGATCGATCTGGCGGGCGATGCGCACCGCAAGGTCCACGCGCTCCTCCACCAGGTTCACGGTGCGGTCGACCAGCAGCAGTTCGATGCGCGCCGCCGGGTGGCGTGCGACGAAAGCGGCCACCGCCCGCGCCAGGTGGCTCTGCCCGAACGACACGCTGGCGGTCACCCGCAACGTGCCGTGCGGTTCGGGATCGTCGCTGGCCAGCTCACCGTGCAGTTCCTCGCCGATGGCCAGCATCTGCCGGAAGCGCACCAGCGCCGCCTCGCCGGGGCCGGTCAGGCTGACCCGGCGCGTGGTCCGGTGCAGCAGGCGCGCGCCCAGCCAACCCTCGACCTCGGCCAGGTAGCGGGTGACCATCGCCCGTGACATGTCCAGCACCTCGGCGGCGGCGGTGAGGCTGCCGCGCTCGGCCACCTCGACGAACACGGTCATGGCGGTCAATCGGTCCATATGCTCGATCCATGCAACAAACAAGCGCGTTATACGCTGTTTTTCGAGCGACTGCAGCGGCCTAGAGTGGCCCCATTCCCACCCCATACCACCCCACGGAGTCCTGCCATGAAGATCGCCCTCGTTGGTTCCACCGGCAACATCGGCCGCCAGATCGCCCGCCACGCGCTGGCCAACGGCCACGAACTCACCGTCATCGTGCGCAGCGCGCAGGATCTTCCGGCCGAACTGGCCGGTGCCCATCCGGTGATCGCCTCGCTGGATGACCAGGATGCCCTGGTCGCCGCCATCGCCGGCCACGACGTTCTGGCCAGCGCCTATGGCCCGCGTCCGGGCGATGACATCGGCCGCGTCGGCGAAGTGGCCGCGCAGCTGGCCGCCGCCGCGCGCAAGGCCGGTGTACCGCGCCTGGTGGTGGTCGGCGGCGCCGGCAGCCTGGAAGTCGCGCCGGGCGTGCAGCTGGTCGATACCCCCAACTTCCCGGAGGCCTACAAGCCGTACGCGCTGGCCCATCGTGAAGCCTTCAATCGCCTGCAGGCGGTGGACGACCTGGACTGGACCTTCTTCTCGCCGGCCGCCGAAATCGGCCCGGGCGAAGAGCGCGGCCAGTACCGCGTGCAGCCCAAGGCCTTCCTCGCTGATGCCAGCGGCCACAGCCGCATCAGCTACGCCGACTACGGCGCCGCGTTCGTCGCCGAGCTGGAAGCGCAGCAGTACCCGAAGCAGATCATCACGGCCGCGTACTGATCATGGCGTCCGCCGGGCATGGCCCGGCGCTACCCAGCTGTAGAGCCGAAGGCAACGGCAGGAGCCGTTGCCAACGTCGCTTGCGACGGCCCGCAGCGGGCCGGGCAAGGACGCCGGCATAGCCCGCGCTCCGCTCCCCATCCGACACGAGGAATTCCCAATGCGCACCGCTACCCTGCTGCTTCCCCTCGCGCTGGCCGCCGCCTTCGCCAGTGCTCCGCTGATGGCCGCTTCGGCCACGCCGGCGCCGGCCACGGCGACCAGATCCCAGCTGCACCTGCAGACCTTCCATCCGGGCCCGCAGGCGATGTTCTCGGTGTCTTCGGTGCTGATCGAAGGCCGCCATGACGCGATCCTGGTCGATGCGCAGTTCGGCGCCAGCGACGCGCGCAAGCTGGTCGAGCTGATCCGTGCCAGCGGCAAGCAGCTGACCACGATCTACATCAGCCACGGTGATCCGGACTACTACTTCGGCCTGGCTACCCTGCAGGACGCGTTCCCGCAGGCACGCATCGTCGCCACCGCGCAGACCGTTGCCCATATCCAGCAGAGCCAGGCCGGCAAGCTGGCCTACTGGGGGCCGAAGATGGGCGCCGACGTGCCGGCACGCATCGTGGTGCCGCAGGTGCTGGACGGTGATGCCCTGCAGCTGGAAGGCCTGCGCCTGCCGCTGATCGGCCTCGATGGCCCGACCCCGGACCGCACGGTGCTGTGGGTGCCGTCGCTGCGCGCGATCGTCGGCGGTATTCCGGTGATGGCCGGTGAACACGTGTGGATGGCCGACACGCAGACGCCGAAGTCGCACGCCGACTGGCTGCAGACCCTGCAGCGGCTGCAGGCACTGAAGCCGAAGGTGGTGGTACCGGGGCACTACGCGCCGGGTGCGGCACTGGATGCCAGTGCACTGGCGTTCACGGCGGACTACATCCGCGCGTTCGATTCCGAGGCAGCCAAGGCCAAGGACGGTGCGGCGCTGGTGAAAGCGATGCAGGCGCGCTACCCGAAGCTGGACGGCGTGGCATCGCTGGAGCTGAGTGCGAAGGTGGCCAAGGGCGAGATGCAGTGGCCATGAGGTAGGGGGGGCTTTTGCAGGGCTGCGCCCTGCACCTGCTCAATGCACGGCAACAGCCGAAGCAACAGCAACAGCCGGCTATCCGTGGGATGGCGAGGTGGGTCCGGTTGCGGGGGACGCCGTGAATCCGTCCATGGAGGCTCGGTCGCGCCATCCATGGCGCTCACGCCCCCGCAACCGCCCCCCCCCCGCCTTCGACAGTTCTCTGCGATCTGCCTGGATGGCATGTCTGCGCAACCTGTCGGGATGGAATGCCCTGCTCTTGGTGGGTGTCGACCTTGGTCGACACGTAGATCCACGCCGTGCGTGGATGAACGATCAGGAGCGATCGGTCTGGGTGTGCTCGAACAATTCGCCCTGCACCACCGGTTCCTTCTCGCGGAAGCCACCAAGGCCGACACCGACCAGGCGGTAGCGGGTCTCCGCCGGCAGGTCGACGCGGGCGCGCAGGGCCAGCGCGATGTCGCGCAGTTCTTCCATCGATTCCGGCGGGCGCTCCGGGGTGAAACTGCGGGTGAGGATGCGGAACTGCGCGGTCTTCAGTTTCAGCACCACGGTGTGGCCGATGCGCTCGGTCTTGCGCGTGGCGTTCCAGGTCTTCCCAGCCAGCTGCACGATGGCCTCGGTCAGATCTTCCAGCAGCAGGTCCTCGGCGAAGGTGTCCTCCGAGGAAATCGACTGCACCTGCTGGTCCGGTTCCACCGGCCGCTCGTCGATGCCACGTGCGCGGTTGTACAGGCTGCGGCCGAAGCTGCCGAATGCTTCTTCCAGATCGATCAGCGCCCACTGCCGCAGATCACCGCAGGTGACGATGCCGCGCGCGGCCAGCTTGCCTTCCATGACCTTGCCGACGCCGGGCACCCTGTTGACCGGCAGCGGCGCCAGGAACGCATCCACGCGCTGCGGCGGAATCACGAACTGGCCGTCGGGCTTGCGCCAGTCCGAGGCGATCTTGGCCAGGAACTTGTTCGGCGCGATCCCGGCTGAAGCGGTCAGGTTCGTTTCTTCGCGGATCTGCGCGCGGATGGTGCGGGCGATGTCGGTGGCCAGTTCGATGCCACTCTTCGGCTCGGTCACGTCCAGGTAGGCCTCGTCCAGCGACAGCGGCTCGACCAGGTCGGTATGGCGCAGGAAGATCGCGCGTACCTGCTGTGACACCGCCTTGTAACGCGCGAAGTCCGGCGGCACGAAGACCGCGTCCGGGCACAGGCGCTCGGCACGTACGGCGGGCATCGCCGAACGCACGCCGAACACGCGTGCCTCGTAGGACGCCGCGCATACGACCGAGCGGGCGCCACGCCATGCCACAACCACCGGCTTGCCGCGCAGTGACGGATCGTCGCGCTGCTCCACCGACGCGTAGAACGCGTCCATGTCAACGTGGATGATCTTGCGCAGTCGGGTCATGTCAGGCGGAAAGGGCGGGGGCATGCCGAACGGGCCACACGCCGAAGTATGGTCGTTGCACATCAACAGGATGCGCGTATTCCATTGAAAACACTACGGTTGCGTACGGTTGAAATGTTTGATCGGCACAGTTTCCACGGGCATCCTCGAGCGCTTGTTTCCCTGTTTCCCCGCTTCCAGGATTGTGCTTCATGACCCGTCTCCACGCGTTCAACCGCGAACAGCTGCTGGCCAGCGCACGCGGTGAACTGTTCGGCACCGCCGCCGGCCGTTTGCCCAACGACCCGATGCTGATGTTCGACCGCATCACCGACATCCGCGAGGACGGCGGACCGCATGGCAAGGGCATGGTACGCGCCGAACTGGATATCCGCCCGGACCTGTGGTTCTTCGGCTGCCACTTCATCGGCGACCCGGTGATGCCCGGCTGCCTCGGCCTGGATGCCATGTGGCAGCTGACCGGCTTCTTCCTGACCTGGCTGGGCGCCCCCGGCAAGGGCCGCGCACTGGGCTGCGGCGAGGTGAAGTTCACCGGCCAGGTGCTGCCGGAGGCCAAGCTGGTGCGTTACGAGATCGACATCAGCCGCGTCATCAACCGCAAGCTGGTGATGGCCCAGTCGGACGCCCGCATGTACGTGGATGACCGCGAAATCTACAGCGCCCGCGACCTGCGCGTCGGCCTGTTCACTGAAACCGGGAGCTTCTGATGCGTCGCGTCGTCATCACCGGCATGGGCATCACGTCCTGCCTCGGCAATGATCTGGATACTGTTTCGGCCGCGCTGCGCGAAGGGCGCTCGGGCATCACCGCGCTGGCCGACCACGCCGAAGCGGGCCTGCGCAGCCAGGTCGGCGGCCGCGTCGATCTCGACCTGGACGCGCTGATCGACCGCAAGCAGAAGCGTTTCATGAGCGACGCAGCGGCCTTCGCCTATCTGGCCATGCGCGATGCCATCGCCGATGCCGGGCTCAGCACCGAGCAGGTCAGCAGCCTGCGCACCGGCCTGATCGCCGGCTCCGGTGGCGGCTCCAGCGAATGGCAGATCGGCGCGGTCGATCTGCTGCGCGAGCGCGGCGTTCGCAAGGTCGGCCCGTACATGGTGCCGCGCACGATGTGCTCGACCGTCTCGGCCTGCCTGGCCACTGCCTACCAGATCAAGGGCGTCAGCTACTCGCTGTCGGCCGCCTGCGCGACGTCGGCGCACTGCATCGGCGCGGCCGCGGACATGATCCGCCATGGCGCGCAGGACATCATGTTCGCCGGTGGCGGTGAAGACCTGCACTGGTCGATGAGCGTGATGTTCGACGCGATGGGCGCACTGTCGACCAGCTTCAACGAGACCCCGGCCAGCGCCTCGCGTCCGTACGACAAGGACCGCGACGGCTTCGTCATCGCCGGTGGCGGTGGCATGCTGGTGCTGGAGGACTACGACCACGCCGTTGCGCGCGGCGCGCACATCCATGCCGAGTTGATCGGCTATGGCGTCACTTCCGATGGCGCCGACATGGTTGCCCCGTCCGGCGAAGGCGCGGTGCGCTGCATGAAGATGGCGCTGCAGGGCATCGATCGCCCGCTGGACTACCTCAACACCCACGGCACCTCGACCCCGCTGGGCGATGTCACCGAGCTCAACGCCATCCGCGAAGTGTTCGGCGATGCGGTACCGCCGCTGTCGTCGACCAAGGCATTGTCCGGCCACTCGCTGGGTGCAGCCAGCGTGCATGAGGCGATCTACTGCCTGCTGATGATGCGCGACGGCTTCGTTGCCGGTTCGGCCAACATCGGCGAGCTGGACCCGAAGGTGGAGAGCTTCCCGATCCTGCGCCAGAGCCGCGAGCAGAAGCTGGACACGGTGATGTCCAACAGCTTCGGCTTCGGTGGCACCAACGCCGCGCTGGTGTTCGGGCGGGTGTGATGGGGCAGGTGTGCTGACCCACGGTCGGCACCCACCAATGGACGTAGAGCCGAGCCATGCTCGGCTCAGTGCCAACCAAGGTTGGCACCCACCGGGGCATTGGGGTGTGCCGGCCAACGGCCGGCACCCACCTTATTTCGGCAACAGCGGCAGCAGCAGCCCGTGCGCGTCCACCAGCGATCCAACGATGCGGTGGCCCAGGGCACGCAACTCTTCATCCGGATGCACCAGGTCCGGCACCTGGATCACCGTCATGCCGGCGGCCAGCGCCGCGCGCGTACCGGCCGGTGAATCCTCCAGTGCCAGGCAGCGTTCCGGCGCCTGGCCCAGCCGCCGTGCGGCCAGCAGGTAAATGTCCGGCGCCGGCTTCGGCTGCGCGACGTCGCCACTGGTGATCACCGCATCGAAGTACGGCAGCAGTCCGGCCGCCGCCAGCTTGCGGTTGGCCCGCGGCTGCCGCGTGGTGGTCGCCACCGCGCGCGGAATCGCGTGCGCCTTCAGCAGTTCCAGCAGTTCCAGGATGCCCGGCCGCAGCGGCAGGCCCGTCTGCGTGCGTGCTTCATACAGCTCGTGGCAGCGCGCGGCCACCGCCTCGATCACGCTGTCCTCGATGCCCTGCGCACGCAGCAGCGCGTGCGTATCGCGGTCACCGAGGCCGACCATGCGCAGGAACACCGCCTCATCCAGGCCCAGTCCGAACTCGTCGGCGGCCTGGCTCCAGCAGGCCAGCGAGACCCGCTCGCTGTCGATCATCAGGCCGTCCATGTCGAAGATGACGGCGTCGGGGAGGAACGGCAGCGCAGCGATGGTGGTCATGGAGCGAACAGCGTATCCAGATCGGTGGAAGTGAGCTGCCGCCACTGCCCCTCGTCCAGCCCCTGCAGGTCCAGCCCGCCAACGCGGCTGCGATGCAGGGCCTGCACGTGATTGCCGGTGGCGGCGAACATGCGGCGTACCTGATGGTAGCGGCCTTCGTGCAGCACCAGGCGCGCGCGGCGCGCATCCAGCACTTCCAGTTCAGCCGGCAGCAGGGGCGTCTTCTCGGACTCCAGCATCAGCGTGCCGCTGGCGAACAGGGCCACCTCGTCGCCGCGCAGGTCGTCGCTCAGCTCCACTTCGTAGACCTTGGGCAGCTTCGACTTCGGCGAGATGATCCGGTGCAGCAGGCCACCATCGTCGGTCAGCAGCAGCAGGCCACTGGTCTCGCGGTCGAGGCGGCCGACCGTGGACAGCACCGGATCGCGGTCGCGAAAGCGCTGCGGCAGCAGGTCATAGATCAGGCGGCCGGTGTCCTTGGTCGAGCAGGTGTAGCCGGCCGGCTTGTGCAGCGCGATCGACAGTCCCACCGGCGGGTCCAGCGGCTCGCCATCGACACGGATGGCCTCGTGCGGCACCTGGTCGTCGGCGTACAGCACCTCGCCGTCGGCGTCGGTGACGCGTCCCTCGCGGAACATCCACTGCACCTGCTTGCGGCTGCCGTAGCCCAGGTTGGCGATGTGCTTGACCAGCTTCACCGGCCCTTCCCCTTCACCGCTTCGACCAGCTTGAAGCCATCGCGCTCGGCAATCACGCGCACGGCACCGAAGCTCTCGTTGAGCGTGTATTCGTAGGGCAGGTGGCGGTTGGCCACCACGTACAGGCGCCCACCCGGACGCAACGCCTGCGCGGCCACGGCGATGAAGCGCTGGCCGATGTCCGGGCGATCGGCACGCGACGGCGTGTGGAACGGCGGATTGCTGATGATGACGTCGTAGCCCGGCTCGATGCCGGCGGTGACGTCCTGCCACAGGAAGCGCAGCGGCAGCGGACGCGGCGGCGGCGCCAGGTTCAGTTCGGCCAGCGCCAATGCACGCTGCTCGGCCTCGTACAGGTCCAGCGCGGTGATCTTCGGGCAACGCTCCAGCAGCTCGCGCGACAGGTAGCCGTAGCCCGCGCCGAGATCGGCGGCACGCCCGGCCAGGTCGGCCGGCAGGTGCTCGGCCAGCAGCGCCGACGCCGGGTCGATGCGATCCCAGGCGAACACGCCCGGGCGGCTGAGGAAGCGACCGCCCACGATCGGGCGCACCGCATCCAGCGCCAACCAACGCCTGGCCAGGTCGGCGTCGTGCTGGCCCTGCAACGGGGCGGTCCAGTACACGCGGCAGTGGTTCTTGGTCAGGCTGCCACCGAGGCCGGCCAGCTGCTTGAGATCGCCCTCGCCCGAGCGCGCACCTTCGTTGTTGGACTGGCAGGCGACGATGCGACCGCCGTCGGCGACCAGTGCCAGCGCACGGGCGAACAGCGCACGGGCCTCTTCACGCTGGCGCGGCGGCAGCACCAGCACCAGCGGATAGCGGCCCTTGCCGGCGGCATCGTCCAGCTGGCCACTGACGGTCCAGCCGGCGGCCTGCTGCAGCGGCTGCGCGAACGGGGCAAAACTCTGCTCGCAGTGCACCTCGCGATTGCCCGCCACTTCGCGCAGCGGCCAGCCATCACGGGCACGCAGGAAGGCCACCGGACCCTCCGGCCAGCGCAGGGCACCTTGGGAGAACGGCAGGAACAGGGTCTGCAGGGGGGCGTCGTCGCTGGAGGCCATCGGCGCGGGTACTTCAAGCGTGAGGGCCGTCCATTGTACCGGCTTGGCCGGGCCGGCCCCGCCAGGCCGTTTTGCGAAACCCGAACGGGGCCTTGATCCGCCAGCAACATTGGAACGTTCAGGGTAGAGGCTCCCCCCGGAAACCCAGGAGAACCTGCATGCGAGCCTTGTTCGTCGGTGGCGTGGTCGACAACAGTGAAATGGACCTGGAAGGCAGCCATCCGCCCGTGCACTACCCCGAGGACACCGGCGGCGGCCACTCGCGCTACCGGCTGCACCAGGTCGGCCATGGCGCCGACGGCAGCGTGGCCTACGCGGTGTATGGTGCGCCGGACCTGGCCGACGACGAGGTGGCGCGGGTTGCGGAGGAGCGCGCCTATGCTCGCCGGTTCGAGGCGACGCCGACCTTGTTCGAGCACTGAGCGCAGCAGCCACGCATGGCGTGGCTCCACTGCAACCCCAGGTAGATCCACGCCATGCGTGGATGGACCCGGCAGGTTGCCGTCAAACCCTCGGCGGCAACCTGCGGATGCTGGCGATCTCGTCCAGCCACACATGGTGCTGCTGGACCGGCGTGTCGTAGTCATCCAGGCGCAGCTGGCCGTTGCTGCCTTCATCACCGGCGTCGTTGCGGTACTGCTGCACGGTCGGCTTCACCGCCACCGTGCCGAGCAGGCGCCGGCCATCGTGCAGGGTCAGTTCCACCTGCGTTTCGCCTTCCAGCTGCGGCAGCAGGGCTTCCAGGCGCGCGATCTGCGCCGGGTCGGTGTGGATGCGGGGAGCTGTACGGGACATCGGCGACCTCCTGCGTGCAGGGTCGCCGATCGGCCGTGAATGCTCAGTGCAGCGCGCTGTCGGCGCGCGGCACCTGCACCTTGCGCACCGCGGCCACCAGCTGCGCGACCGAATACGGCTTGGCCACATGCTCCTGGAAGCCCGACGCCAAGGCACGACGGCGGTCATCGGCACGCGCCAGCGCGGTCACCGCCACCGCCGGCAGCATTGCTGCGTCCACGCCCATGTCCTCGCGCAGCGTGCGCACCAGCCCGTAGCCATCCATGCCCGGCATGCCGATGTCGGTCAGCATCACGTGGTACTGCAGATGGCCGGTGTCGGCCAGCAATGCCAGTGCCTCGCCTGCCGAACTGGCCGCCGACACGCTGGCGCCCTGCTCTTCCAGCATGCGCCGCAGGTATTCCAGCACCTCCGGCTGGTCTTCCACCGCCAGCACATGCATGCCCCGCAGCGGATACGGCTCGACGATCACCGGCTCCAGGATCGGCCCGCTGATGACTTCGCGCAGCGGCCGCCGTTCGGCATCCGGCAGGTGCTGGGGCAGGCGCACGGTGAACGTGGCGCCGTGGCCATGGCCTTCGCTGGCGGCGGCAACGGTGCCGCCGTGCAGTTCGACCAGCTGCTGCACGATCGCCAGGCCCAGGCCGAGGCCGCCATGGCGGCGCGTCGTGGTGCCATCGGCCTGGCGGAAGCGGCTGAACAGGTGGTTGAGGAACTCCGGTGCGATGCCATCGCCGGTATCGCGTACCGTAATCACCCAGTGGTTGCCGTCGGCCTGCAGCTGCACGTCGATGCGGCCCTCAGCCGGAGTGAACTTGATGGCGTTCGACAGCAGGTTCCAGAACACCTGCTGCAGGCGGGTGGCATCGCCGAGCACGGGGCTTGGCTCCTCGGGCAACTGCAGGTGCACGTCCAGTGCCTTGCCCTCGGCCACCAGTTCCTGCGCGCCGATGGCTTCGCCAAGCAGCGTGCGCAGGTCCAGCACTTCCACCTCCAGCTGTACCTTGCCCAGCAGCATGCTGCTGAGATCGAGCATGTCCGAGATCAGCCGCTTCTGCGCGCCGGCGCTGTTGGCGATAACGTTCAGGCCCTTGTACAGCGGGCTGGTGTTGTCCACCCGCTGCAGCAGCAGTTCGCTCCAACCGAGGATGGTGGTCAGCGGCGTGCGCAGCTCGTGCGACAGCGTGGCCAGGAATTCGTCCTTCAGCCGCGCCATGTTCTCGGCGGCACTGCGCGCGGCGCGCTCGGACTGCAGCAGTTCCTCACGTGCCAGTTCGATCTCGCGGCGCTCGGTCACGTCCGGACTGCTGCCGGCCAGGCCGATGAAGCGGCCCATGCGCGAGAAGCGCGGACGCGCATTCATCTCCAACCAGCGCCATTGGCCATCGGCGCGCCGCGCGCGTACCAGCGCATGCATCGAACGCTGCGCCTTCAGTGCTTCCTGCAGCTCGTACTCGAATACGGACGCATCGTCCGGGTGTACCAGGCCGCGCCAGACATCTTCCGGCACGCGCGTTTCGTCGCCACCGAAGAACTCGCTGAAGGCGCTGTTGACGAAGCGGGCGTGGCCGCGCTCGTCGAGCACCCATACCGGCATCGGCAGGCCATCGGCCAGTGCGCTGAAGCGGGCTTCGCTTTCGCCCAGCTCCACTTCCATCTGCTTGCGCGCGGTGATGTCGAAGAACAGGATGCCGACCTTGTCTTCTCCCGGTCGCCCCACGCGCACCGCGTCGACCGCAAAGGAGCGGCCCAGCGCCCGTGCCTCCATCTCGAACTGCGCCGGCCGGCCGCTGCGTGCGACCTCGCCGTAGATGCGGAACCAGTCCTGCTCGTGGTGCGGCTCCAGCACCGTCATGCGTTGGCCCCGGGCGTCCTTCAGGCCGGTATGGCGCTCGAACGCGTCGTTGACCTCGATGAAACGGTAGTCCACCGCGCGGTCACCCTCGAACAGCACCTGGATCACGCAGAAACCGGCGTTGATGCGCTCAAGCACGCCATGATGCAGGTCGGGTTCGGGCGCCGGCACCATCATCGGTGGGCGCTCCACTAGGGGCGGCAGTGTGGACAAGGGCGTCTGGACGGGCCGGATTGGAGGCACAGCATCTTCCAGAGAGCGTATTCACAGCGTCAAGCGCCGTCAGTCAGGGTTGACGACGATGAATTGGCGGCAACCGCTCTTGCGCATGACGCATTCGGCCATTGCCGTTGCCCTGGAGCGGGATCACACTCGATCCGTGATCAATATCGTCCCCCTCAGGGGATGCAGGAGACCGTCATGAACCGCTCACTTGCTACCGCCCTTCTGCTGGCCGGTGCCCTCATGGCAGGCGGCGCCAATGCTGCGCCACGCGCGGTGACCGATCCGGAAGCCCCGCGCGCGCTGCAGGCCGATGGCCCGGTCAGCGTGAAGTGGGACGATCCGGCCAAATTCACCGAGATCCGCCAGAGCAGCAACCGCTTCGAGGCCGAACGCGGCGACTGGGTCCAGCAGCTGGCGCGCTACGTGCAGACCACCGCAGCCAAACCACTGCAACCGGGGCAGACCCTGGATGTGACCCTGGTCGACATCAAGCGAGCCGGTGACTACGAGCCGTGGCATGGCCCCCGCGGGCGCGACATCCGCATCATGCGCGACATCTACCCACCGCGGATCACCCTGCAGTACACGTTGAAGGACGCCAGCGGCCGCATCGTCAGTGAAGGTGACGCACGCCTGAGTGATACCGGCTACCTGCACAACGTTGGGCTGAAGAGCGAAAGTGATCCGCTGCGCTACGAGAAGCGCCTGATCGATGACTGGGTCAAGCGCCAGCTGGCCAGCCAGGCCACCGCCGCGCGTTAGGCCCCTCGGTCGACACGCATTCACAGCGCCGACCAAGGTCGGCCGCTACCAGGGCCGCGCATGGCGACCGCTGCGCGCTAGGCCCCTCGGTAGGTGTCGACCTTGGTCGACACGCACTCACAGCGCCGACCAAGGTCGGCCGCTACCGGAGCCGAGCGTGGGCCCGGCTCTACACGTACACCTTCGCCACGCGCTTGACCGCGCACGGCAGCTGGTACGCGCTCACGCCGCAGCGCGGCGCCAGTTCAGACAGCGTCGGCGCTGAACCCCACAGTTCCACCACGCTGCCGATGCCAGCCTGCGCATGCGCGGTCAGGTCCACGGTCAGCATGTCCATCGACACGCGCCCGATCAGCGCACCGGGCTGGCCGTCGATCAGCACCGGCGTGCCATTCGGGGCGAACTGCGGATAACCGTCGGCATAGCCGAGCGCGACCACACCTACGCGCGTGCGTGCCTTCGAGACAAAGCGCGCGCCATAACCCACCGGTTCACCTGCCTCGATCCAGCGTTCGGCGATCACCTTCGACTGCATCGTCATCACCGGGCGCAGGCGCGCGGTGATCTCCGAAGCCTCCGGCAGCGGGTTGGCGCCGTACAGCATCAGGCCCGGGCGGACCCAGTCGCTGCGCACGTCCGGCCAGCCCAGCAGCGCCGGCGAATTGCACACGCTGGTCTCGCCCTCCAGGCCGTCGATGGCCCGCGCGAAGGTCGCCGCCTGTTCGTGGGTGCGCTCGCTGTCCAGCTCATCGGCACGTGCCAGGTGGGTCATCAGCACGATGCGCTCGACCTGGGGCAGCGCTGACAGGCGCGCATGCGCCGCGCGGAAGCTGTCCACGTCCAGGCCGAGGCGATGCATGCCGCTGTCCAGCTTCAGCCACACCGTCAACGGGCGCGGGCTGTCGAAGGCGGCGACGGCCTCCAGCTGCCACGGCGAACCGACGGCGAACCAGAAATCATGCTCGGCCACCAGCGCCATGTCGCTGGGTTCGAAAATGCCTTCCAGCAGCAGGATCGGCGCACGGATGCCGGCCTGGCGCAGTTCCAGCGCTTCTTCGATGGTGGCCACGCCGAAGCCATCGGCCTCGTCTTCCAGTGCCTGTGCACAGCGCACCGCGCCATGGCCATAGGCATCGGCCTTGATGATCGCCAGGGCCTTGCCACCGCCCAGTTCACGGGCGAGCCGGTAGTTGCTGCGCAGGGCGCCCAGATCGATCAGCGCGCGGGCAGGACGCATGTGCGGTTCTCGTGTTGCGGCGCGTGACCGTACTGGCCGTAGCGGAAAATATCCAGACCTTCGGTGCTGATCTGCGGCTGGCGCGCGCTCATCAGGTCGGCCAGGTAGCGGCCCGAACCGCAGGCCATGGTCCAGCCCAGCGTGCCGTGACCGGTGTTGAGGTACAGGTTGCGGAACGGCGTGGCGCCGATCACCGGCGTGCCGTCCGGCGTGGCCGGGCGCAGGCCGGTCCAGAACTGCGCGCGCGACAGGTCGCCGCCCTTCGGGTACAGGTCGCTGACCACCAGTTCCAGGGTCTCGCGGCGGCGCTGCGACAGCGACAGGTCGAAGCCGGCCACTTCGGCCATGCCACCGACGCGGATGCGATCGTCGAAGCGGGTCACCGCCACCTTGTAGCTCTCGTCGAGGATGGTCGAGGTCGGTGCCATCGCCGGGTCGGTGATCGGCAGGGTCAGCGAGTAGCCCTTCAGCGGGTACACCGGCAGGCGCATGCCCAGCGGTGCGACCAGCGCTGGCGAGTAGCTGCCCAGTGCAACCACGAAGCGGTCGGCGGTTTCCAGCTTGCCGTCGATGCGCACGCCGGTGATGCGGTCGCCATCGAACTCCAGGCCGGTGATGTCCTGGTCGAAACGGAACTCGACGCCGGCGTCCACGCACATCTGCGCCAGGCGACGGGTGAACAGCTGGCAGTCGCCGGTCTGGTCACGCGGCAGGCGCAGCGCGCCTACCAGGCCATCGACGTGGGCCAGGGCCGGTTCGGCCTGGATGATGCCGGCACGGTCCAGCACCTCGTACGGCACGCCGTACTGGGCCAGGATCTCGATGTCCTGCGCCGAGGCATCCAGCTGCTGCTGGGTGCGGAACAACTGGGTGGTGCCCAGGTCGCGGCCTTCGAACTCGATGCCGATCTGCGCGCGCAACTCGTTCAGGCAGTCGCGACTGTACTCGGACATGCGCACCATGCGCGCCTTGTTGATCGCGTAGCGCTCGTGGGTGCAGTTGCGCAGCATCTGCCACAGCCAGCGGTACTGGGCCAGGTCCATGCCCGGGCGGATCGCCAGCGGCGCGTGCTTCTCGAACAGCCAGCCGATCGCCTTCTTCGGCACGCCCGGCGCCGCCCACGGCGAGGTGTAGCCGAACGACAGCTGGCCGGCATTGGCGAAGCTGGTCTCCAGCGCCGGGCCGGGTTGGCGGTCGATGACCGTGACTTCAAACCCGGCCTGTCGCAGGTACCAGGCACTGGTGGTGCCGATCACGCCGCTGCCGAGAACTAGGACTCGCATGGGACTTCTCCAACCCGATCATTCCCTGCACTGGAGCGTGCCGGGACCACAATTGGGGAAGTATAGACAGCCGATACCAGTTGATTTGCCTGATTTGCAATCAACCAGCAGGATGTTCTCCTGAGATTCACTCCCCAAGGTTGACGGCCATGGCCACCCGTACCCGCGAACTGGACAAGATCGACCGCAAGATCCTGCGCATCCTGCAGGCCGAAGGCCGCATCTCCTTCACCGAACTGGGTGAGCGGGTCGGCCTGTCCACCACCCCGTGCACCGAGCGCGTGCGCCGGCTGGAGCGCGAGGGCGTGATCACCGGTTACCACGCCCATCTGGACCCTGCGGCGGTGAAGGCCAGCCTGCTGGTGTTCGTCGAGATCAGCCTGGCCTACAAGTCCGGCGACATCTTCGAGGAATTCCGGCGCGCGGCCCTGAAGCTGCCCAACGTGCTGGAGTGCCACCTGGTGTCGGGCGACTTCGATTACCTGCTGAAGGCACGGATCAGCGAGATGGCCTCCTACCGCAAGCTGCTCGGCAGCACCCTGCTGACGCTGCCGCATGTGCGTGAATCGAAGAGCTACATCGTGATGGAAGAGGTGAAGGAAACGCTGAGCCTGCCGATTCCGGACTGAGCTGGCTGCGGGGGTGGGGTCAGAGCCCGCTGTGCGGGATCCGACCCCGATCAGGGGGCTGCGTGCGAAGGTCAGATCCCGCAACGCGGGCTCTGACCCCGGATCCGTCAGCGCTGCTGCGGATGCTTCTGCGGGCGCTGCTCCTGCTGCTTGCCGCCCTTGTGCGACTGCTGCGGTTCCATCTGTTGCTGTTGCTGTTGCTGCTGCTGTTGCTGTTGCTGTTGCGGGTTGCGGCCCTGCGGTTCCTTGCCGGGATGACGGTTCTGCTGGTTCTTCATGATCGCGATCCAGTGGACGAAGGACATGCGGCGGCGGAATGCCGGCGCAGGGCCACGGTGGTCCCGGAACGGTTAATCGCAGGCGAAAAAGCAGTGATCGGGAAGGTGTTGTTTTCGGAGGTTCAGCTGCGCCGCCGGGCGCGGCCTTACCGGATCTGCTGGCCGTCGCCCTGCGGCACGCTGTCGAGATAACGCCCGGTGCGCGAATCGAACACGCGGTTGGGACCGGCCGGGCGCACGCCGGGAATGATGCGACCGTTGCGGTCGTAGACCTTGTCGACCGGCTTCGGTACCGGCGTCGGCGCGACCTGGGCCGGCCCCGTGGACTTGATCGGCTGCGCCGGCTGCGGTGAGGGCAGTACCTGCGGCTGCGGGCGCGCGGCCTGTGGTGGCGGTGCCACCGGGGTGGGCGCCACGGTGCTGCTGCTGCGGGTGGCGGTCGGATCGGCGGTCGGCACCTGGGCCAGCGCCGACGCAGGCAGCAGGGCGATCAGCAACAGGGGAAGGGGCGATTTCATGGCACGCTCCGGCGTGGATCGTCTTCACCATGCGCCACCCCCTGTGTGCCGCCCATGAACGGCCATCACACTTGCAAGGTCGCTCCATCACCCCCACGTTTTCCCGCATCCCCAGGCCATCGACCCCACGGAGCGCCGCCATGACTGCCTTCGATCTGACGCCCCCCACCGCCACCCAGACCGAGGCACTCGTCGCCGGCCTCAGCAGCGAGGAGCGCCGCGTGCTGCTGCAGCACGGCACCGAAGCGCCGTTCTGCGGGGTGTTCCTCGACAACAAGCGCGAGGGCGTCTACTGCTGCCGGCTGTGTGCGCTGCCGCTGTTCCGCTCCAGTACCAAGTTTGATTCCGGCACTGGCTGGCCCAGCTTCTTCGCCCCGTTCGACCCGGCGCACGTGCGCGAGATCCGCGATACCAGCCACGGCATGGTGCGCACCGAGATCACCTGTGCGCGTTGCGGCAGCCACCTGGGCCATGTGTTCCCGGACGGCCCGCCGCCGACCTACGAACGCCACTGCCTGAACTCCGTCTCACTTTCGTTCACCGGCAATGGCGAGCCCTGGCCCGATCCACTGCAGCGTGGCGGTGCCGAGGCCGGCGTGGCGGGCTGAAATACCCCGCTGACCGATTTCACAGAATTCCCTCTTCAGAAAACCAGGCGACGGGCCGACAAGGAGATATCCCCTCTCCTTGCGTCGCGCCATGCTCATCATCGTTGGATTCCTGGTCGTCATCATCAGCGTGATCGGGGGCTACCTCGGTGCCCACGGCCGCCTGGGTGCCCTCTGGCAACCCTACGAACTGGTCATCATCGGCGGCGCCGCGCTCGGCGCATTCCTGGTCGGCACCCCGGCCAAGACGGTCAAGCAGACCCTGCAGGCGATGGTGGGCGTGTTCAAGGGCCCACGTTACAAGCAGCAGGACTACATCGATGTGCTCAGCCTGCTCTATGAACTGCTGAACAAGGCGCGCCGCGAAGGCTTCATGGCACTGGAAGACCATGTCGAGCGCCCAGCCGAGAGCGCGTTGTTCGGCAACTACCCCAAGGTGCAGGCCGACCACCACCTGATCGACTTCATCACCGACTGCCTGCGCCTGATGATCGGCAGCAACATCGAGCCGCACGAGCTGGAACCGCTGCTGGAACTGGAGCTGGAAAAGCACCACGCCGAGGCGATGGCACCGTCGCAGGTGATGAACAAGGTCGCCGACGGATTGCCCGGTTTCGGCATCGTGGCGGCGGTGCTGGGCATCGTCATCACCATGGGCTCGATCGGCGGCGATATCGTCGAAGTAGGCGGCCACGTGGCCGGTGCGCTGGTCGGCACCTTCCTCGGCATCCTGCTGGGCTACGGTTTCGTCGGCCCGATGGCAGCGGCAATGGAAGCGCGCGCCGAACAGGACAGCCGCATCTACGAATCGGTGAAGACCGCCCTGCTGGCCTGCCTGCGCGGCTACAACCCGAAGATCGCACTGGAATTCGCCCGCAAGACGCTGCCGTCGAACGTGCGCCCGGCCTTCTCCGATTTCGAGCAGCACCTGAAGACGGTCAAGTAAGCCATGGCCGAGAACAAGCCCACCGTCATCGTCCGCCGGGTCAAGAAGGCCGGCCACGCCGCCCATCATGGCGGTTCATGGAAGGTGGCCTATGCCGACTTCGTGACCGCGATGATGGCCTTCTTCCTGGTGCTGTGGCTGATGGCCACCACCAACAAGAACGACCGTGCAGCCATTTCCGAGTACTTCCGCAACCCCAGCCCGCTGAGTGGCCAGAACGCCACGCCGGCGCCCGGCATGGCCGGCCCGGGCGGCGCCAGTACTTCGATGATCAAGCTGGGCGGTGCCACCGACATTTCGCGTGGCAACAGCAACGATCCCTTCCAGAACCAGAAGGAAGCAGTACCGCAGCCGGTGGACCAGCAGCAGCGCGACAAGCAGCAGCTGGAGCAGCTGATGAAGGAGTTGCAGGAAGCGATCAGCAGGAGCCAGGCGCTGGAACCGTTCAAGGACCAGCTGCTGCTGGACCTGACCCCGGAAGGCCTGCGCATCCAGATCGTGGACAAGCAGAACCGGCCGATGTTCGACCTTGGCAGTGCCACGCTGAAGCCCTATACGCAGCAGATCCTGCACGAGCTGGCCGAGTACCTGAACCATGTGCCGAACCGGATCAGCCTGACCGGCCACACCGACATCACCGCCTATTCCGCCGCACGCGGCTACGGCAACTGGGAACTGAGCGCCGACCGTGCCAATGCCGCACGCCGCGCGCTGGTCGATGGCGGCCTGGATGACAGCAAGATCACCCGCGTGGTCGGCCTGTCCTCGTCCGTGCTGTTCGACAAGACCGACCCGCAGAACCCGATCAACCGCCGCATCAGCATCGTAGTAATGACCAGGGCCGCCGAGGAGGCCGCCCTGGCCGGTGCCGGCCCGCAGGTGGGGCTGTCGGCGCCGACCGTCGACCCGGATGTGCAGGCCGCGCAGGGCAAGGCACCGGCAGAGGCCGCCGCGCCCGCCGTGGCGCGCTGATTGAACCGGGGTCAGATCCCTTTCCATGGAAAGGGATCTGACCCCATCTGCGTGCGGCCGCTACAATGGCGGTCTTTCCGTTTCCAGGTGACCCCACCCCATGTCCCAGAACTCCAAGGCCAAGCGCGACAAGCGCAAGAAGCAGCAGGCCAAGCGCCCGTTCCTGCGCCTGAACGCCCAGCAGCAGGTGCAGAACCATGCCGTGCTGACCAACGAAGACGGCCAGGTGGTCGCCGCCATCGGCCTGCAGGGCCGTGAGTGGCTGCTGGCCATCGGTGGCCAGACCATGGGCAACGCCGAGAACCCGGTGCCGATGCTGGCCATGCTCAAGCACCTGTCCAACGTGCAGGAAAAGGAAGGCCGCAAGGTCAACCTGGAGTACTCCGAACTGCTGCAGAAGCTGCTGGACACCCTGGCGGCCGAATCCGGCCAGACCGCTGACGAATATCTGGACAAGCTGGTTGCCGAATTCGAAGGCGTCGACGCTGCTGAAGGCGAGGAAGGCGAAGCCGCCGAGGGCGACGTGGCCGAAGCCGCTGCTGCCGACGCCGAGGCCGCGCCGGCCGCTGACAGCGACAGCAAGCCGCAGGCCTGAACCGGCCGCGGCGGTGACGGTCTACGTCGATGACGCGGTGCATCCCTGGCGCGGACAGCGCTGGGCGCACCTGATGGCCGACACCCTGCCCGAGCTGCACGCCATGGCGGCGCAGCTCGGCATTCCAGCGCGGGCCTTCCAGAACAAGGCCAGCGGTGCACACTACGATGTCACTGCCGAACTGCGCGCACAGGCGATTGCGCTCGGTGCAAGGGCCATTTCCCGGCACGCCGACCGCGAGCTGGTCAAAGCGGTGATCGCCAACGCCCGGGCGCAGTACCGGCCATAGGCCGGCGTTGGGGGCTACCCCTTGCTGTGGTGGGTGCGGACCTTGGTCCGCACATCGGCACAGGGCATGCCAACCAAGGTTGCCATCCACCTATAGGCGGGCTCCGCACCCACCTACCGGCCTCAGAACGGGTCGCTGCCCAGCCGGATTTCCACGTTCAGCAGCGAGCACAGCGCCAGCATCGCGTCGTCGTCGCGGGTCAGTGCCATCATCCCGGTGAAGCCGTCGCTGCCGGCATCCACGCTCCACAGCGTGTAGTTGTGCTCGCGCAGGCGGTCGAAGGCGGTGGACATCAGCTGCACGCCGTCCAGGCCTTCGGCGAAGTCCTCGTCATCCAGGTCACCGCCCCAGTCCAGCTGCAGGTTGAAGCGCGCCGACAGCTCGTTCACCGCCGACTGCAGCGATTCCAGGTCATCACGCTCCACCTCGAAACCGGACTGCCAGGCAATGGCCGTGAACAGGGCCGGCAGCCAGTCGCTGTCCGCTTCCAGCGGCTGCCCGTCCTCGGCCAGATGCTCGCGCCAGCGGTTGAACTGCTGCAGGGCCAGCTCTTCGTCGCCCGGGTTGATCAGCACCAGCAGGTTCCAGACCCGGGCCTCGAAGCCGTCTTCGTCGAAGTCGTGGATGTCTTCCTCGAAGTCGAAATAGTCGCTGTTGTCGGGCATGGTGGAACTTCCTCTGGGGCAGGCCGGCATTCTACGGTTTATCCTGTGCCGCTGAAGCCGGCCTTGGTGGCCGTCACTGTGAATGAAGCGATGAGCGATACCCCTCCCGACCACCTGGCGATCAACCCGGCCAGCCCCTTCCATGATGCGCAGGCGCTGGAGCGCGGCGTTGGCGTGCGTTTCAACGACGTCGAGCGCGACAACGTCGAGGAATACTCGGTCAGCGAAGGCTGGATCCGCGTTCAGGCCGGCAAGGCCCGCGACCGCCGCGGCAACCCGATGACCATCAAGGTCAAGGGCAAGGTCGAGGCGTATTTCCTGGAAACGAAGCCGGAATAAGCGCGGCTCTCGGATCCTGGGGTCAGATCCCCTTCCTGCGGAAAGGGATCTGACCCCGATCGACGCCGCCCGACCGCAGCGTCATTCGCGCTTGCGCGATTCCAGCAGGTCCAGGTTGCGGATCAGGCGCCGCGAGATCTCGTCGGAGATCACCCCGCGCCGGGTCAACCGGAACAGCTCCTCGCGCTCGGCATTGAGGCCTGCGCTGCGCAGCTGGCGGTAGCCCATTTCCATGCGCCGGACCTTCTCCGGGTCCACGTCGGGCCCATCACTGTCGCGCTCCAGGTGGCGCTGGTACAGCAGGCTCACCCGCGACGCAGCGTCGTTGTACAGCTGCACGTTCTCGGTGTTCTGGTTCATCACCAGCTGCTGGCGCATGCGCTCGACCCCGGCCAGAGCGGCCTTCGACGACAGCCGGCGTGCCAGGTCCTCTTCCTTGCGTTCGCCTGAATCGGCCGGCAGCTGCAGGCCCTTCAGCAGCTGTGGCAGCGCGATGCTGGCGCCCAGCAGCGAGAACAGGATCACCGACGCGGCCAGGAAGATCACCAGGTCACGCGCCGGGAACGCACTGCCATCGGGCAGGAACAGCGGCAGGGTCAACACACCCGCCAGCGTGATCGCACCACGCACGCCGGCCACCGAGGTGGCCACCACGATGCGCCAGTTCGGTGCCTCGCCGCGCTCCAGGCCGCGGCGCCGCGCGCGCAGCAGGTTCCAGCGCAGCGACAGCCACACCCACAACAGGCGCAGCACCACCAGCGCCAGGTTGATCACCACCACGTACACCAGCAGCCACCACGCACTCTGGTGGCCGCTCTCGTTCATGGTGGTGGTGGCGCGCTCGACGATGCCCGGCAGCTGCTCGCCCAGCAGCACGAACATGATGCCGTTGAAGCTGAACTGCAGCATGTTCCAGACCCCGGCGCGCTGCACGCGCATGCTGCCGGAAACGCGGCCGGTCAGCTCGACATAGCTCATCGCGATGCCGGCGGCGACCGCGGCGAGAATGCCCGAGGCATGGATCTCTTCGGCCAGCAGGTAGGCCGCGAACGGAATGAGCAGGTTGACCAGCATCGCCGCGCCCGGCTCCTCGCCGAAGCGGCGCCACAGCCAGCGCTGGAAGGTCGACACACCGAGGGTGACCGCCACGCCCACCGCCAGGCCGGCCACCGCCACCCACACGAAGGTCAGCGAGGCCGTGGCCAGCGAAAAGGTGCCGGTCATCACTGCGGCCACCGCGAAGCGGAAGCAGACCAGGCCGGACGCATCGTTCAGCAGCGACTCGCCTTCCAGGATGTGCATCAGGCGCTTGGGAATCGGCGCCTTGGAGGCGATCGCACCGACTGCCACCGGATCGGTCGGCGACACGATCGCCGCCAGTGCGAAGCACACCGCCAGCGGCATCACCGGAATCAGCCAATGGATCAGGAAGCCGGCGCCGATGACGGTGAACACCACCAGGCCGAACGCCAGCTCGAGGATTGCGCCCTTGTCGCGGAACAGGCCCTGTTTGGGAATGCGCCAGCCATCGAGGAACAGCAGCGGCGGCAGGAACAGCAGGAAGAACACTTCCGGCTCCAGCGCATGGCCGCGGTTGAATACCCCGGCGATGACCGCGCCCAGCCCGATCTGCACCAGCGGCAGCGGCAACGAGAACGGCAGGACGCGAACCAGGTAGCCGCTGGCGACAACGGCCACCAGCATCGCCAGGACGACTTCAATGGTATGCATGCTTCTTCCAGGAAGCGGCGCGTGGGGAGGCTCGGAAGGCCAGCGCCGGAAACCCGGAAAAAACTACCACATGCGGCTGCAGGCGCGACGACGGGGATGGCCCGGCGTCAGCCCCGGCTCATGCCGCCCCATCGAAGCGGTACAGGTCCATGGCCAGGAAACCGGCGTCGATGCCGGCATCGATGCGGCGTGCACCGAAGCCGCCCTCGCCCGCCGCGCCCATCGCGAAGAACAGCGGCAGCAGGTGCTCGTCGGTCGGGTGCGCGCGCTCGGCGAACGGTGCCTGCCGGCGATAGTCGAGCAGGGCCTGGCGGTCGTCGGCAGCCAGCCGCTGCTCCACCCACTCGATGAAGGGCCGCACGTAAGGCGCTTCCTTGCCGTCCTGGTAGTCACCCCAGTCGTGCAGGTTGTGGGTGATGCTGCCCGAGCCGACCAGCAGCACGCCCTGTTCGCGCAGCGGCGCCAGCGCACGGCCCAGCGCGAACTGATGCTCGGGTCCGAGCAGCGGCTGGATCGACAGCGGCACCACCGGGATGTCGGCCTGCGGGCGCAACAGCCGCAGCGGCACCCAGGCACCGTGGTCGAGGCCACGCTGCGGGTCGAGCGCCACCGGCAGGCCGGCGGCGGCGATGCGGCCGGCCACCTCTTCGGCCAGCGCCGGATCACCTGGCGCCGGGTACTGCAGTTCGAACAGCGCGCGCGGGAAGCCGCCGAAATCGTGGATGGTCGGCGGCTGCGGATGCGCACCGACCAGCGGCTGCCGGCCCAGCCAGTGCGCCGAGGCCATCACGATGGCGCGTGGCGTCGGCAGATCGCGCGCCAGCTCGGCCAGACGCACGCCAACCTGGCCCGGATGCAGGGCGGTCATCGGCGAACCATGCGAGATGTACAGCGATGGCAGGCGGGACATGGAATTCTCCAGTTGCAGGATCAGGCGACGATCAGCGCGAACGCAGGGTCCACTTGCCGTCGCCGACCAGGAACAGCACCACCAGCGCCAGCGCCCAGAAGGCCGGATATTCCCAGCCGCCGCCGGCGTTGGCGAAGCCGAAGCCGTTGGCGCCGTGCACGGTGGCGATGGTGCCCAGCAGCAGCGGCACGCCAACCAGGCCCACCCAGCGCGCGTAGATGCCCAGCAGCAGCGCGGCGGTGATCGTCAGCTCGACGGCGATGGTGAGGTAGCCGAGCACGCCGGGCAGCCCCAGAGATTCGAAGAACGCCGCCGTACCGGCCGGGGTGAACACCAGCAGCTTGGTCAGCGCATGGACCAGGAACAGCACGCCCAGGGCCAGGCGCAGCAGGGTGGCGCCATACGGTGCCAGCGGCGAAACAGGAGCGGTCGTGGTGTGCATCGGAAAGCACCTTGAAGGGAGTAGGCACAGGTTATTGCGCCTTCACGGACTGATAAATACGATGGTTTGACCGTATTTATTTCGAAAGACGCAACAATGGATACCCTCGATGCGATGCGGGTCTTCGTGGCGGTGGTCGAGCGCAACGGCTTCAGTGCCGCCGCCCAGGCCCTGGACATGTCCACCGCCGGCGTCACCCGCCAGGTCGCGGCGCTGGAGAAGCGCCTGTCCACCCGCCTGCTCCACCGCACCACGCGCCGGGTCAGCCCGACCAGTGCCGGCGCCGCCTATTACGCCCAGTGCGTGCGCCTGCTGGCCGAGTTCGACGCGCTGGAGGCCAGCATCGGTGCGCAGGCGCTGGAGCCCTCGGGCACGCTGCGCATCAACGCGCCGGTCAGCTGGGGCATTGCCCGCCTCGGCCCGTTGCTGGCCAGCTACCGCGAACGCTTCCCGCAGGTGGAACTGGACCTGGCGCTGTCCGACCGCCTGGTGGACATGGTCGAGGAAGGCTACGACGTGGCCATCCGCATCACCCGCGAGCCCGGCCCCACGCTGATCGCGCGCCGCCTGGGCGAATCGCGGGTGAGCCTGTGCGCCGCACCGTCCTACCTGGCCGCGCGTGGCACGCCGCAGACACCGCAGGAGCTGCAGGCACACGCGTGCCTGAGCTACAGCTACTGGGCCGCCGGTGATCACTGGCCGCTGCAGGGGCCCGCTGGAGAAGTGAAGGTGGCGGTGAGCAGCCTGCTGCATGCCAACAACGGCGACGTGCTGCGCGAAGCGGCGATTGCAGGCATGGGGGTGATCCTGCAGCCGGACTTCCTGTTGCAGGATGCGTTGGCCGATGGTCGCCTGGTGCGCATCCTGCCCGAATGGGAGGCCGCGCCGATCGGCATCTTCGCGGTCTATGCCAGCCGCAGCCACCTGGCACCGAAGGTGCGCAGTTTCATCGACCACCTGGTGGAGGCCGGGGTGTAGCCGAGCCTGGCGTTTGCCGGTAGTGCCGGCCGCTGGCCGGCAATCAGACACATCCCGGTCCTGGGCGAATGCCGGCCAGCGGCCGGCACTACCACTTAGGCGGCCACCTCATCCAGCGCATCGATGATCCGTTCCAGCGGCGCCGGCCGCCCCAGCAGGTAGCCCTGCACCTGGTCGCAGCCGTGTGCGGCCAGCCAGTCCAGCTGCCCCGGCGTCTCCACGCCCTCGGCGATGATCGTCAGGCCCATGCTGTGGCCCAGCGACAGCAGCGCGCGGCAGATCGAGGCATTGCGTGGATTGGTTTCCACATCGGCAACGAAACTGCGATCGATCTTCAGGATGTCCAGCGGCAGGTGCTGCAGGTAGGACATGCTGGAATAGCCGGTGCCGAAATCATCCAGCGACACGCTGATGCCCTGCTCGTGCAGGCGCTGCATGGTCTGCATCGCCTGCGCCGGCTTGCGCATCAGGCTGCTCTCGGTCAACTCCACGTGCAGCGCGCCGCGGGCCAGGCCGAACTCCTGCTGGGCGCGGGTGAACTCGGCCACCAGGTCGCTGTTGAAGAACTGCACGGCGGACACATTGACTGCGATCGGCAGCTCGCCCCAGCCGGCCTCGACCAGCCGCCGCTGCGCCTTGGCCGCCGCACGGATCACCCAGCGGCCCAGCGCCAGGATCAGCCCGGTCTCCTCGCACAGCTGGATGAACTCGTTGGGCGGAATGAAGCTGCCATCGGCCTGTGGCCAGCGCAGCAGCGCCTCCAGTGCCGCCGGGCTGCCATCGCTGGCGTGCCGGATCGGCTGGAAATACAGCTGGAATTCGTTGTCGATGGCGGCATGGATGCGCCCTGCCAGGCGCAGGCGGTCGGCCAGGCGCGTGGTCACTGCCGCGTCGAACCAGACCACCACGTTGCCCTCGGCACGCGCGGCATGCGCGGCCTGTGCAGCCATGCCGATCACCTGCTCGGCGCTATGGCCATCCCCGGCCACGTGCACCGCCACGCCAATGCGCGGCTCGAACTGGTGCAGTGAATCCTTGCCGCGCATCGGCGCCGACACGATCTGCAGCAGGTCGTCCAGCACGCGCTGGGTATCGTGCCCGGCACCGATGGCGAACACGAAGTCCTCCGCCGGCTGGAAGGCCAGCGTGCCGCAACGCGCGCCCAACCCGCCCAGGCGGGTCGCCATCGACTGCAGCACCGCATCACCGATCTCGCGTCCCAGCGTATCGGCCACCAGCTGCAGGCCGCGCAACTGCACGAAGGCGATGGTATAGCCCTCGTCCTGCTCATCCAGCTGGTCGGTCAGCGCACGCACGTTGAGCAGGCCGGTGGCCGGGTTGTGCCGCGCCTGGTAGGCCAGGTCGCGTTCGTAGGCCAGCCGTTCACTCACATCCTCGGCCAGCACCAGGCAGGCGGGCTGACCATCGAAATCGAGCTTGGACAGGTGCGCGCGCACTTCGAACACACTGCCGTCCTTGCGCCGGTGCAGGCGCACGGTGGCGTCCTGCAGTTCGCCGACACGGGCCTTGGCGATCGCCCCCTTCACTTCGTCCCAGCCTTCGCGCGGACGGATGTCGAGGATGCTCATCGCCAGGAATTCCTCGCGGCTGTAACCGTACTGGCGCACCGCAGCGTCGTTGACCTCGATGAAGCGCAGCGTGTCCGGATCGAACACCCAGAAGGGCGCCGGGTTGCGGTCGAACAACAGGCGGAAGCGGCGCTCCACTTCGCTCATCTGCTCGCGCGCCTGGTAGCGTTCGCTCAGGTCGGTCAGCGCGCCGATCATGCGCCGTTCGCTGTCGGCCACTTCCACCCGCTGTCCGCGCGCCCCCACCCAGCGCACTTCACCCCCGGGCAGCACCAGGCGGAACACCTGGTCGAGCACCGCACCGCCGGCGAAGGCCTGGTCAAAGGCCTGCTGCAGGCGCGCGGCATCATCGCGATGCACCCGTGCAAAGAAATCGGCGACCGGCAGGGCATCGGTCTGCACTCCAAAGATCTCGCGCGCCAGCGGCGACCAGCGCAGCAGTGCGGCGTCCTCGTCCACGTACCAGGTGCAGACACGACCGACCTGGTGCGCAAGACGCAGCTCGGCGTGGCCCGTCTTCAGTTCCTCGGCCATCGCCTGCTGGCTGCGGGTGCTGCGCCGCACGGCGTACAGCAGTACCAGCAACACCGCGATATAGGCCAGTACGATCGCCACCGACGCCTGCAGGTACGGCCACCAGGGCGCGAGCACGTCTTCGTCGGCCAGGCCGACCTGCACCGCCAGCGGGCTGCGTTCCAGCGTGCTGATGGTGGTGATGCGCGGCACACCATCGACCACGCCGGGCAGGCTGCCGAGCTCGACCACGGCCTGCTTGCCGAGCAGGTCGCGGTGCGGAAGATCGTAGCGGCGACCGACCGTGCCGTGCGGGTCTGGCACGCGGGCCAGCATGTAGCCTTCCGCATCGCTGATCGAAACCAGCCCGTTCGGGCCAACATCGAGCCCGCCGACGATGCGCTGCAGTTCGCCGCAGCGCAGCCGCGCCAGCAACCAGCGGTCACCGGCCATCGGCAACGCCAGCGGCACCACCCAGCCACCATCGCTGGCGCGCAGCGGCGGGCCGATATACAGCGAACTGCCCAGGCCGCGGCGCTGCGGGTCGGTCCACAGCGGCAGGTTCAGGTCACCTTTGCCGGCCGTCAGGGCGCGGCCATGGCTGTCCAGCACCACGATGCTGTGCAGTTCAGCGTGGCGGCGCAGCACACCACCGACAGCGGCATCCAGCAGTGCCGGCGCCTGCGCCGGCACGCTGCGGAACAGTTCAGCGGCATCGGCAGCGATGCCGGACATCGCCCGCTCCAGGTTGCGCAGCTCCAGCGCCAGCAGGCGCTCGCTGCCCACCGCCAGCGCGCGGCTCTGCCGCTGCGCGGCCTCCAGGCGGCGGTGATGATCGTTGGCCAGCATGGTGGCCAATCCGGCCACCAGCAACAGGCCCAGCAGCACGCCACCCCAGGTGATGGCGCGCAACGGACGGGCCAACGCCCGCTTCAACGCGGGCATCGGTCGATCTTCCTTGTGCAGTCGGCTGGCTTCATGCGCGAACGAATCCTCCACATCCCCGACCTCAACGGCCGGCGAACGCCATTCTTGACGCCTGACCCCGTCCTGCATGGCCACCTCCCCGTGTCCGCGCAGGGCTCGAGGGCCCAGCATGCACCACCCCGATGACGGCGTGAAGATCGCTTCGGCGCGTTCAGCCAGATCCTGCACAGGACCGGCCGGCCACAGGGACGGCCAGCCGGACCGTGGCGGATTAGACTTGGGGTTTTCCGCTGCAAGAGAAGTCCATGTCCAAGCTGCGCCGTCCCACCCTGGCACTGGCCATCGTTGCCAGCCTGTCCCTGGCTGCCTGCGACCGTCCGGCCGATCCGGCCGCTGGCACCGCCAAGCCCGCCGAAGCTGCACCCGCTGCGGCCAAGCCGATGCTGGGCAGCTTCGGCTTCGATGCCAGCGGCATGGACCGCAGCATCGCGGCCGGCGATGACTTCTTCGGCTTCGCCAACGGCACCTGGGTCAAGAACACCGAGATTCCGGCCGACCGTTCGCGCTTCGGCAGCTTCAACGTCATTGCCGAGAAGACCCTGGCCGACACCCGCGCCATCCTCGAAGGCGCGGCCGGCAACGCGCAGGCCAGCGGTGACGACAAGCTGATCGGCGACTACTACGCCGCCTACATGGACGAAGCCGGCATCGAGCAGCACGGCATCGCCCCGCTGCAGCCGCAGCTGAAGGCGATCGATGCGATCGCCGACAAGGCCGGCCTGGCCCGCACCCTCGGCGGCGACATGCGCGCCGACGTCGACCTGCTCAACGCCACCAACTTCTACACCGACCGCCTGTTCGGCCTGTGGGTGTCGGTGGACATGCTGCAGCCGGACCGTACCGCGCCCTACCTGGTGCAGGGTGGCCTGGGCATGCCTGACCGCGATTTCTACCTGGGCGGCGGCCGCATGGCCGAGCTGCGCAAGCAATACCAGGCCTACATCGCGCAGATGCTGCAGCTGGCTGGCGTTGCCGACCCGGCCGGCAAGGCACAGCGCATCCTCGCTCTGGAGACCAGGATCGCGCAGACGCATGCCACCCAGGAAGAAACCAACGACGTGACCAAGGGTGCCAATCCGTGGACCCAGGCCGACTTCAATGCCAAGGCGCCGGGCATGGACTGGAACGCCTTCCTCGATGCAGCCGCGCTGGGCAAGCAGCAGGACTTCATCGTGTGGCAGCCCAAGGCCGTGGCCGGCCTGTCCAAGCTGGTCGCCACCGAGCCGCTGGACGTCTGGAAGGACTACCTGGCCTTCCACGCACTGGACCGTGCCGCCGCCTACCTGCCGAAGAAGTTCGCCGATGCCCGCTTCGCCTTCCATGGCACCGCGCTGAGCGGCACGCCGCAGCAGAGCGACCGCTGGAAGCGCGCCGTGGATGATGCCAACCATGCAGTCGGCGAGGCCATCGGCAAGCGCTACGTCGAGAAGCACTTCGACGCGAAGACCAAGGAGCGCGCGGACGAGATGGCGAAGAACATCATCGCCGCCTTCGCCAAGCGCATCGACGCACTGTCGTGGATGTCGCCGCAGACCAAGGCACATGCCAAGGCCAAGGTCGCCGGCCTGACCGTGGGCATGGGCTACCCGGAGAAGTGGCGCGACTACACCGGCCTGGAGATCCGTCGCGATGACGCGCTGGGCAACGCACAGCGCGCCGAGCTGTTCGAGTACCAGCGCAACATCGCCAAGCTGGGCAAGCCGGTCGACCACGGCGAATGGGCGATGCTGCCGCAGACCATCAATGCGATGAACGTGCCGCTGGAGAACCGCCTGGTGTTCCCGGCCGCGATCCTGCAGCCGCCGTTCTTCGACGGCGCCGCCGACGACGCGGTGAACTACGGTGCGATCGGCGCGGTGATCGGCCATGAGATCAGCCACGGCTTCGACAACGCCGGCGCGCTGTTCGATGAAACCGGCAAGCTGCACAACTGGTGGACCGCCGAGGACCTGAAGCAGTTCAACGCCGCCGGTGATGCGCTGGCCGCGCAGTTCAGCAGCTACGAGCCGTTCCCGGGCGTGCATGTGAACGGCAAGCTGACCCTGGGCGAGAACATCGCCGACGTGGCCGGCCTGGGCACTGCCTACGATGCCTACCAGCTGTCGCTGCAGGGCAAGCCGGGCCAGACCCTGGAAGGCTTCACCCCGGACCAGCGCTTCTTCCTCGGCTTCGCCCAGGCGTGGCGCAGCAAGAGCCGCGAGCAGGCGCTGCGCAACTCGCTGCTGACCGATGTGCATGCACCGGGCCAGTTCCGCGCACTGACCGTGCGCAACATCGACGCCTGGTACCCGGCGTTCGAAGTGAAGGAAGGCCAGAAGCTGTACCTGGCCCCGGACAAGCGGGTCAAGGTGTGGTGATGTAACCGGAACGGGCGCTGCAAGGCGCCCGTTTCATTTCCGGGTAGCGGCCGACCTTGGTTGGCCTCTACCCACGCCATCCACCCATGGGCTGGATCTACCTGCGGGTGCTGGCAACCAGCATCACTGCGCTCGTGGCGAGCGCAGCTGCCCCCCACAGGTTGGCGTGCAGCCCGAAGCCATCCAGCAGCCGGCCACCGGCCCACGCCCCCAGCGCGATGCCGATGTTGAACACCCCCACATACAAGGCGGTGGCGATCTCCACGGCCTGCGGCACCGCTTTCATCATCCAGCTCATCAGGCCCACCGATACACCGCCATAGGCCAGGCCCCACAGCAGCAGCACCGCAATGCCGCCGGTTGGCGTGCTGCCCAGCCAAAGGAACAACAACGGCGTCAGCAGCAACCCGCACGCGATCGCCAGCAGCACCCCGCGTGGATGGCGTGCGGCCAGCGGCCCGGCGATGAAGTTGCCCGCGATGCCCGCCATGCCATAGGCGAACAGCAGCGCGCCGATCCAGGCAGCATCCACGCCCGATTGCAGGGCCAGCAACGGGCGTACATAGGTGAACGCAGTGAAGTGACCCGCTACCAGCAACAGGGTCAGGCACAGGCCGCGCTGCAGGCCATGGTGGCCAAGCAGCTGCACGAACTGCGCCAGCCGTACCGACGCCGCCACCGGCAACGCGGGAAGCACTGCAAGATGCAGCAGCAGGACCGCCGCGCTGAACAGCGCCATCGCCGCGAACGCGAATCGCCAGCCCAGCGCGTCGCCAATCAGTGCACCCAGCGGCACCCCCAGCACCGACGCTGCGGCCACGCCGCCGAAGATGATCGAGGTGGCCAGGCCGATGCGAGGCGCCGGCACCAGGCGCGCGGCCAATCCACCAGCAATTGCCCAGATACCTCCCATGCAGAACCCTACCAGCACCCGCGCGGCCAGCAGCCAGGCGATGCCCGGCGCCAGCGCGGAGGCGATGTTGGCCACCATCAGCAGGCCGAGCAGTACGCACAGGATGCGGCGACGATCGATGCCACCGGCAACGATCACCACCAGCGGCGCAAACAGCGCCGCCAGCAGGGCCGGTAGCGAGATCATCAGCCCGGCGGTGCCGATGGACGCACCAAGGTCATCAGCGATCGGGGTCAGCAGGCCGACCGGCAGCATTTCGGTAGTGACGACTGCGAAGATCGCAAGGCCGACCGCCGACACCGCCATCCATGGGCGACGGAGCACAGTCGCGGGCTGTGCAGACGAAGCAGCGCTCATCGCGTGGCCTCCGCAACACAGGCCGGTACACGCGTTCGAGGCAGTGCGTGCTGCGCGAGCACGGCGATCAGCAGCACGCAGGCGCCCGCGAGCAGCGCGACCAGAAAGCCCGGGCGCACGCCAGCGGCATCGACCACCTGGCCCGACACCGCCGCACCCAGCGCGACACCGATGTTCAGACCCGCCAGCAGCCAGGTCATGCCTTCGGTGAGCCGTGCTGCCGGCACGCATTGTTCGACCAGCGACATCGCCACGATCATCGTCGGCGCGAAGAACACCCCGGCCAGCAGCACCGCCACGGCCAGTCCAGGCAGGCTGCCGACCCACAGCAGCGGCAACGTGGTCATCGAAGTGGCTGCTGCACCGAGCAGCAGCAAGCGCCGCAACCGCACCTGCAGTTTCAATGCACCAAACAGCAGGCCCGCTGCGCAGCTGCCCAGCGCATAGGCCGACAGCACCGCGCTGGCGGCCAGCGGCTGCCCACGCTGCTCGGCGAACGCCACGCTGGTGATGTCGACGGTGCCGACGATCACGCCCATCGCCAGCATCAGCAACGCCAGCAGGCGGATCTCCGGTTGCCGCAGCAGGGAACGTCGCGGTGTTGCGGCATCGAGAGCCTGCAGCGGTGGTTCGGTGCCCCGCTGCAGCACCAGCGCGACGACGCCGACCACCAGCAACAGGGCCGCCGCCAGCACGCCAGCCTGCGGCCACACCGCCACCGACAGCCCGACCGACAGCGGCGGCCCGGCGATGAAGGTGACTTCGTCGAATACGGTTTCCAGCGAATACGCGGTCTGCAATTGCGGGCGACCGCGATGGATCGAGGTCCAGCGTGCGCGCACCATCGCCGACACGCTCGGCATGCACCCAGCCAGCATGGCAGCGACGAAAAGCGCCCAGTCCGGCGCCCGCAGTACAGTGCAGACCAGCAACACCAGCAGCCCGGCCGCACTGGCCGCGGTAGCCCACGGCAACACCCTGCCCTGGCCGTGGCGGTCGACCCAACGCGACACCTGCGGTGACAGCAGCGCGTAGGTCAGCACGAAGGTGGCCGACACCGCACCGGCCAGGGCATAGCTGCCGCGCAGCTGCGACAGCAGGGTGATGATGCCGATGCCGGTCATCGGTAGCGGCAGGCGGGCCAGTAACCCGGCCAGGGCAAGGCCGGTGGTGCCGGGGGCGGCGAACAGGTCGCGGTAGGGGGTGGCCATCAGGATCTCCAGGGCAGCGGCTTGCCTGGCGCACCCGGCGCCACGACAATACATACAGAGCGTATGAATAAGAGGCTACATTCATACGTGTCGTATGTAAATAATCATGCACTGCGTATGTAAGGAGCTCAGGATGGTCCGCCGCACCCGCGCCGAGATGGAAGAAACCCGCGCCAGCCTGCTGGCCACCGCCCGCCGGGTGTTCAGTGAACATGGCTATGCCGCCACCTCGATGGACGACCTGACCGCCCAGGCCGGACTGACCCGCGGTGCGCTCTATCACCACTTCGGCGACAAGAAGGGCCTGCTGGCAGCGGTGGTCGCCCAGCTGGACGCGGAGACCGACCTGCGCCTGCAGGCGATCAGCGACGGCGCCGATGATGCCTGGGAGGGTTTCGTGCAGCGCTGTCGCGCGTACCTGGAGATGGCGCTGGAACCGGAAATCCAGCGCATCGTGCTGCGCGACGCGCGCGCGGTGCTGGGTGGCGCCTCACCGGAATCGCAGCGCCACTGCGTGCATTCGATGCAGCGCCTGATCGAACAGATGATCGCGCAGGGCGTGGTGGCGCCGGTGGATGCGCAGGCGCTGGCGTCATTGATCTACGGCAGCCTGGCCGAGGCCGCGTTCTGGATCGCCGAAGGGGAGGAAGGTGATGCGCGCCTGCGGCAGGCGACGGCCGCGCTGCAGATGCTGTTGCGCGGGTTGAAGGTAGGCGGGTAAGGCCCATCCACGCATGGCGTGGATCTACGGCGGAATCCGCTCTGGTAGAGGCCAACCTCGGTTGGCGCTTCTGAAGCATCGCGCGAAACGCGTGCCAACCAAGGTTGGTACCTACCGGAGCACTTCGGGCCACTCCCGCAGGACTTCCACCGGCACGCTCATGCGTGCGCAGGCGCGGCTGGCCAGGCCATCGGGCAGCGCGCGGCGGAACAGCGGCGCCATGCCCTGCATCAGCTTCGCAGAGGCTGCGGCCTGCGCACGCTGGCGGCCATTGCGTTCCAGCATGCCCTCGGCCCAGTCCGGCAGCAGTGCCGCACCCGCGCCAAGGAACACCTCGCGCGACAGCCCTGGCACCGGAACCGGCAGGCGCACCCCGGACAACACCTCCAGCACTTCCCGCGAGCGCTCGTCCACACGCAGCTCCGGCTGCCGTGCACAGAAGTACGCCGCCACTTCGGCTTCGCTGCGTGGCACATCCACCGCGCCCAGTGCCTCGGCCACGCAGCGGTACTCGTCGTAGTAGCGATCGGCGATGTGCTCCGGAACCTCGCGCCCGTAGCGGCGGAAGCCCTGCAGGAAACCGAAGGCCTCGGTTACGTGCACCCAGGTCAGCAGTTGCGGATCATCAGCAGCATACGGCTCGCCCTGCGCGGTCTGGCCACGGATCTGCGCGTGAATGCGACGCACCTTGGCCACCAGCGCTTCCACCTCGCCGCTGGGCGCATAGCTGGTACCGGCAACGAAGGCGGTGGTGCGACGCAGGCGCCCCACCAGGTCCTGGCGGAAATTGGAGTGGTCGTAGACCCCGGCCAGTGCCCGCGGATGCAGGGTCTGCAGCATCAGCGCACACAGGCCACCGGCCAGCATCGAAGGGAATTCAGCATGCAGCCGCCAGGTGACGCTGTCCGGGCCGAACCAGCCCGGGTCACCCAGGGGGTGGTCGTAATCGATGCCGCTCTGGCCACGCGGGAAGGCCTCCAGCACCCAGCGCCGGATCGGCGCGGTGACGGGGCGGGAGAGTCGCTGCAGCAGAGCAGGCATCACAGGTCCAGGAAAGGCGGAAGTACGGCCACGCGTTGCGCGGTCGGCCCCGATTCTGGGCGATCACGACGCTGGCGGCGAGTCTCCGCGCTCAGCCACGGTTTCATGTGCGGCCGCAGCACATTTCACCCTGCGACATCCTGTCGCAGGCTGCGACCGCGATGCTGCAATGCACCAACATTCACCCATTCATACAAAACCCTTATGCCGCTAGGCATTGCGCCCATTGCACGGCTCGCTGGAAGTGCTAGAACTGAACCCGCCACACCGTCCAACGCTGATCGACGCACGTTCCACAAGGAGCCAGCCATGATTGCTTTGTTCAAGGGTTTGGGACTACTGCTTCGCGACAACGAGCTCTACAGCAGCCCGTTCGAAAAACAGGTCGCGCACTGGCGCAGCCTCAGCGAGCAGCAGATCCGCGATGAAGTGGCTGTGCTGGCCCAGGCCAAGTGCCAGTGGTTGATCGCCTCGATCGTCGGCTGGCAGGCGGCCTCGCTGCTGATCCTCGGCCTGATCACCAACTACCTGTGGCGCGACGATTACCACATCACCTTCACGCGCGTGGTCGTGGTGTTCGGCTCATGGATCTCGATCCTGTTCGTGATCTGGTTCATGGCCAACATGTTCGACCGCACTGCCGGTTTCGAGCGCTGGATGAAGGCCTTCAACAGCCGCGCCCGCATCAGCTCCAAGGCCGACAGTGTCGAGCACGTGGCCGAGGCACTGGACCTGGCCGAGCATTACCCGGAAGTACTCGATTACAAGCAGGCGGTCACCGCCAAGCGCGAACTGCGCCATGAGGACATCCGCATCATGACCGAGATCGGGCGCATGAAGCAGCACTCCGAACTGGTCGGCCGCCTCAACCACGTGGGCGAGAACGAGCACCACCACGACCTGACACTGCAACCTGCCTACTGAGCCTTGAGGGAAGCGGGGGGACCCACAATGCCACCGTGCGCGATCACGGTGGCATTGTTCTTTCAGCAGCCTGCGTGGATCACATGCCGCGGAACAGGCTCATGAACGGTTGGCTGACCACCAGTGTTTCCGTGCGACCCCGCAGCCGCAGCACACCGCGCCCGGTATCGTCGCGGCTGACCGCCGCCACCGCCTTCATGTTGACGATGGTCGAGCGGTGGATCTGGCGGAAGTGCTGCGGGTCGAGTACTTCCAGCAGTTCGCGCAACGGCGTGCGCAACAGACTCTCACCTGCGGCAGTCACCACGGTGGTGTACTTGTTGTCGGCACGAAAGTAAGCGACGTCCTCCAGCATGATCAACTGCGTCTCCCGGCCGTTGCTGGCGGTGATCCAGGCCAGCGGCGGGCGTTCGGCAGCGCCCTGCGCTGGGCCCAGCCGCTGCAGCAGGCGTTCCAGCACGGCGTCATCCTGACGCGTCGATGGCAACCGCGAAAGGATGCGCTCACGCGTGGCCAGCAGGCGTTCGTCACTGACCGGCTTCAGCAGGTAATCCATCGCGCCCTGCTCGAACGCGTCGATGGCGTACTGGTCGTAGGCGGTGACGAACACCACTTGGGTGCGCGGACTCAGCTCGGACAGCGAGCGCGCCACCTCGATACCACTGATGCCGGGCATGCGGATGTCGAGGAAGGCAATGTCCGGCTGCGTCTCGGCCAGCTGCTCCAGCGCACTGGCGCCGTCCTCGCACTCGGCCACCAGCTTCAGTTCCGGCCACAACCGGTGCAGCTGTTCCACCAGTGACTGCCGCAGCAGTTCCTCGTCTTCGGCGATCAGGGCTTCAAGCGGCATGGCTGCGCTCCTTGTGTGTCTGCGGCAAGGTCATGGTCGCGGCCACACCGCTGGGGAAGTTGGCGACGATCGCCACGCCAGCCTGCTCGCCACAGGTCAGTCGCAGGCGCTCGCGCAGGTTCTTCAGGCCGATGCCGGTGCCGCTGGTGCCCTGTCCGAAGCCGAGGCCATCGTCGGCCACGGTTACCGTCACGTGGTCATCGAAACCGCGCGCCAGGATCCAGATCGTGCCGCCGCCTGGCTTGGGTTCCAGGCCATGCTTGATCGCGTTCTCCACCAGCGTCTGCAGCGCCATCGCCGGCAGGTGCACGCCATGCAGTTCATTCGGCACCTGCACTTCCACCGCCAGCCGCGCGCCCATGCGGATGCGCAGGATCTCCAGGTAGGCGCGCGTGCGCTCCAGCTCCACGCCCAGCGTCGACACCGATTCATCCACCTGTGGCAACGAGCTGCGCAGGTACTGGATCAGGTGGCCGAGCATCTGTTCGGCGCGCGCCGGATCGGTGCGGGTCAGCACCTGCGCGTTGGCCAGCGTGTTGTAGAGGAAGTGCGGTTCCACCTGCGCGTGCAGCAGGTTCAAGCGCGCGACCGACAGTTCCTTCTCCACCTGGGTCTGCTCGGCCGCCGCCTGCTCATCGCGGCGCTGGTCGGCCACGCGGCGGCTGATCGCGCGGGTGACCGCTTCGGCGTTCTCGAAGTTGCTGCCCTCATCCAGCGCCAGCAGGTCGGCCCACCAGCCAGCATCCGGTTCGAACAACAGGGTGACAGTGCTGGTGCCCTGCCCCGGCGTGACCGTGGCCAGCACGCTGTTGCGCTTGATCGCCAGCCGCGCCGGCAGGTTCCAGCGCGAGGGCTGTCGGCCATTCCAGAGGTCGACCCGGCGCACGTAGGCGCGCACCTGCAGGCTGCCGGCCGAGCTTTCCACATCCTCCACGCGCGGAAGTTCGGCAATCGCCGCTTCCACCACGGCGTAGGCCTGGCCGGCGTCCATCGGCAGTTCCACCTGGCGGCGCTGGCGGCCCGAGAGCGTGGTCGAATCCAGCCGGCCGGCCACCAGCCAGACCCGGCGTACATGGGTGATCGCGCTGCCCAGCGCAGAGATCATCAGGAACATCGCCAGCAGGCCGAACACCCAGCCCGGGCCATCGTTCATGCCGCTGAAGATGCCGCTCCAGACCATGCCGGCGACAACCAGCGCGGCGGCCCAGGCCAGCAGGTGGCGGATCAGGAGAGAGAGGCTGGCGAACACGGCGGCGCCTTGGAGGAAGGGGGTGAGCCGAGCATAGGGCGGCCCGCCGGGCAAACAAGCGGACTGCGACGAAGGGCCGGAAAGCGGGGATGGAAGCCGTTACCGGAACGCCGGGCATGGCCCGGCGTTTCTGGGGGCGGCAATGCCGGCCAGCGGCCGGCACTACCCAACGCCGTTACTTGCGCTGGTCGGCGCTGGCGTCACGCACGGCGCGGAACGATTCGTCCTTGCTCCAGTTCGGCCAGCTGCGCGAGTTGGCCAGCTGGTTGCCCAGCGTGTACAGCACTTCCAGGTCGCGGGCGGCACCGGCGAACACCCAGTCCGGCTGCCATTCGTCGCCCTGCTGGTGGTAACGCTTGGCGGTGTAGTCCTCGGAGGCCTTCTTGCCTGCGGCCACGCCGCCGTCCACCCAGTCCTGGCCGGCCGACCACGACAGCGCCGGTACGCCACGCTTGGCGAATGGGAAGTGATCGGAGCGGAAGAACAGGCCCGCTTCCGGCTTCGGGTCCGGGGTGTAGCGGATGTCCCAGCCCTTGGCCACGTCCTTCAGCTGGTCCAGCAGCTCGAAACGTGCGGCACCGTAAATGCCGAAATCGCGCGACGGACCGAACGGCGCCATGCCATCCATGTTGATCACCGCCACGGTCTTTTCCAGCGGATACAGCGGGTGCGTGGCGTAATACTCCGAGCCCAGCAGGCCCTTCTCCTCGGCGGTGACCGCCAGGAACAGCAGCGAACGCTCCGGTCGCTTGGCCTTGGCGAAGCCACGGGCAAGCTCGATCAGCGAAGCGGTGCCGCTGGCGTTGTCCAGCGCACCGTTGAAGATGCGGTCACCGCGTGCGTCCGGCTCGCCCACGCCGATGTGGTCCCAGTGCGCGCTGTAGACGATGGTCTCGTCCGGGTGGCTGCTGCCTTCCAGGCGTGCGGCCACGTTGTGCGAGGTGATCACTTCGGTCTTCACCGCGTACTTGGCGTCCAGGCTGGCGCCGCTCAGCACCACCGGGGTGAAATCGCGCTGCTGCGCCTTCTTCTTCAGCGCCTCGAAGTCCTGCCCGGCCGAGCGGAACAGCTCCACCGCCAGGTCGCGCTGGATCCAGCCTTCCAGCAGCGGATGGCTCTCGGACGGGTTGTCGCGCACCACATCGAACATGGTGTTGGTGTTGGAGCCGGCCACGGTGGCCCAGCCGTACGACGCCGGTGCGGTCTCGTGCACGATCAGCACGCCCAGCGCGCCCTGGCGTGCGCCTTCCTCGTACTTGTAGGTCCAACGGCCGTAGTAGGTCATGCCCTTGCCGTCGAAATCGCCCTGGCCGGTTTCGAAGTCCGGGTCGTTGATCAGCACCACGGCGATCTTGCCCTTCAGGTCCACGCCCTTGAAGTCGTCCCAGTTGCGCTCCGGCGCCTTCACGCCGTAGCCGAGGAACACCAGTGGCGCCTTGCTGATATCGACGTTGCTGGCACCGTTCATGGCGGCACGCACGGCGATCTGCTTGCCCTGCTCCAGCGGCAGGGTCTTGCCGCCCTGGTGCAGCGCCAGCTGCGGTGCGCCGACGATGTCGCCCTTGCGCAGCGGCACGGCCTGGGTCCACAGGCGCTTGCCGTCCTTGAGGTCACCACCCGGCTGCAGGCCGGCGTCGGCGAACTGCTTGCTGAGGAAGGCGATGGTCTTCTCTTCGCCGGCGGTGGCCGGGGAGCGGCCTTCGTAGGCGTCGGAGGCCAGTCCCTTGACGTCGGCGGAGATCCGCGCACCGTCGAATTTCGGGGTGGCCGCCATCAGTGCGCTCGACACTGACAGGGCCAGCAGGCCCAGTGCTACTCGTTTCATTGCTCTCTCCAGCAGGGAAATCTCTCTGGAGTGTAATGGGATTCGGCAGGGCTGCGCCCTGCACCTGCAGAGGCCAGGGCCGAAGCAACAGCAACAGCGGGCTATCCGTGGGATGGCGGGGTGGGTCCGGTTGCGGGGGACGCCGTAAACCCGTCCTTGGGGGCTTGGCCGCGGCATCCATGCCGCGGACACCCCCGCAACCGGACCCACCCTGCCTTCGACAGGTCCCCGCTGCTGTTGGTGGATGTCGACCTTGGTCGACACGCCGCTGTTGGTAGGTGTCGACCTTGGTCGACACGGACGGAAACACGAAGGGGTCAGATCCCTTTCCCGGCAGGAAAGGGCTCTGACCCCATCTGTGTGTTGCTTGAGTCTGTTACCAGTTCGGGTCTTCTGCCGGGGCTGCAGCGGCCTTGGGCTTCGGCTTGGCCGCCGGGCGTGCGGCTGCGGGAGCGGCCGAGGCAGTCGCGCCTGCGGCAGCAGCAGCCGGCTTGCTGCCCAGCTTCTGGCGCAGTTCGATCTGCCCCGGACGGAAACCGCCGCGCATCGCGTCGACGCCGTCTTCGATGGTGCCGTACGAGGTCTGTGCGGCCACGCGGTCGATGCGGATGGTGCAGCACGGGTGTTCGCTGCGGCCCAGCGAGCGGCCGGTCTGCGGGTCCTTCAGTTCTTCGCCCAAGCGTACGGCCTGCCAGCGCTGGCCAGCCTGCAGCGTTTCGCCGCCCTGGCTCAGTACCACCTGGTCGCCGTCCACCGAGACCACCGACACCGGGAACAGGGTGGTGACGATGGTGGTACCGATCTGGCCGGACAGCGATTCCATCATCGCTGCGGCCATGTTGCGGCCGTTGACCACGCGCGGCAGGGTGCTGGGGCCGGTCGAAGCCAACTGGTGGTCGAAGCTGTCGGACATCACCACCTGGCCGGTGGTGGCGTTGATCAGGCGCAGGGTGATGCGGCCGCCACCGGAGTACGAGGTCACCTGGCGGTCGGACATGCGCAGGTTGCGCACGCTGCGCGGGTACTCGAAGCGTTCGATGGTCGGGATCAGGATCAGGTCGGTCGCCAGCTGCTGGCCTACGCGTGCGGTGTCCTGCAGCCGCACGTTGCCGCTGTTGATGTGGTCGATCTCGGCCTGCAGCTCGTCACCGAACTCGCGGTCCAGCACGATGAAGCGCTGGGTCTGGGTCAGCGTGTCTGACAGGCGCGCACGGATCGCGTCGGCCACTTCATCGGCATCCACGCGGCCATCGCCCACGGCGTAGCTGCCGGCCTTGGTGCGCGGCAGGGCGACCACGATCTTCGGCTTGCCCTGCTCGTCCGGCGCACGGTACTGGGCGATCTGCGCGCGCACGCGCACCTTCCAGTAGCTGCGCATGCTGCGATGGGTCACGTCGGAATCGAACGAACTGGCGCCACGCTTGGCATCGACGTTGACCTTCTCGTCGTAGCTTTCCCTGACGCTGGCCGAGGCCGAACCGCTCTTGGCCGAGGCTTCGCCGGATGCATTGGCCGACGCCGAGCCCTTGAAGCTCCAGCCTTCGTCGCTGGCGCGCACGCGGGCGATGGTTTCCTCGTCCAGCTGCCGCACTTCATCCTGCGACAGGATTTCATAGCCCAGCACCGCGCCCTGCGAGCCGGCGATCATCTGCTGGGTGAACGCGTCGGCGCGGATATCGCCGACGTGTTCGCCATCCACATCCACATGCAGGCCCGCACGCAGGCTCTGCATCTGGCTGGCCACGCGTACGCCGTTGACCTGCGCCACGGCCGACTGCAGCGCTGCCAGCACCGCCAGTTCCGGGGTGCTGCCGATGCCATCGGCTTCACGCGCAACCTGGGTGGTGCCGCCGAAATCCGGCGTGCCACGCAGGGGCGCTGCTTCCACTGGCGCATTGCTGGCCAGCGCACTGGTTGCCTTGTCCTTGGCGGGTGCGGGCGCGGCGGCCGGGGTGTCCTGCTTGCCACAGGCTGCAAGCAGCGCGGCGGCCAGGCCCAGGCCGATCAAACGGGTTGTCGTACGCATGGAGATTCGCCTCGGATCAGATCGAGTCGAGCATCGAGTCGGCGTTGGACGGCACCTTCACCTTGCTCTTCCTGGCGAAGGTCACGGCCGACTTGGTCGAACCGTACAGGCCCTGGATGAAGCCCGGCGATTCCTTGGCCACCCATGCGCCCGCTGCCAGCTTGCGGCCGACGGTGGCCAGCTGGGTCGCACCCAGGTTCTTCATGCCGGCGGTGAAGTTGCTGGCTTCGCCGCCCAGCTTCTGTGCTTCGGCAGCCGAAGACAGCAGCGAGACCAGGCCTTCGGCGTAGTGCTGCTTGGATTCAGCGTTCAGTTCCGGCTGTGCGGCCTGGCGCTCGTTGATCGCGGCCTGCGCAGCTTCGCTGACCGACACCGACTTCTTCATTGCATCGACGCTGACCGAACCCGACGACAGCGCCTGACGCTCGGCTTCCAGCAGCTGCACCTGCTCGGCCAGGCCGAAGGCGCGGGCGAACGAGGTCTGGGCCTGCAGCGAGTGCGACTGCGAGCTGACGAAACGGCGCACCAGCGCTTCCTGCGCGGCTTCATCCGGAGCGGCGGCGCTGGAGGCGCTGCTGCTGGAGGTACCGGTGGCGGCACCGGCCAGGTCCTTCAGCTTGCCCAGCCCAGCGTGGGCCGGCATCGACAGGGTGGCGGCAGCGATGGCCACGACAAGAGCGGTATTGCGGATCATGGAAGATTCCTTTGGGAGAGACGGCCGCGATGCGGCACGTGGAAACACGCGGGTAGCGCCGGGCCATGCCCGGCGCGGTATGCCAGGGGTCAGCGGACTGCCTTGACGTTCAGTTCGTTGATCATCTGCTGGGCGGCCTTCTCGGCGGCCAGCTGCAGGGCGTTGGTGCGGGCGACGGTTTCATTCGGGCCGGTGCCGGAGAACTGCACCGGGCCCACCGACGACACGGTGCGCGGGAAGCGACCGGTCACGTCCAGCACCTTGCCGGTAACGGTGACGAACACGCGGGTGTTGCCGCTGGCCGGGTCGCGGTCGCGCATGCCGACGTCGAGGGTACCGACGGCGATGTACGGGATGTTGGCCGCACGGATGCCATTGGCGGTGTCACGCAGGGTGGCGGCAGACAGGTCGTTGCCGGTGCTGAAATCCTTGCGGATGCGCTCGATGCTCAGCAGGCCGCGCGATTCGCCTTCCACGTACTCGGCCTCAACCACTTCGTAGCCGGCGGCGCTGAAGGCACCGGTCATCGCAGTGTTGACCTCGGCCGCGTTGGCCACCTTCCAGCTGATGTTGTCGCTGCGCTGGGTGGTGCTGCCGCCGCTGGTGACCGACACCGAACCGTTCTGGTTGATGCTGCCGTTGGTGCTGACCGAGTTGCCGCGGAAGCTGTCGCCTTCACGGGTGTTCTCGCTGTAGCTGCTGCTGGCGTCGACGCGGCGGTATTCCTTGTCCTGGAACGACTGCACGGTGTCCTGCGAGCGTGCCATGAACAGGAAGGTCAGCAGCGAGCGCTGCGCGGCGGTGGCACCGGCCACGGCCGAACCCGCATCCAGCTTGGTCTGCAGCAGCGTGGTGTTGATCTCGGCGCGGACAGTGACGGTGTAGGTCTTGGCCTTCTTGTCTTCGGTGTCCGACAGTGGCACGGCGCTGAGCACATAGCGGTCGATCTCGCCGATGAACTCGGCGCGGCGGGCCTCGAACAGGCGCAGCTTGGCCGCACCGGTTTCAGCGATGTACGTCTCCAGCGCATTGACCTTGGCCTTGTTCAAGGCCTGGGCGCGGGTGTCGGCACTCAGGCGCAGGCCGTAGCTGGCCGAACCGGTACCACGCGAACTCGCGGTCTGCGCGGCGACCGGCGAGGCCACCACCAGGGCGATGAGGATGAGCAGGATGGTACGCATCAACGACATGACTTGATCAACTCCTGGAGGGCTTGGGTCTGCTGCTGCAACGGGCGGCCGCCCGGCTTCTGTTCGTCCAGCCATGCGCGCGAATCGGCACGCTTGGCGGCGGCGCCGGCGAAGGCATCGAAGCCGGCCAGCAGGGTTTCGTAGCTGGCCGACCACTGGTCGACCTGCCACTGCGTGACCGGAACCACCTTGGTGGCCCCCTTGCGCAGCGGCTGTTCGAAATAGACCTTGCCCGAGAACGGTTCGATCACCTTCGCGGTGAAGAAGGCGCCGAACAGCATCGTCTTCATCGCCGGGGTTTCTTCAATCACGCCGTTCTTCAGCGCATCGACCTGCACGCTGATGACGTAGTCCGGCTCGGGAATCTTCAGCTGGTAGACCTTGCCGTCGGCAAAGCGCGCGGCCATCGCACCGCCGATCGCCTGGCCCGAGGCCGGCGGCAGCAGGCCGACGCCGGTGTTGGACGACAGCGTCTTGGACAGCTCATGGGCCAGCGTTGCACGCAGCGGGCTTTCCCACTTCGGGTCCGGCAGCTTGCCGCGTGCCGCATCGGACAGCGTCACGCCACCCACCTGCAGGCGGCGCACCGCCGCGTCGGGCAGGCGGGCCTGGGTGAGGCTGGTGGCAAGGACCTGGGACAGGCTGGTGGCAGCGTTGCCGTACAGCAGATCGGCGACGATCGCGTCGATATCGTCGTTGTCCGGACGGTAATCCTGCACATCGATGCGCTGCAGGGTCAGCGGATAGGACGCGATCACCTGGCGCTCGCGGAAATCGAAGAACAGCGCCTGCAGGGCCACTTCCACCAGTACCTTGTACTGGTTGCCGATCGGCTCGACCGAGACCAGTTCGCGGTCCAGCGCTGCTGCCAGCACAGTCGCGCTGGTGGTACCGTCGAGCATCGCCACCGGCTGGTCGATCAGTTCCAGGTTCGCCGGCGGCCGGCGCTTGAGCGCCTGCGCCAGGGTCTGGTTCAGCGGGATCAGGCCGCGCTTTTCCAGCACGGCATGCGCATGCGGCGTGGTCGCCTGCACGGCAGCGGCATCAGCGGTATAGGCAAAACCGGCCCAGTAGGCCTGCTGCGATCTGTCTGCAGCCTGCGCAGCCATCGGCCATACGGCCAGGCACAGGGCACAGGCAAGCAGGCGCGCAAAAGCGCGCGATGCGCTCTTCGTCCTTGAATACATCCAACCGCTCCTCGGTCAATACGCACGGAACGTGGACGCTCATGCGCCCACTGGGCGCGAAACATAGCCGCTCACGCGCCTGCCGACAAGTGCTGCGTTCGTCGCAGTCACTCCTGGGGTGGCAGTCCGGCCCGTCGCCGCAGCAGGCCCCGCTCCGCCTGGTTCTGGCTGAGTCTGGCGGCTTCGGCGAAAGCGTGACGTGCGTCGAGGTCACGTCCCAGCACCTGTAGTACCTCCCCGCAGACTACCTGCAAAGGGGCATAGTCGCGCAGGCGTGCATCAACCAGCAGCGGCTGCAGTTGTGCCCATGCAGCGAACGCGCCCTCGCTGCGCAGCACCGCCACTACCCGGTTCAGTGCGACAACCGGCGAAGGCATCACCCGCAGCAACTGGGTATAGAGCGAAGTGATACGTGGCCAGTCGGTGGCTTCAGCCCGACGCGCAGCCGCATGGCAGGCGGCAATGCGCGCCTGCAGCACATAGGGATCGTCGCCTCCACCGGCCGCCAGCGCACGGGCCAGCACCTGCTGTCCACGCTCGATCTGCAGCCAATCCCAGCGGGCTCGATTCTGCTGGTCCAGCAGCACCGGCGCGCCCTGCGCGTCGGTCCGTGCCGCAGCGCGCGATGCCTGCAGTTCCATCAGTGCCAGCAGGCCCAGAACCGGCGGGACCGGCAGCCGATGGGCCAGGACGCGTGCCAGCCGCAGCGCCTCCTCGCACAACGCCGGTCGCATCCAGTCATCGCCGGCGCTGGCCGCATAGCCTTCGTTGAAGACCAGGTAGATCGCCTCCAGCACTGAAGCCAATCGCTCGGGCATTGCCTCCGCGCGCGGCACTTCATAAGGCACCTGCTTCTGCGCCAGGGTGCGCTTGGCGCGCACGATGCGCTGGGCGATGGTCGGCTCGGGCTGCAGGAAACCACGCGCGATCTCGGTGGTGGTCAGGCCGCCGAGCAGGCGCAGGGTCAGTGCCACCCGCGCATCGGCAGGCAGCACCGGGTGGCAGGCCACGAACATCAGGCGCAGCAGATCGTCACCCAGGTCATCTTCCAGCGCATGGCTGTCATCCGGCGCTGGCAGGGGTGCCGGATGCAGTTCCTCACCCCATTGCGCATGCTGCTGCGCCACGCGCTGGTGCTGGCGCAGCACATCGATGGCGCGGTTGCGCGCAGTGGTCATCAGCCAGGCTCCGGGATTGTCCGGGATGCCCTGCTCCGGCCAGCGCTCCAGCGCGGCCAGCCAGGTGTCCTGGGCCAGCTCCTCGGCACGGCCGACATCGCCCCCGAGCAGCCGCGCCAGGCGCGCGATCAACACCGGCGACTCCATCCGCCAGAGGGTTTCCAGACGCTGCGTCAGTGCGGGATCGAGCATGCGCCGATCACAGCACGCACGCCCGGCCCGCACAAGCGCCACAGCTCACGCTTCGACGATGGGCTTGAAGCCACCCCAGAACATGCGCTTGGTATCGAACGGCATGTCCTTCGGGCCCAGCGACGCCAACCGTGGGTCGGCCATCACTTTCGCGTTGATGCGGTCGCGTGCCGCACGCGAGCGGAACAGCACGAAGGCGACGATCACCGTTTCACCGGGCCTGGCTTTCACCGCGCGCGGGAACGACGTGCTCTTGCCTGGTTCCACGTCGTCGGCCACGCACTCCATGTACTGCAGCGCGCCATGGTCCTTCCAGACCGCGCCGGCCTTGCGGGCAAGGCGGCGGTAGGCCGCCACCTTGTCCTGCGGGCACGGCAGAACGTAAGCATCCACGTAAGCCATGAGGGTTCTCCCTGCGACCGCCGTCAGCCCGGCTCGCCGTCCATGTGTGCGATTTCCCAGAGATGGCCGTCCAGATCCTGGAAGCCGCGCTGGTACATGAAGCCGTAGTCACGAGCCGGCTGCGGTTCGCTGGCACCCGCCGCGAGCGCCTTGTCCACCATCACGTCCACCGCCTTGCGGCTGTCGGCCGACAGGCAGGTGATCACCTCGGTGTGTTTGTGCGCATCGACAATCGCCTTATTGGTGAACTGCTTGAAGAACGGCTGGGTCAGCAGCATCACGAAGATGCTCTCGCTGATGACCATGCAGGCCGCATCGTCATTGGTGAAGGTCGGATTGAAGCTGTAGCCCAGCGCGGCGAAGAAGGCCTTGGATGCGTTCAGATCCTGAACGGGCAGGTTGACGAAGATCATCTGCGGTTGCGGTGCACTCATCGGTAAAGCTCCTTGTGGATGAAGGAAAGAGGAATCAGGGCTGCTTCATGCAGTTGACCATCCACGGCTTGCCGTAGCGGTCGATCAGCATGCCCCAGCGATGCGCCCAGAACGTTTCGGCGATCGGCATCTGCACCTGTCCACCGTCGGCCAGCGCGGCGAACACGCGCTCGGCTTCCTCGATGCTGTCGACATCGACATTGATGGTGGTCGAGCCACCCTCGCCACCGCCGGGGCCGTCGGCGGCCATCAGGATGGCGTTGCCGATCTCCAGCTGGCTGTGCGCGACGTGGTCGAGGGTTTCCGGCGGCATTTCGTTGCAGCCCGGCGAGCCATCGGAGGGCGGCATGTCGCGGTACTTCATTTCCGACGTCACCTGGCCACCGAGTGCCTTGGCGTAGAACGCCATCGCATCGTGGGCCTGGCCGCTGAAGCCGAGGAAGGGAATCAGTTTCATGGCATTGCTCCGTTGAGGGTTTCAGGACGGTAGCGCCGGGCGGTGCCCGGCGGAGAAATGGATCGGATCAACCTTCCAGCTGTACACGCAGACGCTGTTCCTGCTGCTGTAAGTCGGGGGTGAAGGCTTCACCGAAGTCTTCGGCGGTGATCAGGGGGCGCAGTTCCAGCGTGCCGCCACTGCCGAACGGCGCGCGGCTGGCCCATTCGACGGCCTCGTCCAGCGAGCGCACGTCCCACAGCCAGAAGCCGGCGATCTGCTCGCTGGCGGGGCCGAACGGACCGGCCTCGACCCTGGGTGCGCCGCTGCCGAAATGAATGCGACGGCCGCGCTGGGTGGCGTGCAGGCCTTCACCGGCCAGCATGATGCCGGCGGCCACGAGTTGTTCGTTGAAGGCGCCCATTTCGGACAGTTCCAGTTCGCTGGGCATGCGGCCGGCTTCGGAGTCGGCGTTGGCCTTCACGATCACCATCACTTTCATTGCAGTCTCCCGTGGGGACGCGTGGTGCGTGCCCTTCACTGGGTACAACGAACCAGAGGGCTGGGAATCGACACGTCTGTTGGAAATTTTTCTTCCGCGGAAAGCGTGCCTTCGGCGGAGGTCGGCGAACGGCGGAGCCCCTCCGTGGTGGGGTTGGGTTGGTCGCTGAAAGCTCGGGTTCATGGGTTTGGCCGGGTGGGGAGGCAGGGCAGGGGACGCTGCAAGTACGTCCATGTAAGCTCGGTCGCCGCATCCATGCGGCTCACGCCCCTGCCCTGCCTCCCCACCCGGCCCTGGACAGTTTTCTGCCTCCGGTACCCACCACGGGAAGATCAAGAAAGAGGGCAAAAGCAACAGCAAAAGCAACAGCAACGGCGGCTGGCTGGCGGCCTCTGCTTTGCGAGCGAAGCGACCCGCTTTTGCTCTTGTTGTTGATTTCCCGTGGTGGATCGGCCGCCGGAATCTGTCTGGGGCCGGGCGGGTGGGATTGGCGGGGTATCCGCGCCATGGATGGCGCGGCTAAGCCTCCAAGGACGGATTCACGGCGTCCCCGCCAATCCCACCCGCCCGGCACACCCTCAGGAAACCCGCTTTCAGCGCCCAACCCAAACCCACCACGAAGGGGCTCCGCCGTTCGCCGATCCCCGCCGAAAGGCGCCGCCTCCCGCGCTGCAACATGCCCACGCGCAATCCTGCGCCATCATGAGCACCCGCCCCGCCTGGACCGTGCCATGCAGCAGTACCTGCTTCTGATCTATATCGAGCCTGCCCTGCTGCAGGCCCTGCCCATCGAAGAATTCAACGCGCTGATGCGCGACTGCCTCGCCCATGCCGACAAGCTGCAGGCCGAGGGCACACTGCTGGCCGCGCAGAAGCTGCAGCCGGTCGACACCGCGCAGACCCTGCGCGTGCGCGATGGCAACAGCCGTGTACTGGATGGCCCGTTCGCCGAAACCCGCGAACTGCTGGCCGGCTTCAACCTGATCGTCGCCCGCGACCGCGACGAAGCCATGCGCATCGCCCGCGACTTCCCGTGGGCGCGCTTCGGCAGCATCGAGGTGCGGCCGCTGGAAGACATGGACGCCGAGCGCGAACGCTGCGGCGCCCCGGCTGCGGCTATGGCAGCAGCCGTACCCTGATCTCGCGCGGGCCTACGCCTTCGTTGCCGCTGTAATCGCGCACGCTGGCGCGCACGGTGTACTCGCCCGGCGGCAGCGACGCCGGCTGCCAGCGCCCGGTTTCCATCAGGCCATCACGCACGGTGTTGGTGGCCAGGTAGCGGAAACGGGTCATCGCACTGCCATGCACGGTGATGCCGCTGTCCGGTGCGTAGGCCACGCGTACCGCTTCCTTCTGCGGCGGCATGCGGTTGAACACGATGTTCCAGCGCGGCTGTTCATAGCCCTGCAGCGGCTGTCCGCCGGCATCGAGGATCTGGTAGCCCACCTGGTACATGCCCAGACGGCGTCGCGGCAGGTTGTTGTCGACCTGGTCCCACGCCTCCACCACGATCTGCACGCCGCGCCCCTGGCGCGCCACCATCACCACGCCATCGCTGCCGGCGGCCATCGGCTGGTCGTTGTCGTCCAGCAGCGCCACATCGGTGATGCGCGGTGCGAAGTGGTCGGCGTAGTTCTGGAAGCCCAGCGCCACGGCATTGGTCTCGAAACCACCGGTACCCACGGCCAGGTGCACGTGCGCCTGGTTGTTGATGCTGCCCAGGCGATCGCCGACGTGGATGCGCATGCCGCGGCGCACGCGCATCCGCTGCAGCTTGCCCTGCTCGTCGTACAGCGCCTGCCAGCGCGCATCGAACGGTTCATTGCGCGGGGTGCGGCCCACCCGCATGTGGATGTACTTGAGGCGGTCCACCGCCAGGCCCTCGGCCTGTTCACCCAGACTCCATGCCGCCATCGGGCTGCTGATCTTGCCTTCGGTAATCGCCAGCACGGTCTGGCCCACATCACCGCGCACGTCGAAGCCGCCATGCAGGTGGTGGCGGCTCTCGCCGGTGAAGTTGCCGCGCACCTCACCCAACGTACCGACCACCTCATGCCAACCGTCCTGCGGTGCCAGCGGCCAGCGGCCGCCCGTCTTCGGCAGCGCCGCATCGGCAGCCGGGCCGACCAGTGCCGGTGCCGGCAGTTCGCCCACCGGCAGCGGGCGCAGGCGATGCAGACGGTAGCTGGCGGCGTCGGCCACCAGCACGCTGCCATCGGCGTCCATCGCCAGTCCGGTGGGGCGGGCCAGCCGCGGCAGGCGACCATTGCCGACCAGCGCGATCTGGTGGCCCTGCGGCGTCACCTGCACGATGCGGCCATCAAGATCGCCCACGTACAGCACACCGTCGTGCGTGGTGGCCAGCGACAGCGGCCCATTGATCACGCCACCGGCGGCGACCACGGTGCTGACCGTGCCGTCGGCGCCTACGCGGCGCACGGCATTGTTGAACAGGTCGGCCACCAGCAGCGCGCCCTGCGCATCGAAGGCCAGGGCCACCGGCGTATCGAAGCGCGCAGCCGGGCCCGTGCCATCGGCCAGGCCCGGCCGATCGCCGCCGGCCAGGGTGCGCACGTTGCCATCAGTACCGATCACCCGGATGCGGTCATTGAAGGTATCGGCCACGTAGACCTGGCCCTGCGCATCCACTGCGATGCCCATCGGCGCATCGAAGCGTGCCTGCGCGGCAGGGCCATCGGCGTGGCCCTGTTCGCCACCGGCCAGTGTGGTCACCTGGCCATCGGTGCCGATGCGGCGGATCGCATGGTTGCCGGTGTCGGCCACATACAGGTTGCCCTGCGCGTCGGCGGCAATGCCCGAGGGCGTATTGAAACTGGCCTGCAGTGCCGGGCCATCAACGCGCCCCTCGCCCTGCCCGGCCACCGTTTCAACGCGGCCATCGGGCAAGCGGCGGCGGATCCGGTTGTTGTCACCGGCATCGGTGAAATAGACGCTGCCATCGGCGCCGCGCAGCAACGCGTACGGATCCGCAAAACGTGCCTGTGCGGACGCGCCATCGCGGTCACCCGGGTGGCCATCGCCGGCCAGTGGTTCGATCTGCGCGGTCCACGCCAACGGCGTTGGAGCCGGACCCGCCGGTTCAGCCAGCGTATGCAGCGGTGTCTCCCACCAGGTTGCGGCCAATGCCACTACCGTCGCCAACGCTACGCCTGCCGCCATCCATTGCCACCGTGCCATCGTGCTGCGCTGCCTGCCTGCTGTCTGAAGAGGCACCGACAATAGACGCTGAACGCACGATCCGCCATGGCCAATCGTGCGGTCAAACGCCAGAGTTCCATCCATCGCGCTTGTTCTCGCTGGCTCCAGCAGGTTCAATGCGGTTCCCACGGATGGAGATCCTCCATGCCCCGCATCCTCCCCCTCGCCGCCCTGCTGATTGCCGCATTGGCCAGCACATCCGCCTCCGCCTCGATCACGGTGGCGCCGCAGAAGCCGTCGGTCACCAGCGACGCAGTACACATGGCCTATGCCACGCGATGGGATGAGGCGATCCAGCAGTCGCGCAGTGGCAACACACTGGGCGCGCTGATCGCGATGGAACGGCTGATGGAAGATCCGATGCTGGATGACTTCGATGCCGAACATCGCGGCCGCGCCGCGCAGGTGGCCGGCTGGACCGCGATGGTGCAGAAGAAGCCGGACCAGGCCCGCCGCTACCTGCAGCGGGCGCAGGAGGCACTGCCGGAGGATGCGCAGGTCCTGCTCACCCTGATGTCGGTTGAACTGTCCGAGGACCAGCCTGCAGCGGCCACCCGTCATCTGGTGCAGGCACTGAAACATGCCGAAGCGCCGCTGCCGCTCGAACACCAGACGATCGGCTACCTGCAGTACCGCCTGCGCGACCAGCCGCGGCAGCGCATGGACCTGCTGCAGGCGCTGTTCGACAACGGCTGGAAGAGCGGTGGCCTGGAACCGACCGGACTGTGGCTGGCGCTGGCCACGCTGCAGGCCGAGAACGGCCGCGGCGACGCGATTCCGGCCACGCTGGCCCGCATCGACAGCCCAACCGAGATCATCCAGCTGCGCAGCGACAAGCGCTTCGACCGCTATGTCGACCGCGCCGATCCGCGCTTCGACCCGGTACAGGTCGCGCAGAAGCACCTGGACGACCTGCGGGTGTCCGGCCTGCTTGATCGCAAGCTGGACGCGCGCATGGCCCAGTTCAGCGTCACGCTGCTGATGCTGGACCGCAATGAGGAAGTGCTGGCACTGACCGACGGCATGGCCCGGGCGGCTGCCGAAGGCGAATCGCCGTCGGCGGAGGAAGCCGAATGGGTGGCGTGGCTGCTCAACAGCCGGTTCACCGCATTGCGCCGGCTGGGCCGCACCGACGATGCCCTGGCGGCGGCGCAACAGGCGGCCCGCATCGGCGCACTCGGCCCGGACGACATCGAGCACCGGTTGAATGTCGGCTTCGTGTTCACCTCGCTCGGCCGCATGCAGGATGCAGCGCAGGCCGTGAAAGATCTCCCCGACCTCGGTGGCTACGGCAAAGCCGCACAAGCCCTGGTGCAGTTCGCTGCCGCCCGCGAACGCGGCGATGCCCAGGCAATGGAAGCCGCACGCTCGGTGATCCTTGCCCAGCGCGACGACGCGCGCCTGTTCCATCGCGAGATGCTGCTGGACGAAGGCAACCTGGACGGAGCAGCCGCAGTGCTGATCGAACAGCTGCGCTCCCCCACCGACCGTGGCGAGACGCTGGCCAGCCTGCAGGACATGCGCACCTATCCGTCATTGCCGGGCGACGTGAAGATCGATGCAGCCTGGCGTGCGCTGAAGCAACGTGCCGACGTGCAGGCCGAGGTTGCCCGCCTGGGCCGCGTCGAGCGCTACGAACTGGTCAGCACCTCGACCTCGCGCTGAGCAGACGCCTTGTAGAGCCGAGCATGGGCTCGGCGCTACACGACACATCCAGCACCGCCAGCCTAGCGTGCAGGCACCTCGGTGCGGATGCCCATCGCTTCGCGGTAACGCGCGTACAGCGCCATCACCTTGTCCACATAGGCCAGGGTTTCGGCATACGGCGGCACCCCCTTGTAGCGGGTGACCGCACCGATACCGGCGTTGTAGGCCGCTGCGGCCAGCGGCCGATCGCCGTTGTAGCGGCGCAGCAGCGCGCGCATGTAGCGCGCGCCACCCTCGATCGACTGCTGCGGCGAGAACGGATCACGCACGCCGAATTCCTGCGCGGTCTCGGGCATCAGCTGCATCACGCCCTGCGCACCTTTGCTCGAGACCGCCAGCGCATCGAAATTGCTCTCGGCATGGGCGATCGCACGCAGCCAGGCGTCGTCGACGCCGGTGGCCTTGGCGGCGGCCTTGAACTGCCTGGCATGCTGGGCCAGCTGCGGCTTGCCGACCTTGCCAAGGCCCTCGTGGGCGGGCTCACCCGGCGGCGTGGCCACGGTGAACTTCAGGAACACCCGCGAACCGGGCAGGTTGCGGGTGGAATAGACCAGCACGCCATCCTGCTCGCGCTCATACAGCACACCACTGAACACACCCATGTTGCCCCACAGGTTCGGGGCCTGGATGGCGTTGTCGTCGATTTCCTTCGGGGTGCAACGTGAACCGGGTTCCGGGGCGGTGGCCAGGCTCACGGTGTTGCCCTGCACGCAACGGTAGACGGTGCGCGCGGCGGCCAGCCCCGGCCACAGGCTGGACAGCAGCGACAGCGCGAGCAGGAGGGAGCGACGGGACATGGCGGCCGGATGATCCGGCCGCGCCCGCTAACGCCGGGTGAATGGGGGCCGGCAGGGCTGCGCCCTGCACCCGTGGTAGTGCCGGCCGCTGGCCGGCAACCTCAACAGCAACAGCAACGGCAACGGCCGATTTCCTGCGGCTGACAGTAGATCCACGCCATGCGTGGATGTAACTCTCTGGAGACGATGGGCCAATCGATGGAACGGAGACGTTGGATCACTTCGCGGTCCTCCGGCGCACCCAATACCCCACACCCAGCAGCACGAACCACGCCGGGCTGGCGATCAGCGCCTGGCGGGTGTCGCCCTGCAGGCTCAGCAGCACCAGCACGCCGGCGAAGAACACCAGGCAGGCCCAGCACATGGCAACGCCGCCGGGCATCTGGAAGATCGAGGCAGCGTGGCGCTCCGGGTAGCGGCGGCGGTAGACCATGTAGGCCACCAGGATCAGCGACCAGACGAAGATGAAGAGCACGGTGGCCAGCGTGGTCACCAGGGTGAAGGCGGTCACCAGGTTCGGGATCAGGTAGATCAGCAGGGTGCCACCCAGCAGGCACAGGCAGGAGAACAGCAGGCCGCGGGCCGGCACCGCCGCGCGCGACAGGCGCGACAGCCCGCGCGGCGCGTGGCCTTCCTCGGCCAGGCCGTAGAGCATGCGGCTGGTGGAGAAGATGCCGCTGTTGGCAGACGAGGTGGCCGAGGTCAGCACCACGAAGTTGATCAGGCTGGCGGCAGCGGGAATGCCGGCCAGCACGAACAGCTGCACGAACGGGCTCTTGTCCGGCACCACCTGGCGCCACGGCGTGACTGCCATGATCGCGATCAGCGCCAGCACGTAGAAGATGATGATGCGCACCGGGATCGAATTGATCGCCTTGGGCAGGTTGCGCTCCGGATCGGCGGTTTCGGCGGCGGTGGTACCCACCAGCTCGATGCCGACGAAGGCGAACACCGCAATCTGGAAGCCGGCGAAGAAGCCCACCAGGCCCATCGGGAACATGCCACCGTCATTCCACAGGTTCGACAGCGCCGCGGTGTGGCCACTGGGCGAGGTGAAGCCCCACGCCACCAGCCCGGCACCGGTGATGATCAGCGCGCAGATCGCAACGATCTTGATCAGCGCGAACCAGAATTCCATTTCGCCGAACAGCTTCACCGTCACCAGGTTCAACGACAACAGCAGCATCACGCACGCCAGCGCCGGTTTCCAGGCTTCAAGCCCGGGGAACCAGAACTGCGCATAGGCGGCAATCGCGATCACATCGGCGATGGCGGTGACGATCCAGCAGAACCAGTAGGTCCACCCACAGAAAAAGCCGGCCCAGGGACCGAGCAGGTCGGTGGAGAAATCGATGAAGGATTTGTAGTTCAGGTTGGACAGCAGCAGCTCGCCCATCGCGCGCATCACGAAGAACAGCATCGCGCCGATGATCAGGTACACGAAGACGATGGATGGGCCCGCCAGGCTGATGGTCTTGCCCGACCCCATGAACAGGCCGGTGCCGATGGCACCACCGATGGCGATCAGTTGCAGGTGGCGGTTGGACAGGCTGCGGCGCAGGTGCTCGGGGGGCGTTGCGGGCTCGGTCATGGGCGCGGGCAAAAGGGCGGGCGAAGCGTTCGACGGTAGTCCTCCACAGGCCGGAGCGCCAGCGCTGGATGGGCCGATCCCGTCAAACTTGGCCGCTTTCATCACAATGTGACGAAATGCCGGGTCGCGCCCATTCCGCCCGGCCCGGCGCCATGCTCAGATAGCCGCACCTGCCCAAGGATCGGCCCAGTCCATGCACCCTGCCCTGCCCGCCCTGCTGGAGCCCCGGCCATGAGCCGGCTGCGCGTGATCATTGGCGCCACCGCACTGGCGCTGCTGGCTGCGGCTGTGCCGATCGCGGTGATGGCCTATGCCACCTGGGACCGTGCGGTCAGCGTCGAGCAGCAGCGCCTGCGCGACATCGCCGGCCGCACCCTGCGCCGTTCCGACCAGTCCTACATGGAAGCGCTGGCCGCGTTGAAGTCCGCCGAGGCCGGCGCCTACGATCCGTGCGGGCCGGACCACATCCGGCGCATGCAGACTCTGGTGATGACCACGTCGTCGGTCGACCAGATGGGCTATTTCGAGGGCGGCAAGCTGCGGTGCACGTCGTGGGGGCCGTTCCCATCCGACGTGAACCAGCCCAAGGCCGACCATGTCACCAGTGACGGTGCGGGGATTGCGGTGGATATCCGGCCCGAAGCCAGTGGCCGGAGGCAGATGCTGGCCATCCTGTACGGCAACTACGATGTACTGGTCGATCCACGCCGCTTCGTCGACGTCATCGTCGATCCACACGTGCGCCTGGCCCTGGCCAGCCCCGACGGCCGCCTGCTGGCCAGGCAGGAGGGCATGGAACCGGCGCTGCTGGAAGCGCTGCTGCGAACACCGGGCGAAGGCCTGGACCAGAACACGCTGTACGCGACCGCACGCAACGAGGAATGGCTGGCGATCGCCACCACACCGCGCGCCGCACTGGCTGCCACGTTCCGGCAGCAGGCGTGGTTGTTCGTGCCACTGAGCGTCCTGCTGGCCGCTGCCGGTGCCGGCCTGGTGATCTGGCTGTCGCGGCGCCGCCTGTCGCTGCGCGGCGAACTGGCCACCGCCATCCGCCGCCGCGAGCTGTACCTGCACTACCAGCCGATCATCGAACTGGATACCGGCATCTGCGTCGGCGCCGAGGTGTTGATCCGCTGGCAGCGCCCGGATGGCACCCAGGTGCGCCCGGACCTGTTCATTCCGTTGGCCGAGGAAGCCGGAATGATCGCCGACGTCACCGACCTGGTGATCGAGAACGTGGTGCGCGACATGCGCGAGCTGCTGGTGGCCGATCGCAGCGCGCACATCGCGATCAATCTCGCTGCCGAGGACATCAGCAGCGGTCGTGCATTGAAGATGATCTCCAGGCACATGGCCGGCAGCGGCATCCTGCCGCAACAGATCTGGATGGAGGCCACCGAGCGCGGCTTCCTCGATCTGGACCGCGCCCGCACGATGCTGGCGCAGGCACGCCGCGCCGGCCACAGCGTGGCCATCGATGATTTCGGCGTGGGCTTCTCCAGCCTGCAGTACCTGGAGCAGCTGCCGCTGGATGCGTTGAAGATCGACAAGTCGTTCATCGATGCCATCGGCACCGAGAGCGCCACCAGCCCGGTGACCCCGCACATCATCGACATGGCCAAGGAACTGGGGCTATGGGTGGTGGCCGAGGGCGTGGAGACCGAAGCCCAGCTGGCCTACCTGCACAGCCGCAAGGTGGAATTCGGACAGGGCTGGCTTTTCTCGCGGCCGTTGCCACGCGATGAATTCGTGGCGTTCCATCACAAACGGCAGCAGCGCTATGGCGCAGCGCGGGAGGACATGCAGAACCCGCGCAGCGTGCCGATCGAGCGTGAGCCAGTGGAATAGGACGGCGAACGGCGGAGCCCCTCGTGGTGGGTCGCGTACAGCTATCCCGGAGTTGGCCGGGGCGGTCGGGTTCGCGGGGGACGCCGTAAACCCATCCATGGGGGCTTGGCCGCGGCATCCATGCCGCGGACACCCCCGCGAACCCGACCGCCCCGGCCTCTGACAGGTTCCGGCTGCCTCCCACCACGGAATCAACAGAAGAAAGCAAAAGCAAACGCGGGTCGCTGCGCCCGGTAGATCCACGCCATGCGTGGATGGCGTGGACCACGGTAGTGCCGGCCGCTGGCCGGCACCGCGCCACCACCGATCGTCGCCTACGCCCACGCCTTCGGCCGTGCCAGCAACCATGCAGCAGTCACCGCCAGCAGCAGCAACGGCAACCATCCCAACTGGGTGGGCCCACTGGTCTGCAGCAGCACACCACCCGCCACACCTCCCGCCGCAATGGCCAGGTTCCAGCCGGTCACCAGCATCGACTGCGCCAGATCCGCTGCGGCCCCGGCTCGGCGTGCGAGTGCGGTCTGGAACAGGGTCGGCACCGCGCCGAAGGCCACGCCCCACAGGACCGTCGCCAGCAGCAGCGCGGTCGCGTTGCCCGGCCACATCAGCAGCGCCAGCACCGGCAGGATGAAACCGATCACCGCTGCCCACACCAGCGTGTGCAGGTGGCGATCCACGCCCCAGCCGGCAATACCGATACCCGCGATCGCCGCCAGGCCGAAGGCCAGCAGCAGGCGATCCAGCCACGGGCCCGCCCCCGCCTCCACTGCCAGCGGTTCGATGTAGGTGTAGAGCACATTGTGCGCGAGCACGTACAGCACCATCACCAGCAGTGCGCTGCGCACGCCGGGCGTGCGCCACACCGCGCCCAGCGAGGTGCGCTGGCCGGCACCGGCGGCGGGCAAGGCCGGCAGTGCCCAACGCGCATACGTCAGCAGCCCCACGCCCAGCACGCTCATCACTGCGAACGCCCAGCGCCAGCCGATCTGCTGGCCCAGCAACGTGCCGGCCGGTACGCCCAGCGACAGCGCCAGCGGCGATCCGACCATCGCCACCGCAATCGCCCGGCCCTGCAGCGAGGGCACCACCATGCGCGCCGCGTAGCCAGCCACCAGTGACCACAGCAGCCCGCCGCTCACGCCCGCCAGGAAACGTGCGGCGAGGATCAGTGGATAGCTGCCGCTCAACGCGGTCAATGTATTGACCACCACGAAGCCGGCGATGGCTGCCAGCAGCAGCGGGCGTCGTGGCAGGCGCTGGGTCAGCGCGGTCATCGGCAACGCGGCCATCACCGAGCCCAACGCATACACGCTCACCAACTGCCCCACCGCCGCATCACTCACACCCAGGCTGTCGCCCATGGGCCGCAATACACCGGCCGGCAAGGTCTCGGTCAGCAGGGTGATGAAGCCACCGCCGGCCAGTGCCAGCAGGCCGGCCCATGGCAGACGCGTGGCTTCACCGGCCGGGCTGGCGGCATCGATGGCATGGCCGCTCATCGTGCAGTCCCCAGATCGGCATACACCGCATCGCGCAGTTGATCGACAAAGGCACCGTCCATGCCTTCGTACAGCGTGTTGGTCAGCGCCACCACGCTCAGGCCGCGCGCAGGGTCGACAAACCAGCTATGGCCGTAGGCACCGCCCCAGCGCCATGTACCTGTGTTCTGCGGCGTGCCGCTGGCGGCCGCATCGCGCAGCACCGCAAAGCCAAGACCGAAGCCCCAGCCAGCCGGCTCCGGTGGTCCCTGCTCGCCGACCTGCGGGGTGGCCATCTCTGCCACGAGGTGGGGCGGCAACAGGCCGGCGTGCTGCCCGTCGCGCAGCGCCTCCAGCACCAGCACCACTTCATCGGCGGTACCCACCAGGCCCGCGCCGGCCGAAGGGAACCGGCTGCCATCGGTTGCGCGGGCAAGGCTGTACTCGATGCCCACCGTGCCCTCGAACGGGGCGACCACCTCGCCTTCGCGCAGGCGGTGTGGCTGCGGTGTGTCGGTGACATAGGGCGTGGCCAACCGTGACGCATCGTGGGTAGCGAAGGCGGTATCGCGCAGGCCCAGGGGCGCAGCCAGCAAGCGTGCGAACAATGCCTGCAACGTTTCCCCGGTCGCCGCTTCGGCCACGGCACCGGCCACGTCCACGCCCAGCGAATACATCCACTGGCTGCCCGGTGCGAACAGCAGTGGCGCCTGCACGATGTGGCGCACGTTCTCGGCCAGGGTCAACGGCCTGGCGTCCATGCCATCGCTGACACCGGCCCGCGCGTAGGGGCCGTCCGCATCGGCTTCGAGGAAGCGATAGCCCAACCCGCTGCTGTGGCTGAGCAGCTGGCGCAGGCTGATGGGCGGCGTGCTGCCATCGGCCATCGCCGGGCGGAAGTCCGGCAGCCAGCGCTGTACCGGCGTATCGAGGTCGAGCACGCCCTGGGCCACCAGGCGCAGGATCACCGTGGTCAGCAGCGGCTTGCTCACCGAGGCCAACCGGAACAGCTGGTCGCGTTGCATCGGCGTGGCCGACCCGCGATCCGCCAGGCCCGTGGCGCTGGCATGGCGCAGCACGCCGTGCTCGCGCACCAGCACCACCGCACCGACCAGGCGCTGCGGGTGGACCTGCTGCAGCAGCCGCTGCACCGACGGCAGTGTCGGCTCAGGTTCGAAGGAAGGAGTGGCATTCATCGCGGTGATCCGTGGGGGTAGAAGCCGCCACGTTAGGCAGCGGGCGTCCTCGCAAAAAGCCGGTTGCCGCTCCGGGCATCATGGACCCCGTAGTCCGCAATCGGCATGATGACCGGAACTTCAAGGCCGCAACGGTCCCCGCTCCGCCCGCACCACAGTGTTGCGATGGCGGAGCCACCCGCAGCGGTCGCGCCGACCTACCCTGCCGCTTTCACCACCTGCACGCCATGTCAGTCCTGGACAACCTCGCCAACCTGCAGACCTTCGTGCATGCCGCCGACACCCGCAGCTTTGTCGAGACCGGGCGCCTGCAGGGCATTTCCGCCTCGGCAGCGGGCAAGTGTGTAGCGCGGCTGGAGCACGCACTGGGCGTGCGCCTGTTCCATCGCAGCACGCGCAGCATCACCCTCACCGCCGAGGGCCAGCTGTTCCTGGCGCGCTGCCGCCGCATCCTCGACGAGCGCGACGCCGCCCGCACCGAACTGGCGCAGCCACATGCCTCACCCAAGGGCACGCTGCGCATCAGCCTGCCCCTGGTCGGCGACCTCACCCTGCCATTGATGGCCGAATTCATGGCGGCGTATCCAGACATCCGCCTCGACCTGGATTTCAGCGACCGCCTGGTCGATGTCATCGAGGAAGGTTTCGATGCGGTGCTGCGCGTCGGTGAGCCCAGCGACTCGCGCATGAACGCGCGGCGGCTGGGCGTGTTCCCGCGCCGCATCGTCGCCTCGCCCGCCTACCTGCAGCGCTGCGGCATTCCGCGCACGCCAGCAGAGCTGATGCAGCACACACTGCTGCACTACCGCTTCCCCAGCACCGGCAAGCTGGAACTGTGGCCGATCCACTGGCCCGATCATGAAACACCGCAGGAGCTTCCGGTGCACATGGTGGCCAACACCATCGAAGCGCGGGTGGCACTGGCGCTGCGCGATATCGGCCTGGCCTTCGTGCCGGTGCACTCGGTGCGCGATGCACTGGCCGACGGCCGGCTGGTGACCGTGCTCGACGATCACGTGCACTCCTGCGGCATCTTCCACCTGCTGTGGCCCTCGGGCCGCCACGTGCTTCCGAAGCTGCGGGTATTCATCGACTTCGTCAGCGAACGTCTGGAAACCGTGCCGTAGGCCCAACCACTCCGCGCCATGCCCGCCCCACAGTAGATCCACGCCATGCGTGGATGCCCGTGTAGAGTCGAGCCGCGCTCGAGTCACCCGTTGCCAACCCGACCATTCAGCCAACCCCGCTATACTGGCCGCTCATTCCTCCCAGAGGCTCGCGACCAATGCGCCATTGATGCCGCCGTCTTCCCGATAGACGGCCTGACTCTTCCCGCCCCTGCGCGCAGGGGAGAACCCGGCATCCATGGAGGTCGCATGACCACACATTCCCTCACGCTCGATCGCGTGTCGTATCGGCTGGCCGACGGCCGCCCGCTGTTTTCCGATCTGTCGTTTTCCTTCGATCCGGTCGCCACCGGCCTGGTCGGTGCCAACGGCGCCGGCAAAAGCGTGCTGGCACGCCTGTTGGCCGGCCGCCTGCCACCCGACAGCGGCCAGGTACGCGGCAGCCGCCGCGTATTCCTGTTGCCCACGCCCGGCTATCCACCTGCCGGCACCGTCGGTGAACTGGCCGGCGTCGGCGCGGAACTGGCCGCGCTGCAACGCATCGAAGCCGGCAGTGTGGACGAGGCCGACTTTGTCTGCGTCGGCGACCATTGGGATCTGCGTGATCGCCTGCAACAGCAATGGCAGGCATTGCGCCTGCCCGATGATCTCGATCCCGCCCAGCCTGCCGCGCGTCTCAGCGGTGGCCAGGCGATGCAGGTGGCGCTCTCCGGCGCCTGGGCCAGCGGCGCTGATTGGCTGATCCTGGACGAACCCAGCAACCATCTCGACGTGCGGCATCGACAGCAGCTGTACGAACAGCTGCAGCAGTGGCGTGGCGGCCTGCTGGCGATCAGCCATGATCGCGGGCTGCTTGGGCACATGCAGCAGATCGTCGAACTGGACGCGCGCGGACTGCATCGCTATGGCGGGCCATGGCAACACTACGCCGACGCGCGCGCGGCCGAGCGTGAAGCCGCCGTTGCCCAGCTCGACCACGCCCGCACCCAGCACCGGCAGCAGCAGCGCAGCGCGCGTGAACAGCACGAACGGCAGCAGCAACGCCAGTCGCGCGGCAACCGCGATGCGAAGCAGGCCAACCAGGCGCCGATCCTGCTGGGCCGGCAGAAGCAGCGCGCCGAGGCCAGCCATGGTCGATCGCAGCAGGTCCAGGCCGAGCGCCTGCAGGTCAGCGCCGACCAGCTGCGCGCTGCGGCATCAGCGGTTCACGCTACGCCGGAACTGGCGCTGTTTGCCGTCGAAGGCGAACGCGGCAGCGCGCGCCTGCTGCAGGCAGAGTCGCTGGTGCTGCCGCACGGCTGCGCCGCCCCCTTGCAGCTGGAGATCCGCCGGGGGCAGCGCATCGCTGTGGTCGGTGACAATGGTGCTGGAAAATCTACCTTGCTGCGTGTGCTGGCAGGGCAGCTGCCTGCACGCAGTGGCACCGTGCAACGGCATGCGCCATTGGCACTGCTTGACCAGCAACTACTGGGATTGTCCGACGGGCGCAGCATCCTGGAGACCGTGCAAGCGGCAAACCCGAGTGCCGATGCGGGCGAACTGCGCACGCGGCTTGCGCTGCTCGGGCTGGACGCACAGCGCATCCAGCGGGCAGCCCACAGCCTCAGCGATGGCGAACGCGTGAAGGGTGCGCTGGCCAGCGTGCTGTATGCCGATCCTGCGCCCCAGCTGTTGCTGCTGGACGAGCCGGGCAATGCGCTGGATCTGAGCGCGTTGCAGGCATTGGAGGAACTGCTTGCGGCGTGGCCGGGTGCACTGATGATGGTCAGCCACGACCGGCACCTGCTGCAGGCGTTGCGACCGACCCACGTGCTGCAGGTGAGCACCGAGGGCTGGCAGTGGCGTGACGCCTTGTAGATCCACGCCATGCGTGGATCGATGCAGGGCAGGTAGTGCCGGCCGCTGGCCGGCACACCTCGAACCCTCAGCGCCCGCTCAGCGCTTCCACACCGGGAACGCCTGCGGCAGCTGCTGCCACAGCAGCGGCCCCGCACGCAGCTCCTGGTCATTGAGCAGGCAGGCATCCAGCTCTGCACGCACGGCGCGCTCGTCCATGTGCACGCCAATCACTACCAGTTCCTGGCGACGATCGCCCCACAACGGGTGCCACAGCCGCTGCATCGCCGTGTGTGCGGCCGAGTCCGGAAATTCCTCAAGCCCCGGCAACGGCGCGCTCCAGCAGTCGGCCTGCTGCCGGGCCCAGCCCAGGTCGCTGTAGGGCAGCGGCGTGGGCGGCAGCAGCGGTGTGGTGTCCTCGATGCCCGCACGCACACGATCGCGCGCGGCGTACCAGAAGCCTGCCGCCTGCGTGCGCGTCGCTGCGCCCACCGTGTTCAGCTCACCCACCCAGTCCATGCGGTTGGCCAGCCAGAACCAGCCCTTGCTGCGGATCACGCCTGGCATGCCCGACTGCAGCGCGCGCGCGAATCGCGCGGGATGGAACGGACGTCGCGAGCGGTAGACGAAGCTACCGATGCCGTACTCCTCGGTCTCCGGTGTGTGCTCGCCGCGCAGTTCCTTCACCCACCCCGGCGCACGTTGCGCACGCTCCATGTCGAAGCGACCGGTATCCAGCAGCTCGGCCAGCGGCACATCACCGAAGCTGGACAGCAGCAGCTTCGCGTCGCGGTTCAACCCGCGCAGCACGGCCAGCGTGTCCTGCAACACTTCGTCGTCCACCTGGTCCACCTTGTTGACCACGATCACGTCGGCGAACTCGACCTGCTCGCACAGCAGGTCGACCACACCGCGATCGTCCTCCGGGCCAGCCTGCTGGCCGCGCTCGGCCAGGCGCAGCGTCGAACCGAAATCGGCAAGGAAGGCGCTGCCATCGACCACGGTCACCATCGTGTCCAAGCGCGCGATGTCACTCAGGCTGAAGCCCTGCTCGTCGCGCACCGCGAACGTGGCCGCCACCGGCATCGGTTCGCCGATGCCTGTCGATTCGATCAGCAGGTAGTCATAGCGACCCGCATCGGCCAGGCGCCGCACTTCCTGCAGCAGGTCATCGCGCAGCGTGCAGCAGATGCAGCCGTTGCTGAACTCCACCAGCGTCTCTTCGGTGCGGCGCAGTTCGGCGCCGCCTTCACGCACCAGCTGTGCGTCGATGTTGACCTCGCTCATGTCGTTGACAATGACCGCCACGCGCAGGCCCTCGCGGTTACGCAGGATCTGGTTGAGCAGGGTGGTCTTGCCGGCCCCGAGGAAGCCGGACAGCACGGTGACCGGAAGGCGACGGTCGGCGCGGGAAACAGTGTTCATGTCGGAGCGGGTTGGCTGCGGAACGGAAATGTTACTGTATAACACTTGTTGTGCAAGGAACCTCCCCCGATGAAGTCGCCTTCTGCCACCCTGCTTGATGCCGGCGCGGTCGCCCTGTCCAGCCTGTGCCTGCTGCACTGCCTGGCGCTGCCACTGCCGGCCGCTGCGCTCCCCCTGTTCGGCACCTGGGCCGAAGCGGAATGGGTCCACCTGCTGTTCGTGGCCATCGCCCTGCCGCTGACCGGCTATGCGCTGTGGCGGGCCGAGCGCCGTCATCCGCTGCCCGTGCTGGCCTGGGCCACCGCTGGCGCCGGACTCGGGCTGCTGCTGGCCGGCGCGCTGGCGCTACCTTCGCATGACTGGGAAACGCCGATGACCGTCACCGGCAGCCTGCTGCTGGCGGCGACGCATATCTGGAATGCGCGGCACCGGCACGGGTAGTGCCGGCCGCTGGCCGGCAACTGCAGGTTGATTGCGGAATTCATGGGGTTGCCGGCCAGCGGCCGGCACTACCCTTGCTATTTGCCGTAGCGGCGCAGCAGCTCGACCAGCACCGCGGCCTCGTCCGCCCGCTGCTGCGGGTCATCGGCACCCACCACGTGCTCCTGCAGGTGCTCGTGCAGCAGCTCCATCAGCAGGCTGTGTGCGGCACCGCGCACCGCCGCGACCTGCACCAGCACGTCCGCGCAGTCGCCCGCTTCGCCCTCGGGCTTGTCCAGCGCCTGTTCCAACGCCGCCACCTGGCCGCCGATACGGCGTACCCGGGTCAGCAGCTGCTTTCGATTCTTGTGTACATGGGCCATGGCGGGATCGTATACCCTATGGGGGTATATTTCCATCCCATGGTCTGCCCATGCATCTGGACGCCCTCGCCGCCGCCCGCCGCCACGAACACCGCTTCGACGACGGCAACCCGCTTGCCGAACGCAATACCCGCCGCGCACTGTGGCTCACCGTCGGCATGATGCTGGTGGAGATCGTCGGCGGCTGGTGGTTCAACTCCATGGCCGTGCTCGCCGACGGTTGGCACATGAGTTCGCACGCGCTGGCGCTGGGCCTCTCGGTGTTCGCCTACCGCTGTGCACGCCGCTACGCGCACGATCCGCGCTTCGCCTTCGGCACCTGGAAAATCGAAATCCTGGCCGGCTATACCAGTGCCATCGCCCTGCTCGGCGTCGCTGCACTGATGGCGGTACAGTCACTGCAGCGGCTGTGGGTACCGGCGGCGATCCACTACAACGAAGCCATCGCCATCGCTGCGGTGGGCCTGGGCGTGAACCTGCTCTGTGCATGGTGGCTGCACGACAGCCCGGGCCACGCGCATCATCACCACGGGCATGACCATGGCCATCATCACGGGCATGACCACGAACACCACGATCACGGCCATGCGCACGGTCACGACCTGAATCTGCGCTCGGCCTACGTGCACGTGCTGGCCGACGCCGCCACGTCGGTGCTGGCCATCGTCGCCCTGCTCGGCGGCAAGCTGCTGGGCCTGACCTGGCTGGACCCGGTGATGGGCCTGGTCGGCGCCGTACTGGTCACGGTGTGGGCGGTGGGCCTGCTGCGCGACAGCGGCCGCATCCTGCTGGACGCGCAGATGGATGCGCCGGTGGTGACCGAAGTGCGCGAAGTGATCGAACAGGGCCCCTGGCCGGCACGCCTGGCCGACCTGCACGTCTGGCAGGTGGGCCGTGGCAAGTACGCAGTCAGTGCCAGCGTGGTCACCAGCGATGCCAGCCTTGATGCGGATACCGTGCGCAACGCGCTGGCCATCCATGAGGAGCTGGTACACGTGACGGTGGAGATTCACCGCAGCTGATCCTGCGTGACTGCAGTCGAATCTGTAGAGCCGAGCCATGCTCGGCTGTCGCAGGCCATCAGCCGAGCATCGCTCGGCTCTACCGCCTAGAGCTTCAACATCATCCGCAGCAGGTACATCAGCAGCGGCAGCGCGCTGATCACTGCGCCAGCAATGCCGATCCCCGGCCAACGCTCACCCCGCACGCGCGAGGCCACCGCCAGGCCGCCGCCGACCAGTGCCGCACCCAGCACGCCCACGCCCAGCCCTGCGGCCATGCCATTGCCGCCTGCGGCCACCGCGGCCTGCGCCGCCAATGTGCCAGCCCCCCAACCCACAGCGATCCCCAGCCAACTGGCCATGCCGCACCACGGTGCCTTGCCCTGCGCCATCCGAAAACCCCTTTGTTCTTGCCGAATTTCTGTACGGGCTGTGCCCGCATGCTGCCTACACTAGCCGCACCTGCCCCTGTAGGGACATCCCATGCGCACGCTCCGCCTGCTGCTGCCCGGTGCCCTCCTGCTGCTCACCGCCTGTGGGGGTGACGCCGGGCTCCCGTTCTCCGCCGATCCGCTGCAGGGCTGTTTCGCCACCAGCGCGCGCAAGCCGGCCGACTTCCGCATCGACAAGGAAGGTGGCCAGTACTTCGTTTCCTTCAGTCGCGGCGACCAGTGGCAGCGCGAACCCAATGCCCTGCACAAGGCCTCCCGCAGCGAGATCAGCCGCTATTTCCGCGATGACGCCGAGCAGATCGACAGCGCGCTGGTCCGCATGGCCGGTGGCTTCGGCATCTTCCACTTCAACAGGGGCGCATCGCTGAAGGGCAAGGCCAGCGACAGTGACTACATGGCGTTGATGCTGATCGGTGCTGGGCCGGTGTATGCGGTGAAGTGCCCGTAAGACGACATGATTCTGATGGCGGCTCAGGGCAATATGGGCGCATCCTGTCTTCTTTGAGGAGCGATGCCAATGCTGCTGTTTCTGCTGCTTGCGGTAAGCGCACCGAAGACCCAGGGTGCCTATGACGAAGTCCGGCAGCTGCCCGATGACCAGACCCTGATCATGCGCACCCTGGACTGGGATCTCGGTGATGGTCGCCACGAGCGCGTTACCGTGCATTGGCTGCTGCAGGAAGACGGCAGCCTGCGCTACGACTTTGATCGGCAGCCACCGGAAACCCAGGACGTCCATCGTCGGTCGTGCGCCCGCGTAGGCATGCAGCCGTCGCGTGGCGTCGGCATGCTCTCGGGGGAAGGAACCACGCACGGCTTCAGCTGCACCCGCCAGCGATAGCGTCGAGCCCACGCTCGGCTCCTCCCGTCTACATCCACGCATGGCGTGGATCTACTGCAGCAGCCACACGTGGCCCCTGCAACAGCTGCGGTACCATGCCCTCCCCCGAACCGCCCCGGTACCCGCCGTGCCCCATTACACCGGCCCCCTGCTGACCCGCGACAGCGCCGACACCCTGCGCCGTGCCCATGACAAGGGCGCTGCCGACTGGCAGGGCTCGCTCGACCTCGGCCGCAGCGAGGACAGCGTGGCGCTGGATGGCGACGGCTTCCACTTCCGTGGCCAGGCCTACCCGTGGCCGGGCAAGCTGAAGGACCGCACGCTGTACTACTGGGACGGCGAGGAGTTCGCGCCGATCTCGCGCTACAGCGGCTCCCTGATCAAGCTGGTGCCCACCGAATGGGGCGCTCCGACCTTCGAGATCGACGGCATCAAGATGCTGCCGACCTCCAGACTGTCACCGTTCGAGGATGCACGCCGCAAGGTGGAGCTGGTCGCCCCGGCCGGCAAGGTCATCCTCGATACCTGCGGCGGCCTGGGCTACTTCGCCGCCTGCGCACTGGAGGCCGGTGTCGGCCAGATCCGATCGTTCGAGAAGAATGCCGACGTGATGTGGCTGCGCACGCTCAACCCGTGGTCGCCGGATCCGGACTCGGCCGCGGCCGGTGGCCGCCTGCAGTTCAGCCACGGCGACGTCTCGCAACAGATCGAACAGGTGGCCAGCAACAGTGTCGACGCGATCCTGCACGACCCGCCGCGCTTCGGCATCGCCGGCGAACTGTACTCGCAGGTGTTCTACGACCACCTCGCCCGCGTCATCCGCAAGGGCGGCCGGCTGTTCCATTACACCGGCGCGCCGAACAAGCTGACCAGCGGCCGCGACGTGCCGCGCGAAGTGGCCAAGCGCCTGGAAAAGGCCGGCTTCAAGGCCGAGCAGGCGCTTGACGGCGTGCTGGCCGTCAAGCGCTGAGCTTCATTCCGAGTCTACCTTCGCCAGCTTCATCACCCACGCCGGCACCACCGGTTCACCGGCGTAGAAGTCCTTCGGTTTCTTCTCCGCCATCGCCCAGCGGTGCAGCCAGCTCGGGCCGTAGCGGCCACTGTAGCCTTCGGCACCACGTGCATAGGCCGGGTCACGCATCGCCTCATCCAACGAAATGAAGCGATACCCCCGGCGCTTCGTCGCCGCCACCAGTTCGGCAAACGTCGCTGCATTGAGTTCGTTCGCGTGCATCAGCCAGACCTGCGGCAGCGCATGGCCCAGCAGTGCCTGCGACTGCTTCTCGTAGTAGTCCAGCTTGTTCAGCATGTAGGGCACATAGCCCTTGCGCAGCTGCGCCAGCGTCGCCTCGCGCGCCGGGGAATCGGGCTGCTCGTTCATGACGTTGGCGTAGGCGAACGCCCAGACCCACTCGCCGTTGTCGACGGTCACCGGCGCCACGCGGTAGCCGTGCTCCTTGAAGAACACGTCCATCTGCGCGCGCTCTTCCGGCGTGCGCCCAGCCCGCAGGTAGGGATGGCGCATCCACTGCGGTTTCAGACCGCGCTCGGCCAGCAGCGGCCGCAGCACCGTCTCACCGCGCAGGAAATCCTGCTGGAATGCAGGCACACCCTTGGCGTTCAGATCCATGTGCGAATACGTGTGGTTGCCCAGCTCATAGCCGGCGTCCAGCCAATCGCGCAGCATCTGCACCCGCGCCGGCTGCACCTGCCCGTCGATTTCAAGCTTGTTCTCGTTGACGAAGCCGACCACCGGCACGCCCGCCTGGCGCAGCTGGCCCATCAATGCCTCATGTCGTGCCTGCAGGTCCGGCGGCACGATCTCGTCCACCCGCGCCCATGGCAGGTCGTCGATGGTCACCGCAATCCGGCGGTCCACCTCGGCGGCGTGTACCGCCAACGAGCACAGCAGCAACGGCACAGCACGCAGCAACCAACGCATCAGCACTTCCTTGCAGGGGCGAAGTGCGGACTTTAGCGCGATTGCGGATGCGTGGCCGGTCACACACCCACTATGAGCTGGACGGCTGTGCCCGGCGCTCGCGCACGATCGCCCGCCACAGCATGAATCCCGCGGCCATCGCCATCAGCATCAACGCGGCCAGCACCAGCGCCAAGTCATCGGGATTACGCAGCAGTGGCGCGTGCTCATGGGTGAGGATCTCGAACACCACCTGCTGCGCCTGTGCCAGCGGCAGCCGGCCCTGCTCGCCCAGTTCCACCAGGCATGCCGCCGGGGACAGCTTGGCTACGCTGGTCCACGCCATGTCGTACAGGTGCAATGCCCTGAGGGCCAGCGCCAGGATCGCGGCGTGCAGCGCCATCAACCCCCAATTGGCGCGTCGCAGGCGCTCCGACAGGCGCCCCAGCCGGTAGACGCAGATCGACATCGCGCCCAGCAGCGCCAGTACCACGCCCGCCATCGGAATCCACTGCAGCGGCTGCCACGGCGCCAAGGCCGTGGAACGCGCCAGCAGCTGTTCGGCCACCTGCATGCGCGCGACCGGGTCGGGGCCACCGCATGAATCATCCACCGGCTCCAGCAGCAGTCCCACGCGGTAGTGGAAGAAGCCGGCGGCCAGCGCCACCGCCAGCAGTGCCACCACCTGCAGTACCAGCAGGATCGGGCCAGGACCACAGATACGGCAGAAGCGGGACGCAGCAGAGGCCATCGGTTCATCCATGACAACAAAGGACCATCCTAACCAAGCGCCCTGTGCTTGTCGGCTGGCGGATACGACAACCGCCGCGTGGTCCCGGTAGGATGTGGATAAGCATGGATGGCCGTATGTAGAGGTGTTGTGGATGGTCACGCTGTATCTGTGGGTGCGAACGCTGCTCCCGCTGCTGGCGTTCGTGATCGCGTGGATGCTGCTGTCGCGCCTGATCAAGGCCCGCGTGGCGCGCCTTCCACGGGTTCCTTTGAACCTGCCGGAACACAGCAGCAGCCCACGCAGGAAGGACCGGCGCATCTACGCGCGCAAGCTGCGGCGCAAACCCAGCCTGCGCACCGCAACTCGCCCGGCCACCGCGCCGCGCAGCTGGAACCTCGCGGCGGTGTTCGTTTCGCTCTGCGCGCTGGTTGCCGCCGTACTTGTCATGCCAGATGGCGCGCGTTTCCAGGTCATGGTCGAGAGCATCACCGGCTACCCGGCCACCATTGCTGAAGTACATGTTCCCGCAGCAAGGCAAACGCTTGTGCTGCAGGCCTGGCAGCCCACGCTGGTGCAGCTCTCACAGCCGGTAACGATGCGCTACCCGATCGGTCGCACCGGCGGCGAGCATGACGCGCACGCCACGCTACCGGTACAGGTTAGACATCAGGGTGATCGGCTGCAGGTGGCTACGGCCGTGCCTGTGGACGGCGACGTGATGCGTGCGGAGCTTGCGCGCCTGGCTGGGCTGCCGACGGAGGCAATCACCGTCCGCCAGAGCGAGATCTCACCCTGGCGGGAACCCGGCTGGAAGCCGCTGGCCGAACGGTAAAGCCGAGCGCGCAAGCCGAGCATGGCTCGGCACTACACGCAGCACCGGAACCAGGCCAGGCTGCTGTTGCAGTAGATCCACGCCATGCGTGGATGGACGCAGTGCGGAGCCGAGCATGGCTCGGCTCTACAGATCAGGATCCCCGCGGCAGCTTCGCCGCCCACATGTTGTCCACCAGGTTCGGGTAGCGTCGCCCGTTCTCTTCCGCACGCTGCCGTGCCGCCGCCTTCTGCGCAGGCGACAACGGCTGCGAAGTCTGGCCCTTGGGATTGGGCTTCTTCCACGGGGGCATCTTCGGTTCGCGCATGGCCGCAGCTTACCGCTTCAGGAAGTTCAGCAGCGCCAGATTGAAGTGGTCTGCATGGCTTGTGTTGCAGCCATGCGGCGCGCCTTCCAGAATCACCACCTCGCTGCCCGCAATCGCCTGATGCGTCCGCTGCCCGGAACCTTCGAACGGCACGATCGCGTCGCTGTCACCGTGCAGGATCAAGGTTGGCACCGTGATCTTCTTCAGGTCATCGCGGAAGTCGGTAGTGGCAAACGCCTGCATGCAACCCAGCGCCGCCGTCTGGTCGGATTGATGGCACAGCGCGATCGCCGCCTGGCGCGTTTCTTCGGTCACCATCAACTGGCCGTTGGCACTGAAGAAATCGCGGGTGAAGCCATCGAAGAAGGCCTCGCGATCCTGCTCCAGACCGCTACGCATTTCGGCAGCCCTGTCCCCGGTCAACGGGCCTTCCGGGTTGTCGTCGCTGCGCAGCAGGAACGGCGGCACCGCCGCAGCAAACACCACGCTGTGCAGACGGTCCTGGCCGTGGTTGGCCACGTAGCGCGCCACCTCACCGCCGCCCATCGAGAACCCGACCAGGGTGACATCGCGCAGATCACGTTCCTCGATCAGCCCGGCCAGATCCGCCGCCAGCGTGTCGTAGTCATAGCCCTCGGCCGGCTTGTCGGAACGACCGAAGCCGCGGCGGTCGTAGCGGATCACCCGGTGCTGGGCGTCGCGCAGGATCGACACCTGTTGTTTCCACGCATCGGCAGACAACGGCCAACCATGGATCAGGATCACCGGGCGGCCGTCGCCACCGGTATCTTCAACGTGCAGGCGGATGCGGGAGGCGGGCATGGGAGCTCCTGTGGAAGGGGGAGGATTTCAGGCTAGAGACCGGGCCCTATCGCGGTCGTGATGGAATCGCCGGCGGCCATGACACCCTCTGCACAGCCCACGCCACCCGGCCGATCCACCAATGCGGGCATTCACTCCCTGGAAATCCCGTTTCGTCGCAGAGCGGCTGCGGCCCCCAGAGCGGCGTGCGAGCCTGCGCGAATCCCGCCCTGGAGCCTCGCCATGCTGCTGCTCACCCTGCCCCTGCTTGTTGTCGGTCTGGCCGCCACGCCGAATGCTGCCGAAACACTGCGTGAGCAGATCCGTCAGGCCGACGCGCAGCTGTTCGCCGCCGCGTTCGACGACTGTGACGCCGACAAGGCCGCAGCCATGACCACTGAAGACTTGGAGTTCTTCCATGACAAGGCGGGCAAGTCCGCCAGCAAGCGCGAGGACTTCCGCCGCAGCGTGGCGGCCCTGTGCGAGAGTACCCGCGCCAACCACACCCACCTGCGCCGCGAACTGGTGGAAAGCTCGCTGCAGGTGTTTCCGCTGCACGACGATCGCGCCCTGGAGATCGGCGACCACCGCTTCCATGAGCGTGATGCAAAGGGCGTCGAACACTGGACCGGCCAGGCCCGTTTCATCCAGGTCTGGCGCCGCGTGGACGGGCGCTGGCTGGCCGAGCGGGTGATCAGCTACGACCATCGGCCGGCGGACTGAGCGCCGCGAAGCGGTGGTTCACGGGCCGGCTCTATACTGCCCAGGTCCATCACCACCCACCGCTGCAGATCGACCCATGGCAGAGATCACCCCCAACCATCCCGAATACGGCCTCAACCAGCAGATCCGCCAGGGGGTGGCCGCTCTGGACGCGCAACATGGCCGCCCGTTCGACCAGACCAGCGAACGTCTGACTGCCAGCCTGACCGTGCTGGCCCGCGAGCAGGGCCTGCAGCAGGTCGACCACGTGCTGGTCAGCCATGCCACGGCCAACCAGCCGGCGGGACACAACATCTTCGTGGTACAGGGCGACCCGGCCAATCCGGCGCATCTGCGGGCGATGATGCCGACCGCAGTGGCCGCACAGACGCCGGTCGAGCAATCGATGCAGACGCTGGGCATTGCCCCGCAGCAGCCCGCCATGGGGCAGCTGCCCGAACAACAGGCCCGTGAGCAGGAGCAGCAGCAGAACCCGGCACACCGCCTGGGCTGAGCCGGCTCCAGTGTTACTGGCGGCCCAGCGCGAGAACGTCGGCTCGCCGTACGCTTGCCGCCCTACGCCATGCGAGGCCCGGACTGCTCCTGCACCTGGCGCTGCTGCAGCTCATCCTGCGAGCGCGCCTGCCCAGACTGCGACAGCTGCTCAGCGCGCTCGAAGGAGATTTCTGCGGGTGTCTGCGCGGCTACCGCCGTTAGCATGCTGGCCCGCACCTGTGCCGGGTCGTTGCGCTCCCCCTGGACGATGAAGATGCTCTGCGCCACATCCGCCTGCGCTGTGCGATCGCTCAACAGCACATGGTTGACCTGGGTCAGACCGTTGGCCTTGGCCAGCGCGTACAGGCTGGCACTGATGTTCTCGCTGGTGGCGTCGAAGGCACGGCCACGCTCTGCATCGAGCTGAGCCACGCCCTGATGGATCTGCGAGAGCAGCGGGTCATTGCTGTGCCGGGCCAGATGATCACCGCTACGCTCGCCGGTGCCCTCGGCGTCGCTCAGGATGCGCTGCTGGAAGCTGCGCGCGGGCATGGGGTTGGTTTTCTTCTGATTGAGTTCGCTGTCTGGAAACGGCGGATCAATGCTGTCCACGCCGTGGATGTTGCGCAGCGGCCGGAAGCCATCCTTGCCTGCGCCCTTGCTCTCCAAGGGAATGCGGACATCGGGAAGCAATTGGCCAATACCGCCGCCCAGCGCGTTCACGTCGATGCTTCTTTTCCGCTCGATGCCCGCGTGGTTCAGCGCTTCCCAAGTGAAGTCCACGCAGTTGTGGCGCACATCCTTGTATTGAAGATCGAAACCGTACTTGTCCGGGTGCGAGCCGAAGGCTTCGAGTTTTCTGTACTGTTGCTCGCTGATCTCGAGGGTGCGGCTGTAATGGGGGTTCTTGTACTCGCCCGCATCGGTCTTCATGACCTCGCCCGGCCCGTTCATGCTTCCATGCTCGGAAGGCGCGAAGCCGAAACTCCGCGTCGTCTTGTCCGGCCCATGCAGCACGTAGAACATGTGCCCGGGCCCGGATGTCTGCGGAACCCCGTCCACAACTTTCTGTACCCCTCTCTCGTCCACCAACGGCGTTCCAGGTGCGGCAATGACGATTTCTACGGTGTAGCGCGGCTTATCCATAAGAGAAATCCTTCAGTTCCTTCCAGCAGTGGGATGGCGACTATTTTCCAGAGAGCGGGTCGGCATGAACCCGCAGCTGCGCCGGGTAATGCTGGAGCGCAGCGGTGGGCTTCACCGTGCGCACATCCAGGCGGTAGCGGGCATCGGTTTCCATCGGCAGGGCGACGATGCTCAACCTGTATCGGCTGGTGTCCATCGATACCTCATGCGCGTAGCGCCAATTCGCCGATGCATGCCATTCGGGGAGCGGCTCCCCCAGATTGCGCGCCCTTGCCTGATAGACATCAGAAGTTGCAACGTCCTGCCAGGCATCTGCGACCCAGCGCTGCAGGGACAGCTGGAAGGGAACATGGACATTGTCCATGTCAGGCTCACTGCCAGGCCCGGGCCCATGTCGCTGAACCTCGAGATCCAGCACATAGGGTCGACCCGAATAGAAGTTGCGGGCATTCGTCTCGAACTCGAACCGCACCGCTTGCCCGGACTCGGCAAGGTTGATCGGCTTGACCAGATCCAGCGGCTCCGGTGCATCCGGTACGCGGCTGCTACAGGCGCCGAGTGCGCTCGCCAGCGTGAAGATCAGGCCGGCACGCAGCCAGCGGTGGATACCCAGCATGATTCAGACCCTTTGGCTCCCTGCCATGGGGTTCAACCCTAGCGGGTTGGCGTTGGGCACTGCAACCGGGCAATGAAAAAGGCAGGGCCTGCACCCTGCCTTCTTCAAGCGGTAAACCTCCGGGAGTGGCCCGGCGTCATCGCATCAGAGCTGAATCCGCGCCACACTCTCGTCAGCGCCCTTGTCATCCTTCTCGCCGTTCTTGATGCTCACGAACAGCACGTTGTTCTTCGCATCCAGCGCCAGGCTGTTCGGGTGGGTCGGCACCGTGTAGGTCGCCACCTTCTGGTAGCTGTCACTGTTGTAGGCCGTCACCGTACCGGCTTCGCGATTGGTCACGTACAGGCGCTTGCGCGGTGCATCCAGCAGGATGCCCAGCGGGCCGGCATCGGTCGGGATGCTGGCCAGTTCCTTGCCGGTGCCGCGGTCGAGCACCAGCACGCGCTGGCCCGGGTGCTTGCTGACCAGGCCGCTGCTCTTGGCCTGGTAGCCACGCAGGAATTCCGAGCCCTGGTCGGTCACGAACAGGCGCTTGCCGGCCGGGTCCAGCGCGATGTTCATCGGCTGCTCGGCGGCGATCTTGTGCTGCGCCACCACCTTGTTCGAATCGGTGCCCACCACCACCAGATCGGCCAGCAGGTTGCTGGTGTAGACGCGCTTGTTGGCCGCATCCAGTGCCAAGCCCGGTGCCTTCGCATTGCCCAGGCCGTCGATGGTGTTGATCACCTTCAGCGTGGTGGTATCGATCACGAACAGCACGCTGCTCACCTCAGGCTGGCTGCTGTGGCCGGTCACGTACAGGCGGTTGGCGGCACTGTCGACAACCAGCTCGCGCAGGTCGTGGGTATAGGCGGCCTTGCCGTCCTTGCCGGTCTTTTTCTCCATCAGCTGGATGGTGCCGACGGCCTTGTTCTGCGCGGTGTCGACCACCGTCACCGACAGGTCCACGGTGTTGCCCACGTACAGGCGGTTGTGGGCGTCATCCAGCACCACGCCGAAGGCTTTGCGCTCCAGCGGGATGCGGGTTTCCACGGCCAGCGTGGTCGGGTTCAGGCGCAGCACCTGGGCCGGGCCGGCGTCATCGCCGAAGCCGCCGGAGGAGGCCACGAACACGGCGTTCTGCTTCGGGCTGTAGGCCAGCTCGTACAGGCCCTTGGCCACGGCCTGGCGCTGTACGGCGGCGACGGCGCTGGCGGCGGGTGCGTTGTCGGCGAATGCGGAGGGCACGCCGAGGCTGAGCGAAACGGCAACGGCCAGGGCGGCCGAGCGGAAGAGAGGATTACGGAACATGCGAGCGTCCTTGAATGGGCACGGGAAGGTGTCCTGGCTCGCTGGGCCGTACTGCGACGGCCCGCCCCGCATCTGTCTGCGCGGAGTGGGCTGGCTGGGGTTGCGGGGGAATGGTAGCAGGTGGGGGGCGTGGCGTGCGCCGGCGCGCGTATGGCAGACGCGCGGCTTACTGCTCCTTCAACCGCAGCGAATCGGCCACATCGGTCTTGGCCGCCACTTCAGTGGCGATGCTGGCGCGGCGGTGCCCCGGGTCGTTGCGATCACCCTGCACGATGAAGATGCTCTCGGCGGCATGGCTGCTTTGGGTCGGCTGGCTGAGCAGCACGTGGTCCACGCGCGAGAGATTGTTCTGCTTGGCCAGCACCAGCAGGCTGGCGCTGATGCGCTGGCTGGCGGCATCGAACGGGCGGCCATGCGCGGCATCCAGTTCGGCCACTTTCTGGATCAACTGCGCGAACAGGCGGTGGTCTGGATGCGAGGGGTCCAGCAGCGTGCCGGCCACCTCGATTGGCGTCGGTGGCGGCTCATCGCTGGCACGGTCGCCCTGGCGATGATGCTCGGCCTCGCGCTCGGGCATCGCATGGTGGGTTTCTGCATTCAGATCGCTACCCGGGAACGGCGCGGCAATGCACTGGATTTCCGGCAGGTTGAACAACACCGCGAACTCGCCCAGGTTGCTGCCCCCATCCAGCGGCGCCGGCAGCGGATGCAAGCCGGCATAGTGCAGCGCGGCCCATACGAAATCACTGCAGCGGTTGATGGTGGCCGGGCGACCCACATCGAATTCGAACTCGGCCGGCTCCTCGGCAAAGTCACGCAGACAGCCGTAGTGCTCCTCGGTAATTTCCAGGGTGCGGCTGTAATACGGGTCCAGATGTTCGTCGGCATCGTCGTGGCGCACCTGCGCGTACTGCACGCCGGTGGGGGCTTCGCCCGGCGCGTGGCGCGGTGGCGCAAAGCCGTAGCTGTGGGCCTCGTCGCCCGCGGCCACCTGCAGGTACATATGGCCGCGCGGCGAGATGCCCCCGCTCTTCAGTGGGGTGCCGGGGGCGGCCAGGTACAGCGTTGCCGTGTAGCGTGTTGCCTGCTCCATGCCTGTTCAGCCTTGATGGGTGCTGCGGTCCTGGCCGGATGATGGCATAGGTGGGATGGGAGGCAGGTGGAGAGGCCCAAGCTGCGTGATCGGCTTTCTGAATGTGTGAACCAGCGTGCATTCCGGCAGCGTAAGGCCGAGGATGTGAAGTGCGGCGGAAGGGAGTCGTATATTCTTCAGAAACAGAGCAATGGAATTGCCGATGAACACATCTTTGCAAGTCCGCGTGCCGCAATCTGAGCATGATGAGCCCCCCAACGGGATAGCGGGCAGAATGCGCTCTGTCGTGTGTGGTCAGGAGGATCTTTGTGGGTACAAACCTTGGCCACAGACGCGACACCTACTCCACCTCCTTGCAACGGTTTCGGCCGGAGTTCGTGTATGGGCGCATGTCGTGATTCCTGGCACTGCGCAGCTACAGCGCCTGTAGGCGGAAACTAGCAGCGCGCAGGCGCGCCAAATTCATCACCAGCACCAATCAGTACCAATCCCAGGAAAAGACGATGCCCATTGAATTCAGGCCCGACTCCAACTCTGCATTCGATGCACCCAGCGCGGTGAGAATTTCTTACCCGCGGGTTCTACCTGCCACGCTGTCCGATGGACGCGAAGTCACTGAGTATCAATACACTTTCCGTCGTGACGGTGAGCGGGTAGCGTCGCTTGGCATCTTTGGAACAGAAACGCTTGCGATTGACGAGAACGGCCGTGAGCGAATTTACACGTTGGACCTTAGTACCAGTGAAGTACTGAAATCGATCATCGATTTCAAAGAGGAAATAGGAAATCCCGATGAAGCTTCTGCATTCATCCGCGCCGTCGCGCAGGGACTGGTTAATGTATTTTCCAATCAACCCAGCATTTTTGAGAGCGTTCGCTACATCGCAGTAGCTCGGACTGATTCACTGCTTGAACTTGGCATCGCGACGCCAGCGGACAGAATTCAGCTACGGAACGAGGAAGTAGTTCTAGGCAGCTTGTTTGTTCCGCAGAAGCAGACTGAGGCAGGGTGATATGCCCCAGTTCTCATTTGAGAATTTCGCACTGACGACCCTGATGCCTGCCACAGATGCGGCCAGTGGGGCACAGCTCACCGACCAACAGAAGGCAGAGATAGTCAGCTACCTGAAATCCCCAGGCTCCGGGCCCGACGGAGTAACGAGCTACGAAGACTTCATCAACTCAAAGCTACGCAGCTTCCCCGCTGAACTTCCGTCTGGCGTTGACTATGTAGCGTTCTCGGGTACGGACAGCTTCGACAAGGGCAACTATTTCAATGCAACGGACTACGGTAAGAGTTTGCAGGGAAGGACAGGTATCATCGGGGATACCCCATGGGGAAAGTACATTGAAGAGATTGTAGACAAACCTGAAGCCCATCCGGACTTTCATTCGGTTGCCGACAAGTTCCAGGCATTCATGGATGCTCGGGGCTTCAAGCCGATGGGCAACGGTGTTGGCGCGCTCCAGGACATGATGTGGAACGCTGGCAGCCCCAAGTTTTTCGAGAACGCCATCGCCACAGGCAAGCCCTTGGTTGCATTTGTCGAGAATGCCAAGCTCGAGCGTGGCTTCCACAAATTTGAGCTAGCCACCGCCCTCGACCACCCCACCGTCCGCATCAACGGCTACCCCATAAGCGCCTTCGGGCCCGAGCCGCTGGCCTTCGCAAGCCAGTCCGCCGCCGAGTACCAGGCGCTTGAGCGCAGCCTCGCGCAGCATGCCACCACCAACAGCGCGCACCCCGTCGACGTCGCGCAGGTGCGCCTGCATCTCAAGCCCATCGATGGCTATGACGCCGTCAGCAAGACGCTCTTCGAGCGACCGCTGCACGATTACAGCGCGTTGAACCTGAGCGAGATGTCGACCACCCGCGCGAACTGGGTCGCCGCGCATGCCAATCTGGGCACAGGGCCACGCCTGTTCGCTGACCTGCCCGAACCACCATCGCACGCGCCCCTGCAGCCAGGATCTCCACGCGGCCCTCCCCATGCGGCGACGGTTGCCGAAGCAGTGGCCGACGTTGCACCGCATGGCGTACATGCCGGAATCAATCCCGCCATCAAGGTTGCCGGTGTTGCAGGCGTCGCACTGCTTGCGCACGACTTCGCCACCTCCGGGCACAAGTGGATTGAGCTGAACTCGCAGGGCAATGCCGCAGGCGCAGATTCCACCGCTGCACACTTCGTTGGCCGCAACATCGGCGGTGCAGTGGGCGGCTTTCTTGGCGGCGCCGGTGTCGGCCTTGCTTCGGGCTCGTGGACGGGCCCCGGCGCCATTGCAACGGGTATCGGTGGCGGCGTCCTGGGAGCCTATCTCGGCGAACGCTGGGCCGAGCAGAAGGACATCGAACGCGTCTACTCCCAGGTCGATCCGATGGGGCGCACCTGGACACGCGACCCGGTCGATCCCAATGGGCGATGGCTACGAGCCGGTGAACAGCAGCAGGTCCAGAGCAGCGACCTGGGCACCGGCGTCGAAGTCCGCCCGGTGCAGACGGCACAGGGTGACGACGTCACCTTCCGCACCAGCTATGTTGCCACCGGCACATTGGAGCGCCAGTTGAACTGGCAGGCGGCTCGGGCCTCGTATGAGTTGGGCCTGTCGAACCCGCCACCACCACAGAATCCCTACCGGCTGAATGCCAATGGCTTGGCCCAGCCGGCACGAGGCGCCTTCGAGACCGATCGCGCCTTTGTACGCGATGCCAGCTCGGGGAAATGGGAACTTGAAATCAAGGAAATGGTGGATGGTCGAGTGCCCAACAGCCGCCACCTGCCAGTCTCGGCGGAGCAGGCGCAGGCGCTGGATGAACAGTCGCGCGCAGTCATTGCCCAGAACGCGTCAAACACCAAAGCCGCGATGGCTGCGCGCTACATGGTTGCTCACGAGCAAGGACGTTGGAGCGACTTCGGCGACGCGAACAATCCATCCATTCCCCGTGCCGTTCAGGACGCGCAAGCCAGCGCCGACACGTTGAAGGCAAGTGATGGCAATGCCTATACACGGCAGGTGGACGGCCAATGGGTCAGCAAGGGCGTGATCTTTGACAGCACCGCCAACCGGAACCTGAGCGACGAGCTGGAGATCACCTGGCAAAGCCAGAATGAAGGTATCGCCGGACTGCATGACATCGCGAAGCAGCTCAAAGACACCGCACAGATTGCACCCGAAGGCATACGTGGCCAGGTGGATGCACTGTACGCGCGCCATGGCATCGAGCGCACCGAGCAGCAGCTTGCAGCTACAGCCGTCGCTGTGGAGCAGACGCTGAATCTGCAGGGCAGAACGGGCGACGTGGTTCTGGAACTGATGCCAGACCCCCGTACCCACGCGCCCAGCGCAGAAAGTGCCATCGCCACGTTCGGTGACGCCGGCGGAAACCGGATGGTGCTCACCGGCACCACCACCATTGAGGACATTACGCGGGCTCAGTCGCAGCTTCGGCCTGAGGCCTCACTGGCTGCCCAAGGCGCTACACCTGCAGATCAGGCGACGACGCCCGACGTGCCCGAGCTACGCATTGCTGCGTTGACTGCAAAGGAGCGGGACGCACACCGGCAAGCCCTGCAGGAGGCCAATCGTCAAGGCAGTGCGGCGGTGGATGCACAGCAGGCAGCGTCTGCGGCCGTGCTGGAGGCGCGAGGGGTGCAGGTTGACCCGGTTGAGGCACTGAAGGTCGACAGTGACCTGCAGTCAGGTGCGGCAACCAACGCCGCCGTTGAGTCCGCTCGCCAGCCTGCTCCGTCGCCCGCTCCTGTCATCGCGGCGCCCTCGGCGTCGATTGTTGAGCCAGAGCGCACGCGTCCCTCGCGCGAGAGTGAGCAGCCAGTGGAGAGTCGCCCTGGACGACAAGCCGATTCGGCGCAGCGTGCAGAGGATGCCGCCCGGCAGGACGTTCGGAAGGAGGAGCCGGCACCGACTGCACCAGCAGTGGGCCCTCAAAGTGCCTCGCAGCATGAACCGACTGTAGAGCCAGCACGTGAGGAGCGGAATGCCTCGGTCGTAAGTACTGCGGCCAGTGCAGGCTCAACCCAGCCAGTTCACATGCAGGAGCACAAGGCTGAGGATCACGCGCGTGAGGGTAGTGCTGAGCCGCAGAAGCTTGCGGACGCACTGCCGGCGCAGCCCGCCGTCGCTACAGCTCAGGACAAAGCAGAGAAGCAACCTTCTGAGAGCGAGCAGACCCCAAGGACCGCACGGGAAGTCCCGTTGGATCCCCCAGTTCCGCCACCACCGGCCCGGGACAATCCAGCGCTGGAACCAGCAGACCCCAGAACGGCTGACGTTGGCGGTGAGGCTACCCATCAGGCAGCGCTTCCCTCTTCCCCTTCAGATGAGGAGCGCAACTTCCCTGAGCATGTAGAGCCGCAGCAGGCCTCTCTGGCGGAAAGCAATCCAATGCGGCCCGGCCATCCCGATCACCCGCTCTATCAGCAGATCCGCGAGGGGGTGGAAGAGCTGGATGCCAAGCACGGCCGGAGCTTCGATGCGGCAAGCGAGAGAATGACCGCCAGCCTGCTGGTTCTGGCCAAGGACAACGATCTGTCCCACGTTGATCATGTGCTCGTAAGCAACGCCACTGCAACGCATCCTGCCGGCCATACCCTCTTCGTGGTTCAGGGCGAGGCGAACAATCCTGCCCATCTGCGCGCTTCCATGCCAACGGCAGAGGCCGCGCAGGCGCCGGTGGAGAAGTCACTGCTGCAGTTCGATTCAGTCAGCAGGGAGGCTCAGCAGCGCGCATTGTTCAATCAGCAGGAGCAGCAACTGCTGGACGAGCGAGCACAGCAGGACATCCAGGTGCGAGCAGCAAGCGCGTGTTAATGGGTACTACGGTCCTGGCTGGCTGATGGCATAGGTGGGATGGCGGGCAGGTGGAGGAATAGAGGCGACCGATCGCGGCTTGCTGAATATGTGAGCAAGCATGCAGCAATGACCCCGCGGTGGCTGCGGTCCCGGCTGCGACTGGAGCTTGCCATTCCACCGTTCTATAGTCGTTTCGATCATGCAAGGGAATCGCCCATGAGCAGAGCACCGGCTTGCCGGCTTGCCTCCTTCGCCCTGGTGGCAGTGCTGAGCACCACCGCCTGCGCGAAGGCCCCATCCACGGAAAAGGACCCGAACGGAACCCCCATGTCCGAAACCGCAACCAGCCCACGTACGGTGGGCGGACAGACCTACACAATGCAGCCGGTGGAGGCTCGGCTTGGCCCGCACCGCTTCATGTTCCCGGCCAACCTCTACTACAACCAGACGGGCCCCTTGGCCGATGGGGGCGTCATGCTCACTGTGTTCTGGCCTGATTTCGATGCAGCGCCTCCTGGTGATCGCCCGGTGCGCAGCACGCAGGACAGCCGGCGGCAGGTACTGGTCGAGCTTAGGTACATCGATCGCGTTCCCATCCAGAACTATCTGGCACGTCGGTCCAGCAGTGAGGCCACCAGCGCGCCGGGGTCGCTGGAGCGAAGAGACCCGGTAGAGAATCTTGCGCTACGCGTTGCACAACCCGAGCGATGGGGCCTGACGCCCTATTCGATCGACCCATCGTTGATGGAAGCCTATGCAAAGGAGTCAGAGGCTGCGCTGGGCAGGCCTTACGTGCACAACCCGGGGATGGAGCCAGACTGGTATGTGGCCCGCTCGGCGGAGGGGCAACTGACAACGTTCATCAGCTGCGAACCGGCAGATCGCATTCCTGACGGACTTGTAGCTCAGGGAAAGACACTTGAACGCGTCGGAGAAGGCCAGATCGCAATGTGCCGCCATTCCATCGTGGATGTGGGCGACAGCATCGCCATCGAGATGAACTATGCACGCGTAATGCTGAGCGACTGGCAGCGTCTGGAAACCAGCGTGCGTGATCTTCTGAGCCGCTATCGCGTTCAGCCGTAAACCGCATCTCAAGGATGAATCATGAGCGGACTTACCGATAAGGATATTCGTGTCCTGTCCTCCTACGCGAAGGAGGGAAATCGCGAGCTGTATTGGAACTATCTCGCGCAGCTTCCCGACAATGATGGCTACGGCCTGCTTGCGTTGGGTGTTGTGCGCAACGACAGCCTCCCCGGCCGGGTGGCCAACAGCTTTGCAACCGCCGTTGCCGAACAACAGGCCACGCTGTTCGGCAACGAGAAGAACGTAGCGTTCACCGAGCGCAGGCAAGAAGCCTTTGGCCAGGATCTGATCAGGAACGACCTGGCGGAGCGCAGAAGTTGGATGGAGGCCGGCAGGCCCGATCTGGCACTCAACCTGCCCTACACCAGCACGCTCAAATCCCACGATGTTTCGTTCGAAAAGAACGACCTCAATGTGAACTGCTGGACGCCACGCTTGCTGCTGGTGTCCACGGAGCACAAACGCGGCGAGCAGGCAGCCGAAAAGGTCTGGCAGAACATGCTCGACAACAGCGCTGCCGGCGCATTCCGTGCTGGCAAGACGGCCGTCAGCGTGCACCTGGATATGCCGCAGCCCGCTGGGCATTTCTACTTCGTTGAGCTGAGCAAGTTCGAGGGCGCAGCGCTCCTGCAGCGCGACGCCGTAGATCCGAACGTGATTGGTACCAAGTTCGACTATCACAGCTACGACGCCAAAGACGGCAGCTGGAACCGCACAGTGGGCGTTCCCCCGCTCGATAGAACAACCAAAGAGACCGATCCCGCCGAGATTTCCGCGTTGAACGAGACCCGCGAGGTTCGCCTGGAACGCGAGGTCAAGGCGAAGCAGTTTCATCCTGAAGATCCCTACAGAGAGATCGCCAAGAGCCCGCGCGTGGTGTCTACGCAGGAGCCCGAGCCTCTCTTTACGGAAGGACGCCGAATCGCGGCGATAGAGCCAGGCAGCCCGGACTATGCCCTCCATCAGCAGATTCGCCAGGGCGTCGCTGCACTGGACGAGAAGCACGGCCGCCCCTTCGACGCGACCAGTGAGAACCTCGCCGCCAGCCTGACAGTGAGGGCACGCGAGCAGGGTCTGGAACAGGTGGACCATGTGGTGCTGAGCAACGCCACAGCCAATCAGGCGCCGGGTCACATCATCTTTGTTGTACAAGGCGACCTATCTGACCCTGCGCACCTGCGTGCAGGAATGCCCACTGCCGTGGCTGCACAAACGCCGGTGGCTGAGTCACTGCAGCAACTGGCTGTGGTTGGCGATCAGCGCGAGCTCGCCCGTCAAAATGAGCAGCAGGCGCTGGATGCACGTACGCAGGAACAGCAGAGCCACGCCATGCGCATGGGCTGAGCGCCCCAGGTTGAGGCGGCCTCCCTCGGCGCCAGAGATCTCAGTCCCTGAGACCTTCCCAGGTCATCCTCCCCTGCTTCGGGAGGATGACCGTGACCAAGATCGAACCCGCATGGTTGGAAGCCTTCGACAAGGAGCTGCTCCACCTGTTCGCCATCGACCATGGCGACGCCGGCATGGATGAGTATCTGCTGGGCTGCTACGCAGACCTGCCGCCGCGCGAGGCGGCGCTGGCGTTCGGCAGCGACTACGATCTGGAGCGCGACGATGCGCTGTGGCCACGGCCGGGCGTGGCGCTGCAAAGTTAAGCTGTGTCGCAATCGGCACGCTGTGCGTATCAGCCCGATGGACTATGTGTCGCTTTTGGGATCCCGAACGGCTGAAAACCGTGCTTTTTGATGCGCATTCGGGCGGTAACTTAACACCGGCCGAAACCACTGCACCGCATGGGTTCTGCCACGCGCGCGCCATGCAACAATGCCGTAAGCGTCAGCATTTGCGGCCTTTGCGGCCTACGAATTCTTGGCATCTCGCAGTCATGCGAGTACACCTTGGCATGCCACCTCACACAGGGTGGCGCGGGCGTCGAAAACCCGGTCATTAGCCAATGTGTTTGCGCTTGTCAGCCGGCGCCACCTCTGCGTGGCGCCGGCTGGCAATCCGTTCGCGGTCCATGGCGGGCGGTGCGTGGGGGTCTTCGGACCCGCCGGATTGGCTATTGACCGGTTTTCGAGCCACGCACCGTCCGCCACTTTTATCAGTGGCGCTGCTATCTGTCCTGTACGGAGCATTGCCATGAACACATCGGACTTCCGTTCCCTGCACGCGCAGTACGATCCGGACAACGCCGAACCCGAGCGCGAACCGTCTGCCGACCCCAACGCCTTCGTCGCCACGCTGCACCGCATCGGAACCGGTGCGGCTGCGGATGGCCAGCCTTGGCCGGAGCGGCATCAACTGCCCGGGCGGTGTCTCCAGCTGGCGGATGCGGATTGCGCGTTGGCAGGGCTGCGCGTGGTGGCGGAACTGATGCTGGCTGCGGAGCGGACTCGGCAGAATGGCGCGCCAGAAGAATACCTGGGGGATCGGGTGATGGAAGGGTTGAAGATGGCGTGCGTGGCGTTGACTGCGCAGGCTACTGAGCGGTTGCAGGTGCGGGAGTAGAGCGCGCTTCGCTACGTACATCGAGTGCAATACGCGGATCGTACGCTGGGTCCCAAGCATTCGCCGCTGTCTGAGCCTTTAGCCTCCAACACTGGCCTCACTATGCCGAGCCGCACTCTACTTGCCCTGACGGCGGCAGCCCTATTGGGATTGATCATTGGCGGGGCGTACGCGCCAGCCACCACAATGAGTCTTGAGAACTACCCAAGACTCACCGACGCGGAGTTTGCCCTGTTTCGGGCCGATGCCGAGAGCTTCGCCGAGGTGTTGGCCTGCCAAGGCATCACCATCGGAAAGCATGATTCCAGTAGACGCTTCTTCGATATGAGCGTACGTGGCGATGCCATTCTATTCGTAGACAACTCTGGGCCAAGTCTTCTGATAGTCACCATGTCTACGATCACAAGCGATGCAATAGAGCTACAGCGCTGGAAAGATGGATGGGGCTCACCAGAGAGACGCAGGAGGAATTTGAGCGCACCTGAGAACAGCTGCCCTAAGTCTGCGCCCCAGTAGCCCCCATCTGCACCCTGTCGAGGCAGCCAAACGCGTCAGCCAATGACACAAGAAGCCTGGTTCTGGCTAGAATCCTGGGCACTTAGCTGCTGGGACAGGGATCTAGGATGGAACTCCCATTCGAGGTGGGCGCGCTCTACAACCGTCAAAAGCAGATCCACGGTGTATTTGGCGGACAACAGCAAGGCGGCATTTCGACACCCAAGGAGCATCCGCTAGTCATCGCGTTCACTGGCGAGGCCGGCGTGTCTCACGGCTACCACGACTTTTGGGACGACGACGAAGTCTTTCATTACTTCGGTGAGGGTCAAGTCGGAGACATGAAGTACGTGGCGGGCAACCGAGCGATTGGTGAGCACGTCAGGGATGGCAAGACGCTTGTAGTGTTTCAGATGATGGGCAAGGGGCGGCCCTACCGATACCTTGGTAGGTTCATGTGTCAGTCCTCCTACGTTCAACCTGGCATGCCAGATCGAGAAGGGCAGCCAAGATCTGCCATCGTGTTCCGCTTGAGATCGCTTGAAGCCTCACTGGGCCTCGCGGCAAGTGAGTCGGACCAAGCTGAGATCGATGCCGCTATTGATGACGTAGGCGCGACCAGTACAAGACGCGAAACCGAAGTGCGTACGAAGCAGCGCCTGTTCCGCGAACGCTTGATCGGCGTTGAAAAGGGCTGCCGACTGACTGGTATTGAGGACCTTAGATTCCTCCGTGCGAGCCATATCAAGCCATGGGCGGACAGCACTCATAGCGAGCGCATTGATGGCGAGAACGGCCTTCTGCTGGCTCCGCATGCCGATCTGCTCTTTGATCGCGGATGGATTAGCTTTTCGAAAGAAGCAAACCTGATTGTCGCCCAGGATCTTCCTTTGAACGTCCAGAATTCCCTCAAGCTTGATCTGAGGCAAGGTCGCGGTTACGGACCCTTTTCACGACGACAGCTGGAGTATCTTGAATTTCATCGAGACAATATCTTCAGAAGACGCGCTCATGAATGCTCCATAGAAAATCAATTCGACTCTCGACTTCAGATCTAGTCGAACAACAAGAACTGCGCATCATTCTCCGACTCAGTCTCCAGCGACGAATAATCATTAGCTTCCAAGTCACGGCATGCTGCCTCATAACCAGATACGTAAATTCTCAACATTTCGACCAAATCCGCTCGATCAACGCGCTCAATTTCTTCTAGCTTAATTTTATTGAGTTCGCGAGGGGATGCGGCGCCTGAGGCACTAAAGTCAAGAATTGTTACCTCTGCATACTCAAGATCTGGATCTTGCTCAACAATTTCGTCGATGATTGTCGCGAATAGGCTGAGCCTGACACCCGAGAGGGGATTGCTTCGCCAGAAACTAAACCAGGGCATATGAAGAACGCCGCTCGCACCGTAGACGAATGGCGGAGAGAAAGGGACATATAGGCCTCGCCCGAGCGGGTAGTGCCGAGGCACGACTCTATGGACAAATGACGGACGAATTCCTTCCATACCTTCACGAACCAGGGGAAGAATTTCTAGAAAGTTGTTTCTGACACTCTCCCGCCCTACACGAGACTTTATTGCGAATTCAATCTGCTCATACGGAATTTTGGCATGAACCAGGTCTTGAACTAGCTCATACATCAGTTGATAACTAAAAGTCGGGCTATTTTTAGCCAATGCCACCAGTGTCCTTCGAACTTTCTCAGGATCAGAATCCCAGGTTCTAGCAAGGTGCTGCAAGGACGGCACTTTAGGAGCCTTCAGTTTCGACATGGAATATCCCTCTAGAATGGCCGAGTCACCTGCATGAAGTATTCATGAATTTTTTCGTTCGCCATTCGCATCCCTGGATTAACCTCACCCTCGTAGTTCCACGAATCATGCCAGGGACCTGCCGGATCATGGCTCATCTCAACTAGCGTCCCAGGCCTCAGTGCTCCATAGAAACAAACACAGGAATCAATGAGATTATATACTTCCAATTCTTGTACAGGCTCTACAATTTTTCTGGAACCATTATTAAGGTCAATTTGAGTACACCGGCCATCAATCGCCTTTCGCTCAAAGCCTTTGAATTCCCTATACAGATTTTGAAGCACCGGCCCGTATTGCCACGCTTCAAATTCCTGCCTAATCAATGGCGACCCAAAAACCACCATATGCCATCCGTGGCAAAAGTAAATGATCTTCTGTAGCGATAGATTAGTTATCTCCAACCCACGACTTTCTGCGCACCCCAGGATTGTATTAGCGACTGCCCTACTGTCGTACATAAGTGCCCCCTTCATTAGGCAACACCATCAGGAATGAAAGCGCTCTCTGCTTCATCCACCTTTCTCTTGAGCCTTTCATTAATTTTCGCTTCAAGCTCTCTGTAGTTGTCAAGAAGTTCAGGCGCTCTCTTTTCAGATTGCTCTGCGCGAACAAACCTGGCCTTCCCAGTTGAATCCTTCCTCGAGTCCAAAGAAAAGAAAAGACTCGAGAATCGTGCAGGAGCGACTCCTTCAAAGTGCAAGAAGGCGACCTTGCCAGTCGCTGACGCTGACGCTGGGGATGGAGAAGGCGCGTGACTGATCGCGTCATCATGCAGTTCACTAGCGAGACTTTTACCGTAGGGCTCAATAAAGTACACAGCGCTAATACCTGCCGCCACGATATGACGAGCGCAATTGTGGCAAGGGTAGGTCGTTGTGAAAAGCAGACACCCCTGAATAGCACTGCCCCCTCTTCTTGCCGCCGAAATAATCGCGTCCATCTCAGCGTGAACCGCGCGCGAGAACTCAATAAGGTCCTTAAGTCGCGTTCCCGATCGAATCTCCCGCGCCAGCAGACTTGCCTGAGTTTTCGCAACTCCACGAGTAATCAGAAGCTGTTCAATCTCATCTCTGAGGCGATCCTTGTGCTTATCGTTAAAGCAAATTCCGCCCTCTCGAAACACGCAACGCTGATCATTCCCGCTTTCGTCGTAAAGGCCACCACCAGCCTTCGGAACGTCGTTGCAACCGGTTGAGACTAGGATCCCATCCGAATCCAGAATTGCAGCACCAACCTGCCTCGACAAACAGGCAGAGCGAAGCGATGCACTGTACGCAGCGTGCATTCCTCGCTCAAGAAGTGTTGGAGTTATGCCTGGTGTTCCATGCAGAAGCTTTACAAATCGCTGTATTGGCGCCTCAAGCTCTGGAGTATTGTCGCTATCATTTCTGACAAAATAGTCAGCAAGTTTAAGCGTCTTTTCCAATTGCTGACCAGAACTTCCAGATTCAGCCCTATCCCGTTCAATGAGCTGTTCGGCATTCGCGCCCCCCATCAAAGTGGATAGATAAGACTTCCTCTTCTCATATCCGGTGAGGATACCAATTAGATAGAAGATATTTCCGTAAATTTCCCGAAGCAGTATGGCTTCGCTAGGATTCTTTAGTTGATCGATTATATAGGCAACTCTGCCTGGCTTGATCTCCTGAACAGGCAATCCGGGATTCTTCACCGTTCGATCCTGGGCAATCATGCTTACCGCAAGCTGCGCGGCCAGGTCCCCACCAACGCGACTCCTCAGCGAATTCCCTAAGTCCTGGAAAGCACTGATTCGTTCGTACTCATTCGCAAACGAATCAGGTGGTTCCGGCAAGCCGAATCTTCGCGCCAGTTCCGCGAATTGGGCCGACACTTTGATGTCAACCACCTCATATCCATGCAGCTCAAGTTGCTGCCTTAGCACGCGCTTTACGTGCTCTAGACCACAGCCAACCGGGCCGCTCAGCCCGATTATTAGTTCTTTGGAATGCCTGGAGCGAATCTCATCACTCGCATCTTTAGAAAGCGCATTACTGGCTGCTGGGGCATTCTTGCCCACAGGTGCGATCGCGGCGTTCATCCTTACCCCCTGTTTGTCTAGGGAGTCTACCGCAGTCATTTACCAGTCAGGGAGAGTCGCGGCAAATTCGAGCAAACGGCGGGACGCATCATCAGTTTCATTCAATGCGTGAACCCGTGCTCTATGTTCTGAAAAACACAGTATTTTTGCGCTAACGCGTTTAGCGGCCTCGAAATCCAACTCCAACTGTTGGAAATCTCCGTTAGCGGAAATCATATCCCTATGTCGATGGCATTCGAAGATCTGAGTCTTCATTGCATCCTTCCTGCTGCCCCTATGGGGCGAGTGTAGGCAACTTCATTGATAAAATCGAGTGAAAAAACGCCGCTCGAGCCACCACGAGGTGGCCCAAGCGCGCTTCGAACACCACAATCATCCCATACAAATCAAATAGTTACATCAAACCCCAACAGGATTAGCCTTCTCCGGATCAATCTTGTACTGCTTGATCGCCCTGGCCACGTCCTTCGCGGTCATCTTCCCTTCCTTCGCCAGCGCCGCAATCGCGGCATGCGCGATGTAGTACCGGTCAACCTCGAAGAACCTACGCAGGTTCGCACGCGTATCCGAACGGCCGAAACCATCGGTACCCAGCACGGTGTACGACATCGGCACGAACGCACGGATCTGGTCCGCATACGCACGCACATAGTCGGTGGCGGCAATCGCCGGGCCCTGGCGGCCTTCCAGCAGCTCGGTCACGTAGGCCTTGCGCTGCTCACCTTCCGGATGCAGGCGGTTGGCACGTTCCACGTCGAAACCATCGCGACGCAGTTCGTTGAAGCTCGGGCAGCTCCAGATGTCGGCGGTCACGCCGAAGTCCTTGTCCAGCAGCTCGGCGGCAGCAATGGCTTCGCGCAGGATGGTGCCCGAACCCAGCAGCTGCACGCGCAGCTCGCCCTTCTTCGGCTTGCCGGCGTCGGTCAGCAGGTACATGCCCTTGACGATGCCTTCGGCCGCGCCTTCCGGCATTTCCGGGTGGGTGTAGTTCTCGTTCATCAGGGTGACGTAGTAATACTCGTCAATCTGATCTTCCATCATCGCCTTGGTGCCGTGCTGCAGGATCACCGTCACTTCGAAGCCGAAGGTCGGGTCGTAGCTGCGCACGTTCGGGATGCCACCGGCCACCAGATGGCTGAAGCCATCTTCGTGCTGCAGGCCTTCACCGTTCAGCGTGGTACGGCCGGCGGTGCCACCCAGCAGGAAGCCGCGGGTACGCATGTCCGCTGCCTGCCAGGCGATGTCGCCCACGCGCTGGAAGCCGAACATCGAGTAGTAGATGTAGAACGGCAGCATCGGCACGTTGCTGACCGAGTAGCTGGTACCAGCGGCCATCCACGAGCTGATCGCACCCGGCTCGCTGATGCCCTGCTGCAGCACCTGGCCGCTCTGGTCTTCGCGGTAGAACATCAGCTGGTCAGCATCGACCGGCTTGTACTTCTGGCCGAACGGCGCGTAGATGCCGATCTGGCGGAACAGGCCTTCCATACCGAAGGTACGGGCTTCGTCGGCCACGATCGGCACGATGTGCGGGCCCAGTTCCTTGTCGCGCAGGGTGATGTTCAGGCTCTGCACGAAGGCCATGGTGGTGGAGTAGCTGCGCTCGCCGCTGCTCTTCAGCAGGCGCTCGTACGCTTCCAGCTTCGGTGCCACGAAGGTCTTGTCGGCCTTGCGGCGGCGCTGCGGCAGGTAACCGCCCAGCGCGGCACGGCGTTCCTGCAGGTACTGCACTTCCGGCGAATCCGGGCCCGGGTGGTAGAACGGCACCTGGCCGTCGGCCAGCTGCGCGTCGGTCACCGGAATGTTGAAGCGGTCGCGGAAGTGGCGCACCGCTTCGTCGTCCAGCTTCTTGGTCTGGTGGGTCGGGTTCAGCGCTTCACCGGCGCTGCCCATGCCGTAACCCTTCACGGTCTTGGCCAGGATGACGGTCGGCATGCCCTTGGTGTTCACGGCCTGGTGGTAGGCGGCGTACACCTTGTGCGGGTCGTGGCCACCACGGTTCAGGCGCCAGATGTCGTCGTCGCTCAGGCCGGCAACCATCGCAGCGGTTTCCGGGTACTTGCCGAAGAAATGCTCGCGGGTATACGCGCCGCCGAATGCCTTGCAGTTCTGGTATTCGCCGTCGACGGTTTCCATCATCAGCTTCTTCAGGACGCCGTCGCTGTCCTTGGCCAGCAGGGCATCCCAGTAACCGCCCCACAGCAGCTTGATCACGTTCCAGCCGCCGCCACGGAACACGCCTTCCAGTTCCTGGATGATCTTGCCGTTGCCGCGCACCGGGCCGTCCAGGCGCTGCAGGTTGCAGTTCACCACGAAGATCAGGTTGTCCAGGCCTTCACGGCCGGCCAGGGCGATGGCACCCAGGGTTTCCGGTTCGTCGCTCTCGCCGTCGCCGATGAAGCACCACACCTTGCGGTCGGACTTCTCGATCAGGCCACGGTTTTCCAGGTAGCGCATGAACTGCGCCTGGTAGATGGCGGCCAGCGGGCCCAGGCCCATCGACACGGTCGGGGTCTGCCAGTATTCCGGCATCAGCCACGGGTGCGGGTACGAGGACAGGCCACCGCCGTCCACTTCCATGCGGAACTTGTCCAGCTGCTCTTCGCTGATGCGGCCTTCCAGGAAGGAACGCGCGTAGATGCCCGGGGCGCTGTGGCCCTGGATGAACAGCAGGTCGCCCGGGTGGTTTTCGCTCGGGGCGCGCCAGAAGTGGTTGAAGCCCACGTCGTACAGGGTGGCGCCGGAGGCGAACGAGGCGATGTGGCCGCCCAGGTCACCCGGCTTGCGGTTGGCGCGCACCACAGTGGCCATCGCGTTCCAGCGGATGATCGAACGGATGCGCCATTCCAGCTCGGCATTGCCCGGGCTCTTGGCCTCGAGCTGCGGCTCGATGGTGTTGACGTACTCGGTGGTGGGAGAGAACGGCAGGTAGGCGCCCGAACGACGGGTCAGTTCCACCATGCCTTCCAGCAGCTGATGCGCGCGCTCGGAGCCCTCGACATCAATAACGGCCTTCAACGACTCGATCCACTCCTGGGTTTCCACAGGATTCGGGTCGTTGTTCAGCACCTCGTTCAACCAGTTCATTAGCGCTCCCATAACCGCACGCACGCGCGCGACTGTTGTATAGATTTCTAGACCGCAAAGTGTAGCGCACCAAGGGCTTTCGTCACTTGGCTACGCAGGCGTATGGATGCAACCGGCCAGTGTCCGCAAGGGGCTTGCCGGGCCCGCTGAAGGCCCTGCGGCGGGCCTTGGTGGCTGCGCGGGCTGTCGCTTGCGGGCCGCTGCGCCCATGTGCAGGACGCAGTGTTACTGCTGCCGATGACGGTTGTAGGGCAACTCCGGCACCGCTATGGGGGCGGTTCGGGCAGCGGTACTGAACCGGCGACAACGTGTCGCACCTGCCTCTGGATCGGTGCCGGCAGCGGGTCCAGCGTGGGCCGCGAGTGATGGGCCTGTCGGCCCTGCTCCCTTCCACAGTACCGCCGGGGCGCCCTGCAAAGGGCGCCCCTTTTGCTGTGGGCCCGCGGCCGGCCATGGCCCAAAACTGACCCGCTTGTGGCCGGATCGATGATTGTCGTCTTCGATATATCGATATATCGTTTGCACACTCGTTTACCGATATATCGAAATGAGCCGTACCGCTTCTCCCAGAGCCCGTTCCACCCATCCGGAAGTGCCGCGCCGCAACGGCCAGCCGCGCGTGCTCAGCCGCGGCGACCTGCGCCTGCTGGTGCTGGCCCTGATCGGCGAGCAACCGCGCCATGGCTACGAGCTGATGCAGCTGATCAGCAACCAGTTCATGCAGGCCTACACGCCCAGCGCCGGCACCATGTACCCGCTGCTGGCCAGCTTCGAGCAGGCCGGCTGGATCGAGGCCGAGGAAGTGGACGGCAAGCGGATCTTCCGCATCACCGCCGCCGGCGAGTTCGAGCTGAAGGTGCAGCGCACCCAGGTGCGCCTGGCGCAGCGGCGTGCCTTCGACCGTGCCCGCGAGATCACCAAGGCCTCGCTGCCGCCGCCGCTGGCCGGTGCCCTGCGCGAGTTCAAGCGGGCGCTGGTGCATCACCACGGCCGCTGGGCCGAGGGCGAAGCAGAAGAAGTCGCGGCGCTGCTGACGCGGGCGTCTGCCCTGCTCAACGGTACGGCCGGTAGCGAGAGCCCACCCATTTCAACGACCCAGCCAGACTGAATCCAGCCAGGTCTCCCCTACGCCGCGCGCCCCCGCGCGACACCTTTACAGGTAACCCCATGACCGAACACAACAACACGCGCCTGCGCCTCGATGTGCGCTTCCGTGAACTGACCGTGCTGCGCTCCGAAGAGGTCACCCCGCACATGCGCCGCATCGTGCTGGGTGGCGCCGAGCTGGCCGGTTTCGATTCGCCCGGCGCCGACGACCACATCAAGCTGTTCTTCCCCAATGCCAGCGGTGAGATGGTGCTGCCGGTGGTCACCGCCGAAGGCCGCAGCTATCCGGCCGGCAAGGAGCCGTCGCCGGCCCGCGACTACACCCCGCGCTGGTGGGACCACGAGACCGGCGAGCTGGCCATCGACTTCGTGCTGCACGACCAGGGCATTGCCGGGCCGTGGGCCGAACAGGCCAAGGCCGGCGACACGCTGGTGATCGGCGGCCCGCGCGGCTCGTTCGTGGTGGCCGACAGCTTTGATGCCTATGTGCTGATCGGCGATGAAACCGCGCTGCCGGCCATCGCCCGCTGGCTGGACGTGCTGCCGGACGGTGCCGAGGTGCAGGCCTTCATCGAAGTGAGCGATGAGGCCGAACGCCAGGACCTGCCGCAGTACGAGAACGTGCGTATCCACTGGCTGGAGCGCAATGGCTTCCCGGCGGCCAGCAGCACGCTGCTGGAAGACATGTTGACCGACTTCGAGGCACCGGACGGCGATGCCTTCTACTGGATCGCCACCGAATCGCGCCGCGCACGGATGATGCGCAAGTTCATCGAAGGCCACCTGGGCGTGCCGCGCGACTGGATCCGTTCGACCGGCTACTGGAAGGCCCATCCGGACGAAACCGACGGCGATTGATCCAAAGACGGTGGGTGCGGACCATTGGTCCGCACGCCCTGCAACAGGTAGTGCCGGCCGCTGGCCGGCACCCTCATGAACCCTCGGCAGGAACCTGCAACTGCCGGCCAGCGGCCGGCACTACCCCCTGCCGCGTCCACCCGAACCGCTGCGCGGCCCAGATCTCCAGCGCCACCAGCAGCGCGATGATCAACAACGGCAACAACAGCCCGAAGTACACGCCGGGCATCATGCCGTTGATCTGCGCCTTCACCAGCCGCAGCACGCCACGGGTGTGCAGCAGCTCATCCACATGCATGGTCAGCGCCTCACGCACCACCTTGGGCTCCAGCCCGACCGTGCCGGCCTTGTCCACCAGCGTGTCTTCCACCATGCCGCGCAGCAGGCCTTCGCGCACCTTGCCGATCACCCAGCCGGTGCCGCGCGCCAACGGGCCGTTGCCAAGACGATCCAGGCCGGGCAACGGATGTTCGCTCAGATAGGCAGAGGCAATGGTGTCGGCGACGTCGCCCACCGTGCCCTGGCTGCGCAACGCCTCGCGCATGCGCGGGTCGTCCAGCGAATCGGTGAAACCTTCGCTCCAGCCTTCCACCAGGGTCTGCAGGTGCGGCTGGAAATGATCGAGCTGCTTGAACAGCGCGCGATGCGCACCAGCAGTGAAGCCCAGCTGCAGGCCGAAGAAGGCGGTGGCCAACGGCAGCAGCACCACGTAGCTGGCCAGCAGCCAGTGATGCCAGCGCTTGCGCCGCTGCAGCCAGCCGCGGCGGTGCAGCCAGCGCCAGCTGAGGATGCCCAGCACCAGGCCAAGCAACGTGCCGAGCACGCTGCCGCCCAGCAGATCGAGCACGCTCAGGCCCGACCAGAATTCGTTCAACCAGTACTGCGCGTCCTGCATGGGTCTTCCTTCCGTGGGTGATACAGCGGGCCATTGTAGAGCCGAGCCCACGCTCGGCTGCTCCTTGCATCCGGTGGGTGCGGACCGTTGGTCCGCACAAGCCGAGCGTGGGCTCGGCTCTACAGAGGCGCAAGCAATGCGACAATCGCGCTCCTTTCCTGCAGCAACGAGGCCCACATGGCCAAACTGACCCTGGCCAGCGTGGATGCGCTGCGTACCCGCTTTGCCGATGACGCCGCCTGCGATGCGGCACTGGCCGCCTTCGCCGACACCGCTGCCCTGCGCGCGCCGCTGCGCGAGCTGGTGGAGGCGCAGCACCGCTACCTGCAGGCCGAATTCGAAGTGGCGCAGGTGGCCGATGTGCTGCGCCGCGACCAGAAGTACGCGCCGGTTGGGCGGCCTTCGATCAACATCGTGCAGCTGCGCAAGCAGCAGGCCGCGACCAAGCAGGCGGCACTGATCGCACGCCAGGTGGTGGCGCAGGCCGCGCAGACCTTCGTGCGCGTAAGCGGGATGACGGTGAAGGCCAAGCAGAGCCCGAGCGAAGCGTGCGTGGCATGGTTGGGCGCGCTGCGCTGAGCGATCGTACTCGGTAGTGGCCAACCTTGGTTGGCCTGCGGACTACCCGTGTGCCAACCAAGGTTGGCACCTACCAAAGCACTCTCCGGCCCCGCATTGAACCGGTAGTGGCCAACCTTGGTTGGCCTGCGGAGTGCCCGTGTGCCAACCAAGGTTGGCATCTACCAAAGCACTCTCCGGCCCCGCATTGAACCGGTAGTGGCCAACCTTGGTTGGCCTGCGGAGTGCCTGTGTGCCAACCAAGGTTGGCATCCACCAAGGCACTCTCCGGCCCCGCATGAACCGGTAGTGGCCAACCTTGGTTGGCCTGCGGACTACCCGTGTGCCAACCAAGGTTGGCACCTACCAAGGCACTCTCCGGCCCCGCATGAACCGGTAGTGGCCAACCTTGGTTGGCCTGCGGACTACCCGTGTGCCAACCAAGGTTGGCATCTACCAAAGCACTCTCCGGCCCCGCATTGAACCGGTAGTGGCCAACCTTGGTTGGCCTGCGGAATTCCCGTGTGCCAACCAAGGTTGGCATCTACCAAAGCACTCTCCGGCCCCGCATGAACCGGTAGTGGCCAACCTTGGTTGGCCTGCGGAGTGCCTGTGTGCCAACCAAGGTTGGCATCTACCAACGCGTGTTCCCCGGCACCCAAAAAAGAAGGCCCGCTTTTCAGCGGGCCTTCTGCCTTCTCACGACGAGTGAGCGGGGTGCATCAAGCGGCCGGCTTTTCGCCGGTGGCTTCGGTGGTGATGCGGATCTTCACTTCATCGCTGACGTTCGGAGCGTAGGCACCGACGCCGAAATCGCTGCGCTTCAGGGTGGTGGTGGCATCGAAGCCGGCGGCCGGAACCTTGGCCATCGGGTGCTCGCCGCCGCCGTTGACGGTGACGTCCAGGGTGACCGGCTTGGTGATGCCCTTGATGGTCAGGTCACCGGTGACGGTCAGCTTGTTGGTGCCAGCCGCTTCCACCTTGGTGCTCTTGAAGGTGGCATCGGCGAACTTGGCGGCGTCGAAGAAGTCGGCGCTCTTCAGGTGCTCGTCGAACTTGGCGGTGAAGCTGTTCAGGCCGCTCAGCGGCAGCTTCACTTCCACGGTGGACTTGGTCACGTCTTCGGCGTTGTACACCAGGGTGCCTTCAACGTTGCCGAAGTGCGCGCTGGGGTTGGAGAAGCCGAAGTGGCTCCACTGGGCCAGCACGTCGGTGTGGGTCGGGTCCAGCTTGTAGGTGCCCGAGGCGATCTTGATCGCTTCGGCGGCCGGGGCGGCAGCAGCGGCATCGGCGGCCGGGGTGGCAGCCTGCTCGGTGGTGGCCGGGGCGGCGGCATCGGCAGCCGGGGCAGCGGTGTCGGCCGGCTTGGAGCAGGCGGCGATGGCCAGGGTCAGGGCCAGCGGCAGCAGCAGTTTACGGGTGGCGCTCATCTCAGGAACTCTCCGGATCGTAGGGTGGGTACACGGTGCAGCAAGAGCCTGCCACGGGAAGGCAGGCCCGAAACCGATACAACGACTTACGCGATGCGCGCCGCTTCGTCGAACGACAGGCGCGGCAGACGCGGGAACAGGCCCGCCGAGTCACCGTAACCCAGGTTGACCAGGAAATTCGACTTGATGGAGGTGCCGGCAAAGAAGGCTTCATCCACCTTGGCCGCATCGAAGCCCGACATCGGGCCGGCGTCCAGGCCCAGCGCGCGTGCGGCCAGGATCAGGTAAGCGCCCTGCAGGCTGCCGTTGCGGATGGCGGCTTCGTGGCGGCCTTCCTGCGGGCCGTCGAACCAGGCCTTGGCATCGGTGTGCGGGAACAGGTACGGCAGCTTCTCGTGGAAGTCCAGGTCGAAGCCGATGATGACGGTGACCGGGGCGGCCATGGTCTTGTCGTGGTTGCCTTCGGACAGGGCCGGGGCCAGCTTGGCCTTGGCTTCCTTCGAGGTGACGAAGACGAAGCGGGCCGGCGTGGTGTTGGCGGCGGTCGGGCCCCACTTCACCAGGTCGTACAGCTCCTGCAGCAGGCTGGCCGGGACCGGCTTGTCGAGGAAGGCGTTCTGGGTGCGGGCAGTACGGAACAGCTGGTCGAGGGCAGCAGCGTCGAGCGCGTGGGACATCGGTGGATCTCCAGGGCGGCTAAGGGAAGTCAGTGCCCGCGGGCGGCGCGGGGCGAAACGACGAGCCGCAGTGTAGAGTGTCGCGACTGTTGCAACACCCAGCAGGGCTGAAACGAATTAATGCCAATGGTGAAACGATCGAGTGCGCCCTGGACGGTCACCGACGGCCGCGCGGGCAATGTCCGCCAGGCGGTCGCGCTGGCCTCGGCGCTGCGCCAGGGCACCCATCGGCCGCTGGTGCTGCAGCCCCGCGCCCCCTGGCGCTGGGTCTCACCACGGCGCCTGCCGGGCGATGTGAATGGCTACGGCGAGGCCTTCGCGACACTGGCCGCAGAGGCCCCGCCGCTGGCGATCGGCTGTGGCCGCCAGGCCGCCGGCGCGCTGCGTGTGCTGCGCGCCCGTGGCAGCCAGGTGGTGCAGATCCTCGACCCGCGCATCAACGCCCGCCACTGGGATGTGGTGGTGGTGCCCGAACACGACGCCCTGCGCGGCAGCAATGTGTTGACCCTGCTCGGCAGCCTCAACCCGGTGGACGATGACTGGCTGGCGTGGGGCCGCGCTGCCTTCGCCGGCTTCAGCACCCTGCCCGGCCCGCGCACCGCGCTGCTGGTGGGTGGGCCAACCCCGCTGGCGCCCTGGGACGAGGCGCGGATGGTCGGCGTGTTCCGGGTGCTGGCCGATCAGATCCGCAGCGAAGGCGGCAGCCTGCTGGCCACCACCTCGCGACGCACGCCGCCGGCCTTGGCCGAGATCCTGCGCGCGACGTTCGCCGACCTGCCGCACGTGATCTGGGGCGACGGCGGCGACGGTGTGAACCCTTATGGCGGGTTGCTCGGCTGGGCCAACCGCGTGGTGGTCTCGCCCGATTCGGTGAACCTGCTCTCTGAAGCCTGCGCCACGCGCATGCCGGTGATGGTGGCGCTGGCCGATACCGTGCAGGGCCGCCTGGCACGCTTCCAGCAGCAGCTGCGCGAGCGCGGGCGGCTGCAGGCGCACTGGCTGGACTGGCAGTACGACCGCATCGAGCCGCTGCGCGAGACCGCGCGGGTGGCGGCAGAGGTGAAGCAGCGCCTGGCATTGGGGTAGTGCCGGCCGCTGGCCGGCAACACGGCACGCATTACCGAACGCCATTGCCGGGCAGCGACCGGCACTGCCCGGGTGCGCAGCGATTTCTGAACATTTCGATCCGGCTGCACGGTTAGAGTCCAGCTTCCCCCCATCACGCTGAACGTCTTCATGCGCACCCTGCTCCTGCTGCCGCTGGCCCTGCTCGCTGCCTGCTCCACCACGCCCACCGAGCTGGATCCGATCTCGTATCAATGCCAGCAGCAGCTGGACGCATACCGCGAACAGCCGGCCCTGCGCGATCCGAAGACGGGCGAGCGCCTGCCGCTGCCGATCGCGCCGATCAGCGAGGCCTGCGACAAGGAACTCCAGCGCAAGGGCCTGGACCGCCCGCTGCGCTGAGCGGCGTATGATCGGCGCGCGGGCCTGCCCGCCGTTGAAGGTACCGACATGGATTGTTTCTCCCGCCTGCCCCGCGCCGCCCTGCTGACCGCCAGCCTGCTGGCGACCGCACCTGCATGGGCCAACAGCACCGAATGCCGCGAGCGCTACCCCAGCGTCGCCTCGCAGGCAGCGATGCTGGATGTGGCCTGGACCACCGCCGAGCGCCTGGATGCGCTGCCCGATGTGGACGTGGTGGTCGCCGCACGCGGTGGCCAGGACCTGAGCCGCTACGGCCTGCGTCACAGCCACCTGGCGTTCCTGGTGCGCGAGGATGATGGCCGCTGGCGCGCGATGCACCTGCTCAACCGCTGCAAGACCGACAGCTCGCAGCTGTACCACGAAGGCCTCGGCAACTTCGTCGGCGAGAGCGGCGGGCATACCGACCTGCGCATCGGCGTGCCCTCGGCTCCACTGCGCGCGGCGTTGAAGGCGATGCTGGTGTCGCCCTCGATCCAGCCCAAGGCGCTGCATGAGACCAGGTACAACGTGGTCGCCTACCCCTTCGCTACCGACTACCAGAACTCCAACCAGTGGGTACTGGAAGTGCTGGCGGCGGCGATGGCGCAGGCCGACGGCGCCCCGGTCATCGTCAAGCGCGAACAGGCGCAGCAGTGGCTGCGCCAGCAGAAGTACCAGCCCAGCGTGCTGCATATCGGCCTGGGCAAGCGCGTGGGTGCGCGCCTGTTCGTAGCCAACGCCACCACCACCGACCATCCGGCCGGCGAACGCATCTCCGGCAACTATTCGGTGGTGACGGTGGAATCGGTGTTCGACTTCCTGCACCAGCGCAGCCAGCTGCAGCAGGAACTGGTGATCCCCCATGTGCCGGTGGCCGGTGCTGCTGCCGCCACGCCCTGAATCCCGCAAGGAGAACGACATGCGTCCGCTGCTGGTTTCCCTGATGCCGATGGTGATTGTTGCCGGCCTGTTCGGCGCGAGCACCGCCCATGCCGAACGCCGCATCATCATCCTGCAGGACCCAGGTCCGCAGGGGCCGAGCCTGGAAATGTCCGCGCCCCTGGTGGCTTCGGCGCGCGCCGCCGCTGCCAGGGAAGCCCAGGATGCGGGGCTGCCGCCCGGCCATGGCGCATCGGTGAAGCTGCCGCAGATGCAGGTGAGCGCCATCGCCACCACCGTTGACGGCCGCCGCGAAGTGCTGCTGCGTGATGCCAACAACCCGCAGAACACCGCGTCGATGCAGTGGCCGAAGCGCCCCGGCGATCCCGCCGTGCAGTTCACCGTGGGACAGACCGTGAACTTCGAGCCGACCGGCACCGACCAGGGCTGGCAGGTGAAGGACAACCAGGGCCGCCCGCTGGAATACCTGCCCGAGGCCACCGGCCCGCGCGACATTTTCGATACCCGGCGCTGAGCCGCCGTCCCCACCCTGACCAGGAGGTCTCCATGTTCCGTTACCTGCGCGTTCCCGCGTCCGCCCTGCTGCTCTCGGCACTGCTGGTGCCCACCGCCCATGCCGGCGCCGCGCCGCAGTTGAACAGCGGTCAGACCAGCGTGCTGGTCACGTCGCTGATCGTGCTGTCGATTCCGTTGGCCACGTCGATGGGATTGGCCGAACTGTCCAAGGCTCCGTTCAAGGCCAGCGAGCGCAACGGCAAGGTCGCCGCACGCACGCCGGCGGTGCCGCTGCCGCCGATGGAGGTGAAGCAGGTCGCTACCACGCCAGCCGGTGATCGCCAGGTGCACCTGCAGGTGCCCGGCAAGGCCGACCAGACCGCAACGCTGCAATGGCCGGCGGCTGCAGGCGATGACCCGATCGTCGGCTTCGTCGTTGGCCAGCAGGTGCGCTTCGACCCGACCGAGGCCGGTGCCGGCTGGACCGTGAAGAGCGCGCAGGGCCAGGCGCTGGCCTATGTGCCGACCGCCTACGCCGCTGGCGACGTGATGAGCGAAGCGCTGTAAAGCTGAACAACCGGTTTTGGCTTTGCGGTGGGCCGGGCGGATAATGGGCGATCCCCTTTGTCCCCCTGGCTCGCCATGTCCGTGCGTCCTGCCCCTGTGTTTGCCCCGCTGACCCCGCGCGCCCTGGTGCTGGCGGTGCTGGCGATGGGTGCGGTGGTGCTGCTGTCCAACGTACTGGTGCAGTACCCGATCAACGATTGGCTGACCTGGGGCGCCTTCAGCTATCCGGTGGCGTTCCTGGTCAGCAACCTGATCAACCGCCGCTTCGGCCCGGGCCCGGCGCGCCGCGTGGCGTGGATCGGCTTCCTGGTGGCGGTGCTGCTGTCGATCTGGGTGGCCACGCCGCGCATCGCCATTGCCTCGTGCTCGGCCTTCATCGTGGCCCAGCTGCTGGACATCACCGTGTTCGACCGCCTGCGCCGTGGCAGCTGGTGGCGCGCACCGATGGTGGCCACCACCTGCAGCGCGACGGTAGATACCACCATTTTCTGGTCGATCGCGTTTGCCGGTTCCGCCCTGCCGTGGATGAGCTGGGCCGCAGGCGACCTGGCGGTGAAGCTGGCGATCGGCGTGTGCCTGCTGGCCCCGTTCCGCGCGTTGCTGTGGAAGATGGCGCCGCTGCGCGCGACCAGCTGACCGCACATGCTCTGGTAGGTGCCAACCTTGGTTGGCACGCTCCATCGGAGTTCATCACCGCTGACAGCGTGCCGACCATCGGTCGGCACCCACCACGAGCGGGCATCGCCGGGCCATTGATCCGGTAGTCGCCAACCTTGGTTGGCGCTTGGCACTCATGCCAACCAAGGTTGGCACCTACCAACAGCAGGCCAACGGTCAGATCATTGATCCGGCAGGTACCAACTGCAGACCTCCGCCATCCGCCACTCAGGCGAACGGCAACTCCGCGGCTCTGCACGCTGCCGTAATCGCGGCACACGCCTCTTCAATCGCGGGCGTGGTCGGTGCCAGTCGCGGACGTCGATCCAGCGTGCAGGCCAGGCCCACCTCCAGCAACGTGGCATGTGCTCCATGCAACGTCCGCGCCGTGTCTTCCGGCAGGAAGCCGGCAACCGCCAGCGCATCGATCAACGAGGGCGTATCGCGCGGCTTCAGCAGCGCCGCATGCTGCGCACTGCGCGCCAGCACACCGGTCTGCAGCAGGAACTCCAGGTCCACTACGCCACCGGCACCCTGCTTCAGGTCCAGCCGCGCGGCATCGCTGCGGTCCAGTTCGGTGCGCATGCGGCCGCGCATCTTCAGCACATCGGCATACAGCACACCCGTGTCGCGCTCACGCCCCAGCGTCTGTGTACGCACCTGTTCGAAGTCACCCAGCAGGCTGGCATCACCGGCCACGCCGCGTGCACGCACCAACGCCTGGTGTTCCCAGGTCCATGCGCGCTCACGCTGGTACTCGGTGTAGCTGGCCAACGAAGACACCAGCGACCCCTTGCCGCCATCCGGGCGCAGGCGCACGTCGATGTCGTACAGGCGCCCGGCGGCGGTGACCGCGCCGAGCAGTGCCATCACCTTCTGCGCCAGGCGCGCGTACCAGCGCCCCGGCTCCAGCGGACGTGCACCATCGCTGGCGTCCACACCGGCGGGGTTGTCGTGCAGGAACACCAGGTCCAGATCGGAACCGAAGCCCAGTTCAAGCCCACCGAGGCTGCCATAGCCGATGATCGCGAAGCGGCCACCGGGGATTTCGCCGTGTGCGGCGCGCATGTCCGCCTCGGCCATTGCCAGCACGGTGATCACCACCGCCTGCGCCAGCTCGGCCAGTTGCCGGGTGCTGTCCACCGCGCCCTGGCGCCCGTCCAACGTGGCCATCGCCATGCGGAAGCTGAGTGCCAGCCGCGTTTCATTGAGCCAGCGCAGCGCGGATTCGGGATCTTCCACCGCCAGCACCTGCTGGCACTCGGCAAGCATGCCGGCGGCATCGGGCATCGGCCCGGACACGCGTACGTCCAGCAGTTCGTCCAACAGCAGCGGATACGCCGCCAGGCGCTCGGCCAGCAGCGCGCTGCGCGCCAGCACATCGACCAGCCGCGCCAACGCGCTGGGCTGTTCGTCCAGCAGCGCGAGATAGCTGGTCCGGCGCAGCACCGCCTGCAGCAGGCCAAGCACGCGCTTGAGCGCGGCATCCGGCTGCGGCGAACGCGTGGCGGCATGCAGCAGCGCAGGCAGCACGCGATCCAGGCGTGCACGCGCGGCATCGGACAAGGACTTCACACCGGTGCCTTGTGCGAAATCGCGCAGCGACTGGTCAGCGCCGTTGGCATCGAGGAACCCGGCTTCGGCCAGCAGCGGCGCGTTGCTGCCCTCGGGCAGGCTGCGCCAGTAGTTGGCCAGCGCGTCGGGCGCAGCCTGGCCCTTGCGCGGTGCCAGCAGCGCGGCGAACTCGGTGCTGACCCGTTCCTGCTGCTCGGCGAGTGCCGCGCGCAGCACGTCCCAGTCCGGGTAGCCCAGGCCGACGGCGATGCGCGCACGGTCAAGCGCGTCGCTGGGCAGCACGTGGGTCTGCGCGTCGCGCAGCATCTGCAGGCGGTTTTCCAGCCGGCGCAGGAACAGGTAAGCCTCGCGCAACGCGCTGCCATCCTCGGGCGCGATCTGTCCGGCGGCCACCAGTGCGTCCAGCGCCACCAGCAGGCGACGCTCGCGCAGTGCCGGTTCACGGCCACCGCGAATCAGCTGCAGCGCCTGGCACAGGAACTCGATTTCGCGGATGCCACCGGCGCCGCGCTTGATGTCTTCATGCAGTTCACGGCGCGCGACTTCGGCGGTGATGGCGGCCTTCATCTCGCGCAGGCCGTCGAGCGCGGTGAAATCCAGGTAGCGGCGGTACACGAACGGGCGCAGGGTCTGCAGCCACGCTTCACCGGCCTCGATGTCACCAGCCACCGCGCGCGCCTTCAGCCAGGCATAGCGCTCCCAATCGCGGCCCTCGCGCTGGAAATACTGATCCATCGCCGCGAACGACAGCGCAACGCGGCCGGCGCTGCCGAACGGGCGCAGGCGCAGGTCGACACGGTGGCTGAAGCCATCGACAGTGGTTTCATCCAGCAGCTTGGCCAGGCGCTGGCCGAGGCGGGCGAAGTACTCTTCGGCGGCCAGCGCGCGCGGGCCGTCGGATTCGCCGCCGTGCGGGTAGGCGTAGACCAGATCGATATCGGAACTGAAGTTGAGTTCGCCACCGCCGAGCTTGCCGAGGCCGAACACCACCAGCTGCTGGGGGGCGCCTTCGCCATCACGGACCACGCCGTGGCGCTGTGCGAATTCCTGCTGCAGGGCGTCCAGCGCCAGCCGCAGGCAATCCTCGGCCAGGGTGGTGGCGCCGGCCAGGGTCTGTGCCACATCGTCCAGCCCGGCCAGGTCGCGCCAGATCAGCCGCGTCGACATCGCGGTGCGCCAGCGCCGCAGCTGCGCCGGCCAGTCGCTGGGCTGCAGCGGGTCGAGCACCGGCGCCGGGATCGGCGGGCAACCGGGGGCGGCCAGCTGCGCCAGCAGCGCCGGTTGCCGCACCAGGGTATCCAGGGCGAAGTCGCTGGCCACCGCCAGCCGGGTCAGCAGCGGCTGCAGCTCAGCCGGGGTGGGCTCAGGCAGCACCTGGGCCAATCGCGACAGGGCGCGGTCGACAACGGGCTGGAGGGCGGCGGACAGTTCGGCGGGGGCGAGGGTCATGCCCTGATTGTATCGACCCGGTCGGGACACAACGGACCTGGTAATGCCGGCCGCTGGCCGGCAGATCCGATGACCTGATAGTGCCGGTCGCTGGCCGGCAAATCCGATGATGCCGAAGGTTACCGGGGTTGCCGGCCAGCGGCCGACACTACCGATAATGGGAACCGCGTATTCATACTGGGCGGCAGGCAATAAAAAAGCCCGCTTGCAGCGAACTGCCAGCGGGCTCTGCTCCCTCCCCCACGTCGGGATGCAGGGCCATCGTGCGGGCTCCGAAAGCACTTTGCACGCTGCACTGCAAAACAAAACCGGCGGGTTTGGGTGACCCCTGCGGGAAAAGCCATTCCACGAAGGTAGAACCCCCCGTACGGATGAGGATGGCCGATAATCGGGATTCCCCCCAGCAACACGTGTCGTCATGTCTGTTGATCGCATCGCCAACGCGCGTCTCCGTGACCGCGTGGTCTCCGCAGAGGCCGCAGCCGCGCTGATCCAGCCCGGTGAAACCGTGGCCATGAGCGGCTTTACCGGCTCCGGGTATCCCAAGGCCGTTCCCGTCGAACTGGCCCGCCGCATCGAAGCGGTGCACGCCCAGGGCCAGCCCTTCCAGATCAGCCTGATGACCGGCGCCTCCACTGCACCGGAACTCGATGGCGCGCTGGCCAAGGCCGATGGCATCGCCATGCGCATGCCGTTCCAGAGCGACCCGGATGCGCGCAACCGCATCAACGAGGGCAAGCTGGATTACATCGACATCCACCTCAGCCACGTTGCCCAGCACGTGTGGTTCGGCTTCTACGGCGAGATCGATACCGCCGTGATCGAGGTCTCGGCCATCCGCCAAGATGGCTCACTGGTGCCCTCCACCTCGGTCGGCAACAACAAGACCTGGCTGGACCTGGCCAAGAAGGTGATCGTCGAGGTCAACGAATGGCAGCCGGCCGGCGTCGACGGCATGCATGACATCTACTACGGCACCGCGCTGCCGCCGCACCGCAAGCCGATTCCGCTGGTGAATGCCAACGACCGCATCGGTGACACCGCGCTGCGCTGCGACCCGGACAAGATCGTGGCCGTGGTGCGTACCAATGGCCCGGACCGCAACAGCCCGTTCAGCCCGATCGATGCCACCAGCGAACAGATCGCTTCGCACCTGATCGAGTTCCTGCAGCACGAAGTGAAGAAGGGGCGCCTGCCGCCGAACCTGCTGCCGCTGCAGTCGGGCGTGGGCAACATTCCCAATGCGGTGCTGGCCGGCCTGGCCAAGAGCGGCTTCCGCGATCTGGCCGCGTTCACCGAAGTGATCCAGGACGGCATGCTGGACCTGCTGCGCGACGGCGTGCTGAGCTACGCCTCGTGCACCGGCTTCGCGCTGAGCCCGCAGGCCAACGAGACGTTCAAGGAGAACATCGATTTCTACCGCGAGCGCATCATCATGCGCACGCAGGAGATCTCCAACCACCCGGAACTGGTGCGCCGCCTTGGCTGCATCGGCATGAACGGCATGATCGAGGTGGACATCTACGGCAACGTCAATTCGACGCACGTGATGGGCACGCGCATCATGAACGGCATCGGCGGTTCGGGTGACTTCGCCCGCAACGGCTTCCTGTCGGCGTTCCTGAGCCCGTCAACCGCGAAGAACGGCACCATCTCGGCGATCGTGCCGATGGCCAGCCACGTCGATCACACCGAGCACGACGTGTCGGTGATCGTGACCGAACAGGGCCTGGCCGACCTGCGTGGCCTGACCCCGCGCAAGCGCGCGCAGGTGCTGATCGACAACTGCGCACACCCGGATTTCCGTCCGCAGCTGCAGGATTACTTCGACCGCGCCAGCCGCGAGAGCTACGGCAAGCACACCCCGCACCTGCTGCCGGAAGCGCTGTCGTGGCACCAGCGTTGGCTGGATACCGGCACGATGAAGGGCTGATTGCGTTGGGGGTCAGAGCCCTTTTCTGCCGAAAAGGGATCTGACCCCAGGTACGGGCATGGGGTGAAGCCGGCCGCTGGCCGGCTTCCCCTACTGCCGGCCAGCGGCCGGCTCTACCCTCAAACGGTGCGCAGCGCCGCCAGCGATTCGGCCTGCAGCCGCTCGTAGATCTCGAACTCGTCGTTCACCGCCACGCCCAGCGCCTGTTCGAAGGCCTCGCGGTTGGCGTGGGCGGCATACGCGCGCTGCTCTTCGCCGCCCAGGTTCGACTGGAAGATGCCCGCCGCACTGACCGGCAGGAAATCCTCGTAGACGATCGGGTCGGCGGTGGCCAGGCCTGTGGCCACCAGCACTTCGGCCGGCAGATCGGCCACGCGCTCCGGCGCGGCACGGCCGGCGTCGGTCAGCTGGTAACGGTAGTAGCCCAGGCCTTCCTGGCGCAGGGTGTCGTGGTCATCCGGGAAGCTGGTGAACACCGCCTGCAGGCGCTGGCCGTAGTCGCCTCCGGTACTGCCTTCGCCACCGGCGTCGCGTGCCTGCGACAACAACTGGTCGTACAGCGCGCGGCCCTTCGGGGTCAGCGCAAGCCCGCGTTGCTCGATCTCGCCGAAGCGCGCGGTATGGGTGCCGGCATCGCCGCCCTCGCTGTCCGGGAAATGCACGGCTTCTTCCAGCGCCTTGAAGCTGGTCTGGCGCAGCAGGATCGGGCAGGCACGGCGCGGCGGGCCTTCGATCACCGCCTTGGCGGCCATACCGTGTTCGATCATCGCCGCCTGCGCAGCGTCGATGTCCAGCGTGCGCGGTGTCAGGTGATTGATGTGCGGGCCACGGAAACTGACCACGTCGGCCACCAGGCGGTGCGCGTTGTGCAGCGCGTGGTAGGTCGGCAGATCGACCGTGGCATCACCGTGCCAGCGGAAGGTTTCCAGCGCTTCGCCGACGAAGCGCTCGGCGTCGGCCTGCGACAGGCCACCGTCACGCTCGGCCTGGTCGATCAGCGCCAGTGCGCCCTCGGTGAAGATACGGCGGCGCGCCAGGATCTTCGCCGATTCGGCACGCAGCGCTTCGTCTTCAATCAGTTCCAGGCGCAGCAGCGAGGTGAACACGCGGAACGGATTCTGTGCCAGCGCGGCGCCGGTGAGCGGGCGGAATGCGGTGGAGTGCACCGGCACGCCGGCCACCGACAGGTCGTAGTAGCCCACCGGGAACATGCCCATCACCGCGAACAGGCGGCGCAACGTGGCCAGTTCCTGCACGGTGCCAACGCGGATCGCGCCATGGCGCTCTTCGTCCAGGCGTGCACGCTCGTCGTTGCGCTGCAGCTGCGCGGCCAACGCCGGGTCCTGGGCAAGCACCTGCGCGTTGATCCGCTCCACCAGCTCCACCAGCGTGCCGTACAGCGGCACTTCGGTGCGGTACATGCGGGACATGGCCTGTGCGAACAGGCGGCGGATCACATCAGGCGAAACGAAAGAGGCGCTCATCAGTCACTCGATTACGGGAACGGGGAACAGCTCGGACCCGTATTGTCGCCGGAGCGCGGCGCGGCGGCGATATGCAGAGCAACATGACGGAAATCGGTAGCGCCGGCCGATGGCCGGCAATCTCCGGATGCCTGGAATGATGCAGTTGCCGGCCAGCGGCCGGCACTACCGCTTGAGCTGGCGCTTCAGGGTGGCATCCAAGGTGATCGGCCGGTCCCAATGCCCGTAGCTGGCCACGATGGCATGGCGCACGACGCGGTAGTGCAGGTTGTCCGGCTTGGCGGACATGCGCTTCACCACCGCTTCCCAGCCGCCCTCCGGGTCCTGGCTGAAGGCGCGTACGCTGTCGCGGCAGGTCTGGCCGCTGGCCTTGGCCCAGAAACAGGCGAAGTAGATGTCCCCGGCCTGCCAGCCGTGAGTGGTGAACAGCGCACTGACGTAACCACGCGGCACGTCGGCATAGCGCGACACCTCATCGAGGAAGGCATCGGGGTAGCGCTCGGCGTAGTGATTGATGTCCTGCAGCTGGGCATCGATCCAGCTGTCACCGGTTTCCACCTCATACGCAGCCGAACGCTCGGCGGTCTGCTGGGCCAGCACGGTAGCCGGCGCCAGCAGCAGGGACAACAACAGCGCGCGCAGTCGGACGTTCATGCACCGATTCTGCCGCAGCCGCCGGGTCCTGTCAGGCCGCCGCGGCGGCCTTGGCCTCGATCGCGGCCAGTGCGGCCGGCCAGTCGTGGGCCGTATCGGCAGTGACCATGCGCGGTTCGTCGTCGGCCACGCCGTGCTGGGTCTCGTGGGCCCAGGTCACTGCGTACGGCGTATGCACGCCCCAGCCGCCCAGAGTCACCACCGGCTCGATGTCCGAACGCAGCGAGTTGCCGACCATTACGAAGCGCTGCATCGGCAGGTCGAACTCGGCCAGCACGCGGGCGTAGGTTTCCGGATCCTTCTCCGAGACGATCTCGATGCGCGGGAACAGCTCGGCCAGGTTGGCGACCTTGATCTTCGCTTCCTGGTGGAACAGGTCACCCTTGGTGATCAGCACCACCGGATAGTGCTCGGCGATCGCCGCCACCGCCTCGCGCACGCCGTCGATCAGCTCGACCGGGTGACGCAGGGTATCGTGGCCGATGTCCAGGATGCGCTGGATGTCCTTCGCCTCGATGCGCTGGCCGGTGATGTCGATGGCCGCTTCGATCATCGACAGCGTCATGCTCTTCACGCCGTAGCCGAAGGTGCCCAGGTGGCGCTGCTGCACTTCCAGCAGGTGGCGCGCGGTCTGGGTGTCATGCACGTCGACGTAGCGCGACAGCAGGTCAAGGTAATCCTGCTCGGCCTTCCGGTAGTAGTCCTCGCTCTTCCACAGCGTGTCGTCACCGTCAAAACCGACCAGGCCGATGGCGCGCGACGGCGCAGGCGTGGAGGTGTTCATTGCGCAAGGATACAGGGGCCATGGTGACGAAAAAAACCCGGGCGGCCGAAGCCGCCCGGGTTCCCATACGCCCCGATGCAGGCCTTACCGGCCCTGCGCACCCTGCGCTGCGCCGCCGGCGCCGGCCTGCTGGGCGGCCACGTAGGCCTTGTACTCGTCGGCGCTGAGCTCGCCGTCCTTGTTGGTGTCGGCCTGGTCGAACACCTGGGCCAGGCCCGCGTTCACCTGTGCCTCGGACTTGCTGATGGTGCCGTTGCCATCGGTATCGATGCTGGCCCAGGTCTGGCCACCGCCACTGGCCTGCGCCGACGCCGCTGCGGCCGCATTGGTCGCCTGGTCAGCGGCCTGGCCGGCCTGTGCAGCCGCCTGCTGGGCCTGCGCGGCCTCGTTCTGCGCATGCGCCGCCTGCTGCTTGGCCGACTGCGCCATCGCCGGAATGGCCAGCACGCTGCCGGCGGCGACGATCAGGGCGATCAGGGGCTTGCGGTTGCGAATAGTCATCAGGGGTGTCTCCTACCGATTGGGTGGTGTTGCGCGGCGTGTTGTCTCCGCACGGCACCTACCCTGCCACCGCCTTTCTGAATCGATTTTGCGCCGCGACCGGCATCACCACGCACGATTAACCACTCGCCACCGCGCATGCTTTAGCACGGTGGTTAGCGCGGAGTGAGTGGCTCATAAGCTGCGCATTCAGCGCGCTGGAATTTAACCGGCAACGAACGAAAAACCTGCGTCAGTTCGCGGTCTGGGCCGATGACCGCGAACTGAACATCACCCATCCCAGCGCAACACCGGCGAGCGCGCCGGCGATTTCCAGCACCACGCGGCTGCCGAGTTCGTTCGGATCATGGATGGTGGACAGGAACAGGCGCGCGTACAGCGGTGACTCCAACCGCACGATGCCCATGTAGAACAGCTTCCACGCATCGATGCCGGCCGAAGCCACCACCGAAATGACGCAGGCCCAGCCGATGGCATGCCCCATCGACCAGTGCAGCAGCCGGCACAACCGCGACCACAGGAAGTACACCAGCAGGCCGACCAGCAGGGCGATGGCGCCGGCTTCCAGGGTGCCGAGCAGGCCGAAGTGCAAGGGAAGGTTCATCGGGTACGCAGCGGTGGGAATGCGGCCAGTGTAAGGGTATCGGCAGGGTTGCACCCTGCACCCGCAGAGGCTTCAGGCAACGGCCAAAGCCAAAGCGACTCTGGACTGTTGATGGTTTGGCGGGACGATGTGGGTGGGCAGGACACGCCGTAAACCCATCCCTGGGGGCTCGATGGCGCCATCCATGGCGCCAACGGTCCTGCCCACCCACACCGCCCCACCTCCGACAGATTCCTGATGACGGTTGGTGGTAGATCCACGCCATGCGTGGATGAATCTCAATCGAAATCGAATATTTCGAGAATTGAACGAAGAGCATCCACGCATGGCGTGGATCGGCCGTGTTGACCAAGGTCGACACCTACCAACAGCAGCGACCCACTGTCGAAGGCGAGGTGGGTCCGGTGGCGGGAGTGTCCGCGGCATGGATGCCGCGGCCAAGCCCCCAGGGATGGGTTTACGGCGTCTCCCGCCACCGGACCCACCCCGCCATCCCACGGAATGCACGCTGTTGCTGTTGCTCTGGCTTGTAGCGGGTGCAGGGCGCAGCCCTGCCGATAACCCCTAAAGCACCGGCACGTCGTACGCGGTGCCGGGATCCGGCTCAGGCTGCAGGGTGTAGTGCCACCACTCCTGGGGGTAGTTCACGAAGCCGCGGCGCGCCATGGCCTGTACCAACTGCTGGCGGTTTGCCTGCTGCACCTCGCTCAGTCCGCTCGCCTGCGTGTGCGCACGTGGCCCGAAGAAGTCGAAGTCGGTACCCATGTCCAACGGCGTGCAGCTGCCACTGCGGCAATCCAGCAACCCAAGATCAACCGTCGCACCACGGCTGTGGCCCGAACGCTCGGCGATGTAGCCATCGGCCAGCAGGCGCGGCTTGTCCAGGTCCGGGTACTGCAGCGCCTTGCGCGTGAGTTCGCCCGGATCGTTCACCCAGGCCATGAAGGCCTGCACCGAGCGCACCGGCCGATAGCAATCGTAGAGGCGCAAGCCAAAGCCTTGCGCTCGCAGATCCTGTTCCACCTGCGCCAGCGCTTTCGCCACCGGCGCCAACAGGTAGCAGGACGGCGCCTCGTAGCCGGGCACGCGCGCACCAGTGAAGTTGTTGGCACCGGCGTAGCGGATATCCATGTCGATACGCGGCGCCACCGACCGGATCTCCACCAGCCCTGCATCGGCCGCATCGGTGGCAGGCGAAACGCGCGGTGGTTCAGCGGCGTTGGCGGTCGCCGCCAGGGCAGTCGCCAGTGCGAGTGAAATGCAGGTCCTGGAAGTCATAGCTGAAGTCGATGTCGGGATCGATTGCACGCAGGTCCAGTGTCGGTGCCGGGCCTTCACCTGGCTGCAGCCACGCCTGCGCGTCATCGCCCAGCGTATCCCAGCGCAGCAGCCAGCGCTCCTGCAGTTGCAGCACGGCACCGTGCAGGCGCGGCGATCTGTCCACGCTGAAGCGCAGGCCGTCCTTGCCCGGGCACAGCGATGCGGGCCCCAGCCAGGGATCGCTGTAGCGACCCTGCCAACGCGGCAGGTCGTCTCCGCTTGCCGGCTGTGCGGCTGCGGTCGCTGGCCGTTGGTGGCCAGATGCTGCCTGCGCTGCCTGGTCAGCCTTCAGTTCGGCCAGGTACTCCATCGCCGGGCGCGTATCGCCTGGTGCGGTGAAGCGCTTCAGCATCGCCTGCATCAACGCCGTGCGTGCATCCTCGCCTTCACCGTTGATCAGCATCACCACGCCCACCCTGCGGTCGGGCAGCAACGCCAGCGATGAGTACATGCCTGACAGCGTGCCGGTATGCGCCACCTTCCACTGCCCGTCCATGTCCGACACGCGCCAGCCATAGCCGTAGCCGTAGAAATGCGCGTTGTCCCAGCGCCGCTGGCGTTCACCCAGCGGCATCGGCATGTGCAGGGTCCACAGCGTGCGCCGCTGCTCGCTGCCCAGCCAGTCCGGCACCAGCGCGGGATCAAGCAGCACCTGCATCCAGCGCGTCATGTCGTGCAACGAACAGCGGATGCCGCCGGCCGCCATCGACGGCAGGTCCGGGCTGATCGCAGCATCGGCGTTCACGACCTCATTGCGATCACCGCGCCAGGCATGCGGCTGCGCCACGTTGCCCACGCGTTTCACCGACCACGTACCCACCTGGCAGCGCGTCATGCCCAGTGGCTCGAACACCTGCTCGCGCATCAGCTGGTCATACGGTTTGCCACCGGCCGCCGCCGCCACTTCGCCGGCCACCACGTACATCAGGTTGTCGTACGCATAGCGGCTGCGGAAACTGCTGACCGGCTTGAGATGCGCCAAGCCGGCGATGATGTCGGCACGGGTGAACGCGTTCGGCTCCGGCCACAGCATCAGGTCACCGGCGCCCAGGCCGAGGCCGCTGTTGTGGATCAACAGGTCACGCACCTGCATCTGCTCGCCCACCCACGCATCGTGCATGCGGAAACCCGGCAGATGCCGCTGCACCGGATCATCCCAGTGCAGCCTGCCCTGCTGCACCAGTCGCGCCAGCAGCGCAGCGGTCATCGTCTTGCTGTTGGACGCGATCTTGAACAGCGTGTCCTCATCGATGCGGCCGCCATCGCCGCGCGTGCCTTCTGCATGGCGATGGACCACCCGTCCATCCTCGACCACCGACAGCGCCAGCCCGGGCAGATGCTCGGCCTGGACCACGGCCGCGATGTCGGCCTCGATGGCTGCGTTGTCGACCGACGAAGCGGACGGTGCGGCCAGTGCCGCCGCGAGGATCAGCAGGTGGTGCATGCGGGCGGCCCCTCCATTGCCCGCGCCGTCACGATGGACGGCGCGGAGCGTGGCCTCAGAAGTTCCAGGTCACCACCAGCTGGGTATAGCGCGGTGCCTGCCAGCGCGTGCCGGTAGCGAACGTCGCCTCGCGGTACTGGCCGGGCTGCGCCTCGTAGCGCTGGTGCACGTTGATGGTCTTCTGGTTGTTGAACAGGTTGTACACCGACAACCGGGCGCTGAGGTCGATACCCTCCACCGGCAGGCGCCAGGTCACGTTGGCGCCCATGGTCCAGGTCCACGGCAGGCGGCCAAATGCGCCGCGCGGGCTGTACTCGAACTGGCGCTGGTTGTACGGGCCCGAACAGTTGGCGACGCACAGCCAGCCGGTGCCACCACCACTGCCTTCACTGGACGTGCTGCCACCGGCGATGGAGTCGTTCGGCCACATCACGCCGTAGGCGGTGATCGGGCCACCGGACTGCACCTGCAGCGTGGTGCCGAACGACCACTGCTTGTTCAGCGCATACGCGGCACGCAGCTTGAACTGATGGCGGAAATCGTTGAACAGAACACCATAGCGTTCATTGGTGGCCGGGTGGTCCCAGAACTGCACCATGCCGGTGTCACCGTAATTGGTATCGGAGTTCACCGGGCCTTCGAAGTTGCCTTCGCTCTTCGACCACAGGTAGGACGCGTTGAACATCCACTTCTCGTCCCAGGCACGGTCGATCTGGAACTCCAGCGCCTTGTAGGTACGCTTGGGCTTGGAGTAGCCGATCACCTCGCCACTGCCGCCCTTTCGATAGCCGCTGTTGGCGGTGTCGATGGTGATCCAGCCTTCGTTGGCACAGCCGATGCTCTTGTCGCCCCAGATTGTCAGGCTCTCGCCCGGGTTGGCGATCGGCCACAACGTGCTGGGGGTCGGGCCGCACGGGGTGTAGTTGATGCGGATGTCATCCAGCGCGCGGGTCATGCGCCGGTAGGTGGCGTTGACGCCCCACGACCAGGCCTGGTTGATCATGTTCTGGAAACCCAGGATGTACTCGTCCTGGTAAACCGCCTTGAGGTCGCGGTCCACGCTCTGGCGCAGGTCGGCACCGCCGGTGTTCATGCGGGTGTCGGTCGGCCCGATCTGCTGGCCGACGATCGGTGCCATGTACGGCGAGCCGGTCGGCGAGGTCTTCTGCTCCCAGCCGTTGAGCACGTAATAGCTGTATTCGTCGGTCAGGCCACCAGCGAAATTCACGTTGATGTTGTTGGTGACCGGCAGGTAATAGCGGCCGGCGTTACCGAACAGCTTGGTGCTGCCATCACCGCGCATGTCCCACGAGAAGCCGACGCGTGGCGCGATCAGGTCGTCCATCTTGATGAACGCCTTGCCGGCGGCGGTCCGGTTCTCGAAGCGGTCCCAGCGCACGCCGAGGTTCAGCATCAGGTTCGGGGTGATGTTCCAGATGTCTTCCAGATAGAAGGCATTGGCCTCGGTCTCGAAAGTACCGCCCGAACGGCGGTTGCGTGCACGCAGCATCTCAGTGACGCCGGCCGGTACATAGGCGTTGGCGCCATCCCACACTTCATCGCCGGGCCGCGCCACGTAGGCGGTGTAGCTCAGCTCGGTCGGCCCTGGATAACGGGTGGACTGCTCGGTGGTCATCAGTTCGCGGTCGACACCGAAGCGCAACAGGTGATCGCCGAGCTGCCATTCGAAGTCCAGGCGCGCGACATCGCGGGTGTCATCACGTTCGGCCACCGCCGCGCCGGTCGGGTGGCAGCCGGCGCGCAGCCCCTGCAGCTTGCCCAGCCGCGGGCCGTAGGTGCTGTCGGTGAACACCGGGCTGCAGGCCTGGTCCAGCGACGAGTTGGTGAAGGCACGCTGCTTGTTCTGGCCGACCATGGCGCGCGCGGTGAAGTTCTGGCCGAAGTGGCCGGTGTAGGTGGCCGACCAGTTGCGCCCGCCGGTCTCGGTGACCGAGTCGCCGCCCCAGGCACCGAGCCGGTCGGCATTCCAGTTGTAGCCGTACGAGGCATTGGTGACGTCGCCCTCGTCGGAGAACGCCAGCAGCGCCAGGCTGTGGTTGTCGTTGATGTTCCAGTCCAGCTTGGTGCCCCAGAAGCCGTTGCCGGAATCGTTCTTGAACCAGGTACTGCCATCGGACGAGGTGTTGTGGCCCTTGTCGCTGCGGTCCTCGTACATTGCGAACAGGAACAGCTTGTCCTTGATGATCGGCCCCGAGCCCCAGACGTTGGTCTTCAGGAAGGAGTTGTTGTCGCGGCTGCCGTAGGAATGTGGGGTGCCGTCGCGGTGGAAATGATCGCCGCCACTGGCGCGCCACGCACTGGGCTCGGCGGTGACTTCAACACCGCCCTCGAATTCGTTGCTGCCCGAACGGGTCACGGCATTGATCACGCCACCGGTGGAGCGGCCGAACTCGACCGAGTAGCCACCGGTCTTGACCTGGAACTCGTTGAAGAACGCGAACGGCGCGGTGCTGAAGCCACGACGGGTATACATGTCGGTGACATTCAGGCCGTTGATGAAGACCGCATTCTCGGCCACCGATGAACCGGCGAACGACAGGCCACCGAATGAGGAGTTGCCACCGACCACGCCAGGCGCCATCAGCGCGACCGCAGACAGGTCCTGAGCCACCGGCAACCGCGAGATCTCCTGGCGGTTGATGTTGAACGAGGTTTCGGTGGAGTAGACATCCACGCGGTTGATCACGCGGGTGCCGAGCACCTGCAATGCATCCAGGTTGGTGACACCGCCGCCGCTGGCCAGGTTGACCGTGGTGGTACCACCGACGGCAACGCTCACCGACACCTGATCGCCGAGCTTCTGGCCATCGCGGCTGAGCTGCAGCTGATAGTCACCCACCGGCAACTGGCCGAGGCGGTAACTGCCATCGGCGCCAACGGTGACGGTACGGGTCAGGCCGGTGCTGCTGCTGACCACGGTCACCTGGTCACCGGCGGTTGCACGGCCGGCGACTGCGCCGCTCACGTTCTGTGCCATCGCGATGCCGGGCAGCACGACGCCCAGACACGCCCCGAGGGCGACGCACAACGCCGCCCGCTTGATGCTGTAAGCCTTCATCCCCTGCTCTCTCCTGCAAGAATTGAATGGTGTGGAATGTGATGTGTCGCGCTAGCGTTGCCTGGCCGGCAGTACCCGCCACTGGAAGTCGTAGCTCCATTGGTCGAAGTACAGGTTGCCGCCTGCCCACTCGGCCTCGCCGCGCTGCGAGTCGACCGTTTCCGAGCGGAAGTGCTGCTGGGCCGGCACGAAGGGCTGGCCGAAATCGTCGTTGAAGGCGATGCGGTAGCCATCGAGGCCACCCAGGTAGAAGTCGCGCAGCGCCGGCACGTCGCTGACCAGCGCGCCGGTGGTCACGTCCATTGGCAGCCAGCCGTACGGCGCCAGGTAGACCTGCCCCCAGTCGTGCAGGTTGTTGTAGCCGCTGCCGTCGTCGGAGAACACCATGCCCGACTGCCAGCGCGCGGGAATGCCATTCAGGCGCAGCAGCGCAATCAGCAGCAGGGTCTGCTGGCCGCAGTCGGCATGGCCGGCACGCAGCGCGTAGTCGCTGATGTTGCTGAGCGTGGAGTATTCGCGTGCACCGGCCCACGGAATACGATCGACCGCAGCGAACAGCCTGCGCACCACTTCATAGGGGCGTGTTTCGCCCTGCAGCACCTGGTCGGAGAACAGCTTCAGCGCCGGAGTGAAGCGCACATGCGGCAGCTGTTCGGCCAGGTAAGGCTTCAATGCGGGATCATTCGGCGCGGCCTGCACCTTCGCCGGATCGATCGCGGTGTGCCGCGCGAAGACCGTCACCGCGTAGCGGATCTCGAACCGGGTCGGCTTGCCGGCTACTGCTTTGGCTTCCAGGTAGGCGGTGCGCTGAAGGGTACTGGCCGGGGCCACGCGCGCCTTGCCCGGTGTGCTGCCCAGCCACTGCACCTGCTCCTGCTGGCCGGGAATCTCGCGCGGGTAGGGAATCCAGGCGCGAACGGTTTCGCCGGCCGGGACGGCATCGGCTTTCACCGTGAGCGACTGGGTGAATTCAATGCGCTGCGGCAGCACCGACGCCTGGCCACTCTGTTCGGCCGCGGCAAGCACGCGCGCGTGGTGTGCGTTGAGCACCTCGTTCGGGCCCGGCGGTGACATCGGTGCATCCGCGCGGCGGCGTGCGCGTGCTTCGTCGCTGAGCAGGAACAGGTTCGACGGTGCGCGCTTGAAATACCAACGCGTGCCATCGATGTCGAGATGCTCGATCAGGCCGAGCTGATCCCACCGCGCGAACTCCTCGTCGGTGAGGCCGGGAATCCAACGGCGCACGGCCGCCTTGGCCGCGGTCTCGTCGAGGGAAAAATCCAGGCGGATGCGGCGCATGCGCTCGCGCTGGAAGGCCCCTTCGGCGCTATCGCCTGCCGTTGCCAGCAACGCTTCGGCATCGCTGAAGCGACCGCTGTCGATCAGGTCGATCACCTGCGCCTGGCGCGCCCGCTGCTGGCTGCCATGCCCATCCGTTGCCTGCGCGGCAGACGCCCACAGCAGCAGCGCGGCACACAGGCCGGCGGCGGCAGGCAGACGCGGTTTGCGAACGGCAGGATCCACAGCGACACTTCCCCAGCGCGGGTGGTAATGGCTGTGTAACACGGGCCGGGATGCCGGTCAATAATTTATTCTTGCTTTCTATGCCGAAAGGAATAAATATTCCAAAAGGCATTCGAGGAGGGTGTGCTGCGCATGATCCTGGCTTCCCGCGAACGGCACCGGCATTGGCCGCGCCGGTTGACCCTGGCCCTGTGCCTGCTGGCCGCACCGGCCTTTGCGCAGGCGGCACCACCGCCCGATCAGGGTGCGCCGCTGCCCTATGTGATCGGCCTGCACGAGGCCTACCTGACCCCGCAATACTGGGCCGCGCGCCTGGACAACGCCGATGCGCCGATCCTGGATCGCGCACAGATCGAGGCACAGAACGCACGGATGCGGGCGCAGGACAGCCACATCCAGGACATCGCCGCACTGCCCGCCCAGCTTGACGCGGCGGCGGTGCGTGCCAGCATCACCGCGCTGTCGAGCTGGCCCACCCGCGCCCTCTATGACGACAAGGGCCAGGCCATCGCCCCCGCGCTACGCAGCGGCATCGAAGCCAACCTCGGCCTCGATGCGATTCCCACCCAGGTAGCACCGGCTTACGGGCTGGTGGTGAAGCGTGCCGCACTGCGCACCTTCCCCACCCGCGAGCGCGTCTTCAGCACCGTCGGTGACACTGACATCGACCGCTTCCAGGAATCGGCACTGTTCCCCGGTGACAAGGTCGCCGTGGTCCATCGCAGTGCCGACGGCCGCTGGCTGTTCGTGCACAGCGAGCGCTACAGCGCATGGATCGAGGCCGATGCCATTGCCAGCGGCGACAAGGCCACGGTGCTCGGCTACGGCGCGCAGGGACCGTACCGGATCATCACCGGCGCCACCGCACAGACCGCCTACACCCCAGAGGAACCGCGCGTCTCGCGCCTGCAGCTGGACATGGGCGTGCGCCTGCCGGTGCTGGCCGACTGGCCCGCCGCCGAACCGGTGAACGGCCAGCAGGCGCATGCCTCGTGGGTAGTGCAGCTGCCGGTGCGCGAAACCGACGGCCGCCTGAAGCTGGTACCGGCCCTGCTGCCGCGCTCGCAGGACACCGCCGCCGACTACCTGCCGCTGACCCCGCGCCTGCTGCTGCAGCAGGCCTTCAAGTTCCTCGGCGAACGCTACGGCTGGGGCCACGACTACGACACCCGCGACTGCAGCGGGTTCGTATCCGAGATCTACCGCAGCTTCGGCGTGCTGCTGCCACGCAATACCAGTGCACAGGCGGTCAGCCCCGCACTGGATCGCCTGCCGTTCACCAGCAAGGACGGCAAGGCATTGCGCGACCGTGCCGTCGCCGACCTGCAGGTGGGCGATCTGGTCTACATCCCCGGCCACGTGATGATGGCCATCGGCCACGTCGACGGCCGCACCTGGGTCATCCACGATACGGCGGGCGGCAGCTGGTTCGGTGCTGACGGCAAGCGCGTACAGGCCCACCTCAATGGTGTTTCGGTCACGCCGCTGGAGCCGATGATGGCCAGCGATACCGTCCGCTACATCGACCGCATCACCAACATCCAGCGCCTGCGCGCCAAGACTCCTGAATGAAGATCACCGCCATCGAACTGGGCATGCTGCGCGTGCCGCTGAAGACGCCGTTCAAGACCGCCCTGCGCACGGTGGAGACCGTGGAAGACGTGGTCGTACTGATCCGCACCGACACCGGCCACACCGGCTACGGTGAAGCCCCCGCCACCGCAGTGATCACCGGCGATACGCACGGCTCGATCATCGAAGCGATCCGCCACTTCATCGCTCCGCGCCTGATCGGCCAGGACCTGGTCAACCTCAACCGCCTGTGCGGACTGGTGCAGACCGCGATGGAGCGCAACACCAGCGCCAAGGCGGCGGTGGAGATCGCGCTGTACGACCTGTGGGCGCAGCTGCACGGTGCGCCGCTGTACCAGATGCTCGGCGGCGGCGACCCGGTGATCACCACCGACATCACCATCAGCGTGGACTACATCGACAAGATGGTGGCCGACTCGCTGTCGGCGATCGACCGCGGCTTCGAGTCGCTGAAGATCAAGGTCGGCAAGGACATCGGCCTGGACATTGAACGGGTCAAGGCGATCCACGCCGCCGTCGAAGGCCGCGCCCTGCTGCGTCTGGACGCCAACCAGGGCTGGACTGCCAAGCAGGCGGTGCATGCGATGCGCACCCTGGAGGAAGCCGGCGTAGTGCTGGAGCTGCTGGAGCAACCGGTGAAGGCGGCTGACATCAGCGGCCTGAAGTACGTCACCGACCGCGTCAACACGCCGGTGATGGCCGACGAAAGCGTGTTCAGCCCCAGCCAGGTGATGGACCTGATCCAGCAGCGCGCCGCGGACATCATCAACATCAAGCTGATGAAGACCGGCGGCCTGTCCAACGCGATCCGCATCGCCGATATCGCCGGCATCTACGGCGTGCCATGCATGATCGGCTGCATGATCGAATCGAGCATCAGCGTGGCTGCCGCCGTGCACCTGGCGGTTGCCAAGAGCGATGTGATCACCAAGGTCGACCTGGACGGCCCGTCACTGGGCCAGTTCGACCCGGTCAGCGGCGGCGTGCATTTCAACGAATCGGAGATCAGCATCAGCGACGTGCCGGGGCTGGGCATCACCGAAGTGCGCGGGCTGGAGATGCTGGGTTGAACCGCACAGTCGAGCATGGCTCGACTCTACAAAAGCCGCGCCCCGGTAGATCCACGCCACGCGTGGATGCCTTTGCTGTTGCTTCTGCCCCACTCAGTAACCCCTTCGCGGCTGGCACGCGCGCGATCTGTCCGGGGTCGGGCGGGCGGGGCTTGCGGGGGTGTCCGCCGCATGGGCCCGAGGCATGCCTCGGGCGGGTTGGGCAGGACGCCCAACCCCGGTCTTGCCGTTTGCGCAGGACAGCGCAAACGAGCAAGCGCGGCCAAGCCTACACGGACGTACTTGCGGCGTCCCCCGCAAACCCCACCCGCCCGACCCACTACATAATCTGCTCTACGCTGCCAACCGCAACGCGCCTACACATGCCCGGACACCCCGCATGCCGCCCCTGCTGAAAATCCGTTCCGAGCGCGGGCAGATGTCGGCCATCGAGCGCCGCATTGCCGACTTCATCCTCGACAACGCCCACCTGCTGCGCGACTACTCGTCCCAGCAGCTGGCCAGTGCGCTCGGCATCAGCCAGTCCAGCGTGGTGAAGTTCAGCCAGAAGCTCGGCTTCAAGGGCTACCCGGACCTGAAGTACTCGATCGGCCAGGATGTGGCTCGCGCCGGTGCCGATCCACAACAGGCCCCCAGCGAACCTGACAGCGGCGATGACTACCTGCGCCTGGGCGACGCCCTGCGCCGCAGCAAGGCGCAGGCCGAAGAAGAAACCCGCCAGGCCAACCCGCGTGAAGAGATCGAGCGCATCGTGCAGCTGCTCGACGGCGCACCCAAGCTGTTCGTGTACGGCCTGGGGGATGACGGCCTGTTCGCGCGCGAGTTCGCCATGCGGCTGTCGCTGCTCGGCCTGCTGGTGGTACCGCATACCGACCCGATCCTGATGCTGGCCAACCTGTCGGCCGCGCGCCCCGGCGATGCGCTGCTGGTGTTCTCCGAATTCGGCAACCTGCCACAGCTTTCGCAGCTGTCGCGCCAGTTCCAGGACATGGGTGGCAAGGTGATCTCCATCACCCGCCACACCGCCAACCCGCTGCGCGCGCATGCTGATGCAGCACTGGTGGTATGTGCGCACGATCGCACGCCGCAGGTCGCGCAGCTGCTGTACCGTAGCGCCATGCATGCCCTGCTCGATTTCCTGTTCGTGCTGCTCTGCCACACCAATCCGGACCGCCAGCAGCAGCTGGCGGTGAACCTGGAGCGGATCGACCACCTGCTGGATTCCTGACCGGAGCACCTGTTGATGAAATCGCTGGTCCGTCTCGCTACCGCTGCGCTGCTGCTTGCCGCAGCGGTGTCAGTCCACGCCGCGCCGCTGGATGGTGCGCGCCAGCTGATCGTGGTCACCAGCGATGGCTGGGACAGCACCCAGGGCCAGCTGCAGGCCTATGTGCGCGATGGCAGGGGCTGGCACACGCACGGACAGGCGTTCCCGGTGGCGCTTGGCCGCACCGGCAGTGCCTGGGGCCTGGGCCTGCACCCGGCGCAGGCCGACGGCCCGCAGAAGCAGGAAGGCGATGGCCGCAGCCCTGCGGGCGTGTTCGCGCTCGGCAGCGCGTTCGGCTATGCCGTCACACGCCCAGGCACGGCCATGGCCTACCAGCCGATGCTCGAAAGCAGCTACTGCATGGACGTGCCCGGCTCGCCGTTCTACAACCGCATCGTCGATGAAAGGAAAGTCGGCAGTGCCGCGATCAAGGGCTCCACCGAGCCCATGCGGCTGGACCTGCACAACAAGGGCGACGTGCGCTACCAGGAAGGCTTCGTGATCGCCCACAACCCGGACAACCAGCCCGGCAAGGGCAGCTGCATCTTCGCCCATCTGTGGCGCCAGCCCGGCGAGGCCACGGCCGGCTGCACCGCCATGCCGCAAGCGCGCATGCAGGCCCTGCTGGACTGGCTGCGGCCGCAGGATGCGCCGCGCTTCGTGCTGCTGCCGCGCGCCGAGTACACGCGCCTGCAGGCTCAGTGGCAGCTGCCCGCACTGCGCGGAGACGCCCGTTGAGCGCGCAGGACGAACCGCAGCTGCAGCGCGCGGTCAGCCGCTGGCAGATCGTCGGCCTGTCGATCAACGATGTGATCGGCAGCGGCATCTACCTGCTGCCGGCCGCCACCGTCGCCCTGCTCGGCCCCTTCAGCCTGTGGGGCGTGGTCGCTGCTGGCATCGTGGTCGCGCTGCTGGTGCTGTGCTACGCACAGGCCGCCAGCTACTTCGATGAACCCGGTGGCAGCTACCTGTACGCCCGCGAGGCGTTCGGCCGCTTCGCCGGGTTCGAGATCGGCTGGATGATCTGGCTGACCCGCATCAGCTCGGCGGCCGCATTGAGCAATGCGCTGGCCGATGCCGTCGCGCGCTTCTGGCCGTGGGCCGGTGCCGGCATGGGCCGCATCGCGGTGATCGTGGTGTCGCTGGGCTTCCTGACCGGTGTCAACATCATCGGCGTGCGCTCGGCCGCGCGTACCGGCGTGGTGCTGGTGATCGGCAAGATGCTGCCGCTGCTGCTGTTCGTGGCCATCGGTGCGTTCTACATCGACCCGCAGCTGGCCTTCTCCGGACAACGCCCTGACCCGCACGACCTGCAGCGCATGGGCGAAGCCGCCTTGCTGCTGCTGTACGCCTACGCCGGCTTCGAGAACATTCCGGCCGCGGCCGGCGAGTACCGCAATCCGCGCCGCGACATTCCGTTCGCCCTGATCACCATGATCATCACCGTCACCGTCATCTACGGCGCGGTGCAGGTGGTGGCACAGGGCACGCTGGCCGGCCTGTCCAGCTCGGCCACGCCGCTGGCCGATGCCGCCGCCGGCTTCGGTGGCGAAGCACTGGCGCTGATCCTGACTGTCGGTGCCACCATCTCCATCCTCGGCACCAACAGCAACACGATGATGATGGGCCCACGCTTCCTGTTCGCGCTGGCCCGTGATGGCTACGGCCCGAAGATCCTGGCGCAGGTGCATCCGCGCTTCCACACGCCGGCCGCGTCGATCCTGTGCCAGGGTCTGATCGCGCTCGGCCTGGCCCTGTCCGGTTCGTTCGTGCAGCTGGCGCTGCTGTCGATGACCACGCGCCTGTTCGCGTATATCGGAACGGCCGCTGCGGTACTGGTGCTGGCCAAGCGCTATGCCGACCGCCCCGGCGCGTTGAAGCTGCCGGGCGGCCCGCTGATTCCGGTGCTGGCGCTGCTGCTGTGCCTGGCGCTGTTCGCCAGTGCGAGCTGGCAGAACATTGCCGCTGCACTGGTCGCGTTCGCCATCGGCGCGGTGATCTACAAGTTGCCGCGCAAGGATGCCGACGCCGGGTGACCGGCAGCGCCGGGCCATGCCCGGCGGATTGATCTGGCGATCACACTGCCGGACCGGGCTGTTAACCGCCACGCAGGCACGATCAGGCTTCGTCCTCAACGGAGCCTTCCATGACCGAGTACCAGATCCCCGGCCGCGTACCGGACGACAGCACGCCGCGCGACGCGGTCAGCAACTACTGGCGCGAACGCTACACGGCCGAGCCCTATTACGATGACCAGTTGTTCTTCGAGGACTACGAGCCGGCCTACCGCATCGGCCACGCCGCGCGTGCGCAGGACGTGATCCGCGCCTACGAACAGGTCGAAGCTGAACTGGAGTCGCGCTGGGCCAGCGAGCGTGGCCGCAGCCGGCTGGAATGGGCGCAGGCACGCAATGCGGCGCGCCGTGGCTGGGAAGATGCACAGCTGGCGGATCCGCAGCTGGCACGATAGCGCCAGGCTGTTGTAGAGCCGAGCGCGGGCTCGGCTCTACACACTCACTCCTGTTCCGGCAGCGGTGGCACGATCGCGCCGCGCTTGCTCTCGCCACCACCGGCGGCGATCAGGTCGCGGGTGTTCTTCTGCACCGCCACCGCACCGAACAGCGACAGCGCATACGCCATGCCGTAGAAGCCCTTCTCGCTCGATGCCAGGGTGGCATTCCACAGGCCCACCAGCAGCAGCATCAGCGCCGACAGCAGCGCGAACCAGCACAGCGCGTAGTACAACGCGCTCACCGGAATGCCCTCGACGCGGTCACGCACGCTCTTCTGCAGCGACACCGCCGCGAACAGGCCAAACAGCAGCAGGGTCAGGTAGTAGCCCTTCTCGTTGAGCGCCATCGTGGCGGCGTTGAACAGGCCGACAAGGTAGGCCGCGGCGCCCAGCAGCAGGGCCACCCACGAGGCGGCGATGAAGGCGGTGGACGGCTTGTGGGGCATGGCAGTGTTCATTGCAGATCCTTGGCAGGCAGACGGGCACGCTTTGCCCGGGCGTGCCCACCCTAGACGATCCCGCCGCCCTCGCACAGGGGTTGCAGGACCTTCGGGCCACGACGGTCACGGCTGCAGTGGTATACAAGGGACAGCCCGGCCATCCGCATCCCCGCCCTGGAGATACCCATGACCCGCATGCCCCTGCTGCTCGCCCTCGGCCTGGTGCCGATCCTTGCCACCTCCGCCTGCAATGCCGCCGACCCGGCCGCCAACGGCGCCCAGGCCGCGGCACCCGCAGCCTCCACCGCTGCCGACCAGCGCCCGTTCACCGCGACCGAAGTCAGCCGCTTCGATCAGCCGTGGGCGATGACCTTCCTGCCCGATGGCAGCCTGCTGGTCACCGAGAAGCGCGGCACGCTGCAGCACCTGGACCTGGCCAGCGGCCAGAAGCACGAGATCACCGGCGTTCCCAAGGTCGCCTACGGTGGCCAGGGTGGTTTCGGCGACATCATCCTGCATCCCGATTTCGCCCGTAATCACGTTGTGTACCTCAGCTATGCCGAGGAAGGCACGCTGGACACCCGCGGTGCCGCCGTGGCCCGTGCCACGCTGGCGCTGGACGCCAACGGTGCCGGCCAGCTGAAGGACCTGAAGGTGATCTGGCGGCAGAGCCCGAAGGTCAGTGGTGAAGGCCACTACGGCCATCGCCTTGCCTTCGGCCCGGACGGCAAGCTGTGGATCAGTTCCAGCGAGCGGCAGAAGTTCGATCCGGCGCAGGACATGGGCAGCAATCTCGGCAAGATCATCCGTCTCAACGACGATGGCAGCCTGCCCGCAGACAATCCGTTTGCTTCGCAGGGCGGCGTGGCCGCGCAGGTGTGGTCGCTGGGCCACCGCAACATCCTCGGCATGGCCTTCGATGCCAACGGCAAGCTGTGGGCGCATGAAATGGGCCCGGCTGGCGGCGACGAACTGAACCTGATCGTGCGCGGTGCCAACTATGGCTACCCGATCGTCTCCAACGGCGATCACTACGACGGCCGCCCCATTCCCGACCACGATACCCGCCCGGAATTCGCCGCGCCCAAGGTGACCTGGACGCCGGTGATCTCGCCGGCCGGCTTCGTGATCTACAGCGGCAACCTGTTCCCGCAGTGGAAGGGCAGCGGCTTCATCGGTGGCCTGTCGTCGACGTCGCTGGTGCGCGTGGCCTTTGATGGCGACAGCGCGCGCGAAGCCGAACGCTTCAACATGGGCGAGCGTATCCGCGAAGTGGAACAGGGTCCGGACGGCGCACTGTGGCTGCTGGAAGACGGCAGCAAGGCGCGCCTGCTGAAGCTCACCCCGAAGGCCTGAAGTAGTGCCGGCCGCTGGCCGGCATCGCCCCCTGTCCAACGGCCCCGCATGCGGGGCCGTTCTTGTTTACTGGATGGTGCCGACCTTCACCTCGGAACGCGCACAGGCTTTGTCCAGGCACTCGCCGGTCAACCAGACCTGTCCATCGCCGACCATCACGCCCTGCTGGTTGACGAAGACCTTGCCGAAGTCCTGCTCGGACACCGCCTTGACCACCGCCGGGGTGATGATCGTCTCGTAGTTGCGCTGGAACTCACCAGGGCCGGTGATCTTCTTTCCATCCGCGATGTTCAGCGGAAAGCGCACTTCCTCCACCACGGCAGCACGATCACCACCGACCACGGCGGTCTTGAACGCGTTGAAGACCTTTTCGTACTGCGCGGCATCACCAAGCACGCTCTCGATGCGCGCACGCGCGTCTTCCGCAGGCGCATCCGCCGGTGCGGTTGCGGCAGGTTCGGCAGCCGGCGTCGCCGGTTCAGCCGCAGGCGTCGCTGCAGCGCTGGCCTCCATCGGCGGCGGCGCATCCACCGTAGGCGCGGCCGGCGGCGCCGCCGGCTGCGAACAGGCCGCCAGCAGCAGGGCGGGAATCAACACGGCGATCGTACGCATGCGCGGGCATCCATCGGTCCAAGAATGCCGATGGTAGCGCCACACCAGTGAGGACAACAAAAAAGGGGACGGAGGGGATTAAGTCGTTTGTGCCACTAACGACTTAATCCCCTCCGTCCCCTTTTCTTCGATCAGGCCTTCAGCAGCTCGAACTGCACCGCTTCACCGGCGGCCGACGAGGCGCAGACCCACAGGTCGAACTGGCCAGGCTCCGCGCGCAGCACGCCGTCGCGGCCGGTGAAGGCCAGCTGCCCGCGGGTGAGGGTGAACACCACTTCGGTCGACTCACCCGGCTGCAGCGCCACCTTGCGGAAGTCCTTCAGTTCGCGCACCGGACGCACGCGGCTGGCCACGCGGTCGTGGATGTACAGCTGCACCACTTCCTCGCCGGCCACATCACCGCTGTTGGTCAGCGTGGTGGTGATGGTCAGGGTGTCCTCCCAGCCGAGCTGCGCCGCACTCAACTGCGGCACGCCGTAGGCGAAGCTGGTGTAGCCGATGCCGTGGCCGAACGGGTACAGCGGCTCGTTCGGAATCTCGCGCCAACGGGCCTTGAACTCCGACATGGTCGGCAGTTCCGGACGGCCGGTGCGCGGGTGGTTATAGAAGTACGGCTGCTGGCCGGACACCTGCGGGAAGCTGACCGGCAGGCGGCCGGACGGGCTGTAGTCGCCGAACAGTACGTCGGCCACGGCATGGCCGGTCTGCGTGCCCAGGTACCAGGTCACCGCCACGGCCTGTGCATTGCGCACCGCGCCCTGCAGTGCCAGCGCGCGGCCATTGCGCAGCAGCACCACCAGCGGCTTGCCGGTCATCGCCACGGCCTCGGCCAGCGCCTGCTGGGCCGGCGGCAGGGTGATTTCCACGCGCGACTGCGCTTCACCGCTGTAGCGCTGCGGCTCGCCCAGCGCCAGCACCACCACGTCGGCGCGCAGTGCGGCGGCCACGGCCGCTTCGGTGCCACCGGGGATGGCCACTTCCAGTTCGCAGCCCGGCACGATCTCCAGCAGCGCTTCGTCGCCGATGGCGGCACGCACGCCGGTTTCCAGGTCCACGTAGCGCTGCTTGTCGCCAAACAGCGTCCAGCAGCCTTCGATGTTCTCGCGGTCCTGCACGAACGGGCCGATCAGCGCGATCTTCTGCCCGGTCTTCTGCAGCGGCAGCACGTTGTCGCGGTTGTTCAGCAGCACGATCGAACGGCGTGCGGCATCGCGCGACAGCTCGTCATGCGCGGCGAGGTGCGAGGTGTCGGCTTCGCGCGCCGGATCCAGCGAACGGTACGGATCGTCGAACAGGCCGATGGCTTCCTTCAGCCACAGGATGCGGCGCACGCCTTCATCCAGCACCGCCATCGGCACGTCGCCGCTCTCGACCAGGCCCGGCAGGTGCTCGGCGTAGAAGCCGCTCTGCATGCTCAGGTCCAGGCCGGCGGTGAACGCCTTGGCAGTGGCATCGCGGTCATCGGCGGCATAGCCGTGGGCGACCAGTTCCATGTCGGCGGTGTAGTCGGAGATCACCACGCCCGGGAACTTCCATTCACCGCGCAGGATGTCGGTCAGCAGCTCGGCGTTGGCACTGGCCGGCACGCCGTTGATGTCGTTGAACGAGGACATCACGGTGATCGCGCCAGCGTCGAAGGCGGCCTTGAACGGCGGCAGGTGCACGTCGCGCAGGGTCTGCGGCGAGATGTCCACCATGTTGTATTCCATGCCGGCCATCACCGCGCCATAGGCAGCGAAGTGCTTCGGCGTGGCCAGCAGCGAATCGGCCGCGCGCAGGTCGCTGCCCTGGAAGCCACGCACGCGGGCGGCGGCAAACGCACAGCCCAACACCACGTCCTCACCGGCACCTTCGGCGCCACGGCCCCAGCGCTGGTCGCGGGCGATGTCCACGGCCGGGGCATAGGTCCAGTGCAGGCCGGCAGCGGTGGCTTCGATGGCGGTGGCGCGCGCGGTGCGCTCAGCCAGGTCCGGCTCGAAGCTGGCGGCCTCGCCCAGCGGGATCGGGAACACGGTACGCATGCCGTGGATGACGTCGGCAGCCAGGATCACCGGGATGCCCAGGCGGCTCTCCTCGGTGGCAACCTGCTGGATGCGGCGGCCCAGCTCGGCGCCGACACCGTTGAACAGCGAGCCGACCTTGCCCTCGCGCACCTGCTGCAGCACCTGGTCGGCATTGCGCACGTTGGCTTCCGGGTTCACGTCCGGGGCGAACGGGCGGACCATGTCCGCGAAGACACCCAGCTGGCCGACCTTTTCCTCGACGGTCATCTGGGCAATGAGGGATTCGATGCGATCGGAGGCCACCAGCAGTCCTTGATGAAAACGTTTACAAGCCCGGCATTCTAGCGATCCCGAGCCGTTTGGCGAGAGGTTTCGTCGTTCAGTTTCAGCCACCAGCGGGGTCCGTATGGCCCCGCCGGGGGCACCGCAGCTTACTCCGAGCCAGCCAACTGGCGCTGCCCGGCCATCAACATGGCGTCGCTGGAGGCCTGGAACACCCGCAGGCCGAAGGCCGGCAGGATCGCCAGCAGGTGGTCGAAGATGTCCGACTGCACTGCCTCGTACTCGCCCCAGGCAGTGCTGCGGGTGAAGCAGTACAGCTCCAGCGGCAGGCCTTCGGTCGTCGGCTGCAGCTGACGTACCAGCAGGGTCATATCGGTATGGATGCCCGGGTGGCTGCGCAGGTAGCGCTCCACATAGGCCCGGAAGGTACCCAGGTTGGTCACCCGGCGGCTGTTGACCTCGGCCACGCCCTGCTCGCGCAGGCGCCCGTTCCACTGCCCCAGCTCCTGCTCCTTGGCCTGCAGGTAGTCGCGCAGCAGCGCAAATTCGCCGAGGAAAGCCAGATCGCCCTCATCCAGGAAACCGACACTGTGCTGGTCCAGGTACAGCGCGCGCTTGATCCGGCGGCCGCCAGCCTCCTGCATGCCGCGCCAGTTCTTGAATGACTCGGTCACCAGCTTCTTGGTCGGGATGGTGGTGATGGTCTTGTCGAAGTTCTGCACGGTGATGGTGTGCAGGGCGATGTCGATCACATCACCGTCGGCGTTCTGGCTGGGCATCTCGATCCAGTCGCCGATGCGTACGCGGCCATCGCCACTGATCTGCACGCTGGCCACCAGCGACAGGATGGTGTCCTGGAAGATCAGCATCAGCACTGCCGTAGCAGCACCGAGGCCGGTCACCAGCGGGCCCAGCGCTACGCCCAGCAGGGTGGCGACGATCGACAGGCCGGCGGCCACGAACACCACGATCTTGACCACCTGCAGGTAGCCCTTGATCGGCTTGTTGCGCGCATCGGGCTTGCGCTCGTACAGGCTGTTGGCCGCGTCCAGCGCATGCGAGAACGCCATCGACACCGTCAGTACGGCCCATACGATGCACAGCTTGATGATGACCTTGACCAGGCCTTCCGGCAGATCGGGGATGAGGGTGACGCCCGAGGCGATCACCTGGCTGGGCACCACGTTGGACAGGCGCGAAATCACCCGCATCACGTGGCTGCCGCGCCCGGACTCGGCGCCCGGCAGGCGCTGCAGCAGGCGCCGCAGGCCGCGCACCAGGATGCGCTTGGTGATCCAGTTGGCGAGGCCGGCTGCGATCAGCAGCGCCGAGATCATCAACGCCAGGTAGGCGCCAGGATAGGGTTCCAGTGTGTTCTGCAGCTTTTCCAGCCACTGTACCGCCACCACCGCGTCCACCATCAGTTGTCTCCTTCTTCCTTCATTGATGTTGAGGTTGCCGGCCAGCGGCCGGCACTACCGGGGTTGTCGGCCAACAGCCGGCACGACCGGGTCAGTCCCGCGTGCGTTCGATGATCACGCCCACCGCGCGCGCGCCGCGCACCGCGCCCGGCTTGCTCAGCTTCAGGCGCAGCCACTTCACGTCGAATTCGTCCAGCACGATCTGCGCGCAGCGCTCGGCCAGGGTTTCGACCAGGCCGAACTCCGATTCGCGCACGAACTGTTCCAGGCGCTTGCTCACCGCCTTGTAGTTCAGGGTGTGGGTGATGTCATCGGTAGCCGCAGGGCGACGGTTGTCGAAGCCCATCTCCAGGTCGAACACCAGGTCCTGGCGGATCCGTCGTTCCCAATCGTAGATGCCGATCAGGGCGTCGATCGTCAGCCCTTCGATGAAAACCTTGTCCATTGCGCTTACCAGCCCGAATACAGGCGGCCATGGTAACGGCACGGCGGTGAGCCTGCCCGGAACGGGCGGTGGGTAGCCGGCAGGGACGCGGCTCCAGAAAAGACAAAGGGCCCCGCTAGCAGGGCCCTTTGGTACTACCGTTTGTCCCCGGGGGGAGCTGGAATCCAGCCGCGAGTCCCGGTGGCGCAGGCACGCAGATTAGGCAAGGACCAGATCGCCGGTCAAGGCCAGTTCCGACAGAGCGGGTCAGGTGTTCGTCCGAGGCAAAACGCAGAAAATCAGCCGCGCGGACAACGACGTTCCCTGATGGTAGTCGCCGCCCACTCTCGCGAACATCGATCCCTCCTTCACCACCGCACATGATGATGGCTCCATACGATGTACTGCGGCGCGCGTTGTCAGCGGAGCGTCTGTCTACTTACGAGAGAATCGCATCGACCTGCAGCCCCGACGTCACAGCCGAATCCCTCTACCTCTGGAACATGCGGCTGTGCGGTGCACTGATGATGCCGGTCCATCTGTGCGAGGTGGTCATCCGCAACGCCGCGGCTATGGTTCTTGTTCGGCAGCACGGTCCACGTTGGCCCTGGAATGATGCCTTTAGACGCAGGCTGCCAACTTCGTCCAGTACTTCTCCACGCACGGCACTGGAACAACTTGCCAGTCGCGTAAGCGATACACCTGGAATCGTCGCCAACCTGCCTATGGTGTTCTGGCAGCAGCTATTCACATGTCGCTTCGATTCCACGCTGTGGATACCGGCACTCAGCGGAGTCCTGCGGCATGCGCCTTGCGCCCACCCCAGCGTCATCCGGAAAGCCATCCACGCGGATATTGGCCGCATCCGCCACCTGCGCAACCGCGTCGCGCACCACGAACCCATCCTGGAGCGCGACATCGGCGCCGACCTGGCGGCTATCGGGCGGCTGATCCATGCCCGCTGCCCATATACGCTGGGCTGGCTGCAGCGCCATGAGCGGGCGACGACGGTGTTGGCAGCATCGCCATTGGCAGGGCGTCTGTAATGCGTTCGCCGGGCATGGCCCGGCGCTACCGGTTCACACCGCCGGCAGGGTCGCCATGTCCCAACGCGGGGTCACGTCCACCTTCGGCGGGCTGTGCTGGCCGGCCTGCAGGCGCAGCGCGCCGGCGAAGGCGATCATCGCGCCGTTGTCGGTGCACAGTGCCGGCCGCGGGAAGCAGGCGCGGCCGCCGAGGCGCTCGGCCATCTGCTGCAGGCGGGCGCGCAGGCGCTTGTTGGCGCCAACGCCGCCAGCCACCACGATCACGTTGGTCCCGGCCGCTTCCAGCGCGCGCTCGCACTTGATCGACAGGGTCTCGACCACCGCATCTTCAAAGCCACGGGCGATATCGGCACGGGTCTGCTCGCTCTGGTCGCTGTCGCGCCAGGCCATCAGGACCTGGGTCTTCAGGCCGGAGAAGCTGAAATCCAGCCCCGGGCGGTCGGTCATCGGCCGCGCGAAGCGGTAGACACCCGGCGTGCCCTGCTCGGCCAGCCTGGCCAGCTGCGGCCCGCCCGGATAGGGCAGGCCCATCAGCTTGGCGGTCTTGTCGAAGGCCTCACCGGCAGCATCGTCCAGGGTCTCGCCCAGCAGGCGGTACTGGCCGATGGCGTCCACTGCCACCAGCTGGGTATGGCCACCGGACACCAGCAGCGCCACGAACGGCGCTTCCGGCGGGTCGTCTTCCATCAGCGGGGCCAGCAGGTGGCCTTCCATATGGTGTACGCCCACCGCCGGTACCTCCAGCGCCCAGGCCAGCGACCGGGCCACGCCGGCGCCCACCAGCAGTGCGCCGACCAGGCCGGGACCGGCCGTGTAGGCCACCCCATCGATGTCGCCTACACCCAGACCGGCTTCGGCCAGGGTCTGGCGCACCAGCGGCAGCAGCTTGCGGACGTGGTCGCGGCTGGCCAGCTCGGGCACCACACCGCCGTATTCGGCGTGCAGGGCGATCTGGCTGTAGACCGCATGGGCGCGCAGGGCCGCGCTGCCGGACAGGTCGGTGTCATACACCGCCACGCCGGTCTCATCACAGGAAGATTCGATGCCAAGGACTCGCATGCCTGCTATTATGACGCCCCTGCCGCCCCCTCGGGGGATGTGCAGATCTCACTGCTTTCGAACTTCCGACCCGTATTCAGGGTTGGCCGCTTGCAGTTTGTCTATTCGCCGCTATAATGTGCGGCTCGCCGGGCGTGACCCGGTTCTACTGTGTCCCGGAGATTCCATGCCCAGCGTCAAAGTCCGCGAGAACGAGCCCTTCGAGTTTGCTCTTCGCCGCTTCAAGCGCACTTGCGAAAAGGCCGGTGTGCTGGCCGAAACCCGCAAGCGCGAGTTCTACGAAAAGCCGACCCAGGAGCGCAAGCGCAAGGCCGCCGCTGCTGTGAAGCGTCAGCTGCGCCGCTCGTCGCGCGACGTCACCAAGCGTCAGCGCCTGTACTGATCGGACGCATCTTCATTGCGGCAGGCTTGCCTGTCGCGATGGAGCCGAAGCCGGCACGCGCGAGCGTCGCCGGCTTTTTGCGTTTCCGGGTTCGGGCATCCGCCCCGCCCCACCTACCACCACGAGGTTCCTCATGAGCATGAAGCAGCAGCTCACCGACGACATGAAGGCCGCCATGAAGGCGGGCGAGAAGCACAAGCTGGGCGTGATCCGCCTGATCAACGCCGCCATCAAGCAGCGCGAAGTGGACGAGCGCATCGAGCTGGACGACACCGCCGTGATCGCCGTGCTCGACAAGATGGTCAAGCAGCGCAAGGACTCGGTCAGTCAGTTCGAAGCCGCTAACCGTGAAGACCTGGCCGAGATCGAGCGCGCCGAGATCGTGGTCATCGAAGCCTACCTGCCGGCCAAGATGGGCGAAGCCGAGATCGTGGCCGCCATCCAGGCCGCCATCGCCGAGACCGGTGCCTCCGGCCCGGCCGACATGGGCAAGCTGATGGGCGCACTGAAGCCCAAGCTCGCCGGCCAGGCCGACATGGGCCTGGTGTCCAAGCTGGTCAAGCAGCTGCTGGCATAAGCCAATGCCGGGGTCGGAGCCCTTTCGCATCGCGGAAGGGCTCCGACCCCATTGATGCACCCGCTTCACCGCACCTTCGACCCCCGGCTGTTACAACACCCTCATGGTCGAGCAACCGCACTCCCCCGCCGACACGCGTCCCCACGGCATCCCCGCACGGCTTCGCCACTACGCTGACCGCCTGCAGGACAGCTTTCCGATGGCCGTCGCCAAGCGCTTCGTCGAAATCGACGTGCTGACCCAGGCCGCCTCGGTCTCCTTCTACGCCCTGCTGTCGATGGCACCGCTGCTGGTGCTGCTGCTGTGGCTGACCGCCTCGCTGTACCCGCCTGCACAACAGACGCTGATCAGCCAGATCGGTTCGGTGGCCGGCAGCAGCGTAGCCAGCGTCGCCGACACCGTGCTGCACAACGCCAACAGTCAGCCCAGCGTCGGTTCGCTGGCCGGACTGTGGAGCACGTTGCTGCTGTTCGTCGGCGCTACTGCCGTGTTCGCCCAGCTGCAGAACGCGCTGAACCGCATCTTCCACACCAGCGGGCAGCGCCTGGAGGGCGTAAAGGCGTGGCTGCGCAAGCGCGTGTTCTCGTTCGGCGTGGTGCTGGCACTGGGCTTCCTGCTGATCCTCTCGATGACCGCCACCACTGCACTGCAGGTGGTGTTCGCGCAGCTGCCCTCGGTGCTGCCGGCGATCGGCTACCTGACCTCGCTGCTGCTCTACACGCTGGCCTTCGCCTTCCTCTACCACTACCTGCCCGACCGCCGCGTGGCCTGGCGCCAGGCCTTCATCGGCGGTGCCATCACCTCGGTGCTGTTCACCCTGGGCCGCTACGGTATCGGCGTCTATATCGCCACCGTGGCCCCGGGCAGCGCCTACGGCTCGATGGGTGCGCTGGTGATCGCGCTGGTCTGGATCTACTACGCCACCGCCGTGTTCTTCGTCGGTGCGCTGATGACCGCAGTGATCGACGAGCGCCTGCATGCGCGGGCGCAGCTGGCCAGGGCCGGGGTCGATGCGGAACAGGCCAGCCCCGACGTCGCCAGCGAGTAAACTAGGGGAACCTGCCGCCCCTGCTGCGCGCCCTGGCGGCCGCGCCCCGTTCTGTTGCCCATGGCCCGTATCCCCGACGCTTTCATCGACGACCTGCTCGCCCGCACCGACATTGTCGAGGTGGTGGGCAGCCGCGTGCCGTTGAAGCGCCAGGGCAAGGAGTACGCAGCGCGCTGCCCGTTCCATGACGAACGCTCGGCCTCGTTCACGGTCTCGCCCACCAAGCAGTTCTATCACTGCTTCGGTTGTGGCGCGCACGGCACCGCGATCAGCTTCCTGATGAACTACGACCGCCTCGAATTCCTCGACGCGGTGGATGAACTGGCCAAGCGCGCCGGCATGGAAGTGCCGCGCAACGAGAACCCGCGCAGCCCCCAGCAGCAGGACGACAGCCGCGAGCTGTATTCGGCGCTGGAGGCGGCCACCAAGTTCTTCCAGAACAACCTGGAAGGCAGCGACAAGGCACGCAGCTACCTGGATGGCCGCGGCGTGGACGAAGAGAACCGCGCACGCTTCCAGATCGGCTACGCGCCGGATGGCTACAGCGGCCTGCGCGATGCGCTGGGCAAGGACGAGCGGCGCATGAAGCTGCTCGACCGCGCCGGGCTGTTCTCCAAGAACGACCGCGGCCACGTCTACGACAAGTTCCGCGACCGGGTGATGTTCCCGATCTTCGACCGCCGTGGCCGGGTGATCGCCTTCGGCGGCCGCGTGTTCGAGAAGGACGACGGCCCCAAGTACCTCAACTCGCCCGAGACCGCGCTGTTCCACAAGGGCCGCGAACTGTACGGCCTGTGGCAGGTGCGCCAGGCCAACCAGAAGATCGAGCGGCTGATCGTGGTCGAGGGCTACATGGACGTGGTCTCGCTGTTCCAGTTCGGGGTCACCCAGGCGGTGGCGACGCTGGGCACGGCCACCACGCCGGACCACGCCGAACTGCTGTTCCGCAACGCGCCGGACGTGTTCTTCTGCTTCGATGGCGACGCCGCCGGCCGCCGCGCCGGCTGGAAGGCGCTGGAGTCGGTGCTGCCGCGCATGAAGGATGGCCGCCAGGCCTTCTTCCTGTTCCTGCCCGATGGCGAGGACCCGGACACCATCGTGCGCAAGGAAGGCGCCGAGGCGTTCAACGAGCGCCTGAAGCAGGCCACGCCACTGTCGCAGTTCTTCTTTGACGAACTCACCCGCGAGATCAACCTAGGCACGCTGGACGGCAAGGCGCGCCTGGCCGAGCGCGCCAAGCCGATGCTGGCGCAGATTCCCGATGGTGCCTTCGGCGACCTGATGAAGCAGCAGCTGGCGCAGCTGACCGGCCTCGGCGGCAATGCCGCGTCCGCGCGTGCACCAATGCCGCAGCGCCAGCCCGCGCGCACGATCCAGCCGGTGGCCAAGCGCAGCCTGGTGCGCGGCGCGATCGCCGTGCTGCTGCAGCAGCCCTCACTGGCGCTGACCCTGGGCGGCCAGCACCACTTCCAGGGCCTGCGCCTGCCCGGCGTGGAACTGCTGCTGGAGCTGTTGGGGCTGGTCGAACAGCGCCCGGACATCAGCACTGGCGCCCTGCTGGAACACTTCGACGGCCGCGAGGAACAGGCCTCGCTGCATACACTGGCGGCACAGACGCTGCCCGGCACCGAAGCCAGCTGGACCCAGGAACTGCACGACGCGGTGGCCCAACTGGAGAAACAGCTGCTGGTGCAACGTCTGGAGGAGTTGTTGGCAAAGCAGCGCCAGCAGGGTCTGGACGATACTGACAAATACGAACTGCGCGAGCTGCTGAAGGCCCGCGCCGGGCTGCGCCTGTAGAGGGGCAGAACGCTTTCACGGAGAGGACCATGCTGCTGCGCCTGACCTGCCTGCTGTTGTTGTCGCTCTGCCTGCCGCTGACGGCCCTGGCCGAAGAAGCGTCCCTCAACGAAGTCCGCCCTGGCCTGTATGCCGGTGGCCAACCCAGCGCCGCACAGCTGCAGGCCTTGGCCGCGCAGGGCGTACGCACCGTGATCGACCTGCGCCAGCCCGGCGAGGACCGCGGTTTCGATGAAACCCGCGTGGCCGAATCGCTGGGCCTGCGCTATGTGCGCATTCCGGTGGCCGGTGCCGAGGCGCTGGATGCGGCCAATGTGCACGCCGTGCATCAGGCCCTGCAGCAGAGCCAGGGGCCGGTGCTGCTGCACTGCGCGTCCGGCAACCGCGCCGGTGCCGTGCTCGGCCTGGTCAATGCACGCTACGAACATGCCAGCCCGGAACAGGCCCTTCAGCTCGGCCAGCGTGCTGGCCTGAAGTCGCTGGAAGCCGCCACCCGCCAGCGCCTGGCCACGCCATCCACTTCGCCCTGACTCCACCGCACCAAGGACTCTGCCCACCATGACCCGCTGGTGGTCGCGCCTGCGACCGGACAACTTCACCCTCGCCCTGCTGTGCACCGTCGGCCTGGCCTCGCTGCTGCCGATGAAGGGCGCCGCCGCCATCGTCCTCGACGATGTCACCACCGTCGCCATCGCCGCGCTGTTCTTCCTGCATGGTGCGCGCCTGCCGCGCGAGTCGATCATCGGCGGCATGCTGCACTGGCGGCTGCACCTGACCATCCTGGCCTGCACCTTCATCCTGTTCCCGCTGCTGGGGCTGATGTTCAAGCCGCTGTCGGGCTGGCTGCTGACCCCGGAGCTGTACCTGGGCGTGCTGTTCCTGTGCACCCTGCCGTCCACCGTGCAGTCGTCCATCGCGTTCACCTCGATGGCGCGCGGCAATGTACCGGCAGCGGTGTGCAGTGCCTCGCTGTCGAGCATCCTCGGCGTGTTCCTGACCCCGCTGCTGCTGACCGCGCTGGCCGGTACCTCCGGCGGCATCCACGATCCGCTGCATGCGATCGGCGGCATCATGCTGCAGCTGCTGGTGCCGTTCGTGGCCGGCCACCTGCTGCGGCCGTGGATCGCTGGCTGGGTGGAGAAGCAGCGCGCGCTGCTGCGCTACACCGACCAGGCGACCATCCTGCTGGTGGTGTACTCGGCCTTCGGCGAAGCCGTCACCGAGGGCCTGTGGAGCAAGACGCCGCTGCTGTCGCTGCTGGCCGTGGCCGTCGTGGCCGCCGTGCTGCTGGGCATCGCCATGCCGCTGATCACCTTCATCGCCCGCCGCCTGCGCTTCAACCGCGAGGACGAGATCGCCATCGTGTTCTGCGGCTCGAAGAAGAGCCTGGCCACCGGCGTGCCGATCGCCAAGGTGCTGTTCGCCGGCGGCAGCCTCGGCGCCATCGTGCTGCCCGTGATGATCTACCACCAGATCCAGCTGATCGTCTGCGGCGTGATCGCGCAGCGGTATGCGCGGCGCAAGCCCTGACCTGGAAATCCATCAACGCGTGGCCTCGAACTACAGTAGATCCACGCCATGCGTGGATTCACGGCTCCACCAGCGTGCCGACGCTCAGCTCCGGCATCCACACCCACAGGTCGTACTCGCGGCCGGCATGGGTGTTGACCTCCGGCGCACGCGTGGGCCGTTCGAGCAGGGCCAGCGCCTTGCAGCGGTCCATGCATCCCCAGAAGTGGCCGCGCAACGCTTCCAGCCGCACGCTGTAGATATCCAGGTCGCGCAGTGCCGATGCCATCGGCTGGGTCTGCATTTCCGGCGGAGCATCGGCGGGGCGCTGCAGCATGGCGTGGACATTGCCGGTCAGCACGACCATGCGTGCGCCATCGGGCAGGCGCCGGTACAGGCGCCGTAGTTCGGCGGCCATGCGGTCATCGCGGGCCTGGCTGCCGCCGTCACTGTGATTGACGTCGTAGCCAACCACCTCGATCGCGCGGCCCTGCGCCTTCAGCGCGCGCAGGCCTTCGATCATCGCCAGCATGTCGCGACTGCGGCGACCATCGTGCTGGTCGTCGCGCACGGTCCAGAACGCGCGGCCGTGCAGGTGCTGGCGTGCCGCGGCCCCGCCATCGGACTGCAGATAGTCGCGCAGCGTGGGGTTCTCGGCACGCGGCAATTCCAGCGCCAGCAGTACCGGCGCGCCATCGCGGCTGTAGTCGTCCACCAGCTGCCGCACCAGCAGTGGCGTCTCGCGTGTGCCGTGGAATTCGCCCAGCACCAGCATGCGATGGTCAGCGGCGTATTGGCGGATCTGCGCGGTAGCGTCGTCGGCATGCGCGGTCACGGCCATGCCCAGCGCCAGCAGCAGCGCGGAGGTCCAGCGGAAGATCGAATGCATCCCTGCGCCTTCCTTTCCTTGGGGGTCAGGAACAGCAATGGCGACGCAGCAACCGCGGTTCAAGTAGATCCACGCCATGCGTGGATGTCCGCGCGATCAGGTGGGGTCAGAGCCCCTTCGTGGATCCGACCCCGAGGTCACAGCCAAGGCAGGATCCAGTGGTCCACCAGCAGGAAGGCGAACAACGCCATCAGGTAGACGATGGAGTAATAGAACATCTTCATCGAGAACAGCTCGTCCGGCGGATTGAGCATGCGCCAGGCGTACCAGAGGAACACCGCATTGAGCACGATCGCGCCGCCCAGGTAGAACGCGCCGCTCATGCCCACCAGGTACGGCAGCAGGCAGACCAGCGCCAGCACCACCGAATACACCATGATCTGCTTGCGGGTGTGCACCACGCCGTGGGTCACCGGCAGCATCGGGATCTCCGCCTTGGCGTAGTCCTCGCGGCGGAAGATCGCCAGCGCCCAGAAGTGCGGCGGGGTCCAGATGAAGATGATCAGCACCAGCAGCGACGAGTACGCCCAGTCCGACGAACCCTGCATGCCGGTCACCGCCGCCCAGCCCAGCATCGGCGGCATCGCGCCGGCCAGGCCACCGATGACGATGTTCTGCGAGGTCGCACGCTTGAGGTACACGGTGTAGATCACCGCGTAGCCGATCAGCGAGGCGAAGGTCAGCACCGCGGTGATCAGGTTCACCCACAGCACCAGGATGACCATCGACAACACGATCAGCACGCCGGCGAACACCAGCACCTGCCAGGGTTTGACCTTGCCCACCACCAGCGGACGCCACGAAGTGCGCGCCATCTGCGCATCGATGTGCGCATCCAGCAGCTGGTTGATCGCAGCTGCGGCCGAGGCCGCCAGCCAGATGCCGAGGAAACCGAGCACGCCGGCGCGCACCTGCTCCCAGCTGGGCACGCCCGGAATGGCCAGAACCATGCCGACCAGGGCAGTGAAAACAATGAGGGCGACGACCTTGGGCTTGGTCAGGTCCCAGTACTGGCGATAATTGGAAAACATGGAATCAGTCCGGGGCACGCAGGCGGGCCAGCAGGCTGACCAGCACGAACAACAGGGCAACGGCCACGCCGTTGTGGGCCACCGCCACTTCCAGCGGCAGCGCCAGCTTCACATTGAGGATGCCGAGGGTGACCTGCAGCACCAGCAGTGCGATCAGCGCACTGGCCCAGCCACGCATGCTCGGCAACCGGAACAGGCGTACGCCCAGCCACAGCAGGTAGACCGCCACCACCACCGCGAACATGCGGTGCGCCATCTGGATGGCGATACGCGAGGCGCCATCCAGCACGCCCCCTTCGTAGTCCACGCCGATGCCGCGCCACAGGGTGAAACCCTCGACGAAATTGTGCTGCGGCCACCACTGGTTGGCGCAGCGCGGGAAGTTGTCCAGCGAGGCGCTGCCGCCGCCGCAGGCCAGCGCCGCGTAGTTGGCACTGACCCAGCCCCCCAGTGCGATCTGGGTGACCAGCACCGCCACGCCGAAGCGCAGCAGCCACTTCAGCTTCGGCGCTTCGGCCAGGGTGATCGGCATGTGCGTTGCGCGCCAGGCCATCCACACCAGCAGGCCGAACATCAGCATGCCGCCCAGCAGATGGCCCATCACCACGATGGGTTTGAGCAGCAGGGTCACCGTCCACATGCCCAGCAGGGCCTGGAAGATAACCACCGCCAGGGTCAGCAGTGCAGCGCGCGCCAGGTCGATGTTGCTCCAGCGCAGCGCGGCGATCAGCAGGATCGCCTCGCCGATCAGCGCCAGCACGCTGGCCGTGCCATGCCAGCCCATCATGTACAGCGGTATGCCGGCGGCCACCAGAACGCAGGCGGTCACCACCGCCGTGCTTCCGAATCGCCGCTTGCGCGTGGCCAGCAGCGCCAGGGTCAGGATCTCGATGCCCAGCGCGCCGGCCAGGAAGCGGTGCACCTGCTCACGCCAGGCCTTGTGGGTCTCCAGCGGGCGGATCTCCGCCGCCGGGTGGCCGATGGTCTCTTCCACGTGCTGCGGCCAGGTGGCCTGGCCATAACAGGTCGGCCAGTCCGGGCAGCTCAGGCCGGCATCGGACAGGCGCACGAAGGCGCCGAACATGATCGTGCTCGCGGTCATGATCATGGCGAACCACGCCAGGCGGTGGAAATTGCGGTGCAGCGCCGGACGCGCGGAAAGGCTCATCAAACGGGACTCACTTCAGTTTCAGCAACGTGGCCATGTCCTTGCGCAGGCCACCCAGGTCGGTGCCCGGGGCATGACGCATGATCACGAAGCCGTTCGGATCGATCACGTAGACCGGCAGGCCAGCCGGATCGTCGACGCCGGGCAGGGCCGCGCGCAGTGCTGGCGACGGAGCCAGCGGCCGCAGCGCGGGCAGCGAGGCGATCGACGCCGGTGGCGTTCCCAGCCACAGGATTTCGACATTATCGGCGTTATGGCCGAACAGCTGCCACACCTTGCCCAGTCCCTGCGACAAAGTGACGCACTGTGCGTCGCAGGCACCGGCCGGCGCCACCAGCAGGCGCCAGGTACGGGCCTCGGGGTTCCACGGGTAGGCCTGGCCATTGGCCAGGGTCGGCGCCTGCTGGCGCAGGTCCACCGGCGGCTTCAGCAACTGGCCGGCATTGCGGTGCCCGGTCGGCTGCCAGCCGGTGAAGCGCAATACCGCAGCCAGCGCCATCGCCCCGAAGAACACGGCAAACAGCAGCACCAGGGTCCGGCGGCCGGAACCGCGCGCCTGCGGGGACGTAGCAGTGTTCATGCGGTGCATTTTCTCATGGTTGGGTAAGGGATGCCGGTCGGGCCACCGCACGTCGCCTGCGCCATTCCAGCACCAGCGCGACCGCCAGCACGGTCAGGGCCAGCCCGAACCACTGCACGGCGTAGCCCAGGTGGCGCTGCGGTGGCAGCGTGTTCGGCAGCAGGTCCAGGTCGCGTTCGTCGCCGAACGGCAGCGTCGGGTCCAGTCGAAGGACCCGCTCGGGCAATGCCGGCAGGCCAAGCGCCGCCGCGAGGCCCTCTGCGGGCAAGCGGCTGGCCAGCCAACGCCCGGCCTCGTCGGTAGCGGAGAACGCCGGGCCCAGTGCCAATCCTGCCGACGGCGGCGGCGCCAGCAGCCCACGCACGGCCACCGGCGAAGGGGGTGCCGGCAGCTCCGGCAGGGTGCGATCCGGCGGCAGCGCGCGCCAACCCAGATCGACCAGCAGCACGCTGCCCTCGTCACTGCGGAACGGGCGGTAGATCTTCACGCCCGCGCGGCCGTGCCGGGTCTGGTTGTCCAGCAGCACCACGCCGGGCAGGAAGCGACCGTGATCGGCCACGCCATGCAACGCACCGGGCGCCGCGAGCGCCCGTGCCAACGACAGTGCCTGCGCTGCGGCTGGACCTTGTGCATCCAACATTGCCTGTTTGGCATGCATGCGCTGCAGCTGCCACAGCCCCAATGCGGTGAAAGCAGCCATTGCCAGCACCGCCAGCAGCCATCCGATCACGCGCGTGTGCTGGCGCATCATGACAAGTCCGCGCAAACGCGGTCAGATAGGCGCATCCACCCTGCCCTCGAGCCGCGCATGAGTGATTCGCTGAAGACCCTGCTGGTAATCGCGTTTCTGATCGTCATCGTCTGGAATCTGGGCGCCGGCCTGTATTACCTGGTGGTCGACCGCGGCCAGACCAAGCGCACGGTCAACGCACTGACGCGCCGCATCGCGGTGTCGGTGGCCCTGATCGTACTGGTGATCGTGAGCATCTACATGGGCTGGATCAAGCCGCACGGCATCGGCGGCTGAAGCCACCGATGCGTGCGCGGTCAAAGCACGTAGACGAACAGGAACAGCATCAGCCACACCACGTCGACGAAGTGCCAGTACCACGCGGCGGCTTCGAACGCGAAGTGGTTGTCGCGGGTGAAATGGCCCTTGGCCGAGCGCAGCCACATCACGATCAGCATGATCGTGCCCAGCAGCACATGCGCGCCGTGGAAGCCGGTCAGCATGAAGAACGTCGAACCGTAGATGCCCGAACCCAGGGTCAGGTTCAGCTCCTTGTAGGCGTGGATGTACTCCTCCGCCTGCAGGGTGAGGAAGCCCAGGCCGAGCAGCACGGTCACGCCCAGCCAGACCAGCAGCTGGCGGCGGTTGCCGGCCTTCAACGCATGGTGGGCGATGGTCAGGGTCACGCCGGAGGTCAGCAGGATCAGCGTGTTGATCAGCGGCAGGCCCCAGGCCGGGATGGTCTGGAACGCACCGCCGATGGCGGCCGGCCCGTTGGTCGGCCAACCTGCGGAGTAACCCTGCCACAGCAACTCATTGGTCATCACCCCGCGGCCTTCGCCGCTGAGCCACGAAAGGCCCAGGTTGCGGGTGTAGAACAGCGCACCGAAGAAGGCGCCGAAGAACATCACTTCGGAGAAGATGAACCAGATCATCCCCATCCGGAATGATCCATCGACCTGGTGGTTGTAGTTGCCCGCCTGCGATTCGCGCACGACGTCGCTGAACCACCAGAACAGGGTCAGCACCAGCATCGCGATGCCGATGTAGAACGTCCAGCGCCCCCAGCTGGCATCGTTGAGCCAGCTGGCCACGCCCACCATGGTCACCATCATCGCGATGGAACCCACGAACGGCCATTTGCTCTGGGCCGGGACGAAGTACACGTTGGCGTCGGTCGGTGTCTGGGCCATGTCGGTATCCGGGTCAGGGGGCGGCGTGCGCGCCTTCCGAGGTGGCGGCCGGGGCCAGCCGATCGGACAGCGCGTCGTTGCGGTAGAAGGTGTAGGACAAGGTGATCGTCCTGATCTCCGGCGGCAGGTCCGGATCGACGATGAAACGCACCGGCATGTCGCGCTTCTCGCCAGCCTGCAGCGTCTGCGCGGTGAAGCAGAAGCACTCGGTCTTGCTGAAGAAGCCCGAGGCACGTGCCGGCGCCACCGAAGGCACCGCACTGCCGACCACCGCCTGCTGGCTGTCGTTGCGGGCGAAGTACAGCGCTTCGTTGAGTTCGCCGGGCACCACGTCCATGGTCAACTGCTCGGGATGGAACGACCAGGGCAGGCGCGAATTGACGCCGCCATCGAACTCCACGCGCACGGTGCGCTTGCCAGCTGCAGCACCCGCACTGGCTTCGCCACCGGGGCCGCGCTCCAGGCGAACACCGAACACCTTCTCGCAAGCGATGCGGTACAGCGGCACCAGCGAGAACGTGAGCAGGAACACCGCCACCGCCACACCGATCAGGCGCGGCAGCCCCGCACTGCGTGACGGTGTGCTGGCTGGCGCCTCGCTCATCGGCCGATCACCCCGCTGAGGATGAAGCCGACGTAGACCAGCACGGCGATGGCGCCGACCCACATCGCCGTGCGCCTGGCGCGCTGGCGCTGCTGCTCGATGCTTCCGCCCTGGTAGGGCCGACCGCTGGTCGGCTGCTCTTCGTTGTTGTAGAGCCGACCGCTGGTCGGCTGCTTCTCGTCAGCCGAGCATGGCTCGGCTCTACAGGTCTGCAGCGGGCTCTCGTTATGCATGCGCCACCTCAATGCGTGATGTCGTCATGCGCCAGATCCCCCGGGCGGATGGTCGGCGGCGTGGTGAAGGTGTGAGCCGGTGCCGGCGACGGCAGCGTCCATTCCAGGCCACGCGCGCCTTCCCAGCTGCGCGCTTCGGCCTTCTCGCCGTTGCGCAGCGACGACAGCAGGATCGCGGCCATCATGAACGGGGTGACGAACATGCCGAACGCACCGATCGAGCTGATCAGGTTCCAGTCGGCAAACGCCACGCTGTAATCGGGAATGCGGCGCGGCATGCCGGCCAGGCCGAGGAAGTGCTGCGGGAAGAACAGCAGGTTGACGAACACGATCGACCACCAGAAGTGCACCTTGGCCCATTTCTCGCTGTACATGCGCCCGGTCCACTTGGGCCACCAGTAGTACACCGCGGCGATCAACGCGAACACCGCACCGGTCACCAGCACGTAGTGGAAGTGGGCGACCACGAAGTAGGTGTCGTGGTATTGGAAATCTGCCGCCACGATCGCCAGCATCAGGCCGGAGAAGCCGCCGATGGTGAACAGGATGACGAAGGCCACCGACCACAGCATCGGCGCCTCGAACGTCAGCGAGCCACGCCACATGGTGCTGACCCAGTTGAACACCTTTACGCCGGTTGGGATCGAGATCAGCATGGTGGCGAACATGAAGTAGATCTCGCCACCCAGCGGCATGCCCACGGTGAACATGTGGTGGGCCCAGACGATGAACGACAGGAACGCGATCGCGGCGGTGGCGTACACCATCGCCTGGTAGCCGAACAGCGGCTTGCGGCTGAACGTCGGGATGATCTCGCTGACCACGCCGAAGGCGGGCAGGATCATGATGTAGACCTCGGGGTGCCCGAAGAACCAGAAAATGTGCTGGTACATCACCGGGTCACCGCCACCGGCGGCGTTGAAGAAGCTGGTGCCGAAGAACTTGTCGGTCAGCAGCATGGTCACCGCACCGGCCAGCACCGGCATCACCGCGATCAGCAGGAATGCGGTGATCAGCCAGGCCCAGCAGAAGATCGGCATCTTCAGCAGGTCGATGCCCGGCGCGCGCATGTTCAGCACGGTGGCGATGATGTTGATCGCGCCCATGATCGAGCTGATACCGGCCACGTGGATGGCGAACACGCTGAAGGCGACGTTGTAACCGCCCTGCAGCGACAGCGGCGGGTACAGCGTCCAGCCACCGGCCGGCGCGCCACCAGGCAGGAACAGGGTCAGCAGCAGCAGGCTGAAGGCCACCGGCAGCAGCCAGAACGACCAGTTGTTCATGCGCGGCAGCGCCATGTCCGGCGCGCCGATCTGCAGCGGGATCATCCAGTTGGCGAGGCCGACAAAGGCCGGCATCACGCCGCCGAAGATCATCACCAGCGCATGCACGGTGGTCATCTGGTTGAAGAACTCGGGCTTGACGAACTGCAGGCCCGGCTGCGCCAGCTCGGCCCGGATCACCACGCTCATCGCCGCACCGATGATGAACATGATGAAGCTGAAACCGAGGTACAGCGTGCCGATGTCCTTGTGGTTGGTCGAGAAGAACCAACGCTCGAAGAAGCTCTGGTGGTGATGGTGATCGTCGTGCCCAACTGCCGAGTGCGCCATTGCAAAACACCTCTCAGAATCGGTTGTCACCACGGCCGCTGGCGGCCGCGGGCTTTACATCACGCGCCGCTGGCTGCGGTGGCAGGTGCGCTGCCGGCTTCGGCAGCAGCAGGTGCTGCCGGTGCCTCGCTCGCAGGAGCAGCCGGTTCTGCAGGTGCCGCCGGCGTTGCCGGCTCGGTGGGCGGCGCCGGCTTGCGCTGCGCCAACCACTGCTTGAAGTCTTCCTTGGACACCGCCTCGACCACGATCGGCATGAAGCCGTGGTCCTTGCCGCACAGCTCGGCACACTGGCCGCGGTACACGCCAGGCTGTTCGATGCTGGTCCAGGCTTCATTGATGAAACCGGGAATGGCGTCCTGCTTCCAGCCCAGCGCCGGCACCCACCAGGCGTGGATCACGTCGTCGGAAGTGATGACGAAGCGCACCTTGGTATCGACCGGCAGCACCAGGCGGTTGTCGACATCCAGCAGGTAGTGCGGATGGCTTTCGCGGGTCGGCACGATGCCGCTCTGCCGCACCCGGTCGGACTCGCGGTCCAGGCGGCTGGTGAAGGTGACGTTCTCGCCGAGGTATTCGTACTTCCACATCCACTGGTAGCCGGTGACCTTGACCGTCATCTCGGCATCGCGGGTGTCGTACATCTTGATCAGGTTGGCCGTGGCCGGCCATGCCATCACGATCAGGATGATCACCGGGATCACCGTCCAGATGATCTCGGCCTTGGTGTTGTGGCTGAAGGTGGCCGCGACCGCGCCCTTGGATTTGCGGAACTTGAAGATGGCGTAGGCCATCGCCCCGAACACGATGACGCCGATCACCGTGCAGATGATCAACGAGAGGTTGTTCGATTCCCAGGCCAGGCGCGAGGTCTGGGTCACCCCCTTGCCCATGTTCAGCTGCCACGGCTTCGGATCGGCCGCCTGGGCCCAGGCCAACGCCGGCATCAGTCCCCCGGTCGCCAGCACAGCGGCAACCGCGTTCACGCACTTCGTGCCCCACCTGCTGCTTTGCTTCATTGCCTAGACCCTTAGCGTCGTCGGTTGCCGCCATCGCTGGCGGCGAGCAAGCTTTCAAGTGTCTCTGCGAGCGTCTGACGTTCGGCCGGCGCGAGGAAACTCCCCACCTCCACCTGCCGGCCGCTGGATGCCAGCCGGACCCTCTCATCGTCGGTGAGCAGGCGCACCCAGTGGGGATGGGCCCGGAACACCGGCGATCCACCGGGTACGGGGATGACCTCCACGTACGCCGGCACTACCCGGATCTCCTCCTGCCGTTCACCGCTGCGCCACAAGGCACGCAGCGCCGCCGCCAGCACCAGGCTGTACAGCAGCGCGAACAGGGGGGCGAATGCATTGCCGGCCAACCACCCGAGGGCGGACACCAGCCACATCGCACCCGACAACACGGTGAACAACAGGACGAACTGCCGGGCATCGAGCGCCCGTGGGGGACGCAGCCGCAGCTGCGTACCTGATCCATCCGGAGCTGGAAGCACCTCGATCATGTCGCAACCGCGTTCCTGCCGCGGGAAACGTCTCGATGGTAGCCCCGCCGTCTCGCCGGTAGCAAGGGTGCATTCACACTTTTTCCCATGCTGCAACACAGCATGAGGTCGGCGGCGCGAATGACGAATTCGGCACAAATATGGACGGGTTTTATGAACACGCCGAATCCACCACCGTTAGGGGCTATCAGCCCTTCATGAAGGTGTCTGTGCGGCACTTCCGAAGGCCGCAAAAATGTTTAAAATCGCCAAGTTTTCCACTGGCCGGACCGGCATGAACGCACCTTCCTCCTCCCCTGCCGCCCACGACGCTCCGCGTCCCGGCGCGCTGCTGTCGCCGGAACTGCCGGCGCCCCCCAACCCGTTCCGCCAGGCCATCACCGATGCCTGGTTGAAGGACGAGGCCAGCCACGTGCGCGAGCTGCTGGCCCAGGCCCGCCTGCCCGCCGATGAGCAGGCCAAGGTGCAGGCGCTGGCGGCCGACCTGGTCGGCCGCGTGCGCGTGCGTGCCAAGGACCAGGGCGCGATCGAAGCCTTCATGCGCCAGTACGACCTGGGCAGCGAGGAAGGCGTGCTGCTGATGTGCGTGGCCGAGGCGCTGCTGCGCATTCCGGACCAGGACACCGCCGACAAGCTGATCCGCGACAAGCTGGCCGATGCCGACTGGGAAAAGCATCTGGGCGGCAGCGACTCGGTGCTGGTCAACGCCTCCACCTGGGGCCTGATGCTGACCGGCAAGCTGGTGCAGATGAACGACGCTACCCGCGCCGATGCGCCCAGCGCGTTCAAGCGTCTGGTCGGCCGCGTGGGTGAGCCGGTGGTGCGCCTGGCCGTGCGCCAGGCGATGAAGATCATGGGCCACCAGTTCGTCATGGGCCGCACCATCAGCGAAGCGCTGTCGCGCTCGCACAAGGGCGACAACGCCAGCTACCGCTATTCCTTCGACATGCTGGGCGAAGGCGCGCTGACCATGAAGGACGCGCTGCGCTACCTGGAAGACTACCGTCGTGCGATCCACGCCATCGGCGGCGATCACAAGGCACGCGGCGGCCGTCCGGACGGCGACGTCAACAACGCGCCGGGCATCTCCATCAAGCTGTCGGCGCTGTACCCGCGCTACGAGCACGCCAAGCGCGAGCGCGTGCTGACCGACCTGGTGCCGGGCGTGCTGGAACTGGCGCAGCTGGCCAGGAGCTACGGCATCGGCTGCACCGTCGACGCCGAAGAGTCCGACCGCCTGGAACTGTCACTGGACATCATCGAACAGGTGTTCGGCGATGCCTCGCTGGCCGGCTGGGATGGCTTCGGCGTGGTCGTGCAGGCCTACCAGAAGCGCACCCCGTACACGATCGACCACCTGGCCGACATGGCGCGCCGCGCCGGTCGCCGCCTGCAGGTGCGCCTGGTCAAGGGCGCGTACTGGGACGCCGAGATCAAGCGCGCGCAGATCGAAGGCTATCCGGGCTACCCGGTGTTCACCCGCAAGCAGAACACCGACGTGTCCTACCTCGCGTGCGCCAAGCGCCTGTTCACCCATGCCGACGCGATCTACCCGATGTTCGCCACGCACAACGCGCACACCATCGCGGCAGTGCGCAGCATCGCCAACGGCGGCGTGTACGAGCACCAGAAGCTGCACGGCATGGGCGACGACCTGTACGCCGAAGTGGTGCCGGCCGACCGCCTGGGCCTGCCCTGCCGCGTGTACGCGCCGGTCGGTTCGCATGAAGACCTGCTGCCGTACCTGGTGCGCCGCCTGCTGGAAAACGGCGCCAACTCCAGCTTCGTCAACCGCATCACCGACGAGCGCGTGCCGATCGCCGACCTGATCCGTGATCCGGTCGAGATGGTGTCCTCGTTCGCTTCGATTCCGCATCCCAAGATCCCGCTGCCGGTTGACCTGCTGCGCAGCCAGAACCACGACAGGAAGAACTCCATGGGCGCCAACCTCGCCAACGACAACGAACTGCGCGCCCTGGCCGAGCAGATCAACGCGGCTGTGAAGCCTTGGCAGGCCGCTCCGCTGGTGCCGGGTGCCAACCCGGCCGGCGCCGCGCTGCCGGTGACCAACCCGGCCGATACCCGCGAAGTGGTCGGCCAGTGGCTGGCCGCCGATGCCGCCACCGTGCAGAAGGCGCTGGCCAATGCCGTGGCCGCGCAGCCGGCCTGGAACCGCACCCCGGCCGCCAGCCGCGCCGCCATCCTCGAGCACGCCGCCGACCAGCTGGAAGCACGCATGCCGGAGTTCATGGCGCTGTGCGTGAAGGAAGCCGGCAAGAGCCTGCCCGACAGCATCGCCGAAGTGCGCGAAGCCGTGGATTTCCTGCGCTACTACGCCAAGCAGGCGCGCGAGCAGTTCAGCCACGCCGAGAAGCTGCCGAGCCCGACCGGTGAATCGAACGAGCTGCAGCTGCACGGCCGCGGCGTGTTCGTCTGCATCAGCCCGTGGAACTTCCCGCTGGCGATCTTCCTGGGCCAGGTCGCTGCCGCCCTGGCCGCCGGCAACAGCGTCATCGCCAAGCCGGCCGAGCAGACCAACCTGATCGGCTACTACGCGGTGAAGCTGCTGCACGACGCCGGCGTGCCGGCCGAGGTGGTGCAGTTCCTGCCGGGCGACGGTGCCACCGTCGGTGCCGCGCTCACTGCCGACCCGCGCGTGGCCGGCGTGGCCTTCACCGGCTCCACCGACACCGCCCGTGCGATCAACCGCGCGATGGCCGCACGTGACGCCGCCATCGGTGTGCTGATTGCCGAGACCGGTGGTCAGAACGCCTTCATCGCCGACTCCTCGGCGCTGCCGGAACAGCTGGTCAAGGACGCGATCGGTTCGGCCTTCACCTCCGCCGGCCAGCGTTGCTCGGCCGCGCGCGTGCTGTTCGTGCAGGACGACATCGCCGACAAGGTGATGACCATGCTGGCCGGTGCGATGAAGGAGCTGAAGGTCGGCAACCCCGGCCAGCTGTCCACCGACGTCGGCCCGGTGATCGATGCTGACGCGCTGAAGATCCTGCAGGACCACGCCGCGCGCATGGACCGCGAAGCACGCCTGATCGCCGCCGCCGAGCTGTCTGCCGAAGCCGCCAATGGCACCTTCTTCGCACCGCGCGCGTACGAACTGACGGACCTGGGCCAGCTGCAGAAGGAAGTGTTCGGTCCGGTCCTGCACGTCATCCGCTGGAAGGGCGACCAGCTCGACGCGGTGATCGACCAGATCAACGCCACCGGCTACGGCCTGACCCTGGGCGTGCATTCGCGCATCGACGAGACCGTTGATCGCATCAGCAACGGCGTCCACGTCGGCAACGTCTACGTCAACCGCAACCAGATCGGCGCGGTGGTCGGCGTGCAGCCGTTCGGCGGCCAGGGCCTGTCCGGCACCGGCCCGAAGGCCGGCGGCCCGCACTACCTGCTGCGCTTCGCCACCGAGAAGACGGTGACGGTGAACACCACCGCCGCCGGCGGCAACGCCTCGCTGCTGACCCTGGGCGACTGATCGTCCGGTTGATGCAGTAAACGAAAAACCCCGCGAAAGCGGGGTTTTTTGTGCTTTCTCTTCCTGTAGAGCCGAGCCCACGCTCGGCTTTCCTGGCGTAGCCGAGCACGGGCTCGGCTCTACACGGTTTCCGGGGCTGCCTTGGTCCCGGTCCGCATCAGATGGCGCCAGTGACGCAACGCCACCAGTGCGTTGATCCAGAAGCCCACGTACAGGATCGAGGTCAGGTGCAGGCCTCGGCTGTAGTACAGCGGTACCGCCACGGTGTTCACCAGCAGCCACACCCACCACGATTCCAGCTTGCGCCGCATCATCAGGATCTGGGCGATCACGCTGAGCACCAGCACCGCCGAATCGATGTAGGGCGCGTAGGCGTTGGTCAGGCGGGTCAGCATCCAGCCGTAGCCGAAGGTCGCCACCACCGCCAGCGGCGCCAGCCAGGCCCACGCGCGTGGTCGCAACGCGGTGATCGGCAGCGGCGCACCGTGATCGCCACGCAGCCACTGCCACCAGCCCAGCACGCTGATGGCAATGAAGAAGAACTGCAGCACCATGTCCGCATACAGATGCGAGCGCTCGAACACTGCCGCGAACAGCGCGCAGCCGACGATGCCCAGCCACCAGGTGTGCACGTTGTTGCGGCCGGCCAGCAGGATCGAGCCGGCGACGGCGATGTTTGCGGCAAGCTCCAGCTGGAAGTTCGGATCGGACAGGTTCATGGCGCCATTGTCGTGGATCCGTGCGCTGCGTGGACAACCCGGTAGATCCACGCCATGCGTGGATGCCCCGAACCATCCCCACACAAAAAAAGGCCCCGCTTGCGCGGGGCCTCCTTCGTACTGCTTCAGGCAGTCGCCCGAATCAGAACTTGTACTGGAACGAAGCTGCCAGTACGTCGCCACGGACCTTGTACTTGCCAGCCAGCGAGTTGCCCTGGTTGTTGGTAGTCGGCTTGATGTTCACGTTCGGGTCGCTGGTGAACAGGTGGGTGTAGCCAAAGTTGTATTCGGTGTTCGCAGACGGGGTCCAGCCCACGCCCAGCGACAGCCACTTGCGGCTGGTATCTGGCACGCGGACATCGCGATGTGCGTCGGTAGTCGGGGTCTGGTCCAGCGCGACACCACCGCGCAGGGTGACGGTATCGCTCAGCTTGTAGTCCGCACCCAGCGACACGAAGGTGGTATCGCGATAGCCGAAGTCCAGCACAGAGTCCTTCTGGGCCGAAGCATAGTCGATGGTGACAGCGTCGAATGCGGTCGACCAAGCGGTGCGGGTGACGTCACCCATCACGGTCCAGCGGTCGTTGACCTTGTGGGTCACGCTGAGGGTTGCCGACGCCGGCAGCTTTACGGTTGCCTTGCCACTGGTGCTGACGAACTGGCCCGGCTGAGTCTGTCCCAGGATGGTCGCGGTGCGGCCATTGTCGTTCGGCATCAGGAAGGTGGCATCGCCACCGGTGATCTTGTGCGTAACCTTGGAGCGGTAGCTCAGGCCGATGTGGGTGTTCTCATCGATCGAGAACAGACCACCGACCGTCCAGCCCACTGCATTGTTGTCGCCTTCGACGGTCAGCTTGCCATCGGCACTGCCCGGGGCGTAACCCGGCACGCGGGCCTGGGCCAGCGCAGTACCGAAATCGATGTTGTTGCTCAGCTCGATAGTCAGGTGCTCGACGAACACCGACGCGCCAAAGGAGACGTACGGGTTCACGTCATAGGATGCGGCGAAGCCAAGATCGATGGCCTTCAAATCGGTCTTCAGGCCGCTGTAGCGACCCACCCAACCATTGTCGTACTGGGTCTTGAAACCAAACGGAGCAGTCAGCGACACACCGAAGTGGGCCTTCTCACCGACCGGCATATGGAAGTACGCGGCCGGAACCGGGGCGATCATTCCTGCGTCGCCGCCGTCACCGCCGGTCTGCGCGGCGCCGGTCGGCTTACGGCCTTGGCCTTTGAACTCGGCCTTGAAGCTGATGGCGCTCAGGTCACCCTGAATCAGGGTGCCATCCAGCTGGCGCATGCCGGCCGGGTTGACGGCGATAATGGAGGCGTCGCCTTCGGCGCTGCCGGAGCCGGCGAACGCGCGGCCGAGGCCCTTGGCGCTGTTTTCCTTCAGCTGGAAGGCAGCGGCGTTGGCGTCGGCGGCGGCCAGCGCACCGGCAACGCCGACGGCCAGCAGGGTCAGACGGGCAATGGTGGAAGCGGTTTGCATCGTAGTTCTCTCTCCGGTAAGCGGTGATGGTGCTCTGAGTGCGCCTGCGCCCGCCAGGCCCGGGGGCCCGTCGAAGCGCGCCGGATTCCCCTCCCGACATACGACGCCGTATGCGAGTATTACCCAGAGCCGTTAATGAAACAATAACGGCGCAGGCGGTTTTTTCGTCTCAAAAGCTGAACAGGACAATCCCCGTCGCAAGCGCCCGCACGCTAGGCTAGTGCCATGTTCGTCTCCCTCCCGTCGCGCAAGAAGGCGGCCCTGCGCTGGGCCACGCCCGTGCTGTTTGCGGCACTGTGGCTGGCGTTCCTGTGGTCGATCTCGCGCCCGGACGATGCCCGCGGCAGCCTCTGGCTGGACTGGGGCGCCCTGTCCACCGGCCTGACCCACCCGCTCGACTGGTGGGCGACGCTGCAGGACGGCAGCGTGCTGCGCCTGTTCACCGCCCTGTTCCTGCACGCGGACTGGTCGCATCTGCTGGGCAACCTGGTCTTCCTGCTGATCTTCGGCCTGCCCGCCGAGCGGGTGCTGGGCCCGTGGCGGTTGCTGCTGCTGTTCCTGGTCGGCGGCGCGGTGTCCAACCTGGTGGCCATCTACACCATGGGCAGCCCGGACCAGATCATCATCGGTGCCAGTGGCGCGGTCTCGGCACTGATCGGCGCCTACCTGGCCCTGTTCCCGGGGGCGCGGCTGGGCGTGGTGATCCCGCTCGGCCTGTTCCTGGAGTTCGTGCGGGCCCCGGCCTACCTGCTGATCGGCGTGTGGGCCGCGCTGCAGGTGGTGTTCGCCCATATCGGCCCGAGCTTCGGCATGGTGGCATGGTGGGCCCACATCGGCGGCTTCATGTTTGGCCTGGTGTACGGAGTCTACGTTCGTGCGGCGATCGCACGCCGGCTGCGCAAGCGGCACGGGTTCTGACCGCCCCGGTAGTGCCGGCCGCTGGCCGGCATTTGTGTTCTTCTTCCGCCCTTGAGCCGACGCCGGGCATGGCCCGGCGCTACCTCACGGCTTGGCCGGGGCCGGTGCGGGCTTTGCTTCCGGCTTTGCTTCCGGCTTCGACTCGGCCTTGGCTTCCGGCTTCGCCGCAGCGGCCTTCGCGGCCTTGGCCGCATCTGCCTTCGCCGCTTCGGCCTTCAACCGTGCAGCCACCGAACCGGGATTCTTCAATTCGGCCAGCGCATCGTTGATCGGGCCGTCGCCCGGCAGCACCGCGCCGGCGTGGTAGCCCTCGGTGCCTTCGTCGTCGCCACGCAGATGCCCCGGCAGCGTCGCTTCGCTGTAATCGCTCAGGCTGGCCGGCAACGCGTCATCTTCGGGGCGCGCGGCAGGCTTGAATTCGACCTCCGGCACGATGCCGGTGGCCTGGATCGACTTGCCGCTGGGCGTGTAATAACGCGCGGTGGTCAGCTTCACCGAGTCACCGTTGTCCAGCGGCAGCACGGTCTGCACCGAGCCCTTGCCGAAGGTGCGGCTGCCGACCACGCGCGCGCGCTTGTTGTCGCGCAGCGCACCGGCCAGCACTTCCGAGGCACTGGCCGAACCGGCATCGACCAGCACCACCACCGGCGCGCCCTTCAGCAGGTCGCCCGGAGTCGCATCGAACCGTGCATCGCTGATGCTGATGCGGCCGCGGGTGCTGACGATGTTGCCCTTCTCGAGGAGGTCGTCGGCCACCTGCACGGCGGCGGTCAGCAGTCCACCCGGGTTGCTGCGCAGATCCAGCACCAGGCCCTTGAGCTGGCCACCGGACTGCTTCTGCAGCTGCTGCACGTGCTTCTGGAAGTCCGACCCGGTGTCGGCCTGGAAGGTGCTCAGGCGGATGTAGCCATAGCCCGGTTCCAGCAGGCGGCTGCGCACGCTGGTCACGCGGATGGTCTGGCGGGTGAGGCTGACGTCGAACGGCTTCGGCTTGCCCGCACGCACGATGGTCAGCACCACCTTGCTGCCGGCCGGGCCACGCAACGGTTCGCTCGCATCAATGGCGCTGATCGGCTTGCCGTCGATGGCGATGATCAGGTCACCGGCGAGGATGCCGGCCTTGGCTGCCGGCGTGTCGTCGATCGGCGAGATCACCTTCATGCTGGCGTTGTCGGGCTGCTGCTGCAGCTCCACGCCGATGCCTTCGTAGGCGCCGTTGGCCTGCTCATCGAAGGCCTGCGCGTCTTCCTTGTTGAAATAGGTGCTGTGCGGGTCGAGGTCGAGCAACAGGCCGCGCACCGCCGACTGCATCAGCTTCTTGTCATCGACCGGGTCGACATAAGCGGCACGCACCGCGTTGTACACGGCCACGAAGCGGCGGATGTCCTCCAGCGGCACCTTCGAGGTCACCGCCTCCTCGCTGTTCGCTGCCTGCCCGCTGGTTTCCTGGCTCGGGGCGGGCGCAGTCTGCTGCGCCCAGGACAGCGCCGGCAACAAGGCCAGCAAGAGGGTGGCGGTACGGGCTGCGCGCATGGATCACTCCTGTCGACGTTGGCATCGTGCCCAAGGCACATGCACCGATTATGCGCGAAGCACAGCTAAATTCCCGTTGAATCCGACCCGTACGCGGCGATGCCGGATTCAGCGCCGCTGCAGCCAGCTGTCCGGGTTGACCGGCTGCCCACCACGACGCAGCTCGAAATACAGCGCGGTGACGCCCTGCCCACCCGAGTTGCCGACCTTGGCCACCGCATCGCCGCGGCTGACCCGGGCACCCGCATCCTTCAGCAGGGTGTCGTTGTGCGCGTACAGGCTCATGTAGCCGTTGCCGTGATCGACGATCAGGATCATGCCGTAGCCGGTCATCCAATCGGAGAACACCACGGTGCCGTCGGCCACGGCGGTGACGGTGCTGCCGGCGGGCGCGCCGATCAACACACCGCTGCTGGTGCGGCCGTCGGGCAGCTTTCCGCCGTAGCGGGCCAGCAGGTTGCCCGACAACGGCCAGCCCAGGCCCCCCACCTTCGGCGCCGGCGCGGAAGCCACGGCAGGCGGGACCTTGGTGGGCGGCGGTGGCGGGCGGCCCTGCGCGGCGGCCTGGCGTGCGGCACGCTCGGCAGCAGCCTTTTCAGCGGCTGCCCGACGCGCGGCGGCGCGGCGCTCGGCTTCGGCCCGGGCCGCTGCGGCACGCAGGTTGGCCAGCAGCGTTTCCAGTGCCTTGGCGTCCTGGCCCAGCGCCTGTTCCTTCTCGCGCCGGTCCTTGAATCGTTCGTCCAGCGAGGCCACGGTCTGTGCGCGGTCGCGGCGGTCGGCGGCCAACGTGGCCGCCTGCTGTTTCTGGTCGCGCTGTGCGCCCTGCAGCTTCTGCTGGCGTTCGGCGATCTGCGCCTGGAGCACTTCCAGTTCCTTCAGGTCCGCGGTCAGCGTAGTGATGCGCTGCGCACGTTCGCGCTGCAGGTAGCGGTGGTAGGCCAGGGCACGGTTGGCGTCGGCCACCGTGTCCTGCGACAGCAGCAGCTTCAACGGTGCATGGTTGCCCAGCTGATAGGCCGCGCGCAGCAGGCCGGCCAGCTCGCGGTGCTGCTGGGCCAGGTTGGCCTGCAGGGTGCTGCGGCGCTGCTCGGCTTCGGCCAGCGACCGGCTCTGCTCGCGCAGCGCGGTTTCGGTCTGCGCAAGCGCGCGGCCACTGCGGGCGACCTTCTCGTCGGCCTCGCGCAGTTGCTGTGATGCCTGGCCGCGCTGGCCCTCGATCTGCCGGCGCTCCTGCGCCACGCCCTTCAACTCGGTACGCAGCTTCTGCAGCCTGCGCTCGGTCTCGCGCGTGGTCTGCGCGGCACCCGGCAGCGGCAACGCCAGTGCCAAGGCCAGCCCCAACAGCAGGCAGCGCCCGCCGCGGGCAGCGGCGATGTGATGTCGGCGTGATGGGAAGGCGTTGTCGCGCAAGGGCTTTCCAGTGACTTCAGGCAGTTGCGGGGGCTACCGGGGAATGGTGACATCTCCGCACGCGGCCTGCCAGCCGCACATCCATCGAGGTCCCCATGAAAGCTCTCTCCATTCCGCTGCTGTTGGGCGTACTGCTGGTCACCGCGCCGGTGGCAGCACAGGAAAACATCAGCAAGGTCAACGGCAGCATCAGCGCCGAACCCGGCCAGCGCTACGGCAAGCTGGACACCGTCAACGGCGGCATCCGGGTTGGTGAAGGCGTCGAGACCGGCAGCATCGACACCGTCAACGGCGGGGTCAAGGTGGCCGACCGTGCACGTACCGGCAAGATTGAAACGGTCAACGGCGGTGTACGCCTGGGCCGCGAAGTAATCGCCCATGGCAACGTCAGCACCGTCAACGGCAGCATCTTCAGCGATCGCGGCAGCCAGATCGAAGGCGGCGTCGAAACCGTGAACGGTGGCATCGGCCTGGTTGAAAGCCGCGTCGGCAACGACGTGGAAACAGTCAACGGTGACATCACCGTGGGCATCGGTTCGCAGGTCAAGGGCGGTGTGCACGTGCGCAAGCCGAACTTCAGCGTCTCGCTGACCGCCAGCCGCAAGCCACGCGTGATCATCGGCCCGAATGCCGTGGTCGACGGCCCGTTGCAGTTCGAGCGCGAGGTGGTGCTGTACGTGCACCGCACCGCCCGCATCGGCCCGGTCACCGGCGCCGAGCCGATCCCGTTCGACACCGAAACCGCTCCGGCGGACTGAGCACACCGCGCCCATCGGTTCGGTGATACTCGCTGTTACCGGTCGTACACGAGGTGCGGCCGCCCTTTGTTTTCCAGGAATCGACGATGCCCCGCAAACTCCTCCTGTGCCTGGCCGCTGCGGCCGCGCTCAGTGCCTGCAAAGGCGAAGACACTCCGGCGCCCGCGCCGGCCACCGACACCGCCGCTGCCAAGCCGGCGGCCCATGCGTTCTCCCCCGAGATCAACGCCGGCGACTTCGCCGAGATGGTCAAGACCCTGGCCTCGGATGAATTCGAAGGCCGCGCCCCGGGCAGCAAGGGCGAGGAACTGACGGTCAACTACATCCGCGACCAGATGCAGCGCATCGGCCTGCAGCCGGGCAACGGTGACAGCTGGTTCCAGGACGTGCCGATGACCGAGACCACGGCCGACGCATCGACGGTGTTGAAGATCACCCAGGGTGGCAAGACCACCGAACTGAAATTCGGCACCGACATGGTGGTCGGCACCCGTACCGGCCAGTCCGAGGTGAAGGTCGATGCCAGCGACCTGGTGTTCGTCGGCTACGGCGTCGATGCGCCGGAGCAGAAGTGGAACGACTATGCCGGCCAGGACTGGAAGGGCAAGACGGTCGTGATGTTCGTCAACGATCCGGGCTTCCACGTCGACGACGCGAAGCTCTTCGACGGCAAGCGCATGACCTACTACGGCCGCTGGACGTACAAGTTCGAGGAGGCCGCTCGCAAGGGCGCCGCCGCGGCGCTGATCGTGCATGACACCGCCGGTGCCTCCTATGGCTGGGACGTGGTGAAGAACTCCTGGGCTGGCCCCCAGTACGACCTGCCGGCCAAGGATGACCCGGAGGCCCGTATTCCGGTGCAGGGCTGGCTGAGTGCCGACGCGGCCAAGGCGCTGTTTGCCGGTGCAGGCCTGGACCTGGCGCAGGCTTACAAGGATGCGAGCAAGCGCGGCTTCAAGCCGGTGCCACTGAAGGCCACCGCCGCGGTCGACCTGAAGAGCCAGATCGCGCAGAAGCAGTCGCGCAACGTGGTGGGCGTGCTGCCGGGCAGCAAGCGTGCCGACGAGGCCGTGCTGTACATGGCGCACTGGGACCACCTGGGCAAGCACGAGGGTGAAACCGGCGACAACATCTACAACGGTGCGGTCGACAACGCGACCGGCGTGGCCGGCATCCTTGAGGTGGCCGAAGCAATGGCCCACCAGGATCCGAAGCCCGAACGTTCGGTGGTGTTCCTGGCGGTGACCCTGGAAGAATCCGGCCTGCTGGGTTCGAAGTACTACGTCTCCCACCCGACCTTCCCGCTGGACAAGATCGCCGGTGTGATCAACATCGACGCGATGTCCGTGGCCGGCCGTGCCAAGGACGTGACCGTCACCGGCTTCGGCAGCTCGGAACTGGAAGACATCCTCAAGCCGCTGGCTGCGGCCCAGAACCGTACGCTGCACGGTGAGACTTCGGTGCAGAGCGGCTTCTACTTCCGTTCGGACCACTTCAACTTCGCCAAGGCCGGCGTGCCGGCCCTGTACGCCGATGGTGGCGAGGATCTGCGCGAGGGTGGTGTGGACGCCGGCCGCAAGGCCGCTGCGGACTACGGTGCCAACCGTTACCACGGCCCGAAGGACGAGTTCGATGCGTCCACCTGGAAGCTTGACGGTACCGTCGAAGACCTGCAGCTGATGTACGGCGTCGGCAAGGAACTGGCCGGTGGCGATCGTTGGCCGAACTGGTATGAGGGCAACCCGTTCAAGGCGGCCCGCGACGCGATGATGAAGGACAAGGCTTCGGCGAAGTAAGCCGGGCCATTCTCGACTGAACATCGTTGAGAGCAGAGCGGCGCCCCACGGGGCGCCGCTTTTTTTGTGCGCTCCGCCATTGGTGGGTGGCAACCTTGGTTGGCACCTCTTTACACGGCGAGCGCCCCATCCACGCATGGCGTGGATCTACCGGGCGATGTGACGCCATCGGGTTGCCGGCCAGCGGCCGGCACTACCCGCATTTACTGCGCACAAAGAAAAACCCCGCTGCGTGAGCAGCGGGGTTTTGGGTGTAAACCCTGGCGATGACCTACTCTCGCATGGCTTGAGCCACACTACCATCGGCGCAGCTGCGTTTCACTTCCGAGTTCGCTCCCTGGTGAAATTAGCGCTGTGGAACCACCCGATCCCATCCCGAACTCGGAAGTGAAACGCAGCTGCGCCGATGGTAGTGTGGCTCAAGCCATGCGAGAGTAGGTCATCGCCAGGGTTTACACCCAAAACCCCGCTGCTCACGCAGCGGGGTTTTTCTTTGTGCGCAGGAAACGGCGGGTAGTGCCGGCCGTCGGCCGGCAACCCGATGGTGTTACATCGCCCGGTAGATCCACGCCATCCGTGAATACCCCCTGCGAGGAACAGCGGCGCCAACCAAGGTTGGCCGCTACCAACAGCAGGCGCACACAGCGATCGTTTGCCGGCCAGCGGCCGGCACTACCAGGTAGATCCACGCCATGCGTGGATGCTCTCTGCGAGGCGCTACAGCGGTAACCAAGAGGTCGGCAGCTGTATCGCGTGACCCATCACGCAGAACACGCAAAAAAAGACGGCGCCCTGCGGGCGCCGTCTTCACATGGATCGTGTTGAAGGCCGAGATCAGGCGACCAGCGCCACGTCCTGCGACTCCTGCCGACGGAACACCGAAACTGCATCGTCCAGCGTTCCCGCCTGCGACTGCAGCTCGCGTGCTGCGGCAGTCGCTTCCTCCACCAGCGCAGCATTCTGCTGCGTGGCCTGGTCCATCTGCACCACGGTCTGGTTGATCTGCTCGATACCGATCGACTGTTCCTGCGACGCCGCGGATATCTCGCGCATCAGATGGCTGACGTTCTCCACCCCGCCGACGATCCCCTGCATGCGTTGGCCGGCATCCGCCACCAACTGGGCACCTTCGCCCACCTGCCGGCCGGCCTCGTCGATCAGCTTCTTGATCTCCTGGGCTGCCGCCGCCGAACGCTGTGCCAGCACTCGCACTTCACTGGCCACCACGGCGAAGCCACGGCCCTGCTCGCCGGCGCGTGCCGCTTCCACTGCTGCGTTGAGCGCAAGGATGTTGGTCTGGAAGGCGATGCCGTCGATGACGCCGGTGATGTCGCCGATCCGCTTCGACGCGCCCTCGATGGCCTGCATGGTGTCGACGACCCGCTGCATGGCCGTATTGCCATCACTGGCGGCATTCTGCGTGGAGGCCGCCAGCGCGCTGGCCTCACGCGCATGGGCGGCGTTCTGGCGCACGGTGGCGGTCAGCTCCTCCATTGATGCCGCGGTTTCCTGGAGGTGCGCGGCCTGGCGTTCGCTACGCTCGGACAGGGCACCGTTGCCAGCAGCAATTTCGTTGGCCGCCGTACTGATCGAAGAAGCGCACTGCTGGATGCGGCCCACCATGCGCGCCAACTGGCCTGCCGTGGCGTTTGCATCGCGCTGGATGGCCGCGAAGGCGCCGTGATACTCGCCGCGCATGCGCCGGTCCAGATCGCCGTTGGCCAGCGCCGAGAGCATCTGCCGCACTTCATCGACAGTGCTGCCCAGCGTATCGAGCAGCTGGTTGATGCCTCCCGTGAGGCCGTCGAGGAAGCTGGCGCCTTCGGTCGCCTGCAGGCGCTGCTCGAGATCACCGGCGGCGGCCGCAGCGACGATGCCGGCCACGGCGTTCTCCAGGGTGAGTTCGTGGGTCCGGTCATGCCACTCCACGGCAAAGCCCAGGCGCACGCCCTGGGCGTCGAACACCGGCGTGACCACCTGCGCGAAGTGCACCGGGCCGATCTGTACCTTGCCGTTGTGCGTGACCTGCAGGCCATTGAGGATGGCGCGGATGCGGTCCGGATTGGCGTGGAAGCGATGGATGCTGCTGCCGACCAGGCGCTCGGCGTCGAAATCGGGGAAAGCCTGTCGCAACGTTGCCTGCTGGTTGCGCAGCAGGGCCACCACCGAGCGGTTTACATAGCGGATCACATGGTCGTTGTCGGCGATCATCATCGCGGTGCGCGAGGCATCCAGCGCCTGGCGGATCTGTGCGTTCTCGGCATGCGCCGCCGCCTCGCGTCCACGCTGGGCCTGCACGTGGCGTGCAGTGTCGGCCAGGGCGTGGGCCAGTGAACCCGGTGCATAGGCGCTGGTGTCGGCATGTGCACCAAGATCGGCACCGGTGGCGATATCGCGTGCCAGCGCGGCAAGGCGACGCGGGCCATGGCCAAGTGTCTCCGTCTGCTGGCGAAGCCGCAGTGCGACCTGGCCGAGGGACAGGGTCAGGCCCGCGAACATGCCGGCCTGCAGCAGCGTCGGCCACACTGTGGCACCGCTCAGCAACGGGGCCAGCAGTGCGAGCGTGCCGACCCCACCGGCCAGCAACACCGGAAGGCGATCGCGGTGTCCCAGCAGCACACCCAGCAACAGAGCAACCGGCAATGCCGGTGACAGGCCGGTGATCGCGCACAGCAGGGCCAGCTGCAGCGACAACAGGATCGCCAGACCGCCGTTGGCGATACCGCGGCCCGCCAGCGGACCTGCCAGCCACAACGCGGGCGGCACCGCCGCAGCGACCAACGCAGCGGCCACGACCTGCGGGCCACGCAGGGCCAGCACCAGGCCGGCCAGGCCCAGTGCTGTGCTGCAGATCAGCAGGCGGCGATCAGCGCGGCGGGCGAGCTGCTGCAGGTGCGGCAGGCGAGCGGTATCGGGGGGGGCGGAAGAATGCAACGGACATCGGCGACTCCTGGATCAGCAGACGACAACGGCCACGCGGAGACGCACGCAGGAGTGCGTGGCCAGGGCATGGACCGGGAATTCGGGGAATGCGACGCAATCAACGTCGCGCAGACGGGGCGCCGTGACCACATCCTGTGGGTGACGGTGCAATGGAGCGGGCATGCGGACTTCCTTGCAGAACCAGACACACGCCGCAGGCCCGACCGGGCCTGCGTGCTGCAGGCGCAGAGGCCCGCAACTGATGTATCGGCCGCAACTGCGCAGAGTGAAGTGCGCGGACGCCGCGACTCAGCCGGCGTTGTCGTTGTTGAAGAAGTTCAGGATCACTTCTGCGATCTGTTCCGGATCTTCCATGTGCAGGTGATGGTTGCCGGGAAACACCGCCAATCGCCCATCGCGCAGGTGCTGCAGGCGATCGCTGCGCATCGGCTCGGGATAGTAGGACTGTGCCGGCGTGGCATAGATCACCTGCGTCGGGCAGGCGATGGCCTGCAGCAGGTTGTCGATTTGCCCTTCGCTCAGGCGGATCGCGGTGGGCAGCATCAGGCGCGGATCGCTGCACCAGCGGTAGCCACCCTCGACCGGTTCCACGCCGCGCTCGACCAGCAGCCGTGCACAGCGTTCGCTGAGCTGGTTGGTCATCATCCGCGCGCGGATCGGCGCGGAGAGGTCGGGGAACACGCGCAGCTGCTTGCGTGACAGCCCACGCGTGGCATTTACATGCTCGCGCAGGCGATGCGCGGTTTCTTCCTCCGGACCGCGCAGGCCGCCGAGCGCTTCGATCGCCACCAGCCGCTCCACGCGATCACTGACCGAGGCGGTAAGGCTGGCGATGCCGGCGCCCATCGAATGGCCGAGCAGGTTGAAGCGGTCCCAGCCCAGTGCATCAGCAACATCGAGCACGTGGCAGATCGCGGCTGCGGTCGTGTAGCTGGCACCCGCCGGCAGATGCGCACTGTGGCCATGGCCGGGCAGGTCGATGGCAACCAGCTGCAACGACGACAGATGCGGCGCCAGCGGCACGAAGCTGGCCGCGTTGTCGAGCCAGCCGTGCAGGGCCAGTACGCGCGGGCCGTCGCCGTGGTTGCGCAGGCCGGCGACGCGCGCGCCACCGACCTCCAGTTCAAACGGTTGCAGACTCATGCCAGCGAGGCCACGGCCAGCCGCGCAAGCGCACGTGCGTGCTCCGGTTCGGCGTTGAGGCAGGGGATGTAGCGCATCGTCGCGCCGCGCTCGGCCAGCGTTTCGGTGAAGCCCATCGCGACCTCTTCCAGCGTCTCCAGGCAATCGGTGGCGAAGCCGGGGCAGACCACATCGATCTGCTTCACGCCGGATTCGGCCAGCGCCCACAGGCTGGGCTCGGCATAGGGCTGCAGCCAGCGCTCGCGGCCGAAACGCGACTGGTAACCCATCTGCCACTCGTCCCTGCCCAGGCCCAGAGCCTTGGCGATGGCCTGCGCACTGGCCTCGCAGCGCTGCGGATACGGATCGCCTGCATCGGCCAGGCGCTGCGGGATGCCGTGGAAGGAGAACATCAGTTTCTGGCCGCGACCGTGCTGTTCCCAGTAGCGGCGGATCGAGCCGGCAACGGCGTCGACCCAGCCCGGATCGACCGAATAGTCGCGCACCAGGCTCACGGTCATGCCCGGATTGCGGCGCTGCCAGGCATCGACGCGGTCTTCGACCGAGGCGGTGGTGGTGGTGGAGTACTGCGGGTACAGCGGCAGCACCACGATGCGGCGCGCACCGTCGGCCGCCAGGCGGTCGAGCTCGCTGGCCAGCGCCGGTTCGCCATAGCGCATTGCATGGCGAACCTTCAGGGTCGGCAACAGCGCTTGCATGGCCTGCGCCAGCTGGCGCGTATGCACCATCAGTGGAGAGCCCTCCGGCAGCCAGACCTGGGCGTACTTGGCCGCTGAACGGCTGCTGCGCAGCGGCAGGATCAGTCCACGCAGCAGCGGCTGCCAGAGCAATGCCGGGATCGAGACCACGCGGGGGTCGGACAGGAATTCAGCCAGGTAACGGCGTACGGCGGGGGCCGTCGGCGTCTCGGGCGTGCCTAGGTTGACCGCCAGCACGGCGGTATCGGGTGCGTCGAGCATGAGCGGTATTGTCGCCGATCCGGTGCCGCGCCGGGATGCAGGGTTCGGATTGCAGGCATAGCGCGCATCAATGTGAGCAGGGAACGCTCATTGGGGATTCATGACAACACTACTAATTTCAGTCACTTGCTATATCTTCCTATGGACTGACTTCTGGAGCCTGCCATGCGTCGCCCGATCCAAGCCCTGCTGATCGCCGCCAGCCTGCTGTCCAGCCAGGCCATGGCCGGACCGCAGGAAGACCAGCGTGCCCGCAATGCCGTGCGCGTGCTGGCTGAAATCCAGGAAATCCCTGAACAGGGCATTCCGGACAAATTGCTCGACGAAGGCCGCGCGGTCATCGTCATTCCCGACACGATCAAGGCCGGTCTGGTCATTGGCGGTCGTCGTGGCCATGGCCTGATGTCGGTACGCATGCCCAACGGCGCCTGGTCCAATCCGGTGTTCGTGAAGCTTACTGGCGGCAGCATCGGCTTCCAGGCCGGCGTGCAGTCCTCCGATGTGGTGCTGGTGTTCCGCAACGACCGCAGCCTGGACAACCTGGTCAACGGCAAGTTCACGCTGGGCGCCGATGCCGGTGTCGCCGCCGGCCCAGTCGGCCGCAATGCCGCCGCTGCCACCGACGGCCAGCTGAAGGCCGAGATCTGGTCCTGGTCGCGCGCCCGCGGTCTGTTTGCTGGCGTTGCCCTGGATGGTGCGGTGCTGCAGATCGATGATGCCGCCAATCTGGACGCCTACGGCAGCAACACCACGCCGCGCATGATCTTCGAAGGCCGCGCCGCCGGTTCGCCGTCGATGGATGTGGTCACGTTCCGCGACCGTCTGGAAGAGGCCACCTACGCCGCGCGCAACAACCGCAGCGGTAACGGCGGCAGCGCCCCGCGTCCGGCAGCGGCCCCGGCGGTTGCTCCGGCGCCTGTTCAGGCAGCGCCGGCCGCCCCAGCCGAAGCCACCACCGCGCCGCTGCAGAACGTGCCGCAGACCCCGCCGCCGCAGCAGCAGGGCTTCCAGCCGGTCAACAACGGCGAAATCCGCACGGAAACGCTGGGCGGAAACTGACTTTCGTCACGCGCGCCGGCTAACACCCGGTGCGCTATGCTCGACAGCCTGATCACTAACGTAACGAGCGTCTTTATGGGCAGTTTCAGCATCTGGCATTGGTTGGTCGTGCTGGCCATCGTCCTGCTGGTGTTCGGCACCAAGCGCCTGACCAGCGGCGCCAAGGATCTCGGTTCGGCGGTCAAGGAATTCAAGAAGGGCATGCGCGACGAGGACAAGCCGAACGCGCAGCTGGGCGATGAGTCGCGCAGCCAGGACGCCTCGCGCACCGCGCAGGACGAGCACGACCGTAACGCTCGCTGATCCGGAGCGGTTGCGGTGTTCGATATCGGCTTCAGCGAACTGCTGGTGATTGCAGTGGTCGCCCTGGTGGTGCTCGGTCCCGAGCGCCTGCCCAAGGCGGCCCGCTTCGCCGGCCTGTGGGTGCGTCGTGCCCGCAATCAGTGGGATTCGGTGAAACAGGAACTGGAGCGCGAACTGCAGGCCGAGGACATCAAGCGGCAGATGCAGGACGTGCGCCAGGGCATGCAGGACACCGAGAACCAGCTGCGCGCCAGCGGCGAAGCGATCCGTCGCGAAGCCCAGCAGGCGCAGCAGCAGGGTGATGATCTGGTGCAGGAAGTCCGTGCACCGGCACCAGCGGATCTACCGCCGCACATGAGTGCCGCGCCCGATGCCGTTGAACCGACGCAAGAGAGCGTTGCTCCCGAGCCGACCCCGGCGACACCCCCTGAAGCCGGTGCGCCGCCGGCGCAGAGCACGGAGCGCCAGCCATGAGTGAACAGGATTTCGGCGAGAGCTCGCTGGTCGAACACCTGGTGGAACTGCGCGGCCGTCTGGTGCGCGCACTGTTGGGCCTGGGCGTGGTGCTGCTGGCGCTGCTGCCGTTCACCCAGAAGCTGTACAACGCACTGGCCGAACCACTGGTCTCGCAGCTGCCCAACGGGCAGACGATGATCGCCACCAATCCGGCAGGTGCCTTCTTCGCGCCGCTGAAGCTGACCTTCTTCGTCGCGTTGTTCGTGGCGGTGCCGTGGCTGCTGTACCAGCTGTGGGCGTTCGTCGCGCCGGGCCTGTATGCGCGTGAGAAGCGCCTGGCGGTGCCGCTGCTGGTGTCGTCGGTGCTGCTGTTCTACGCCGGCTGTGCCTTCGCCTACTTCCTGGTGCTGCCGGCGGTATTCCACTTCCTCACCACCTTCAGCCCGGACGTGATCGCGATCACCCCGGATGCGAACGCCTACCTGGACTTCGTGCTGGCGATCTTCTTCGCCTTCGGCGGCAGCTTCGAACTGCCGGTGGCGATGGTGATCCTGGTGCTGCTGGGCTGGGTGACGCCGCAGCAGTTCAAGGAAGGCCGTGGTTACGCGATCGTCGGCATCTTCGTGGTCGCGGCGGTGCTGACCCCGCCGGACGTGGTCTCGCAGCTGATGCTGGCGATCCCGATGTGCCTGCTATACGAGCTGGGCATCCACGCCGCACGCTGGCTGGTGCCGTCGTCGGTAGTGAAGAAGCCCGCTGCCTGAAAAAAGGGGACGGAGGGGATTAAGTCGTTTGTGCCACTGTGCGGCTAACGACTTAATCCCCTCCGTCCCCTTTTCTATCCACGCATGGCGTGGATCTACCTGCGTTCTGGTCAGGCGTGGAACACGTCGCTCGAGGTCGGCGTGGTCGGAATCGGCGGCGCCGCGCGGCTGCCGCGATGCACGAACATCTGCTTCCAGGCGGCGTAGACCGCGCCGACATACAGCGGCATCAGCACCGTGGTCAGCACCAGCTGGGCGATGAAGGCTGCGGCCAGCGGGCCACCGATCAGCATCGCGATCTGGATCACGATCACGAACAGGATGTACATGCAGAACGCGGCGATCAGGCCGAGTACGGCGAACACGAACATCGCGCCGATGTTCTCGATGCAGCCCTGCAGGCTCAGGCGCAGCGCATGCATGCCGCTCTGCTTGTCGAACACCACCAGCGCCGGCTGGGTGAACATCGCCAGCGACAGTGCTACCGCGCTCAGGAACACCAGCAGCATCCACAGCGCGATGCGCTTGGCCGGCAGGTTGGCGACCAGCGCGGCGGCATCGTCCGGCTTGATCTGCTGGCCACTGCGGCTGATCTCTTCCATCTTGGTCATGACCTCGCTGAAGGCGGTGAAGCCCTCGCGGCCGATCATCATGAACAGCAGTGCGCCCAGCAGCAGTACCGCCAGCACCTGGATCGCCAGCGGCACCAGCAGGTGGCTGACGCGGTGGTCGCGGATCGGTTGCAGCAGGTGCGAGGCCAGGCCCGGGCGGCCTTCGTCGATCTCGCCCACGGCATACAGCATGCCGCCGAACATGATCGGTGAGATGGCCAGCGTCATCAGCTGCACGGCCATGCCGGCGGCGCCGGGAATCAGCGTCGACAACAGCGTGACCACCCAGCTCACCAGCAGCCAGGTCAGGCCGATCCGGGCCAGCTGCAGCGGCGCACGCCGGTACAGCGAGAACGTATCCAGCAACCACTGGGCGCCCGCCGAAGCCGGCAGCTTGCGAATCTCTTTCATGGACATCCGGGAAGGACAGGAGGGGGCCGGGCGGCTGCCCGTGCCGCCGATTATCCCTGTTTTGCCGCCGGCTGGGCTGAAGACAGCCGCGCCTGGCGGACGAAGCGGCGCAACAGCTGGCGGGCCAGCGGCGCGGCGCTGACCGCACGTTCGATGCTGCGGGCACAGCCACCGTGGCGACCGATGCAGTCGGCGCGGGCGCGCACGTAGCCGCGCATGTGGTGGGTGGCGAATTCCGGATGGAACTGCACGCCCCAGGCCTGGCGGCCCCAGCGGAAGGCGTGGCAGCCGTCCAGCGGTGAGCGTGCCAGCACCTCGGCGCCATCGGGTGCACGCAGCACGGTCTGCAGGTGGGTGGCATGGGCGGCGAAATGCTGCGGCAGGCCTTGGAACAGCGGGTCCTGCGCGGCCTGCGGCTGCAGTTCCAGTTCGATCGTGCCGGACTCACGGCCGGCCGGGTTGTAGGCCACCTCGCCCCCCAGCGCGTGCGCCAGCAGCTGATGGCCGTAGCAGATGCCGAACACTGGCAGGTCGTCGTGGGCGGTCTGGCGCAGCCACGCGGCGCTGCGCTCGCTCCAGTCGGCATGGTCGGTGACGAAGGCGGCCGAGCCGGTCACCAGCACGCCGGCGAAGGCGTGCGGATCGGGCAGAGCGCCACCGTGCTCGACATCGACCACCACGGTCTCGTGTTCTTCCAGCCCGGCGGCGACGCGGATCCAGTGCGGAAAGCGCCCGTAGCGGCGCAGCGACGGTACCGGGCGGCCGGTTTCAAGGATCAGGAACGGGGCTGGGTTCATCCGGGGGCGGCAGGACTGACAGGACTTCCTCGATTGTAGTCAGCCCGTGCGCCACCTTTTCAAGCCCGGCCTGGCGCAGGGTTCGCAGCCCTTCAGCCCGTGCGGCACGGCTGAAACCGGCCAGATCCATGTCGGCGCGGATCTGCCCGCGCAGCCGCGAGCCCAATGGCAGCAACTCATACAGCCCGATGCGGCCGAGGAATCCGGTGCGCCGGCACTCCAGGCAACCGACCGGCCGACAGGGCGTGGCGGCATCTGGATATGCGGCATGGCTATCAGCCAGCACCGCCCAATCGGCCGCGCCGAGGCTGTGCGGCTGCTTGCAGTGCGGGCACAGCGTGCGGACCAGGCGCTGGGCGAGGATGCCGTTGAGGGTACTGGCCAGCAGGTAATGCGGCACACCCAGGTCGAGCAGGCGGGTGACCGCCGATGGCGCGTCGTTGGTGTGCAGGGTGGACAGCACCAGGTGGCCGGTCAGCGAGGCCTGCACCGCCATCTGCGCGGTTTCCAGGTCGCGGATCTCGCCGATCATGATGATGTCCGGGTCCTGCCGCAGCAGGGTGCGCACGCCGCTGGCGAAGTCCAGGTCGATGTTGGTCTGCACCTGCATCTGGTTGAACTCGGGCGCGATCATCTCGATCGGGTCCTCCACCGTGCACACGTTCACATCCGGCGTGGCCAGCCGCTTCAGCGTGGAGTACAGGGTGGTGGTCTTGCCCGAGCCGGTCGGGCCGGTCACCAGCACGATGCCGTGCGGGCGTTCGACCAGCGCATTCCAGCCGGCCGCCTCCTGTGGGCTGAAGCCGAGCTGGTCGATGCTCTTGAACGCGGCATCCGGGTCGAAGATGCGCATCACGCACTTCTCGCCGAAGGCGGTGGGCATGGTCGACAGGCGCATCTCGACCTCGCGGCCGCCTGGCGAACGGGTCTTGATGCGGCCGTCCTGCGGGCGCCGGCGCTCGGCCAGGTCCATGCGGCCCAGCACCTTGATGCGGCTGACCACCGCGGTCATCACTGCCGGCGGTACCTCGAACACCTTGTGCAGCACGCCGTCGATGCGGAAGCGCATGCGCCCCATCTCGCGGCGTGGCTCCAGGTGGATGTCCGAGGCGCGCTGTTCGTAGGCGTACTGCAGCAGCCAGTCGACGATGTGCACGATGTGCTGGTCGTCGGCATTGACGTCGCCGGTGCGGCCCAGCTCCACCAGCTGCTCGAAGCTGGGCAGGGTGGTGCTGGCCTCGCCGCGCACGTCGCCACGGGCGCCGCGCACCGAACGGGTCACCCCGTAGAACTCCATGGTGTAGCGGTGCAGGTCCAGCGGATTGACCACCGCCAGCTCGATGCGGCGGCGGGTCAGGTGCTGCAGGTCACGACGCCATTCCTGCACCAGCGGCTCGCTGGTGGCTACCAGCACGCGCTCGGCATCCACCGCCAATGGCAGGAAGCGGTGGCGGCGGGCGTAGGCATGCGACACCAGCGCGGTGACCGCAGCGACGTCCACCCGGGTCGGGTCGATGCGCAGGTAGCGGCTGCCGGTACGCTGGGCCAGCCACTCGGTGAGGCGTTCCAGGGTCAGCTCGCCACCGCCGGTGGCGGCCAGCTTGAGGTTGGACAGCAGCACCAGCGGGTGCACTTCACTGGCATTGCGCGCGCCCTGTGCGGAAAACCGCATGCGCTCGCGGTCCTGCTCGGCCACCAGGTCATCGGCGACCAGGGCTGCGGCAATCTGCTCGAACTGCAGGCGGCCCCACGGCAGCGTGGTGCCGCCTCGCTCGCCGGGCGTGCCCACCGGCAGCCGATGTTCCATCTGCCTGCTCCTCCCGGGTACGGAATGCCCCGCAGGTCGGCCGTTATACTAACGCACCCCCTTGCCGGCCAAGACTCGTACGCATGTCCGCGACCCCGACCGTTCCGATCACCTTCCAGGGCCTGATCCAGACCCTGAACCAGTTCTGGGCCCAGCAGGGCTGCGTGCTCATCCAGCCGCTCGACCTGGAGGTGGGCGCCGGTACCTTCCACCCGGCCACCTTCCTGCGCGCGATCGGTCCGGAAAGCTGGAACGCGGCCTACGTGCAGCCCTCGCGCCGCCCGACCGACGGCCGCTACGGCGAGAACCCGAACCGCCTGCAGCGCTACTACCAGTACCAGGTGGCGATGAAGCCGGCGCCGGACAACATCCAGCAGCTGTACCTGGATTCGCTGAAGGCGCTGGGCATCGATCCGCTGGTGCACGACCTGCGCTTCGTCGAGGACAACTGGGAGTCGCCGACGCTGGGCGCCTGGGGCCTGGGCTGGGAAGTCTGGCTCAACGGTATGGAGGTGACCCAGTTCACCTACTTCCAGCAGGCCGGTGGCCTGGAGTGCCGCCCGGTGCTGGGCGAGATCACCTATGGTCTCGAGCGCCTGTGCATGTACCTGCAGAACTGCGACAACGTCTACGACCTGGTCTGGACCTATGGCCCGGACGGCCAGCCGGTGACCTACGGTGACGTCTACCACCAGAACGAGGTGGAGCAGAGCACCTACAACTTCGAATACGCCGACGTGGAAGAAATGTTCCACCGTTTCGACGCCTGCGAGCGTGAAGCGCAGAAGCTGGTGGAAGTGAACCTGCCGCTGCCGGCCTACGAGCAGGTGATGAAGGCCAGCCACACCTTCAACCTGCTCGATGCGCGCCGCGCGATCAGCGTGACCGAGCGCCAGCGCTACATCCTGCGCGTGCGCGCGCTGGCCCAGGCGGTGGCCAAGGCCTACTACGAGCAGCGCGAGAAGCTGGGCTTCCCGGGTGCGAAGAAGGCCTGACGGCCCTCCCGCACCGACCCGCTTTTCATCAACTACCCGGGGCGCCGGACGCGTTGCGCGCTGCGCCCCCACCACAGGATCGAACCGATGAGCCAACTGTCCCCCCTGCTGATCGAACTGGGCACCGAGGAGCTGCCGGTCAAGGCGCTGCCGGGCCTGGCCCAGGCGTTCTTCGACGGTGTTGTCGAAGGCCTGCGCAAGCGCGGCGTCGCGCTGGAACTGGGTGATGCACGCCCGCTGTCGACCCCGCGCCGGCTGGCCGTGCTGCTGCCGGGCGTCGGCCTGGAACAGCCGGAGCAGCACAGCGAAGTGCTGGGCCCGTACCTGAACATCGCGCTGGACGCCGAAGGCCAGCCGACCAAGGCGTTGCAGGGTTTTGCCGCCAAGGCCGGGATCGACTGGACCGCGCTGGAAAAGACCACCGACAACAAGGGTGAGCGCTTCGTGCACCGTGCGGTGACCCCGGGCGCGAGCACCGCCAGCCTGCTGCCGGAGATCCTGCGCGAGGCGATCGCGGCGATGCCGATTCCCAAGCCGATGCGCTGGGGCGACCACGCCTGGGGCTTTGCGCGCCCGGCGCACTGGCTGGTGCTGCTGCACGGTGCCAACGTGGTCGAAGCCGAGCTGTTCGGCCTGCAGGCCGGCCGCGTCAGCCGTGGCCATCGCTTCCACCACGACCAGGCCGTGTCGCTGGCACAGCCGCAGGACTACGTTGAAGCCCTGCGCGCCGCGTTCGTGCTGGTCGACCCGAGCGAGCGCCGCGCGCGCATCGTCGCCGAAGTCGAGGCCGCTGCGGCCAAGGTCGGCGGCAGCGCCCGCATCACCGAGGACAACCTGGAGCAGGTGGTCAACCTGGTCGAGTGGCCGTCGGCGGTGCTGTGCAGCTTCGAGCGTGCGTTCCTGGCCGTGCCGCAGGAAGCGCTGATCGAGACGATGGAGATCAACCAGAAATTCTTCCCGGTGCTGGATGACAGCGGCAAGCTGACCGAGCAGTTCATCGGCATCGCCAACATCGAATCGAAGGACGTGGCCGAAGTGGCCAAGGGCTACGAGCGCGTGATCCGCCCGCGCTTCGCCGATGCCAAGTTCTTCTTCGACGAGGACCTGAAGCAGGGCCTGGTATCGATGGGCGAGGGCCTGAAGACGGTGACCTACCAGGCCAAGCTGGGCAGCGTGGCCGACAAGGTGGCACGCGTGGCCGCCCTGGCCGAAGTGATCGCACCCCAGGTCGGCGCCGACGCCGCACAGGCCAAGCGTGCTGCCGAGCTGGCCAAGAACGACCTGCAGTCGCGCATGGTCAACGAATTCCCGGAACTGCAGGGCATCGCCGGCCGCCACTACGCCGTGACCGGTGGTGAATCGCAGGAGGTGGCGCTGGCCATCGACGAGGCCTACCAGCCGCGCTTCGGCGGTGACGACATCGCGCTGTCGCCGCTGGGCAAGGTGCTGGCGATTGCTGAACGCGTGGATACCCTCGCCGGTGGCTTCGCCGCAGGCCTGAAGCCGACCGGCAACAAGGACCCGTTCGCCCTGCGCCGCAACGCGCTGGGCCTGGCCCGCACGATCATCGAAAGCGGCTTCGAGCTGGACCTGCGCGCGTTGCTGGCCAGTGCCAACGCCGGCCTGGCCGCGCGCAACGTGCAGGCCGACGTCGGTGAACTGTACGACTTCATCCTCGACCGCCTGAAGGGCTACTACGCTGACAAGGGCGTGCCGGCCACGCACTTCAACGCGGTGGCCGAGCTGAAGCCGGCTTCGCTGTACGACTTCGACCGCCGCCTGGATGCGATCGGCACCTTCGCCGCGCTGCCGGAAGCCGAGGCGCTGGCAGCGGCCAACAAGCGCATCCGCAATATCCTGCGCAAGGCCGAGGGCGACATTCCGGCCCAGATCGACCCGGCACTGCTGCAGGAAGATGCCGAGCGCGCGCTGGCTGAGGCGGTCACTGCGGCCATCGACGACACCGGCGCCAGCCTGCACCAGAAGGATTACGTGGCCGTGCTGGCACGCCTGGCCCGCCTGCGCCCGCAGGTGGACGCCTTCTTCGATGGCGTGATGGTCAATGCCGAGGATCCGGCGCTGCGTGGCAACCGCCTGGCGCTGCTGACGATGCTGGGCGAGCGCCTGGGCAAGGTGGCAGCGATCGAGCATCTGTCGAGCTGACGCCGGTATCGGTAGTGCCGGCCGCTGGCCGGCACTACCGGATCACCGTCGGTGGATGTCCATCGGGGTCATCGCCGGTATCGCGCACGATGCCGGCATCCTCGGCTGCGATCACGACGATCGCCACAAGGGCGCGTATTTTGACCGCCACTTAACAACCGATCCCCAATGACGTGATGCATTTCGCATCGTCACCTCCGGTCGGTATGCTGTGCCGCATGCAGCCAAAGAAATACGCCCTGCCGCTGATGGTCCTGTCGCTGGCCGCCACCTCCGTGGCCCACGCGCGCGGCACCATCGACAAGGTGGACATCAAGGGATTGGACAAGGGCGACGACGCCGCAATCATCGAGAACATCCAGGAATCGCTGTCGTTGTACGACACGATCGGCAAGGAACAGGGCGAATCGCGCCTGGAGTACCTGCTGTCACAGGCCGAGCGGCAGACCCGCCAGGCACTGGAACCGTTCGGATACTACAACCCGGTGATCAAGGTCGAGGCGCCGCGCGAGGACGAGCACGTGCGCGTGCTGATCCATGTCGACAAGGGCACCCCGGTCACCGTCCGCCGCGAGCACATCGACATCACCGGGCCGGCGATGTACGACCAGTACCTGCAGGACGACCTGGCCGCGTTCAAGCCGCGCAAGGGCCAGCGTTTCGAGCACACGCAGTACGAAGCCAGCAAGATCACCGTCACCCGTCGCCTGGCCGAACGTGGCTATTTCGATGCCGACTACACCCAGCGCCAGGTGCAGATCACCCGTGCCGACAACGCGGCCGACATCGACCTGACCTGGGACAGCGGCCGCCGCTACAACATGGGGCCGGTGCGTTTCGAGCAGGATTACTTCGTCGACAAGCTGTTCGACCCGCTGGTGTATTGGGAACAGGGCAGCTACTTCCACGAGGGCAAGCTGGACCGGCTGCGCGAGTCGCTGACCAAGCTGGACTACTTCAGCGTGATCGACATCCAGCCACGGCCCGACCAGGCCGATGCGAACGGCGAAGTGCCGGTGGATGTGAAGCTGACCCGTGCCAAGCGCACCATCTATACCGCGGGTCTGAGCTACGGCAGCGAGAGTGGCCCGGGTGTGCGCGGTGGCATCGAACGGCGGTGGCTGAACAACCGCGGCCACAAGATGAACACGCAGCTGGACTATGCGCAGAAGCGCAAGAGCCTGGTCACCAGCTACCGCATTCCGGCCTTCAACTGGCTTGATGGCTGGTACACCTTCGCTGCCAGCGCCTACGACGAGCAGACCGACTACATCGACCTGCGGAACTTCAAGCTGATCGCCAGCCGCAGCGGCGAGATCAACGAACACTGGACCGCGATCGCTTCGATCAACGCGCTGCGCGAGCGCTGGCGCTATGCCTCCGGCACCGAATTCACCGACGCGGTCTACAACACCTCGACACTGGTCTACCCGCAGCTGGTGGCCGACTACGTCAACGTCGATGACGAGCTGTTCCCGCGCAAGGGCATCAGCGGTACCGCGACGATGCGCGCCGGTGTCGAAGGCGCCGGTTCGGACACCAGCTTCGTGCAGGCCAATGCCGTGCTGCGCTGGTACATCCCGGTGGGTGAAAGCAACCGCCTGATCCTGCGTGGTGAGGGCGGCACCACCTGGACCAGCGACCTGGTGGCGATGCCACCGAGCCTGCGCTACTTCGCCGGTGGCGACCGCAGCATCCGCGGCTATGCCTATCGCGAGGTGGGCCCGCGGACCCCGGCACCGGACAAGTACGCGCTGGGCGCCAAGAACCTGGTGATCGGCTCGGCCGAGTACGAGCACTACTTCAATGGTGGCCCCTGGGGTGCGGCGGTGTTCGTCGATACCGGCAGCGCCTTCGACAACACCATTGATCTGCACACCGGCGTCGGCTTCGGCGTGCGCTGGAAATCGCCGGTGGGCCCGGTGCGCGTGGATATCGCGCATGGCCTGAACAACCCGGATTCGCAGTTCCAGCTGTACCTCAACATCGGAGCGGACCTGTGAGTACGCCCGCACCCGCTCCGAACCCGACCACGCCGCCGCGCGTGCGCTTCTACCGCCGCCGCCGCTTCTGGGCCTGGTCCGGTGTGGGCGTGCTGGGCCTGGTGCTGCTGGCCCTGCTGGCGGTGTATTGGCTGCTGCAGACCGTGGCCGGCCGTGACGTGCTGCTGGCACAGGTGGTGGCACGGCTGCCGGTGGGCGCCAGCTTCACCTGGGACAAGGTGGAAGGCCCGGTGGCCGGCCCGCTGACCCTGTACAACGTCGACTTCCGCTACGACGACATCCATTTCCATGCAGAACGCGCGCACCTGGAGCCGGACCTGCGCCCGCTGCTGGGCCGCAAGCTGCTGCTGGACAAGCTGGAGCTGACCAACGCGACGCTGAACCTGGCCAAGAGTGACGAGCCGTTCAAGCTGCCGTCGTGGCCGGATTCGCTGCCGCAGATCGAAATGCCGTTGGCGATCCAGGCCGATGCCATCGCCATCGATGGCTTCCGCATCAGCCAGGCCAACGAGCCAGTGATCGACATCAGCCGTGTGCGCGGTGGCATCGAGATCGCCAACGGCGAGTTCCAGGCGCACAAACTGGTGGTGGACAGCGACATGGGCAATTTCACCGCCCAGGGCCGCTATATCCCGGCCAAGGACTACGACACCGACGTGACCGTCACTGCCGTGCTGCCGGCGCCGCGTGGCCGCACGGCCGCCACCGTCGGTCTGGTCGCCCGTGGTGACCTGTCGCACATGGAAGTGGCCGTAGCCGGGCGCGCGCCGAAGCCGCTGCACGCGATGCTGGTGTTCGATGGCCGCACGGATCCGAGCTGGAGCGCCAGCATCCGCAGTGACGAGCTGGATCTGGCGCTGCTGTCGCCGGCACTGGCCAGCTCGGCGATCGCGCCGCTGGCACTGGACTTCACCGCCGCCGGCAAGGGCGGCAACGCCAACCTGCGTGGCAAGGTGAAGCAGGGCGATCAGGAACTGGAACTGGCACCGTCGGTGGTGTCGCTGAAGGACCAGGTGCTGAACGTCTCACCGCTGCTGGTGAAGGGCCTTGGCGGTGAGGCGCGACTGGAAGGTACCGCCGATTTCAGCCAGGAAGACCAGCAGAAGCTCAACTTCTCGGTGGTCGCACATGATCTGACCTACGTGCCAGCGGCGGACCCGAACACCGCCGGCAGTGCACCGGTGCCGGTCACCTTGAAGGAAGCGCGCTTCGGCCTGGCCGGTACCCTGAAGGCCTGGGCCGCGATCGGCCGTGCCGAGGTCGAGCGCGATGCGCAGAAGGCGCAGCTGCACTTCGACGTGCGCGGCAACGATCAGGCCGCGTCGATCCACCAGCTGCAGGCGCAGACGCCGGGTGGCCAGCTGCAGGTGGAAGGCCAGGTGGCGTGGGCACCGCAGCTGGACTGGGATGCCAAGGCCACGCTGAAGGACTTCGACCCCGGCTATTTCGTGCCGGGCTGGAATGGCCGCCTGTCCGGCAACCTGGCCTCCAAGGGCCGCCAGCTGCCGCCGCCGGCAAACGCGCCGCCGGGCACCGCCGGCACGCTGGAAGCCACCGTCGATCTGCCCTCGCTGAAGGGCGTGCTGCGCCAGCGCAATCTCGATGCGCAGGGCAAGTTCGCGCTGCAGGGCGCGCAGGGCCAGGGTGACCTGAAGCTGTCGCTGGGCAGCAGCCGGGTGACCGCTTCGGGCAAGGTCGGTGATCGCCTCGACATCGATGCGCGCTTCGAGCCACTGCAGCTGAGCGATCTGCTGCCGGGCGCCGATGGCGGCCTGCGTGGGCAGGTACAGGTGAAGGGCCCGCGCGATGCGCCGGACATCACCGCCGACCTGGTCGGCAACAACCTCAACTGGGACGGCTACGGCGCCGAGAGCGTGAGCATCAAGGGCCACCTGCCGTGGCGCGGCGACAGCGGCACGCTGGCGATCCAGGGCCAGCAGGTCAATGCCGGCATGCTGCTGGAACGCTTGAACGTGGATGCGCAGGGCAGTGTCTCCAACCTGCGCCTGGCCGCGCAGACCCGCAACGAGATGGGCGCGATCGAGCTGCAGGGCAGCGTCCGCCAGCAGGGCGCGCAGTGGCGCGGCGAGCTGGCCGCGCTGCGCATCGCACCGGTGAAGGGCGATGCCTGGTCGTTGCGTGCACCGGCGGCGTTCGCGATCAACGGCAGCAACTACACGCTGGGCGAAGCCTGCCTGGCTGCCGCCAGCAGCGGCACACTTTGCGCACAGGCCAACTGGCCGCGCGAGGGCCTAGTGGTGCGCAGTGATGCACTGCCGCTTGCGCTGGTGCAGCCGTGGTTGCCGCCGCAGTCCGGCCGCCGCATCTACCTGCGTGGTGATGTCAGCCTGGACGCGCAGATCCGCCCGCGCGGCAATGCCTGGGAAGGCCATGTGGAAGTACGCTCGAAGGAAGGCGGCGTACGCCTGGGTGAGAACCGCAACACCGTGGGGGACACCACCCGCGGCGAGCTGGTGCGCTATGACCAGTTCTCGCTCAAGCTCGACATGACCCCGGCCAGCATCAAGGGCTATCTGGGCATGGGCTTCCAGGGCAACGGCTTCGTCGATGCCAGGATGCAGACCGGCTGGGAAGCCAGCGCGCCATTGAACGGCGAGCTCTATCTCAACATGTCGCGGCTGTACTGGCTGGAGCTGTTCTCGCCGGACATCGTGCGCCCGACCGGCCTGATCGAAGGCCACGTCAGCCTGCGCGGCACGCGCGGCCAGCCGTCGCTGGGCGGCGACGCGCAGTTGAGCAACTTCAAGGGCGAATTCCCCGCGCTGGGCCTGACCTTCGACCAGGGCAAGGGCAGCTTCGTGGCCCAGCCCGACGGTTCGGCCAAGATCACCGCGCAGGCCAACTCGGGCCAGGGCACGCTGTATGTCGATGGTGGCCTGTCCTGGTTCGGTGATGCACAGCCGCTGCAGTTGAAGATCCACGGCGACAACGTGCTGCTGTCCAACACCAGCGAGCTGCGCATCGTCGCCAACCCCAACCTCGACTTCACCCTGGCCAAGGCGGCGATGGAACTGCGCGGTACCGTGCACGTGCCCGAGGCCGACATCGATCTGGAGCGCCTGGACCGTGGCACCTCGGTGTCCGAAGACGTGGTGGTGCTGGACCCGGCTGATCCGGAAGAGTCGCGTACCTCGCCGTTGGACATGGAGCTGGTTGTCAGCCTTGGTGACAAGGTGAAGATGACCGGCTTCGGCCTGAAGGGCGCGCTGACCGGCAAGATGCAGGTCTGGGCCAAGCCCGGCCGCGAGATGACCGCCAATGGCGGCCTGGAAGTGAGTGGCCGCTACAAGGCGTATGGGCAGGACCTGACCATCACCCGCGGCAACCTCACCTGGAACTACAACGCGGTGTCCGACCCGCGCATCAACATCCGTGCCGAGCGCCGGATCGGTGATGTCACCGCCGGCATCGACGTGACCGGGCGTGCGCAGCAGCCGCGTGCGGACGTGTGGTCCGATCCGGCGATGTCGCAGTCCGAAGCACTGGCCTACCTGGTGCTGGGCCGCAGCCTGACCGGGGCCAGCAGCGATCAGACGCAGCAGGTCAACGCGGCCTCGGCGGCACTGTCGGCCGGCAGCGGCCTGCTGGCCTCGCAGCTGGGTGCCAAGCTGGGCCTGGACGACGCCGGCGTGAGCCAGTCGCGCGCGCTGGGTGGTTCGGTGATCGGCGTCGGCAAGTACATCTCGCCGAAGCTGTACGTCGGCTACGGCGTGTCGCTGGTCGGTGCCGGTTCGGTGATCACGCTGAAGTACCTGCTGCGTCGTGGCTTCGACGTGGAAGTGGAATCGAGCACGGTGGAAAACCGTGGGTCGATCAACTGGCGGCGGGAGAAGTAACCCGCCGCCACTCAACCGCCCTCTGTGCCGGGGTCCATCTGGCTGACGACGGCGAAGGAGGGGGCTGGCCTGCGCGGACGAGGCCCGTGCGTGAGCATGCCGAGTGCATCGGACGGCGACGATGGTTCGACGGGGGCTGGCGCGGACGCCGTTCGCGATGGAGTCCATCCCACGAAGGTCGCCAGCATGACGACGCCGGCCACGATGACCACCGAGGCATGGATCGCCACGCGTTTCATGCCGGACGTGCTGAGCGCAAGCGGTCGCGCGGCATCACCCAGCAGTGCCAGAACTGCCAGAACCGCCAGCACGATCATTGCACCCAGCAGGCAGCGAACAATCGCCACCTGCATCTTCAGGAGACTGAAGTGCCTGGGCTGCGATATCGCCATCCAGAAGGCGATCTGATCTGCGTCCAGTGGCGCCAGCGTGTCGCGGACGGTGTGCACCCCCAGATGCTGCATCGTGCGCCGCATGGTGCCTGCGCGCCCGGGCACGCAGGCCGACAGCGTCGATTCCAGCCAGTGCCACGGTCGGGTCAAGCGTTCCATGCGGGCATGGGCTTCCTGTGCGGACACGCGGTCCTGCGGTCGATCCAGTGCTTCGGTGAGGGCCGCGTGGTTGCGCGGCTGCAGCAGCCAGTGGCGATGCAGCTGGCTGCGTCGTGCACGCACCCGGTAGGGATCGATATCACCCCGGATCTCATCCCAGCAGAAATACCGGCTGAGCAGATCGAAGTTGGACTCGCACAGGGGCCCGCCCTGGTGCAGCAGCTGCTGCAGTACCACGTCGCCGATGCGTGGCCTGTCAGCCAATGACCACAGCTCCGGACGATGGGCCAGCCAGCGCTCGAAGCTGGCCGGGTCGGCGTCGGCCGCGGTATTGATCAGCAGGCGCGCAAACCGGGGCAGGTTCAATGGCGGTTCCACCACATCGTCCGGCATGTCGGTGTCGAGCGTGCATGGATGATGCAGCACCGGCATGTGGTCCATCGGCGAATGGTTGTCATACGGCGGCGATGAGACGGGTGGGCTGTTGTCTGCAGGTGGGATCGACAGGGCTTCTGCACTGCTTTCCTCCTGCCATTGCGCGCGGTTACGTGCCCACTGCAGCGCTTCCTGGTAAGCCTCGTGCAGCGCCTGGAATGCCACCGGGTCTTCGTCCGGGCGTGCCCCACGCAGTCTCTGCGCGTAGACGCGCTTGATCGCCTGTTCGTCGGCGCTGGCGTCGAGCCCGAGAGCGTCCAGCGCCTGTTTCACGCAGTGTTTCCAGAGGCCGGCGGGAGCCGGTCAATCGGCACGTGACGACGCGCGCGATGCAGGAACTCGGCGCCCCACTGCAGCAGGGTGAGAACGATGCCTGCTTCGGCGATCAGCATGGCAAGCACCATGAAAACGGCGTGGCGGATTCCGAACCGCATCCGGGCCCCGACGCGTCGCCACAGGCGCGCAGTCGCCAAGGGCAGTGCCATGAAGATCAGCAGCGTACCTTCCATGCGGTGGCCCAGGCCATGGACAAGAACCAGGCTGCCGATCGCCATCAACGGCGCCGGCAGGGCCAGCAGCAGCCCTGCACGCTGATGAGTGAGGTCAAGCGTAAGTTGGCGCAGCGCCCAGCGAACAGGCACCCACAGTACTCCCATCACCGCCAGCAGCAGGCCCAAGAGCGCCCCCAGCTGGACGAACATCGCGGCTTCGCCCGCCTTTCCCTGGACCAACGAGACACCTGCGATTCCACCAAAGAACAACAGGCTGCAGACGCCCAGCAGCACGCCACGCAGCGCGTTCACCTGCCAGCGCCACCGGTTGGGCCGGGAGACGTCGGCAAGACTTCGCCAGAACAGGATCTGCTGCGGATGCCATGCCTCGGGTACCTGTTCCCTTCCCCCCGACTCGATGGCATCCAGCAGTGCGTTGACTTCATTGATGTGCTCGGGCAGCTGCGCCTGCCAGAGGGATCGTCGCAGGTTCCATGGCTGCGACAGGTAGCTCAGGCAACGGCTGACCGTGATCTTTCCCAGCCGCAGGCTGCCCTCTCGTTCAAGCAGTGCCGACAGTTCCGCCGCATTCCCGGTCTCGGCGGCCCAGCGTCGATGACCGCGCGACTGGATCGATGCCAGCCTGTCCGGATCCACGCCATCGTGTACATCATCCCAGCCAAAGCAGCGTGCGAGCAGACCCATGTTGGCTGCGCTGATGCCGTTGTGACTTCGTGCCAGTTCATCCAGCAGCGCATCACCCGCCAATGGCTTGTAGCGCAGCGACCACAGCACCGGCGTGGCCTCCAGCCAGGGGCCGAAGTCGTCGACCGGCAACAGATAGGCCTGGCGCAGGATCAACTGCGCGTGGCCTGGTACATCGACCACCCCCTCCAGCTCCACCACCGGTGCCGTGCGCAGCAGCACAGGCGTGCCGCGGGGTGGCAACGGAGGTGAGTACGAACGCGTTTCCGGCGGCGCCCATGCCACGTCGACGTCGTACGGCCAGGGGACGATATCGGCTGCATGCTCCGCCGGTTCGGCCTCGTCCGCGGTATCGGCCAGAGGATCCTGGCGGGCCCAGTCCAATGCCGCCTGATAGGCCTCATGCAGGTGCTGGAAGGCGATGGGATCCTCGTCGGGGCGGGTCACCCGCAGGCGCTTTGCGTAGGCGCGCTTGATCGCGCGCTCGTCAGCCGTCTCGTCCAGCTCCAGGACGTGCAGTGCCCAGCTCATGCATCGCGCTCGAGAGTGTCGAGTGCCTCGTCCAGCTGATGGCGATGGCGCTCGACGGCAACGGCATCCTGGCTTTCCAGCACATGGCGGAAGCTGCTCAGCCACGACTGCAACAGTTCGCGGTGATGGATGCGTTCCTCGTACAGGCGCTCGGTGCGGGCGATCACCGCGAGGTTGGGCTGGGCGTCACGCGGGTGAATCTTCAGCGCTTCCAGTGCGCGCAGGCGCTGCTGGATCTCTTCGGGTGACAGCAACCCGGGATTCTGTTCCAGGATGAGCTCGTGGCGCTTGCCGGTGGTGTCCTCGGTGACTTCGACCTGCAGCAGCCCGTTCACGTCGTAGGTAAAGCGGGCGGTGACGCTGCGCTCCTGCATCGGGACAGAATGGGTCAGCGGGACGGTCAGCTCACCGAGCTTGATGTTGCGATCCACCGTCGGGCTCTCGCCTTGGAACACGTCGATACGGATGGCACTTTGCCGCTCGTGCAGCGGGTAGAAGCGATCCTCGCGGCTGACCGGCACGACGCTGTTGCGCTGGATGATCGGGTGGAAATAGCCGCTGCGCTCGCCACCGGAAACATCCTGGCGGGACACCTGCGTGCCCAGTGTGTAGGGGCAGACATCGGTCAGCACGACCTCGCGCAGCGATTCGTCGCGCGCCTTCAGTCCTGCGGCAACGGCGGCACCCAATGCGATCGCCTGGTCCGGATGGACGTGGCGCAGCGGTAGCCGGCCGAACATGCGGGTCGCCAGCTTGCTGACCATCGGCATGCGTACCGCACCGCCGACCAGGATGATGTCGTCCAGCGCCTCGGGCTTGAGCCGGGCGTCGCGGATCGCGCGCTCGATGGGCGTGCGCATGCGCAGCAGCAGTGGCTCGCAGAGCTGGGTGTAGCGTGCTTCATCCAGCTGCCAATGGCGTTCACTGCCGGCCAGGGGCAACTGCAGACTGGCAGTGCTGTTCTGGCTGAGTTCGCGCTTGAACAGTTCCAGCCGACGCAGCAGCTGCGCCTGCTCGGCAGCGGACAGGTCGCTGGCGGACGTGCGCTGGTCGGCATGGAAGGCCTGCACGAGCACCTGCAGGAAGTCCTCGCCGCCCAGGAAATTGTCGCCAGCGCTTGCATGCACTTCGACCACGCCGTCGAACAGTTCCAGGATGGAGACGTCGAAGGTGCCACCGCCCAGGTCCAGCACCAGCACGCGGCCTTCGCCGTCACGCTCCTGCAGGCCGTAGGCCAGCGCGGCGGCCGTGGGTTCATTGATCAGGCGCTCGACGCGGATGCCGGCAAGCTCGCCGGCGGCGCGGGTGGCCTTGCGCTGGGCGTCGGAGAAATAGGCCGGCACGCTGATCACCGCCTCCTCCACCTTGCGGCCCAGGGCGGCTTCGGCGTCGGCCAGCAGCGAGCGCAGGACCATGGCCGAGAGCTCCTCGGGACGGAAGCTGCGCTCACCCAGCCGGGTCTCACGGTCGCTGCCCATCCAGCGCTTGAAATGGGCCACGGTCTGCTGAGGATGGCTGACCAGGCGGTCACGGGCCGGCTGGCCGACCAGTACGGCACCATCGACGAGGCTGACCACCGAAGGGGTCAACAGCTCGCCATGGGCATTGGGGAACAGCTGCGGCCCCGCTGCCGTGTGCATGCCGATGAGGGAATGGGTGGTACCAAGATCGATGCCGACGATCATCTGCGAACGTCCGATGTGCAGAAAACGGCAATTCTAGGAGCGCGGCGCAAGCCTGACTATCGGGCGTTGCCCGACAGCGCCCCACGGGCTATGGTCCCGGGCTGTTCTGTCGTACCGGATTGCCTCATGTCACCACGCAAAGCCCTTCCCACCGCCCTGGCCCTGGGCCTGACCCTCGCCGCCGGCGCCCACGCCGATGAAGGCATGTGGATGCCGACCCAGCTGCCGGAACTGGCCAAGCCGCTGCAGGCCGCAGGTTTCAAGGGCAATCCGGCCGACCTGGCCAATGTCACTGCGCCGCCGCTGAGCGCCGTGGTGCGTGCCGGCGGCGGCACCGGCTCGTTCGTGTCCGCCGATGGCCTGCTGCTGACCAACCACCACGTGGCGATGGGCGTGATCCAGTACAACAGCTCGCCAGAGCACGACCTGATCAACGGTGGCTTCATCGCCAAGGACCGTGCCGACGAGCGCCCGGCCAACCCGGACTTCCGCGTGCTGGTCACCGTCGGCTTCGACAAGGTGACCGACCAGGTGCTGGCGCAGGCGGGTGGCAAGACCGGCCGCGCCTACTTCGATGCCGTCGATGCGGCCAGCAAGCAGATCGTGGCCGAGTGCGAGAAGGACGGCAGCGTGCGCTGCTCGGTGGCCAACATGTACTACGGCACCGACTTCTACCGCATCGCCCAGCTGGAACTGAGCGACGTGCGCCTGGTGTACGCGCCGCCGCGTGCGATCGGCAACTACGGCGACGAGATCGACAACTTCATGTGGCCGCGCCACACCGGCGACTTCACCCTGCTGCGCGCCTATGTCGGCAAGGACGGCAAGCCGGCCGCCTACAGCAAGGACAACGTGCCCTACCAGGCGCCGGCGCACCTGCAGATGTCGGTGGAAGGCCCGAAGGAAGGCGACTACGCGATGCTGGCCGGTTACCCGGGCATCACCTACCGCCACCGCACCGCGGCCGAATTCGCCGGCCAGATCGATGCTGTGCTGCCGCGCCGCGTGTCGGTGTTCCAGCAGATGATCGACACCATCGAGGCCGCCAGCGCCAAGGATGCGCAGGCGCGCACCCGCTATGCCTCGCAGCTGCAGTCGCTGAAGAACAACCGCAAGCGCGCTGCCGGTGAACTGGAAGGCCTGCTGCGCAGCGATGCCAAGGCCCAGCGTGCCGCCGACGAGACGGCGATGCTGGCCGCGACCGACCGCAAATATCAGGCCGACATCAAGGCGCTGCTGGCCAACCTGTCGCAGGGCGCGGCGGTGGGCGAGCGTGACCTGCTGCTGGACCAGATGGCCGCGCAGAGCCAGCTGCTGCGCTCTGCGCTGCTGCTGGAGCGCCTGCGCATCGAATCGGCCAAGCCGGACGCGCAGCGCGAGAGCGGTTTCCAGCAGCGCGACCAGGCGATGATCGAAGGCGTGCTCAAGCAGGTCCAGCGCCGTTACGCACCGGAGGTCGAGAAGGCGCTGCTGACGACTTTGCTGACCCGCTACCAGAAGCTGCCGGACGCGCAGCGCGTGGCCGAGTTCGACGCGGCGTTCGGCCGTACCCCGGAGCAGCTGGCCAAGGCGCTGGACACCCTGTACGCCGCCACCCAGCTGGGTGACGAGGCGCAGCGCCTGTCGCGCTTCGCTGCTGCGCGCGAAGGCAAGGCGCTGGCCGCCGATCCGCTGATCGCCGTGGCCGGCCCGCTGGTGGCCGCGCAGCTGCGCATCGAGAACGAGAGCAAGACCCGCGAAGGCGAGCAGCTGCGCCTGCGCCCGGCCTACATGCAGGCGCTGTTCGCCTGGCGTGCCAAGCAGGGCCGCGCCGTATACCCGGATGCCAACCGCACCCTGCGCATCAGCTACGGCAAGGTCGAGGCGCTGCACCCGCGCGATGGCGTGACCTACTCGCCGGTGACCACCGTGGCCGGCATCGTCGAGAAGAACACCAACGCCTATCCGTTCGATGCACCCAAGCCGCTGCTGGCCGCGATCGCCAAGGGTGACTTCGGCAGCACCGCCGACCCGGCACTGAAGACCCAGACGGTCAATTTCCTGACCAACCTGGATACCACCGGCGGCAACTCCGGCTCGCCGGTGCTCAACGCCAAGGGCGAACTGATCGGCCTGAACTTCGACAGCAACTGGGAGTCGGTCAGTGCCAGCTGGTGGTTCGACCCGCGCTACAAGCGTGCCGTGCACGTGGACATGCGCTACCTGCGCTGGCTGCTGGCCAAGGTCTACCCGGCGCCGGAGCTGCTGAAGGAAATGGGCGTGCCGGCCCAGTAAGAAGCCGGCCACGACCAACGGTCGTGGCCCGCACCGCGTAGGCCCCCACCTTGGTGGGGGTGGTTGCCCCCAACGAGCCCGCACCCCCGGCCACGCCTGGCCTACACTGCGGGTTCTCCCGACGGAAACGCGCGCGTGGTCTCCAGCTGGATCCTGCTGCTGGTCTCGGTTGCCTATGCTGCGCTGCTGTTCGGCGTGGCGTGGTGGGGCGACCGTCGGCCGATGTACCCCGACCGGCCGTGGCTGCGGCCGGTGGTCTACAGCCTGGCGCTGGCCGTGTACTGCTCGTCGTGGACCTTCTACGGCGCGGTCGGCACCGCCGTGCGCAACGGCGTGGGCTATCTGCCGATCTACATCGGCCCGCTGCTGCTGCTGCTGTTCGGCTGGCGCATCATCGAGCGCCTGGCGCTGATCGCACGCAGCCAGAACGTGGTCTCCATCGCCGATTTCATCTCCTCGCGCTTCGGCCGCTCGCGGCGGTTGGCGGCACTGGTGGCGATCATCGCGCTGATCGGCATCATTCCGTACCTCGCCCTGCAGTACAAAGCGGTGGCGATGAGCCTGCAGGTGCTGACCGGCAACACCGGCCCCACCGGCTTCTTCACCGACCCGGCACTGTACGTGGCGCTGCTGATGGCGTTGTTCGCCACCCTGTTCGGCACCCGCCAGGTCGACGCCACCGAGCACCACCACGGCATGATGCTGGCGATCGCCTTCGAATCGGTGATCAAGCTGCTGGCGATGGTGGCGGTGGGCGTGTTCGCCTACCTGTGGCTGAGCAACCGCACCGACGCGGTGGTCGAGTCGGTGCATACGCTGTTCACCGGCCTGCCGCCGGTGGGATTCATCTCGCAGACACTGCTCAGTTTTCTCGCCATCATCTGCCTGCCGCGCCAGTTCCACGTGGCCGTGGTCGAGTGCGGAGACGTGCGCGACGTGCGCCGCGCGCGCTGGATGTTCGGCGGCTACCTGGTGGTGATCTCGGGCATGGTGCTGCCGATCGCCACCGCTGGCGTCACCCTGTTCGGCACCGGTGGCAGCGTCGCCGACGATTCGATGGTGCTGGCGCTGCCGCTGGCCGAGGGCCGCAACGCGCTGGCGCTGATCGCCTATGTCGGCGGTTTCTCGGCGGCGACCGGCATGGTCATCGTCTCGTCCATCGCGCTGGCCACCATGGTCAGCAACGACCTGGTGATGCCGGTGCTGCTGCGCCGCAGTGGCGACCACCAGGAAGCGGCCGACGTTGCCTCGCGCGTGCTGTGGATCCGTCGCCTGGCGATCCTGTTGCTGGCGCTGATGGCCTACAGCTACTACCGCACCAGCAGCAACGACAGCACGCTGGCCTCGTACGGCCTGATGGCGTTCGCTGCGGTGGCGCAGTTCGCGCCGGGCCTGATCGGCGGCCTGTACTGGCGCGGCGCCAGCCGCCGTGGCGTCGAGACGGGCATGCTGCTCGGCTTCGCGACGTGGCTGTACACCCTGCTGCTGCCGGCGATGACCATGGCCGGCTGGGTCGATGCCGCCTGGGTGCAGCACGGACCGTTCGGCATCGAGTGGCTGCGCCCGCAGCAGCTGTTCGGCATGACCGGCTGGGATCCGCTCACCCACGGCACCTTCTGGTCGCTGCTGGTCAACGCGGCGACGATGATGCTGGTGTCTGCGCGCTGGCGCCCCGGTGTGGACGAACGGCTGCGTGCGGCGCCGTTCCTCGACCCCTATGCCGAGCGCCCGTCGGTGGCCGGTGGCTGGCCCGGCCATGTGCATGTGGGCGACCTGCTGGCACTGGCCTCGCGCGTGGTCGGTGAACGTCACGCACGGCGCTCGTTCTTCGAGCAGGCGCAGTCGCTGGGCCGTGAGTTGCAATCCTCGGCGCCTGCGGACCGGCCGTGGGTGCAGTTCACCGAACGCCTGCTGGCCGCGTCGATTGGTGCGGCGTCGGCACGCCTGCTGCTGACCAGCCTGCTGCGTGGTTCGGGCATGGACCTGGGCGAAGTGGTAGCAGTGCTGGACGAAGCCGGGCAGGAGCTGCGCTTCAACCGGGAAATCCTGTCGACGACTCTGGAGAACATCAGCGCCGGGGTCAGCGTGGTCGATCCGGACATGCGCCTGACTGCATGGAACCGCCGCTACCAGGACATGTTCGGCTACCCCGACGGCATGCTCTACGTGGGCCGCCCGGTGGCCGACCTGATCCGCTACAACGCCGAGCGCGGCGAGTTGGGCGAAGGTGATATCGAGGTGCAGATCAACCGTCGCATCGGCTACATGCGAGCCGGTTCGCCGCATGTGTTCGAACGCACCCGCAGCGATGGCAAGGTGATCGAGATGCGTGGCCAGGCACTGCCCGGTGGTGGCTACGTGACCAGCTACAACGACATCACTGACTACAAGCACGCGGAAAAGGCGTTGCTGGAGGCCAACGAGACGCTGGAGCAGCGCGTGGCCGAGCGCTCGCACGAGGCCGAGGTCGCGCAGCAGTCGAAGACCCGTTTCCTGGCGGCGATCAGTCACGACGTGCTGCAGCCATTGAACGCTGCACGATTGTTCGCATCGGCGTTGCGTGACAGCGACCATGTGAGCGATGAGCAGAAGCACCTGGCCGAGCGTGTGGATGCCTCGCTGCGTGCGGCCGAGGAACTGCTCGATGGCCTGCTGGACGTGTCGCGCCTGGATGCAGGTGGCCTGCACCCGGTCATCGGGGAGTTCGACGTGAGCGCGCTGATGCGCGAACTGGCCGCGCAGTACACCCCGGTTGCTGCGGGTCGTGGCCTGCGCCTGGACCTGTTCGCGCGGCCGGCCTGGGTACGCAGCGATCGCCGCCTGCTGCGCCGCGTGCTGCAGAACTTCCTGGCCAACGCGCTGCGCTACACACGGCAGGGGCGCATCGTGCTGGCGGTACGCCATCGCGGCGATGAAGTGGAACTGCAGGTGTGGGATACCGGCCCCGGCATTCCCGAACACCACATGCGGCAGATCTTCGACGAGTTCCATCGTTACCAGCAGCCGTTCGACTGGGGCGAGCAGGGATTGGGCCTGGGCCTGTCGATCTGCCAGCGCATCTCGCGACTGCTGGACCATCGCCTCAATGCCCGCAGCCGCGTCGGCAGCGGGTCGATGTTCTCGATCATCCTGCCGCGGGTGGCGCCGCTGCCGGGCTACACCGAGCTGGCCACGCCGGTACAGGCCGTGACTGCGCCGGTGCGCAGCGATTCGCTGGCCGGCCTGCGCGTGCTGTGCGTGGACAATGACGAGGAGATCCTCGACGGCATGCGCGCGCTGCTCGGCCGTTGGCAGGTGCAGGTGATCACCGCTGCCACCGTCGACCAGGCGCTGGAGAAGATTGCCGAGCGCCCGCAGGTGATGCTGGTGGATTACCACCTGCACGACCGCATGGATGGCCTGGACGCGCTGGTGGCGTTGCGCGAAGCCGCCGGCTACGTGCTGCCAGGCGCATTGCTGACCGCCGACGGCCGCGACGAGCTGAAGCGGATGGCACGCGAACGTGGCTATCGCGTGCTGACCAAGCCGATCAAGCCGGCCTCGCTGCGCGCCTTCCTGGGCGCGCTGCGCGACGCGCAGTAGTGCCGGCCGCTGGCCGGCAACCACGCAATCGCTCGCTCTCGACGCGTTACCCCACGCCGTGCAGGTGTTCGTACAGGATCGTCGCACCGATGATCACCAGGATCACGCCGCCGATGATCTCGGCACGCTTGCCGACCATGCTGCCCAGCACGCGGCCGAGCATGATGCCGGCGGTGACCATGGTCAGCGTGCACAGGCCGATGACCGCGGCCATCACGCCGATATGCACGTCCATGAAGGCCAGGCCGATGCCCACCGCCATCGCGTCGATGCTGGTGGCGAAGCCGGTCAGCGCCAGCTTCCAGAAGCCGTGATGCTGCGAAGGATCTTCATCTGCCTCGTCGCTGTCCGGGCGCAGGCCGTTGTAGATCATGTGGATGCCCAGCGCGCCGAGCAGGCCGAAGGCGATCCAGTGATCGAAGGCTTCGACGTACTGCAGGGCGGCACGGCCGAGCAGCCAGCCGATGATGGGCGTGATCGCCTCGATGACGCCGAAGATGATGCCGGCACGCAGTGCATCGCGGAACACCGGCTTGCGCATGGCCGCACCCTTGCCGATCGCCGCGGCGAAGGCATCGGTGGACATGGCAAAGCCGATCAGGAGGATCGAAATGGGGGACATGGGCGGCTGCTGAAGGTCGGGCTGGGACGGACGCACGGCCTGCGCTCGCGCCCAACCTGACGTTGCGCGCGCGGGCCGCTGGTCTCGCCAACCATCATGGTTGTCCACGCCACGGCGCACTGGCCGAGTATGTTGACGTGGACGATTCCTGCGAAGGAATCCGGCTACTCCCCAAGGGGACGCGAAGCTTAGCACCGCGATTCGCGCGTGGCGCATTTCCAGCGAAACGCGCAGGCAGGGCTGGTTTGTATAGCGATGGCTATAACAGGGCGAAGCAAAGGCGTGCCAAGCAAGCTTGGCACCCACCGGGGATGCGGTAGTGCCGGCCGCTGGCCGGCAGGGCAGCGTGCCAAGCAAGCGTGGCACCTACCAGTGTGGTTTCAGATGATGTCGCACGTTTCAGGGGGATTGCCGGCCAGCGGCCGGCACTACCCTCAGTCTTCTTCCGGCGGCAGCACGATGGCGTCGTCGTCGATGGCCAGCTTGCCGGCCATCAGCACGGCCTGGGTGCGGTTGGTCACACCCAGCTTGCGCAGGATGGCGGTGACATGGGCCTTGATCGTCGCTTCGGAAACGTTGAGGTCGTAGGCGATCTGCTTGTTCAAGCGGCCTGCGCCCAGCATCTGCAGCACGCGGAACTGCTGCGGGGTCAGCTCACGCAGTCGCTGGCCGACTTCGCGTTCTTCGCTGCCGGTGGGCGGCACGTTGTGCGCTTCCGGCGGTGCCCAGGTCTCGCCATCGAGGATGGTGCCCAGTGCATGGCCGATGGTGTCCGAATCCGCAGACTTCGGAATGAAGCCCAGCGCGCCGTGGTCGAGCGCGCGGCGCATCACCGTGGCTTCTTCGCGCGCGGACACCACCACCACCGGCAGGTGCGGGTGCAGCGAGCGCATGTGCACCAGCGCGTTGAAACCCTGTGCGCCAGGCATGTTGAGGTCCATCAGGACCAGGTCGGCGTCGTTGTGCTGATCGGCCAGCGCGTACAGCGCTTCCACGCTGTCGGCCTCGAACAGCTGCACGCCGGGGATGACCCGCTGCACGGCGCCGCGCAGGGCTTCGCGGAACAGCGGGTGGTCATCGGCAATCAGGAGGGTGGTCATGGTCGGGGGGAACCGTGGGGAAAGCAGATGGGGTCGGAGCCCTTTCCTTGCGGAAAGGGATCCGACCCCGGGTCGTACGTCAGCGCACCTTGCGCTCGTCCACCAGCGACGCCACCACCGACGGATCGGCCAGGGTCGAGGTGTCGCCGAGCTGGTCCGGCGCGTTCTCGGCGATCTTGCGTAGGATGCGGCGCATGATCTTGCCCGAGCGGGTCTTCGGCAGGCCCGGCGCCCACTGCAGGTGGTCCGGCGTGGCGATCGGGCCGATCTCCTTGCGCACCCAGGCAACCAGTTCCTTCTGCAACTCGTCGCTCGGGGCCTCTTCGGCCACCAGGGTGACGTAGGCGTAGATGCCCTGGCCCTTCACGTCGTGCGGGAAGCCGACCACGGCCGCCTCGGCCACCTTCGGGTGCGAGACCAGCGCGCTTTCCACTTCGGCGGTGCCGATGCGGTGGCCGGACACATTGATCACGTCATCGACGCGGCCGGTGATCCAGTAGTAGCCGTCTTCGTCGCGGCGGCAACCGTCGCCGGTGAAGTAGCTGCCCGGGTAGGTGCGGAAATACGTATCGATGAAACGCTGGTGGTCGCCGTACACCGTGCGCATCTGGCCCGGCCAGGAATCACGGATGATCAGGTTGCCCTCGGTCGGGCCGTCCTGGATCTCGCCATCGGCATTGACCAGCGCCGGCTGCACGCCGAAGAAGGGCAGGGTGGCCGAACCCGGCTTCAGATCCATCGCACCGGCCAGTGGCGAGATCAGGATGCCGCCGGTTTCGGTCTGCCACCAGGTATCGACGATCGGGCAGCGGCTGTCGCCGACCACTTCGTAGTACCAGCGCCAGGCTTCCGGATTGATCGGCTCGCCGACACTGCCGAGCAGACGCAGCGACGCGCGCGAGGTCTTCTTTACCGGTTCCTCGCCTTCGCGCATCAGTGCACGGATGGCGGTCGGGGCGGTGTAGAAGATGCTGACCTTGTGCTTGTCGATGACGTTCCAGAAGCGCGAGGTGTCCGGGTAGTTCGGCACGCCTTCGAACATCAGCGAGGTCGCGCCGTTGGCCAGCGGCCCGTACACGATGTAGCTGTGGCCGGTGACCCAGCCGACGTCGGCGGTGCACCAGTAGATGTCGTCCTCGCGCAGGTCGAACACCGCTTCATGGGTGTAGGCCGCGTACAGCAGGTAACCGCCGGTGGTGTGCAGCACGCCCTTCGGCTTGCCGGTGGAACCGGAGGTGTAGAGGATGAACAGCGGGTCTTCCGCATTCATGCGTTCCGGCTCGCAGCTGGCCGGCTGGCTGTCCACCACGTCGTGGAACCAGCGGTCGCGCGGGGCCTGCATGTCCACCGCGCCGCCGGTGTGGCGCACCACCAGCACGGTTTCAACCGTGTTGGTGCCCGGCAGCTTCAGCGCGGCATCGACGTTGGCCTTCAGCGGAATCTTTCGACCACCGCGCAAGCCCTCGTCGGCGGTGATGATCAGCTTGCTCTGGCAGTCGCTGACGCGGTCGGCGATCGAGTTCGGTGCGAAGCCACCGAACACCACCGAGTGGATTGCACCGATGCGCGCACAGGCCAGCATGGCCACCGCGGCGTCGACGATCATCGGCAGGTAGATGGTGACGCGGTCGCCCTTCTTGACCCCGAGGTTGCGCAGTGCGTTGCCGAGGCGGCAGGTGCGCTCGTACAGCTCGCGATAGGTCACGTGCTGGGCCGGCGCATCCGGGCTGTCCGGCTCGAACAGCAGCGCGGTCTTGTCGCCGCGCTTCTCGAGCTGGCGATCCAGGCAGTTCACGCTGGCATTGAGCTCGCCATCCTCGAACCACTTGATGTGGAAATCGGACAGGTCGTAGCTGACGTTCCTGATCTTCGTCGGCTTGCGCATCCATTCCAGGCGCTCGGCGGCCTTGCCCCAGAAACCATCCGGGTCGGTCAGCGAAGCCTGGTACTGCTGTTCGTAGGACGTCTTGTCGATGCGTGCCTTGGCGGCGAACTGCGGATCGACGGGGTAGATATCAGCCATGGCACCCTCACTTGCACGTTGACTTTGTGTGTGCGGTCGCAGCATTGCGGCGACCGATCCCCCTCAGTTTGCCCCATCCACCCCCGGTCGCGTCACCACCTTGGTTAGACCATGGTCGAAAGTGAGCGCCCTGCAGGGCCGGGTTCGACCAATGGCGAATAGCCGCTATACATAATCGCCCCGCAGTCTCGGCTCGACCGTGCCCCACGCGCGGCATCACCTTGCCACTTGGGAGAGAGGGCAACATGAGCCACCGTACGTTGAAAGCCGTGCGCACACCTTTGGCGGCCTGCCTGTTGGTCGCCCTGGTCGCACCGGGCATGGCGTTCGCAGAGACCGCCAAAGAGAAGGCGCTGGAAGCACGCGTTGCCGAACTGGAACGCCAGGTCCAGCTGCTGCTGTCTTCGCAGCAGCAACAACAGACCCAGATCAGCCAGACCCAGCAGGCAGTGACCGAAGTCCGCACCGTGCAGGCCGAGCAGAAGTCGGTCGCCTCGGTGCCGGCCGGCAAGCAGCCGATCCAGGTCACCACCATCACCCCGGGCGCGGCGCCGGGCACCACAGTCAAGATCGGCGGCTTCATCAAGGCCGACTTCCTCGCCACCCAGACCAGTGACGGCCAGCTGGCCGACGACGCCACCGGCCGCTCGCTGTACCTGCCGGGCCAGACCCCGGTGGAAGGCGCCGGCGGCAGCGGCAAGCGTTCGGGCACCGACTTCAATGCCCACGCCAAGTTCTCGCGCTTCAACCTGGGCATCGACAACGTGAGCGAATCGGGCAACAAGGCCGGTGCGTTCTTCGAGATGGACTTCTTCGGCAACTCGCTGGGCAACCAGACCGCCACCAATACCTACGGTGTGACCCTGCGCCACGCCTACATGTACTGGAACAACTGGATGGCCGGCCAGACCTGGTCCAACTTCATGGACGCGGCCGCACTGCCCGAAGCGGTCGACTTCGTCGGCCCCACCGACGGCGTGATCTTCGTGCGCCAGGCCCAGGTGCGCTACACCCAGGGCGGCTTCAGCGTCGCGCTGGAAAACCCGGAAACCACCACCCTCACCGGTACCCGCAACCCGGTCACCGGGGCATGGACCAACGCCAGCGCCAACTCCGACCGTGGCAGCCTGCCCGATCTGACCATGCGCTATGGCTGGAAGGGCGACTGGGGCACCTTCGGTGTCGGCGGTATCGTCCGTCAGCTGAAGGTCGACAACCAGGCCACCGGCGCCAAGGCCGACAAGGTGGCCGGCGGCCTGACCCTGGGCGGCAAGTGGGTGATGGGTGACAGCGATTCGCTGCACTACCAGCTGACCGGTGGCGAAGGCATCGCCCGCTACATCGGCCTGGGCATCACCGCCGACAGTGCCTACGACGTGGCCCGCGACGAGCTCAACCCGACCGGCGTGCTTGCCGGCTACGTGGGCTGGCGGCATGCGTTCTCGTCGAAGCTGCGCACCAACCTGATCTACGCGCGCAGCGACTACGACAACGACAGCATCCTCGGCCCGCTGGTGACCAAGAGCGTGCAGAGCATCCGCGGCAACATCTTCTACTCGCCGTTGCCCAAGGTCGATATCGGCGCCGAGCTGATGTACGGCCGTCGCGAAGTGGAGAACGGAAACAAGGGTGACATCACCCGGTTGCAGTTCACCACCAAGTACAGCTTCTAAGAGCGTGCCGGCCAGCGGCCGGCACCTACCGAATTGAGTACCGACCAACGGTCGGTGTCTACCGGATTGAGTGCCGACCCAGGTCGGCACCTACAGAGGGAAAACGTCCCATGTCCAGCACACCCAGCACCGCACACAAAGCGGGCACCCTGACCCAGGGCCACAAGAAAGTCATTTTCGCCTCGAGCCTCGGCACGGTGTTCGAGTGGTATGACTTCTTCCTGTACGGCTCGCTCGCCGCCATCATCGCCAAGCAGTTCTTCAGTGGCGTCAACGAAACCACGGGCATGATCTTCGCCCTGCTGGCGTTTGCCGCCGGCTTCTTCGTGCGTCCGTTCGGCGCGGCCTTCTTCGGCAGCCTCGGCGACCGCATCGGCCGCAAGTACACCTTCCTGGTCACCATCCTGATCATGGGCATCTCGACCTTCCTGGTCGGCGTGCTGCCCAACTACGCATCGATCGGTTTCGCCGCACCGGTGATCCTGATCATCCTGCGCCTGGCCCAGGGCCTGGCGATGGGCGGCGAGTACGGCGGTGCCGCTACCTACGTGGCCGAGCACGCGCCGGACGACAAGCGTGGCCTGTACACCAGTTTCATCCAGTGCACCGCTACGCTCGGCCTGTTCATGTCGCTGCTGATCATCCTGGCCTGCCGCTACTTCCTGGGCAATGAAGCCTTTGAAGCCTGGGGCTGGCGCATCCCGTTCCTGGTCTCGATCCTGCTGCTGGGCATCTCGGTGTGGATCCGCCTGCAGCTGAGCGAATCGCCGCTGTTCCAGCAGATGAAGTCGGAAGGCAAGGGTTCCAAGACCCCGTTCCGCGACAGCCTGAAGGGCGGCAACCTGAAGCTGATGCTGCTGGTCCTGCTCGGCGCTGCGGCCGGCCAGGCCGTGGTCTGGTACGGCGGCCAGTTTTACGCGCTGTTCTTCCTCAGCAGCATGCTGAAGGTCGATGCCACCACCTCCTACCTGCTGATCGCCGCCGCGCTGGCGCTGGGCGTGCCGTTCTTCATCTTCTTCGGCTGGCTGTCCGACCGTATCGGCCGCAAGAAGATCATCCTGGCCGGCTGCCTGCTGGCTGCCGTCACCTACATCCCGATCTTCAAGGGCCTGACCCACTTCGCCAACCCAGCCATTGAAGAAGCCCGCAGCAGCTCGCCGGCCCTGGTTGTGGCCGATCCGAACACCTGCTCGTTCCAGTTCGATCCGGTCGGCCTGCGCAAGTTCACCAGCTCCTGCGACGTGGCCACCGCCGCGCTGACCAAGGCCGGTGTGCCGTACGACGTGCAGCCCGCCGCCGCCGGTTCGCTGGCGATGGTGAACGTGGGCAGCGCCAGCGTCACCTCGTATGAAGCCGCTGGCCTGACCAAGGAAGACGGCAAGGCCAAGGCCGATGCGTTCGGTGCGGAACTGAAGACCGCCCTGACCACCGCCGGTTATCCGGCCAAGGCCGATGGCGCCCGCATCAACATCGCCGGCACCATCTTCATGCTGTGGCTGCTGGTGCTGTACGTGACCATGGTCTACGGCCCGATCGCCGCCTACCTGGTCGAACTGTTCCCGACCCGCATCCGCTACACCTCGATGTCGCTGCCGTACCACATCGGCAACGGCTGGTTCGGTGGCTTCCTGCCGGCAATCTCGTTCGCGCTGGTGGCCGGTACCGGCAACCTGTACTACGGCCTGTGGTACCCCATCATCATCGCGCTGATGTCGGTGGTGATCGGCGGCCTGTTCCTGCGCGAGACCAAGGACGTGGATATCACCAAATAGCCGGCGTGCCGACCAACGGTCGGCACCCACCGGGTTTCAGGGGCCGCGGTGCAGACCGCGGCCTTTTTTGTTTCCCTGTTTTTGGGGTCAGATCCCTTTCGCTTGCGAAAGGGATCTGACCCCATCGAGACGACCATCGCGTTGCGCAGCACGCCGTATAGTCGGCCCATGACCATCACCACGCCGGCAGACCTCCCCGCCATCCTGCACACCCTGCGCAGCGCCTGGCAGTCGCAGCGGCCCACGCTCGACCAGCGCGAAGCCGACCTGCGCCGCCTCCGCGAAGCGCTGAAGCCACGCCTGGACGAAATGGCCCAGGCCATCGCCGAGGACTTCGGCCACCGCGCCCACGTTGAATCGAAACTGGCCGATGGCATGAGCGTGCTCTCGGCCATCGACCACCTGCGCCGTCACCTGCGGCGCTGGTCGAAGCCGCAGCGGGTGGGTGCGGGCTGGCGACTGTGGCCGGCACGCGCGCAACTTCGGCCGACGCCATTGGGTGTGGTCGGGGTGATCTCGCCCTGGAACTACCCGGTCACCCTGGCACTGGTGCCGTTGGCCACCGCCATCGCCGCCGGCAACCACGTGCTGCTGAAGCCGTCTGAGCACACGCCGCGCACCAGCGCATTCCTGGCCGATCTGCTGGCCAGCGTGTTCCCGCCCGACCGCGTGGCGGTGGTGCAGGGTGGGGCGGACGTGGCTGCAGCGGTATCCTCGCTGCCACTGGACCACCTGCTGTTCACCGGCTCGACGGCGGTGGGCCGCAAGGTGATGGCGGCCGCCGCCGAGCATCTGGTGCCGGTCACGCTGGAACTGGGTGGCAAGTCGCCGGCGATTGTCTGTCGCGACTTCCCGCTGGACACCGCCGCTGCGCGGCTGGCCACCGGCAAATGGTTCAACGCCGGGCAGACCTGCATCGCGCCGGATTACGTGCTGATCGACACCGCGCGCCAGCGCGAGTTCGTACAGGCGCTGCAGCAGCAGGTGCGCGAGCGCTATGGCGATTTCAGCGAAGCCGGCGATTACACGCGCATCATCAACGAGGGCCAGTACCGGCGCCTGCAGGGCTACCTGGCGCAGGCGCGCGAACGCGGCGTGCCGGTGATTCCGCTGGCGCAGGTGAATGAGGCGCGTGCCGACCGTGAACGCCTGCTGGTGCCGACCGTGGTGCTGGACCCGCCGGACGACCTGGAGCTGATGCGCGAGGAGATCTTCGGGCCGATCCTGCCGGTGCGGGCCTATCCGGACCTGGAAGCGGCGCTGGCCGATGTGCTGTCCCGCGACCGCCCGCTGGCGCTGTATCCCTTCAGCCACGACACGGCGACGGTGGAGCGCATCCTCGGCCAGGTGGTGGCCGGCGGGGTGACAGTGAATGACACGCTGCTGCACTTCGCCGCCGACGGATTGCCGTTCGGCGGCGTGGGGGCCAGCGGCATGGGCGCGTACCACGGGCGCGCCGGCTTCGATGCGATGAGCAAGCGGCTGCCGGTGCTGTGGCAGTCGCGCTGGGCGGCCAGCGACCGGTTGCGGCCGCCGTATTCGAAGATTGCGGGGTTGTTGAAGCTGCTGCTGCGGTGATCGGGTTCCGGTAGGTGCCAACCCTGGTTGGCACAGGGTGATTGCCGGCGCCAACCAAGGTTGGCGTCTACCGGGGTATATGGGCGCCCATCAAGGCCCACCCGGGTAGAATGCCCCCATGAAGATCGCCTCGTGGAACGTCAATTCGCTCAATGTCCGCCTGCCGCACCTGGAGCAGTGGCTCAAGGAGTTCGGCCCGGACATCGTCGGTATCCAGGAAACCAAGCTGGAGGACCACAAGTTCCCCGATTCGGCACTGATCGCCGCGGGCTACCGCAGCGTGTTCGCCGGCCAGAAGACCTACAACGGCGTGGCGCTGCTGTCGCGTGAGCCGGCGCAGGACGTGCAGATCGGCATTCCCGGCTTCGAGGACGAGCAGAAGCGTGTCATCGCCGGTACCTTCGGCGACCTGCGGGTGATCAACCTGTACGTGGTCAACGGCCAGGACATCGGCACCGACAAGTACGACTACAAGCTGCGCTGGCTCGAGGCGGTGCACGCCTGGATCGCCGAAGAGCTGCAGCGCCACCCGAAGCTGATCGTGATGGGCGACTTCAACATCGCCCCGGACGCGCGCGATGTGCACGACCCGGAGGTGTGGAACGAAAACCACATCCTGACCTCCACCGCCGAGCGCGGCGCGTTGAACAAGCTGCTGCAGCTGGGCCTGCACGATGGCTTCCGCCTGCACAACGACGAGGCCGGTGTGTTCAGCTGGTGGGATTACCGTGCCGCTGGCTTCCGCCGCAACCTGGGCCTGCGCATCGACCTGACCCTGGTCTCCGAGGCGCTGAAGGGCAGTGCGGTGGCCTCGGGCATCGACCGCGAGCCGCGTACCTGGGAACGCCCGAGCGACCATGCGCCGGCGTGGGTGCAGATCGCTTGAACGAACGAGGCCCGACGATTGCCGGGCCCGTTGTGATGCGTCTGTCGGCCAGCGGCCGGCACTACCCTCAGATCACCGTATGCTCTTGCGGGTGAACAGGTTGACGATCGCCAGCAGGATCACCGCACCGATCAGCGAGAACAGGAAGGTGCGGATGGTGATCGCTTCGTTGATGCCGCCGCCGAACAGCCAGCCGGAAATCAGCGCGCCGACGATGCCGACCACGATGTTGAGGATGATGCCCTGCTGGGCATCGCGCTTCATGATGATGCTGGCCAGCCAGCCTACGATGCCGCCGACGATCAGCCAGATGATGATGCCCATGATCGAACCTCCGGTGGGGAACTGTGACCAGTTGACGCGCAGGGCTGTGAACCCGTCGTGGAATTGCGTGATGGGCGCGTGCGGATGAGCCTGCCAGCCACCCTCGACGGCCCGTGGCGTTTCGGTCCGGTGACGGTCTGGCGCCGCCCGCACGTGCCGGGCCACCGGGGTGAACCGCAGGCGCGGCAGGTGCTGGCGCAGGCATTGGGTGCCGACCCGGAGACGCTGCCGCTGGTCCGTGATGACAAGGGCCGGCCGGAACTGAGCGGCGCTCTGGCCCACTACGGCACCGGCTGGAGCCACAGTGGCGAGGTGCTGCTGGTGGCGCTGGGCGAAGGCGTGCGGCTGGGTGTCGACCTGGAACTGCTGCGGCCGCGGCCGCGTCTTCTGGAAATCGTACGGCGCTTCTTCCACCCCGAGGAGGTGATCTGGCTGGAAAGCCTGGACGAGGCCGGGCGCGAGCACTGGTTCTTCCGCGTGTGGTGCGTCAAGGAAGCCATCCTGAAGGCGCACGGGCAGGGCATCTCGTTCGGCCTGCACCGGCTGCAGCTGGCGCCGGGGGCCGATGGTGCCCTGCACCTGCGCTGGTGCGACCCGGAACTGGGCGAGGCCGCGCGCTGGCACCTGCACGAATGGCAGGCCACCGGCCAGTTCCGTGCGGCATTGGCCTGGTATCCACACTGAAGCGGGGAATCAGCGTGCAAAACCGGCGATAATGTCGGCATGAGCGAACACCCACTTCCCGCCAGCGTGGCTGCCACGCTGGAACAGGGCCTGGCCAGCATGGGCCTGGACGCCGCGCTGGCGCCGCCGCTGCTGCGCTACCTGGCCCTGCTGCACCGCTGGAACGGCACCTACAACCTCACCGCCATCCGCGATCCGCAGGAGATGGTCACCCGCCACCTGCTCGATTCGCTGGCAATGCAGCCGTTCGTGGCCGATGGCAGCCTGGCCGACCTCGGCACCGGCCCCGGGTTGCCCGGCATCCCGTTGGCGATCGCCTGCCCGGGCCTGCAGGTCACCCTGGTCGAGAGCAACGGCAAGAAGGCGCGCTTCATGCGCGAGGCCGTGCGCCAGCTCGGCCTGGACAATGCCCGCGTGGCCGAATCGCGCGCCGAGGCGCTGGACGAGGCCGGCCGCTACGACCAGCTGACCGCGCGCGCGATGGACACCCTGGCCGGCATCGTCCGCGTCGGCGGCCACCTGCTGCGCCCTGGCGGCGTGCTGCTGGCCATGAAGGGCGTCTACCCGCATGAGGAGATCGCGGACCTGCCGGCTGGCTGGCAGGTGCGTGAGGTGACCCCGTTGAGCGTGCCCGGCCTGGCCGGCGAACGCCATCTGGTCACCGTTACAGGCCCCTGATTCCCGCCGCCAGCCCTTTGTGGAACAACGGGTTGGCGATCCACGATTTCCGCAAGGGGCCGGTTGTACGCATAATGACCGGTCCCAGCACACGTCGACGAGGCACACCCGCATGGCCCGCATCATCGCCATCGCCAACCAGAAGGGTGGCGTCGGCAAGACCACGACCGCCGTCAACCTGGCCGCTTCCCTGGCCAACGCACCCAAGCGCGTGCTGTTGGTCGACCTGGATTCGCAGGGCAACGCGACCATGGGCAGTGGCGTGGACAAGCGTGAGCTGGTCTCCTCCACCTACGATCTGCTGCTGGGCGAGTCCAGCGCCGCCGATGTGCGCGTGCAGACCGCCGAAGGCTACGACCTGCTGCCCGGCAACATCGACCTGACCGCCGCCGAGATCCAGCTGATGGCGCAGAGCGAGCGCGAGCAGCGCCTGAAGCGCGCGCTGGCACCGATCCGCGACGAGTACGACTACATCCTGATCGACTGCCCGCCGGCGCTGTCGCTGCTGACGCTCAACGCACTGGCCGCCGCCGATTCGGTGATCGTGCCGATGCAGTGCGAGTACTACGCGCTGGAAGGCCTGAGCGCGCTGGTGGAAACCATCGAAGCGCTGCGTGCCAACCTCAACCCGGCGCTGGAGATCGAAGGCGTGCTGCGCACCATGTTCGATGTGCGCAACAACCTGGCCAACGCGGTCTCGGCCGAGCTCACCGAGCACTTCGGCGACCGCGTGTTCCGCACCATCGTGCCGCGCAACGTGCGCCTGGCCGAGGCGCCGAGCCATGGCCAGAGCATCGTCGGCTACGACCGCGCTTCGCGCGGTGGCGTGGCCTACCTGGGCCTGGCCGGCGAGATCATCCGCCGCAACAACGAACGCAACAAGGCCGCCAAGGCCGTGGAGACCGTCTGATGACCAGCAGCAAGCCGGCAGCCAAGAAGCGAGGCCTCGGCCGTGGCCTGGACGCGCTGCTGGGTCCCAAGGGGGCGGTCAGCCAGGTGCAGGCCACCACCGCGGTGATCGAGCCGCTGCCGGGTGAAGTGCTGCGCAAGCTGGCCGTGGGCCAGCTGCAGCCGGGCAAGTACCAGCCGCGCCGCGAGATGGACGAGGGCAAGCTGTCCGAGCTGGCCGACTCGATCAAGTCGCAGGGCGTGATCCAGCCGATCCTGGTGCGCCAGCTGCCGGCGGGCAACTACGAAATCGTCGCCGGTGAGCGCCGCTGGCGCGCATCGCAGCTGGCCGGCCTGGACGAAGTGCCGGTGGTGGTGCGCGAGCTGGAAGACCGCACCGTCATCGCGATGGCGCTGATCGAGAACATCCAGCGCGAAGACCTCAACCCGCTGGAAGAAGCCGAGGCGCTGCAGCGCCTGATCAGCGAATTCACCCTGACCCATGCCGAGGCCGCCGAGGCCGTCGGCCGCTCGCGCGCGGCGGTGTCCAACCTGCTGCGCCTGCTGGAGCTGCCGGTGGCCATCCGCCTGCTGCTGGAAACCCGCCGCCTGGAAATGGGCCACGCCCGCGCGCTGCTGACCCTGGCCCCCGAGCTGGCCGGCAAGCTGGCACAGGAAGCGGCCGATGAAGGCTGGTCGGTGCGCGAGGTCGAGCGCCGTGCGCAGGCCTTCGCGGCCGGCAAGGTGCCGAGCAACCGCCCGGTCGCCACACCGAAAGTGCAGCAGGCCGACATCGCCTCGCTGGAAACCGAACTGTCCGAAGCGCTGGGTGCCAAGGTGGCGATCAACCATGGCCGCGGCGGCAAGGGCAAGCTGATCATCCACTACACCGACCTGGATACCCTGGACGGCGTGCTGGAAAAACTGCGTACGCGCCAGGGCTGAGCCCGGCGCAGCGCCAGGGGATGCGGCCTGTTCCTGCCGCGTCCTGCAGATGACAGGGAACGCACCGCCGCGCGCGCCGGGGGATGCACTGCTCTCCGGTCCGTGGCCTCATCCAGGGAGCAGGACATGAGCAACACATTCGACGACGTCAGCCCGGGCGGCAGCCCGATCATGGTGCACAGCCGCCAGAAGGACTTCACCCCGCCGCAGGGCGAAGAACACATCGAGGCGATCGGCGCGCACATAGAGCGCCATCTGGGTCCGGTGTCCGGTGTCTTCCACGAGATCATCTCCGACCTGGTGCACATCGACGTGCACGTGGTGCCGGCCAATGACCAGTTCCCGTACCTGCGCCTGGTCACCTCCGGCATGAGCGACCTGCCGATGACCGTGCCCGCCGAGGTGGACGCGGACGTGCCGCGCTACATGGAGCTGATGGTGACCCTGCCGGCCGACTGGCCGATGTCCCAGGATGCCTTCGAGGACGAACGCAACTACTGGCCGGTGCGCCTGCTGAAGGGCATGGCGCGGCTGCCGCACGAGTACGACACCTGGCTGGGTTTCGGCCACACCATTCCCAACGGCCATCCCAGCGAGCCCTACGCGCCGGGCGTGGGCTTCGACGGTGCCATCGTGCTGCCGCCGGTGACTACCCCGGTGGACTTCGCCACGCTGGAACTGGACGACGGCAAGCTCATCAGCTTCATGAGCCTGGTTCCGCTGTATCCGGAAGAGATGGACCTGAAGCTGAAGAAGGGTGCCGAGGCGCTGCTCGACCGCTTCGATGCGAAGAAGATCCAGGACGTGATCGAACCCGGCCGCACCAATGTGGCCAAGAAGCGTTTCGGGCTGTTCTGAGCCCGCAGCGTATCCTCTGCACCTGTACTCATTGATTTCCAGGCAACTGCAATGACCATCCTGCTCACCGGCGCTGCCGGCTTCATTGGTGCCTACACCGCCCGCGCGCTGCTGGAGGCGGGCCAGCCGGTGGTCGGCCTGGACAACTTCAACGACTACTACGACCCGCAGATCAAGCGCGACCGCGTGGCCGCACTGTGCCCGACCCTGGACCTGCGCACCCTGGACCTGACCGACCAGCAGGGCCTGGCCGCGCTGTTCGACAAAGTACAGCCGACCGCGGTGATCCACCTGGCCGCGCAGGCCGGCGTGCGCTATTCGCTGGAGAACCCGCAGGCCTACGTCGACAGCAACCTGGTCGGCTTCGTCAACATGCTGGAGCTGTGTCGCCATCGTGGCGTGCAGCACCTGGTGTATGCCTCCAGCAGCTCGGTCTACGGTGATTCGGCCACGCCGCCGTTCTCCGAGGACCAGCGCGTGGACCAGCCGCGCTCGCTGTACGCGGCGACCAAGGCGGCCAACGAGCTGATGGCCTACACCTACGCGCAGCTGTACGGCCTGCATGCCACCGGCCTGCGCTTCTTCACCGTGTATGGCCCGTGGGGCCGGCCGGACATGGCACCGCTGCTGTTCTCGCGCGCGGTGCTGGCCGGGCGGCCGATCGACGTGTTCAACGAAGGCCGCATGCAGCGCGATTTCACACATGTCTCCGACATCGTGTCGGGTATTCTCGGCGCGCTCGCGCATCCGGCCGATGGTCCGGTACCGCACCGGGTGTTCAACCTCGGCAACCATACGCCGGTCGAGCTGGAGCGCTTCATCAGCGTGATCGAGCAGGCCGCCGGCCGCCAGGCGCAGAAGGTCTACAAGCCGATGCAGCCGGGCGACATGGTGCGCACGATGGCCGATACCCGGCGCGCCCATGACGCATTCGGCTTCGACGCGGTGACCCCGATCGAAGAAGGGTTGCCCCCTGTCGTGCAGTGGTGCCGCGAGTATTTTGGCGACCGCGCCTGAGGACGGACCCTCACACAGCCGGATTCATCTTCGGATAACCTCGGCTTCGGAGAATGCGCGGTCTTTGTCCCCCTTTGGCCGAGTGCCTTATGAGCCAACCCGAGCTTTCCGTTGTCGTCCCGGTGTTCAACGAGCGCGACAATGTTGCCCCGCTGGTCGCCGAAATCACCGCTGCACTGCGCGGCCGGCTGCCGTTCGAGATCGTCTACATCGACGACCACTCGCGCGATGACACCCTGGCGGTGCTGCAGGGCCTGAAGGCGACCACGCCGGAACTGCGGGTGCTGCACCACGTGAACCAGAGCGGGCAGAGCACCGCGGTGCGCACCGGCGTCAAGCACGCACGTGCGCCGTGGATCGCGACCCTGGATGGCGACGGGCAGAATGATCCGGCCGACATTCCAAAGCTGCTGGCCGCGCGCGATGCGGCCGAGGCGCAGGTGAAGCTGTTCGCCGGCTGGCGGGTCAACCGCCAGGACAGCGGCAGCAAGCGCTGGGCCAGCAAGTGGGCCAATGCCATCCGTGCACGCATGCTGCGCGATGACACGCCCGATACCGGCTGCGGCATCAAGCTGTTCGAGCGCAGCGCGTTCCTCGACCTGCCGTACTTCGACCACATGCACCGCTACCTGCCGGCGCTGATGCAGCGTGCCGGCTGGAAGACCACCAGTGTGCCGGTCAACCACCGCCACCGCACCGCCGGCGTATCCAAGTACAACAACCTGGGCCGTGCGCTGGTCGGCATCCGTGATCTGCGCGGCGTGGCCTGGCTGATCACCCGCAGCAAGCGCACCACGGTGGAAGAACGGTGATGGGCCTGGAACTGCACTGGCTGGACCAGCCGCTGACCTGGCTGTACTGGACCGGCCTGCATGTGACCGGCTGGAAGTTGATCGGCTACACCGGCGCGCTGATGTTCGGTGGCCGCTGGCTGGTCCAGTTCGTCGCCTCCAAGCGTGCCGGTAAGCCGGTCATCCCGCGCCTGTTCTGGTACATGAGCGTGGTCGGCAGCCTGATGACGCTGAGCTACTTCCTGTTCTCGGCCAAGCAGGACTCGGTGGGCGTGCTGCAGAACCTGTTCCCGGCGTTCACCGCCCTGTACAGCCTGCAGCTGGACATCAAGCACCGCGGCTGGAAGCGCGACAGGGCCAGCCACTGAGGCCTGCGGGGCCCATCCTGTAGGTGCCGACCTTGGTCGGCACAGGTGTATCCGGGCCCGCCGCATCCACGCATGGCGTGGATCTACTGCGTGCCTGGCTACCGTGCCTGGTAGCTGCCAACCTTGGTTGGCACACGGGGAAATCCAGCGCCAACCAAGGTTGGCCGCTACAGGGGCCCCGGTCTGCTGCGCAGGCAGGACCTTCGTCCCATGCCACGGGCCGTGGGCGGTGCCATCATCGGCGCCTGCCTTCCCGGGAACCTGTGCTCGTGAAAACCCGTCTTGCTGTTGCCCTGCTGATCGCCCTGTCCGCCCCTGCCGTGGCCCTGGCCGCGCCGCCCGCCACCGCCGCACCGGCCAGCGTGGCCACCGAATCGCCCGCCGATGCCGCCTTCCGCGCGCTGTACGAGAAGGAGTGGAAGTGGCGCCAGCAAGGTGGCGGCGAGGCCAGTGAGGACGAGGACGCCCCGGCCAATGCCACCCGCATGCCCGACATCAGCCCGGCTGCGCAGCAGGCGCGCCTGAAGGTGTGGGACGAGACCCTCGCCGCGCTGAAGAAGATCGACCCGAAGACCCTGTCGCCCGACAACCAGGTCAACTATGCGATCTACCGCGACCAGGTGTTCAACCTGGCTGAAGAGACGCGTCTGCGCGGCTACGAGATGCCGTTCAACGCCGACTCCTCGTTCTGGTCCAACCTGTCCTTCATGGCCCGGCGCGAGATGAAGACCGTGCAGGACTACCAGAACTACATCGCACGGCTGAACGATGTGCCGCGATACTTCGGCCAGCAGACCGAGAACATGCGTGCCGGCCTGAAGCGTGGCTTCAGCGTGCCGCGTGCCGTGCTCGATGGCCGCGAGGTCTCCATCGCTACCGTCGCCGAGCTGATGGATCCCACCGAGTCGCCGCTGTACGCGCCGTTCAAGAAACTGCCCAACAGCATTCCGGCCGCCGAACAGGCCAAGCTGCAGGCACAGGCGCGTGAAGCGATCAGCGGCAAGGTGGTGCCGGCGTTCCAGCAGCTGCGCACCTTCTTCGTCAACGAGTACGTGCCGCAGGCGCGTACCACCCTGGCCGCCGAAGCGATGCCAAATGGCAAGGCGTACTACAAGCAGCAGATCCACGAATACACCACGCTGGACCTGTCGCCGGACGAGATCCACCGCATCGGCCTGGATGAAGTCGCACGCATCCAGAAGGAAATGAACGACATCATCAAGCAGGTGAAGTTCAAGGGCAGCTTCGCCGAGTTCCTGACCTTCCTGCGTACCGATCCGCAGTTCTACGCCAAGACGCCGGAAGAGCTGCTGTCGCGTGCCGCGTGGATCTCCAAGCGCGCCGATGGCCAGCTTGGCAAGTACATGACGCTGCCGCGCGCGCGCTTCACCATCGTGCCGGTGCCGCCGGATATCGCGCCGTTCTGGACCGCCGGCCGTGGCGGCATGGGCACCTACTGGCTCAACACCTACAACCTGCCGTCGCGCCCGCTGTACAACCTGCCGGCGCTGACCCTGCATGAATCCGATCCGGGCCACGCGCTGCAGGGCGCCATTGCCGCCGAGCAGAAGAACCTGCCCGAGTTCCGCCGCAACGCCTACATCTCCGCCTATGGCGAAGGCTGGGCGCTGTACTGCGAGAAGCTGGGCGTGGAGATGGGCATCTACGAAACCCCCTACGAGGATTTCGGCCGCCTGACCTACGAGATGTGGCGCGCCACGCGCCTGGTGATCGACACCGGCGTGCACAGCAAGGGCTGGACCCGTGAGCAGGCGCTGGCCTACCTGCGAGACCACACCGCGCTGAGCGAGCATGAAGTGACCACCGAAGTGGACCGCTACATTTCCTGGCCGGGCCAGGCGCTGAGCTACAAGCTGGGCGAGATCGCCATCGTGCGCCTGCGTGCGCAGGCCGAGAAGGAGCTGGGCGACAAGTTCGACATCAAGGGCTTCCACGACACCCTGCTCAAGCAGGGCTCGGTGCCGCTGCCGGTGCTGGAACAGCAGATCCAGGCCTACATCGCCGAACGCAAGAAGGCCTGACCGCTACCGGGTAGTGCCGGCTGCTGGCCGGCCACCTGCACGCACCGCGATCGTTCGACATTGCCGGCCAGCGGCCGGCACTACCTCGGACCGGGAAACGGGGTCGGATCACAGGATCCGACCCCGTGGTCTTTCAGCCCACCGCCCGCGGCTTGGCCACTCGCGCGGCAAACGTCGGCAGCACCAGCAGGGTCAGCACGGTCGCGGTGATCAAGCCACCGATCACCACCGTCGCCAACGGCTTCTGCACTTCCGCACCGGAACCGCTGGCGATCGCCATCGGAATGAAGCCGACGATCGCCACCAGCGCCGTGGTCAGCACCGCGCGGATGCGGCTGGAGGCACCGTTGATCGCTGCCTGCAGCGGCAGGTCACCGGCATCCAGGCGTTCGCGGATCGCCTGCATCAGCACCAGGCCGTTCAAGGTGGCCACGCCGGAGACGGCGATGAAGCCGACCGCCGCTGACACCGAGAACGGCATGCCACGCAGCAGCAGCGCGAGGATGCCGCCGACCAGCGCCAGCGGCACGCAGCTGAACACCAGAATGGCTTCCTTGCCGCTGCGCAGGGCCATGAACAGCAGGCTGCCGATCAGCAGGAACACCACCGGCACCACCGTCGCCAGCCGCTTCTCCGCGCGCTGCAGGTTCTCGAACTGGCCACCCCAGGTCAGGTAGGCACCCGGCGGCAGCGCCACGTCGGCCACCGCTGCCTGTGCCTCGCCGACGAAGCCACCCAGGTCACGCCCACGCACGTTGGCCTGCACCACCACGCGGCGGCTGCCGTTGTTGCGGCTGATCTGGTTCGGCCCTTCGCTCACGGTAATGCGCGCCACCGACGACAGCGGAATCACCAGCCCCGACGGCGTTGCGATCGGCAGTGAGGCCAGCTGGTCCGGATCGTTGCGCGAGGCATCGTCCAGCCGCACCACCACGTTGAAGCGTCGATCACCTTCGAAGATCTTGCCCGCTGCGGTACCGCCGATGCCGGTGGACAGTGCATCACTCACGTCCGCGGCGGTCAGCCCGTACTGCGCCGCCGCCACGTGGTCGATCGCCACGTTCAGCGTGGGCAGGCCGGAGATCTGTTCCACCCGCACGTCGGCCGCGCCGTTCACCGCACGCAGCTTCAGCGCCACCTGGTCGGCCACCTTCTGCAGCTGGCTGAAGTCATCGCCGAAGATCATCACCGCCAGGTCGGTACGCACGCCGGAAATCAGTTCGTTGAAGCGCAGTTCGATCGGCTGGCTGAACTCGAAGCTGTTACCCAGCTGCTGCCCGGCCAGTTTTTCGAAGCGCGCCACCAGTGCCTCCTTGTCCAGCTTCGGATCAGGCCAGTCCTTGCGCGGCTTCAGCACGATCACGCTGTCGGAGATGTTGGTCGGCATCGGATCGATCGCCGCTTCGGCGGTACCGGTACGCGAGAACACGGTCTCTACTTCCGGCTGTTTGGCGATCGCTTTTTCCAGCGCCAGCTGCATCGCCAGTGACTGCTCCAGCGAGGTCGACGGCACGCGCAGGGCCTGCATCGCCACGTTGCCTTCGTCCAGGGTCGGCATGAACTCGCGGCCCAGCAGCGAGAACGAGCCGATGCCCACCACCACCATCATCACCGCACCGGCCAGCACCGTGCGCGGATGTGCCGCGGCCTTGCGCACCACCGGCTCGATGCGCGCGCGCAGCACGCGGATCAACTTCGTTTCGTGCTCGCCATCATCCGCATGGGCATCGCCGTCCTTCACCTTGGGCTCGCGCACCAGCAGCGCGGCCATCGCCGGCACGAAGGTGAAGGAGAAGATGAAGGCACCGACCAGGGCAAGCATGAAGGTGGCCGCCATCGGGTGGAACGTCTTGCCCTCCACGCCTTCCAGGGTGAGGATCGGCGCGAACACCAGCAGGATGATCAGCTGGCCGAACGCCGCCGGCCTCGCCATCTTCAGCGCCGAATCGGCGGCTACACGCAGGCGTTCCATCGCGGTCAGCGCACGGCCCAGTTCGGCGCGGCGCTGGCCCAGCATCAGCAGCGTCGACTCAACCACGATCACCGCACCGTCCACCAGGATGCCGAAGTCCAGCGCACCCAGGCTCATCAGGTTGCCGCTGATGCCGAAGCGGTTCATGCCGATTACCGCGAACAGGAACGACAGCGGAATCACCAGCGCGGTGATCGTCGCTGCGCGCAGGTTGCCCAGCAGCAGGAACAGCACCACCACCACCAGCAGCGCGCCCTCGGTGAGGTTCTTGGCCACGGTCTTGATGGTGGAATTGACCAGTACGCTGCGGTCCAGCACCGGTGCCGCCACGATGTCGGCCGGCAGCGACTTGTTCACCTGTTCAAGGCGCGCCGCGGCAGCCTGCGCCACGGTGCGGCTGTTGCCACCGGCAATCATCAGCGCGGTGCCGAGCACGGCTTCGTGACCGTTGCGGCTGGCCGCGCCCAGGCGCGGCGCGCGGCTCAGTTCCACCGTGGCCACATCGGCCACGCGCACCACCACGCCATTGCGGGTGGCCACCGGAGCCTGTGCCAGGTCATCGGTGGTCAGCGCCAGGCCGTCTGCACGTACCACCAGGCCTTCGCCGGCACGCTGCACGAAACCGGCACCGGCCTGCACGTTGGAACGCTGCAGGGCAGTGACCAGGTCGGCCAGGCCGAGGCCATGTGCGGCCAGCCTGGCGCTGTCCGGATGCACGCCGTATTCCTTGACGTAACCGCCGACCGTATCGACGCCGGCCAGCCCCGGGCTGGAACGCATCTGCGGCGCGATGATCCAGTCCTGCACGGTGCGCAGGTAGGTCGCACGTTCTTCGGGTGTCCGCAGCAGGTTGCCTTCCGGCGTGCGGTAGACCTCGCCGGCCTGCCAGCCGGCTTCACCGGGCTTGGCCAGCTTGGCCGGATCGAACGCGCTGAAGTCCACCGTCCACATCAGCACTTCGCCGAGGCCGGTGGTGACCGGCGACAGCATCGGCGACGCACCATCGGGCAGGTCTTCGGAGGCTTCGCGCATGCGCTCGGCCACCTGCTGGCGGGCGAAGTAGATGTCGGTGGCATCGGTGAATATCGCGGTGACCTGCGAGAAGCCATTGCGCGACAACGAACGCGTGGTGGTCAGGCCGGGAATGCCGGCCAGCGCGGTTTCCAGCGGGTAGGTCACCTGCCGCTCGATCTGCTCCGGTGTCAGCGCCGGTGCCACCGTGTTGATCTGCACCTGGCGGTTGGTGATGTCCGGCACCGCGTCGATCGGCAGCTTGCCCAGCTGGAACAGGCCCACGGCGGCGATCAACGCGGCCATGAACACCACCAGCCAGCGGTGGCGCACCGCTGTTTCAATGATCAGCTTGAACATGGTCGCCTCCTCAGTGGCCGTGCTCGGCTTCGCCCTTGGCCAGTTCGGCCTTGAGCAGGAAGGCGTTGCTGCCAACGATGCGCTCGCTGCCGCTCAGGCCACCGAGGATCTCGATGCGGTCACCGGCACGACGGCCAGCCAGCACCGGCTGCACCTTGAAGCCGCCTTCGACGGCCACGAACACCGCACTGCTGCCATCGACGTTCTGCACCGCATCGGCGGGCACGCTGAGCGAGCCGTCCTGGCCTTCGGTGACCACCACGGCCGATACCGGCGAACCTGCCGGTGGCAACGAGGCGTCCACCGGCGTGGCGCGGATCACCGCGACGCCGCCCTGCTGGCGGACATCGGCGGCCGAACCGGTGACGGTGGCGGTGAAGCTGCCACCCGGTACGCTCACTTCCAGCTTCATGCCCGGCGTGACCTGCGCGGCCAGCGCCGGCGGTGCGGTGAACACCAGCTCATTCATCGTCGGGTCGGCGACGTCGGCCACCGCGCTGCCGGCGGCGACCACGCCACCCGGGGTGACCTGCACGTTGCCGACGATGCCGGCTACCGGGCTGGTGATGCGCACGCGACCGCTGCTGTCCGGCGAACCGTTGGCAGCGGCCTGGGCCTGCGCGGCGGCGGCCTGGGCCTGTGCCGCCAGCGAACGTGCGCGCGAGGCCTCCATTTCCTGGCGGGCGACCACGCCCTGGTCGACCAGGGCCTTGTCGCGGCCATAGGCCAGGCGCGCGGCTTCGGCCTCGGCCGATGCGGCCAGCGCGTTGGCACGGAACACCGCGGCTTCGCCGCTGACCACGATGGCCAGTGCCTGGTTCTGCTTCACCGCCGTGCCCGGCGCGACCAGCACGCGTTCAACGCGGCCGGTCACCGTGGAGGCCACCGATGCGCGGGCACCGACCGAGGGTTCGACCCGGCCGGCGAGGCGGGTTGAACCGCCACCGCCGCGACCGATCGCGACCACCTCGATACCGGAGGCCTTGATCTGCTCTGGCGTCAGCTGCACCACGCCTTCGTCGGCGTCAGCCGGCGACTTCGCGGTTTCTGCCTTGGCTTCCTTGCTGTCGGCGGCGTGGCCATGGCCATCGTCGGCGCCCGCCTTGGCCGCGGCGGGGTCGTCATTTGCAGGTGTCTGCGCGTTGCCAGCGCAGCCGGCCAGGAACACGGTCAGCAGGAGGCCGCCGATCAGGGGAAAGGAACGGGAGAGAGTCATGGGGCCTCCACAAAAGGTGCGCGCCCTTCCAGGCGGGCAAGATCGATTTCCGCGCCGACGCGCGACAGGCGCGCATCCACGGCGGTGCCACGGGCGGCGATGAGGGCGCTGCGCGTGCTGCGCAGTTCCAGCTGCGAGATGCGTCCGGCATCGAAGCCAACGCGTGCGAGGCGATAGGCCTCTTCGGCGGCGACCACACTTTCATCGGCGGCACGGGTACGGCTGCTGGCCGCCTTCAGCCCGGCCACGGCTGACAGGCGTGCGGCCTCACTGTCGCGGCGCTGCTGGTCCAGTCGTGCCTCGGCCGCGCGCTGGTCGGCATTGGCGGCGCGGATGCCGCCACGGTTGCGGTCGAACAGCGGGATGCTGAGGCTGACCCCGAGGTTGTAGGCACGCTCGCCGCCTTCGCGGAAGCGGGTCTGCGCGGCGGTGACACTGAGGTCAGGCAGGGCGCGCTTGCGCTCCACGTCGACCAGCTTGCCCGCCGCATCGGCCTCGGCTTCGGCGATGCGCACCGCCAGTGCGGTATCGGTGGCACCGCGCGGCAGCGGTGGCGCGCGGTCGAGCAGGCTGTCGTTGATCGACTGCACCGGCGCATCCAGCAGCGCGGCACCGGCCAGGCGGGCCAGCGCGGCATCACGGAAGGCCTGCGCCTCATCCAGTGAAGCACTGGCGTTGGCCACCTCGCTCTGTGCCTGCACCGCGCGCAGCTGCGGTTCGCGGCCCTGCTTGACCATGGCGTTGACGGCGTTGGCGTCATCGCGGGTCAGTGACAGTGCTTCTTCGGCCAGCGTGTAACGGCGCAGTGCACTTTCCGCCTGTGCATAGACCACCGCCAGCTGGCTGGCCACATCGCTGCGACTCTGCGCGCCACGCAGGTTGGCCGCCTGTGCCTCGGCGCGGGCGGCACGGACACGCGCGCCGCGCTGGCCCCAGACCTCCAGCGGCTGGGACAGGGTGAGCACGGTATCGGCCTTGCCCATGCCGCCATAGGAGCCGGTGCCCCAGGCGTTTTCGGCGGAGTAGGAAAGGGAAGGGTTGGGCAACGCACGGGCCTGGTCGGCGCGCGCGTCGGCGGCCTCGGCCAGCGCCGTACCCACACGGGTGCCGGGCAGCTGGTCCAGGCGTTCAAGCAGGGTGTCGTAGGAGGGGGCGGCTTGTGCCGACGCCTGCATTGCCGGGGCCAGGCCCAGCAACACGGCGACGACCAGCCCGGCCGCACGCGGCGACCGAGGTGTCAGGATCGACATAGGGGGATTCCGGTTGTGAGTGAAACGGGAGCCCGCGATTGCGGGACGCGCTCAACTCACGCCCGGGGGGGACGCGTCAATTCATCCTGGGCGACCGCATAGGTCGCCACGTCGCCGGCATTCATCCAGCGCGCCGGCAGCGGCGTACCGAAGGCGGCGAAATCATTCGCTGGCAGGCTCAGCGTGGAGTGATGGCAGTGGTTATGCGTGCAGGCACCCGTGTGCTTGCTGTCGCTGTCGCCGCCTGCATCGTCCGCAAGGGACTCGACATGGGCGCTGCTGGCATGCGGTTCCACCGCACACACCAGTGCGTCGGCCACCGGCACGACCACGAATGCCGCCATCAGCAGCATCATCAGGTACGTACGCAGTTGGCGGGTGATCCGGCGCATGGAAGGGAGGCTAGCAAGCGGTTTTCGCCGGATACAATATCAATGGACGCTTCGGGAATTCGTCGGAATCTCCCGTTCAGGTGGGTGGCCTGGGGGCCTCCTGTCCCGGTAGGGGCCGACCTCCTGCCCTGGTGGGTGCCGACCTTGGTCGGCACGCCTTTCGGCCCGTGGGGTGGGACACCGGGATGCGCTTCTGTAGCCCACGCTCGGCTGCTTTCGCGCGACCAGCCGTCCCGGTAGGTGTCGACCTTGGTCGACACGCTTTTCGACCCCACCACGTTGCCGGCCAGCGGCCGGCACTACCCGTGTCACGGCAGCTTCGCGATCACCTTGATCTCGAACTGGAACCCATACAGCCAGGTCACGCCGATGCCGGTCAGGGTCGGGTGCGGTGCTTCGCCCCAGTACTCGGGCGCGATCGCCCAGGCCTTCTCAAAGTTCTTCTCTGGATCGACCAGGAACACGGTCACGTCGACCACGTCATCGAACGTGCAGCCGGCGGCGGCAAGCACCGCATTGAGATTCTCGAAGGCGCGGCGCACCTGCGCCTCGAAGTCCGGCTCGGGCGAGCCGTCCTCGCGGCTGCCGACCTGGCCGGAGACGAACAGGAAGCCATTGGATCGGATCGCCGGCGAGTAGCGGTTGCGCTCGTACAGGGCCTGTCGGCCGGCGGGGAAAACGACATCACGCTGTGACATGGGGAAGATCCCGTGGGAGAGAACACCATCCTCCCTGCCAGCGCTGTCTGGATAAACCGCGATGATCGGCCTAGATTGATTGTCAATTCCAAACAATCATGGCCTGCCATGGACCGTTTCGAGGCGATGCGGGCGTTTGCCCGGGTGGTGGAAACGGGCAGCTTCACCCGCGCCGCGCACACCCTGCAGGTCAGCCGCACCACGGTTACGCAGCTGGTGCAGCAGCTGGAGGCGCACCTGCGGTTGCGCCTGCTCAACCGCACCACCCGGCGGGTCAGCGTCACCGCCGATGGCGCAGCCTATTACCCGCGCATCGCCCGCCTGCTGGCCGAGCTGGACGAGGTAGAGGGCGGGCTGGGCGATGCGGCCGCCCAGCCGCGCGGACGCCTGCGCGTGGATGTGCCCGGGCCGTATGCGCGGTTGCGGCTGGTACCGGCGCTGCCGGATTTCCAGGCGCGTTACCCGGAGATCCAGCTGGATATCGGCGTCAGCGACCGCGAGGTCGATGTCATCGCCGACAACGTCGATTGCGTGATCCGCGGTGGCACCCCGGCCGACCCGGCGCTGGTGGCACGGCCGTTGGCTGCGCTGCAGATTGGTTTCCACGCCAGCCCGGCGTACGTGCAGCGTTTCGGCGTGCCGTCCGACCCGCGCGCGCTGGAAGGGCCGGACCACCACATGGTCGGCTTCCTCAGCCCGCGTAGCGGCCGTGCCCGAGTGTTCAATGCGAAGCGCGGCGATGAGCGCATCGAGGTGCAGGGCCGCTATACAGTCGGCTTCGACGACGGCAACGCGTATCTGGCGGCTGCGCTGGCGGGGCTCGGCGTGGTCGCGCTGCCCAGCTATATGGCCGAGCCGCACGTGGCGCGCGGCGAGCTGATGCCGGTGTTGCAGGACTGGCAGCTGCCGCCAATGCCGATGCACGTGATGTTTCCGCCGAACCGGCACATGAGCCAGCGGCTGCGGGTGTTCATCGATTGGGTGGTGGAGGTGTTGGGGTGACACGCACCGGGCGTGCGAAAATCACCACAACACGCAACAGGAAACAGCCTCACGCATGAGTCGCATCGTCGCACTGGATACCGAAACCACCGGCATCTCCCACCGCCTGGGCCATCGCGTGATCGAAATCGGTGCCGTCGAACTGGTCGATGGTCAGCTCACCGGCCGCCAGTTCCACACCTACCTGCAGCCACAGCGCAAGGTCGATTGGGGCGCGCAGCGGGTACATGGCATCAGCGACGCGATGCTGGTGGGCAAGCCGCTGTTTTCCAGCAAAGCCGCCGAACTGCTCGACTTCCTGCGCGGCAGCGAGATGATCGCGCACAACGCCACCTTCGATGTGGGTTTCCTCGACAATGAGCTGCGCCTGGCCGGCATCCCCGTCACGCTGGCCCAGCATTGCCGCATCACCTGCAGCCTGAAGCTGGCGCGCGGGCGCTGGCCGGGCCAGGGCAACAAGCTGGATGATGTGCTGCAGCGCCTGCGCATTCCCGGCACCCGGGGACTGCACGGTGCGCTGAAGGATGCCCATCTGCTGGCCCAGGTGATCCCGCACCTGCGCTGAGCGGGCTCGGTTCCACGGGGAGCGGCCGTCGCGTTCAGCCCCAGCCTGTGGGTAACTTGCGCAAGTGCTTGAACACGTGCATAATGCGCGGCTCGCTGTGTCCGGTTTTCTACCGGGCGGCGCCCCCGGGAGCACGTCCCCGGCCGCCCAACGCCAGCGTAACCCTTTGATTCTCTTGACGTGTGGTGGGCAACCATCGAGGCCGCCGTCTCCCGGGCTACGGGCTGACAACTACTACTATCGAGGTGCGCAATGTCCCGCGTATGCCAGGTTTCCGGCAAGCGAGTGCAGACGGGTAACAACGTCTCGCACGCCAACAACAAGACCCGTCGTCGTTTCCTGCCGAATCTGCACGAGCGCCGTTTCTGGGTGGCCAGCGAAAACCGCTGGGTCAAGCTTCGTGTTTCCGCGCATGCACTGCGCACCATCGACAAGAACGGCATTGATTCCGTTCTGGCTGAGCTGCGTGCGCGCGGCGAAAAGGTCTGAGGAGTAAAGCATCATGGCAGGCAAGCGCGATAAGGTCCGTATGATTTCCTCGGCCGGTACCGGCCACTTCTACACGACCGACAAGAACAAGAAGAACACCCCGGGGAAGATGGAATTCCTGAAGTACGATCCGGTCGTGCGCAAGCACGTCCTGTACAAGGAAGGCAAGATCAAGTAATCCGCAAGGATTGCTGGTCCCCGCGAAGAAACCCGCCCTTGTGGCGGGTTTTTTCATGCCCGGCATTCCAGGGCGGCTGCCGGCTGCTCCGCCATTGCCGTGGTGGGTGCCGACCGTTGGTCGGCACGCTGTCCGCCCGGTACGTATCGACCTTGGTCGACACGCTGGTTCAAGGCAGTCGAGCGCGGCTCGACTCTACACACCCCGCTGGGCAGAATGGCCCATCACCTCCCGACGGGCGACACGATGCTGTTCGAGTGGTTGCTGGGTTCCTACCTGCTGCTGATCGACTGGCTGATCCGGCTGGTCGCGCTGTGCTGGATTCCCACCCGCACCACGCCGGGGGCCGCGCGCAGCTGGCTGCTGCTGGTCGGCTTCGTGCCGCTGCTGGGCCTGCCGCTGTACCTGCTGTTCGGCCACCCGTGGCTGTCGCGCGAGCGTATCCGCCGCCAGGCCGAGGCCTCGCAGGTCATCCGCGAGGAACAGGCGCTGCAGCATCGCCTGCGCTGGACGCCGCAGCCGGACACCGCCAGCGCCGAGATCGTGCCGCTGGTGCAGCGCCAGGGCGACTTCATGCCGGTGCACGGCAACGCCGTCGATCTGCTGACCGATTACGACGAATCGCTGCATACGCTGATCGCCGACATCGACCAAGCCGAAGACCGTGTGCATCTGCTGTACTACCTGATGTTCGACGACGCGGTCGGCGAGGCCATCGTCGAGGCCTTGCAGCGCGCCGCCGCACGCGGCGTGCAGTGCCGCGTGCTGCTCGACGCGGTAGGTGCCAAGCGCGGCCTGCGCGCCTACCGCAAGCGCCTGGAAGCACGCGACATCGAAGTGCGCGCGATGCTGCCCGGCGGCCTGCGCTGGCGCCGCAGCGGGCGCATGGACCTGCGCAACCATCGAAAGATCGCGGTGATCGACAACGAAGTGGCCTATGTCGGTTCGCAGAACCTGGCCGGCCCGCAGTTCGTGCCTGGCCACCCGAACCGCGAACTGGTGGCGCGCGTGCGCGGCCCGGCGGTGGCGCATCTGGAGGCGGTGTTCGCAAGCGACTGGTACATGGAGACCGGCCAGCGCCTGGACGTGATCGCCGATGTGCCCGAGTGCAGCGACGACATCGCCACCCAGCTGCTGCCCAGCGGCCCGGCCTACCCGTACAGCAACGCGCGCGACGCGGTGGCGGCGCTGATCCACCTCGCACGACGCCGGCTGGTGATGGTCACCCCGTATTTCGTGCCTGACGAAGCCACGCTCAGCGCGCTGCGCATCGCGGCGTTGTCCGGCGTGGAAGTGCAGCTGATCCTGTCGGCCAGCAACAACCAGCGGCTGACCTCGTGGGCACAGGAGGCCTACTACGACGAGCTGCTGCGCTGTGGCGTGCGCATCGCGCTGTACGAGCCGCAGTTCCTGCACGCCAAGCACATGAGCGTGGATGAGGACATCGCTGTGCTCGGCTCGATCAACATGGATATCCGCTCGTTCGCACTGAATGCCGAAATCGGCCTGATCTGCTACGACCGCGCGCTGGTGCAGCAGCTGTGCGCGATCGAGGATGGCTACCTGCGCGAGTCGCGGCAGCTGGATCTGCAGCAGTGGCGCAGTCGCCCCACGTGGCGGCGCAGCCGCGAGGGCATCGCACGGCTGGCCGACGCGTTGATGTAAGGCAATGCCGGCCGCCCATTTCGGCAATCCGGCCTGTCATCGCCGATGGCCTACAATCGGCACATGACTGATTCACCGCGTAATGGCGAACTGGACCTGGCAATCATCGGTGGTGGTGCGGCCGGGGTGCTGGTGGCGATCCAGGTATTGCGCCAGGCGAAGGCGCCGCTGGCGCTGGCCATTTTCGAACCGGCCTCGCAGCTGGCCCAGGGCATCGCCTATGCCACGCCGTGGCCGGAGCATCTGCTGAACGTGCCGGCGGCGAAGATGAGTGCGTTTGCCGACCAGCCTGGCGATTTCCTCGACTACCTGATGGCCGCCGACGCCTACCCGGGCGAGGCGCGCGAGGTGCTGGGCGAGCGTTACGTGTGCCGCCACTACTTTGCGGCTTATCTGCAGCAGCGCCTGCAGGAGGCCGCCGCCGCCAGCCCGGCGCAGCTGCAGGTGATCGCACAGCCGGTGCTGGGCCTGCAGCCGGACGACCACGGCTACCAGCTGGCACTCGGCGATGGCCACACGCTGCACGCCGCGCAGGCGGTGCTGGCCACTGGCAACAGCATGCGCCCGCTGCCGGTGGCCGGCGCCGATGCGCTGCCCGCCGATGACGTGATCGAGGCCTGGGACTACGACGGTGTGCGCACCCTTGCCGGCGAACAGGCCGTGGCCATCGTCGGCTCCGGCCTGAGCATGGCCGACACCGTGCTGGCGCTGGTTGCCGCCGGCCACACCGGCCCGCTGCATGTGATCTCGCGCCACGGCCTGCTGCCGTTGCCGCACGCACACGGGGGCCTACCCACGTTCGACCCGGCCACGCTGCTGCCGATGAACCTGCGTCAGCGCCTGCGCGCGTTGCGCGGGTTCGCACGCCAGGCGCAGGCCGACGGCCTGCCGTGGCAGGGCGTGATGGACCGCATCCGCCCGCACGGGCAGGCGCTGTGGTGCAGCCTCGATGAGGCCGACCAGCGCCGCTTCCTGCGCCATGCGGTGCGCTACTGGGATGTGCATCGCCACCGCATCGCCGAAGAGGTGGATGTTCAGCTGCAGGCGTTGATCGACAGCGGCCAGCTGCGCGTCCACCGCGCCCGCCTGCAACGCATCTGGCGTGATGGCGATGCCGTGCAGTTGTCCGGCCGGGATGCCTCGGGCGAGGAACAGCAGTGGATGATCGGCGGCGTGATCAACGCCACCGGCGTCGAAACCCGCGCCAGTGCGCTGCGCAATCCGTTGCTGCAGCAGCTGCAGGCCGATGGGCTGGCGCGCCCCGGCCCGCATGGGCTGGGCCTGGACAGCTCGGTGCCGGGCGATCGCCTGTGTGCCGCCGGTGGCCAGCCGCAGGCACGGCTGGGCGTGCTTGGCAGCCTGCGCATCGGCAGCCTGTGGGAAAGCCTGGCGGTGCCTGAACTGCGTCAGCAGGCGCACGCACTGGCCACCCAGGTGGTCGCAGGAGCCGCGACGGCGATGCCGTAAAATGGGGGCATGGATGTCTCCCACCTGCTTGATGGCCTGAACCCGGCCCAGCGCGAAGCCGTCTCCGCTCCCCCCGGCCACCACCTGGTGCTGGCCGGTGCCGGTTCCGGCAAGACCCGCGTACTCACCCACCGCATCGCCTGGCTGCATGAAGTCGATGGCGTGCCGACCCACGGCATTTTCGCGGTGACCTTCACAAACAAGGCGGCCGGCGAAATGCGCCACCGCATCGACGCACAGTTGCCCAATGGCAGCCGTGGCATGTGGATCGGTACCTTCCACGGCCTGGCCAACCGCCTGCTGCGCCTGCACTGGCAGGACGCGAAGCTGCCCGAAGGCTTCCAGGTGATGGACTCGGACGATCAACTGCGGCTGGTCAAGCGCGTGGTACAGGCACTGGAACTGGACGACGGCAAATACCCGGCCAAGCAGATCGCGTGGTGGATCAACGCGCAGAAGGACGAAGGCCGCCGCCCACAGCACATCCAGCCCGAACCGCACGACGCGTGGCTGGAAACCATGCGCCAGGCCTACATCGAATACCAGGCGCGCTGCGACCGCGCCGGCCTGGTCGACTTCGCCGAACTGCTGCTGCGCGCGCACGAACTGCTGCGCGACAACCCGGCCCTGCTGGCGCACTACCGCGCGCGCTTCCGCGAAATCCTGGTGGACGAGTTCCAGGACACCAATGCCATCCAGTACGCCTTCGTGCGCGTGCTGGCCGGCGATTCCGGCCACGTGTTCGTGGTTGGCGACGATGACCAGGCCATCTACGGCTGGCGCGGTGCCAAGGTCGAGAACGTGCAGGGCTTCCTGCGCGACTTCCCGGGCGCGCAGACCATCCGCCTGGAGCAGAACTACCGCTCCACCGCCAACATCCTCGGCGCCGCCAATGCGGTGATCGCGCACAACCCGGATCGCATCGGCAAGCAGCTGTGGACCGACAGCGGCGACGGCGAGCCGATCGACCTGTACGCCGCCTACAACGAGATGGACGAGGCGCGCTACATCGTCGAGCGTGCTCGCCAGTGGGTGCGCGATGGCGGCAGCTACACCGAAGTGGCCGTGCTCTACCGCAGCAACGCGCAGTCGCGCGCGCTGGAAGAAGCGCTGCTGAGCGAACAGGTGCCGTACCGCGTGTACGGTGGCATGCGCTTCTTCGAGCGTGCCGAAATCAAGGACGCACTGGCCTACCTGCGCCTGCTGTCCAACCGCAACGATGACGCCGCCTTCGAGCGCGCGGTCAACACGCCCACCCGTGGCATCGGCGACCGCACGCTGGACGAAGTGCGCCGCGAGGCACGCGCGCAGGGCATCTCGCTGTGGGAAGCGACCATGCTGGTCACCCAGAGCAGCGCGCTGGCCGCACGTGCGCGCAATGCACTGGCCGGCTTCCTGGTGCTGGTCAACGAGCTGCAGGCGCAGACCCTGCACATGACCCTGGCCGAGCGCGTGGACCATGTGCTGGCGCGCTCGCAGCTGCGCGAGCACTGGAGCAAGGAAAGCCGCAACGCGCTGGATTCGGAATCGCGTACCGACAACCTCGACGAACTGGTCTCGGTGGCATCGCGCTTCGTGCGCCGCGCCGACGACATCGAGGAAGTGGGCGAGGACATGGACGAGCTGGTCGCATTCCTGGCCTACGCCGCGCTGGAGGCCGGTGAGGGCCAGGCGCAGGCGGGCGAGGACGGCGTGCAGCTGATGACCCTGCACTCGGCCAAGGGCCTGGAATTCCCGCTGGTGTTCCTGGCCGGCCTGGAGGAAGGCCTGTTCCCCAGCGCACGTTCGCTGGAGGAAAGCGGGCGGCTGGAAGAAGAGCGCCGCCTGGCCTACGTCGGCATCACCCGCGCGCGCCAGAAGCTGGTGCTGAGCTATGCCGAATCGCGCCGCATCCATGGCCAGGACAACTACAGCCTGCCATCGCGTTTCCTGCGCGAGATTCCGCGCGAGCTGCTGCACGAAGTGCGCCCGAAGGTGCAGGTCTCGCGGCCGGCATCGCTGGGCAGCAGCCGGGTGATGGGCCATGCCTCCATCGAGGCACCGCCGCTGAAGCTGGGCGCGCTGGTCACCCATCCCAAGTTCGGCGAAGGCATGGTGACCGACTACGAAGGCAGCGGCGCCCATGCCCGCGTGCAGGTCGAGTTCGCCGACGCCGGCAGCAAGTGGCTGGTGATGGCCTACGCCAACCTGACGGTGATCTGAAATCGCATGGCAGGATCCAGCTTGCCTGCGTCGGCAGGCAAGCTGGAGTCGATAGTCACCCCATTGCAATGTTGCTATCAAAATTGCAGCGGGCGGCTGCAAGTCGAATCAGTTCGACTGGAACGTCATCGGCAATCAAGTGCCGCTTATTGAACATCTTTGGGAAGTTCTTCCTCGCAAGATCCGATCGGACATACGCGGTTGATTGCCAAACGCCCCTCCATGCGATGAGTTCCCGCTCGGCTTCGATGACGTAGACGGGATAACGTCCCAATCTACGTACTGCCTCTACCGATGCGGCTCCCTCGAGGGGGCGCGGTACCCGAACTTCCTGACCGAACTTGTCCCAACCCTCCCACTGGCTGTAGTGGGCTATGCCGTTCGGCAGCACCTTCAGCTCGAAGTAGGGCTGTGAATTGTCCAAAGGCAGCCTTGCAGCGCAGATCTTCCGCATGAGCCGGAGAGACACTGGCCCAAGTTCGTCTTTGGGCATGTGCTCCAAGCTGGCACGGAAGTCATGATAATCCCGGTAACCGAGCAGGACCGCTTTCCGGTCCAGTGTCCGGCAATAACCAATCTCAGCCACGGTGGAATCAAGAACAGAAGCGCTCTTGAACGCGTCAATCACTTCGTTGAAAGAGAACATGCAAGACTCCAAAGAGATCGCCTACCAGAAGAACTGGTCGAGTCGGCACGCTGCTTGCCAATATGGCGAAAAGGGGGTCTTCAAGAGTGAGTGACACTGTGGCGAATTTTCCCTTGCAGCGGGGAGGCATTCGCAATGCCTATGATTGAAGTTAGCAGCTTCCAAAATCCATGTAAAGGCCGCAGGATCGACGTCGTTCAACGACGCCGGAGCCTGACGATTCATGTCGCAGCGCCTTCCCCGGAACGTGCTCTTCCTCTGCAGCCAGAACCGCCTGCGCAGCCCGACGGCCGAGCAGGTGTTCGTCGAGTGGCCGGGGATTGAAACCGCCTCGGCCGGGTTGCTGGCCGACGCGGATGAAGTGCTTAGCCCGGAGCTGCTGCAGTGGGCGGACCTGGTGTTCGTGATGGAGAAGGCGCACCGCAACCGCTTGTCCAGCCGCTACAAGGCATGGTTGAACGGCAAACGGGTGATCTGCCTGGATATCCCCGATGACTACGACTACATGGACCCGGTTCTGGTCGAGCTGCTCAAGCGCAAGGTGCCACCGTTCCTGCGCTGAGCGTGGGTGTTGTAGAGCCGAGCCCATGCTCGGCTGCTTCTGGCGGGAAAAGCAGCCGAGCATGGGCTCGGTTCTACCAGAAGGGCAGAGCCTCAGTCCTGGGCCTTTGAGCCGGCCGCCGCGTCCTGCGCGGACATGTTCTGTTTGAAGTTCGCCGTGAAATCAGTGACGGCACGTTCCAGCGCCTTCTCCCAGTTTTGCGGCGAAACCACCTGGAACACATTGGTGCCATGGCCCTTGGCGGTGAACGAACGGGCCCGGTCTCCGTCGTGGGTCGTCACTTCGACCGACAGATCCGCGACCATCTGCTGCGCCCAGCCGGCAGCACGCCAGAAGTTGAAGGGTGCCCTGACCACGAACTCGTTCATTGACGCCTCCAGACGAAGGCATTGCGCATCGCACTGGTCGGCAGTGCGATAACCCATGTTGCGCAGTGCCTGGATGATGATCTCGCGGGCCTTGTCGGACGTCGTGCCCGATTCCAGGACGAGGTTGAAACCATTGCCGTTGCGGACCTCTCCGCCAACATTCCTGACGCGATCCGATGCGGGAACAAGGGAAAGGAAGTCTGACGGACGATTGTCCCGTACAGGGTCGACCACGACCGTTGTGCCCTGTTCCGGATTCACCCGGATGTCCGGCACGTTCACGCGCACGACTTCGGTGCGGATGCCGCAGCCGGTGAGGAGCAGCAGCAACGAAAGACCAATGATCGACTTCATGTATTCCCCCTGTTGGAATGGTGTCCTTGCCCTGCGCATTATCGCGTGGGCCGCAGGAAACGGGAGTGGCTTTGGTCAGGACGGGGAACGTCAGCCGAGCATGGGCTCGGCTCTACAATAGGCCCCACACCTTCCAGGAATGCCCCCATGACCGAACCGACCCTGCACGTCACCGTGAAGTTGAACGCCCGGCTGCAGCCCGAGCATCGCCACGAGCTGTTCGAGGATCCGCTCGACGCGCTGTTGCAGGCGGCCCAGGTGGGCGAGCTGACCGGTGGTGGCACTGCAATGTCCGACCTCGGTGAAGTCGAGTACGGCGACATCGAAGTGGCGCTGGTCGATGCGGACGGCGTGCCGAAGCTGATCGACCTGCTGGAACAGCTGGGTGCGCCGAAGGGTTCGCAGTTGCAGGGGGCGGGCGAGGCCGACCGCAGCTTCGGCGTCACCGAGGGCCTGGGCATCTACCTGGATGGCCTGACCCTGCCGGACGAAGTCTACGAGCAGTGCGATTCCAACCACGTGTTCGAGCAGCTGTCCGAGAACATCGACGGCCTGGGCGAGATCTGCAGCTGGTGGCAGGGCCCGACCGAAACCGCGCTGTACATGTATGGCGAATCGTTCGAGGCGATGCGCGATGCGATCGCCGGGTTCGTGGCCAGTTATCCGCTGTGCCAGAACGCACGCGTGGTGCAGATCGCCTGAGAGCAGGCCTGATGTGGAGCCGAAGGTAGCGGCAGGAGCCGCTGCCAACGTCGCTTGCGATGGCCCGAAGGGTGCCGGTCAGGACGACCGGCATCGCCATGCTCGGCTACAGGAGCAGGTTATCGGCCGGCTGCCTGCCGCGCGTTGTCGCGCAGCGCCATGTCCTTGCCGACCTGGTAGCCGCCGAAAAGCACAGCCAAGGCGACGATCACGGCGACCAGGATGGATTTCCGGGAACTCCAGACGGGCGGTTTGTTGTCCTGCATGTCGGTCATCCTTGAGCGCGGCGGTGCGCCCCCGCCGAGCATGCGCCGCAGTGTCCGGGTACGCAAGCCGACGGTGCGCACACCCCGCTGCGCGGCGCCGGATTGATCCTGCTCAAGGCGCGGCCTGCACATCCGGTGTGCAATGGTGTCGTTCCCATCTGGCAGATCGCTACGGAGCCCCACCATGTACAAGCGCATCCTGATTGCCACCGACGGGTCCGAGCTGGCCGACAAGGGCCTGGCCAAGGGCCTGGAGCTGGCCAAGGACCTCAATGCCGAGGTTGATATCGTGACCGTTTCCGAGCCGTGGGCCGTCGGCATGTACGACGCCATGGGCTGGAGCGTGGGCTACATGAACAGCCCGGAGTACAAGGCAGACCGCGAGGAAGGCGCGCAGAAGGTCCTTCAGCCCGCGCTGGCCAAGGCCGCCGAGCAGGGCATTACCGCCAATCCGGTGCATGTGCTGGACCGCTATGCGGCCGATGGCATCATCGAGACGGCGGGCGAGCGCAACAGCGACCTGATCGTGATGACCTCGCATGGCCGCCGTGGCGTGACCCGCGTGCTGCTGGGCAGCCAGACCGCGGAAGTGCTGGCGCGCAGCACCCTGCCGGTGCTGGTCATCCGCTGATCCACACCCACTGATTCAAGCGTTCCCGGGGAGGGGACCCGACGCCGGCCGCAGGATGCGCGCCGGCGTCATCTTTTGTGTGCCCTGAGCGGCGCACATGCATTCAGATCGATCCATGTGCCGAAGCCATCGGCCATGCACAGATGCGTCCGACGAACGGTTACGAACGGCACGCGTGGCCGTTCATTCTTTGTGGCATCCTCCGCGCGGGGTTGTTGAGGTGCACGCATGTCTGGGCAGTGGGCGAATCGCCTGCTGGATGCCAGCGCGTCCTGCTGCGCCTGTCTCTTTCATGCGCTCCGCCCGGGGACTGGCGGGTGCTGTCCATTGTCTTGGACATCCGTCGTCATTGGAGGACACATTCGTGCCATTGAATCGATCGTCGTTCGCACTGCTGCTGTCTGCGGCCCTGCCAGTAGTCGCTGCCGCGCAGCAGGCCGATGCGCCATCCACGGTTGACCTGCCCGGCATGGCCGCGCGCACCGGCAGCCAAACCCTGCAGGTACGCGGTTTCCGCGCCAGCGACGTCGGGGACCATCCGCAACGTGGTATCACGCCTGCACAGGTACAGGCAGTGCTGGATGCCTACTTCGCCAGTCTGGCGCACGGCGCGGACGTGATCTCGCTGGACTTCGCCCAGTTGCAGGGGGCGGCGGATGCAGTGACGGCGGCCTATCGCAAGGCAGGCTTCCTGGTCAGCGTTGCCTATCTGCCTCCGCAGAAACTCGATGCCGAAGGACGCATCGAAGTGCGCGTGCTGGAAGGTCGCATCGGCAAGGTGGTGGTGCAAGGGAACCAGCGCTATCGCACGCATGTGCTCAGCAACGTCGCCGAGCGCCTGCGCGGGCAACCGCTGCGCCAGGCCGACATCGACAGCGCGTTGCTGTATGCACGTGACCTGCCCGGTGTATCCGTGTCCTCGGTGCTGCAGCCTGGCGAGAACGTAGGAGAAACCGATCTTGTACTGGTCGCACGCGAAAGCGGCCGGCCGTACGAAATCAGTACGAGCGTGGACAACCACGGCACCGAGCTGACCGGTCGCGGGCGCGCCCAGTTGGGCGTCACCTGGAACAGTCCGCTGGGACTGGGCGATGTATTTGCGGCCAGTGGCACGTATGCGTTCGATCCGCAGGCCAGTCGCGCTGGCGCGCTGTCCTACAGCGTGCCGTTGCAGGTGGTGCAGGGGCTGTCGGTGCTGGCCGGTGCCAACCGCAGTGAACTGGAGGTGGACGACGGCATCCTGCGTGGCTTCAAGCTCAAGGGCCCCGCCTCGCAGGCCTATGCCGGTGCCGACTGGAAGTTCATCAACCGTCCCGACCTGCAGATGACCAGCTCGATGCGCTACATCCGCGAGAGCTCACGCTTTGAAGCGCTGGGCCTGGTGCTGTCCAAACAGAAGTACGACGTGGCCGAAGTGGGCGCGAGCCTGCGCCACAACGATGCGCGCCTGCATGGCATCAACCTGGCGCAGTTGAGCGTGCGCCAGTCGCTGCATGATCGCTCGGCCGACTTCGATGCGATCAACCCGACCCGCGACAGCCGCTTCACCGTAGTGCGCCTGGGCCTGCTGCGGCTGCAGTATCTCAGCCGCAGCCAGCGCCTGCTGTTCAAGTTCAATGGCCAGTACAGCAACAACTCGCTGCCGGCGCTGGAGCAGTTCCAGGTGGGTGGCAACGACAGCGTGCGGGGTTATGCGCAGGGCGAGACGCTGGGCGATCGTGGCTGGTACGGAGCGCTGGAGTACCACGTCGATGCGCCGGGTTTCGGCGACGTGGTCTCGCCGTTCCGCGGGGTGCCGTGGCGCGAAGTGCTGGAGCTGGACGTGTTCGCTGACCAGGCGCGCGTGTTCGATATCGATGGTGTGGAGGCACCGGCCGATCTGGCATCGGTGGGCATGGGCGCGACTTTCCGCCTGCGCCAGTGGAAGAACCTCGAACTGCGTGTGGCGGCGGCCAAGCCGACCAGCGCCCTGCGACCGGGTGACGGCCGCGATGTCCGCGTGTATGCGCGGCTTGGCCTGACCTTCTGAGGAGCGACCATGAACCGTATCTACCGACTCGTCTTCAATCCTTCGCTGGGCCAGGTGCAGGTCGCCGCAGAACTCGCACGCGGGCCGCGCCGCTGTGCGCCACAACGCACGTGCCGCACGCTGTGGCTGGCGCCGCTGACGGCGGCGCTGCTGCTGACCGGCAGCCTGCCTGCCATGGCGCAGGTTGTCCTGCCACAGAACGGCAGCATCATCGCAGGCTCCGGGGCGATCAACACCAACGGCAACGTGATGACCGTCACCCAGGCCAGCCAGTCCGCGCTCATCCAGTGGAGCAGCTTCAGCATCGGCACCGGCGATGTAGTGCAGTTCAACATGCAGCAGGGCTCGCAATCGACGGCCATCAACCTGGTCACCGGCAGTTCGGCCAGCATCATCAGTGGCCAGCTGCTGTCATCCGGCCAGGTGTTCCTGATCAACCCGGCGGGCATCACCTTCACCGGCACTGCCAGCGTCAATGTTGGCGGACTGCTGGCCAGTACCCTGATGCCGGGTACGCCGGGACTGCCGATGGATGGTGGTCCGCTGCCGGCCGCCTTCCAGCTGGCTGGCGGTGGCAGTACTGGCGTGGTCAGCAATCTGGGTGGCACGCTGCGCGCTGCGGCCGGTGGCATCAGCCTGATTGGTGGCGCGGTCTCCAACAGCGGGTCCATCTACGCGGCCAACGGCAATATCGATCTGGTGGCCGCCGGTGCAGCCACGGTGGTGAGCGGCGTGTCCCCGGACGGCATGTCGCGCCTGGCATTTGCCGCCACTGCACCCAGCACCGTGGCCGGTACCGGCGTCAGCAATGTCGGCGTCCTCGATGCACGCAGCATCAGCATGACCGCGTTGATGGGCCCGGGTTTGTCCAGCACAGGCATCAATGCTGGCGGTACGATCACCGCCAATGCGATCGACGCCGGTGATGGCAGTCTCACCATCCACAGCACGGCCCCGGTGGTGACCAGCAATGCCGCCATCACCGCCGATACGGTGGCGGTGGTCGGCAACGCAGTCGGCGGCCCCGTTGCGATCCAGATCGATGGTGGCCGTCTCCAGGCCGGCTCCGTCGCGCTCAATGGCGGAGCCAACGGTGACGTCATGCTGAACGGTGACGTCAAGGCCGACTCGATCAACGTTGCAGCGAACAATGTCGTGCAGGCCAGCGGCGCGCTGGAGGGGGCACTGACCCTGGCCCTCCAGGGCGGCGCAACCCTGGGCCAGACCGGCAACCGCATCGGCAGTGTGGGCGGCAGCGTGGGCTCCGACCTGACGCTGGCCACGTCCATCGGTCTGTCCAACGGCGATGCCTTGTCGGTCGGCGGCTTCACCGCGCTTGACGCCGGCACCGGCAACATCACCTTGACCCATTCCGGAAACAGCTTCGGCAACCGGGTCAGTGCCAATGGCGGTGGTATCGCGCTGGTCAGCAGCGGCACACTCGGGTTGGGCAACATCAACGCCCGCAGCCTGGCCGCGCAGGGCAGCACCATCGACCTGAGCGGCACGATCATCACCACCGGTGATCAGACCTATCAGTCACCGGTGATACTGCGGGGCAACTCGACGCTGCAGGGCAGTACGGTCCAGTTCGATGGCAGTGTCGATGGCAGCTACCATCTGGCGGTTGAATCCAGCGGGCTGACGACCTTCTCCCGTGCCATCGGTGGCAACACCGCTCTGCAGAGCCTGTCCGTCACCACCGGTACCGGCGCTCGCCTGTTCGGCGATGTCAGTGCCACCGGCATGCTCGCTTTCGATGGTCCGGTGCAGGTGTTCGGTTCGCGCAACCTGTCATCCGTGGGTGGCAGCCTGCGCTTCGGTGGCACACTCGATGGCGATGGCGGCTCGCTGAACCTGAGCGCTCGCCAGCTCACGCTGGGTGGCGCAGCGGGGACCCGCGGCGCATTCGATCGCATCTACGGCGGTGCCGACACCCTCACACTGGGCAGCCGCATCGTCGCCAATGGTGAAATCCTGCTGCAGGGTGACGTGCGCCTGGCCGGCGCTACCCAACTGGTCAGCACCGGTGGCGGCACCATCACCACCGACGGCATCTCCAGCAATGTCAGCGGCGGCTACAACCTGGCGCTGAGCACCTCCGGCCGGGTCCAGGTCAACGGCAACATCAGTGCCGCCGATGTCAGCATCACCGGACAGCTCTTCAACGGTCGCGGCATCATCAGCAAGGGCAATCTCGACATCGATTCCGTGGCGAGCCTGGTCCAGCTGGGCAGCTACCAGGTCGATGGCCGCGCGCGGTTCAAGAGCCTGGGCGACATCAACCTGGTTGACGGAGGAAACCGCTTCAGCGGCGAGGTCAGCCTCCTGGGCAGGAAAGCCGAACTGCGTGCGGGCAATCTGCAGCTGGGCAACACCATCCTGTCGGACAACCTGCAGCTGAATCTGGGTGGATCGCTCCAGCAGACCGCCGGTAGTGCGCTGGATATCGGTGGGACCACCCACATCGACGCCAGTGGCTCGGTCATTCTGAACCAGGTGGACAGCATGGGCAGGCCGGTCAACCAGTTTGCCGGTGCTGTGTCGCTGAAGGGCGGTGCCAGCTACCTCTACGCCAAAGGCACGCTGGCGTTCTCCGATTTCGACGTGGCCAGCCTGTGGACGATCGCCGACACGGTGCAGCTCCCCGCCAGTGGCAGGAGCATCGGCCTGCAATACTTCCAGGGCGATGCAGTGCTCACCGGCGACAGCACGCTTAACAGCCAGCTCGGCCAGATCAACTTCCGCGGCCGTATCGATGGGTCGCATGCGTTGACGCTCACGAGCGGACTCGACGTGGTGTTTGCCGGTGACGTCGGCAGTCGCCAGGCGCTTGCCAGCCTGGGCATCAACAGTGCCGGTCCGCTCCAGCTCGGCGGCAGCATCACGACCGACGGCGCGGTCCAACTGGGCAACGTCAACCTGGCCGCGAGCACGCCGCGCTGGCTCAGCATCCGCAGCAACAATGGCAATGTGGTGGTCGGTCGCGTCGACGGCAGCGGTGACGGGCTGAGCAGCCTGGCGCTCAACGCGCACGGCACGCTTGAACTGCAATCGGGAGCAGGGACCACCGCTGGCGCCTGGTTGACCGATCTGGAGCTGAAGGGCTCGAGCGTGACCACCGAGGCGATCCGGACGACAGGTCGGCTTGACGTCACCAGCAGCTCCGGCTTCACCCAAGGCGGTGCGTTCACCGTTGGTGGCGACGCCAGCTTCAGCGCAGGCCCCGCCGGCAATCTGGTACTCGATGCCTATCCCAACATCTTCGGCGGCAAGGTTTCCCTGAAGGGCAACCAGGCGCGCATCCAGGCGCTGTCGGGGCTGGCGTTGGACGGCATCGATACCACCACGCTGGACGCCTACAGTGGCGGTGCGATGTCGCTGGCCAATGCCAATGTCGCTGCAGCTGCCAGTCTCAACGCTACATCGCTGCTGTTCGACGGCGCATCCATGGGGGGGCTGCTGCAGGCCACCGCGCGCACTGGTGACATCCGCCAGGGCAGCGGCACCCTGACCTTCGGCAGTAACAGCGATTTGCGGGCCAGCACCGATATCTTGCTGGGCAATACCGGCAACCGGCTGGGCAGTGCACTGCAGGTACAGGGCCGTGACATCACACTGACCAGCAGTACGGCGCTGGACCTGCAGAACCTGCAGGCCATGCGTGACGTGCAGCTCAGTGGCAACGGCGTGCGGTTGGGTGCCACCTCGGTGCTGGGTGCGCTGCAGGTGAACAGCAGCGGCGCGATCACCCAGTCCGATGCGCTGCAGGTCGCAGGCAACAGCCGCTTCCAGGCAGGTTCGGCCATCACCCTGGGCCAGTCCGGCAACCGCTTCGACGGCGCGCTCGACCTGGCTGGCGGCGATATCGACGTGGTGGCTGCTTCGCTGTTGCTGGGCAGCGTGAGTGCAGGGGGCAGACTGGCGCTGGCCAGCGCAGGAGGCATCCGCCAGCAGGGCGGCGCGCAGGTGGCAGGCACCACTCGCCTGAACGCCGGCGGTGCCATTGATCTGCAGGCAGGTGGCAACCGTTTCGGCGACGCTGTCACGGTGCAGGGGCGGCAGGTGGCACTGGCCGCCGATGGCAGCCTGCAGCTTCAACGCGTGACAGCGGACAGCCTGGTTGCGCGAAGTGGTGGGCGTTTGGCCCTGGGCACGGTGGACATCGTTGGCAACGTGGTGCTGGACGGACAGCAGCTGCATCTGGGTACGACCCACGTCGGTGGCAACCTGCAGGCCGAGGGCCGCGATGGCATCGATCAGAGTGGCGCACTGCGTGTGGATGGAAGCGCTGACCTGCGCAGCGACGCGGGCATCGCATTGGCACGTTCGGACAATGACCTGCGTGGTGCGGTTGCACTGACCGGCGTCGGCATCGACCTGGCCGCCGCGGGTGACCTGCGCGTGGCCTCACTCGACAACCGCAATGCGACGGTACGCCTGCAGGCGGGTGGAGCACTGCAGCTGCCCGGCACCCGGATCGATACCGGCAGCGGTGACCTGCAATTGCTCGCGGTCGGTGCCCTGCAGCTTCCGGCGGCACTGCGCGGCAACAACATCACGCTGCACAGCGGCCAGGACCTGCAGCTCGCCCACGATGTGCTGGCGACAGGCGTACTGCAGCTTGGCAGCGCGGGTGCGCTGACCCAGAGCGGTGGCGTGCTGGCCGCACAACGCCTGCAGGGCAGCGCGGGTGGCAACGCCCGCCTGCGCGGCGACAACCGCATTGCGACGCTCGGCGATTTCAGCAGCCAGGGCCTGGAACTGCAGACCCAGCAGGGGCTGCAGGTGACCGGCACTGTGCAGGCCGGCGCACAGGGTCTGCTCGACGTGCGTGGCGGGGATCTGCAGATCGATGGCAGCCTGCAGGCGGGCAGACTCCGGCTGCAGTCGGCCGGTGCGATCCGTTCCAGCGCCAGTGGCCGCCTGTTCGCCGACCAGCTCAGCGGTCGCGCGGTCGGTCCAACGACGCTGGGCAATGCGTCGTTGTTCGTGGCCAATGCCATCGGCAACCTGGGTGATTTCCAGTCGCCTGCGGGCTTCAGCCTGACCAACACCGGCAACCTGACCCTGGCCACCGTCAACGGCAGCGCATTCAGCGTCGACGCCGGCAGCAGTGCGTTCTACCTGAAGGTCCAGGAGGGTGACATCCGCCAGCTGGGCACCACGCCGGTGCTGGCCGGCAGCAGTCGTTGGTGGTCCAGCGGCGGTATCGGCACCCAGCCTGCGCCGATCCATCTGACCAGCACGAGCAGTACTTACGAGGTCGATTTCGTCGGCCGGCCGCCGGCCTATTTCCATGCCGTGGGCGCAGATGGCCGCCCTCTGACAATGGGCGGTGGACCTGATCCTGGCCCTGATCCTGCTGCGATGGGCCCCGGCGTGCGTGCGCAGGGCGCGGTGCTGCCGCGGGCGGTCTACGTCGATGCGGCTGCGGCCACCATCGAGCCGCGTGCGATCGGCATCACGCACCCCGGGATCCGGTTGCCGACGGGGCTGGCGCGAGCCTGTGACGGTGACGCGGCGGGTTGCGTGCAATGACCCGTTGAACCGGGCGGAGTGTGGCCACTCCGCCCGGTTCGATGCCGGTCACCTCACCAGCTGTACAGCTTCCAGTACACCGGCGACACGCCGTCCTTGTCGTTGTCGAAACGGCCATCGCCGTTCTTGTCGTACATGTAGAACGGGGCGCCGCGCGACGGGGTCACCTTGACCATGCGCAGCTGGCCGGACACGCGGTATTCCTCGATGACATCGCCGTTGTCCATGGTGCGCTTGGACACATCCGCGCCCTTGACGTCCACCGGGGGAGCGCCCGCGCCACCCATGCTGGCGCAGCCAGCGAGCAGGAGCAGGGAAGCCAGCATCAGGGTCTTCATCGGCGGGGGCCTTTGCCTGGAATGAGCCTTGATTATGCCCCATCGCCGGGCACCTGCCGTGTCGCCGCGGTGCAGGCACGGGCGCGTAGAATCGACCCATGAGCAGATTAGTCCTGATCGACGGGTCCAGTTACCTGTACCGCGCGTTCCACGCGCTGCCGCCCCTGTCCAATGCACAGGGCGAACCCACCGGCGCGCTGTTCGGCGTGGTCAACATGCTGCGCTCGACACTGAAGGAGCGCCCGGCCTACGTGGCGTTCGTGGTCGATGCGCCAGGCAAGACCTTCCGCGATGACCTGTACGACCAGTACAAGGCCAACCGCCCGCCGATGCCCGATGAACTGCGCAGCCAGGTCGAGCCGATGTGCCGCATCGTCGAAGCACTGGGCATCAGCATCCTGCGCATTCCCGGCGTGGAAGCCGACGATGTGATCGGCACGCTGGCCCTGCAGGGCGTGGCGCAGGACCTGAAGGTGACCATTTCCACCGGCGACAAGGACTTCGCCCAGC